>NZ_KB893220.1:20641-22281 GCF_000374025.1 Spirosoma panaciterrae DSM 21099 | reverse complement strand
CGCGTCACACAGGTGCCGCTGCCACTGGCCGTCACCACCACATTGGTGCCCACCGGTATATTCTCAATCACCCGCGATGCGGTATTGACCTGACCTACATTGCTGCTCACACTGCCCACGCCTGTCAGGCGGTAGCTCACCGTGTAGAAGCCCGTGCCCTGACACAGCGGCTGACCCACCGTTAACTTGGGCGGTGTGCAGTTATTTCCTCCATTGTTGGCACAATCGGTCGGTGAATCGACCATCGAGACGTTGTAGCAACCCACTCCATTGCTGGCCGTGATGCTTACAGGCGTGCCCACTGGAATACCACTCACCATCCAGGCCGACAGATTCACCGTCCCACTGCTGGCCACCACACTCGCTGTGCTGCTGTAGAGGCTCACACTGTAGGTGCCACCAGCCGGGTTACACACCGGACTACCCACCGTCAGCACTGGCTTCTCACAGACCGGGTTGTTACAGCCCGTCGGTGTCAGCAGAATCGCTACCGGCGAGGCCACACAACCAGCCGCATCCTTGATGGTGAGCATATACGTGCCCCCACTCAAGTTATTGATACTAGCGGCCGTACTGCCGTTGCTCCACGTATAACTATACGGAGCCGTGCCCCCACTGATGCTCACCAGACTCACACTACCCCCGTTCACACTCGTACAGGTGGGCTGAGTCGGCTGGAAGACGGCCGCAATCTCGCTGGGCTGACTGATGGTGAAGCTCTGTACCGCCATACACCCGTTGGCATCCCGAGCCGTTACCGTATACACCCCCGCCCCTACATTTACCAGATCTTTGCTGGTCGAACCGTTGCTCCACACATAGCCAATTGGCGGAGTACCCCCCGTTACGCTCAGCACCACGCTACCCGTCTGGGTACCAAAGCACTTCACATTCGTGGCTACCCCACTCACCTGGGGACCTGCCAGGTTAGAGATGTTGGCCGAAGCCACCGCCGTACAACCGGCCGCGTCACTCACCGTGACGTTGTAGTTGCCCGGAGCCACGTTCACCAGGTTCTGGCTGGTGGCCACCACCACCCCAGCCGCATTGCGCCACTGGTAGCTGTAGGAACCACTACCCCCACTGACCTGCAGGCTGATGCTGCCCGTGGCCTGACCACAGACCGCGTTCTGGGCACTAGCCACTACATTGACCGGGCTGGAGGTGCCCACCACCACGCTGGTGGTGCTGCTGCAGCCACTGCCATCACTCACGCTTACCGTGTAGGTATCCGCAGGCAGGCCATTCAGGCTGGCACTGGTGCCCATCAGCACATCGGCGCTGTTGGTCCAGCGGTAGCTATAGCTGCCGACTCCACTGCTGACCTGCACGCTGGCGCTGCCGTTGGCCTGTCCACAGGAAGTGGGTGAGGCCTGGGCGACAATCACCGGGGCACTGGTCGAAGAGATGGTGATCTGCTTCTGACCTGTGCAACCCTTGCTGTCGGTCACCGTCACGGTGTAGACACCCGGTGCTAAGCCCTGAGCAATACTACTGCTGCTCACCACACTGCCGCTGGCATTGGTCCACTGGTAACTGTAGGGTGCCACTCCGCTGCCCGCATTCACCACCACTGTGGCGATGCCGTTGGCCTGACCGCACTGGGCCAGCGTGGTGCCCGTGTTCAGACCCAGCGCCGT
>NZ_KB893220.1:18275-18736 GCF_000374025.1 Spirosoma panaciterrae DSM 21099 | reverse complement strand
GCCACTCCGCTGCCCGCATTCACCACCACTGTGGCGATGCCGTTGGCCTGACCGCACTGGGCCAGCGTGGTGCCCGTGTTCAGACCCAGCGCCGTACACACGGTGCANGANGCTGGGGGAACAATCACGACCATGGGCTGACAGCCATTGGCCGTTGTTACCGTCACACTCANCGGAATNCCCGATGGGATGCCACTGATTACCCCATTGCTGGCCATACCCTGACTNACCNGNANANTCGTACCCGCAGCCACCGTGTAACTCACTTCATAGCTGGCACTGCCCGCTACACACTCCGGACCACTCAACGTGATGGCCGGGTTCTCACAGGGGTTGGCACACGAAACGGGGCTNACCACCGTCAGCCGCGTCACACAGGTGCCGCTGCCACTGGCCGTCACCACCACATTGGTGCCCACCGGTATATTCTCAATCACCCGCGATGCGGTATTGACCTGACC
>NZ_KB893220.1:16944-17549 GCF_000374025.1 Spirosoma panaciterrae DSM 21099 | reverse complement strand
TTCACCAGGTTCTGGCTGGTGGCCACCACCACCCCAGCCGCGTTGCGCCACTGGTAGCTGTAGGAACCACTACCCCCACTGACCTGCAGACTGATGCTGCCCGTGGCCTGACCACAGACCGCGTTCTGGGCACTAGCCACCACATTGACCGGGCTGGAGGTGCCCACCACCACGCTGGTGGTGCTGCTGCAACCACTGCCATCACTCACACGTACCGTGTAGGTGCCAGCCGCCAGGTTCATCACGCTGGCACTGCTGCCCACCACGATGCCCGCCGAGGTGCTCCACTGATAGGTGTAGCTGCCATTGCCATTGCTGACCTGCACGCTGGCGCTGCCATTAGGAGCACCACAGGAGGTCGGGCTGGCCTGAGCCAGAATCACCGGGGCACTGGTCGAAGAGATGGTGATCTGCTTCTGACCTGTGCAGCCCTTGCTGTCGGTCACCGTCACGGTGTAGGTACCAGCCGCCAGACCCGTCGCCAGGCTGCTGCTGCTCACCACACTGCCACTGGCATTGGTCCACTGGTAGCTATAGGGAGCCACTCCGCTGCCCGCATTCACCACCACTGTGGCGATGCCGTTGGCCTGACCGCACTGGGCCAG
>NZ_KB893220.1:0-16931 GCF_000374025.1 Spirosoma panaciterrae DSM 21099 | reverse complement strand
CGCGTCACACAGGTGCCGCTGCCACTGGCCGTCACCACCACATTGGTGCCCACCGGTATATTCTCAATCACCCGCGATGCGGTATTGACCTGACCCACATTGCTGCTCACACTGCCCACGCCTGTCAGGCGGTAGCTCACCGTGTAGAAGCCCGTGCCCTGACACAATGGCTGACCCACCGACAACTTAGGCGGTGTGCAGTTATTTCCTCCATTGTTGGCACAATCAGTCGGTGAATCGGCCGTCAGTACGTTGTAGCAACCTACGCCGTTGCTGGCCGTCACGCTCACAGGCGTGCCGATGGGGATATTGATAATCGACGCTCCGCTCAGTTGCCCGGCACTGACCATCAGACTGGCCGTGCTGCTAATTAGCGACACGCTGTAATAGCCATTGCCGCTACAAGTCGGGTTGACCAGCGACAGGATCGGCTTCTCACAGACTGGGGCACAGACGGTAATACTGATGGGGCAACACAGGCTGGTACTACAGCCCGACGCATCCGTCGCCGTGTAACTGTATAAACCAGCTGTTGTAGCCACATAATCGATGGACGTGGCACCCGGTATGGCTACCCCATCTTTGTACCACTGTACATTGGTATACATACTGCCCGCTGTCAGGGTAAAGGAGGTCTTTGCCCCACACAGGGTATAGCTGGCCGGTACGCAGGGTGTCGATACGGGTATCAGACCCGCATCGACGGTCAGATCCTGCTGACCCGCTGTCAGGCTATAGACACCAGTTTGGCCACCGACGCCCGCATCACTATCCGTAGCGTCATTACCCACGTTAGCCGAGGTAAAGGTCATGCCCGAGGGGGCGGTGAACTTCACATAGTAACTGCCTGGATCTAAATTCGTAAATAAGTATTTGCCATTGGCATCGGTCAGCGTGGTGCTAATGGGCTGGTTGGTGGTAGCGTTGTACAACACCGCTGTCACACTGGCCACACCCGTTTCACCCGCATCCTGTTGCCCATTTTGATTCGTATCCAGCCACACGTAGTCCCCCAGAGAGGCTTTCGCTACTGGCGTTACATTGATCACCTCAGGGTCGGAATCGTCCTCATCCTGGGAGGGGTTGTTCTTGTGATCGCCCGTGGTGTCGTCGTTAACGGGTGTGCCGTCGTTGGTCGGATCATTGTCCGGCGTGGAATCCTTATCAGGCAGACCCGGTACATTGCTGGCACTGCTGATCTCAGCCGTGTTGGTCACACTGCCCGTTACTCCCGAACCCACCGTGAAGACAATGTTGCGGGTGGTGCTCTGGCCCGCTGGCAGACTGGCAATCACGCTGTTGAGCGTCGCTTTGCTGCCACTCGCCGTCCAGGAACCATCGTTCAGGGTCAGCCCCGTTGGGATGTAATCCGTCACCTGGACATTGGTCGCATCCACGTTACCCTGGTTGTAGACCGTCACCGTGAAGGTCACACTGCTACCCGGCGTTACGTTGGCCGACTGACCCGTAGCCAGCTTCTTCACCAACGCCAGGTCAAACACCGGAGCTGGGTTCACATTAATCACCTCAGGGTCGGAATCGTCCTCATCCTGCGAGGGGTTGTTCTTATGATCGCCCGTGGTGTCGTCGTTAACGGGTGTACCGTCGTTGGTCGGATCATTGTCCGGCGTAGAGTCCTTATCAGGCAGACCCGGTACATTGCTGGCACTGCTGATCTCAGCCGTGTTGGTCACACTGCCCGTTACTCCCGAACCTACCGTGAAGACAATGTTGCGGGTGGTGCTCTGGCCCGCTGGCAGGCTGGCAATCAAGCTGTTGAGCGTCGCTTTGCCACCACTCGCCGTCCAGGAACCATCGTTCAGGGTCAGCCCCGTTGGGATGTAGTCGGTCACCTGCACGTTGGTCGCATCCACGTTGCCCTGGTTGTAGACCGTGATAGTGAAGGTCACACTGCTACCCGGTGTTACGTTGGCCGACTGACCCGTAGCCAGTTTCTTCACCAACGCCAGGTCAAACACCTGTACAGGAATCAGGCCCGCATCGACGGTTAGATCCTGCTGACCTGCGGTCAGACTGTACACACCCGTTTGACCGCCTACGCCCGCATCGCTGTCGGTGGCATCATTGCCCACGTTAGCTGAGGTGAAGGTCATGCCCGAGGGGGCGGTGAACTTCACGTAGTAACTGCCTGGATCTAAATTCGTAAATAAGTATTTGCCATTGGCATCGGTCAGCGTGGTGCTAATGGGCTGGTTGGTGGTAGCGTTGTACAACACCGCTGTCACACTGGCCACACCCGTTTCACCCGCATCCTGCTGCCCATTTTGATTCGTATCCAGCCACACGTAGTCCCCCAGGCTCGCTTTCAACGGAATTAGCCCCGCATCCACGGTTAGATCCTGCTGACCTGCGGTCAGACTGTACACACCCGTTTGACCGCCTACGCCCGCATCGCTATCGGTGGCATCATTGCCCACGTTAGCTGAGGTGAAGGTCATACCCGAGGGGGCAGTGAACTTCACGTAGTAACTACCCGGGTCCAGATTGGTAAACAAGTACTTGCCGTTGGCGTCGGTCAACGTGGTGCTCAGCGGTTGATTCGTCGTGGCGTTATAAAGGGTTACCGTTACGCTGGCCACACCCGTTTCGCCTGTATCCTGCTGCCCATTTTGATTCGTATCCAGCCACACGTAGTCCCCCAGGCTGGCTTTCAACGGAATTAGCCCCGCATCCACGGTTAGATCCTGTTGACCCGCGGTCAGACTGTAGACGCCCGTCTGACCACCTACCCCCGCATCGCTGTCGGTGGCGTCATTGCCCACGTTGGCTGAGGTGAAGGTCGTGCCCGAGGGGGCGGTGAACTTCACGTAGTAGCTGCCCGGGTACAAGTTCGTAAACAGGTATTTGCCATTGGCGTCGGTCACGGTCGTACTCAGTGGTTGATTCGTCGTGGCGTTATAGAGTACCGCCGTTACACTGGCTACACCCGTTTCGCCCGCGTCCTGCTGACCGTTCTGGTTGGTATCCAGCCACACATAGTCGCCCAGACTAGCGGAACAGCCGTTCACAATCAGCGGACAGCATAGAGTATCCCGGCAACCCGTGGCGGCATTGTCGCCAGCATAGGTATAGGTCCCCGTTTGGGTCGTTGAATAGGTGGCCGATGTGGCTCCTGCAATCAAGGTGCCGTCACGGTACCATTTCATATTCGTCAGGTTCGTAGCTGCCGTTAAGGTCATCGACTGGCCCAGGCACAACTGATACGGTGTGCTGGCTACCAGCGTAATGGGGCAACAGAGCGAATCCCGACAAGCCGAGGCTGTATTGTAGCCCGCATAGGCATAAGCCCCGGGCTGACTGGTTGTATAGGTCGCCGAGGTGGCTCCCGCAATCACAGCCCCGTCTTTATACCATTTTATATTGGTAAGCCCCGGTGCCGTCGTTAAGGTAGCGGTTTGACCCGAACAGATCCGATAGGTTGGACAGTTGGCGGTCTGAGCCCTGGCCTGATTCAACCCGGGCTCTATTAGTCCTATAGCGATCAACAGGATGGTCCATAACCAGGGCGGACTTAATACCCTGGCTCGTAACCAGATGGTTGCGTTCGATGCGTTCATAGATACCGGGGGTTACTTGATAACGACATTAATGGTGGTAATACAGTTGGGCGACGTACAGGGGACGCTACACGTGGTTGGATTGAGCGTGACCTGCTTATCGGTGAAACAGGTGTCGTCGGCGGGGTCGTAGACCCGGACGGTGTAGACCTGTGCGGTAGCCGGATTGGCCAGCGTGTTGGTGATTACCCCACCACTGGGCACAGCCGCAATGGTGGCCGGGATACCCGTGCCAAAGGTGCTACCGAGCGAGTACTGATAGCGGGCACCCGTGGCAAAGCCCGTGAGGGTAATGGTGCCGTTGCTATTGGCCGTACTACCCGTACAGGTAGCTGCTGTAGCCGTAGCCGTATAGGAGGGTGGAGAACAAAACGGAACTAGTGAAAAGGGGCTGGCATACACGATACCCGCACCACCACAGCCCCCATCAGCACCGAAATTAGGCTGCTTAAAACTCGCTATATCATGCGCAATCCCGCCAGTTCCTCCTGCGATATTGAATGTCACATTGGGAACAGTCGGTGCGGTAGCAGTTGAATTTATATTGTTTGACGAAGATGCCGAATATACCCAGATGGCACCACCACCACCACCACCAGCACCACCATTCATGTAGTTACCAGTTATATCTACTCCATTTCCCCCATTACCTCCTTTTGCTGAAACCGAAAGGGCAGTATTTACATTCATAACATCCAAAATGATGTTACCTCCACCAGCACCACCATCAGCATATTGTATATTTGTGGGTTGCGCTTGCGCGCCATTACAACCATCTGCCGTAATTGTATACCCATTACTATTAAGAGTGCTGGCCTGAATCAACACAATCCCGCCACCTACACTTGATAACGAAGACGGGGCACCCATTAAAATCCGTGGATTAGTTGTATTTAAAAAATTAATATAGCCTGATTGCGGTCTAGTATAAGCTGCTCCACCGGGAGCCAGGAGAGCATATGTACTGTACGTTTCAACTCCATTTCCACCAGCACCACCACCACCGCTACCATATTGGCCTGTTGATCCTCCAGCACCTCCCAACTCTCCAGCTTGGCCTCCATTACTTACACCAGCCGACCCAAAAGTTCCCGATCCGCCACCACCACCACCGGCATAAGTACCACCTCCTCCTCCACCTGAGGCCTGATACGCTACACTTCCCCCATCAGTTCCACTCGTACCTCCTACTCCTGCTATACTTCCTACTCCTCCAGGGGCCTTATTCCCCTGCCCACCGCAACCACCTTTAGACGGTGATGCACCACCACCACCACCACCACCATTCCAACCACCGCCACCGCCACCACCCGCAGCTCCAACCCCAGCCCCACCGCCAGCTCCACCTTTGGTACTTTCTCCATTGCCAGACATTAACCCGGGAGTCCCTCCCTTATAGGTAGATGGAATAGCGGGTATATAGTTATCCCAACCACTCGTATATCCAATTGCTCCATAACTGCCACCTGATGCTCCACCACCAGTGTAAGTACCACCTGGCCCACCTGCGTAATAAATGTTATTCCCTGTTAATAGATTCGTGTCTGAAGGACGGAAGCCTTTACAGGACGCATCAATATTCCCACCTAAAGAAACAGACCCAGGGGTGAGTAATGAAACAATGCCGCCCACATTACCATTCCAGGCAAGCGGTGTTAAGGTCGATGTTACTATAAATCCTGTTGCACTGTACGGTACCCATACTAACTGCACTTTCTCACCAGTAGGATCATACCGGGTACTTAGTGTAGTATTTCCGCTTAAAGGAGTTACAGTTATATTAGAACCTGATACAGCCGTTACTTTGGCATAATCGTAGTGCCCTGCGAAAACATCCGTATTACCTGTCATCTGGGCTACTAATACATAATCACCAACAGCCCAAGAGTGAGCAGCACCGCTATTAGCGCCTATTGTTATAACATTACCACTAGCAATAGCTGAAACTGGTGCATAGGTATTCGCTACACCACTCACAGTCTGCTGGGCCAGTGTTACCAGCGAACACCCCAGCAGACATAGTAAGAGTAGATACTTTTTCATAAGATTCATTCGATAATTAATTACGGTTGAATAACGGTTACGGTGATGGGTACACATTGGCACGTAGCCACACAGGGCGCAGCAGGAGAACTCACCATACATCCTTCCTCACGCAGATACACATACGAATCGGGAGGAGGAGCCCGGTACTCCATCACGTTGCCCGAAGGCCACTCCACCCGGATGTGACTTAGGTTGGAGGTCGACTGACCCAGTCCAAAAATCTGCGTGTAACTGTTGGTGATTCCGTAGCTCTCGCCACCGCGAACTTCACGAACCTGAATACTTCCATCGTCCCGATACAGCGTAATCCGGGCGCCAATCCCATTCTTGTTCGACACACTACCCAGCAGGGTGATGGCCGAAAAGTGATTGCTGTTGCCGTTGTTCAGCCACAGTTTATCAGTCAGTGACCCATTGGGATCATACGACGAGTACACGTCCAGAAACCCATCGTGGTTCAGATCACCTACCGCAAACGACTGCATCTGGGTTGCATCGAAAGGCGTTACCAACCGCCGAAATGTTTTATTATGATTGTTGAGCCAGAGTTGACCTTCGGTCGATCCGGCGATCAGTATATCCACATAACCATCGTTGTCGAAATCCCGCATGATGCCCTGCAAGGGCTTACCCAGCCCATCCAGCCCACTTAGGGTAGTAATGTCCGTAAAATGACCGACTCCGTCGTTTTCCAGTAGCATCGTTGGGCTTTCGTGGTTAGTTACCAGCAGGTCCTGGTCGCCATCGTTATCGATGTCGGCAAAGTCTGCCGTCCACGACTGACCACTAATTTTTACGTTATAGGCGGCTGCCTCCTCGGTAAACCAGCCCGTGGGGTCTGCATTAAAATCTTTCGTATTTTTTACGATCTGACCGTTGATGCGGTCGTAGCTGTGGTTGATGAAGAGTTGGTTAATCCGGCGTGGGTCACCTGCATTTTCGGGGCCCATCGCAAAATGCGAACAACGGGCAATGTACAGGTCCAGGTCGCCATCGTTGTCGATGTCGGACCACACCAGCCCATAACTACCTGAGTTATCCGAGGTTGGTACCGTCCGCATATCGATCCAGTTACTAACCGTCTGAAGGTGCCCTGTCTGGTCGTTCTTCCAGATCTGGTTCAGCCCCACATCGTTGAGGGCCACGTAATCCAGCCAGCCATCCCGGTTCATATCCGACAGTGTGGCCGCCTGCATCAGAATCAGCGGACTCTCGATGCGCCCCATTGTGAAGTTGCTACCCTGATTGTAGTGAATTGTAATGCCATCATTGTTGCCCCCCGTCAGGATGTCATTCCGGCCATCGCGGTTTACATCGCCCACTACCGTCGAGAGCGGAATAGCAGGCAACTGCCTTAGAGAGTCAGACCGAAAGCTCCCATTGGCCTGCTGGTAAACCACAAATAAATCGCTTGAGGGGAATCGGGTTCGAACAATATCATCCCGTCCGTCGCCATTGACGTCTACCACCGCTTTGGTCCACAGGCCCCGGAAGCTACTTCCAGGTAGCGTAGACGAGGTATTGCGGAAGGAGAGTTGAGCCTCTGCCCAACTACTCAGCCCACAAAAAAGCAGGGTTATGGTTAGCGTTCTGTTCATACACGTTACAAGTATATTTGCGCCTTTCGCAACTAACGGATCTATATATACGCGCAGAAATTCTTCTCGTATAGCTACTAGCTTTTTGCTTTTCTGGAGTCTGCCAACGGCCTTTAGGACATAGCTATCCCTAAGCCGTTGGCAGGCTAACCAGAAATTAGTTTCACTTCACCGTGATGTTGGTTGTACAGTTGGGGCTGGTACACTGGGGTATCAGACCCGCATCCACCGTCAGATCAACCTGACCCGCTACCAACGTATAGTTGCCCGTTTTGCCCCCCACGCCCGCATCGCTGTCGGTCGTGTCGTTGCCACTGTTGGGCGTGGTGAAGGTAGCCCCACTCGGTGCCGTAAAGACCACATAGTAGGTGCCCGGGTCCAGATTGGGGAACAGGTAATGCCCTGTACCGTCGGTCACCGTGGTGCTAATGGGCTGGTTGGTAGTCGCGTTGTAGAGCGTTACCGTCACACCCACCGCTGGGGGTTCGCCCGGATCCTGCTGGCCGTTCTTGTTGTTGTCGTACCAGACGTAGTCGCCCAGGGCAGCCTTCAGCGGAGTGACATTGATCACCTCAGGGTCAGAATCATCCTCATCCTGCGAGGGATTGTTCTTATGATCCCCCGTGGTGTCGTCATTGACCGGCGTACCGTCGTTGTTCGGATCATTATCCGGCGTAGAGTCCTTATCGGGCAGACCCGGTACATTGCTGGCACTGCTGATCTCGGCCACGTTGGTAATGCTACCACCAGCGAACGTCGGGCTCACCGTGAAGGTGATGTTGCGGGTGGTGCTCTGACCCGCTGGCAGACTGGCAATCACGCTGTTGAGCGTTGCCTGACTACCGTTGGCCGTCCAGTTGGCATCGTTCAGCGTCAGCCCCGTTGGGATATAATCCGTCACCTGCACGTTGGTCGCATCCACGTTGCCCTGGTTGTAGACCGTGATGGTGAAGGTCACGCTGCTACCCGCCGTTACGTTGGCCGACTGACCCGTAGCCAGCTTCTTCACCAACGCCAGGTCAAACACCGGAGTCGGAACGACCGTAATCACTTCGGGGTCAGAATCGTCCTCATCCTGGGAGGGGTTATTCTTGTGATCCCCCGTCACGTCGTCGTTCACCGGTGTGCCGTCATTGGTCGGATCATTGTCCGGCGTAGAGTCCTTGTCAGGCAGGTTCTGCGGATTGTTCGCACTGCTGATCTCGGCTACGTTGGTCAGACTGCCGACAAACGTGGGGCTTACCGTAAAGGTGATGTTGCGCGTGGTGGTCTGACCCGCCGGCAGACTGGCAATCACGCTGTTGAGCGTCGCTTTGCTGCCCACTGCCGTCCATGCCGCATCGTTCAGCGTCAGGCCAGCCGGAATGTAATCCGTCACCTGCACGTTGGTCGCATCCACACCTCCCTGGTTGATCACCGCGATGGTGAAGGTAACACTGCCGCCTGCTACCACGACCGAACTCTGACCCGTCGCCAGTTTCTTGGTCAACGCCAGGTCGAAGCCGCTACAGCCCGTCGGGGTTGGTAACACCGCTAGTGGGGAGGCAATACAGCCCACTGCATCTTTGATGGTCAGGGTGTAGGTGCCCCCACTCAGGCCATTGATACTCGCCGTCATAGCGCCCGTACTCCAGGTATAGCTGTAGGGAGACGTACCTCCGCTGATACTCACCAGACTCAGGCTACCGCCCGACGGATTGGTACAGGTCGGATAGGTTGGCTGGAACACCGCTGCGATCTCGGTAGGCTGGGTAATGGTAAAGCTTTGTACCGCCACGCAGCCGTTGGCATCCCGAGCCGTTACCGTATAGACACCCGCTCCCACATTGGTCAGGTCTTTGGTGGTGGCTCCGTTGCTCCACTGATAGCCGATGGGTGAGGTGCCGCCCGTTACGGTCAAGACTACGCTGCCCGTCTGGGTGCCGTAGCACTTCACATTGGTGGGTACACCGCTCACCTGAGGCCCAACCACGTTGCTGATGTTGGCCGAAGCCAGCGCCGTACAACCCGTGGCATCCGTCACGATGACGGTGTAGCTGCCGGGTAAAGCGTTGGTCAGGTTCTGACTGGTAGCCACCACACTGCCGGCGGCATTGCGCCACTGGTAGCTGTAAGCCGGGCTACCCCCGCTGACCTGCGCATTCACCGAACCCGTGGCCTGGCCGCAGGCCGCATTCTGCGCTGTGGCGGTCACATTCAGCGGAGTGCTGTTGCCCACCACCACACTGGTCATGCTGCTACAGCCGTTGGCGTCCACTACACTCACCATATAGGTTCCCGCACTCAAGGTAGCGATACTAGCCGTGGTACCAACCACCGTGCCGGTGCTGGTCGTCCACTGGTAGGTATAGCTGCCACTACCGCTGGTCACCTGTACGCTGGCGCTACCATTGGCCAGACCACAGCTGGTCGAATTGACCTGGGCCACAATGACGGGTGCACTGGTCGAGCCAATGGTCACCTGTTTTTGACCCGTACAGCCTTTGCTATCCGTTACGGTCACCGTATAGATACCCGCTGCCAGGCCCTGCGCCACACTGCTGGAGCTAACAACCGTTCCGGCCGCGTTAGTCCACTGGTAACTATAGGGCGCTGTACCGCTACCGGCATTCACCACGACGGTGGCAATACCGTTGGATTGACCGCATAGGGCCAGCGTGGTGCCCGTGTTCAGGCCCAGTGGCGTACATACGTTACAGGTTGGCCAGGTATCGACCACGGCCTGTCCTACGGCGATACAACCCTTGCTGTCGGTCACCGTCAGCGAGTAGGTGCCTGCCGCCAGATTCGTNTACAGGGTTGTACGTAGATGATGGCCGGGTCCTCGTCGTCCTCGTCGGTGGCCGGGTTGGTATCGCCCGGTGTACCCGTGCCGTTCCCGTTGATGCTGTCATCACTGCCTGAGTTAGGCGTGCCGCCCGCATCGTTGGTGGGGTTCTGGTCGGGTTTGCTGTCCACATCGGTGGGTGGGGTGTTGGTCGGATCGGTGTCGTTGTCGGCACTGCTGATCTCGGCCTTGTTGATAATCGGTCCGCTCACCCCGGCATTCACCGTGAAGGTGATGTTGACCGTCGTGCTGCTGCCTGCGGTCAGCGGTCCGGCAATCGGCGTTTTCAGCGTGGCCAGACTGCCCGACTGGGTCCAGTTGGCATCGTTGAGGGTCAGCCCGGTAGGAATATAATCGGTCAGTTGCACATTGTAGGCTGACTGCCCGCCCTGGTTGTAGACCGTCACGGTGAAGGTCACCTGGCTACCCGGTTTGATGACCGCGTTCTGGCCTGCCGCTACTTTCTTGGTCAACGCTAAGTCGAAGGCCACTGGAATCAGACCCGCATCCACCGTCAGGTCCTGCTGACCCGCCGTCAGGCTGTATACACCCGTCTGACCACCTACCCCTGCATCGCTGTCGGTGGCATCCGGGCCCGTGTTGGCCGTCGTAAAGGTTGTACCCGATGGGGCAGTGAACTTCACATAGTAGCTACCCGGGTCCAGATTCGTAAATAAGTATTTGCCATTGGCATCGGTCAGCGTAGTGCTCAGCGGTTGATTCGTCGTGGCATCATAGAGGGTTACCGTCACACTGGCCACACCCGTCTCGGTCGCATCCTGCTGACCGTTTTTGTTGGTATCGAACCACACATAGTCGCCTAAGCTCGCTTTGGCACAACTAGTTATGCTGATGGGACAGCACACTGCACCATTACAACCTACAGCATCGGTAGCCGTGTAGCTATAAAGTCCAGTTTGAGTCGCTACGTAATCTGTAGCGGTCGCCCCCGGTATGGCTACCCCATCCTTGTACCACTGCACGTTGGTATAGCCCATGCCTGTTGTTAGGGTAAAGGAGGTCTTCGCACCACACAGGGTATAGCTGGCCGGTACGCAGGGCGTCGAAACCGGAATTAGTCCTGCATCGACGGTTAGATCCTGTTGGCCTGCCGTCAGGCTGTAGACACCCGTCTGGCCGCCTACCCCCGCATCGCTGTCGGTCGCATCCGGTCCCGTGTTGGCACTGGTGAAGGTCATGCCCGATGGGGCGGTGAACTTCACGTAGTAGCTGCCCGGGTCCAGATTGGTAAATAAGTATTTGCCGTTGGCATCGGTCAGCGTGGTGCTCAGGGGCTGGTTGGTGGTGGCGTTGTACAACACCGCCGTTACACTGGCCACCCCGGTTTCACCCGCATCCTGCTGGCCGTTCTGTTTGGTATCCAGCCACACGTAGTCGCCTAAAGAGGCTGGCAGCGGAATCAGTCCCGCATCTACCGTCAGGTCCTGCTGACCTGCCGTCAGGCTGTACACACCCGTTTGGCCACCTACGCCCGCATCGCTGTCGGTGGCATCAGGCCCCGTGTTGGCACTGGTGAAGGTCATGCCCGAGGGGGCCGTGAACTTCACGTAGTAGCTGCCCGGTTGCAGGTTGGTAAACAGGTATTTGCCCTGACTGTCGGTCAGCGTGGTGCTCAGGGGCTGGTTGGTGGTGGCATTATAGAGCACCACCGTCACACTGGCCACACCCGTCTCACTGGCGTCCTGCTGACCGTTTTTGTTGGTATCAAACCAGACGTAGTCCCCCAAAGAAGCCGGGAGCGTGGCCGTCAGACCAAAATCATAGGTATGATTGTTGGCCCCCACGGGTCCCGTCGTCAGATTGATGGTCGGCACACCATTGCTCACAAACGCATCGTTGTTGTTGATAGTAGTGCCTGAGTTGGCACCTGACGTCTCGCCCGGCGCAATCGTAACCCCCGTCAGGGTTAAGCCCGACACGGACGGATCACTGCCCAGCGCACTGATCTTCAACGAATAGTTGGTGTTATTGAGTAAAGACAGGCTATAAATGCTACTGGCCGTTGATGTACCGGTGGTGGCCGAGGAGAACAGATAATTCCCGTTGGCATCGGTGGTGGCCGTAGCGATCACGGTCCCACTGGCATTGGTCAGTTGAACCGTTACGCCAGCCAGAGCTGGCTCGCCGGGGTCCTGGATACCGTTGTTGTTGGTATCTTTCCAAACCCGGTTGCCGATTTCAATGGGAGCCGGGTCACAAAGCAGTTCGAGATCGCCTAAACCGTTGGCTTTACCGAAAGTACCAGGGTTTGGATCAATGAATATTTGAAACCTGCTGTTATCAGTCCCAGTCTGGGTATTAAATTTAACAATTCCACCAGAATTCGCACTATAGGGATCCATTGCTATTGTTACTACCTCATTCGTTCCTGGTAGTACGCTAAGCCCGCCCATAGCTATTTCCTGGTGATTTTCAAAGGCATTAAATAAATTATCTTTATAAAAAAACTCCCCCCCCCCTGGACCTTGGTTATTACCCCCACCAGTGGATACTAAATTGCCTACGGCTCCATTATTCTCGAGTACATATTGATTTGTATTTGCATTAAATGAAGCTGCCAAGATATCTCCACCTGCCATACCTTGGTAAGCACTTGTACCAGAGAGCGGATAGTTGTTAAAGCCTACTTGGTCACCAAATCTATCTCGAAATCCTATAATCATATTCTGCGTTACAGGATCAAATTCGATATCGCTCAAGATAGGCTGAGGATAAATTACTACAGAATTATTACTGCTACATCCAGTTGGAAATGTGGATGACCATGGATTCCATTTATTGGTTTTGCAATTATCCCAAACATACCCTCTACTGTAATTCAAAGGGATTGACAACACAGGAGTAAATGTAGTCCCATCAAACTTATATACTGTTCCTTTTAAATCCGCAAGACTTTGTGAGGTTTCGGCTGTACATACCTGTCCTATATAGAGATTTCCCTGATAATATTTCAAACCCATATTCACCACCTCATTGTTATTACAGGTCTGTGGTATGGCCCAACTATTGATCAGCGTCTTGCTAGCTACATCTATTGCGTAAAGCTTCTTGTCATACAGATTGGTTAGATATAATGTCTTCCCATCATCCGACAAATCAATATCACCGATTCCAAGTTTTCCTATCAATGGGTATGTAGTAGCATCATTGGCAGGCTGAGTCAACCCACTTAACCCTCGCCCTGCATCATTGGCAATACTGCCAAAGTTGATACCTAATGTGGTCAGATCCAGCCATAAACTAGTCGTATTGGTCGTCGTATTGGTCACAAAAATATTCCCCAAATCCCCTTTGCCATCGTTGTTCAGATCGGGTAAACCAACATGCCGCTTCAGCCATGAACTACTGAACAACTGCTTACCTGTTCGGTCATAGGCCAACCCATAAACTGACCCTATATCCGTTTGGGAAGCCAGATGGGTTTTAGTCCCTGATGTTCCACTATTACTATACGGCCACTTCACCAGCACATCCCCAGTGCCACTGGCCACCCCATTCAGATAACAGGGTGTAGCTAGACTGGGATTGGATTGACAATAGTTGGCCGGGTAGTTGATCCCGAAATTGACGTTACTCGCCGGACCCGTCACAAACTGCACCGAGGTCTGGTTTTGGGATCCTACCGGGCCGCTGTAGTAATAGGCTGGCAAGCCCGTAAACTCCACCCGCACTGGCCCCGTCACACCCGTTAAGGTATAGGTGCCGTCGGCAGCGGTCGTGGTCGTTGCTACCTGGGTTCCGGCGGCATTGTAGGCTTTGACCGTGATGCCCCCATAACCCGGCTCGTTGTTGGGCGAAGCCGTACCCTGAGCGCCGTTGGCGTTGAAGTCCTGATAGACCTTTCCGCTCACCTGAGCCCAAACACCACTGGCTGTGGCCACCCACAGCAACAAACCCAGCAGCAGGTACGGCCAGATCGGTTTTCGTTCAATTCTCATGTATACATTCTGCATGGTCATCGTTCTGTTAGTGAGTAAGAGTCAGGCGAGGCAACTCGCTGATTACAGTGGATTAAGTAAATCTGATGGTAGCTCGGTAGCCAAGGTGTTGAGTCGTATTCGGGCGTCTTCAGACGTTCTGACCAGTGGGCGGACCATCGAAGTCCATCGTCCCGGTCGACATTATCCTGATTCCCTGAAACTAACCGGAGGCAGAACTCCGATTGCCCCCGTATTCGTACGTTATCTGGTCGTAGATGTGCGCAACTCACAAGTTGTTTACAAGGCAACAGCCAGGAATTGTCAAGCGAGCCACCAGAGCTGGGTGTAGCGTGAGCAAACTCAACGCTACCGCTCATCAAGAGAAAGAAACTACTCAATGCGTACTTCCAATAAGTCCGTTTACTTAATAAAAAATTCATAGCGGCAATCGGTTAATTCGTTAGCGGTTAGGTGGTCACAAGAAAGGCCCTATAGGCTGTTATCATTTTGACCTTTCCTAACGGTTATTTATATACGCAATAGATTTTATCGGTCCTTATCCATTCGGCTATCTGACAACGCCTATACTCCTAGCTAGGGCGTTGTCAGATAGCAAAACAGGTTACTACTTCACGTTGATCGTGAAACAGTTGGGGCTGGTACACTGAGGAATCAGACCCGCATCCACCGTCAGATCAACCTGACCCGCTACCAACGTATAGTTGCCCGTTTTACCCCCCACACCCGCATCGCTATCGGTCGTGTCGTTGCCACTGTTAGGCGTGGTGAAGGTAGCTCCGCTCGGTGCCGTAAACACCACATAGTAGGTGCCCGGGTCCAGATTAGGGAACAGGTAATGCCCTGTACCGTCGGTCACCGTGGTGCTAATGGGCTGGTTGGTGGTGGCGTTGTAGAGCGTTACCGTCACACCCACCGCCGGGGGTTCGCCAGGATCCTGCTGGCCGTTCTTGTTGTTGTCGTACCAGACGTAGTCGCCCAAGGCCGCTTTCAATGGAATCAGACCCGCATCCACCGTCAAATCCTGCTGACCCGCCGTCAGGCTGTAGACACCCGTGCTGCCACTCTGGCCTGTCAGACTTGCTACATCACTATCGGTAGCATCATTACCCACGTTAGCCGTGGTGAAGGTCGTACCCGTTGGGGCAGTGAACTTCACATAATAGCTGCCGGGGTCCAGGTTGATGAACAGATATTTGCCCTGCCCATCGGTCACCGTGGTGCTGACGATGGTGCCGCTCACGGCGTCGTAGAGTATGGCGGTTACGCTGGCTACCCCTGTCTCGGTGGGGTCCTGCTGGCCGTTCTGGTTGGTATCGAACCACACGTAGTCACCTAAAGAGGCTGGCAGCGGAATCAGACCCGCATCCACCGTCAGGTCCTGCTGACCTGCGGTCAGGCTGTAGACACCCGTCTGGCCGCCTACGCCCGCATCGCTGTCGGTGGCATCATTGCCCACATTGGCCGTCGTGAAGGTCATACCCGAAGGAGCCGTAAACTTTACGTAGTAACTGCCTGGATCTAAATTCGTAAATAAGTATTTGCCGTTGGCATCGGTCAACGTAGTGCTAATGGGCTGGTTGGTGGTGGCGTTGTACAACACCGCTGTTACACTAGCCACACCCGTCTCATTGGCGTCCTGCTGACCGTTTTTGTTGGTATCGAACCACACATAGTCGCCTAAGCTGGCTTTGGCGCAGGTTGGCCAGGTATCGACCACGGCCTGTCCTACGGCGATACAACCCTTGCTGTCGGTCACCGTCAGCGAGTAGGTGCCTGCCGCCAGATTCGTCAGGCTCGTGCCTGTACTACCATTGCTCCACAGGTAGCTGTAGCCTGGCGTACCGCCCACTACACTCACCACCTGTACCGTGCCACCCGTGACAACACCCTGTCCGTTACACACCGCCGACAACGATTGAATATCGGCTACGATCCGGCTCGGCGCCACCAGCGTGAAACTCGCGCCACTCCGGCAACCCGCACCGTCCGTTACCACTACACTATAAATACCCGCCTGTACATTGCTCAGCGTCTGGCTCGTCGCNCCGTTATCCCACTGATAACTGTATGCACCACTGCCTCCGCTGGCCTGCACACTGATGCTGCCTGTGGTGGTGCCGTAGCACAAGGGGTTCACCACCGTGCCGCTCACCGACGGGCCACCCGTGGTGGGTACCACCGCCGTCGCCACCGCCGTACAGCCAGACGCATCCGTTACTTTCACTTTGTAGGTGCCTCCCGCGACGCCCGTCAGGTTCTGGGTGGTGGCTCCATTGTCCCANACATAGCTGTAGGGAGCCGTGCCGCCACTCACCACCAGGGTTACNCCCCCGTTGGCTCCTAAACAACTCGCCGAGGTCGGTGTAGCCACCGCACTGATCGGACTGCTCGATGGCACAATCACCGCCACCGAGCTGATACAGCCCGCTGCGTCGGTCACCTTCACCGTGTAAGTCCCCGANGCTACATTGCTCAGCGTGGCCGTCGTCGCTCCCGTGCTCCACAGGTAACTGTAGGGNGCCGTGCCCCCACTGGCACTCACCGTCGCACTGCCCGTCGCCTGCTGGCANCTGGCCGCTGTGGCCGTCGCCGTCAGGGAAGGACCTCCCGTGCTCTGGATACTGCCCACCAGCACATCCTGACACCCGTTGGCGTCGGTCACCGTCACCGTGAAGGTCTGGCCTCCACTCAGGCCCGTCACCACCGAGGTGCTGGCCCCTGTGCTCCAGGCATAGGTGTAAGGCGCTGTGCCCGTGTTGACTGTCACCGTCGCCCGGCCATCGGCTTTGCCGCAGTGGGCTTCGGTGGTCAGCAGGTTGGCCCCCACCGTACAGGGTTGTACGTAGATGATGGCCGGGTCCTCGTCGTCCTCGTCGGTGGCCGGGTTGGTATCGCCCGGTGTACCCGTGCCGTTCCCGTT
>NZ_KB893219.1 GCF_000374025.1 Spirosoma panaciterrae DSM 21099 | reverse complement strand
GACAGTTCGGTCCCTATCTGTGGTGGGCGTTGGAATACTGCCGGGATCTGTCCTTAGTACGAGAGGACCGGGATGGACGTACCGCTGGCGAGTCGGTTGTTTGGCCGCAGGCACGGCCGAGTAGCTACGTACGGATCAGATAAGCGCTGAAAGCATCTAAGTGCGAAACTGGCCTGAAGATGAGTGTTCCTTAGTAGGGGTGTTGTAGACGACGACGTTGATAGGCGGCAGGTGTAGGCGTAGAGATGCGTTAAGCTGAGCCGTACTAATGGCCCCAACAGCGTGTGCGCTTCACTTCTTTATGAACTAATTAAGCTATAACATTGAGTCGATATTAGATTGGTAAGCATCAAACTCTCTTTGTGGGGAAAAAGAATTTAAGAAACTGACTCATCGAGTCAAATGAGTCACTCAGGTTGGTGCTGTTAAGGCGGGTGAACACCTCTTTCCATCCCGAACAGAGCCGTTAAGCCCCGTACTGCCGATGGTACTGCTGTCACAAGCGGGAGAGTAGGTAGGTGCCACCTGAATGAAATTGCCAATGAGGCACGTAAAATGCCATCTTCTCAGAAGATGGCATTTTTGTTTTACAGCTAGTTTCCAACCATTCAAACTTTGGCCCAATACTCGTTTATTAGTTGAAGAGCTTCATCCACAGAATTCGCTATAAGCGGTAAAGATCGATTCTCAGCTTTTAAAAAGCCATCGGCTACCATTCGGTCCAACTGTTGGAATAAAAGGTCGTAAAAGCCATTTATATTAATCACAGCTACAGGGCCATCGTAGAGTTTTAGTTGGCGCCAGGTTAAAATTTCGAACAATTCATCGAGGGTTCCATAACCTCCAGGCAAAGCCACTACCCCTTTAGCTAGTTGAACCATTTTATACTTGCGTTCATGCATGGTTTCTACAAAGTGAAGTTCCGTTAGCGTTGTATGAGCTACTTCTAAATCGGCCAGGAAATTCGGAATAATACCCGTTACGGTACCTCCATTTCGTAAAACAGCATTGGCTACATCGCCCATCAGACCAAATCCTCCCCCTCCATAAATCAGCCGAATATTCTGTTCCGCCATTTTTTTGCCGAGTTCAGATGCTACTTCGTTATAAATTGGATTAGTACCTGGGCTTGAAGCACAATAGACAACAAGGCTTTGCATAGGGATTGTGTAGATTCTGAAAATGAGAACGAAGTGATTAGATCAGTTTTTGAGCCAGGTTAGTCAGATCAAGACCGCCAAAAGTTTCTGAGCTCATGAAAAGAAAGATATGACTGGTATCCCGTTCGTGTAGTAGATAGTCTTGTAAAGCCGCCGAATCCGTGAAAACCTGAAGGGAAGGGTTATCAAAAGCTTTCTGTATGTCGGATGTTGTTAATGGATCGCTCGAATCGGTTGAGATGGGATGTATAAAAATTGCAACCTGGTCGGCAGCGTCGGTTGTTTCTTTGTATTTATCTAGAAACGATTTATTCGCATTATCAATGGATTGAAGCTCAACTACGGCTAATAGTTTCTTCTTAGGATATTGTTGCTTTACAGCTTCTGTCGTTGCTTCTACTTTGGCAGGTGAGTGGGCAAAGTCTCTGAATACAATTCGATCGGTAGATTCCGCAATCTTCTCTAAGCGTTTACTTACTCCATTAAAACTGGGAATGGCTTCATAAAACATCTCTTCGGTTAGGCCAATACGGTCGCATATGGTCATTGCTCCAGAGATATTCTTCATGTTATGCTGGCCAAACAGTTTAGTAGGAACCCTTTTCCCCTGTTTTGTTAGAAGGAATGTATCTCCGTTAACAATTTCGCTAGGGTGTGGTAAATAGGGAATTTTCGTAATGTCGTCGCGCTCTTTTTGACCAATTACGTCGAGCATATCGTCCGACTCATCAAAAATTAAAATGCCTGCTTTAGGCATAGCTTCGGCTAAAGACTCAAACTGGTCAACGTACTCGTCCCAGGTAGGGTAAAGATTAATATGGTCCCAGGCAATTCCACTGATTAAGGCTATGTGAGGTTGAAAAGCCAGAAATTTTGGTCGTGAGTCGATAGGTGACGATGCGTATTCATCCCCTTCAATAATGATCAATGGGGCTGTCAATGAAAGCCTGACTGTGGTGTCGAATTCTTGGATAGGATCCCCAATCCAGAAATCAAATTCTCGATTGTAATGCTTTAAAACGTGTAAAATCATGGCCACTATGGTAGTTTTTCCATGACTACCGGCTATGACTACCCGCTGCTTTTGCCGACTTAGTTGATAAATAAATTCGGGATAAGAATAAATGGGTAAACCTAATTCAAGTGCTTTAGTGAGTTCAGGGTTGTCCCGTCGAGCATGCATGCCAACAATGACTGCATCAAGGCCACTATGAATTTTCTGAGGAAACCATCCGGTTTGAGCAGGTAATAAGTTTTGTTTCTCTAAGCGAGTCCGTGATGGTTCATAAATGGTTTCGTCGGAGCCGGTAACGGTATAACCTTGTTGATGTAGGGCCAGGGCCAGATTATGCATGGCACTGCCACCAATAGAAATAAAATGAATAGACTGGGGCATTTGAAAATCAGTCAGTGTAGAGAAGCAAAAGTACAGTTTCTTTTTGGTTTGCCTGATGAACTTAGCAAGTGGATAAACCAAGCTAAACTACATCCTGTTAAATTTCTGTGATTATCGAATCAAAGCTATTTGTTTTTCGTTGAATACCTTGCGGATATACTTACTTGGAAAGCCCAATTTTCGGAGTCAAATTCGCGCCTGTTTTTTATAACCACAACCGCCACAGCGGAAAGCCTATTTTATGCGCCGAACGTAGGGATGAAGACTTACTATGATCTGATTGACCAGACATTTGAATTCCCGACGCGGGAGTTCAACGTCGAGAACAACGAACTGATGTTCAATAATGTCCCGCTGATGGACATTGTCAAGCAATACGGTACACCCTTAAAGTTAACGTATTTACCGAAAATCACGGAGCATATTGAACATGCCAAGCTCCTGTTCAAAAATGCGATGAAACGGTACAATTATAAGGGGAGCTATACCTACTGCTATTGTACGAAGTCGTCCCATTTTCGGTTTGTGCTCGAAGAAGCCCTGAAGAACAACATCCATCTTGAAAGCTCGTCGGCTTACGATATTCCCATTATTCGGGAATTGTTTAAGATGGGTAAAATTTCCAAAAGCACGTATATCGTTTGTAATGGATACAAACGCCCATTATATACACAGTACATCAGCGAGCTTATCAACGAAGGATTTTCCAACTGCATTCCGGTACTTGATAACCTCAAGGAAATCGAAGCTTACGAAAATTCGGTAACTGCTGAAAGTGTGAACCTGGGTATTCGGATTGCTACTGACGAAGAACCTAATTTTGCGTTTTATACGTCCCGGTTAGGTATTCGGTATAGCGATGTAAACGAATTATACCGGACCAAAATCCAGCCTAATGAAAAGTTTAAGCTGAAAATGCTACACTTTTTCATTAATACAGGTATCAAAGATAGCGCCTATTACTGGAGTGAATTGAGCCGGTTCATGTATAAATACTGTGAACTGCGGAAAATGTGTCCAGACTTGGATTCGATCGACATAGGCGGTGGGATGCCCATTCAGACCTCGTTCCAGTTCACATACGATTACCAGGCCATGATCGACCAGATTGTGGAAAGCATTCAGTGGATCTGTAATAAGAACAATGTTCCGGTCCCACATATTTTCACAGAATTCGGTTCGTATACGGTTGGCGAAAGCGGGGCAGTAATTTACAAAGTCATCGACCAGAAACTACAGAACGATAAGGAGTTGTGGTATATGATCGACGGGTCATTTATTACACAATTGCCCGACTCGTGGGGCCTGGGACAGAAATACATCATGCTGTCGGTAAATAACTGGGATAACCCCTATCAGAAAGTAAATCTTGGCGGTCTGACCTGCGATTCGCATGATTTCTATAATACCGAAGCGCATAGTGCCGATTTGTACCTGCCAATTTTTGATCAGGATACCGAAGACCAGTACATTGGCTTATTCCATACGGGAGCTTATCAGGAGTCGTTGGGTGGTTATGGCGGCATTCAGCATTGCCTGATTCCCGCTCCTCAGCACGTTATTGTTGATAAAGATGAGCAGGGGAACCTCCGCTCTCGTTTGTTCGCTCCTGAGCAAAATAGTGAGACGATGCTGAAGATTCTGGGTTTTGGTGGTGCTGAACCAGGTATGACCGAATTGGAAGCTACTGAAGCAGCCGAAATACGGCAGGAAGAAGCCGAGCTGATGAAAGAAGAAAATTAGCGCCCGCTAGGGGTAAAGTAAAAGTTTTTGGCATTATTTTCGTTCTAAATCTGCAGTGATACCAACATTCTGACGAGCATTTTCATGAAAAAACTACTAATCTTGGGTTCTGTTCTGGCAGTATTGTCATTAGGGTCGTGTGCACGGAAGGCAAATTGCCCAGCGTATGGTAGTGTGCAAAAACCGGCTTCTTCGCAGGTACGGGCGTAATTAAAAGACTTTTATAGAAAAAGCGGGCCGGTTCCTTTAAAGAAACCGGCCCGCTTTGGTTATGGAGCGCACTTATGCAGCGTTTTCCAAAACAAACCTCGAGGCTTCCAGTAAATTGGTTGCATGGCCGTCTGCATCTGGCGAAGGTTGGACTTCAGTAGCTATGCGGATGGTACGTACTCCTACTCGTTTACCTGCCTGCATATCGCGTGGAGCATCGCCAATCATCCACGAAGCATCTGGCCGGATGTTATATTTCGCAATGGCTTTTTCTAAAAGTAAAGAGCCTGGTTTACGAGTAAGCGACTCAGTATCGTATTTGGGATGGTGCGGGCAATAGTAGATATCGTCGATGAGCTTGCCGCATTGATCCTGCAAATAATTGTAACAGGTCATTACATCGTCGCGGGTGTAAAGCCCTTTCGCAATACCAGCCTGATTGGTAATGACAATGAGCAGATAGCCTGCTTCCTTCAATAAACGCAGCGCTTCAGGTACCCCATCAGGAATGATAAAATCTTCGACCCGATAGACGTAATCTGTTCTGTCCTCATTCAAAACCCCATCCCGGTCCAAAAAGATGCACTTATTCATTGAAGAAAGGTTGTCGTGTTTGAGGGCAATAATACAATTATTCGGTCAAATAATTGTATTATTGCTTTAATTATTCGTGTTAAATTTTATTATACGCTAACTCTGGCGGTAAGTTTTAGAGAAATAAATGCCAGAGTTAGTCATGATAAAGCTAACCTAACGACTGCATTCGTTGTTCTAATGCCTGGATTTTAGCCTCAGCATCAGCGAGTTTCTGCCGTTCGCGATCAACAACTTCGGGTTTGGCATTGGCAACAAACTTTTCGTTCGATAATTTCTTCAAAATCGAGTCGCGGAAACCAATGTTGTAATCCAATTCTTTACGGGTGTTGGCAATTTCCTGGTCCAGATCAATTTCACCTGCAACATTCACAAAAAACTCGTCGCTCTTGATCAGGAATGCAATACCCTGCGTTTTTTCATCAACGTAACTAACTTCGGCAACATTAGCCATCTTACAAATCAAGGGTTCTAAGGGCTTGAATCGGTCGGCCGAAACAGTTTTGATCGCCAGGGGCAGGGCTACTTTGGGCGAAATTTGTTTCGCATTTCGGATGTTTCGCACATTTGAAACGACTTCAAACAACGTGTCGAAATCAGCCAGGATTTGATGGTCAACGGCTCCAGCCTTTGGGAAGGTGGCTACGCAAATACTAGTTCCAGTTTCACGCTCGCGAATATCCTGCCATATCTCCTCGGTGATAAACGGCATGAACGGGTGAGCCAGGCACATAAGCCGTTCGAAGAAATTGATGGTGGCATCGTAGGTAACGCGATCAATGGGTTGCTCAAAACCCGGTTTGATCAGTTCAAGATATTGTGAGCAGAAATCATCCCAGATGAGCTTATATACGGCCTGTAACGCATCCGAAATACGGAACTTACTGAAGTCGTCCTCGATCTGAATGAGCGTTGCATTTAGTTTCGCTTCAAACCATTGAATGGGCAGCGTGTTGGGTTGTGTTGCCTCAACGTTTTCGTCGTTAATTGTCCAGCCTTTTACCAGCCGGAATGCATTCCAGATTTTATTGCTGAAATTACGGCCCTGTTCAACTAGTTTTTCGTCGAACATCAGGTCGTTACCAGCCGCCGAGCTGAACAACATACCCGTCCGAACACCGTCAGCACCATATTGATTGATCAGATCGAGTGGATCGGGCGAATTACCAAGTTGTTTCGACATTTTGCGACCCAGTTTGTCCCGAACAATACCCGTCAGGTACACATTCTTGAACGGTTCCTTGCCACGATATTCGTATCCGGCAATAATCATACGGGCTACCCAGAAGAACAGAATTTCGGGTGCCGTTACCAGATCGTTTGTCGGATAATAGTAATTGATATCTGCGTTGTTCGGATCTTTCAGACCATCAAAAACGGTCATAGGCCAAAGCCACGATGAGAACCAGGTATCCAGCACATCTTCGTCCTGGGTCAGATCGGCTTCAGTCATGGCAAAAAGTAGCTTTTCATGCTGTACTTTTTCCAGGGCCTCATGCTTGTTTTTGGCTACGATAACCGTTCCATCCTGCATGTAAAAGGCTGGAATCCGCTGCCCCCACCAAAGCTGTCGGCTGATGCACCAGTCATGAACGTTCTCCATCCAGGCTCGGTACATATTCTTGAATTTGGGTGGTACCAATTGAATGGTGTCGTCCATAACGTTTTTAAACGCTGGTTTCGACAATTCATCCATTTTCAGGAACCACTGCATCGACAGGCGCGGCTCGATTACGGCACTAGTCCGCTCAGACGTACCCACATTTGACTTATAATCTTCCGTTTTGACCAAATTACCAGACTCTTCCAGCAATTTGATGATTGCTTTCCGGGCAGCAAAGCGATCTACGCCAACTAGAATCTGCGCTTTCTCGTTCAGCGTACCGTCATCGTTCAAAATGTCGATAACCGGCAGGTTGTGTTTAACGCCCAGCGCATAGTCGTTCGGGTCGTGAGCAGGAGTAACTTTCAGGCCACCCGTTCCAAAATCCATCGTGACGTAATCGTCGGTAATGATAGGAATTTCGCGGTTAATGAGCGGAATAATGGCCTTTTTGCCATGTAGATGCTTGTACCGTTCATCGTCTGGGTTGACAGCAATAGCTACATCGGCCATGATCGTTTCCGGACGAACGGTTGCAATGGTGATGGAGTCCTGTCCGGCACTGCCAGCAATTTCATAGCGGATATAAACCAGCTTTTGCTGGATTTCCTTCGTGATAACTTCTTCGTCTGATACGGCCGTGCGACCTTGCGGGTCCCAGTTTACCATTCGGATACCCCGGTAAATCTGACCTTTGTTGTAGAGATCAACGAAAACATCGATAACTGAATCGTAGAGGGCGGGTTCCATCGTAAAGCGGGTTCGGTCCCAGTCGCAGGAAGCGCCAAGTTTACGCAACTGCTTAAGAATGATACCGCCGTATTTGTGCGTCCATTCCCAGGCATATTCCAGAAATTCGTCACGAGTGAGGTCTGTTTTGTTGATGCCCCGTTCTTTGAGCATGGCTACTACTTTGGCTTCAGTAGCAATACTGGCATGATCGGTACCGGGAACCCAGCAGGCATTTTTCCCCTCCATACGGGCCTTACGGACCAAAACGTCCTGAATGGTATTGTTGAGCATATGGCCCATGTGCAGCACACCCGTTACGTTTGGTGGCGGGATCACGATCGTATAAGGCTCGCGTTCGTCGGGTGTAGACTTGAAAAATTGGTTATCAAGCCAGTATTGATACCATTTTTCTTCAATTTCCTGGGGGGCGTATGTCTTCGAAATCATAAAATCAATGAAACTCAGTCTGGTTTTCAGATACGTTTGTGACTATACAGTAAAAACCAACACTGGGATTATGGATAAAATGCAAAATTAGCTAAATTGGATAGGGCGAAAAAACGAAAGCCTGTCTTTGACAGTTTTACTGCAATATGTCAGCCAGAAGCCTATGGAATTTGGGAAAATACATAATCTCGACGCGATCAATCCTACGTTACCACCAGGTTCGGCTTTTAACGCTAAGATTTGGGCGAGCGTTGAACCTTCACAGCATCCGAATGTATTCATCGGGGGACCTGTCTGGGCTAACAAAGATTACGTTGGGAAAGTGTATCCATCCACAGCCAAAGAGCGCGATTTTCTGCATTATTATGTCCGGCAATTCAATACCATCGAATTGAACCTGACGCACTATCAAATTCCTACAGCGGGTATGATAGAGAAATGGAAAGCCGAAGCGGCTGGTTCCCTAGATCGCAGCGGATTTACTTTTTGCCCGAAATTCCCACAGGTGATCAGCCACGAGCGGCAGTTGGTGGCCACTGAAGCATTGACTGAAGAGTTTGTCAATGCCGTATTTAGCCTCGAAGAATTTCTGGGCATGACGTTTTTGCAACTTCCTCCCCAATTTGGGCCCGACAAATGGCCAGTTCTGGAAGCGTATCTGAAAAGCCTGCCCGATGAACTGGACGTGGCTGTGGAGTTTCGGCACCCCGACTGGTTCAGCAAAGCAAGCATCTGGCAGCAAACCCTCGAACGGCTCTATTTACTCCGACGCCATGCTGTAATCACGGATGTAGCTGGCCGACGGGATGTATTGCACATGGGGCTAAGTAGCCCTGTATTAACCCTCCGATTCATTGCCAACGAGGGACATCCTACAGATTACATACGTTCTGACGCCTGGATTCAACGGCTGAAAACTTGGTTTGAAAAGGGCCTGCAAACGGCTTACCTGTTCATTCATGGCGGTGGTGATAATGACACGGCTCCCGAACTGATTCTGTACTGGATTCGCGAGCTGAACAAACACTGCGGACTACATTTGCGTGAGCCGGTGCTCCAGCCTAAAGTTGTACAGGGTAGCTTGTTTTGAATTAAAGAAACAAGCCTTTACCTTTGCCCTATGATTTCACAGGCAATACATCATCGGCATCATCATTCTGGGCGGTAACGCAGCAGAACAAGATGCGTTTGTTTGTGAGTTCGGAACGTCAATTCGGATAACCACATATACAAAGCCCGGTTCTGCTAACGAGCCGGGCTTTTTTAATATGAAAACGGTCATAATTAAATACAACGCGGGCAACGTTCAGTCGGTTATGTATGCCCTGGAGCGATTGGGTGCCACTTATTTGCTGACAGACGATGAAGCAGAAATTCGCTCGGCCGACAAGGTGATCTTTCCGGGTGTCGGTGAAGCCAGTACCGCTATGGCTTATCTGCGGGAACGCGGATTGGATACCTTGATTCCTTCACTGAAACAGCCGGTTTTAGGCACCTGCGTGGGTATGCAGTTGATGTGTCGGTATTCAGAAGAAAACAACACTACCTGCATGGGTATTTTCGATATCGATGTTCGGCGGTTTCCGACCCACCGTGGAGATGGGCAACCGGGTTTTAAAGTACCCCATACCGGCTGGAACAGTATTCATCAGCTAAAAGGCCCCCTGGCAGAAGGTATTTCGGAAAATGCGTATGTGTATTTCGTGCATAGTTACGCTGCCGAAGTTTGTTCTGATACAACGGCCATCTGTGATTACGTCCGACCATTCAGTGCCATGCTCCACCGCGATAATTTCTATGCGGCTCAGTTTCATGCCGAAATCAGTGGGGATGTTGGCCAGCGGATTCTGGAAAATTTTTTGAAATTGTAATGGAATGCGAGTGGGCTGGCGTACCTGCCTTTGGCCGTAGTTTACCTTACAAATGATATAATACCAGGCGGGCAGGATGTCCGCGTTACATATGCACATTATACCCGCCATAGACCTCATTGAAGGCAAAGCTGTTCGTCTGACGCAGGGCGACTACAACCAGAAGAAAGAATACAATGCCCGCCCCCTGGAGGTGGCGCAACAGTTTGAAGATGCTGGTTTAACCCGACTCCATCTGGTTGACCTCGATGGGGCGAAAGAGAAAAGAGTCATCAACTGGAAAGTATTGGAGTTGATTGCTTCCAAAACCAAACTCCACATCGATTTTGGCGGTGGTGTACAATCAGACGACGATCTGCGGGTCGTTTTTGAATGCGGAGCCAAACAGGTGACGGGTGGAAGCATAGCCGTCAAACAACCTGAAGTGATGGAACGGTGGCTTTCGCGTCATGGCTCCGAAGCCATTATTCTGGGTGCCGATGCGAAGAATGAAAAGATAGCGGTTAGTGGCTGGGAAGAAGCTACTGAGGTTTGGGTGTATGATTTTGTAGAAAAATGGGTCGAGAAGGGTATCAGCTACGTCATTAGCACCGATGTAGCCAAAGATGGCTTGTTGCAAGGGCCTTCGTTTGAACTTTATCGAAACCTTCAGGACCAGTTTCCGAAGCTAAACGTGATTGCCAGTGGTGGAGTTAGTAATATGGCTGATATTGAAACGCTGGCCGATATGAACGTTTTCGGAGTCATCGTGGGTAAAGCCATTTATGAAGGGCGCGTAACGTTGAAAGAATTGAGTCGGTTTGCTAATCAATAATCATGAACGAAGACTACACCATTAGTGCTGACAAAACCAAACTGGACATCGACGTTATTCACCGATTTCTGAGTGAAGAGGCCTACTGGTGTCTGAATATTCCGCGAGAAATCGTTCAGCGATCCATCGACAACTCCGTATGTTTCGGCGTTTATCAGGGCGACAACCAGGTTGGGTTTGCCCGTATGGTAACAGACCTGGCCACATTTGGCTATCTGGCCGATGTATTCATTCTGCCCGAACACCGGGGCAAGGGTTTATCGAAACAGTTGGTGGCATACATCCTGGCCTACCCGCCGTTACAAGGTTTACGACGTATTATGCTCGTTACGCGCGATGCCCACGGCCTTTACAAACAATTTGGATTTCAGGTTAGCGACAATCCAGACAATACCATGTTTATCAAAGCATTTACCTCTTACTAATGCTCACCAAACGAATTATTCCGTGTCTTGATATAAAAGATGGTCGAACCGTCAAAGGGACAAATTTTGTGAATCTGCGCGATGCAGGCGACCCGGTTGCGCTGGCGGCTATTTATGCTGAACAAGGTGCCGATGAACTGGTTTTTCTGGATATCACGGCTACAGTCGACGAGCGAAAAACCCTAATCGAACTTGTGCGGAATGTGGCCCATACCATCAACATCCCGTTTACGGTAGGAGGAGGGATTTCTTCAGTGGCAGACGTTTCGGCTCTGTTGAACGCTGGTGCCGATAAAATTTCGATAAACTCGTCGGCTGTTCGTAACCCTGATTTAGTGAATCAGCTTGCTCTCGAATTTGGCAGTCAGTGCATAGTCGTGGCGATAGATACCCGTTGGATTGCGATGGACGAAAATGCTTCCCGATTTGAGCATATCGTTCATACGCATGGCGGGCGCAAACCCACTGCCCTACGAACCATTGCCTGGGCCAGAGAAGTAGAAGATCGGGGAGCGGGCGAAATTTTATTGACTTCAATGGATACCGATGGGACAAAGGCTGGTTTTGCCCTTGACTTAACGGCTCAAATTTCGGGTACGGCAAATATCCCGGTGATTGCGTCGGGCGGGGCCGGTTCAATGGATCACTTTGTTGATGTGTTCACGACTGGAAAAGCTGATGCCGGATTGGCTGCCAGCATCTTCCACTTCAAAGAAATCGAGATTCCAGCTTTAAAGAACTATCTACAGGAAAAGGGAATCGAAATGCGGCTGTGACGTGGATCAGGGGTCGCGTTATGGGTTAAAACTTAAAGCCCAGTTCCAGGCTAACGACCCGGCTTTTTGATAGCAAGTCACTGCCACGGGCAATATCAATCAGCCCACGCTGATAGGTCATACCCAGATTAAATGCATTGTTCTGATTGATTTTATATTGGACACCTGCACCCAGCAATAGTTCAACATCACCAAAGCCATACTGCCGACGGTCGCCCCCCGTTTCGGCCATATAAAGTCCATTTCGGGGCTGATCAAGTGCTCTTTCGGCTAGTTTTATACTTAATAGCCCTCCCGTCTGTACGTACATACGTAGGTCGGGTGCAATGTTATTGGCAAACATTTTTACCGTTACGGGCACCTGAAGGTACTGAAGGTTATAGACCGATTCTTTTTCTGGTGCGCTTGGATTCCAACGGGTTTCGCCAAATGAACCCGGCATCTGGAAGCCCGACCGTTTGATCGTGTACCAAAGCCCTGAACTAAATGCGTAGCGATCTTTGAAAAAAAAGTAATCGAGCGAAGGCCCAACGCTCATTCGAACCCCTGCTCCATTTGGGCGAAAACCTGCATAGCTTCCTGTACCCTCGGCCGTATTGAGGTCCAGCGAAGGGGCAAAGCGGATGCTCATTTCGATGAGGTGCGTTGTCCAGAGGTAATCAGGGCCCGAGCCGTAGCCATTGTTTTCGGAAGACTGGCTCTGCTGCCGGCGACGGCGTTTGCGATCATCGTCGTAATCACGACGATTCTGGTCCTGCCCGTCATAATTATCACCCAGAATCTTACGAAATCGCTTTTCGGTTACGTTTGATTCTTTGGTGCGTATGCGGTAAAGGGCTGGTGAGGAAGATTGGGCCCAACTACTACCAACTACCAGCAAACCCAAAATCAGCCCAAACCCTGCAACTTTTTTCATAATTTTGCACGTTTTCTATATTGAAAACCTATGATTTTCATGCGGATACAAACGGCCATCGTCGGCCTTTTTTGTTTATTACTTTTGGCTTCGTGTACAAAAAACGAAGACGTTTCTATCATTCGGCTCGATCAGCAACTCTTTTCCGGCCAATCTGCCGATAGCATTCGAGCTGTACTGAACCGGAATCCGGCTGTTGCTCAATTGTACTTTAACGCGAATGGGGCCGGAAATGATACATCTGTTGTTCATGAATTGACCAATCGGATCACAAACCCGGCGCTCACGGAATTCAATCGTCAGATACAGGCCGAATTTGGTGACCTGACGGATTTACGAAAGCAACTGGGCGAAGCTTTTGCCAACATTAAAAAAGACTTTCCTGACTTCCACGCTCCCAAAATTGCAACGGTTGTTACGGGGTTTATGGGCCCCGATCTGATCGTTACCGATAGCTTAATTGTTATTGGCCTCGATTATTTCGTTGGGCCTAAAGCCAAATTTCTGCCACCGGCAAACGAATATCCACAATACATCCTGCGTCGATTCGATAAAGACCATCTGGCACCGGCTATTGTCTTTGCCCTCTCCGACAAATACAATGCCACGAACCGCGCCGATCAGACCATGCTGGCCGATATGGTCTACTACGGCAAAGGGTATGTATTTACCAAAACCATGATGCCCAACACCGCCGATAGCCTGGTTATCGGCTATACAGACAAACAATTGACACAAACGTTTAATGCACAGGATATAGTTTGGGCGCATTTTATTGATAATCAGTTGTTATACCAAACAAATCCGGCAATAAAGCAACGATATCTGAACGAACGGCCGTTTACAGCCGAAATCGGCAAAGATTGCCCAGGCGCCATTGGCCGCTGGGTAGGCTGGCGCATTGTGAGTATGTTTTATGATGAGCGAGGAAGTGTAAATATTGCCGACTTGATGCGCAATGCGGATGCTCGGCAAATTTTTGAGCAATCAGGCTATAAAGGACAAAAAGAGTAAATAAGCAGTGTATTGCGTCTACTACATATAGGTTAGATAACTTCTAACGAATAGAGGTAATGGATTGCTAGAAGTAGAAATAAAATGGCAAAACGGGGACGGACTTTTGGCGAGGAAGCCAGTGAAATTGATAAAAAGAAATATAGCCGGGACGACTATAAAAAAGCGCTACGTGTATTCCGGTATGTGCGACCCTATCGGATGCAGTTTGTGATCGGATTCATTTTTCTGATCTTATCGACCACCACCACACTAAGTTTCCCGGCTCTGATTGGTCAGGTAACCAGTGTTATTCAGGGAAAATCACCGTTCACCCTGAATCAGGTTATCCTGATGTTTGGGGGTATTCTGGTGTTGCAGGCTATTTTTTCATTCTTCCGCATTTACTTTTTCGCCCAGGTCAGTGAGCGCTCAATGGCCGATGTTCGGCGGGAAGTGTATAGTAAAATCATCACCTTATCGATTCCCTTTTTCGAAAAGCGACGGGTTGGTGAACTAACGAGTCGTTTATCGGCCGATGTGTCGCAGTTGCAGGATATTCTATCCATCACCCTGGCCGAACTGTTCCGGCAGGTAGCCACGCTGGTGGGCGGAACGCTGTTTATCCTGTATGTATCCTGGAAATTGACCCTGTTTATGCTGGCAACGTTCCCGGTGATTATTGTAGCGGCTATGTTCTTCGGGCGATTCATCCGTCGACTGTCGAAGCAGGCACAAGATCAGTTGGCAGCCGCTAGTGTGATTGTAGAAGAAACCCTGCAATCCGTCAATGTGGTGAAAGCCTTTACCAATGAGCGGCTGGAAATTGGTCGATACAGCAATGCGCTGCAAAAGATGGTGACTATTGCCCTTAAAGCGGCTCGTTTTCGGGGGGTATTTGTTTCGTTTATCATCTTCGCCATGTTTGGTGGGATTATGGGTATCGTTTGGTACGGTGGTAGTCTGGTACAATCGGGCGAAATTCCATTTGCTGATCTTCTGACGTTTATTTTCTACACGGCCTTTATTGGAGGATCGGTAGCGGGTATGGGCGATCTGTATGCGCAGGTTCAGAAAACGGTAGGCGCTTCGGAGCGGATTCTGGAAATTCTGGAAGAACCTTCAGAAGTTAATGCGGCTGATGAGCTGCCTTTGTTTGTGCCCCTGCAAGGCAAAGTGCAGTTCGATGATGTTCGTTTTTCGTATCCTTCCCGCCCTGAAGTGCCTGTTCTGAAAGGTATTTCGCTTACCGTAGAAGCTGGGCGGAAGATTGCCCTGGTTGGGCAGAGTGGTGCGGGCAAATCGACGATTGTTCAGTTGCTGATGCGATACTATCCAATCAGTGGTGGTCAGATTACGGTTGATGGCCGTGATTTATATACATTCAATGTCACCGAACTACGCAAGAATATTGCCGTGGTACCACAGGAGGTGATTTTGTTTGGAGGCACCATTCTCGAAAATATTCAGTATGGCAAACCCGGTGCTACCGAGGCCGAAGTTCGTGAAGCCGCCCGAAAAGCAAACGCTCTTCAATTTATAGATTCTTTCCCAGAAGGGCTTCAGACGGTTGTGGGTGAGCGCGGCATAAAATTATCGGGAGGGCAGCGACAACGAATCGCTATTGCAAGGGCTATCCTGAAAGATCCGGCCATTCTGATTCTGGACGAAGCAACCAGTTCGCTGGATGCAGAATCGGAAAAACTGGTGCAGGAGGCTCTTGATGAACTTATGCAGAATCGGACTACAATCATCATCGCTCACCGTCTGGCTACCATTCGAAAAGTAGATCGAATATATGTATTGCGGGAAGGCCAGATTGCCGAATCGGGTACCCACGATGAACTGGCCTTACAGGAGGACGGTATCTATGCAAATCTGGTTAAATTGCAGTTCGAACCGATTGATTAAAACTAGTGCAGGGCATTCCGTAAATGACCCAACAATTGACGGCTAAACACTATGACTCTGGCTTCAAAAACCCTGAAAGACTTTAACCTCCGGCATACCCAGGGTCGGGAAGAAGTGCTTGAATTGTTCCTGAACGCCGGTCATGCACTGGCGCATAACGATGTGGAGAATGGCCTTGGCCCCGATCATGATCGAGTGACCATCTACCGTACACTTCGTACCTTTCTGGACAAAGGGTTGCTTCATAAAGTCCTTGACGACGAAGGAGGCACGAAATACGCCCTCTGTCGTGAAACCTGCTCCGATGGTCACCACCACCACGACCACGTTCATTTTAAATGTGAAGCCTGTGGGCAAACGACCTGTTTAGATAAGGTCAGGATTCCCACAATCGCATTGCCTGAAGGGTACAATCGTAAAGAAATGAACCTTCTGATTCAGGGGGTATGTCAGGATTGTAATAAGTAGTACAGCAAAAGAGCCCTCAAGCGGGAGTTTCTGCCACTAGTGCCCGTGTCTTTACCAAACTCGCGGGTTATGGCCTGCGTTACCTAATGAATCCCGAAACGTTATTTACCGAGCGTCAGCAACAGTTCACAAATGCCACACAAGCTGCCCAGCGCCAGTTCAACCAGTTGGCCTTTTGGCGGCTTGTATGGTTTATCGGTAGCCTTGTAGCTACCTGGGCATTCATACAGACGAATCAGTATCTGGCCGCTTTTTCAAGTATGGGAATCGGGATTATTGGCTTCCTGATCCTCCTAAAAAAGCATCAGGAAATTCGCCTGAAACGTGATCTGAATCAGAAGCTAGCATTTGTTAATCAGGACGAGTCGACACGGCTTAAGCGGCAATACCTTCGATCGGAAACGGGCGAACAGTTTGCCAGTTCGACCCATTACTATGCGGGTGATCTGGATGTTTTTGGAAAACACTCCCTGTTTCGTCTGCTAAACCGGACGCATACGTACGAAGGCCAGAACCGACTAGCTGCCTGGCTCAAAGCCCCTTCATCGCCCGATGCCATTCGGTTACGCCACCAGGTAGTTGATGAACTGAAAGCTCAGATCGACTGGCGGCAAAAATTTGAAGGGTTGGCGTACCTTGAAGATACAGTGGGGCAATCGCCAGAGGCCTTAATAAAATGGGCTACCGCAGCGATTATTCCCTTGCCAGGCTATTTGCAGATCGTTCGCTTCTTATTTCCAGCCATTACGCTAAGCTTGGTTGTTGCGTGGCTCACGGGCTATTTGCCTGGCATGTTTGTTTTAATCGCGTTAGCAGCCCATGGATTTATTCTGAGTCAGACGGCAGCGCGGGCAAAGGAAGTTAGTGAACAGACGTTCGAAATAGCAGCGGCACTCCGGGCGTTTCGGAGCTTATTTCAGCAGGCTGAGGATCTGAAAGGCGATGCCATTCGACTTCGGGCCATTCGTCAGGCGCTTACTTCCGACAAGCAACTGGCGTCGGAGGCCATTGGTTCATTGGCGAAACTAACAGAAGGACTAAATTACCGACGTAACCCTTACTTCTTTCTTCTATTTGGCATCGCCACACTCTGGGACATTCAGTATCTATATCGACTCGAACGTTGGCGGCAAACTCATGGTCCAGACTTAAGCCGTTGGTTTGAAGCACTCAGTGAACTGGAAGCCCTGAATAGTCTGGCTGGTTTTGCGTTTGCTCATCCTGGGTATACCACTCCCGATATCGTTGACGACGAATTTATTTTGGACTTTACATCAGCGGCCCACCCTTTACTTCCTCCTGACCGAAGTATCGCTAATTCATTAAAAATGGCAGGATCAGGGAAAACTATACTCATTACGGGTTCCAATATGTCGGGAAAGAGTACGTTTCTGCGCACCATTGGGGCTAATGTTGTATTGGCTCTAGCGGGTGCTGTGGTTAGTGCCGAACGTTTCTGGTGTTCGCCCGTTCGGGTGTTTACCAGTATGCGAACCCAGGATTCGCTGGAAGAAAGCACATCCTCATTTTATGCTGAACTGAAGCGATTGCAAACGCTCATCCAACTGACGAAGCAACCCACTAAGATTCCTGTGCTTTATTTTCTGGACGAAATTCTGAAAGGAACCAATTCGGCGGATCGGCATCGGGGGGCCGAAGCACTCATTCGCCAACTGCATCGTACAACCGCGTCGGGTTTTGTTTCGACTCATGATTTGGAATTAGGCCAGCTTACCGATGCGGATGACTTTGTCCGCAACTACCATTTTCAATCAGATTTAAACGACGGCGAACTTATATTCGATTATAAGCTACGCGAAGGGATTTGTCAGAGTTTCAATGCCAGTCAGCTTATGCAGGCCATTGGTATTGAGATGAATGCTTTACGGGCTAAGTAATTAAATCGGCGGGGTTATCGTAACTCAGCGGTTAGGCGGTCATTACTCTTAGCGATTTTCGTTCATAGGTATAAACTAACGCTTTATTGCCAATGAGCAATCAAAAGAGACGTGTAGTAAACGGCTTATCAGTATACTAGTAGGCTTGGAGTTTTTTTTATAGTCGCATATCCGAAAAAATAGTACATTTGGCTGCCTCAAAAAAGGTCTTCATGGCCTAGAGTGACTAATCTGGATATTAAGTTTCCGTATCACTGAAAGGCAGATAAGCGGTTAGATTATAGGATTATTTAAACTATAAGTCTACTTGTATTATATCTCAAATGAATGCTTTTATTGATAGAATTAAAGAAAGCATCTGTTTATAGATAGACAGACTAGAACCCTATCAACTGGTAAAGCTTAAATCAGTTCCTATATTTTAATAGACTTATTTTAAACTGATAATATGTATTTCGCCTGAAAATTTTTGATTAAAGAGGGCTAGCCTAAAAAAGGATTATTAGAAATTGTTATGAAGAATTTTTCAATTTTAATGAATTGTAATTAGGATGGAGAAAGTTTAATTTTTAGATTTTTATAATGCTTATTAATCAATTAACTTTTACCCGTTTTGTAGCGGCCATTGTTATTGTTTTTTTTCACTTTGCTGTTAATAATCAGGTTTACCCATTTTATATCTCTGAATGGCAATGGCTAGCAGATATAATCAAGGTAGGTAATCTTCCTGTGCTGTATTTTTTTATATTATCTGGTTTTATTTTAACCATAAACTACCCAAACCGAGCTCGCAGTAATAAACCGGGCGATTTCTACTGGAAACGCTTTTCAAGAATTTATCCTATTTATTTTATTTCGTTTATTCTGTCGGTCTTATTTGTTAAGAATATTTCTTTGTTAGATTATATACTTAACATTACCTTATTGAACGGCTGGTACTGGCCTAGCAACATGCTAAATCCTGCTGCCTGGAGTTTATCGGCTGAAGTCTTTTTTTACATCCTATTTCCGTTTGTTTTATTAAAATATTTTACCCTAACTGGCAAGCAGCTGATCGGTTTATGGGGATTGCACATATTAATCCTGTATTTAATGCAGTATAAATATGGAGACTTCTATTTGCCCCATTATTTACCAACGCCTATTGAAACAATGCTGAATTTTTCCTTGGGCATTGTAGGCGGCAGACTTTTTGTTATTTATAATGAGTATTTTAAAAAGAAAAATATCTGGTTTTCAACCCTTATCCTGCCTGCTATTATAGTCCAATGTAGTTTGATCATATATTTTAAGTATACTTGGTTTGATGGATTTTGGATTTTCTCAAGTTTATTCTTACTAATGATTCTTAGTTTATCGTCATTTTCTCAAACATGGCTTTTAACAAGATTATTGACAAACCCAGTTTTATTAAAATTAGGTGAAATCAGTTATTCAATTTTTATATTACAATTTCCAATTATGTATATCTATAATTTTTCCCTTGCTAAGGTACATATTGGTTTAAGAACTACCACTCATTTTTATAGCTATCTAATTCTACTCATTTCGGCTTCGTATTTAACCTATACATTTATCGAAGACCCTGTTAGAAGAAAAATGTATAAGTATAGATCAAAAAGTAATAAACCCCAGGTTGTAAATGTATAGAATTTTATACGGGTTTATTTGTTGGAACATCTACAATCATTTAGATTATCGACCTTGATAAACAGCTAATAGAGTAGTAGAAATATAAATGGTTAATTTTAAAAGATGGCTCTATGGCTAATTAAATTGGCCTGGATATTTGCTGTTTCCTCATTTAACCAATACTGATTGATTTAATTTTATGCAATATATATACTTGGGCGTATTCTATTTTGAAGTCTTGCATCAAAAAAAATTAGTATAGCCTATTGAGAACAAGCTTTTTTTGTTCAATAATTATATAGGATCATTTCTAAAGGTGAGCGATCTCAATGCTACCATTCCCCCATCTTTATTCATTTTCATATTAAACGAAGTGTGCCTTTAGAGTATGTTGGGAAATCATCTTTGGCAATAAGTCTCGATTCGTTGTAACATGATCTGGCTATTGGCCAGATACAGCCAACTGACCGAAGAAGATGCTGTATGCTCATAGTCTTTGACGATTCTCCGAAAATAGTTCGTCCAGGCAATGCTTCGTTCCACTACCCATCGTTTGGCCACCGGTACAAAACCTTGGGCTGATTCAGGCCGCGACGCTTTCTCAAAATCGATACTCCAACGGTCAAGCTCTTGAGCAAACACGCCGTTGTAGGCTTGATCGCCGAACA
>NZ_KB893218.1 GCF_000374025.1 Spirosoma panaciterrae DSM 21099 | reverse complement strand
TTCCACTGGTCAAAATAATAGTATACGGCTTGCCAGTGCGGAAAGCTAGGCGGCAGGTTTCGCCATTGACAGCCGGTGCGTAACATCCAGAAGATGGCATCCATGACGGCACGTAATTGGTGTTTACGCTTGCGTTGAAGGTTAAAAAAAGGCGAAATTGCTGCCCACTGGTAGTCGGTCAGTGGTTGCCACTGCTTAGTCATTACTTTGTTTCTTGGTCGATACAAAGTTGACTCGACTACCAGTCCTTATCAATTCCCCAACAAGCTCTAAGTCCGTCCTGTTTCGATCACTTGTCTGTAAAAATCTGACAAAAGTCTTAAAGTGGTAATGTTTTAAATATCCTCACCCCCTCCTCCATATGAAACACCTGTTTATTCTTTTTAGTATTATTATATCTTTTAATGTTGTTGGGCAGAATAACTATGTAGCTACTTCGCCAAGCTCATCAACTCCTGGAACCAATAATACTTTCATTGGTAGTGGAGCAGGGGCAACTGGTGGAGCTATGCAGGCAAACGTATTCGTTGGTGCCTTTTCGGGAAGTAATAACAGTTTTGGTTCAGAAAATGTATTTGTGGGTAGCTATTCAGGATTCTCCAATTCATTTGGTGTAGGAAATGTATTTGTAGGTAGTCAAACAGGATATAAAAATAATTCGGGGACAAGTAATGTATTCCTTGGAAATAGAGCCGGGTTCGAAAATATCTATGGAGATAATAATTTGTTTTTTGGTAATGATGCAGGTCATGATAATACGGCTGGTTCTGCTAATATTTTTACCGGTGTGAATGCGGGAAGGAGTAATACGACAGGTGGTGAAAATATCTTTATCGGTCTCAACGCAGGAAGAATCAATACGGTAGGGCAGCAGAATACGTTCATTGGTACTAATTCTGCCTTTACAAGTACGACTGCTTCTGCCAACACTTTTGTAGGGTATCAAACAGGTTACTATACCATAGGTTCTTCCAATACATTTTTCGGTCATCAGGCTGGCTACAACAACACAACTGGCTCCAACAACATTATCATCGGCCCCAATTCCGGCACTGCCATCACCACATCCGACGACAACGTTTTAATGGGCTACAATAGTCAGGCCGACGATGGACTCCAAAACGCCATCGCCATCGGCTCCAATAGCCGGGTAGCCGTCAGCAATGCCATGATCCTGGGCAATGGGGTGAACGTAGGCATCGGTACCTCAGCGCCTACCAACCGGCTCCACGTTCGAGCCGATCAGGCTGGCCAGTCGGGTATTCGTCTGGAACAGCTTACCAGCGATAGTCCGGTTGCTAACGCTTCCGATCAGTTCTTAACGGTCGATGGACAGGGCAACGTGGTCAAGGCCCGCTACCGGCTCCGCATTCAGGATCCGGCTCAGTGGAGTGATAAGGTGTTTACACCAGGCTATTCGCTTAAACCCCTTCCGACCGTTGAAGCCTATATCCAGCAGAACAGACACTTACCCGATGTACCGTCAGCGGAGGAGATAGCTGATAAAGGCGTGGACCTGGTCAAGATGAACGCACTACTGCTTCAGAAGATCGAGGAGTTGACGCTGCATAGTATCGAGCAGGAAAAGCGGATAAAGGCGCTGGAAGAGAAGCTATCGGAGAAACGGTAATCTTTATTTGCACGATAAGAGAAGATTGACCCTCAATAGGTTGTGAAGGGTCAACTTTGACGAGTAATTAATTGATTATTTTTAAAGCATGCAGTATGTACCCCAACGTTCGATAATTGGTAGGCTTTCCGGAAACAGACTTGCCACCACCTTAGCCTGATTGGATTTACGGGTTTCGTTCGTCTTTTTTTCAACAAACGTCAGGGTATTGCCCGGTAGGTCCAGATCCTTCAGCGAGGCTGGAAAATATCGGCCAGATATATGCCGTTGCACAGGTAGGAAATACCCAGCGGTTAAAGTCCGGTGGGACCAGCAGAATCCCTTCTTTGATGGGAAAAGAAAACCTTCGCTGCTCACGCTGAAAGGTCATCCGCAATTTGATGGAGATCAGATTCGTCGTAGTTTTGTCAAACGATAGTTTAACGCTGGCTTGGGAGGAGTTCATGGGATTGCCTGAAATAGCCTACAAAACAGCCAACAAGTTAAAAAATCACCATAGTTTACGGTAACAGGGCATAAGTAAAATGCCTAAATCTGAGCTAAAAACTACACAGTACAGCACCCGATAGATTACCATATAGCCGCCCCTCATGTCGTTCAAGCAAGTTCCTCTCCATCACATTCATCAGCAGTTAGGTGCGAAAATCGTACCGTTTGCGGGGTATGAAATGCCCGTTCGCTATTCATCCGATCTGGAAGAACACAACACCGTTCGCAATGGCGTCGGTATTTTCGATGTCTCGCATATGGGCGAGTTTATACTCAAAGGCGAGGGTGCCCTGGATCTGATTCAGCGCGTATCGGCCAATGATGCCAGTATTCTGTACGATGGTAAAGTCCAATATAGCTACCTGCCCAATGGTCAGGGTGGTGTTGTTGACGATCTGCTGATTTACCGAATCAGCGATCAGGAGTATATGCTCGTGGTGAATGCATCCAACATCGAGAAGGATTGGAACTGGATCAGCCAGTATGCATCGGACTACCCCGTTACGATGACCAACATCTCCGACGATACCTGTTTGTTTGCCGTTCAGGGTCCAAAAGCTGCTGAAGCTTTACAGGCGCTTACCAAAGTCGATCTGGCCTTGATGGAGTACTATACGTTTGAGAAAGCCGATTTTGCCGGATATGCCAATGTGATCATTTCAGCAACAGGTTATACGGGCGCGGGTGGTTTCGAAATTTATGTATCGAGCCACCAGGCCGAAGCGGTTTGGAACGCCATTATGGAAGCGGGTGCGCCGTACGGGATTAAGCCAATTGGCCTGGGTGCCCGCGATACGCTCCGGCTCGAAATGGGCTACTGCCTCTACGGAAACGATATTACCGACCAAACTTCGCCCATAGAAGCCGGGCTGGGCTGGGTTACCAAGTTTACGCACCCCTTTATTGATGCCGATGTGCTGAAAGAACAGAAAGAACAGGGTGTTCCACGTCGGCTCGTCGGGTTTGAATTAATCGACCGGGGCGTTCCCCGTAGCCATTATGAATTGGCTGATGCCGACGGCAATGCCATTGGTGAGGTAACGTCGGGTACCCAATCGCCTACGCTGAGCAAAGGCATTGGCCTGGGCTACATCAAAACCGCCTATAGTAAACCTGGCACCGAAATCTTTGTTAAGGTCCGTGACCGGCTCCTCAAAGCCCAGGTCGTAAAACTTCCCTTCGTTAAAAAATGACCGCTCTGGCGGTCCGGCTGGATTTACAGGATTTAACTGGCCGACTTACCTTGATTAGGTAAAAGCTTTTAAAGAAAGCCAATCAAGGTTGGTCAGTTAAATCCTGTAAATTCGGGTTCAGACAATATGAAACAAATTGACGTTTGCTTTACTCCCGATTTACTCCATCTGCATACGGTTGAAAATACCATTGTGGTGGTAGCGGATGTGTTTCGGGCTACTTCGTGCATGGTGACAGCCTTCGCTTATGGCGTCAACAGCATTATTCCCGTCGCTACGGTTGAGGAATGTAAGGAATTACAGGAGCGTGGTTATCTGGCCGCTGCTGAGCGCAATGCCCGTAAGGTAGAAGGGTTCGAGCTGGACAACTCGCCGTTTACTTACATGGACGAGCGCATTCGGGGTGCTAATATCGCCATGACAACCACCAACGGTACACTAGCCATTACCCGGTCCCGGTCGGCGGTGAAAGTACTGGTCGGCTCATTTCTGAATCTGGATGCGCTGGTACGGTATCTGAAAACGGAAGGGTATGATGTAATGGTGCTCTGCGCTGGCTGGAAAGGGCGGGTGAACCTGGAAGATACCCTGTTTGCCGGAGCCCTGGTCGATCGCTTAAAAGATAGCTATGCTATGGCCGAAGATAGCGCCATCATGGCCTGGCGGTTGTATGTACAGGGGAAAGACAATCTGGTGGCCTACATGGCGAATGCATCACACATCCGCCGACTCCAGCGGCTGGGTATTCAAAAAGATATTCCCTACTGCCTGCAACACGATCTGTATGATGTGGTACCTGTATTGCGTGGCAATGCGCTGGTAAATATGAAGGTGTAGCCGATTATTTCTTACTGACAAACGGATTGCCTTTTATATAGTACCGATAGGGTAAATCGGCCCCGTGGGTTATACCGATGCGTGTGGTAGTGACCATGTCGAAATCGTGAAGCACGGGACCGCGTATATAAATCGGTCCGTTTGTCAGTGATGCTCCATTATCCCGCATTCGGTCAATACCCATGGCAATGGTCAGTTTGCTGGGGCCATTCGCCAGATTACGCTGTCCCTGAGCCGTAGTTGGGTCGATTGTGTTGTTGCGATAGCGGGCGAACCCTGTTTTGAACGCTTCGTTTCGTCGGAGGCCCATCAGGTCTATACCTTCGGTGGGTTCCAGCGCCCGAATCAGTACGGCTTCCCCGACGCCCTGTGGCCCCGTTACGACGTTGATGCAATGGTAGTGATTGTAAATCTGATACACGTAAAGTGTACCGGCAGGGCCAAACATAGCCGCATTACGAACGGTTTGTCGTCGATACGCATGACAGGCCGGGTCGTCGGTAAGATAGCCTTCTGTTTCGACAATGATACCTGCCGTTGTACCCTCCGCCGATTCATGAACCAACTCACAGCCGAGCAACAACTGGGCCAGCGTGAGCGTGTCGTGCGATTGATAGAATCCAACAGGGAGCTTAAGCAGAACCATTTTTGCCGATATTTACTCTATAAAAAGCGCCATTAGATGCTGTCTAATGGTGAAAGGATTCGTTGGGGGTAAATCAAGTTTATTCCGTTGGTATTTCAGAATTTCCCGGTTTTGTGTATCTAATAGGAATAGCTCCAAACTGCTAGAATGCGGTTGTATATAACGCCTGTTGGGTATCCCTACACGATACGATGTAAACGCTATTGATGACGCTGTCAACGCTGTTTTTGTAACTTTCTCTAATGAAGCTAAACTATTGTAATTACTCATTGTTCGAGAGAAACCATCGCTGACAAACACAATAACAAACCGACTACCATCTTGCTGGATTTCTTCACAAATTTCTTCTGGAATCCTAACCCGTCTTATCTTTTTTCGATTGTACTCATTATCGAGCCGAACGTTGAATAAATATTTTTCCAGATCATGGCGAGTTCTGGGAGATAGGCTAATGGGAAGCAGGTTTTCAATGCCTGTCAAATGCTTTGGAAGCTGCTCGTCAAGCAGAGTAGCTACCTGATAATTTAAGGAGTCTTTCAACTGGATCTTGTTACCTGATTCAATAATGCCCTGATATAGGTAAGGACTTATTAGAGTGGTCTGATTTAACAGTTCAGGTCTATAATCGGGTGATACAAAATGAAAAGCGTACCGTGTACAACTTGAAAGGAAACCACAGAGTAATAATCCGAAACCGAGCAAACGAATTCTACACATGAAATGATATACGATGGGAAGATTGAGTCTTCAAATGTATGCGAATTCATGGAGAATATATCTCAAATTACATTCATCGTCTGCTCTTTGATTTTCTCCAGCTCGTCTTTCATCTGGACAACCAGCCGCTGAATGGCCGCATCGTTGGCTTTTGAACCGATGGTATTGATTTCACGACCAATTTCCTGGGAGATAAAATTCAGTTTTTTGCCATTGGCTTCCTCGCCCATCAAAACTTCAAGGAAATAAGCCAGGTGGTTTTTGAGCCGTACTTTTTCTTCGGAGATGTCGAACTTCTCAACGTAGTAAACCAGTTCTTGCTCAAACCGATTCTGATCGAACGTTTCGCTGTCTAGCAATTCTTTAACGGAATTGCGCATCCGATCGCGGACGGCCGGAATCCGTCGAACATCTTGTTCTTCGACGTCGGTCAGCCGATCCGTAATGATCTGAATATACTCCTGAAACTTGCCTTCAAGCATGGCACCATCCTGTTTCCGAAAGGCGTCGCAACGACGAATGGCTTCCTGAACGGCAGCCTGCACCGTGGCCCAGTCCGAAGCGTCGGCAGCCGGGTCGGCCGACTCGGTCAGGTAAGCATTTGGCTGCTGGAGAGCGAGTTGCAGGATGTTGCTGTCGGGTATGCTCATGAGCATCGTATTGGCCGTTTCCTTCAGATCGCTGACGTAAGCCTGCACTAAGGGCCGGTTGATGGTTACGCCCGGCCGTATCATACTGGTACGGGTAAGGTTGATGGAGAGTTCTACTTTACCACGTTCCAGTTGCTGCGTTAGCAGCGCACGTAACTCTATTTCCTTATCCGAGAATTGACGGGGCATTCGGCAGTAAATATCCAGGAATTTGGAATTCAGGGTTTTAACCTCAGCCGTGACAGACAGGCCTCCAGCCTCTACTGTTGCATTGCCGAAGCCAGTCATTGATTTTAGCATCCGATGTTTAGTTTTCTGTGTTCGGTTAACGGTTTCGTATGGGCCGTGTCTGACTTATGAATGGCAACAGCCCACCGAAAACGCCGTAACTTATTTTAGTGCTCCTTCTTCCAGTTCTATGAACTCTTTGCGGTGTCGGGCTACGTCGATGGCTGTGTAAATAGCCTGTAACATTGAGGTTTCATCAGCCAGGTTTTTTCCGGCTATATCGTAGGCCGTGCCGTGGTCGGGAGAGGTTCTGACGGCAGGCATACCAGCGGTAAAGTTGACCCCTTCCTCAAAAGCGATCGACTTAAATGGAATCAGTCCCTGATCGTGGTACATGGCCAGTACGGCATCAAAATGCTTGTAAGCTCTTGTGCCAAAGAAACCGTCGGCCGGGTAAGGGCCAAACACAAGTTCGCCTTTGTCCAGTAAGTCGGCAAGCAGCGGCTTGATAATGTCCTGCTCTTCATTGCCCAGCAATCCCTCTTCGCCAGCATGAGGGTTAAGGCCCAACACAGCGATCCGGGGCTTTTCGATGCCAAAATCCTGACGCAATGACTTCATCATCAGGGCAAGTTTTTGAGCGATGCGGTCCCGCGTGATGTTCTGGCGAACCCGCCCCAGCGGAATATGTCCCGTTACGACGCCAACCCGTAAGGTGCCGCTGACCATAAACATCAGATTGTCCTGAACATCAAATTCCTGGGCCAGGTATTCAGTATGCCCCGGAAATTTAAATTCTTCCGACTGAATATTGTACTTGTTGATGGGGGCCGTTACGAGGGCGTCCAGCTTGCCCGCTTTCAGGTCATCGACTGCCCGTTGCAAACAGGCAAATGCCGCCTGACCCGCTTCGGGGGTTACGCGACCGGGCTGAATATCCTGGTTTTGATCGGGCCAGCACGTAATCACATTCGTTAGCTTATGGCTGATCTGGCTTATGGATTGAGCCCCGTTCAGATTCCAGTCTTTGAAGTTTAGTAAGTTCCGATAGCGGTTCAATATCCGCATAGAGCCGTAAATAACGGGGGTGCAGATTTTCTGTAAGCGATTGTACTGCAATGCTTTCAGGATTACCTCTGGCCCAATACCGTTATAATCACCCAGGGAAATACCAATCACTAATCGATCTTCGCGGCTGGTATGCTCGGCTGGCTGATTAGGCTGATTCGTCAGGTCGCGCAAGGTGGCTTCGCCCAGGAGCGATTCCTGTACGCGGGGCAGGGGGAGCGTTTGCTCCCTACCTGATCGATTATCATCGCGCTGCCGGGCTTCATTGGGCCGCTGATTCGGATTGGATTGCCGATTTTCTTGCCGATTATCCCGTTGATTTTGCTGGTTTTTGGGACGTTGTTCGTCCGTTCGCCCGTTTGGCTGCCGATTATCGCGCTGATTTTGACCTGACTTTTGCGGACGTTCCGGGCGATTGGCCGGGTCTGTATCGACGGGCGTATTGTTGTTACGATTGTCTCGAAAAGGAGCGCCCTGACGATTATTGGGGTGCTGATTGCCCGTACGCTGATAGTTTGGCGTTTGCGGCTGTGCTTCGGCTGGACGTGCGTCAGGCTTCGACCCGTTCGATGGGTTGGTGCGGGGTTGATTAGCTTCGTTAGGTTGGCGTTGTTCCATGTACTTTTTGTAGTTTCGCCACGATTTTCAAAGAGTGAAACGTGAAGAATGAAAACAAGCGTTCGCTATATTCTTCACCTTTTTCTTTTGATTCTTCACTTATATTGCTGCAAGTTACGAATAACCCCGGATGTTCCAGAGTCAACGATCTATTCTCATTGCCGACGAAATGCACCCGTCGCTTTTTGCCATGCTGACCGAAGCTGGCTTTCAGTTTGATTATCAACCAAAAATCAGCCGTGCTGAACTACTAACTGCCCTTGCGCCTTTTCAGGGGTTGATTATTCGAAGCAAAACTACGGTCGACCACGAATTGTTGAGCCATGCGCCTAATCTACAGTTTATTGGACGGGCTGGGGCGGGTCTGGATTTGATTGATCTGGAAGAAGCCGAAGCGCGTGGTATTGCTGTGTTTCATGCCGGGGCTGGAAATCGGGATGCCGTAGCCGAACATACGGTAGGCATGCTTCTGGCCCTATTGGCGAATATTCTGAAAGCCGACCGGGAGGTTCGGCAAGGTATCTGGGACCGTGAAGGAAACCGGGGATACGAACTCGGTAGTCTGACTGTTGGGCTGATTGGGTATGGGAACAATGGCCGTGCCACAGCTAAACGCCTGAGTGGCTTTGGCTGTCGGGTGTTGGCGTACGATAAGTTTCTGTCCAGCTACGGCGATGCCTTTGCCGAAGAAGCAACGATGGAGCAGGTGATGGCGGAAGCCGATATAATCAGTCTGCATATTCCGCTGACTGATGAAACCCGTATGTGGGTGAATGATGCGTTTATCGGGCAGGTTGCCAAACCGTTTTACCTGAACAATATAGCCCGGGGCGAAATTGTATCGCTGGCGGCTATCGTGCGTGGGCTGGAAAGTGGTAAAGTTCGAGGGGCTACGCTGGACGTTCTGGAAAATGAAAAATTGGCCAAATTAACCCCCGATCAACAGGTAGCCTTCGATTATCTCCGCCAGTCGGACCGGGTTGTTCTGACGCCACACGTTGCCGGGTGGACGCATGAAAGCTACGTGCGGATCAATGAGGTACTGGTAACCCAGTTGGTTGAGAGCGTTGGCCAGTAAGAATAGCCGTGGTAGTCATCAGAAACGGACGTTGGTGACTGCCACGGCACGGCTTTTACTTCGTCACTGTAAGATTTGACGTCGTACAACTGGTCCCCGCATCATTGGTCAGGCAGATTTGGCCGGTGGTAGCACCGGCGGGTACGGTTGCAATGAGCGAATTGCCCGATATACGGAACGTAGCAGACGATGAGGTTCCTCCACTGAATCGAACAGCAGTAACCGTCGATAGATTTTGACCCGTTATGGTAACCTCAGCGCCAATGGCTGCGCTTTTGGGCGTAAAGTCGGTGATGGTAGCCAGACGGATTGGGGTAAACGAACTCGTTGTTGTGACTTCGCCCGCTATGTTCACAATCCGTAATGGCCCAACTTGCGCATCGGCAGGCACCAGTACCCACCGTTCGGTATCGGTATTTTTGCCGCCATCGGCCGCTGGACTGGCTGAGCCCGTAAAATAAATCTGCGCATCCTGGAGAAAATCACCACTTAAAACGATCCGCTCACCCACTCTCGCTTTGACCGGAAGCAGGCTGGTAACAGTAGGTTTTTGAACAATAACGAGGGGAACAGAGGCCGTACCTGCCCGGCTGGTTACCGTGATCGGACCGCTAACCGCATTTTCTGGTATGCCAATGAGTAAATCGATTCCTTCATTACGGCTGGTGATGGGAACGGCAATACCGCTTACTTTCACATCCGTGATCCGATACAGATTTTTACCCGAAACGGTCATCGGGCGCCCGTTCAATTGGCGGGCTGGGGTTAAGGACAGATTAGACGGAGGCAGATAAAAGAAAAAAGGATCGGTAGCGGTAGCCGTACCGCCGATACTGTTGGCCGAAATTGTGACGTTGCCCGAAGTCGTCAAAGCCGGTACAGTGGCTTCAATTTGGTTGCTGCTCAGAATCCGGAAAGGAACGGCAACATTTCCAAACGATACACTGGTTACGCTCTGGAGGTTAAGCCCCTGAATAATCAGTTTGTCCCCGGCAATGCCGTCTCGCGCCATTAGGTTGGTGATAAAGGGCTGAGCAATAATCTTCAACGAATCGGTACTAGTAGCAACGAGTGTTTCGAAAACCCGAACCGATACCAGGCCGGAAGTAGCCGTAGCCGGAATCGTGGTGCGGATCACGGTGTCGGTGACCGTTGTTACGGCTTTGTCGGTAACCAGCCCATTGATGCTTAGGACGCCATCGGTTAAATTTTTACCCTGAACTACCAGCGCTGTTCCTGCTTTCGCCTGCGTAGGATTGATGCGGGTAATTTGTGGGGTTCCGGCAACAATAAACCTTGAGGTTAGATTCCCCCCTTTCGTTTCAACGGCCAGGGCCGATGGACCACGCGGGGCATTGGGAGGGACAACGATTGTTAATTGTTTGGCGGTACTGTCTTTTACAATAGCATCTATGTTATCGAAGCGAATACGGGTAACCTGGTTGAGAAAATTGCCCGAAATCGTTACAACCGTTCCCGGCAGTCCGTTGGTAGGAGTAACCGAGGTTAAAATGGGCGGTGGTTGTTTAACGTTGAATGGGAGTGGGTCCGATACTCCCTGATCCGTTTGCACGCGGACCTGATTCATATCGGGGGCGGTTATGGGTACCCGAATAAGGATGGTATTGTCGTCGTAACTTTGAATGGGGGCCGTTACAACCGATTTAGATGTGCTAAATGTCACGACCGGATTGGCCCCAAACTGATACCCCTTCAAGCGAACGCTATCGCTTACAAAAGCTTCTTTGGGAGCTATGCTGATAAGTTCAGGAGGGTTGTTTTGTACGCGACAGCCCACCAGGCCAATAAGTACAAGAAAGAGAATAAAGCGTGTTCGTGTCGAGTTCATAGATGGCAACGGGATCATCTTCCCGGCGCATATAATTGGTAAAATTAGTCATTTTAAGCGTCCAAAAACCATTTCTTTCGAAAGCCTGTTACTGTAATGATGAATGATGACCGGGTCGCCGGAGCGATGATGAAGCCCTAAGAAGTAGGATTGACATTATCATTCATCATTTATCGTTCATCATTAAAGAGAAAATGAACTACCGCAATCTGAAATCATCAAAATTATTGGCCATTACTACACTCGGTGAGCTGAAAGCAGCCGGGTATGAATCCCGCTCAATCAAGCAGGAATTGCGGGAAAATTTAATTGAGCGAATCAAGGAAAAGGAAGTCGTTTTTCCCGGTATTTGGGGGTATGAAGATACCGTGATTCCTGACGTTGAACGGGCTATTCTATCCATGCACCACATTAACCTGCTGGGTTTGCGCGGACAGGCTAAAACCCGTATTGCCCGACTGATGGTTAATTTGCTGGATGAATACATTCCGGTTGTGGCTGGGTCTGAACTCAACGACGATCCACTGAACCCGATCTCGCGCTATTCAGTCGACCTGATCGCCGAAAAAGGGGATCAGGCTCCCATTGCGTGGCTGCATCGTAACGACCGCTATACCGAGAAGCTGGCTACGCCCGATGTGTCGGTGGCCGACCTCATTGGCGATGTGGACCCGATCAAAGCCGCTACGCTCAAATTGCCTTATTCCGACGAGCGAACGATTCACTTCGGGCTGATACCGCGCTCACACCGCTGTATTTTCGTAATTAATGAATTGCCCGATTTACAGGCGCGTATTCAGGTGTCGCTGTTTAATATTCTGCAAGAGGGCGATATTCAGATACGGGGTTTTAAACTCCGGCTGCCCCTCGATATTCAGTTCGTATTTACGGCTAACCCTGAGGATTACACCAACCGGGGTAGTATTGTAACGCCATTGAAAGATCGGATCGACTCGCAAATCGTGACCCACTATCCGAAATCCATCGAAATCGGGAAGAAGATCACGATGCAGGAAGCTATCGTAAAAACGGAGCAGAAAGGCATGGTAAAAACCAACGATCTGGTCGCTGATTTGATCGAACAGGTGGCTCTGGAAGCCCGCGAGAGCGAATATGTGGACTCGAAGAGTGGGGTTTCGGCCCGGATGACCATTTCGGCGTATGAGAACCTGCTTTCATCGGCCGAGCGTCGGACACTGCTCAATGGCGAACGCGATACCTATGTGCGCATTGCCGATCTGTATGGTGTGGTGCCCGCCATTTGCGGTAAGGTAGAACTGGTATACGAGGGTGAAGTAGAAGGGCCGGTGATTGTGGCGCAAAACCTGATTGGTAAAGCCATTCGGAATCAGTTCCTGCAGTATTTCCCTAACCCCGAAAAAGCGAAAAAAGACAAGCGCGGCAATCCATACAAGAAAATAACGGACTGGTTTGGCGACGGTAATACCATGGATATTCTGAATGACCTGAGCAACCGCGACTATGAGGCTCGTTTACGTACCATTGATGGATTAGACGACGTTGTCGATCAGTTTCATCCTCGTCTGAGCAAGCCCGAAAAGCTGTTTATGATGGAATTTGCCCTACACGGCCTGGCTGAACATTCATTGGTCGGTAAAAAAGCGATGGATACTGGGCAGTCGTTCAAAGATCTATTGGGCTCGATGTTCAATCCAGGTCAAAACTTCGGCGAGGAAGACGACGAGGAGGACGACGATCGCTATTAAGTCAGCCATCGGCTGATCATAAATTTTACATGAAAGGGCGCTTACAGGTGATTTTGACCCTGTAGCGCCCTTTTGCATAGATTATAGACAATCGATTTTTTCCAGAAATGCTGTATATATGGGCAGTTCGCTCAGAAGAAGCGCAACAGCCGAATGGCCCAGGGTATTCAGATGGGCGCCATCGGCCAGAAAATAAGCGGCTTTTCGAGGAATGGCTCTAAAGGTATCCACCAGTTGAAAACCATTTTGCCGAATGCATTTGTAAATAGTAGGGATACTTTCTCGGCGAAGCCATTGATCGACAGGGTGTAAGCTTGGAAAAGGGGTCAGGACGACTACTTTCGCCTGATAGGGACCCAATAAAGCCAAAGTCTGTATCAGCCGTTGGTCGAATTGCTGTAGATACGGAAGTTGACCATACCGAGCTTTATAGAGTGTCAGGAAGGCGGCTTTTAACCGATCCTTTAGCCGTTGTTGGTAGGGAATCGGCCTTGTTCCGGCCATGTTCGGCAAGGGTTTGGGTTGATAGGGCTTTGGCGTTGTTGGAGAAGGCAGGTGTTGAAAAAGCTCGCGAAAGCGTTTGCGCCAGGAAAGCTCATAATGACCTAGCTGAAGAACAATCAGGTCGGCCTGCATCAGTTCGACTTTGTGCTGCGTAATCAGATCATCTACCTGATTCAGACTAACCATACTGTGGCATATACTCTGCGTAGATTCGTCTGTCAGGCTTTCTAAATGCGCTGCCCATTTTTGAACAAAACCAAGGTGAGGAGGGATCGCGTAATTGCCGACATGACAACCACCAATGATGACTATTTTCATAGCGTAGTGAACTAAATACATAGATCACTACCTACAAATTCTATGCAACGTGGCAGATTGTCTTATAAAATACAATTAAATAGATATTAAAGAGATTAAAAAGACTATTTATTATCTGAGACTTATATAAGAATGGCGTATTTGCACAGCTTATCAAAGCCTGAACAAATACGCCATTAATTGCAATTTAATTAGGATCAGGTTTGTGGCAGCCGGTTGTCAGGCACTCGATCGAGAGCAAAATACGGAGGAGAGCCTGGCATAGGGCAACCTATTCGACGACTACAGCCGTGCCGTTGGCACTGACCATAAGCATGGCTCCATTGCTGCCAATGGTCTGATAATCCAGATCGACACCGATAATGGCATTGGCTCCGAGCCGGGATGCCTGATCGATCATCTCTTTGATCGCAATACTTTTGGCTTCTCGAAGGGCTTGTACATAGGCACCGCTATGACCACCTACAACATCTTTTATGGACGTGAAAAAGTCTTTTACGAGATTAGCTCCGATGATCGCTTCACCATTGACCAGGCCGATGTATTTTGAAATTTGTTTGTGTTCAATATTAGGCGTAGTTGTTATTAGCATTGTTGAGGGGGAAGACAGTTTGGATTGTAAAGTTAGAAAGGTTTATGGTATTCGATTTATAGTTTATAGTAACGACACCCTGTTCGCTATAAATCGAATGCCGGATCGCTAGTTGCTTACGTCCAGTTCAATAATGGTGTCGATGGCATCAGTAGAAGGGGCGCTGTTCATCGTCAGCACAACCCCTTCGGGCGACTGGGTAAATTTGACGGGCGTTTTGTCGGTAAAGAGTTTCGCGGATCGGATTTTACCCGCCATAGCCGGTAAAGTAAGCTGGCGGTCCTGCCAGTCCAGGATGTGGACATACACTTTATCGCCTTTAGCAGTAGTAACACCCCAGTTTCGAGCGTCAACCGGCCCCCCACGAGTACCGTAAATGGTTTCGCCGTTCTTCTGCATCCACTGCCCCATCTCGCCAAGTGTTTTCACAAATTCAGGCTGGATTTTGCCATTAGGCATTGGCCCAACATTCAGCAGGAAATTGGCGTTATGGCCAGCCGCTTTTACCAGATAACGAACCAGCTCTTTCGTACTCTTATAGCGGTTGTCCTTGATGTTAAATCCCCAGGCGCCATTCATCGTTTCGCAGGTTTCGAGCGGTAGCTGGCCAATGGTTTGTGCTTCGTTGAAACCCGTGGTTTTTGAACCGGGCAAATCTTTCTCAAACATCTGGAAATCTTCGCCGGGGAACGGAGCTACATGGTGGTTATTACCGATCAGTGCGGCTGGCTGAAGTTTGTGGATAAGTGAATAGGTTCGGTCGAGGTGCCAGTCGATACCCGTTTTGCTGGCAGGCGTACCACTTCCGGTATGACCAGCGTCGTCGGCCGATTGATCCCACCAGCCATCGAACCAGATACCACCCACTGGGCCATAATTGGTCAGTAGCTCCGTGAGTTGGGTGTCCATGTACTTGAGATAGTTCTCAAAATTACCCCGCTCCGGCCGACCTGTGTGCAAACCTGTTCGACCACGTGGGTAATAATCGGGGTGGTGCCAGTCGAGGTGCGAGTGATAAAAGAAGAGCTTAATTCCCTGTGCCCGGCATTCATCGGCCAAGGCTTTTAGCACATCTTTTTTATAGGGCGTCCGGTCCACAATGTCGTAATCCGATACGTTGGAGTCATACATGGCAAACCCATCGTGGTGCTTGCTGGTAATGGTGATGTACTTCATACCCGCATTTTTGGCCATCGCGACCCACTCTTTGGCATCGAAAGCGGTCGGATTGAAAAAAGATGGGAGTCGTTCGTAATCCTTGACTGGTATTTGCCGATTGTTCATCACCCATTCACCATCACCCAGGATGCTATATACACCCCAGTGAATGAATAGTCCGAACTTATCGTCCTGAAAGGCTTTTCGAGCAGCCAGGTTTTCGGGCGCGGGTTGGTAGCCTGTCTGGGCCAATAGCGACAGACTGAGGCAGGTAAGCAGAAAGGAGAAAACAGTACGCATACGGATTGGAGTTATCTTTTTAGGGAATGCCGATGTCATTTTTACCCGACAGGATCGGTTCAGGGTCAAGGGATGGCTACATCCTACTTCAAAGAAACAGCAAGCGCATGAAGATGCCAGCCCATGGGCTGTTTTTTTGTATTTCGACCGCTCAATCAGCCTTCATTCGCTAATCGACCGCTCACTCAGCTTGATTTTTTGTAGTCTCATGCCCGCTCTACTTTTGAGCAAACATTAGTAATGAACAATGAAAAATACGAACGTAATTCGGTTGATGGCATGGGCCCTGGTAATGGCTCTGCCCATGTGGTTTAGTAGCTGTAAAAACGGTGGTGATAGTACGGTAACACCTTCAACATCGGTTGTTGAAGGAAGCTGGCGCATTTCGGGGTATAAAATCAATCCGGCCATCGATCTGGGAAATGGTCAGAAAACCAATGACCTGCTGAGCATCTATAAATTATATCCCAGCGGTAACGATATTGTTGAATGCCTGACAACAACGGTGGTTACCTTCAACAGTGGAGGTAAAGTAACGGGTAAAGCGGGTCCAAAATGCAACACAACGATGGATGATGTGAATCCAATCGACGACAATTCGACCTGGAAGCTGGATGGTAGTAAACTGACGATTACCAGTGGCACAGATGTGTCGGTATACGATGCTTCGGTAAGTGGGAATACGTTGAAGTTGTCGAGCCAGGAAACGGAAGATCTGGATGGCGACGGTAAGGACGAGACGTACACGTACACGATGGAATTGACGAAAGTATAAAACGGTACAGACCGCTCAAAGAAGCCGATTGGTTGTAGGTAGCCGATCGGCTTTTTTATGGGGTTTCGGTAAGGCAGTCGTGCAGGGTTGCTACGTATTTCTCCAGATACAGGGGAGCGTCTTTGGTTCTGTATTGCAAAATATAACGTGGATGATCGAGGGTTACGATTCGTCCGAAAAAGCCTTGCTGGTCGTTTAGTCGTTTCAGATACGTTTCATTTTTCCGCCCCAGACATACGGCTACCCGGCGATTGCACCCGAAGCCGATCTGCGTTCGTACTGTTTCGGCAATGCTTGGCCACAGGGTCTCGGTAGTAGCGCGGTCGTCGTAAAAATTATAGTTTTTCCCACTCTTCGTCAGGGCGAGGGGAAACAGGGAGGTTAGAAAAAATTGCCCGTAAAAAGCTTCGGCTCCCCCAAATGCCTCCACAACCTGATAAATGAATCGACTCGATAGTTCGGGCGTGTCGGCAAGCGTGTTGGCAATATGACAGTAACGGCGCAGGTTCTGGGGAGTGGTAAACGAAATGCCGGTTACGCCCGCGCCAAACCGCCCCGGATTGATGCCTAGTACAAATACGCGAGGTTGATTATCGTTGAAAAACTTGCTGTAAAACGCTCCGACAATCTGGCGCACCTCTGGGGTTTGATAAGGATTCAGAACATCTACACCCGCCGGAAGGTGGGTAGGAGCGGTCAGGGAATTATAATACGCAATGGCTTTATCCGCAAAGGTTGGCATAGGGTCTATTGAGGTATAAAAACAAAGTCGGGGTTAGTGGCCCGACTTTGTTTTTATTGAAAAAAATAACTTAAGCCCATACCGCCCGTGCAGCGCACGCAGTTGTTACCGAATACAAAAGGCCCAGCAGCTTATTCGGTAAAGAAAATATATTCTGTTGATTAGGTTTTATGTTCTTCATCGTGTCCTGATACTTTTGAATGAAAAGACTAAGTGAACTGAACATCAATACTCTACCAAGCAAAAATAAAATTTGTCGTGGTGTTTCAATGGGACTCTCAAATATGAGCTTAAGTTTTTACTTGATATTCTTCCGGCGGTTGCGCTGAAAATCTTCAAACATCATGTTGCCCAGACCCTGTAAACCACTATAGTAGGCCCGACCGTTGTTTACCTTCGTGAACTCCTGTACAAACTGTTTCAGATAGGGGTCAGAAGCAATCATGAAGGTGGTGATGGGAATATCCAGTCGTCGGCATTGAGCCGCCAGGGTCAGGGTTTTGCTCACTACTTTCCGGTCCAGCCCGAACGAGTTTTTGTAGTACTTAATCCCCTCTTTCAGGCAGGTTGGTTTGCCGTCGGTGATCATGAAAATCTGCTTGTTCTTGTTCTTCCGCCGACGAAGCAGGTCCATCGACAATTCAAGACCGGCAACGGTATTGGTATGATAAGGGCCCACTTCCAGGTACGGCAGGTCTTTCGCCTGAATCTGCCAGGCATCGTTGCCAAATACCACAATATCGAGCGTGTCTTTTGGGTATTTCTGTTTAACCAGTTCGACCAAAGCCAGCGCTACCTTTTTGGCAGGGGTAATCCGATCTTCGCCGTACAGAATCATCGAGTGGCTAATGTCGATCATCAATACGGTCGAAGTCTGAGTTTTCTGCTCTTTCTCCGTGACTTCCAGATCGCGCTCCATCAGACGAAACTCTTCCACGCCACTATTGATCTGCGCATTTTTGATCGATTCCGTCATTGAAATCTGCTCCAGTGTATCGCCAAACTGGTAGCTGCGGAGATCACTGCTCAGTTCGTCGCCAGTGCCGGTATAGGGTGTATTGTGGTTTCCGCCCGATTTGGAGCGTTTGAGCTTCCCAAAAATTTCTTCCAGCGCACTGCGTCGGATGGTTTGCTCACTCTTTGGGGTCATCACAATGCGGCCTTCCTGGTTTTCTTCGCTGATATACCCTTTTTCTTTGAGGTCGTCGAAGAAGTTACCGATGCCATACTTATCGTCGGTGAGGCCATACTGCCGATCAAGCTGACTCATCCACGACATAGCCTGTTCCACATCGCCGGAGGTCATGAGCAGCAGTTGCTGAAAGATATTGAGCAGCTTGTCGAAGTTGCTGCCTCCTTTTTGCTCAGGAGGTATATAGTCGGAGAATTGAAAGCCTTTCATAGTTAAAGAGCGAAAGAATGAATCGGAGCCAAAGAGCAAACTGCCGGTATCAGGAGAACAGTATGGTTTACGGATTTGTTCGCCTTACTTCTTTACGATTGGTAAACGGATCTGCGACGGATATTGTGCCGAATGAAAGACCTGGTTATGGGCCACTACAGCCTTGGTTTCGTCGTAGTTGTTGCCTCCCGTGTTCAGGTTCCGATCAAATCGCGGGAAGTTACTACTCGCTATTTCGACCCGAATCCGATGGCCAGGTGCAAAATAATTACTGGTCGACATGGGGCTTAGGGTGAGTTTATAGACTTTCCCTTTGTCCATCCATACTTCTTTATCGAACCCTTCGCGATAACGAGCCCGCAAGATCGTTTCGTCCAGGTTATAGGCTTTGCCGTCGGGGTAAACATCAATTAGTTTAACGGTAAAATCCGTGTCTTTAGCATCGGAAGAGACATACAACGTCGATTCGATAGAGCCTGTTACTTCGACACCATCGGCAAACGGTTCGGTAGTGTAGACCAGAATATCCTGCCGGGTTTCCATCTGGTGCTGATCAAACGAGCCCCCCTGTACGGAATTGCCCGCGCAGCATACATTACCACCGTAAGAAGGTACTGGGTACATGGGGTCGTAGGTGAAAGCATCGGGTTTTTCGTCTTTGCCCAATGACTTGGTGGTCAGCTTACCGTCGCCATACAGGCTGTTGGCTCGTCCATTGCTGGAGAGATAGTAGGTGGTCAGTTCAGCATTGGCCGGGGGCCAGGTATCGGCGGTTTGCCACTTGTTCGAACCCATCGTATAGTAGCGAACGTGTGGGGTCTTTTTCAGAATGTCGTTGGGTTCGCCCTTGAGCCAATAGTCGAACCAGCCATAAATGAGGCCATCATAATCGAGTCGGGCATCGCCAACGCTACGTTCGCCTACAATCGTGTTTTCGGAGGCTCGTTTGTAGGCGCAGTGCAGGGTCGGGGCAATCACTAGATACTGGTTGTCGCGTACCTGCGGGTCGGTCGCGTTTTTTCGGACGTGATTGAACAGCGCCAGATTTGGTCCCGTCGAAACGTCGTACCAGGACGCGAACCAGAAACTCGGTACACCAAACGGCATAGTATCGTGGTAAAGACCACCTTTGTACCAGTCGGGGTCATTGGGTTTACGAACGATCATTTTTTCGTAAACGCCCTTTGGTCCATTCACATTTTTAATGATGTCTTGTACGGGCAAATGCTTCAATCCCTGCGCCCAATCGACGCGGGGCATTTCGGGAGCCAGGTCATAAAAGCGTGATACGCGGGTTAAGTCCTCACTGGTGGCGGTTTTTGGGAAAAGTGGCCGGGCAAATGCATCGGTTTGGGTGCCGTAGAGCCAGGTTGTAAATAACATCTGTTGAGCGCCACCCCGGTACCAGTTGCCTTGTTCGTAAAACTGACCAACCCGACCAACCCCTGCGCCAAAGCCCATCGGCACCATAGCCGCATGGGCCGGGTGATCCAGAGCGGCTACGGCCATCTGCCATTCGGCTGTGGATGAGCAACCATATGTACCAATCTTTCCATTCGACCAGGGTTGTTTGGCCATCCAGCTAAAGGCATCGTAGCCATCGGTTGTGGGCGGACCCAGAATGTCCCATTCGCCTTCGGAGAAAAACTTGCCTCGTTCGTTCTGCACCACATAGGCATAGCCTCGTTTGACGGCATCCAGAGCTGCCTGATATGCATTTTGATGTTGTTCGCCATCGCCCCAGGCGTTGAAGTTGTACGGGGTTTTGGAGAAAATAATCGGAACTTTCTGCTCAGTTTTGGGCCGGTAAATATCAGTAGCGAGTCGGACGCCGTCGCGCATGGGCATCATCACCTTCTGTTCGATGATGGCAATCTCCTGAAGTTTTTTGAAAAGGTCTTCCTGGGGTGCCTGGGCCAGTGTCTGACAAATTGGGCCAATCACGAATACCAGTAGCAGGCTTGTCAGGTAGGAGCAGTGTTTCATTAAGCTGTTCGTTAAGAAGAGAAGTAATCGAATTAGCGCATTTATTGGCATAAAACAAAGCAGCGTAGCCTTAAAAGCCACGCTGCCTGTTTGTACATTCAATACGCGAAAGCATACGGGAATTAATTCCCGACGGTGTTGTGGTGATGTTTGTGGTGCTTTATCACAGGATGGGCTTCCTCGGTAAGAGTTGGTTGCCAGGTGGCCCCATGCTGCGTTTTATAATTTTGATTGCTACGCCTACTGGTCGATACATGGGATGATAAGCTGCCGATTGCCAGATTAGTTTCGCATGTAAGGTGCTTGTAGTCGGCCAGCCGGGTATTGTAAAAAGCCTGATCGGTACCAGAGATTGCGGATTGCTCCTGCCATTTTGACGAATAAGGCTGCTTGTAATTTCGGCTTGAGTAGATCGGATTGTTGAGGGGAAGTTTTCCGGCTGGATTAGCCGAACACACGGTCGCAAGGGTTGCTGATAAGCTTATAAAAAGGATCGAGGCACAAATCGTTTTCATGGCTATTCTGAGTTTTGTTGTTTAATGAATTATTGGGTAACCCCTTAAACCTCAGAATGCTTGTTTCGTTTTGTTGGTAGGCCGTTAGGTAGCGAATTAAATCAAAATTTAATAAGTAGTCTGCGAAAAATAGTTTGCATTATTTTCTAACTTGCCCTCATGGGCCGAGTAAACACCCCGGGTCTAACCGATACCCAACGGATCGAGTTAGAACGTGAACTGAAAACTAACAACAGCCATAGCTTTCGGATGCGCTGCCAAGCCATCCTGCTCAAAGCGGCTGGCCGTAAATCGAAAGATGTTGCCCAGATTGTGGGTATGTGCCATGTAAGTGTGAACAGTTGGCTGAAACGCTTTAAAACCGATGGACTCCAAGGACTAAAAACTAAACCAGGA
>NZ_KB893217.1 GCF_000374025.1 Spirosoma panaciterrae DSM 21099 | reverse complement strand
AAGCCTACAACGGCGTGTTTGCTCAAGAGCTTGACCGTTGGAGTATCGATTTTGAGAAAGCGTCGCGGCCTGAATCAGCCCAAGGTTTTGTACCGGTGGCCAAACGATGGGTAGTGGAACGAAGCATTGCCTGGACGAACTATTTTCGGAGAATCGTCAAAGACTATGAGCATACAGCATCTTCTTCGGTCAGTTGGCTGTATCTGGCCAATAGCCAGATCATGTTACAACGAATCGAGACTTATTGCCAAAGATGATTTCCCAACATACTCTAAAGCAGAATATTTCTTAGAATCTGTCTCAATGGCTTTATAATGGTTAGATTTTTCATAAGAGAGGCCTAATAGATGTATATCCTGTAACTCTTTAGATAAATCTTTGGTAGCTCTTCTAAAAACGTCATTTATACGTTCTTCTATGTCACTTGTTACCATTGGTTTAATTTCGTTTGGTCAGAAATCAGATAATAAAGATTATCCTGCAACACGTATAGCTGAACCGTTAAAATGAGGGTGCTCCAACATCAATAGTGCATTTTGCTCTGATGAAATTTTGATATAACGCAAAAACACAGCCTCTGAACGGTGTCCTGTTATCTTCATAATCGACACGGTAGGCACTTTCGCCAAAAATGCATTCGTAGCAAATGACCTTCGGGCGGTATGGGTCGTGACCATTTCACATTTTTCAAGGTATCGAGTTTCTTTCTTACCTCCCTTTGTTCGGCTAACTTCTACTGCATCCGTTATTCCAGCAAGGCGGCACAACTCCTTCAAGTAGTCATTCATCTTCTGGTTAGTAATGGTACGGGGTGGAGTGCCTTCATATTTAGCGAGAATAGAAAGGACTTTAGGGTTTAAGGGTATAGAAACCCGCTCCGATGTTTTAAGCGTCTTACGGGTTAAAATACGGCCATTGTGGGTAATGTTTTCGGGTCGTAGCTCTGAGAAGTCAGAAAATCGTAGGCCTGTGTAACAACCTATCAAAAACAAATCCCGTACTCTATCAAGTCGGGCGTTTGTCGATAAGTCGAGGTTATAGATTTGGGTTAATTCATCGTCTGTTAGGTAAACGTTGTCTACCTCCTCAACCAACTTTTTAAAGTCCCGATGCTGAAAAATCAAATTTGTGTGTTTTCCGTCGTAGTGTGCCTGTTTCAGCATCACTTTTAAGTCTTTCAGCAACGTACCTACATAGTTTAAGGTCACCCCCGGCCTGTTAGCCAAAGTTTAAAGGCGTTATAGTAATCGAGGGTGTATGCATCGTAATCGACAGAGTTGCCGGTTTCAGCCCGATACCGTTCCAGGATGCGTTTTAGTTTCATGTACCCGGCTAATGTGTAGGCCGCATAATGAACGCTACGGGCATTGAGTCGTTTGCCGGATTGAGCCTCTTTAACAAACCGTTCGATATAGGCTGTAAATGGTTCGTAGGAAGCTGCTACTTCCTCAACAGGTTTTACCTTTTTCGCTCGTCCTAATTCAGCGTCTAAATGCTGTTTAATCGTTTCGTTGTCGTATGGAATTTGAGCCAGTTGCAGCGCGGTTAATACTTTCTTAGTTGCAGATCGCCAACGGTCGAGGTGTGCGTTAATCGTTTCAAAGGGTTCACGGGCTACCCGGCTCCTTTGATTCGTGTAGGCACGTTGGGCGGTTTTATCCCACTGGTATGGCTCAATGGTTAAACCTGTTGAGGTTTTGAACCGCGTGTTTTCGTAGCGAAAAACAAGGTTTATGAGCGTTGGTCTGTCAGCGCGGGAATCTTTAAGTAGGAACTTAACGTCCTTATCGGCTATAGTCTTCATTATTACTTGGTTTGGTCAAGACCAAGTGAGGGATAATGTAAAGACGAGGGGACGGATTGAATTTACTGGAGCGTGCTATTGTAAAGTATTATAAACAGAAAAAGGCTAATCAGTTGAAATAGAGGGTTTTCGCTCTAAAACTGATTAGCCTTTTTTCAAAAACAGAGCCTCCTACGGGATTCGAACCTGCGACCTACGCATTACGAATGCGTCGCTCTACCAGCTGAGCTAAGGAGGCTTTTGCGGGTGCAAATATAATGGTTTCCAATTTAAGAATGCAAGTATCCGGCATCTTTTTGGTAAATTTGCGCCCATGATTTCCATCACAAACCTCTCGTATTACCTCGGTAGCCGGGCTCTTTATGAAAATGCCTCGCTGCATATTAAACCTGGACAGAAAATCGGCCTCATCGGCCTGAATGGTACAGGAAAATCTACTCTCCTTCGAATTATCAATGGCGAATACCAGGCTGATGGCGGCACGATATCCAAAGCAGGTGATGTAACCATCGGGTTTCTGAATCAGGATCTGCTATCGTACCAGACGGATGATTCGATCTTGTCGGTGGCGATGCAGGCTTTTGAACGGCAGAATCAGCTACAAAAGCAAATCGACGATCTGCTTCACGAGATGGAGACCAATTATCGGGATGAGTTGGTGGACAAACTGGGTAAAGTGCAGGAAGAATTTGATGCACTGGATGGGTATTCAGTACAGGCAAAGGCCGAAGAGATACTGGAAGGGCTTGGCTTCTCGACGGATGATCTTCAAAAGCCGCTACGGACGTTCTCCGGAGGATGGCGTATGCGTGTTATTCTGGCAAAACTGCTGTTGCAGAAGCCGTCGCTGCTGATGCTTGATGAGCCGACCAACCACCTTGACTTACCGTCTATTCAATGGGTGGAAAAATACATCCAGACCTACGAAGGTGCGGTGATTGTGGTGTCGCACGACCGCGAATTTCTGGATAATGTGATCGATGTAACGGTGGAAGTATCCGGTGCAAAGCTGCATTATTATCCGGGCAATTACTCGTTCTATCTGGAAGAAAAAGCCTTGCGAAACGAAATTCAGAAAGGAGCTTACGAAAACCAACAGGCTAAAATTCGTCAGACCGAACGCTTTATCGAACGTTTTAAAGCGAAAGCCACAAAGGCGAAACAGGCCCAAAGCCGGGTGAAACAACTGGCTCGTATGGAACTGGTTGATGCCGTGATCGACGAAACGGCACGGGTAAATTTCAAGTTTCAGTTTTCGACCCAACCGGGGCGGCATATTCTGCACCTCGACGATATTACGAAGCATTACGGTCCTAAACGGATTCTGACCCATGCCGATATCCGACTCGAACGGGGAGATAAAGTCGCGCTGATCGGCGCTAACGGTCGGGGGAAATCGACTTTGCTGCGTATTATTTCGGGTTCGGAACCGCTCAACGATGGGCGTCGGCAGTTGGGGCATAATGTGTCGTTCAGCTTCTACGCTCAGCACCAGTTAGAGTCGCTGAATGTGGAAGATACCCTTCTCGACGAATTGAAGCACGCTAATCCGACCAAAACGGAAGGTGAACTTCGGGGAGTATTGGGCTGCTTTCTGTTCTCGAACGAGGAAGTATTCAAAAAAATCAAAGTGTTGTCGGGGGGCGAAAAATCGCGCGTGGCCCTGGCAAAGGTACTTCTGTCGCAGGCCAACTTTCTGCTGCTTGATGAGCCGACTAACCACCTCGATATGCAGTCGGTGAATATCCTGATTCAGGCGCTGGAGCAGTATGAGGGCACCTATGTGGTTGTATCGCACGACCGCTATTTTGTGTCGCAGATTGCGAACAAGATCTGGTATATCGAAGATGAACAGATCAAGGAGTATCCCGGAACCTACGATGAATACGAATGGTGGATGGAAGAACGGAAAGAGCAGGGAACTGGAAGTAAGGGGGCCAAAGCCGCTCCTGTTCCCGTGGCACCCACTCCGGTTGCCCATACATCGGATGATGAGCGGAAAGAATGGCAGCGGATGTTGAAAAAACTGAACCAGCAGGCCGAAGAGTCTGAAGCCAAAATAGAACAACTGGAAGAGCGTAAAAAGCGGCTCGAAACCGAATTGGCAGATCCGGCTACCTACGGTGATGATAAGCTCATGCAGGCTAAAAACGACGAATACCGACGTGTTGTGGCCCAGATTAGCCAGCTACAGGACGAATGGGAGACGGCCATGCTTGAAGCCGAAAAGTGGGAGAAAAAACTAGCCTGAGTGAAAGATCGAAAGAGTGAATGAGTAAAAGAGCGAAATTGGCTTGCGTCAGTTTATCACTCTTTTACTCATTCACTCTTTCGCTTTTGTTTTTATCGTACAAATAAAATATAATTGTATTTTACTTGTGTGTATGGGCGACTTTAAAAAAGGGCGAGGGGCGCAGTTTAACACGGCTAATTCATTTGCTAAACATCAATATGAACCAACGGAGGGAAATGAATCTATAGACGACGATTTTCCTGAACCAGCGGTGAAAACACATTTTTTTGAGGAAACCCCCAAGCAGATTATTAGTCGCTCGGATAGTCCTGATATTGGTTTTTCGGCTTCCATAAACCCTTACCAGGGGTGCGAACATGGGTGTATCTACTGCTACGCCCGCCCAACGCATGAGTACTGGGGCTTTTCGGCTGGTCTTGATTTTGAGAGTAAGATCATGGTCAAGAAAAATGCACCCGTCTTGCTTGAAAAGCAGTTTCAGGCGCGTACATACAAACCCGTTGTCATTCATTTTTCTGGAAATACCGATTGCTATCAGCCCGCCGAGCGAACCTATCAACTTACCCGGCAGATGTTGGCGCTTTGTCTGCGTTATCGAAATCCAGTCACAATTATTACGAAAAATGCCCTGATTTTACGGGATCTGGATATTCTGAAACCTCTGGCGGAGCTTAATCTGGTTAATGTCGCCATCTCGATTACGACATTACATGAAAACCTGCGCCTGTTGATGGAACCCCGGACGGTTACGGCTGCTCAGCGGCTAAAAACGATGGGGGTTTTACACAAAGCGGGGGTGCCCGTTGGCATCATGACGGCCCCGATTATTCCCAGCCTCAATGATCACGAAATTCCAAAACTGATTGAACAGGCGGCCGAACAGGGAGCGTGCTGGTCGGCGTATACGGTAGTGCGCTTGAATGGTGCGCTGGGGCCACTCTTTACCGATTGGCTGAAACAGACTTTCCCCGACCGGGCTGAACGTGTATTGCATCAGATTGCTGACTGTCATGGTGGCAGCGTGGCTGATTCCCGTTTTATGACGCGTATGTCGGGCGAAGGACAGTATGCACATCAGATTGCCCAATTACACCGTATCGCCTGTCAGAAATACCTGAGCAACCGCAAAATGCCGACATTGACAACGGGATTGTTTCGACCCGCCGGCCAGATCGGGCTGTTTGAGTAACCGGATATCCAGGCCGGGGGTTAACGACTTGTTCGGTACCTGCCTAAGTCCACATTACCGATCATAGCGAAATCCTTTTTTAGGGCTGTCGGATGATTCGGCCTGCTCCAGCGTCAGTTTGTGATCGAAAGACTGGGTTACGGTTTTATGAATGCCTTTGCAAATGGTGTCGAGTGGTAGATCATTTTCGTCGATACCGAACGGATTTTCAATTTCCTCGGCAATAACTTCCAGGCTGGCCAGTACATAAAATACGAATACGACCAGTGGAATAACCAGATAATGCAGATTTGATACGTACCCCAGGGGCAGCGTAAGGCAGTAGGTGAAAATGAATTTCTTGATAAACGAACTGTAGGAAAAAGGAATGGGTGTGTTTTTGATTCGTTCGCAGGCTCCGCAAATGTCCATAAATGACTGAACCTCTGGATTGAGAAGAAGCAAATGCTCGGCCAGCAGGATTTGCCGACGTTGTAGATCAACCAACTTCCCAAACATAGCCAGTGCAATTTGTTGGGGAACGTGTTCGTTCATGTGCAGTTGTTGCGCATCAAAAACGGTGGTGTTGGTAAATTCGGGTTCGATCGGTCGGCTGCGGAGGTGGTTTTTGAGGGCAAAGGCAAAATTGGGAATCATGGCCCGGAAAAAGTCCCGGCTTTCGGCTTCTGAACTACCCAGCAATTGATCTAGCTTTAGGGCCATGTTCCGGCTGTTGTTGACCAGGCTCCCCCATAATTTCCGACCTTCCCACCAGCGGTCGTAGGCCGTATTGGTCCGAAAAACCAGCAACATCGAAATCACAAAGCTCAGCAGGGTGTGCATGAGCGAAAAGTTTTTGAGATGAGGATTTTCGCTTAGATCGAATAATTCGAGCAGATGGACGATGATGAACGAATAAACGCCTATGCCGATCAGGGCAGGGGTGAGTTGCCGAACCGTATCGGCTCGATTAAACGCAAGGATAAACCGAATCCATTCTTTCGGGTTATAATTGACCATAGCTACGCTGCGTTGAGTATACTTGTGCTGATAAAAATGAATGATGATGAATTTGGAATGAATAATGGAGGATGGGAAGTACCCATTTCGCATTAATCATGATTGATAACCCTTGTATGACCCTAAAAGTAACGCTCATGCGCGTTTGTATCCTGCTGTTGGCCGGTTTATTTTGGTGGATACCCCTTCTGTCGGTAGCTCAGCAGCTCCAGACCATCGACCATATTTATGATTCGCGCATCCAGACCGTGCTGTTGTTTCCACAGGTGAGCGCCAACCCGAACGATCCCGCACTAACCTTAAACCCACCTGTAATCTCGCTGGATGAGGAAGTGCCGCTCCAACTGGCATTCGATGATCTGACGGGCAATTACCGTTCGTTTCGGGCCAGGCTGGTGCATTGCAATGCCGACTGGCAGCGGTCCATTCTAAACGACATTGAGTTTACGTACGAGTATAACGATAACCCGATTACGGACTATCAAATTTCGGTTAATACCAAGATTCCGTACTTTCATTATCGGTTTACACTGCCTAAAGTGAAGCTGCCGGGCAATTATGTGCTGGTGGTGTATGACGAGCGTAACCGAAGCAATATTATTTTGACTCGTCGGTTTATTACGTACCAGAATCGGCTCAACGTAGCCGCGTCGGCGCGGTTTTCAAGTGATCCGGGTCGCCAGTTTTCCGATCAGCAGATCGACTTTACGATCAATTACCGGGGCTATCAGGTGATTTCGCCCCAGGATGATTTCAAAGTGGTGATTCGGCAGAATTACCGCGACGACCGGACGCTTCATGGCTTACGGCCCACCCATGTGCAGGCATTTGACCAGGTGCTTGAATACCGATTGATTGATCTCAGTAACACGATGCCCGGTGGTAATGAATTCCGGTTTTTCGATACCCGAACGGTCTTATCCCGTGCCAACTATATTGACCGTATCGATCGCAATGCCGACCGGAACATGGCTTATGTGCAGGTCGATCTGCCCCGTAGCCGTGGTGCGTATATCCAGAGCGACGATTTTAACGGCATGTTTGTCATCGATCACCGGGAAACCGGGAATGGCGCTACCAATGCGGATTATATCGAAACGATTTTCACCCTCAAAACCCCAGAAATCCCTGGTGTGGAAGTGTTTGTGAATGGGGCATTCAATTTCTGGCAATTAACCGACCGAAACCGGATGGAGTATGACGCGCTCCTGGGGGCATATCGGGCGTCTATCCTGTTGAAACAGGGCGTTTACAATTACGATTACACCGTTAAAACGACTGGGGCCACCCCGCGCGTCGATGAGAATTTTGTGGAAGGAAATTACTCCTCAACCGAAAATGACTACGAAATTCTGGTTTACCATCGCCCTCCGGCTTCCCGCGCCGATCAACTGGTAGCCTATCAGCGGTTAGGCATCAATAAACGTAAGTAATTTGCTAATGCGGCATCCCGTTTGCAAGTTAGCAGGTCGGAATGCCGCATTGCCAGGTTATTTATGCGCCGTGCAGGAACTCCATGATGTCGCCATCCTGCACAATGTATTCTTTGCCTTCTACAGCCAGTTTACCGGCTTCACGAACCCCCGATTCGGTTTTGAACTGCTGGAAATCGGGAAGTTTCATGACCTGCGCCCGGATGAATTTTTTCTCAAAATCGGAGTGGATTACTCCCGCTGCCTGGGGGGCTTTCCAGCCCCGGTGGATGGTCCAGGCCCGGACTTCTTTTACCCCAGCCGTGAAGTAGGTGATCAAGCCCAGCAACTTATACGATGCTTTGATTAGCTTGCTCAATCCTGATTCGGTCAGGCCATATTCGCCCAGAAACAGCTCACGTTCTTCGGGGTCTTCCATTTCGGCAATTTGCGACTCAATGCCCGCACTGATGATAACCACGTCGGCACCTTCGTCTTTTACGGCATCGCGAAGGGCATCGGAATAGGCATTTCCGTTTGGCAACGAACCTTCATCGACGTTTGCCACGTAAATCACCGGCTTGATGGTAAGTAGCGCAATATCGCCAATGGCTGCTTCACGTTCTTCGGGCGACAGGGCTACCGTTCGGGCACTTTTGCCTGCTTCCAGGGCTGTTTTGTACTGCTTCAGAATTTCCAGCTCGGCTTTCGCTTTGGCATCTCCAACCTGGGCCGCTTTCGAAATGCGCTGAATTTTCTTGTCAACAGATTCCAAATCCTTCAGTTGCAACTCAGCGTCGATGATTTCCTTGTCGGCGATCGGATTCACCTTTCCTTCGACGTGCACGATGTTATCATCTTCAAAGCAGCGAATCACATGCACAATGGCGTCGACTTCTCGGATATTGGCCAGAAATTTATTGCCTAAACCAGCGCCCTGGCTTGCTCCTTTTACGAGTCCGGCAATATCGACAAACTCAATAATGGTGGGTACTACTTTTTGGGGTTTCACCAGCCCTTCGAGTATATCCAGCCGTTCGTCGGGGACGATCACTACACCGACGTTTGGTTCTATTGTACAGAACGGATAATTGGCGGCTTCGGCCTTTCCGCTCGAAATCGCATTAAACAGCGTCGATTTACCGACATTCGGTAAACCCACGATTCCACATTGTAAACCCATAGTTAAGTGTGAATGAGCAATTGAGTGATTGAGTGAATAGCTTACGCAGAGCGTATTGGCCGGAAGGTATTCACTCAATCACTCATTCACCCATTCGCTCATTGATTTTTGCAAAAATACACTCGCAACGGCGGACCGCAAAAAAAGCCTTCGGTGGAGTACCGATGGCTAAGGAAGAGCTGGGCAGAAAGCCAAATTTTTGAGCTGTAAAGTTTACGTCATAAATAGCGTATAAGGCGGAATGCGTTACGACAACGGTGGGCTTTTTCAAATCGATGGCTTACTCCCACTTCAACTCACTGGCAAAGTCGTCCTGCTCATCACGTTCGCGTTGGACAAACTGCGTAAAATCCACGTCAGGCATCAGTTCGGTTTTGACATGCTCGACGGTTTCCTGCAACGCTTCAACAAACTTGTCGAAGTCTTCTTTATAAAGAAACATTTTATGCTTCTCATAAATAAAGCCTTCGCCCTGCGGATGTCGGCGACTTTCGGTGATGGTTAAATAATAATCGTTGGTGCGGGTCGATTTAACATCGAAAAAGTAGGTTCGTTTTCCCGCCCGAACACGCCTGGAATAGATTTTCTCGCGGTCTCTGTCGTCCACAATCAATTAGGTTTAGTAAGTTCACAACCACTAAAGTACGGTCATAAACCAAAGAACAAAAACAAAGCCAACAAATATATTTTGGGGTAGAATTGCCACAAAACGAAACCGGGGTTGTGGAGGCCGTTCCACAGTTTTTTGGCTAAATGCTTGGTTATTAAGTCCGTGTAAGCTATCTTTGTTTTACAGGAATTGCACTTTTTGGGGACGGGTGGTGTATGAGATACTTATCTGCATATGCCCCGTTTATTTTTTTCACGTAACCAATAGCTGTATGAGTTTGATCATGTCCATTATGTTGTTTTTTAGCAACATAAAACCGGCGGAGGCCCTTCCGGGCCTCATACAGAAAGGCAAAGCGTCTTTTTATTCCAAGAAGTTTAACGGTCGCAAGACCTATTACGGTGAGCGTGTTAGTTCCGATGCCCTCGAAGGCGCTCATCTCCACCTGCCACTCAATACCCTGGTTGAAGTTACAAACCTTGACAACAACCGCTCGGTAATTGTACGAATCAATGATCGGGGTCCCTTTTCCAAAGGGCGAATCATCGATCTTACACATGCGGCAGCGCGTGCACTTGGTATGGTTTCGAAAGGAATCGCCAATGTATCGCTTCGGGTTGTCGGAAAAGGCCAGGCCATTGCGCTGGCGCCTACCGCATTTGATACCCCCATCGATTACCAGTTTATGCTGGAACCTGTACTCTAACCCATCTGGTAAGCTGTACCAACCGAACCGTTTGAATTTCCCTGTGCAATTCCTGTGGGAGATGTCAAACGGTTCGGTTTTTGCGTTAAATTCAATGAGCGGATTTAAAGAGCGAGATAGTGAATGAGCGAAAGAGTGAAAACCTGCCGGATGGTTTTTGCTGACGCGTCAGCCCTTCGCTCTTTCGCTCATTCACTCTTTCGCTCTTTAATCCATGAAGCAACCCCTTAATCTTAGTCAGGTTCGTTCGTTTGGTAACGTTGAATTTCTGGCCCGTCAGTTGGTCGAAGGATTTATTACCGGGCTGCATAAATCACCATTTCATGGTTTTTCGGTGGAGTTTGCCGAGCACCGGCTGTACAACACAGGTGAAACAACCCGCCACATCGACTGGAAGGTCTTTGGCAAGACTGAAAAGTTATTTGTGAAACGGTACGAAGAAGAAACGAACTTACGCTGTCACCTGCTGATCGACACGTCATCGTCGATGTACTATCCTGATGCCAATTATGGCAAAATAACGTTTAGTGTGATGGCGGCTGCCTGTCTGGCGTATATGCTCCAGCGTCAGAAGGATGCGGTAAGTCTGACTACGTTTGCCGATCAGATCGATCTGCAAACGCCTACTAAGTCGACACCGTCGCACGTTCACAAACTGTTTACGCAACTGGATCAGTTAATGCAACAGCCTAAACCACTGCGTAGAACATCAGCGGCCGATGTGATTCACCAAGTAGCTGAAAAAATAAACAAGCGTTCGCTGGTCGTGATTTTTAGCGATATGTTCGAGAGTGCTGAAAAGTCGGATGCATTATTTTCGGCACTTCAGCACCTACGCCATAATCTGCATGAAGTTTTGCTGTTTCACGTTACCGACAAGAAAACAGAAGAAGACTTTGCCTTCGATGAACGGCCCTATGAGTTTATCGACCTCGAAACGGGTGAGAAAGTAAAACTTCAGCCTGGGCAAGTGCGCGAAACTTATCAGCAGGCTGTTAAATCGTATTTTCAGGAATTAAAGATGCGATGTGGCCAATACAAAATCGACTTCATCGAAGCCGACATCGCCCAGGGTTTCGACCAGATACTGACCGCCTATCTGGTGAAAAGAACAAAAATGAAGTAGTTAGTAACGAGAAGTGAGAAGTGAGAAGGGCTGACGCATGAAATCTATTGATGCGTCAGCCCTTCTCACTTCTCACTCCTTGTTACTAACTACTATTTTTTTACACTTGCCTTTGCATTGGCGGGTGCTGAAGCGGGGCTTTTAGCAGCCTGAGCAGCCTGCTGGCGTTTGTGGAATAGAATGAAATCTTCCATTTGCTCGACCGGGAGTTTACGCGCTATAATTTTCTTGTTCTTGTCGAGCACATAGATTGTTGGCGTTGTCCAGACGTCGTATTGATGCCGATAATCGGTTCGGTAGGTGAAATCGTATCCGTTGATAGCGTTGCCGAGCTTAAACTCCTTGATAAACTTCTTCCAGTCTTCAGGGCTTTGGTCAATGGCAACAGCCACTACGTCAACACCTTTTCCTTTGTAGGTATCGGCCAGTTTCTGGACCTTCGGGGCACTCTCACGACAGTGACCGCAGGTAGGCGAATAGAAGAACACTACGGTGTAATCAGATTTCAGGGCCGAGAAGTTAATAGGCCGCCGAAGGGTGTCGCTCATGACGGGGGGAACGAGTGTTTTGCCAACGAGGTTCGGTTTTAACGTAGCCACCCGCTCTCCAATCGATTTCAGGGTCGATGAATCCGAAACGGTCATTACCCCGGTGGCGTAGTATTTCTCGAACATGTGTACAAACAGGCCATCTGTGCCCATCACCTTGGGTTGTTCGTACTCTTTGGTGATGTAATAAATGGTGTAGTATTTTACTTCGGTATTTTTTCCGGCAATTGCCTTATTGACCAGGAAGTCGGCTTCTTTAATGAGCGAATCGGGAACCTGAACCGTTAGCTCTTTGATGTACCGCTCAATTTTCTGTTGTAGAAACGGGGTTCTGACAAAGCGTTCATCCGCAAAATCGAAATTGTCCCAGAAATGGCGTTTGAAGTAGTTAAATACCCAGGTTGAATCGGGACGTCCGTTGGCAGCCTTGGGGGCCGTGGGTACGTCGGGCTCGGCGGTCGCCGTAAATAACTTAACGGCAAATGCACCGTTGTTTTCTTTCAAAAACTGGGTGCGATAGTCGGCTGCCTGTTTTTGAAGATCGCCCATCTGCTTGTTGAGCATGGCTACTGAAACAGCATCATTCTTTATTTTTTTCTGAAGGTTGAGTACCTGGGCTTCTTCTGAAAGCTGCCCCATTTTTTGCTGATAGGTATAAAATAGTTCGTTTTCTTTCGAGCCCGTTATCTTCATGCTTTTAGTAATACTGGCGGTATCGGTATCGAATGAAAACTGCTGGTCGGCAGTAATCAAAAACTGGATATATGGATTTTTAGTCGGTACCACCACCATGTACAATCCCTGAGGCAGACTTTTTTTTCCTTCAAAGGTCATGTTACCAGCTGCATCAATGCGTGCCGTGTCTTTGGGGATATACTGAGTAGAACCGAAGTAATGGGCCAGAATACAGGTTGTATCTTTCAAGCCTTTGATGTGTCCCGTAATTTTAAATCCGTCAGTAGGCGTATCGGTGGTCGACTGTGCCCATACAGCCGGAAGCAGAAATAAGCCAAGCAGAGCAGTCAGGAGAGGGTTTTTCATAAAAATGGGTGCGTATCTTCGCAGATAAATAACGACAAATTTACGGCAAGAATTTGGTATGCCATGTAGGCTATTCGGGTTACGCCCGGTGTCTGAATACCTATAAACCGAATGCCTTAAACAGACTTAACCTATACAAAACGCTTGCCACATCTTCCGTAGTCTATGTTTTATTTCTTTTCTAAAACCATTTCGTTTGTATTGACCCCCGCTGGTTGGCTCGTATTGGTTTTAGTGTGGGCTTTTTTTACCAAAAAATCGTACATCCGTCGTCGGTTGGTAGGGGTTGCTTTGGGCTTGTTTTGGGTATTCGGCAATCCATTTCTTACGAATGAGCTGGCGTTGTGGTGGGAGTATCCGATTCAGAAAGTACCGGCGGCCCCTACCGATTCGACAAAGCGCGTGGCCGTTGTCCTGACGGGAGGGATGATCAATGGCCGAAAGGAAATTCCAGATGCCAAAACCGACCCTGCGCATACGCTTCAATTTATGCTCTGGCGCGAAGCTGATCGGGCAGCACAGGCTCTGTTTCTGTATAAAGTTGGCGCTGTACAAAAGATTCTGATTAGTGGTGGCGTTGCGGCTATACCGTTTCGGTCGGCCAGTTTGAACGACGAAGGCCAAATGACGGCCCGGTTTCTGATCATTGGTGGGGTGCGGCCCGACGATATTATTCTGGAAAATAAATCGCGTAATACACACGAAAATGCGGTTTTTACGGCCCAAATGCTACACCAGCGTTTTCGGCAAAATCAATGCGTGTTGATTACATCTGCCTGGCATATGCGTCGGGCAATAGCCTGTTTTCGGAAAGAGGGCGTACGTGTTACACCGTTTCCTACCTGTTTTCTGAGCAATCAGCGATCGTTCGCACCAGGCGACTGGTTGCTTCCTCACGAAGAAGAGTTCTTCAACGCCTATTACCTGGTCCGCGAACTGGTTGGGTATGTATCCTATTGGGTAGCAGGATACATTTGATTGAATGGGTCGGGCCAAGGCTTAATGAGTAGCTTCCGATATGGAACAACCGACCCGTTCATGCAAAAGAAAAATAGCTGACGAGTACCTGTCAAAAACAAATTGCCGAAGAAGTGGTTATTTGTGACAGTATTTAACGCATCTGGAGCAGGGCTCCTTTTACCATCACACAAAAAACGTTATGAAAACGAAAATGCTTTTATCGATTGTCCTTTGTGCAGCCTTAACCACTGGAGCATTAGCACAGGACGATGCAACTACGCGGGCAGCCCGTAAAGAAAAAACCAGAGAAGACGTAAAACGCGTTGGCGATAAAGTCGAAAACGGAGTTGCCGACGGGGCACACGCTGTTGGTACGGCTGGCAGAGCCACAGGGAAAGCGGTCGCTAAAGGAGCGAAGGCAACTGGTCGGGCTGTTACAAAAGCAACCAAAGCAACAGGCCGTGCTATCAGCGGAGAAGCTAAAAAGATAGACAATTAGCCTTTATACTTAGCGGTTCTTCAGCGCTACCCGATCAACGGGAAAACGACTAACCGGGGCATCAAGACACCTTCAAGACCAATGCCTCTGATTCTGTAAGGTTCAGTATAGGAATACTGCCCATGGGATCTCAAAGGGGCGTCGCTGGGTGCTACCAGTAAAGCCAATCGATTAAGTAATTGAAAGTAATGTTAAAACGCCTTCAATTATTTAAACGATTGGCTATCTACTTTTAAACACTTAGAATCTTCACCATTCGCAACAAATCCTCGTTGATCGGTTTGGGCAACCGGATGGTGTCGCGGAAAGGGGTATAAACCAGTTCATTGTTTACAATTCCGGCCATAACGTTCTTCTCGCCGTTCATTAATCCTTCCAGGGCGCCTAAGCCTAAGCGACTGGCCAGAATCCGGTCATAAGCTGTTGGAATGCCTCCGCGCTGAATATGCCCCAATGTGGTTACGCGCATGTCGATGTCAGACGCAACCTGCTGGCGGATTTTTTCGGCAATTTCCGTGGCATTACCTGCTTCTTCGCCTTCTGCAATGACAACGATGGACGATGATTTCTGACGGCTCCAGCCCGACTTCAGGGCTTCAACAACCTCAGAAATTGGGGTCAGTACTTCAGGAACCATCACCATCTCGGCGCCACCGGCAATACCCGACTGGATGGCAATATACCCGGAGTCGCGGCCCATCACTTCAATAAGGAAAATCCGGTCGTGCGAATCGGCAGTGTCCCGAATCTTGTCGATAGCTTCTAAGGCGGTATTTACGGCCGTATCGAAACCAATGGTATAATCAGTACCGTAGAGGTCGTTGTCGATGGTTCCGGGTGCGCCAACGGTTGGAATGCCGTACTCATCAAAGAAAAGGGTTGCCCCCGTAAACGTACCGTTACCACCAATAGCGACCAGACCTTCAATACCAAACTTTTTAATCTGGTCATACGCTTTGGCGCGGCCTTCGGGTGTCATAAACTCTTTACTGCGGGCCGATTTCAGAATGGTGCCACCGCGTTGTACGATGTTACTGACCGAGTGAGAGGTCATCTGAAAAATATCGCCATTTATCATACCGCTGTACCCCCGGCGGATACCGAATACTTCGATTCCGTGATAGACCGCCCCCCGGACCACGGCCCGGATACAGGCGTTCATACCCGGTGCGTCGCCACCCGAGGTAAAAACAGCTATTCGTTTCATAGGTTAGAACAATTTTTTAACGGAATTTCACAAAAAGGTTGGTAGGGTACCGAAATAAACCCCGCAAATTTATCCGCATTTCGCAATCTAAAGGCATTAAACTGGTAATTATCCCATTGTTTCCAGCTAAATTTTACAAAATAGTTAAATACGTTTTTTACCAGAGAAGGTATTTCAGATCATTCTGATTACTCAATTTTTACGATAGATCTTATCGGCAATTCGCTCAGGTACAGCCAGTCAGGGCTGCCGAAAACGCCGGGCCCGGAGAACGATCTGAATATGATTACCTATCGTTTTTAGCCAACCGAAATGAGTTACCAGTACACGGAATCGATCAATCAGCGAGCGCCGATGCTGCTGAACCGATAAGCCTCCCACCAGATACTTACAAAGAACAAAAGGAAGAAACTCAATTTTTTGGGCCGCCTTCAGGCAACGAATTTCCCAATCCAGGTCGGCGCTTAGATTATCAACCGGATAATCAGGAGCAATGGAACGACGGGCAACAAAAGCCTGGTGGCAAATTTTCATGCCCAGTTGCATATCCTGCCAGGTAATATGTTGCGGGAGTGTATGCGGGGTTACCTGACTTCGTAAGCCAATCGCTGTGCCGGAACGCTGGCCGCCATCATCCCGAACAAAGAGGGCGTCGCTGTAATAGACATCGGCTTTGGTTGTCCTGATTCGGCTTAACAGATTGGCCAGCGTTTGCGAATCATGCAATTCATCGCCCGCGTTCATATACCAGACATACTCACCTTGGGCCCGGTGAAGTCCCTTGTTCATCGCATCGTAAAGCCCCTGATCGGGTTCCGAAATCCAGTGGGTGATATGCTGCTCGTATTGATCAATAATAGCCCGTGTTCCATCGGTTGAGGACCCATCAATCACCAGGTATTCAAAATCGGTCGCCTGCTGCGCCAATACGCTCTGTATCGTACGCTCCAGAAACCGCTCGGCATTGTACGTGATGGTGATGATGGAAACGGTTGGCATAAGTTAATGATTGAATGGTCGAGTGATTGAATGATTGAATAGCTGACGCATACTGTATTCAATCATTCAATCACTCGACCATTCAACAATTGATTATAAAGGTCAATATGTTGCTTTGCTACGATGTTTTCGGAGAAACGATCTTCGGAAGATTGGCGTGCGTTTTGACGAAGGGTTTCGGGCAATGTATGCTTTAAAATGAAGGCCATACCATCGGCTAGTTGCTGGGCCGAACCCACATCGGCCAGATAGCCATTTTGCTGGTGATCAATCATTTCGGGGATACCACCCGTTCGGAAGCCAACGACTGGGGTTCCGCAGGCCATCGCTTCGATGACCGTGTTGGGCAGGTTATCTTCCAGCGATGGGACAATCATGACGTCGGCCGCATTATAGGCGGCTACAATATCGTCGGTAGAGGTTAAAACTCCCAGATGCCGGACAGGATAGGGTAGTTCATTAAACAGATACGAACGGCCTTTTCCGAATACCAGGATTTCTGGATTCAAATCTGGGTGTTGCTGATGGAGCAGGGTTAAGGCTTCAGCAAAATAGCGGAAACCCTTACGAACATCGGTCACGTTGGCACTGCCAAATAACAACCTCGGTCGATTGGTATCGGGTAGCTCCAGATGAGCGTTAGCTTCGGTTCGTTCGACAGGTTCAAAAACCCTTTGGTCAATGGCATACGGAATCACCGTAAATGGAAAATCACGTAAGAGCGCACTTTGTTGTGCTTCGCTGGCCAGCCAATGACTAGGTGGTGTAAAATGGATACGGGCGTTGCTGAAAAGGGTTTTCTTTTGGCTAAATACCCGGTTCGATAAATCGTGTTCAGATGGTTTTTTCAGGTAGGGGCACTGACCACAGTGGCTCAGAAAACGATCGCAGCCCCGCGAATAATGGCACCCACCCGTAAAGGCCCATTGGTCATGCAAGGTCCAGACAATCGGTTTACCTAACCTGAACAGCGATTGAAGGCCATTAAGTGACAGGAAGCCAAAATTGATCCAGTGCAGATGCAGTATATCGGCCTGTTGAATGGCTGGATGAAAGTCAAGGGCAGCACCAAATCTGGCGGGCGAGAACTGAAACCGCACCGATTGATCCCGTTCATGAGGCAGAAAATAGAGTCGTTCGGCCACAAACCGCCCGAAGGCAGTTTGCTCAGCCAGAAAGTTATTGGCCAGATAAAGTACACCTGGTTCAGGCTTGTGCGTTTCGAGTCGATTGGCCGTGCCGACGAGTAGGGTACTTTCAATAGATTGCCCATTCCAGATCTGATTTTGCAGGGCGCGATGAAGTCGTGTGGCGGCTACGGCTGCTCCTCCAAACAGGTGATAGGTGCTCAGGTGCGTAACTCTCAACGTCCCAGAAGTTTATCGAATTTTTTCACCACTTCAGGCCAGAAACCTAATCCGAACACCCGTCCCCAGATGCTTCGACGGGAATAGGCTTCCATCTCGGCAAAGATTGGGTCAGAAAAACGGCTTTTGGCTTTCTGGGTTAGAATCAACGCAAACCCATGTTGGCTGAGCGTCGTTGCAAACACCCAGCCTAGGAGCAGATTGCGTTGCGTTAGGGTTGCTTCATCAGCAAAACGATTCAGGTAGGTCATTTCGCCCCAGACGGCACTGTTTTTCAACGAAAAGAGAACGAATTTCTTAACCAGCGGCTGGCTCGTAAAACTGTCGAGTAGGGCAGGGGTGATACGCGGGGAACCTTTCGGTAATAGCTCGGCCAGCCAGTGACTGCCCGTTTCCTCCATGTACTGCAAAACCGTGTAGAGTTTGTCTTCACCTTCATAAATCGACGCAATACCGGGTTCAAATTCAGCGGTCAGTACCTTAGTTGCGCGGTCGTCGCCCAGGTTACGAAACAGCCGCAAGTCGGTTCCCTGCGAGTCGGTTTTGAACCAGTCGACCTGACCGATATTCAGGCTGTCCAGTGTTGAGCGTAGGCTGCGCGTTTTCAACTGAACAACTTTGGTGGGTTCAAACTTTGGCGCAAACGCATATTCCTGAATCCAGTCGGGGCGGGGTTTCAATAAACTGGAGCAGTGGGGCGATTCGGTCAGGTAAAAATTGGCGGTCTCCGTGTCCGAATTGGTAACGATATGGTTGAACGTGTACAGCTTTCGAAAATGACTGGATTCGCTTTCGACATAGCCAAAGTCGCGATCGTCGGCATCGAAGGCTATGCAGATGGCATATTTGGCAAATGATTTCCAGCGCGTATGTAGCTGCCCCGACGCACCAATATCCACCAGCACAGGTGGTTCAGTTTGGAACTCAGGGCGGGAAAGAATTTTGTCGATCATCTAAGTAATGGTCATTGATGGTCTTTTGTGGTCATTGACTGTCATTTTGATGTTCACTATTAATGACTGCGAATGACTACCGATAACTGTTAAATGACATCAATAACTAGTTTCTGTACGCAAAGATATTCAATTGTAAGTCCATGCTGTCGTTGCCTTTGTAGCGATGGTTGACCAATGGGGCCGGGCGGTATTGGCTGGTGTTGATGTAATACCGGAAGCCGCTATTTTCCAGTACCTTCATCACTTCGGCCAGAGTTTGCGGATGGTCGAGGTAGGCATGGAATTCAACGAACAGATTCTGGACGTGAGCCAGTGCATCCTGGCAGTCGGTGAGTACGGCAGTTTCGGCTCCTTCGATGTCCATTTTGAGCATATCGATTCGGGTTTCACGCAGCAAGTAATCCCGTAATCGAACGGAGGGAACAAGCTTGCGGTCCGTTTGCGAAAAAATAGAAGCTGAGTCGGCCTGATCGCTCCCAAACCAGATGCCTTTATCGTTGGTCCAGACGGCCTTCGTAATGACCTCTACGCCCGAAATCTGGTTCTGCCGCAAGTTGTTTTGTAGCGTAGCACTGATGTGCTCGTCGGCTTCAAACGCTACGATGCGGGCGGTTGGGTAATGCTCGCGGAAGTAGGCAATGCTGGTACCAACATTTGTACCGCAGTCGAAAATGACCGGATTGGTATTGGTTGCGGTAAACTTGTAAAACTCATCGACGAAAATCTCCCGATACTGCCAGACAAACGACAGCGCATCCGGCACGCGAAACCGATAGCTTCCAACTGAAACATCGACGGATTGATTTCGCGGTCGGTCGCCATACTGGAGTGCCAGCCACAGCAGTCGACGACCTTCTACCGAGCGCAGGAGCCGGGCCGTTTCGGTGAATAAGAATTTAAAAAACCACATAAGCTATCTTGTTACACAGAGATTTACGGAGGAATAGAAGAGGCACAGAAGGTTTCTCCGCGAATCTCTTTTAACGATGTGTATCTGCGTGTTATACCGTTTACCTATTTAAAAAATCGCTTTCGTAATCCAACTACTGTTTCGTTAATATCTGTTGAGAGTTTGAGCCCGATAACGCCCCCGCCGAATAGCGCTGTAATGAATGCTGAACGCCAGGCAAGATCGAAAATGACTTTCCATTTTGGCGCATCGGCAGCCGGGTAGGGGATTTGCACCGATACCCACCAAACGGCCAAAGCCAGGACAATGACGACCAGATTTCGCCAGGTGAACGGCTGTAATTTAAAGGCAATACCGACAAACAGGGTTCGAACAAAATTGTACAGAAACGTAGCCAGCGCAGCCCCAATAGCCGCCCCATTGATACCAAAGCGGGGTATTAAATAGATATTCGCGCCAATGGTGATAAAAATGAGTACGACAAAAAAAGCCGAGTCGTAGGCATAAAAACGGGATGTGTTCAGAATAATGCCGTTTACACCCGTAGCCATATCGATGAGTTTCCCCAGCCCCAACCACAAGATGACATAGTAACCAGCGGCATAATCGGCCGGAAGGAATCGAAAGACGTTCGACAGGTTAGCCGCTACTCCAACGAATACCAGACAGCCCGCAATGAGCTGATTCAGACAGCTTTTTCGGTAAATCATCGCGATGTTTTGCAGGTCGTTGGTTTTCCAGGATTCGGCTATAAGTGTTCCCGAAACTTTGTAGAGCATCGTAGCCGGTATGGCGATCACAGCCGCAAAATACGAAGCGGTACCATATACCCCTGTGTCGCCCAGACCTTGTTTACTGTTGATCATTACTTTATCAATCGTCCAGACAATCTGGGTCGATAGGGCTGAGGTAAGCGTAATACCCGCATAGCGCATCAGGTTCCGGCGTAGGGTTGCATCGATCGACACAAACCGACGGCTGAAAAACAGGGCTTCGTCGCGGGCTACACTGACGATCATCACCAGCAGAGGTACCAGAAACGCTAACAACCATACCCCCAGAAATTGCGGTAACGTGACCCAGCCCAGCCAATATAAGCCACCTGCCAGCAGGATAAGTACCCGTTGGACGAACTGTTGCAGGATGGTGCCCGTAACGGGGTCGTACAGCAGCCGGGCATAGTTGTCGAATACGGTGAAATAGACGGTAAACAGCGTAAGAGGAATGAGCAAATAATAGTATTCGACGAACAGAGCCGAGTCTTTCTGATACCACTCAATGACCCACGGACGGGCCAGCCACAGAGCAAAGACACATAGAGAAAACCCAGCTAGTGTGGTCAGGCAGGCAATCAGCAGATACCCATTGTGTTGCTGCTCCGCATTCCGAAAAAATGGAAAATAGCGGCCTCCTGCGCCATTCAACCCCAGATTGGAGGCCTGTGCCAGAACCTGCGATAATGAAATGAGCAACGTCAACAACCCAACAACCTGCGTTCCCTGAAATATATTTGGAAAGAAAACGCCCTGCGTTAAAAAACCAACGGCCACACCCGCGTAGGCATAAAGGGAACTCTGAATGGTTTGCCGTTTAATGATACCCATGTAGATGAAAGGCGAAAGAGTGAAAGAGTGAAAGAGTGAAATGCCGACGCAAGCCAACATTCGCTCTTTCACTCTTTCACTCTTTCACTCTTTATTAAATTCCAGCTAAGGGCTGTGCCTGCGGTGATGTCTTGAGTGGCGGTTTTGCCCAGGATGGTGTCGTAATAGCGGGTATGCAGACCGTTGGCCGGACGAATACTGCGGACATTTTCAGCGGTAAAAGGCTCGCCCACTTTCACATCCTGTACAACATACAGCGACCGTTTGAATTGAAGGCTTTTCTCTTCTTTGGGGGTGAGCGAATAACTTACCTGCCCCATCGCCAGATGTGCCCGTTCGGTTTCGATGACCAGACTTTTTAGTTCGTCGGGCTCCAGCGAAAAAGCTGAATCGACCCCACCATCAGCCCGACGCAATGTAACGTGTTTTTCCAGCACCACTGCCCCTAAAGCGACTGCTGCTACGGCTGCCCCAATCCCCATCGTGTGATCGGAGAGGCCCACAGGTACATCGAACAGGTCACGCATGTGTGGTATGGTGAGCAGGTTCGTACTTTCTGGAGTAGCTGGATACGTGCTGGTACATTTGAGCAGTACCAAGTCTTTGCAGCCATGAGCCCGGAGAACTTTGACCGATTCGTCGAGATCAGCCACCGAAGCTACACCTGTGCTCATAATGACCGGCTTACCCGTCTGCGCTACTTTTTTGAGCAGGATATGGTCGGTATTTTCAAACGACGCAATTTTATAGAGGGGTACATTGAGCGACTCCAGAAAATCGACGGCGGTAGTATCGAATGGCGAGCTAAACGCAATCATCCCCCGCTTCTGAGCGTGTTCAAAAATCGGTTTGTGCCACTCCCAGGGTGTATACGCTTCTTTGTACAGCTTATACAGATTTTTGTCGGCCCAGAGCGACTTGGCATCCCGAATGTAAAACTCCTCCGAACCTCCATTAAAGGTGATGGTATCGGGGGTGTAGGTCTGGAGCTTGAGCGCATGCGCACCCGCATCGGCTACGGCATCGACAATTTCTAGGGCTCGTTCCAGCGACTGGTTATGATTGCCCGACATCTCGGCAATAACAAACGGACGATGCGCGGGACTGAGGGTATAGTGGGCAACCTGAATCGGTTGAGTACTACTCATTGACTGTTTATGTAAAGCAGGCTTTGCGTTGGCTGGCCTGATGTGATCCGGCCTGATGAAGAGGGGCTGGAATCCCCAAATTTACCGCTTTCACCTGACAATCTGAAACCGGCTCGTTCAAAGGCGTGTATGGATGCCTGATTATCCGGTTTGATATAGGCATGAATGGTAACGGCTTCCCAGCGCTCCCGACAGATAGCACAGGCGTGCCGAATGAGTTGAGGGGCCAGCCCTTTTCCCCGGAAATTAGCATCAACTGAAATGCTTATGACGATTTCATCAGGCATATCCGCTACGGGTGTTCGCTCAAAACGTACCTGACCAACAGGTTGCCCGGTATCGCTCAAAAAAACAAGTAAAAGGGCATTGGGGTCGGCTAGCTTACGGGTAAACCAGGCCGTGTGGGTTTCCAGCGAAATCGGAGCCGAGCTAAATGACTGCCGTCGGGTATCGGGGTCATTGGCCCAGTCGAAGTAAAGCTGGGCATCAGTAGGGCGGGCAGTTCGATAGGTAAGCATGGCTGATTCGAAAACGGTTGATCGAATTAAGCACTTAAATTTCGAAATAACGCACGAAAACGCTCGGGTGATTGTCCGTCGAAATAATGACGTTGAGCGCGTAGGGAATGAGTGACGATTTCGCTCGTGGGCTGAAAGTCCTGTACTGCCAGTCGGATTTGCTCGTCCAGACCCAGAACGGGAATCCGGCTTGTCAGGTAGGTGGAAAAAAGTACGGACAAGGCCAGTTTTTCGTCCAGAAGGAATCGGGCCAGCCGCGTCTGGTTATCGGCCGTTACAACGGCAATCAAAGGGCGGTTAATGGCACAAACTTCATAACTGATGGTACTACTGGCCGTAATGGCCAGGCTACAGGCCTGTAAGATGTCGACCATCTGACGGGCACTCAGATTTTGTAAAATAGTCAGATTGGGTAGGTAGTCCTGAAAGGCTTCAATCGCTGGTCGGTTAGGATGAAATGGCCCTAAAACGATGTTGACAGGCAAATGAGCATCTACTTTCTGGATTCCCTGCAATACCGCAAGCGATCTGTTTTCTGGGTCGGCACCACCCAGACTAACAAAAATAGGGCCGTTGGCTGATGGCTTACCGAAGCCTTCCGGTTCAAGAAATTCAGTTCGGAGCATTGTATAGTGCGGCCCCAGGTAAAATTGGGTGTATGGTTCAGCGTCATACTCATCAGCCGAAACACCACCGGCATGATTGATGACCACATCCGCCACCTGATGACCCGTAACCAGATCATCAATAAAAACGAGCTTTCGGGCTCGTGAGCGTACTGACCGTTGAAAGGCTTCATCAAATGCATAGCCGTCCAGTACTACAATATCGCCTGGTTCAATCTGGTTAATAAATGCCGACTGTGAATCGGATTCCGGTAAGGGCAAAACGACTGCGCCAGACGCTTCGATCAGGTTTTTAAGAGTGGTTGTTGGCTGTACACTGGCGAAACGTACCGAAAAAACATCTTTGAGCATGTTGGCCAGGGCCAGACAACGCATCACATGACCAAGACCGATTTGAGCGTTCCCCTCCGCCCTAAAAAGTAGTCGACCCATATCGAATGATGAATGATGATGAATGAATGATGAATGCGCATTTGGCAGATACATTATTCATTCGTCATCATTCGTAATTGGAGTTTCATCTCGGCAATTTGCCAGTCAGTTTCGTTGTCGATGTCGTGGGCGTCCAGTTCTGAAATAACGATACCGCCCGCATTATCGGTAATTAGCCGATGACTTTTTCGAAAGGCGGCCACGTTGAAAAAATAGAATTGACCGGCATCATGAAAGGCAGGTTCTAAATCTTGTGATCGGGTGAGGGCATGTTCCGGATTAAACCAGGCTACTTTTGAATCGTGCAACCGGACGGCCCGTTGAATGGGAAAGCTGAACGGCTGAACTGGATAAACCGTATCAAACCTGTGCTCGGTCAATTTTGTAAAAGCCTGGTTGAGCAGGTTTGATGTGACAAACGGAGCAGTAGGGTAGAGGCAGCAGGCATACTCGAACAGGTGTCCTTGTTCGGCATATTGATTAAGTACTTCCTGTAGCACATCGGCTGTGGTGGCAAAATCATCGGACGTTTTGGGCTGGCGCAAAAACGGGATGGAAGCGCCATATTGTTGGGCAATATCCGCAATTTCGGCATCATCGGTCGAGACCATTACCTCATTGAACAAACCCGATCCGAATGCTGCCTGAATGGCATAGGCTATGATCGGTTTGCCCAGAAAGGGGCGAATGTTTTTACGCGGAATCCGTTTGCTGCCCCCTCGTGCTGTGATGATTGCAACGGTGCTCATAAGCCTATGAATTCGTTGACGCAAGAAATGACATACTGCTGCTCAGCGTCGGTCAGGGTCGGAAACATCGGAAGGCTCAGGCAACGGGCGTAATAGTGTTCGGATTTTGGGAAATCACCCGGTTTCCAGCCAAACTGCCGATAGTAGGGCATCAGGTGTACGGGGATGTAATGTACCTGCGCCATGATCTGTTTGGTTCGCAGAAAGTCGTATAGGCCTTTGCGGTCGTCCACCTGAATGACGTACAGATGGTAAGCATGCGTGCTGTTGGCAGGTGGAGCTATTGTCGTAATAATGGTTCCGGCGAAGGCTTCGTCGTAACGTTTGGCAATTTCCTGCCGTCGGGCCATCATATCGTCGGCACGATTTAACTGGCTCATACCCAGAGCGGCCTGCATGTCGGTCAGTCGGTAGTTATAGCCCAGCTCCTGCAACTGCATATACCAGCCTCCGCGTTCAGGTTCGCCGGGGTAGGGCTCAACCAGTTCATCAGGTTTGTTGGTAATACCGTGTGTGCGTAACCGAAGCAGGTGTTTATAAAGGGTTTCGTCGTTGGTGGTAATCATACCACCCTCACCAGCCGCAATGTGTTTGACCGGATGAAAACTGAAAATGGCCAGTTCGGCCAGCGACCCGTCCCCACACCGATGGACCGTTCCTTCTGTGTCGGTAAATGAGCCACCCGGTGCATGACAGGCATCTTCCAGAATCCACAGACCATACTCATCGGCTAATTCCCGAAAAGCGGCTAAATCGACTGGATAACCCGCAAAATCGACCGGAATAATACCCGAAAAATAGCCTTTGGGGTGTTGCTCAAGCAGTGTTCGCACCGCGTTTATATCGAGTACGGCGGTGGTAGGGTCGATGTCGGCAAAGTACACCTCACCCCCGCAGTACCGAACGCAGTTGGCAGAAGCGGAAAACGTGATGGGGGTTGTAATGACGCGTGTACCTTCGGTAACACCCAGAGCCAGGCAAGCGAGGTGCAACGCGGCCGTTCCATTGGCAACAGCTACCGCATACTGACACCCGATGTAAGCCGCAAAGGCCGATTCGAACGCTGCAATGTGTGGCCCCTGCGTCAGAAAAGGACCACGCAGAACATTGGCAACAGCGTCAATGTCTTCGTCTGTAATGTGCTGGCGGCCGTAGGGAATGGGATTCATAAATCAGTAATGCGGGAGAGAGCCCGCTTTAAGTGATTACAAATTGCGGATTCTCTCCCCGCATTACACTTGAAAATCAGGATCAACGTGTTGCCGAATCTGATCGCGGAGTTGATCGATGGTGAGCCAGTCGGTATTTGTACCGGAATTGTATTTGAAGCCCATCTCAACCTGACGACCGTTGAACGCTTGCATATACTCGTCGATGCTCCAGGTAGGTGTAGACGGGGTAATGACGTAATATTTATCCGTCTCGACGGTGTTGAGCGAGTCGGTTTCGGTGATCATTTCTTCGTGCAGTTTTTCGCCCGGACGAATACCAACTAACTTCTGTTCGCAGCCGGGGCCGATGGCGGTAGCGACATCCGTGATTCGGTACGAAGGAATTTTTGGTACGAAAATCTCCCCTCCCCAGGCATGTTCGAGAGCATGGAGGACCATCTCAACCCCTTCTTCGAGCGAAATGTTGAAACGTGTCATATCAGGGTGGGTGATCGGAAGAATACCTTCTTTTCGTTTATCCAGAAAGAAGGGTACTACCGAGCCTCGTGAGCCGATTACGTTGCCATATCGAACAACCGAAAATCGTAAGTCGCGGCTCCCTTTCATGTTGTTGGCGGCCACAAACAGTTTGTCGGAGCATAGTTTCGTAGCCCCATACAGGTTGATGGGGGCGGCAGCCTTATCGGTCGAAAGCGCTACAACACGCTGGACACCGTTGTCAAGTGCCGCATTGATGACATTTTCAGCACCGAACACGTTGGTTTTGATGCACTCCATCGGGTTGTACTCGGCGGCTGGTACCTGCTTCAGAGCAGCCGCGTGAACAATGATGTCGATGCCTTCGCAGGCCCGTTTGAGCCGCTCCGCATCACGTACATCGCCAATGAAAAAGCGGATGGATTTGTAGTGAGCATGTGGGTAATGCTGCGACATCTCAAACTGTTTCAGTTCGTCGCGAGAGTAGATCACTAAGCGTTTGAGATTCGGGTGCCGCTGGTACATCATTTCGACAAACTTCTTGCCGAATGAGCCGGTGCCGCCCGTAATCAGAATCGATTTATTGGTTAGATCAAGCATAGTCTTTATGGTTCATTCGTATACCCTTCGGTTTCGCGGACGGCCTTTAGCAAGTCAGCAAGTTGGCTTGTCCGTTCTGGTTGCTGATTGGCCAGATTAACCGTTTCACCGAGGTTAGTTTTTAAGTTATAGAGTTGTGCGTTAGGGGCATAGCCCGTTTCAATATTGACTTCCTGCATGTGTGCAGGGCCAGCATGTGCTTCAATGTATTTCCAGTCGTTCTGAATGATCGAAAGGGTTCCATTGAGCGCGTGTTCAATAACATAGTTCCGATTCTTTTTCGACTTTCCCAGAAACGTAGCCAACGAGTTAAAGCTATCCCGGGCATCGGTTTTTGATAGGGTTTGGCCGGTGAGAGCCGCAAAGGACGCCAGCAAATCAACCTGACTGACCAGCGCATCACTAACCCCCGGCTTGACCTGACCGGGCCAGCGCAGGATAAATGGCACCCGGGTTCCGGCATCGAAGGCACTGTACTTCCCTCCCCGTAGTGGTCCGGCAGGGGTATGGCTTCCCAGTTTTTCGACGGCCTGATCTTTGTACCCATCATCAACCACCGGACCGTTATCGCTACTTACGATAACCAGGGTATTCTGGCTGAGCCCCAATCGGTCGAGCGTTTTCAGGACTTCGCCCACACACCAATCCAGTTGCAGAATCACGTCGCCCCGTGGACCCATGCCGCTTTTGCCCGCAAACCGTGGGTTCGGCATACGCGGCACATGAATGTCGTGAGTTGAGAAATAAACGAAAAACGGACCTGTTTTGCTATCTTCTATAAATTGAGTCACTTTGCCAACCAGTACATCGGCCATGGTTTCATCGACCCACCGAGCCGTTTTTCCACCACTCATATACCCAATTCGACTCACACCATTGACAATGGTCTGATCATGCCCATGTGAATAAGTCATTTTGAGCCGTTCTGGATGGGCTTTACCCGTCGGATCGGAGCCAATGGGGGTTGTATAACTTACCTGAATGGGATCGTTGGGGTCTAGACCAACCACCCGATGGTTTTCTACATACACACAAGGCACCCGGTCGCCGGTAGCGGGCAGGAGATACGAATACGTAAATCCGATTTCGAGTGGGCCGGGTTTGATGTCGCCGTTCCAGTCGGGGCCACCCTGTGGCCCTAACCCCAGATGCCATTTCCCCACAACGCCTGTTTTATAGCCCGCTTTTTGTAAAATACCAGGCAGGGTGGTACGATTAGTCGGGATAAGCAATGCGGCATCGCCGGGGGCAATGCCCGTTCCCGACTTTCGCCAGGCATATGAGCCCGTTAACAGCGTATAGCGTGAGGGCGTACAGGTCGACGAAGAGGCATGGGCATTGGTGAAACGAAGGCCCTCACGGGCAATTCGGTCAATATTAGGTGTGCGGATTTGGGTAGCTCCATAGCAACTGACATCTCCGTAGCCCAAATCATCGGCATAAATGAGTACGATATTTGGTCTTTGCTGCCCTACAGCCTCCAGGCTAATCAGCCAGAACACGCTAAAAAGCAGACTTAGTACGAGTTGGGGGCGGGAATGGTTCATGGGTTACTGACGGATTGGGGAAGCTTTTCGCGTTCGAACGCGTCAATATAGCTTTTCGCGCTGGCGTTGATCACTTTCACACCCTGGTAATCGGCATAGTCTCTAAGCACTTCGTAGCCCCGAAATACTTTGTGCAACGATAAAAACTGCGAAGCCATCGAAAAGGTACGCTGGCGTTGCGCATCGGAGTAAACAGGCTGATGCGTAACATCTTTCGGTTTGTCGTAAAAGTGAATCTGCTTAATCAGTAACTGGTTCTGATCATTGAGCCGGATTTGTTCATGCCAGGATGTATCGGCTCCGAATAGATAGATCCGTTCGAACTTCCGGTTGATCATCAGGGCCAATGCAGCAATGATGACCGTTTGCGCCTGCGGCATACCTAATCCTTTGGCATACAGCCAGTAAATCAGGCTCCGAAAGCCGCGTACAACAGTGTAATTGAAATAAACAACTGAAATAGCCGGATTGCTCTGCTCAATGGTCTTCAGCAGGTAGGAGCCCCTGGCAAAATGGGGTACATACAACGTCATGGGCCAGTTGACACGCTCGCGGAAAGAGGCCAGGGTTTGTCGGATGTCGTCGCGGTCGGTAGTATGCTCTGTAAAAACGAAGTAATTGGGGTCTGAAATAATGTAATTCTGAGGCTGTAATCGAGTAAAAATGTCGGCGTGGGCAAAGTTGTTGACGCAGACAATTTCGGTTTGTCGGATAAAATCAAATTGGTCGGCCAGGGATTCGTTGAGTGACGGACCATTGCCTAAAACCGAACAAACGGGCTGTTGACGCGGGGGTAAATGCGTGGCATGTTGGAAACGTATGGCCACTTTCAGCAGCGATACCAGCGATGCGAATACTGCATTCAGAAATTGACTAACCGAATTAAAAACTGCTTCAATCATGCCGTCGGCTCCGGGCGAGGGCTCCTTTTTTTTCTGTAAAATAACGAAGAAATTAGCAGACCGACACGAGTTGGTTTTTGGGAGTGGTTTAGAAGGGTTGAGTCGAAGATCAGGGAAGCAGGCGAAGCTTCGGGAAGATGGATTAAAGATCCTTCTCAAAAATTAGTTTTACAGATTCAGAAGCGCCCAGATTGCGCTTGAAGCGTATTAAACCTGGTTTAGGTGTATGGAGGTTGTCGAGCGATACGCCCAAATCAAGCAGTTGAATGTGGTGTTGCTGACAGTAAGCAAACAAGCCATCGAGCAGCAAGACCATCGGGCTGAACGTTTGATAGACGGGATTTGATGCGGGCAAAAAATAATAGAGAATGTCCTGACGAACACGCACGGTTATGGCAAGCGCTGCCAGATCTGATCCATCCGTAACGCTGAAAATCAAAAACTTATCGGGGAATGTACACAGCAACTCCGTAAGCCGTTCGGGAGATATATTGAAGCGATAGCCCAGTTTTTGCCGGGTTTCGGTGATAAACGTGAGGACGTCTGCCAGTACAGGGTTAGCCCAGTATTGAAAACGAAAATTAGCCCGCAGGCATTTACGAAGTCGTCGGCGCTCCTGGGGGCGAATTGCCTGTTCGAATGGTCGATTGCTGATTGATAAATGCAAATTTTGATGGGCTGCTACCAGGCGGAACCCATGTTCGAACAGTTTGGTGGTAAGGCGGTTTGCTTGTTGAGGGGCGTAACAATCAGGATAATTCACAAGTCGGAGGGTGGGCTTTTTGAGGAGCCTGACCGACGAAAGCAGGGTTTCCAAAAATTGATCCAGCACGGCATCGGGCAAGGTTTCGGTAAACTCAATCGAACCAAACGGAGCGGCTGTCGGACTGACTACCTGATTACACTGATTAAAAAAAGCACACCGAATATCGGTCTGTTGTGTGGACTGGTTAACAGCCGTTAGTAAGTAAAAATGGCCATCGGCCTGTTGTCGGAGGTGCTCGATTTCATTAAAGAAAAACCCATCCTGATGAAAGGGTGGGGTGTCGGACCGATGCGGATTATGCTGGAGTAAAAACCGATACGCTGCCATGCAATGAGCGGTTGGCTCATCAAGACGGAGACTGTATGGAAAAAGTAACCTGACCAGACAGAATTAGAATTTGACGGCCCGGTTGTTTTTAAAATGTGGAATCAAGCGTAACTTAGCCTTTGAGGTTCGGACAGAGGGATGGCTTATAGAAAGAAATCAACGGATGCAGGTAACGTTAGGAACGTATTTGTCGGGCTAACTGAGGTTACGCTTCGTCGGGTTGCACTGTGCTTTTGCCTGATTTTTTTCTGTTTATGGTCTATCCAAAAGGTAAAAGCACAGTGCCCTTCCATTACCAATACGACCCAGACCTCGGTAACGGTTTGTTCGGGTTCACTTGTCGATAGCTTACAGGTTAGAACCACCGCGTTCTGGCCTGATAAAATTGAACTGGTGCGCTTTGATACGCCACAGCTAAACCCTTATCAGGGGGGCGTATCGTTGGGTGAGTTGATTTCTTCGAATGGGATTGCGACCATGCGTACCGTTGCCTTTCCACCAAACACCGATGTTTCGGATAAAACCTATTACGTTTATGGACGTCTGAATCCACTGTCTGCTGACGGTAGCTGTCGTCCGTTTGCCCTGGTAACTGTCATCGTAAAACCACTGCCTCAATCTACGGTATTAGCCCAGGAAGCAACCTGCCAGAATTCGGTCTCTCTAGCCGATGGCTGGGTACGGATCAATGGATTTTCCGCAACCGACACGTACGAGCTGGCCAACAATGGCGTATTCTCCGGCTCCAGCCACCCGATTCCTACTGATGGCGTTGTCGTACAGAATCTTAAGCGGACAGGGAAGCCAGAAAGTTATATGGTGAGAATCTATAATGCATTTGGCTGTTTTGTCGAACGGTCGGTTTTGTTGGCCAATACCCTCTGTACTTGTCCTCCTACCCGATGTGTACCGATTGTCATTCGTAAAATAAAAGGAGGCCGCTCGGGTCAATAAGTGATCAGCCACTACATGGGTAAGTCCTGTCGTCAGGCTGTGGGTTGTGTAGGAAGATAAACCAGGAAAGTAGCGCCCTGGCCGGGTTGGCTCATAGCCTTGATGAAGCCCCGGTGATTTTCGGTAATCTTTTTCGCAATAGCCAGCCCAATGCCTGTTCCCGGATATTTTCCCTGACCATGCAATCGCTGAAAGGTACCGAAGATGCGTTCGGCATGTTGGACATCAAACCCAATTCCATTGTCCGTTACGTCAATGAGCGCGTAGTCGGATGGAGCGGCCAGGAGTAAAAATTCGGCTGGTAAATCCGAACGTTTTATGTGCGTACTTCGAATACGAATGTGGGGAACGCAATCGGGCTGCGTAAATTTGAGGGCATTCGAGAGTAGATTCTGAAATAACTGCCGGAGCTGGCTCTCATCGCCGGGTACGATGGCCAACTCCCCAATGTCTATCTGGGCACCTGACTCCTGAATGGACATATCCAGCTCATTGGCTACCGATTCCACAATCTCACTCAACGACTGCGGGCGCCAGGTATCCGATTGTAGGGTTAGCCGGGAGTAGTCGAGCAGGTCCTTGATGAGCAGCGACATACGCTTGGCTGCCAGCACCATACGATCGATAATGTCGGCACCTTCCTCGTCTAAATGGGGTGCATACGCCACTTTCAGCCGGTCGCCGAAGGAACGGATTTTGCGGAGCGGCTCCTGCAAATCGTGCGAAGCTACGTAACTAAAAGAGGCCAGTTCGGCGTTTCGGTTCGTTAATTCCTGATTTTTAGCCAGTAATTCTTCATTGACGGCCTTTAGGTCGGCTTCATATTTTGTCCGCTCCAACTCAAACTCGGCTCGTTTGGCAACAATCTTTAATAAGGAAGCAATGTATTCGGGTTGATCGATGGTCGATTGGTGCATAACCGTCAATATGCCAAACGCGTTGCCTTTTGTGTCATACAACGGGTAGCCGATGTACCCTTCCACATTAAACTGAACCAGGGTCTGGTTTTTGGGAAACAATCGGCGGCATTGGCTTGGGTATTTCGACAGTTGGCCCTGAATCACCTGCTCACATGGACCATCGGGCAAATCGTACTGAATATTTCCAACCGTTTGCCCGTAGGCTGTGAGGGCAATGGTGCGAATGGCAAATTGATTGGGGACGGGCTCAATCAGTTCGCCCAGAAAGACAAAATCCAGCCGGGTTTGTTCGGCAATGTATCTGACCAGAGAGTGAAAAAACTCATCACCAACCGTATACGTAGCAAACTTGTCGGAGAATTCAATCAGGAATCGTTGATCGACCTCCTGTTGGTCTAACTGCGATTTCAGCCGGATATTCTCACGGATAAGTGTATCGATTTGTTCTTGTAACGGAACGGTAGGCATCACGTCCATGGTGTTTAGAGTAAGCTTGCTTTAGATGGTAGCGAGGATAGGCATTCAGGATGCATTATAAGCAAAAAATAAACCAACTAGCCTTGAATGACGAACCGAAAGTAATTAATCGTTAACGTAATGGTAAGTTAAGTGGTCAAATACTTGAAAATGGCGATTCGAAAGAGGGATATACAGCTATTGGTTCAGTAACCGATTGGTTTGCGCTTGCCCAAATGGGCATACACGAGTTGAATGATCCCATCTTTCAGGCCCAGATCTGGTACGATAATACGATCGGCCCCTGCCCATTTCATCACCGAAATGTAAATGTCGGAAGCGGGTACAATCACATCAGCCCGGTCGGCATTCAGGCGGAGTCGATTGATGCGTTCGTCCAGACTGAAGCCCGAAATATAATCCCGTATGCGTTCAATCTCGTCGCGGGTGGTTTCTGTCTCCGATATTTTGGACGCCAGATTGAACAGTTTACTAATGTTGCCGCCTGTGCCCACGGCTACGATTTCCTTTGACGAATCAATATTCTCTTCGACCCAATCTTCAATTTTACGCCAGGCTCCTTTCGTTTCTTTACCTTCCAGCAACCGAACCGATCCTATTTTAAACGATTTTGAATTGATTTTCTGCCGATTTTCATAGACGTTCAATTCCGTACTGCCACCGCCTACATCAATGTGCAGGTACTGTTTTTCGTCCAGCGCCTGTACAACTACATTATTGATCAATTCAGCCTCTTTCCGGCCGTCGATAATGTTGATTTTTATGCCTGTTGCCGCTTCAATCCGTTTGGCCACTTCATGTCCATTCGATGATTCGCGCATGGCCGACGTGGCACAGGCCATATAATCCTCGACTTCATGGAGTTCCATGAGCAGCTTATAGGCCTGCATGAGTTTCGTGGTACGGGCTTCGCTTTCGGGGGTAAGTTCGCCGAAATTGAATACATCATGCCCTAGCCGAAGCGGGAAACGAACATATTCCACCCGTTTGAAACTAACCTGATTGTCATTGTATAATACCGTTGAGATTTGGAGACGAGCTGCATTAGAGCCGATGTCGATAGCTGCCAGTTTCATTCAGTAAAGAGCGAAAGAGTGAAAGAGCGATTGAGCGAGATTAAGTTTGGTAAAAAAGACCTCTACAGATCATTTCACTCATTCACTCATTCGCTCTTTCACTCTTTATGACTGGCCAAAGATACGCTTTTTTAGCACCCTAAAGCCTATTTCCCCGTGTATGTCGATTGACCACTGAGTAAGTCCTGGAAAGCTTAATAATACGTTTACCAAAAAATCAGTTAATTTTGGCCCCTGTTTGAACAGGACTATAGTTCATGACCATATTAGGTATTTCTGCTTTTTATCACGATTCAGCGGCTGCGCTAATCGAAGACGGCCGTATCGTTGCCGCAGCTCAGGAAGAGCGATTTACGCGTAAAAAGCATGACCCAGGATTTCCGGCTCACGCAATTCAATATTGTCTTCAATACGGTGGGGCAGACCTCAATAAATTAGATGCCATTGTCTTTTACGACAAACCGTTGCTGAAATTTGAGCGATTACTCGAAACGTATTATGCCTTTGCCCCTAAGGGCATACGGTCGTTTCTGATGTCGATTCCGGTTTGGCTGAAAGAAAAACTGTTTTTGAAGCGACTGATTCGGGAAGAGCTGGAAAAGATAGGGTATAAGTCATCCAGCAAAGTAAAACTGCTGTTTCCCGAGCACCATCTCTCGCATGGAGCCAGTGCGTTTTATCCATCGCCGTTCGAGCGGGCAGCTATTTTGACCATCGATGGCGTTGGCGAATGGGCAACGGCCTCAATCGGGCTGGGTGAAGGGAAAAATATTTCGATCCTGAAAGAACTGCGGTTTCCGCATTCGCTGGGGCTTTTGTATTCTGCATTTACGTATTTCCTGGGTTTCCGGGTGAACTCAGGTGAGTATAAATTGATGGGTCTGGCTCCCTATGGTGATCCTACGTCGCCCGATGTAGCTCGCTATATGGCGATCATCAAAGAAAAACTGGCTGATTTGCGACCCGATGGTTCTGTTTGGCTCAACCAGGAGTATTTCGATTATGCAACCGGGCTTACCATGGTGCATGATGAAAAATGGGCCGAACTGTTTGGGTTTCCGAAGCGTCAGCCGGAAGATGAGCTTCAGGCGCATCATTGCAACCTGGGGCTGGCCATTCAATACCTGACCGAAGAAGTGGTACTCAACATGGCCCGTGAAGCGAAACGACTCACGAACGCCGATGCGCTTGTACTGGCGGGTGGGGTAGCCCTAAACTGTGTATCGAACGGAAAGCTTCAGGCAGCAGGCTTATTTAAGGATATCTTTATTCAGCCTGCAGCAGGCGACGCGGGTGGTGCTCTGGGAGCTGCTTTAGCCGCATACCACATCTATTTCGGTAAGGAGCGCGAAGTTACCAAAGAGCGGGATGCTATGCGCGGTTCGTATCTGGGGCCAACTTTCTCCGATCTGGATGTGGAACTGATGGCTGTAAAGTATAAAGCCGTTGGTAAACACTTCGACAATTTCGACGAACTGAGCCGGGAAACGGCCCGATTGCTGGCCGAAGGCAATGTAGTTGGCTGGGTGCAGGGTCGTATGGAGTTTGGTCCTCGTGCATTGGGTGGTCGTAGCATTCTGGGCGATCCGCGCAATGCTGAGATGCAGAAAAAACTGAACCTGAAAATCAAGTATCGGGAGTCGTTCCGGCCGTTTGCTCCGTCCGTATTGGCCGAAGATTGCGCTGAATATTTCGATTATGACGGCATTTCGCCGTATATGCTCTTAGTGCATCCGGTAGCTCAAAAGCGTCGTACACCCGTACCGGCCAATTACGCTAGTTTCCCGCTGCGTGAAAAGCTGTATTACCAGCGGTCCGATTTACCGTCAATTACGCACATCGATTATTCGGCCCGGATTCAAACAGTGCATAAAGACACCAACCCTCGGTATTACCAATTGATTGATGCGTTCAAGCAACTTACCGGGTATGGCGTTATTGTGAACACCAGTTTCAACGTTCGGGGCGAACCCATCGTTTCCACGCCCGACGACGCCTATCGGTGTTTCATGCGTACCGAAATGGATTACCTGGTTGTCGGTAACTACCTGTTCGATAAGCGTCAGCAACCCGAATGGCAGGACACCGACAACTGGAAAGAAGAGTTTGTTTTAGACTAACGGGCGCTTACCGCCGAATGTGCTGAATTAATGCAATCAAAATTTGTTTCGAGTGGTATTCGTTTACTATTCCTGGCGTTCTTAGCGTTTCTTCTGTATTACGGAGATCGAATCCATGTGGTTCTGGATTACCCGCATAGAGGTCTTTTCGACAATGTTTACGTTCGGCTAGCCAAAATTGCCGTTCTGCTTCTGGTGATGATGGAGTTGGTTCGGCTGTATTATTACGGAGTAGTTAAGAACCCAAATCCGCCTAAGCTGATCGGAAATCTGGCTACATTGCTGGTGCCAACAGCCCTGTTGCTGGTGTTCGTCGAAATTATTTTCATGTTCATTGCGCAGAGCCAGGAGGGTGGGCTTACGTTGGCATCGCACATCTGGTTCGAGCGGTACTGGCCCCCCATGGTTGGCGATTATCGCGATACGCCCAGAACCGATACTCTGGGTAAGAAATTGGTGCTGGTCGTGGGCGATTCGTTTACGTCAGGACACGGCCTAAAACGGGCAGAAGAACGATACGGAAACGTTCTGGGCGAAAAACTGGGTAATCAGTATATAACCTATAATCTGGGTATATCAGGCTCAGATACCCGGAATGAATACGAACGACTGGTTAAGTTTGGTAAAAAACCAGATATACTGGTGTTGCAGTATTTTCCGAATGATATCGAAAAAGTGGCCCACGATCATGGCTTAGTACCGGCTTCGTTCGAGCCTTATTCCGATGTACCCCGGGTATTTCAGTCATTGTTCATCAAGTCTTATCTGCTCAACTACCTCTACTGGCAGTTTCCGCATGGCAACTTCGCTCCGTTCGATACGTATGCCCGCACGGCCTACGGAACGCCAGCGATTATTAACGATCATTTGAGCGATCTGGCTAAATTTGTGACGTATGCGAAAGAGCATAAGGCTCGGTTTTATGTTGTTTTATTCCCATTTTCGCATAATCTGGAGAAAACAACAGAATACGTTAAGCCAGTCGTTTCCTTCTTTCAGCAGAACAATGTACCTGTGCTGGAAGCGGGTAAACTGATGGGGGATATTGAACCGAAGGACCGGGTTGTTGGCCGGAACGATGGTCATGCCAGCGCTTTAGTGAATGCACGCGTAGGAGAGGCTCTGTTCAAGCTGGTTCAGTCCAATCCGGGTATGGGGCATATGACGTCAGATAGCAGTCGTGTTAAGCTTTAGCTTTTTTCAAGATTACTGGTTCAGTAAACAAGTACATAATTCAAATTAGATCATGGAATTTTTGCAGGACATTATCAAATTCATGCAGCAGCGTAAAAAATGGTGGCTGGCACCAATGATTATTCTGTTGCTGCTCATTGGTATTCTGATTGTTATTGGTGGCGGGTCGGCCGTTGCACCGTTCATTTACACGCTGTTTTAAGCATGGACGTTTCTGAAAAGGTAAAGGCCCAGTTGGTTATCGTAACTGGACTGGTAGTACTGTATTTTATATTCAAATCGCCCTGGTGGTTGTATGCTGCGGCTGCAGTAGGCGTGTTGAGCCTGGCGATTCCGGTCGTAGGGGATCTGATTGTGAAAGTATGGTTTAAAATCGCGGAGGTGTTGGGAAACATCAACGGCAAAATCATTCTCTCCATTCTGTTTTTCGTCTTTTTATGGCCTATTGCGATGCTCTATCGGCTAACGGCTAAGAATCCGCTGGCTATTAAGCGGACTGATCAAAAGTCGTTTTACAACGAACGAAATCATCAGTATACAAAAGAGGATTTAGAACAAACCTGGTAAGTAGGTAGCTGCCTTAAACGGGTTGTCGATACGAGATAGGCTCATTTCCAATCCGTATAGGCTATACGATTCGCTGAATCTTAGGGTACACTAGGTAGAGTGTACCCTATTTTTATCTATTTTTGCTTTAGGCTTATCCAGAAAGACGGAGGGACGGACCCGATGAAGTCTTGGCAACCCTTTCATAACCCCAGGGTTATTGGAACTCGGTGCCAATTTCCTCCCGGTATACAAACCGGGCCAGATAAGTTAGCGCTCCGCTACCTGTCTTTTTGGTGCCTAATCTTTTGCGGTTTTGGACTTTTTTAAGGACACTGATTGTTAGTATTCCTACAATCGCACTACATAACTGCCTTTGAAAACGATATACGAACTTCTGAACGAGCGAATTCTCGTTCTCGACGGTGCCATGGGCACCATGATCCAGCGGTATAAATTGACAGATGCCGATTATCGGGGGGAGCGATTTAAGGATTTTCCACACGACATAAAAGGTAACAACGATTTGTTGTCGATTACCAAACCAGAGGTGATCAAGGCCATTCATCGCCAGTATCTCGATGCAGGAGCCGATATTATTGAGACCAATACCTTCAGTGCCACCAGCATTGCTATGGCCGATTATTACATGGAGGACCTGGTTTATGAACTGAATTACCAATCAGCAAAAATTGCGAAGGAAGTAGCCGAGGAAGTAACCCGTCAAAATTCTGACAAACCCCGGTTTGTGGCAGGGGCTATGGGGCCAACTAACCGTACGGCATCGCTCTCGCCCGATGTGAATAATCCAGCGTACCGGGCGGTTACGTTCGATGATCTGGTCGATACGTATTATGAACAGGTGGGTGGACTGGTTGAAGGCGGAGCCGATTTGCTGTTGGTTGAGACGATTTTCGATACCCTGAATGCGAAGGCGGCTATGTTCGCCATCGATAAATATTTTAATCTGAATCCACAGCGGCCGGTTCTGCCCGTCATGATTTCGGGAACGATTACAGACGCCAGTGGGCGAACCCTTTCCGGGCAGACAACTGAGGCCTTTTTGTATTCTGTTTCGCACTTGCCGCTGTTGAGCGTAGGGCTAAACTGTGCACTGGGGGCCGAGTTGATGCGTCCGTATATCCAGACATTGGCCAAGGAAGCGCCCTTTTTTACGTCGGCCTATCCGAATGCTGGTTTGCCGAATGAGTTTGGTGAATACGATCAGACGCCCGACGAAATGGCCGCTCAGGTGGAAGGCTTTATCCGGGATGGCTTCGTAAATATCGTTGGTGGTTGCTGTGGTTCCACCCCCGACCATATTCAGGCCATTGCGCAGGCAGCCGCCAAACACGCCCCCCGGCAACGGCCACAGGCTGAACCCTATCAGAAACTGAGTGGTCTGGAACCGCTGAAAGTAACGGAACAAACCAATTTCCTCAACATCGGTGAACGCACCAATGTGACGGGGTCTAAGAAGTTTGCCCGGTTGATTAAAGAGGGCAATTATGACGAAGCCCTTAGTATTGCTCGTGGACAGGTTGAAGGGGGCGCTCAGGTAATTGACGTCAACATGGATGAAGGTATGCTCGATTCGGTCGAAGCCATGACCACCTTCCTGAACCTGATTGCCTCCGAACCCGATATTGCCCGCGTCCCGATCATGGTCGATTCGTCGAAGTGGGAAGTGATTGAGGCCGGTTTGAAATGCGTACAGGGCAAAGCTATCGTCAATTCCATTTCGCTGAAAGAGGGCGAAGAAGCGTTCATCGAGCGGGCGAAGCTCATCAAACGGTATGGAGCCGCAACGGTGGTGATGGCATTTGACGAAACAGGCCAGGCTGATTCGTATGAACGGCGTATCGAGATTTGCGAACGGGCTTATCGAATTCTGGTCGACAAGGTTGAGTTCCCTCCGCAGGACATCATCTTTGACCCTAATATTCTGACGGTTGCAACGGGGATCGAAGAACATAACAACTACGCCGTCGATTTTATCAATGCCACCCGCTGGATCAAGGAAAACCTACCTCTGGCTAAAGTAAGCGGTGGGGTATCGAACATCTCATTCAGCTTTCGGGGCAACGATGTCGTGCGTGAAGCCATGCACTCGGCCTTCCTGTACCACGCCATCCGGGCGGGTATGGACATGGGTATCGTAAATGCAGGCCAGTTGGAAGTGTACGACAACATACCCAAAGACCTGCTGGAACGCTGCGAAGATGTACTCCTCAACCGTCGGGACGATGCCACTGAACGGCTCGTTGAGTTTGCCGAAACGGTAAAAGCCAAGGGAAAAGCCGTAGTGCAGGACGAAAGCTGGCGGTCTGAGCCGGTCCGTGAGCGGTTGAAACATGCCCTGGTAAAAGGTATTACGGACTACATCGACGAGGATGTAGAAGAAATCCGTCAGCAGGTCGAACGGCCCCTCCATGTCATCGAAGGCCCGTTGATGGATGGTATGAACGTAGTTGGTGACCTGTTTGGTGCCGGTAAAATGTTCCTGCCGCAGGTGGTCAAATCGGCGCGGGTAATGAAAAAAGCCGTGGCCTACCTGACTCCGTTCATTGAGGCCGAAAAATCGGGTGGAGGCTCGTCGTCGGCGGGTAAAATTCTGCTGGCAACGGTGAAAGGTGATGTACATGATATTGGCAAAAATATCGTCGGAGTGGTGTTGGGCTGTAATAATTACGAGATTATCGACCTCGGTGTGATGGTGCCAACGCAGAAAATCCTGGACGAAGCCAAAAAACATAACGTCGATATTATTGGCCTGAGCGGACTTATTACCCCTTCGCTCGATGAAATGGTTGGTGTTGCGAAAGAGATGCAGCGTCAGGGATTTACCCTGCCTTTGCTGATTGGGGGCGCTACCACCTCACGAACGCACACCGCTGTAAAGATTGATCCGCATTACGACGGACCCGTTGTTCACGTACTCGATGCCAGTCGGAGCGTGCCTGTGGCGGGTCGACTGACCAGTGAACAGGTAGCAACGCGTAACGAGATTTTCAATGAAATAAAAGCCGAGTACAGCAAACTTCGCGACGATCATGCCCGCCGTCGGCAGGAGAAAGCCAGCCTGACGATTGACAAAGCGCGTGCTAACCGTGCGCCAATCGATTGGCAGAATTTCGAACCAACAAAACCTACCTTCCTCGGGAATCGCTATTTTGACGATTACGACCTGGCAGAGCTACGAGATTATATCGACTGGACGCCCTTCTTCCAGACCTGGCAACTACACGGCAAATACCCCGCCATCTTCGAGGATGCAACCGTGGGTAATGAAGCCCGACAATTGTTTGACGATGCCAACCGGCTGTTGCAGGAAATCATCGATGGAAAGTTATTGAAAGCGAAGGCCGTTGTCGGTTTTTTTCCGGCCAACGCTGCCGACGATGATGTGCTGCTGCATGAGTTTGAAGAACAGGTTCGTGAAATTCCCTGCGAGCGCCATGGATCGCATCGGCATATCGAGTACAAAATCAGCCGAGCGCAGTCACAAACGGCGGTAAGTCCGGTTGGCGAATTGATTTACGATACCAAAACGGTATTGCATTTCCTGCGTCAGCAGAATCAGAAGGCACCGGGCTTGCCGAACTATTGCCTGTCGGACTTTGTGGCTCCCCTCGAAAGCGGCCGCGAAGATTATATTGGTGGATTTGCCGTAACGGCAGGTATCGGCATTGAAGCGTTGCTGGAGAAATACGACCGTGACCACGACGATTACAACAGCATCATGGTAAAAGCCATTGCCGACCGACTGGCCGAAGCCTTTGCGGAGCGGATGCACGAACGTGTACGGACAGAATTCTGGCCCTATGCTACCGGAGAAACCTTCTCAAACGATCAACTGATTAAGGAGGAGTATCAGGGTATCCGCCCTGCACCCGGCTATCCGGCCTGCCCCGATCATACCGAAAAAGGGACGTTGTTTGAATTGCTGGATGCGGGGAAAATTGGCATCGAACTAACCGAAAGTTACGCCATGTACCCGGCCTCGTCGGTGAGTGGATTCTATTTTTCGCACCCTCAGTCGAAGTATTTTGCCGTCGGTAAAATCAACAAAGATCAGATACTGGATTACGCCCAGCGGAAAGATATGCCGGTTGACGAAATCGAACGATGGCTCGCTCCCGTGTTGAGTTATGATGCGTAAACGTGATAGGCGTTCACCAAGCATTCACACGAGAAAAGAGATAATTCGAATAGCAAAAACAAATAACCCTAGAGATAGCATTTCTAGGGTTATTTGTTTTTGCTGACTAAATAAAATCGATTATTCGCCAACAGTATTTAAAATCTGCTCTTTGAGCGAATCTCGTACCCAAAAACCTGCTTCAATAGTTAAGCGATTCAACAACTCTCGGAGATTACTGATTAGGCCGATCTGTTTTGCCTGAACTAAGATACCAAGTGTGCCAATTACAGATAAGCCGAGTCCTTGCGCAACTGCACGTCCTTTTTTCTCATCGATGATTAATAAATCTGCACTCATCTCTATTGCTAATACGATAGATTCTGCCTCTCCTGCATCTATCTGTTGACGAAGTAAATTGACATAGTCTTTTCGCTGAATCGCTTTTACATATACCCATTCTTCAGATAACAATGTTTCAACAGACTGATTAGCCATTTCTCGCAACTCATCGACCACAACTTGCGGAATAATAATTTGACTATAGAGCGCTGATAATAGATGTGTATGCTGAATATGGATCAGGTTACTCAGCGTGGTTGTATCACTAACGACCACCATGCTACTTTGCCTGATTTAGCCGACGAATGGTTTTCAAATCTTCCTGAAAAGCGACCTCATCGTAATTTACCGGAATCTGACGGCTTGCTAGTAAAAATTGAAACCGTATCCGATCTGTGTTAGCTAAACGGGCGGCCTGACCCATAGAAAGCTTACCCTTCTGATATAGAAGAACGGCTAATTCGGTTTTCACTTCTTCCTCACTCATATTGGCTTCGAGAAGGATGTCATCAGTGATCGTCATGGTTGATAAAGCTGTTTCTTGCGAATATACGTCGGAAATGACTTTAATCTACTTCGGAAGTTTAGCATGCCGACGCATACATAGCAAATGCCGAACCGTCAAGCCTCGGCGGATTATCTACGTCATAATTAAACGCAACACTATTCAGGTAGGCCGCTACCTGTAAACGCTCAACCAGTGTCTTAGGGCTATTTTGCGCATGATACCACTCGGCTTCTGCGTGCGTTCCGGCATGAAAAGCTGTACGATCTAAGCGAAATAGCATAATAGTTCGTAGTTATAGCTTGATGGTACATACATAAGAGTTCTGCTTCTATATAAACAGCACTCCCGGCCATGTCAACCACAGCCGGGAGCGAAAACTTGAAACTGAAACGTATAACTTAAAACGCTACTACGAACCGCACATCTCACAACCTTCTGGATCATCCAGTGAGCAGGTCATGGCAGCATATTGCTGTTCGAGGTCGGTCACCATTGGTACAGGAGCGGGCGCTACGTTCTGTGCGTGCTCCTTGGCGTACTGTACGTAGTTGAGGGGTTTCTCGACAGGTGCTGTTTCGGCCATAACGGGTTCGAGTTGTGGCTCGGCCTGTGGCTGTACTACGGTGAACTTCACCGCATCGGTAGCAGCTTTGGTACGGAGGTAGTACATGCCTGTTTTCAGACCTGCTTTCCAGGCGTAGAAGTGCATCGACGTCAGCTTGCCGAAGTTCGAATCCTGAATGTGGATGTTCAGCGATTGCGACTGACAGATGTACGCACCCCGGTCGGCAGCCATGTCGATGATGTGCTTCTGCTTAATCTCCCAAACCGTTTTGTACAGGTCTTTGATGTTCTGCGGAATGCCCGGAATCGCCTGAATGGAGCCGTTGGCCAGAATCAGGTTGTTCTTCATCGTATCGTTCCACAGACCCAGTTTTACGAGGTCTTTCAGCAGGTGCTTGTTCACCACCACAAACTCGCCCGACAAGACGCGACGGGTGTAGATGTTGCTGGTGTAGGGTTCGAAGCACTCGTTGTTGCCCAGAATCTGCGAGGTCGATGCGGTAGGCATGGGGGCCAGCAGCAGCGAGTTCCGAACGCCATGCTCGATTACATCTTTCCGCAGGCTTTCCCAATCCCAACGGGTCGATTTTGGGTTTACTCCCCACATATCGAACTGGAAGATACCCTGCGAAATCGGAGAGCCTTTCCAGGTTTCGTAGGGGCCAAATTCTTTCGCCTGCTCCATCGAAGCCGTCATGGCGCCAAAGTAGATCGTCTCGAAAATATCTTCGTTCAGGCGACGGGCTTCTTCTGACTCAAACGGCATCCGCAGCATGATGAATGCGTCGGCCAGCCCCTGTACACCTAAACCGATTGGCCGGTGGCGCATATTGCTCCGACGGGCTTCTTCGACCGGGTAGTAGTTGATGTCGATGATTTTGTTCAGGTTGCGGGTAGCGACCTTCGTAATCTCGAACAACTTCTGGTGATCGAAACGCATAATGCCGTCTGGATCACGCTTGATGAACTTCGGCAGCGCGATCGACGCCAGGTTACAAACCGCTACTTCGTCGGGGGCCGTGTACTCAATGATTTCGGTGCAGAGGTTCGACGATTTAATCGTACCCAGGTTTTTCTGGTTCGACTTCTTGTTGGCAGCATCCTTGTAGAGCATGTAGGGCGTGCCGGTTTCGGTCTGCGATTCCAGAATCTTGAACCACAACTCCTGAGCCTTCACGGTCCGACGGGCGCGGCCTTCGCGCTCATAACGCTCGTACAACGCTTCGAATTCCTCGCCATAGCAATCGGCCAGACCCGGACACTCATGCGGACAGAACAGCGACCATACGTCATCGGCTTCCACCCGTTTCATGAACAGATCGGGCGTCCAGAGCGCATAGAACAGGTCACGGGCGCGAACTTCCTCTTTCCCGGAATTCTTTTTCAGATCCAGGAATTCAAAGATATCCGCATGCCAGGGCTCCAGATAAATGGCAAACGAGCCTTTCCGCTTTCCGCCACCCTGGTCGACATACCGAGCTGTATCGTTGAACACGCGCAACATGGGGATAATCCCGTTCGAGGTTCCGTTGGTGCCTTTAATGTAGGTACCCGTTGCCCGGATGTTGTGAATGCTCAGACCAATTCCCCCTGCCGACTGCGAAATCTTAGCTGTTTGTTTCAGGGTATCATAAATACCGTCGATGGAGTCATCCTGCATCGTCAGCAGGAAACAGCTCGACATCTGGGGTTTGGGCGTTCCAGCGTTGAACAACGTCGGGGTTGCGTGGGTGAACCACTTTTCCGAGAGCAGATTGTACGTCTCGATGGCCGAGTCGATATCTTCCTGGTGAATCCCAACGGCTACCCGCATCAGCATATGCTGTGGACGTTCGGCAATGCGTCCGTCAATCTTCAGCAGATACGATTTTTCGAGGGTTTTGTAGCCGAAATAATCATAGCCGTAATCGCGATCGTAAATGATCGTTGAATCCAGCAGAGCTGCATTCTGGCGTACTACTTCATACACTTCCCGCGAAATCAGCGATGCATTCTCGCCAGTTTTGGGGTCTTCGTAGTGATAAAGCTTTTTAATTGTGCCCGAAAATGATTTATTGGTCTCTTTGTGGAGGTTGGAAATCGCAATCCGGGCCGCCAGAATGGCATAGTCCGGGTGCTTGGTGGTCATCGAAGCGGCTGTTTCGGCTGCCAGGTTATCGAGTTCTGTTGTTTTAACGCCGTCGTAGAGACCGCTCACAACTTTTACGGCGACTTCAACGGGTTGTACATAAGCTGGATCGAGACCGTAGCATAGCTTCTCGATTCGAGCCGTGATTTTGTCGAACTTGACAGATTCCCGGCGGCCATCACGTTTGATTACGAACATGATAAGTTTGGGCTAGTTATGTAAGGATAAATGTTTGATACAATTGAAAGTGAACGTGGTGTTACGGAATAGCGATACTCAGTTACGGTGTTTATGATCGACTTGCCCAGGCAGATGAGAATGAATCGCTTCAGTGAGCTATCCATTCAGTGCGAAAGGGACCCGTTACGAGACTTTAAAGTTCTGTTGAAATAGACGGAAAAGCAACCCAGAAGGTTCGCCCATTTTACGAATTCATTGAAACGTGCAACTCTGCTAAGTAGGTTAAGAAATTGTTAAGCCATCATCCTGAATGACTTAAGAATATCCTACTGCAGCGATATTCTAAGAAATAAAAAAAGTAATTTTTATTTGGCGGTTTGCGGGACCGGCTATCGGTCGGGCTATGCCGTTGGAGAAGCGTAATGGTGTAGAAATATATGAAAAAATGACCTCAAAAACAAGCTTTTAGTACACGGATATTACCCAACGGTACCATTTTAGGTTATTCATAAGTTGGCCTTTAAAGAAGCGGTAAAAAGTCTTTGTAATCCCCATAAAACGCCTTACCTTTGCAGTCCTTTTCGGTCGGAAACCGAGAAGATGACAAGAAACAGCGATTTATCATGAAAAAGGGCATTCACCCGGATTACCGCGATGTGGTATTCCACGACCTGTCGAGCGACTATAAATTCCTGACGCGCTCAACAATTCAAACGAAAGATAGTGTCGAGTTTGAAGGGAAAACCTATCCGCTCGTTAAGATTGAAGTTAGTTCGCAGTCGCACCCTTTCTATACCGGAAAGAACGTGCTGCTCGATACGGCTGGTCGTGTGGACAAGTTCCGCAAACGGTACGGCACCAAGTAATTATAAACCAATCTGGTTTTAGTAAAAGCTCCTCTGTTGCGAACCTCGTAGCAGAGGAGCTTTTCATTTCGTTTTGCGTACGAAATTTCGATAGATTACTCTCGTTACACCATGAAAAATATCCTGATTATTGAAGATGACCGGCGCATTGCCCAGAATATTAGTCGGGGCCTTCAGGAAGAAGGTTATGCTACGCAGGTCGTCTATGAAGGACTAAACGGGAGGCAGATGGCTTTGCAACCGGGGATCGACCTGATCATTCTGGATATTAACCTGCCCGGTCTGAGTGGTTTTGAAGTATGCCGGAGTGTTCGGGCGGAAAAACCTCAGTTGCCCATTATCATACTGACGGCGCTGGGTGAAGTTGAAGATAAAGTAGAAGGGTTGGCATTGGGGGCCGATGATTATCTGGTGAAACCATTCGATTTCAGGGAGTTGCTTGCCCGCGTGTCTACCTGTTTTCGTCGGGCGGCACTTAGCGCCAACCCATCAACGCAGGAGATTTGGCAGGTCGCTAATTTGACGATTAATTTAACGACCAAAGATGTTCGACGAGGCACAACGCCCATTGAACTGACGGCCCGCGAATTTTCATTGCTTGACTATTTCGTACGAAATCGAGGCCGTGTACTGTCAAAAGCCGATATTGCAGAAGCTGTCTGGAGTCTTAATTTCGACCCGGGAACGAATGTCGTTGAAGTATACGTCAATTACCTTCGTAAGAAAATAGATCGCGATTTCGAGCCAAAATTGATTCATACCCGTCCGGGGCTCGGCTATGTGTTAAAAGAGGAATAAAGGGAAGAGGGGGAATAAAGGGGGGAGAGGGAGAAAAAAGGAGGAGAAGAGTTAACTCCCGTTCGTCCCTCTGCTCCCCTTCCTCCCTTTATTCCCTCCTCCCTTTATTCCCCCTCCTCCCTTTTGTATGACCATCCGCTATCGTATCGCCTTTCAGTTTTCGCTAATCGTAGCGTCGATTCTGGTTTTCTTTTCCATTCTGATCTATTGGGTATCGGCCACCTATCGGCAGGAGGAATTTTACGAGCGGCTGAAGAACAAAGCACGGACGACCGTTCGGTTTCTGATTGAGGTAAAAGAGGTTGATCGGGAGTTATTAAAAATTATTGACCGGAATACGCTAACAGCCCTTTTTGATGAGAAGGTTCTGATTTTCGATGGCCAAAACCACCTGATTTATTCCAGTGTCGACGATCAGGTTATCTATTACCGATCCACGTTTCTGGATGAGGTCCGGCAAAAAAAAGAAATTGAAACGCATAGCGGGCCTAACGAATTAGTAGGACTATTGTACCAGCAGAATGGGCGTGATCTGGTGGTGTTAGCCTCGGCCTACGATCAGTTTGGTAAGAGTAAACTCGAAAATCTTAAGCTCACGTTAGGCTGGGGCCTGCTGGTCGGGCTTAGTGTCACTGTGGGCCTGGGGATTTTCTTCGCCGGGCAGTCGCTTCAGCCCATCAGTCAGATTAATGAGCAGATTTCCACCATCACAGCCCGTAATCTTCAGCAACGGCTGGATGAAGGGAATCGTAAGGATGAAATTGCGCGGCTGGCTATGAATTTCAACGACGTGCTGTATCGGCTTGAGCAGGCTTTCGAGCAACAACGAAGTTTTGTATCGCACGCATCCCATGAGCTGCGAACCCCGTTGGCGGCTCTTAAATCAGAGATTCAGTTGGGGCTGCGTCGACCTCTGACCGTGGCCGAACATACGGATATTCTGACCAATCTGCTCTCGGATACGGATCGCCTGATTGGCTTAACCAACGGGCTGCTCTTTCTGGCTCGTGCTCTGGAAACCAGCAATCAGGTAACCCGGAAACCCATTCGAATCGACGAGGTGGTCTTTTTGGCGAAGGATGAACTGTTAGGTGCTAAGCCTCATTATCAGGTTGTTGTTGATTACGAGAATATACCAGAAAGCGAAACCGAAACCTTGATTGAAGGAAATGAAGATCTTCTGAAACTGGTTTTTGTAAACCTGTTTGACAACGCCTGTAAGTACTCCGCCAATCAAACGGCTCAAGTCCGTATTGGCACCGATACCCGTTTTTGTCGGGTAGTTGTTCGGGATACCGGAATCGGTATTTCGGAGGAGGAGATAACCCGGATCTTCGAGCCTTTTTATCGGGCCACCAATGCGTTTGATTATCAGGGGTTTGGTATTGGGTTGTCGATCTGCGCCAAATTAGTTGAACTGCACCAGGGTACGTTGGCAGTCGAGAGTAAAGTAGGTGAGGGGAGTACCTTTACCATTTCCCTTCCGCATTTGTAATCCGATCTGTATCGGGCCAGGCTATCGAGCCACAGGTAGCCTATTCTATGGATTAAGGTATTAAACAAACAGATTAAGTTAGTTAAAACTAATTTTAATGTTGCCCAGGCAAACGGGTGTGCCCATGTTTTAAATCTATATCTGTTTTAATAGTTTGATTTTCAGGTAATATTCTTAGGGAATAAGGCTCTATTCGTAAGTATAAATAACTATATACGGCTGGGTTCTAATGTTTTTCTAATCTCTTTTTAAAGCTGCTCTAATCTTTATTTAATCCTATATTAATCTGGATTAAAGACCTTTGTAGCCCAAGTTCAGGCAATGTATGCGGCTACTGACAGTTATTTCTTTTTTAGTATTTTTTTCTGCGGAATTTACTCAGGCACAAACGAGTGCAGCCGCTCAGCCCCGTCGGGATTCGCTGACGATAAGTCTTCGGCAGGCAGATAGCCTGTTTTTGAAAAACAATTTGCTATTGCTGGCCGAACGTTTTCGGATCGATGCCAGCCAGGCGCAGGTGTTACAGGCCAGTTTATACGATAATCCGAACGTAACCCTTGAGCTTAGTGCCTACAATAACGAAGCCCGTCGGGTATTGGATGTGGGGCGTCAGGGGGAGAAAATTATCTCGATTCAGCAATTGCTATATACGGCCGGAAAGCGTAACAAACGAATTGCGCTGGCATCGGAAGCCGCTCGATTGACGGAGTTTGAATTGCTTGATTTGCTGCGTGGGTTGCGTTTCGACCTCCGAAGCCGGTTCTTCTCGATTTACTTTCAGGAACAGACCCTGGCACGTTTTGATCAGCAGATGGCCACACTTCAGACGACGGTATCGGCCTATGAACAACAGTACCAACGGAACAATATATCGCTTCGTGAACTGCTGCGGCTGAAAGCCCTTCTTTTTCAACTCAACAATGACCGGACTGAAATCGTGTTTCAGTTGGCCGATGACCAGCGGGCGCTGAGAACCCTGTTATCCGTCGATCAGCCAATCCGGCCACGTGTGTTTAATGAGACATTGCCCCGTTATCACCTGCCCAATCAGTCGGAAGATACTCTTCAGCAAATGGCGCTCCGTAACCGCCCCGACCTGAAAGCTGCCGAATCATTGACCCGTCAGGCTGAATTGAATTATAACCTGCAACGTGCCCTGGCAACTCCCGACCTGCGGGTAGGGGGCACCTACGACCAGGCCGGAAGTTACATTCAGAATTACGTCGGGTTGTCGGTTTCGGCCGATGTGCCTGTTTTTAACCGCAATCAGGGGGCCATTCGGGCGGCCCGGAGCCAGATCAGCTATCAGAAACAACTGCATCAGCAGAAAGCCGTTCAGGTGAGTAACGATGTGGCTACTGCGTTGCAGAAAGTGCAGGAAGTAGAACGTCGCGTGCAGTCCGTTGAAGGGCAGTTTACCAATCAGTTTGATGAGTTGAACCGGGGTGTGATCACCAGTTTTCAAAAAGGTAACCTGTCGTTGATTGAATTCGTCGACCTGATTGAAGCCTATAACGATAGTATTCGCCAGCTTAACCGGCTGAAGGCCGACCGAATCAGCGCGTACGAAGAGTTGAATTATCTGGTCGGAACAGATTTGTTTCGATAATAAGGTTTCCGGTATTCCGTAAGCCTGGTACAACAAAACCACAAATTATCTATGAATCGCTTTGTTTGTCCTAGTCTCCTGCTGATTAGCGGGTTAGCAGCTTTGGTAGGTTGCGCTCCCAAGCCTGCGCAGGAAGAGCAGAAAGCCTTTATGCTGTCGGATACGATGATGCACCGGATTCGTCTGGATAGTACGGTGATGCAGCCTGTACGAAGCGAACTGACGCTGGTTGGGAAGGTGGTCGCCGATGAAAACCGGGTGATTAAAGTGTTTCCACTGGTGGGCGGCAATGTCGAGGATGTGAAGGTAGAGCTTGGAGATTATGTACATAAGGGACAGACCCTGGCATCGATCCGGTCAGGTGAAGTAGCCGATATTGAGCGGCAGAGCATTCAGGCCCAGTCGGATTTACTGCTGGCGGAGAAAAATCTGCGGGTAGCGCAGGATATGTTCGAAACCAAACTGGTCTCACAGCGTGAAGTGGTGGCAGCTCAGAAAGAGGTGGAGAAAGCACAGGCAGAGGCCAATCGGGTAAAAGAAGTGGCTCATATTTATGGGCTTGGCAAAACGTCGATCTATACCGTAAAAGCGCCCCTGGATGGCTATGTGATCGAAAAGAATGTGAACCGGGGCATGCAGCTTCGCTCCGATAATGCCGATAATCTGTTCACGATTGGGCAAATATCTGAAGTATGGGTGCTGGCCAACGTCAATGAAAGTGATATTGGTCGGGTACGGATTGGTATGGACGCTTCCATCCAGACCCTGAGCTACCCCGATCAATTGTTTAAAGGCCAGGTCGATAAAATTTACACCGTACTGGACCCAGGTACCAAAGCCATGACGGTTCGGATTCGGCTGAATAATACCGGGCTGAAACTTCGCCCCGAGATGCACGCAACGGTTACCTTACGCTACGAGGATGGCGGGCAGCTGGCTACTGTACCGGCAGGATCGGTCATTTTCGATCAGTCGAAACACTTTGTGATGGTGTTCAAGAGTCGCTCCGACATCGAAACCCGTGAAGTGAATGTGCTGAAGACCATTGGGGATATCGCCTATATCAAAACCGGCCTGAAACCCGGCGAACGGGTCATTTCTCAAAATCAGCTTCTGGTCTACGACGCGATAAATGATTAAAACGCATGGAGCAGAGGGTATGGGGCAAAGGGGCTGTTTCGCTGCTGCTTTTCCCCTTCGCCCTATGCCCTTTCCCCTTTGCTCATGAACAAATTCATCCGCAATATTGTCGGTTTTTCACTCAAGAACCGCTTCTTTATCTTTTTCATGACCTTTGGGCTGGTCGTGGCGGGTATCGCCAGCTATCTGAACACACCCATTGAGGCTTTCCCGGATGTTACGAATACCCAGATTATCGTCGTGACGGAGTGGAAAGGGCGCTCTGCGGAGGAAATCGAACGGTTTGTAACGGTGCCTATCGAAGTATCGATGAACTCGGTACAACGTAAAACCAATGTGCGCTCCATCACCATGTTTGGGCTGAGCATCATCAAGATCATTTTTGAGGATGATGTGGAAGACTTTTTTGCCCGGCAGCAGGTCAACAACCAACTCCGTACGGTATCGCTTCCCGATGGCGTCGAACCTGAAGTCCAGCCCCCTTACGGACCAACGGGCGAGATTTTCCGGTTTACCCTTAAATCGCCTACCCGCGACAGTCGTGAACTACTCACGCTCCACAACTGGGTCATTGACCGGCAGCTCCGTTCAGTATCGGGCGTGGCCGATGTAGTGGCTTTTGGCGGACGGGATAAGAGCTACGAAATCCGGGTCAACCCCACGCAGCTGGCTAAGTACGATATTACCCCACTGGAAGTGTATCAGGCCGTTACGCGCAGTAATATTAATGTGGGGGGGGATGTGATCGAGCGAAACGGACAGGCGTATGTGGTGCGGGGAATCGGTTTGCTGACGTCTATTCAGGATATCGAAAACCTGATCGTAGAAGATCTGGATGGTAATCCGGTACTGGTGAAAAACGTGGCCGAAGTGGCCGAATCGAATTTCCCGCGCGTAGGTCAGGTTGGATTGAATGACGATGATGATGTGGTCGAAGGCATTGTGGTGATGCGGAAAAACGAAAATCCGAGCGAGGTGCTGGCGCGGGTCAAGGCCAAAATCGACGAACTGAATACCCGCATCCTGCCGTCGGATGTGAAGATGGTTACGTTCTACGACCGCGATAACCTGATTAGTTTTTGTACGAAAACCGTTTTGCACAACCTTACGGAAGGGATTATTCTGGTTACGGTGATTGTGTTCCTGTTTATGGCCGACTGGCGAACTACGGTGATTGTGTCGATCATTATCCCGCTGGCCTTGCTCTTCGCGTTTATGTGTTTGCGAATGCGGGGTATGTCGGCCAATTTGCTATCGATGGGAGCGGTCGATTTTGGGATCATCATCGACGGAGCGGTGGTCATGGTCGAAGGCATTTTTGTGGCGCTCGATCACCTGGCTCATCAGACGGGTATGGCCCGGTTCAATCGGATGAGTAAACTAGGACTTATCAAGAAAACGGGGGGCGAGTTAGGGAAGGCTGTTTTCTTCTCCAAGCTCATCATTATCACCGCTTTGTTGCCCATTTTCTCGTTCCAGAAAGTAGAAGGCAAGATGTTTTCTCCGCTGGCCTGGACGCTTGGTTTCGCGTTGTTGGGCGCTCTGTTGTTTACCCTGACGCTGGTCCCGCTCCTTTGTTCCATCCTGCTGAAGAAAAACGTGCGGGAGAAAAACAACCCGCTGGTAAATTTCTTTAACCGGATTGTGATGGCGGGCTTCTCCAAATGCTACGCCAATCGTCGGTTAAGTCTGCTGGCGGCTATCGCGTTTATGATCGCTACCTTTTTCTCGGCCACCTTTCTCGGAACCGAATTCCTGCCGACACTAAACGAAGGGGCGTTGTGGGTTGAGGCCAAATTGCCCATGAGTAGTTCGCTCAACCAAACGGTAGGCATGGTGCGAATACTGCGGAAGAAACTGATGGAGTTTCCGGAAGTGAATGGGGTTTTGTCGCAGACGGGACGTTCCAACGATGGTACCGATCCTTCCGGCTTTTACTACGTGCAGATGCAGGTAAACCTGAAGCCGATAGACGAGTGGACGCGGAAAATTACGACCGATGAACTGATTGAGGAAATGGATGCGAAACTGAAACAGTTTCAGGGCATCAACTACAACTATTCGCAGCCGATCATCGACAACGTAGCCGAAGCTGTGGCCGGGATGAATGCCAGCAATGCCGTAAAAATCTTTGGCGATGATCTGAATGAACTGAACAAATTGGCGAACACCGTTCTGGCGGCTATCCACGACGTGCCCGGTGTAAAAGATGTCGGGATTCTGCGCAACATTGGTCAGCCCGAAATCAGCGTATTATTTCACGACCAGAAAATGGCTTTATACGGTGTTTCGACAGCCGATGCCCAGGCGGTGATCGAAATGGCGATTGGCGGTAAAACCGCGTCGATTTTGTATGAAGGAGAACGTAAATTCGATATTCGGGTGCGGTATGGCGAAAGCTATCGGAAAACCGAAGATGATATTATGCGGCTTATGGTGCCCACCTTGCGAGGCAACAAAATCCCATTACGCGAAATTGCAACCATCCGCGAAGTTACCGGCCCGGCTTTTGTGTATCGGGATAACAACAAACGATTTATTGGGGTCAAATTCTCGGTCCGTGAGCGCGATCTGGGCAGTACCATTGCCGATGCACAACGCCGGGTGAATGCGGCTCTAAAAAGTCTGCCTAAAGGGTATTCGATCAACTGGACGGGCGAGTTCGAGAATCAGGTTCGGGCTACCAAGCGACTGGGGCAGGTAGTGCCGTTGAGTCTGGCGGCTATTTTTGTCATTTTGTTTATTCTGTTTGGCAATGCGAAAGATGCCGGACTGGTGTTGCTCAACGTTCCCTTTGCCCTCATTGGTGGGATTCTGGCCCTGCACGTAACAGGCATGAACTTCGGCATATCGGCAGGGGTGGGCTTCATTGCCCTGTTTGGTATCTGTGTCCAGAATGGGGTTATCCTGATTTCGGTATTCAACAACAATCGGCTGCAGAAAATGCCACTCGATACAGCGATACGAGAAGGGGTACAGACGCGCATTCGCCCGGTGGTGATGACGGCTCTGATGGCGGCCATTGGCCTGCTCCCAGCGGCCATTTCGACCGGAATCGGTTCCGAAACGCAGAAACCTCTGGCTATTGTTGTGATCGGTGGGCTGATAACCGCAACTGTTCTGACGCTGTTGATCTTCCCAATTATCTACCGACTATTTTATCGCCAGAATACTACACACAAGCCCAGGGAGTTAGCGACGGCATAGCGGTTATTTGTATGAAAAAAGGTTCATAATCAGTGGTATACGGAATATTCTGAACTAGTTGTGTTCGCTTCTGAAAGGACTGACTATTTTTTTACTCACTAAAGCACAGGAGGTTTCCTATTTATTCACTTACTTTGGGTAAATAATTCACTAAACTTCTCTTTTTTTGACCAATCATGAAAAAGCTTTTTGCTCTACTTTGCTTAAGCGTAACGCTCCTTTGGGGATGTAAAAAAGATGATACACCGGCCGCGAAAACGAAAACGGATCTGATCGTACGTAACTGGCAGTTCCAGACAGCGTCGGTTACCCTCGGAACCATACCCGTAACAGCCTATACAAAAGGGGGCGGTGCTGGTAACCTGGTTGATTTTTCGTCGTCGTATATGAACTTCAAAGCTGATAAGTCATTTTCGCAGGTAATTCTGCCCGGTACGACAACGACGGGAACCTGGAAGTTCAATGCCGATGAAACGGCATTTATTATTACCAGTACTTCGGGATCGGTCGATACCTGGGCTATTGATAACCTGACCGAAACAAACCTGAACTTCAGCCGCCAAATTGCCGGTAACTCTACCGATCCAAGCGATCAGAGCTGGTTAGCCCTGATCAAATCGTATGGATTCTCAACGGCCAGTGGTGCCAAAATTGAAGTAAAAGCAATTCCAAATCCGTAAAATTGGGAGTTGAGTCATAAAAAAGGGCGTTGAGATCAATCTCAACGCCCTTTTTTATGACTCAACTCCTGCTCAGGCCTTTATTTCGATCAATGCCCCTGCTTTGATCTCTTCCACTACATTGGGGTCGAGTAAGGTGGAGGTATCGCCCAGATTCGAGACATCGCCTTCGGCAATTTTGCGCAGAATTCGACGCATGATCTTGCCCGAACGGGTTTTGGGTAAACCACTGACAAACTGAATTTTGTCGGGCTTGGCAATCGGGCCAATGATCCGGCTTACCGTGGCCAGAATATCCCGGCGCATCAGATCGGCGCTATGATCAGGGTCATTTTCAGTAATCACATAGGCATAAATGCCCTGCCCTTTGATGTCGTGCGGATAACCCACTACCGCACTTTCGACCACACCCGTGTGCATGTTGATGGCATTTTCGACTTCGGCAGTCCCAATCCGGTGGCCCGATACGTTCAACACATCATCGACCCGGCCCGTGATGCGGTAATAGCCCTCTTCGTCGCGCAGGCAGCCGTCGCCCGTAAAGTATAAACCCGGATAGGTAGCAAAATAGTTGGTGCGGCATCGCTCATGGTCGCCCCAGGTGGTGCGTAGAATACCCGGCCAGGGGAATTTCATGCAGAGATTGCCACTCACGCCATTGCCTTCGATTTCCTTGCCGTTCTCATCGACCAGGATCGGTTGCACACCGGGTAAGGGTAGCGTGGCATAGGTGGGTTTGGTTTTGGTGATACCGGCCAGTGGCGAGATCAGGATACCCCCTGTTTCGGTCTGCCACCAGGTATCAACGATGGGGCAGCGGCCTTTGCCGATGTGTTCGTCGTACCAATGCCAGGCTTCTTCGTTGATGGGCTCACCAACCGAGCCCAGTACCCGTAACGAACTCAAATCTTTGCCTTCCAGTGGTTCCAGGCCGAAACCCATCAGCGATCGGATAGCCGTTGGGGCTGTATACAGAATATTGACGCGGTGACGGTCGACAATATCCCAGAACCGTCCGGCATTAGGCCAGGTGGGTACGCCCTCAAACAGGAGCGAGGTAGCACCGTTGAGCAACGGCCCGTACACAATGTAGCTATGCCCCGTAATCCAGCCAATATCGGCAGTACAGAAATGAACATCGCCGGGTTCGTACTGAAATACATTCTGGAACGTATAGGCAGCGTACACCATATACCCTCCACAGGTATGCACCACGCCTTTCGGTTTTCCGGTCGATCCAGACGTGTAGAGAATAAACAGAGGGTCTTCGGCGTCCATCACTTCGGCGGGGCAGTCGGAGGTAACCTGTTTCATTTCCTGCTCCCACCACGCATCCCGGCCTTTCAGCATCGAAACAGCGGTACGGGTATGCGTGAGTACGATAACCCGTTTCACCGAAGGGCAGCCGATCAACGCATCATCGACCGTATCTTTCATCGGGATGGCTTTGTTGCCGCGTAGTGCCCCATCCGAAGTGATCACCACCGAACACTGCGCGTCGTTGATGCGGTCGGCAATAGACTGGGCCGAGAAGCCGCCAAACACCACCGAATGAATGGCTCCGATGCGAGCACAGGCCAATACCGCCACGGCCAGTTCGGGTACCATTGGCATATAGATACAGACCCGATCGCCTTTTTGTACGCCATTGCGCTTGAGTACGTTGGCAAAACGGCAGACGTACTCATGCAGCATTTTGTAGGTAAACGTAACACTCGGTTCGGCAGGGTCGTTCGGTTCCCAGATGATGGCCGGATAGTTCGGCTTTTCGTGGGCATGACGATCCAGGCAGTTTTCGGTAATGTTGAGTTTACCGCCTAAAAACCATTTTACGTCGGGCTGCTCGAAATTCCATTGCAGTACTTTTTTCCAGGGTTTACGCCATTGAAATTCCTGGGCGATTTCGGCCCAAAAACCTTCCGGGTCTTCCACACTGTGGTTGTATGCCGACTGATATTCGTCAAAGGTTCTGATACGCATGGGTACAAAAGGGTTTATGCTGGCTGAGCATCATCACTACGGATACCGTCCAGCCGACTAAATTAAGGACTGGTAAAAGTAGGAAGATACAGCCAAAGGGTTGGAGATTTTGAAGTCGAAAATTGCTAAATTGCTATAGATTTAAGCGCTTTGATAGAATACGTCATAAACTTGATAGAAAGCGTCCGTCAAAACGCCTTATCCAATGAACCTGTTTAAACATTTAGAAAATTGCTGCCCGATAGGTGTGTTTTTTTCATTCCTAGTTCCTCGGGATGACAAAAGCGTTAATGCGGCATACGTTTAAACAGGTTCAATGATTACAAACCCGCAAAGGCAAAGGCGTTGCCGATACCTCGCTCCAATAATCGGTTCCGGATTTCGTCCAGAATGGTCGGGTCGTCGATGGTCGAGGGTGTTGTGAACGCTTCGCCATCGGCAATCTGACGAATCGTTTTCCGAAGGATTTTACCGGATCGGGTTTTGGGTAATCGTTTTACGACGGCTGCCTGCCGGAAATAAGCCACGGCTCCAATGGTATCCCGAATCATCGTTACTAGCTCCGTCTCCAGTGTCGCTTCTTCGGTCGAAACGCCGTCTTTCAGCACAACCAGGCCAATCGGTCGCTGTCCACGCAGTTCGTCAGCAATACCTACTACAGCACATTCGGCAATGGCCGGGTGGCCGCCCACAATTTCCTCCATCTCGCCGGTCGATAGTCGGTGTCCGGCTACATTAATCACATCATCAACCCGGCCCATGATAAACACATACCCATCGGTATCGACGTAGCCGCCATCGCCCGTGAGGTAATAGCCCGGAAACCGACTCAGGTACGACTGCCGGAAGCGAGGAGTATCGTTCCAGAGGGTTGGCAGGCAACCGGGCGGTAAGGGAAGCTTCAGGCAAACGTACCCTTCTTCGTTGGGACCAAGTTGCTGACCGTTTTCGCCCAGAATCTGTAAGTCGAAACCCGCTACCGGGCGGGTCGATGAACCCGCTTTGACAGGAACCGGCTCTATACCCATTTGATTGGCAACCATCGGCCAGCCTGATTCCGTTTGCCACCAATGGTCGATGACCGGAACCCCTACCGTTTGCTCCAGCCAATGCAGTGTAGGCGGATCGCAGCGCTCACCCGCTACGAACAGGTATTTCAGCGATGATAAGTCGTATTGCTGTCGGAGTAAGCCTTCCGGGTCTTCCTTTTTAATTGCCCGAAACGCCGTTGGTGCTGTAAAAAAAGCCTTGACCCCATGTTGCTGAATCACTCGCCAGAACGTGCCCGCGTCGGGCGTGCGAACGGGCTTGCCTTCAAACAAAACGGTGGTACAGCCATGCAGCAAGGGGCCATACACGATATAACTGTGCCCAACGGCCCAGCCCAGATCGGATGCCGCCCAGAATGTATCGCCGGGTTGCACATCGTACACCACCCGCATGCTGTATTTCAACGCCACCGCATGCCCTCCATTGTCGCGGATAATCCCTTTCGGCTTGCCTGTTGTACCGGACGTATAGAGAATATACAGTGGGTCAGTTGCATTGACCGGAACTACACTGGCTTTGAGCGATTGCTGAACCGCCGTTGTCCAGTCCAGATCACGGCTGGGTGTCAATTCAGCTTCCAGCATGGGCCGTTGTAAGATTAGGCAGTGGTTCGGCGAAAAAGAGGCCAGTCTCAGGGCTTCATCCAGCAGCGGTTTGTAAGGTATAATCCGGTCGAACTCGATACCGCAGGAGGCCGACAGAACGACTTTCGGATGAGCATCGTCGATACGCAGCGCCAGTTCATGCGGAGCAAACCCACCAAACACCACCGAATGAATGGCCCCGATCCGGGCGCAGGCCAGCATGGCAAACACCGCTTCGGGCACCATTGGCATATAAATGACCACTGTATCGCCTTTCTGGACGCCCAATCGCTTTAGAGTCCCGGCCAGTTGAGCCACTTCGTCGCGGAGTTCGGTATAGGTATATCGACGGATGGTATTGGTAACGGGCGAGTCATAGATCAGCGCGGTTTGGTCGGCCCGGCCGTTTTCGACGTGGTAATCGACGGCGGCATAACAGGTGTTGAGCTTCCCCCCGGCAAACCAGCGGGTCAGACCAGCCGAGTCGGTCGATAAAATCCGGCCTGGCTTACGAAACCAGGGAATTTCACCGGCTTGTTCGGCCCAGAAGGCGGCTGGTTCATCCAGGCTTCGGCGGTACTCCTCGGTATAGGAAAGCGTTTGCGTTTCCATGGTGATTAGGGTTTAGTTCCTGAAAGCTACCCCATCTGACGCCACGAAAGCAGACGTACTTGGCCAGGGTCAGGCCGACAGGAGTTGATTTACTTTGACAACCAGGTCGCGGGTCGAAAAGGGCTTGGCCACGTAGAGGTCGGCTCCCGATTCGTATCCACGCTGTATATCGGCTTCTTTTCCTTTGGCACTCAGAATAATGATTTTACTATGCTGAAACCCGTCTGTGCTTTTAACGTATCGGCAAAGCTCAAGTCCGTTCATGCGGGGCATCATGATGTCCAGCATCAGCAGGTCGGGCTTATGATGCTGAAGTAGTTCATACGCTTCGCCACCATCGCGGGCAATGAATACCTTATGTCCTTCTTTTTTCATCAAAAACTCCAGCGACAGCAGAATATTCGGCTCGTCGTCGGCGATCAGTACATTAGCCATAACGCTCGATTTACGGTTGCCTTCGGTAGTCAGGAACAGGGCGGTAATCCGCTGGCTGATACCGAAAACCGTACAGGCTACCCTGTGGATAACGGCAATTGAAAGGTAAACACCGAACCGTGTCCGGGCTGGCTGTCTACATCGATACTACCGTTATGCAATTCTATGATTTTTTTCGTGATCGCCAATCCCAGTCCGCTGCCTTTTGGTTTTCGATGGTCGCCCTGCACCTGGTAAAACTTCTCGAAAATGAGTTCATGAAGGGCGGGGTCGATGCCCGCGCCATTGTCGCAGACACTGACGTTGCAGGTAGTTCCTTCCACCACCAACCGGACGATAATCCTACCTTTTTCAGGTTCACAGAATTTGATGGCGTTCGAGAGCAGATTGATCAGCACCTGCATGAGCCGGTCACGGTCGGCCACAACGGGCGTGGGCGGGCAATCGGCCAGGAACTGTACATCTACGTATTTCTCCGAAGCCAGTTGGCCAGTCGCTTCAACCGCATCTTTGATGACGTCGCGTAGGAGAAGTGGTTCCAGATGCAGCCGCATCCGGCCAGACTCAAACCGTTCGAGGTCCAGCACCTGGTTGATCAGCCGGGTCAGTCGTTCCGATTCTTTGATAACGGTTCCGAGAAATTGCTGCCGGGTGGCCGTATCTACATCATCGTTGTCGTGCAAAATTTCGGTCAAGGCCCGGATCGACGTGATCGGGGTACGAATCTCGTGTGTGATCGTCGATAGAAACTCGTCTTTCTGCTGGTCCATCTGTTTCAGCCGTTCGTTGGTTTCGCTGAGCTGCCGGGTTAGTTGCTGCAACTCGTTCGATTTGCGTTCCAGCTCTTTATTGACGGTCATCAGTTCCTGCGAGGTTTTCAGAATTCGGATGATTTCATCGACTGTAATCGGATCTTCTTTAGCGATAGACGATACCAGAATCCGGGCCGAAGCGGTACCAATGGCCCCGGCCAGCATTTTTTCGGTGAAGGTAACCAACCCCGGATCGGCGTAGGACTGACGGTCCATCAGCCGGTTGCGTCGGGCGAATCGTTCCAGCGTTTTCTGGCTTTGTTCGGGGCCAAAAAATGTAATCAGCAGTTTACGTAAGGCATCGACGGAAACTTTCCCTTTCCAGATGGCGGTGTTTTCGGACGGGCGGTTGAACTGAAACACATCGACAAACAGGATGGCCTGATTGTGGTCGAGTGCCGTTTGCGGGCGGTTGATGGAACCCCAGACGTAACAGCCCACATTAAAAAACAACGACCAGAATACCGAATGGGCAATGGGGGTTAGGCTAGTTAGCCCAAACAGGGCTTGTGGTTTCAGAAAACTCAGTCCAAACGGACCATCGTTCAGCAACGATTCGGGCAATAGCACTGGAACGAGCGTGGGCACAATCAACGTGTAAAACCAGATCGCTGTACCAACAATAAGGCCCAACCGTGCCCCGGCCTGAGCGCCATTTTTCCAGCAGATACCACCAATGATGGCCGGGCTGAACTGGGCTACGGCCGCAAAGGAAATCATACCCACCGAGACTAGTGAAAAACGGTCCGATACATCCCGATAGTAGCCGTATGAGATCAGCAACAGAACCAGAATGGCCAGCCGCCGGGTGTACATCACAAACCGACTCGACTGATTGCCCAGCTTCAGTTGCCAGGCCGGGCGGCTAACCAGCCAGGGCATCACGACATTGTTACTAATCATGACACTCAAGGCTGTCGTTTCAACGATGATCATGCTTGTTGCCGCTGATAATCCACCGATGTACGCGAGTAGCGCCAGTCCTTTCTGCCCCGTCAGGAGAGGGAGCGAAAGAACGTAGCCATCCGCATCGAGTCCTGTATTGCCAAACCACAATTTACCGCCAAAGGCTACAGGCAATACAAACAGGGTGATCAGAAACAGATAGAGCGGGAACAGCCACATGGCTTTATTGAGATGGCGTTCCTCCACATTTTCGACAACCGCCACCTGAAACTGCCGGGGCAAAAACAGAATGGCCGGGATGGAGAGTAGCGTGTACCAGAACCAGTCGGCCGACGAGTGCCCCGGACCAAAGGTCAGGCTGGCCTGTAAAGCTGGCTGTTGACTGGCTCGCCCGAAAATATCGCCCGGCCCGTTGAACAGCCCAAACGTGACATATAAGCCTACGGCCAGAAAAGCGATTAGTTTGACCAGCGACTCGAAGGCAATGGCCGTTACCAGTCCTTCGTGCCGTTCGGTGGCTTCCAGTTTGCGCGTACCAAACAAAATGGTGAATGCCCCGAGCAATAACGTCATGTAAAACGCCTGATCGGTGAGAAATGATGGCTTGTGCGTAGCCGACGATTGGCCCGACAGGAGGGCGAAACTGACGGCTGTGGCTTTTAACTGAATGGAGATATAGGGGATAATTCCGGCCACACAGATAACGGTCACCAGAATGCCGAGCCCTCGGTTTTTACCATAGCGAGCTGAAATGAAGTCGGCAATGCTGGTAATGCGATGGACTTTACAGATACGAATGATTTTCCGAAGAACGATCCACCAGAGCGGAGCCGCCAGCGTTGGGCCAATGTAGACCGACAAAAAGTTGATGCCCTGCGTGGCCGCCTGCCCCACACTCCCATAGAACGTCCAGGCTGTACAGTACACGGCCAACGACAGGGCGTAGATGTAGGGATTGTTGAGTAAGCTCTGTTTCTGCCGGGCAACCAGTGTCCGCTCCCGACGTTCGGCCCAGAAGGCAATACCGAACAGCAGCCCCAGATACAGCAGCGAGCAGACGATAATCGTAAGGCTATTCATCGGAGTTGGACGGGTCGTCGGTCGAACGCGAGCGGTGCAATACCAGAGCAATCAAGCCGATCATAACTGCCCAAACGCCCAGTACGTATGCATACAGCATGGGTAGTCCGGCTACCAGAACGGGACGGTTGACAATGGAAATCAGCGGCTCGTTGAACAGCAGTACAAACAGCAGGCTCAGAAAAATAAGGCGGGCACGTTTCACGGTGGGAAGATGAAAAAAGTGGACTCTGTAACGGCTAGTGTTGAAATATCAGAGACCCGTTTTTGAAACCCCTCTCCTGTTTTAGGAGAGGGGCAGGGGTGAGGTTACGCTTCGTCGGCGTACTCGTTTTGCAAGGCATAAAAACCGAAAACGGCTAATCCTCCGACAATAATCGGCATGAGGACAAACAGGATGATGATACCAAAGACAAGGTCTTCCTGCTTGCCGGTAGCCAGCTTGGGAATACCAAACTGAAAGATGCCAAAATAACCCGCCAGCGCAGCGATCGCCAGCCATACAATACCCAGAATTCGTTTTATCGCGTTCATGATGTTAATCGTTATCAGGACTTAAAAATGACTTTGTATAAGTTAAATAGCTGGATCTGTTTTTTTACCGCGAGGGCGCAAAGACGCGAGGAGTAAAACGCATTGATAGTCATTGTCATCAGCGTCCTTACGCTGGGCTAAATAAAAGTGTCCAGCCACTAGGTTGAAAGTCTCCCTCCCCTGAAAGCAGGGGAGGGTTGGGGAGGGGTAAATTTTAATCCGTTACTCGCTTGTCTTTGATATAGAAAACGCCAATCACCAGGCAAACAGCCGTTACGATGATCGGGTACCAAAGTCCTTCCAGGTAGGGAGCGGCATTGGGGATGAGTTCGCCCGCTTTTTCGGCGGCTGTGTTGGCATCTTTGGCTTTGGTGGCCAGATAGGTAGCCACGGCTGGAAGCAATCCGCCAAACACGCCATTGCCAATATGATACGGAAGCGACATCGACGTGTACCGGATTTTGGTCGGGAACATTTCGACCAGGAAGGCCGCGATTGGGCCGTACACCATCGTCACAAAAATAACCTGAACGAATACCAGCCAGATCAGGGTCCAGCGGTCGCTATCGTTGATGGTGATGGTTTTCTTGACCTCTGGTTTGGCGGGTTCGGCAGCAGGTTCGGCCAGGATTTTGGTTTTGGTAACCTCCGTCAGTTTAGTCCCGTCGGTGTATTCTTTCTTGACGGTGAGGGTGCTGATCGATACACCAGCAGCTTTTGGGTCAGGCGCTAAGGTTGTTTCGGAGGTCGTTTTTTCGGTAATCTCCTGCTTGTTTTTGAGGTTGGTGGTCTGGTAAATGTTTTCGTACAGGGTCCGATACGAAAGAATGGCAATCAGCATCCCCGCCAGCATAATGGGTTTACGACCAATCCGGTCCGACAGCCAGCCAAAGACAACAAAGAACGGAGTTCCCATCAGTAGGGCAATCGACATCAGCCCGTCCGACTGCATGGCGTCGACGCTACAAACCGTTTTGATAAAGCTCATGGCATAAAACTGCCCCGTATACCAAACCACGCCCTGGCCCATCGTTGCCCCGAACAGTGCCAGCAACACAAATTTGAAGTTGTATTTATTCCCAAAACTTTCTTTCAGAGGATTAGCCGACGTTTTTCCTTCGGCTTTGGCCTTGGCAAACAGGGGCGACTCGTGCATGTTCTGGCGGATGATGTACGAAACCGCTACCATAATAATCGACACCCAGAACGGGACGCGCCATCCCCAATCATCGAACGCTTCTTTCGACAGCGAAACGCGGGTAGCCATAATGACCAGTAGCGAAATGAACAACCCAGCCGTGGCCGTTGTCTGAATCCAGGAGGTCCAGTACCCCCGTTTTTCAACGGGCGAATGTTCGGCTACGTAGGTGGCGGCTCCACCGTATTCACCGCCCAGGGCCAGCCCCTGCAACAGCCGCAGAATCAGCACCAGGGTCGGCGCCAGAAACCCGATGGTCTCATAGCTGGGTATCAGGCCGATGGCAAAGGTGGCACCACCCATCAGCAGTAGCGTGACCATGAACGTGTACTTACGCCCGATCAGATCGCCCAGACGACCGAAGAACAAGGCACCAAAGGGCCGCACCACGAAACCGGCAGCAAACGTAGCCAGCGTGGATAGGAAAGCGGCCGTTGGGTTGCCTTCGGGAAAGAATTTGGTAGCCAGCACGGTAGCCAGCGAACCGAAGATATAAAAGTCGTACCACTCGATGAGGGTACCAACCGACGACGCGCCAATAATGCTAACCAGCGAGCGGGTACTGGTGGTCGAGGGCTTTCGGGATGCAGGAGATGCAACCATATGAGATTTAGCGTGTTAAGGGGTTAAGGAACGATTCGAATTGGATTTGAAAATGAGGCTGGCTATTGATCAGGCAGTTTCCGTATGCGAATTAGCAAAGCCTTGGGAAAGAGTCAACAATTGCCGGAAATTGTTCTATTTTCATCTATAGATTAGAACGCGAACGTGGTAGTTAGCAGCAGACGCGAGTTGGAAATGGTTTCGACGCTGGTCACGCGAGCGTCGGAGGTAGACGTACCATAACCGGCGGCCGTGTATTCGTACTCGGTGCCCAGTTTGAATTTGCCCGCAATAAACTCAATACGGGGTGCAATCCGCATCAGGTTGTCGATACCCCCACGGCCCGTTATCCCGATTCCCCGGCCGTAGGCGGCAATGGCGTTGGGGTCGTTGCCTGCATTTTTGCAGTAGCCGACGAACAGGCCCGGTACTACTTTTTTGCCGTTGCCGTGGATTTCGGCCCACATCGAGGTTATTTTGACAGGCTTGTACGACGATTCAATACCATTGGTGCCGTAGGCCAGAAACCCACCCAGCATCACATGGTCGGTCAGGTTAGAGCCCGATACAATCTCCGCTTTAAACGTTGTCCGGCTGCTTATCACTTTTAGATAACCCATGATGGCCGTACTGCCGACAGTAGCGTTCAATTCCTGAAGGGTAGTGCCGCTACCTACCGATAGTCGTGGACGAATGACTTTATAATCGAAGGCAATCCCGGCCAGCACTTTTTCGCGTTTCAACTGAAGTTGGGCATGCAGATTCGGTACGGAGGTGTTGCGGAGGTATTCAGACGAACTACCGTTGATACCCGAGTTGGTAAAATCGCGCTGAGCAATGGCTGCTACGATCAGGTGCCAGTCGGCGTTCAGGTGTTTGGTCAGACGAACCTGCGGGCTGCGGTTAAACGGCTGGAAGGGAATACCCGTATTGAAATTCACAACACCAGGGAAACAGTCCGTAACGAACAGCGGATGCCAGAACTGGCCAAACGCTAGTTGGGTCTTGGCCCAGTCCAGCTTAGCCCAGGCGTGGCGCAACCGTACTCCCCCAACGGCTGCGTCCGACGGCCCGAACCATTCCATTTCCAGTAAACCGGATGTTTTAGCGCCCCAGGCATCGGGGCCGTTGAACGTAACGCCCAAGCGGCTGTTGATGCCCAGCATGTTTAAATTGGGTACGGCATTGATGTCGTTGCCGTTCATGTCGAGTTGTTTGTCTTTCGCCCAGAGATCGACAGAGGCTTCGCGCAGGTTTACGGTCTGGCGCGAATCCCAGGATACATCGTTCCGCACAAAGCCAGTAAACTTAACCGAGAAGACGGGTGTTTCGGCAGGTTTGGCTGATGTCGGTGTGCTGGTCGGTGAGGTCGTTGCCGGTACGGTGGCAGAAGGGGTACTGGCTACCGATGATGTCATGGGGATCATCGTCGTGTTGCCAGTGGCTTGTGGCCCTGTATTCGTCTGGGCCTGTGCTGGTTGCATAAGGCTGGCACTTGCTAGTGTAATAGCGCCAGCCCACAGCAAACGGTTAGAAAATGCATTCATTTGGTCAGGAAGAAGTTTAGGTTAAGCGATTCAAAACTGCTTCTGTTTGACCGATGTACGCAAATGAATGGTGTTGATATGCTAAAATTCTATAGAAATGCCTGTAGTTCGTTGAAATCGAAGAAACGATGGTGGATGACCACCATGAGTCGACTTAATCCCGAAAACGTTCCCATTTAATCAGCATGAACTTATCGCCCAATTCGGTAATGATCATACCCGCTCCCTCTACGTTTTCCTTGTTCGTGATGAACTCAGCTAGTTCTTTGTGATTGAGGATTTTATAGGTAGGATGATAGGTGTTTTTTTCGGGTACTTTGATCTGGTATTTCTTGACCCAGTTCATCACCGACACGTGGCTGATACCCAATAATCGCTCAATTTCGCGGAAACTGACGCCTTCGATGTAGAGCTGAAGCGCTTTTATAACATAGTAGGTGCTGATGCCTTTCCCGACTTTATCGACCGTAAAGTTGTAGTTGCACTGCCGACAGCGAAAGCGCTGGCGTTGGTTAATAATGCCGTTGCGAACGGCTTCAGTCGAATTACATTTGGGGCATTTTGGAGCGGCCATACAGGGTATCTATCTCAATTTAGCAAATATATAGTAACTTAGCAGAATAGGATAAGTTTTTCGGAAAATAGTTATAGTTGTGGCCCGTTTATACTGTTGTACCTTTGCAGCATGGCTTTTATCCAAACTGATACCTTTACCCTGCATGGGTATGAGTGCGATGCCTTTGGGCGTATAAGTATCCCGGCGCTGATGAACCAGATGCAGGAGTCGGCGAACCGAAATGCGCTGGATTATGGCATCGGCATTGCCGATCTGGCAAGTCAGGGCCTGGGCTGGATGTTAATGCGGTTCCGGCTAAGGGTTCATCACTATCCACGGTATGGGCAGACCATTCGGCTGATGACCTACCCGACGGCAGTTGAGAAATACTTTATTTACCGTGATTTCCAGGTTCGGGCTGAGGATGATACGCTACTGGCTGATGCCAGCAGTACCTGGCTTGTCTTTAGTACCGAAAAACGGACGATGGTGCCTATGCCCGATTTCATCCGTAGTCTAAATCCGCCTTCAGGGCCTGAACCCCTGCCTAAACTTTTGTCAAAACCAGACTTTCAGACAGCGACATTTACGTCGGACCTGGAAAAACAGGTTGAAGTTGGTTGGTTAAGCATTGATCAGAATCAACATGTGAATAATGTGGCGTATGTAGGCTGGTTGCTCGAATCCGTTACAGATTCCTGGCTTCAGACGCGGGAATTAGCCGAAATTGATTTAGTTTACCGTACCGAAAGCCATTGGCGGGATCAGCTTCGGATCGAACTGGCAACCGAAACTTCCGATACGCTGTTACACCGGATAAGCCAGTATGAATCAGGCAAAGAAGTGTTGCTGGCAAGAAGTCGATGGCGGGATAGTGAATAGATAACCCTGGTACCAGAAAACGTTGGTATCGCTGCACCGAATGGAAAAGAAACGAACAGTTGCTGAACCCGAAACCCATAAGGCGAAATTTATCGCTCTTAGCGAAAGCATCATTGACAAAATAAAACGGGGAGAACTGCAACCGGGCGACCAGATTCCGTCGGAGAACGAACTGATCAAAACGTTCCATATCAGCAATACCACGGCCCGTAAAACCCTGCTCGAAATTGAATCGAAAGGCTGGGCCCGGCGCATTAAAGGCAAGGGAACCTACGTCCTCAATCGCACCGAAGACCATCACCTGCTCCGTACCTTGGGATCGATATACGCTACCCGGCGGGGGTTTCACGATAGCCTGATCGCGGAAGGGTTTACGCCTAAGAATATTGTGCTGGAAAAGACGATTCTACAGGATGGGATTTCGTCGGAAATCAACGGGCGTCATTTTATTATCGATGGGCCCGTTATGAAACTGCACCAACTGCGCTATGCCGACGATCTGTTGATCAAGGATGAGGTAAAATATATTTCGCTGACGTTGTGCCCCAAAATCAATCGGTTACCTACAGAGATTTCGTATTTCAAAGTCTACGAAGATAATTACCGACTCAAAATAGCGGAGGTGCAGCAAACGCTGGGGGTGAAAATTCTGGAACCGAATACCACCAATTTTGACCTGAGCAAGCCGACTCCCGTTTTTGTGCTGGATAGTGCGGTGATCTGTACGGGCGATCAAATCGTCGAGATCGAGCAGTCATATTACCACGGTGATAAGTACAAATTTGCGGTGATCGCCAATCCTGAGCAGCTTCAGCGGCCGTCCAATCCAATCACTTCCTGAACCATTTCAGCAACTCACCCACGATAACCTCATGCCCGGCTTTATTCGGGTGGTTTACGTGCGACATGTAATTTGTTAACTCACCCCGTTTGGCAATCTGCTTAAATGACGTGTACGGATCTGCCAGACCGGTATGGTACTGACCCGCCAATTGGTGGATCAACTGCACATAGGGTTCCAGTAGGTTTTTATCATCGAGTATGTTCAACCGCTGGTCGGGAGAGGGCGTAAGCAGAATAACGGGTATGTGTTGAGCCTGAGTTGATTGAATCATTTTCTCCCAGGCTTCCCGAACCTTACCGATATCGGAAAAGCGGTCGTTGAGGGCGTAGTCGATAAACAGCACATCGGGTTTGTGAACGAGCACATCCGATTCAAATCGGGTTTGGCCTTTAATGGCGTTTTCGCCCCCGATGGCCGTAACAATCACATTGACAACGGCGTATGGATATTGGGCCTTTAGTTTCGCCAGTAATAAATTCGGATACGATTCCAGGGTATGCACTTCGTGGTCGTGCCAGTAGCCAGCGGGTACCGAATGCCCATGAAAGACCAGGTTGATAGTCCGGTTTTTCGGCCAAACCGCGTTTAATTCGGTTTTGACATGGGCTAAATAGGTCGCTGAATCAGCCGGTTGCGCTAAACTGACAATGGATAAACAGAATAAGCTGAGGATGAGAAGGAGTGTTTTCATTGCCTAACAGATTTATAGGAAGCTGATGTAACACGGATGAAAACCCACGATTGGCTGCTACTTATCATGGGTTCCCACCCGTGTTACATCAGTCTCCTATTTCGTATATTTTTCAAACCAGTCGGCCAGTATGTTCAGGTCCGATTCCCAGGTTTCATCCCAGCCGTGTGCCCCGCCCTGATGAATGATCAATTGAGCAGGTACGCCCGTCGCTTTCAATTTGGCGATAAACCGTTCAGATTGTTCGAGCGGCACCAGTGGATCGACGGTCCCGTGCAATATGAGCGTTGGGGCATCGTCGGGACTGATAGCCTTGTATGGCGATAAATCTTCCATGACTTTCAACTTCTCTGCTCTGGATTTACCTTCTACCCCAAACTGCGGCCAGAAACGACGAACTGTATCACATTCGACAAACAGTCGTCCGGTATTGCCATAATTGACCAGATCGGCTGGTGGAAAGAAACAGGCTACGGCTTGTACTCGGCTCGATACTCGGTCAATAGGGTCGTCGGTTCTGACCGTATCTGCTACCTCCTTACGCGCAACACCCGTACCAATTGATACAGATAAATGTCCCCCCGAACTCATACCCGATATGCCCAATCGATTGGGATCGACGCTATACTCTGCCGCATGGTACCGAATAAAGCGTATGGCCCGATGAATATCCTGCACTGCTTCAGCAACCTGAAAGCGGGGCGCCGAACCATGCAGAATCAGAAAGACGGTTTGTCCTCGTTCGGTGAAATAATGAAAGTGCTTAAGCCGCTTCTCAATCATACTGTAGTCGGAATGCCAGCCACCGCTCATTAAAAACACGACGCCAATACCATTCGGTTTGGCCGGTTTCAGCACATCCATCGTAAGGGCCGTACCGAATTTGCGCCCGTATACCACATCGTGAACACGAGTGGGGGTATTTGAGGAAGAAGTCGCGACAGACTGACCACCAGCCGAAAATGCGAGATTACTCAACACAATTAGTATCAGCAGAAGATGCCAGATAGGTTTTGTCATAATTATTCAGTTACGTTCTCAAGAAACTCAAACAGGTAGGCTTCTTTGTAGTCCACTTCAAATTTTTGCAGCATGAGTCGGTATTCGTCGCCAAGCGATCTCCGTCGGTGATGATCCTCCTGTCGATCAATGTAACGAATGACATCGGCGCGTTGTGAACGGCCGTAGGAGAAAGCACCGTACCCTGCTTGCCAGCTAAATGGGAAGCGGGATAGCCGGTTGGTATTGATATGTTTGTTCGAGGAGGTCTTTATTTCTTCCACTAATTTAGGAAGCAGTTGAGCGGGATTATAGCCGATGAAAATGTGAATGTGATCGGGCATGCCATTGATAGCCAGTAGTTTATGATTATGGTTTTGCACGATACTGGTAATGTATCGGTATAATTCTTCCTTCCAGCTTTTCTCAATTAGACTATCGCGCCCTTTTACAGCGAATACTAATTGAATGTCAAGTTGTGTATACGTGTTGGCCATGCTTAAAGGGGTTAAAGTTGTTTATGGCTACTAGTATTGCGCCCCTATGGGGCTTTTAGGTTGGGGCGTACTATCGATAGCTACCGACATTGTGCCCCTCCGGGGCTTAACTTTGTCGTTTAGACTTACAGTTTGTATCAATGACTCGTGAAGAATACAATGTCGACGAAAATAATTGGTATGTTAATTTGCTAAGCGTCAGAGGAGTTTAATGCTGATAGCTGCCATGTTCATCTCTATGTACATGCCCCAGTGGGGCATAATGTCAGTAGCTTTCATGACCATACGCGCCTAACAAGCCCCAGCGGGGCGTAATGTAGGTAGCTTTCATGCACATCCTAATCTAATAAGCCCCAGAGGGGCGCAACAACTTTATGGCACCATCAACACCTTCACTGGCCCTAATAACCCCGACTCAATCAGCGGTAATTCACCCCACGAAACCAGATTTTTGTTGGCTTTCGTAATATTGGTTTTGGTGAATTTCTCACCCGTAATGCCATCACCCGTTAGTCGATTCGACCAGGTATTGCCCACCTCTACTTTCAGTACGTTGGAGCCGGGTTTGATGGCATCTGTAATATCGACACGGTAGGGGGGCGTCCAGGCGATGCCGAGCGGCTTGTTGTTCAGCCAGACTTCCCCAACTTTAGCAATCCGGCCCAGGTCCAGATAAAGTCGCTTTGGTTTACTAGCCAGAGGATTATACTGAAACGTTTGCTGATAGGTCGCTATACCCGAAAAATACCTGATCCCGTTCTGGTCTGACTGGGTCCAGGAAATCAGTTTCGGAAAGGTGGCCGATGCCGGAGCGCCCCATCCTTTTGGGAACGTAAGTTGCCAGGGACCGTCCAGCGCCATGACCGGAACGGCTTTTGACGGGTCTTCCAACCCTGTTGCCACCACTTTCGAATTGGTAGCCGTTGGGTTAAAGACTACGAAATAAGTACCGTATGGGGGCAACGTGATTGGAATTTTGATGCGATGGGTCTCCCGCTGATACGAAGCAATCGCGCTCACTTCACCCGATACGGGGTTCCAAAGTTCGGGAGTTTTGGCCGTTTGCCGGAAATAGCAATCTTTCGAAACCCAGCGGTTCGTTGTATTCCGAATCAGATAAAAATCCAGACCATTGTGCTGGTAATGTATGTGGTCGATGGGTGTATGACGTTGATCGGCTTTCTGCCCGGTATAGCTGAAGTCGGGGCCAATGTTCATAGATTGCAGCGCTTCGAGCGGAGAATTGGTCGCTTCCACCAGTTTGGCCCCTTTGGCCGCCAACTGCTTCAGTTTTGCCCGGACTTCCGGTGGTGTCTTCCCTTCGCTGCCCATATGCATAACCGAATACTGGCCAACGCCCGGCAATACCCATTTTCCATTTTCAACGGTCAGATCGTTCAGCAAAACGTCCGTGTTAATGACCTCGTAATCGTAGCCCGGCCCAACGGCAAAGCGGGTGTTTTTGGGCGGTATCAGATTCGGAATGTTGTCGCCATAATAATGAAGCACGTCGGCTACAAAATGCGTCTTTTGCAGGATGTACGAAATGCGAGCCAGGTAGTCGTTGAACGGTTTGGCTTTGGGCCACCAGCCGTTGCGGTCGTTATAATGCGTACCTGCAAAATACGCAATGCCCGGATAGCCCATGCCCGTTGGATTATGGGTAAACCCGTGAATAACCAGTCGATTCATCCCTTCGCAGAACGCCCGGTCGGCCAGAGGTTTGAGATCGGAGGGACCTTCCTGCCAGTCCCAGTAGCTGGTGAACGACTCTTCTTCGACGATCCCGCGTTTGTAAATGTGCGACGCGGCTGCAATCTCCTTCACCAGGTAAATCATATCGACCAGACTATCCTTATCGGCTTCCATGAAGAACTCCCGGTTGTACCAGTATTCGCCACGCGGTACGTCCAGTGTGCCCAAGGCTTTCAGGGTTTCTACCGGAATGTGATGCAAATGCCCTGGCCCGCCCGATTCCGAAATGATCTGTAAACCAAAGCTATTACAAATCTCTTTCGACTTGCGGTAGTGGTTGTTAATCATCAGTTCCGACAGGGTTTTGTCGAAGTCGAACTGGAATGATTTTACTTGTTCGGGTCGATACGCGTCTTTGTTGAAAATGGCGGGTAGAAACTTGTATAGGTCGTAGCCGTGTAGCTTTCGAAACGCTGCGGGTAGAGTAGGCGTCCAGGTAAATTCTTTGGCTTCGTAGCTGGCAAGGTACAGGTTTTTGAGCGGACTCTTGCTAAAGTCGCCGATGTATGGTTTCAGCTTATTAATAAAATACATGACGTGCATTCGGGTCGCCGTCGAATCGAAATGGTCAATGATTGGTCCAACCGAATGCGGTGTGGGTCGGATCAGTTGCTCGCCCGAGTTGGAGCAGATGTACCGATAGATGTCCCAGTTCCCTGCGGGGGCTTTCCAGCTTAACTGTTCGGTTTTAGGGTCGAAAAAGGCCGATACATTGATGATGTTGGTCGTATCTAACTGGGCATTCTGACCAGCGGGTAGCGCGACTACGGCAATTTCCTCGTAGTAGGCTGGTTTGCCATCGGGCCGATACGCAATAGGCCGTTTCGCCCCCTGTCGATCGGGTGTAATGGTGGGGAAAGGCAGTTTGATAGACACCCCGTCACTTCCTTTGGCTGTCAGTTTGGAGAAGTAGATGGTTTTGGCTGCGTACTGCGGTTTCACCCAACTACCTCCTGCATTCCAGCTACTAGCCAGATTCAGGCCAACCTCCAGCCCCAGCTTGCCCGCTTCGCGGATGGCCATTGCAATGGTTTTAACCGAGGTGTCGCCCATGAAAGCAGGTCCTGCCGGAATCATCCGGTTGGCATCGCTGGCAGGAGGGAGGCCGATCTCAAAAATATCGACACCGCCCATGCCCGCCTTTTTAATGGCCTGGAGTTCTTCTTTCAGCCGAACCGTATCGACATACCCATTGAGCCACCACCAGTATACCTTTGGCCGGGCGTGGATGGGTGGATTTTTGAACCCTTCTTTCAGGGATGCATAGGTAATTGTATCGGCTTTCGGAATGGGCTTCTGAAACAAACCCATAACCGCAAACAACCCTATGACAGGGAGTGTAAAAATGAATTTCATGAAGGTATAAGGATTGTCAGATAGAACACAGGTTCTTATGGGACCTGTTTAGGGATTTTGAAAAAGGGATAAGAGTTGAGTGGTTTTTTTCATCCCGACGCAGGAGGGATCTTCTGTGGCTGGCCATTTTCAGCCTTTCCCAAAGATCCCTCCTGCGTCGGGATGAAAAAAAATCTCTCGAACTGAAAGCCTAAACAGCTTTATGGTTTACGCAGATCATAATAATCTGTCGGTCCGCCGATGCGGTTCTATTGTTATCACCAGAACACCACTAAATCGCCAGTTGCGTTTTCGACGACGTAGTGATTGCCGTACTTCATATCGCCGGGTTTGAGCGGTGCTTGTGGCTTTTTGCCCCACGGATAGCCCGTATTCGCATACACATGAAGGCCTTGCGCGCTCACACCTTCGTCGGGATAAATGCGTACCGTAGCGTTTTTGAGGCCCGACAGTCGTACACAGCGTTTCATGTGCTGAACCCCGGAGGTCATTTCCTGGCAAGAGACGATACCGTCTGGCTGCTCGACGAAAAAGCGGCTTTCCTTATGCCAGGCTTTCGGCAGGTTATAGACCGAGTAGCCGTTTGTCAGTTCAGTTTCATAGCCTGTCAGGAGTGGGGCCCCCTGCGGCATTTTGAAGCGATGCGTGACAGTCGTGTTGGGGCAATAGCCGGAGAAGAAAAAGCCGTTGCTGCTGCGGGAGATGGCCAGAACCGGGCTTTTAACGGATGGATTCTTCTTGTCGATGCGGTAGTCCAGCCCAAACTCGTTCAGAACGTAGCGCATGAGTAGAGGGCCCGTAAACAGTTGTTCGGGATCGTCGGGCGTCAGGAGCTTTCCTCCGGTAAATTTGCTCGAATTGGTGCCCCGTACATACGCCACTTTGCCCCCTTTCCAATCGGATTTTTCGCGTACCCACACCACATCGCGGCTGTTGCTGCCCTGGGTCATTTTTGCCAGGACTTTTGTACCAGCATCAGCTTTGTTCTTCACCTGCGTAGCAATACCACCGCCCGAAAACAAGGCCCGGTGCGTAATCTTGTCAGGAAACGGCTGACTCAGTTTGTCGAAAGTAATAGTTGAACTCACCTGAAAATCACCCTCCAGCGCCGACGTATTTTGCAGATTCAGCAGATTCATAAAAGCGGTACCCGCATGATCGGCGGGGCCATAGACCAGCAGTTTACCCCCATTCTGTACGAAATCGATCAATGACTTTTCGAGCGGAGAATTCGCTTCCGGTACAATCGACACCAATACCGATTCCTTAAAATAAGTCGGTTTTGCCGCCACTACGTTCTGAAACGAGTTGGTCGACAGGACGGTGTTGAGCGGGAAACCGTTGTTGATCGCCTGACGAATCAGCCAGTCGCCGTAATAGATTTCGGGCAGGCGTTTGCCATCTTTATAAGCCCAGGTGTGGTACTCTTCGAACGGATACACCCAGACGAGCGGTCCCGGAGCCGTTGGCGAATCGTAACGGGCCTTCAGAATGTGTGGGGTCACCTCGTCGGGCACCTGAGCAGGCATTTCGCCGTAGGTATTGTCGGCCGTCAGGAAATTCAGGTGCGTCGGTAGCTTAATTTCGCCTTTCGCGTTGATGCGTGCTACGGCCATCGGCAGGTAAATGTCGTGCGGTTCCTGCCCGTAGCGATCCAGCCAGGGGCTGTTGACCCACCAGGGGTCGTGCGTGTAGTAACGAAACAGGTAGCGCTCATCCGGCAACTCAGCCATACGTGACATATAGCCTACCATTTCGAGGCCAAAATCACCGTCGAGCGCGGCCCAGGGTGAATTGGGCGGAGGCAGCATATTGTAATGGCCGCTGTAGATCTGTTTCAGATCAACCCCATCGCGGGCCAGATCGGCTCCCGTAGAGAGGTTGGTACCGCGCGTCTGAATTTGAAAAGCAGGACATTCGTTCCGAAACAGGTTCCAGAAGCCCGCAATCAACGCGCGGGTGTTGGCCAGTTTTTCAGCCGCAAAGGCTTTCCCGTCGAAAATAGCGCCCGTCGATGACCAGCCTTCTACGCCAAAGCCAAATCCGTTGCTGAGCCAGAGATAATCATACCCCAGGTCGGTCAGAAAGTGCTGGCTCTGGCGACCCAGAAACGTACCGAATGGCGTATTGGCCGGAATGCCTTTCGAAAAACCCGCATAGGCCTGCTTGTCGGCGTTCAGGGTAGAGTAGCAACTCACCATCGTTTTATGACCCATCGCGTTGCCGCCCAGAATTTCGGGGTGTTTTTTGTACTTAAACTCCGAATGGGCAAACTCCGGTCCCGGATCGAAGGTAGCGCCAACACGAATAGGTTTGCCCGTAATGCGTTTGCCCGCATCTTTCAGCGACTGGATAATGTATTTCAGATCGCCGTAGGTAAAAGCGGGTGGGTTGTCCATGTACAGGAGTGCCCGCTGGTGGAGCGACAGGTCGGCTGGTCCCGAGCCTACTTCATGCTCTGTGTTCGGGTTGCCCATGTACTTCGCCCATTCCAGCGGCTGATCCAGCTTCCCCGTATAATCCAGAATCTCGGACCCATCGGATGTCCAGAGCATCACTGCTACCGTATCGGTATGCCGCAGCAGCGACGACCATTGCGTAAACAGTTCCGTTGCCACCTGCCCGATGTAGGCTTTGTCATTCTTCTTAAACGGCTTCAGCGATAGTTCCAGCGTGATGGTATTGAACGGCTTACCCTTTAGTGTCGAATTATCCAGATTGGGCGTATCGTAAGTAAAGCCCAGCAGACCGATACAAAGTATAATGACTAGTTGAGTACGCATAAGTTGAAAAGTCTATAGAACACAGATTAGTATGATGCCTATGATTTGCGCAGATCTTTATAAATCATAGGCATCATACTAATCTGTGTTCTATGTGTTTAATACCCCGGATTTTGCTTCAAGGCCGGATTCAGATCTATTTCAGCTTGCGGTATCGGGAACAGCAGCTCAAAATCCTGTACGGAGAAGTTCAGCTTCTGGTTGGCATAATGAGCGTTCAGAACGGTTTGGGCGCGGCCAGTACGGACCAGATCGAACCAGCGGTGGCCTTCAAACAGGAATTCGGTGCGTCGCTCGCGTTCCAGCGCCAGTCGGGTATCGGCCTGTGATAAGCCCGACAGCGCAGGCAATTTAGCCCGTTGGCGCACCTGATTCAGATAAGGCAGCGCATCGGCTGGTTTACCTTGTTCGTTCAGCACTTCGGCATACATCAGCAGCACATCGGCATAGCGGAGAATGGTAAACGAAACCGCTCCGTCTGATAGATCGACCGCTTTGAAGTCAACGAATTTGAGTCCGTAACGACTATACGATTTCTTGCCGCCAATCAGTGTGACGGAATCGTTGACCGAGATCGCTTTGCGTGCATCGCCAGTTTCATAAGCTTTGATGACATCGAGCGTTGGAACGATGCGGCCCGAACCCTGCAAATTATTCGGGAAGATCGCCATGCTGGTGATGGCGGGTGTGAACAACGCCGAGTAGTTGTTGCCCAGCGACTGCCCCGACAGGTAATCTACTTCCAGGATCGTTTCGGCCAGATTAGTATTGCCATTGGTCGACAGGGTTTTATAATCGGCTACCAGCGAGTACTGTTTTGAGTCGATGACTTCCTTCAGTTTCGTACCGGCCAGATCATAGTTCTGCTGGGTCAGGTAAACCTTACCAAGCAACGCTTTCACCGTCATCTGCGAAGCGCGGGTTTTATCGGCGTTGAGCGTGGCGGGTAACAAACTTTCGGCACTGGTCAGGTCGGAAAGAATCTGCTTGTAGACGTCCTCTTTCGGTTTCAGCGTCAGATCGGCCGAGGCTACCTGTGCCGGACTTGTGAAAGTAGTATTCGTAATGGGCACATTGCCAAACAAACGGACCATGTAGAAGTAGCTAAACGCCCGCAGAAACTGCGCTTCGCCTTTGATCCGGTTCTTGGCCGTCTGGTCAAAATTTACGGCGTCGATTCGGTTCAGGATGTTTGAACTCTGCGAGATCGTATACAGGCAGGTACTCCAGACGCCCCGAACAAAGGCGTTGGTCGGAGTAACGGCGTTCTGATCCATCTGCATCTCATCGGCCGAGGGCGACGACCACTGAATTTCGGTGTTGTCGGTTGTTAGCTCGGTCATGTATAGAATGTTACTGGTGCTGTAGAGCCCCCGGAAAGTGCTGTATACACCAACCAGTGCCGTTTCGAAGTCGTTCTGGTTCTGATAAAAGCTCTGATCGCTGATCTGATAGGCGGGCTTAAGATTCAGAAAATCATGGCAGGAAGTTAAGGTGGCCGTCAGGAAGAGTATGGCCAGTAATTTCGTTTTCATGAGATGTAAAGAGTGAAAGAGCGAAAGAGTGAATGAGTGAAAACGGACGGCACGGGCCGCCCTGCACCGAAGCGGAGTGACTAGCGATTTTTCGCTCTTTCACTCATTCACTCTTTCGCTCATTTAAAAGGTCACACGTAGTCCAACAGTATACGTCCGGGGGTTCGGATACGAGAAAAAGTCGACACCGCTTTTCGCCAGATTATCACCACCTGTGCTGCCTTCGGGGTCGTAGCCCGGATATTTGGTGAAAGTGTACAGGTTGGTTACGTCGGCATAAACTGAAAGGGCCTGAAGCTTCAACTTGCCAATCACCGCTGCCGGGAAGGTATACGACAGATTGACATCCCGGATGCGCGTATACGAGCCGTCGAACAGGTATTTGGTCGTTCCGGCGCTGAAACCAAAGGCGTAGTCGTTCCGAATGGCTCTGGTATACAGGCCATCGCCCGGATTTTCTGGTGAACGCCAGCGATTGGCAATGGCTGCCAACTGGTTCTGCACACCCGCATCGTTGAGCGAGACTTCGCCCCCCTGGAAATAAATCTGGTTGCCGTACGAGCCATTCAGGCTGACGCTCAGGTTGAAGTTTTTGAAGCTGAATCGGTTGCCAAAACCCCAGGTAAACTTAGGCCAGGGCGTTCCAACGATGGTTTTGTCCGACGTATTGATTGTGCCATTGCCATCGACATCCTGGTATTTATAGTCGCCGGGTTGAACGCGTGGGTTCTGGATTGGGCTTTTGCTGATTTCTTCCTGCGTCTGGAAAATACCCAGAATATTCAGGAGCCGGAAGCTGGAAATGGCGTAACCCACCTGCGCTACCTGATAGTCGGACGTAACGATTCGGGCGGCATCCGAATTGAGGGCCGTGACTTTATTGCGGTTCCAGCTAATGTTGAAATCGGTGCTCCACTGGAACGGGCCTTTCACAATGTTCTGCGAATTGACGGTCAGTTCCAACCCTTTATTTTCGACCTCGCCAATGTTCTGTACCGAACTGCCAAAGCCCGAAGCCGCTGGCAGCGTGACGTTCAAAAGCAGGTTTTTCTTATAAGCCCGATACGCATCAATGGTAAACGACAGGCGATTCTGGAACAACGAGAGATCCATGCCGAGGTTGGTTTGCACTGACTGCTCCCAGGTCAGTTGATCGTTGGCCAGACTCGTTGGTACAATACCCGACACAATCTGCCCGTTCGAGACGGTTCGCGATACGCCTAACAAACCCTGCGTGGCATAGTTGGGAATCAGGTTGTTACCCGCAATGCCATAACTCGCCCGAAGTTTCAGATCGCTGATGACCGAAATGGGTTTCATAAAGGCCTCGTCCGAAAGCCGGTACGCCAGTGAGAGGGAAGGAAACGTTCCCCAACGGTTTTTGGAACCGAACCGGGAACTGCCGTCGGTTCGAATGGTGGCCGTGAGCAGGTATTTATTAGCAAAGGAATAGTTGACCCGCGCCAGCCACGACATAATGGCCCATTCGCTAACGTAGTTGGTGCCGTTCGATACCGTTCCGGCCGATAGGAAAGGAACATAGTCGGTCGAAAAACCCGTAGCACCCGCCTGTAAAATCTCGTCGGAGCTTTTCTGAATGGTATACCCCGCCAGCGCGTCGATATCATGCTGGCCGAACTTATGGCGGTAGTTGATGGTATTTTCGTTCAGCCAGTTCAGACTTTTGATCTCAGTGGCCCCGGCGGTGGCTGCTCCCGTCCGGCTTGTCGCCAACCCTACCTTCGAGGATTTCCACAGACGGGTCACGTTGTTGGAGTAATTGACCCCAACCGATGTTTTCAGCACCAGACCGGGCATCAGCTCGTATTGCAAATAGTTGTTGGTGAATACGTTGGAGTTGTTTCGTTTGTCGGAGAATTCGGCCGCGATCACCACGGGGTTCTCCACCGGAATACCCGTCGGGCTGGAAAATTCGGAGTAGGGCGTACCGTCGGCATTGTATACGGGAATGGTTGGGTCGCTGGCGAGAGCGGCCGAAATCAATCCCCGGTATTGCAGGTGCCCTTCGGCACGGGCGAAATTCCCATACGAGTGAGCCCCCGAAAACGAAGCGCCGATTTTGAGCTTTTCAGTTAGGTGGGCGTCGATGTTCGTACGTAGGGTAAACTTGTTGAAGTCGGAGCCGATGATGATGCCTTTGTTTGTAAAATAGCCACCTGATACGTAATAGCTCACATCCTTGCCCGTTCCGCTGGCCGAAAGCTGGTAATTCTGAACCATGCCTTTCTGAAAAATAACGTCCTGCCAGTCGGTGCCGTAGCCCTGATCGGCAAATTGGCTGGGGTTGCGGAATTCGGGTTTTACCTGCGTAGCCGTGCTCCGAACGCTGTTGGGGTCCGACGCTTTTCCTCCGGCAAATACCCAGGCATTGTCGCGCCCTTCGGCTACGTATTCCGCGTACTGGCGAGGAGTGAGTAGTTTCAGTTTCTTCGCCAACTCCTGCATCCCCGTCGATTGCTCGAAACTGATGGTTGGTTTGCCGAGCTTCCCCCGTTTGGTGGTAATGATGATGACCCCGTTGGAACCGCGCGAGCCGTAAATTGCCGTTGCCGATGCATCTTTCAGCACCTGAATCGACTCAATATCAGCGGGATTGATAATGCTCAGCGGATTGATCCGGTTAACCGAGCTACTGCTGGCAATCCCGCTGGCCGAGTAGGAATTGGATGCGTAGTTGCTCAAATCCGAACCACCGCCACCCGTACCAATCGCATAGCCATCGACCACATACAAGGGCGAATTACCGCCCGTAATGGAGCTAATGCCCCGGACAATCACGTTAACGTTGCCGCCCGGTGCGCCCGAGGTCTGGGTAATCTGCACACCCGCTACTTTCCCCTGCATCATCTGATCGACGCTGGTGGCAGATGGCACTGGCACCAGATCTTTGCTGGTCAGGTTGACAATAGAACCCGTCAAGTCTTTTTTTCGCTGAGTTCCGTACCCAACCACTACTACGTCCTGCAATTGCTGCTGGTCGGTTTTTAGGGCTACATTGAGCTGCGAACGATTGCCAACAGCGAGTTCCTGAGGAGCATAGCCGATAAAACTGACAACCAGGGTGGCATTGGGAGCAACGTTGATTCGAAAGTTCCCGCTGGCATCGGACGTACTGCCATTGGTGGTTCCTTTTTCGGTTACGGTGGCGCCTACCAGAACGTCGCCATCTTCCAATGCGGTGATTTTACCACTGATTGTCACTTTGGCCGATTGGGCAAACCCAACCGTAACAGCAGCCAATAGACTTAGCATACTGCCAATCACTAAGAGTCGCAGTCGATGGAATAAAAAGTGGTCCATGAGTTAAAAATTAAGGTTTAAGAAGTTTGTAAGGTGGTTTGTGGGAAACCGTCACGCATGGGTCGGCACAATGACCGATTCGACTTTGAGGTAGTCGGCAATTTTCTGGATGGTTTTGGCGTGGTGCCCGACGCCCAGGGCGAAGTGGTGCGTTGGGCCTTCGCTAATCCAGCGTTTCAGGAAAGTGCGCACATCGGGTTTGAAAAAGCCGCGCGTGTTGGTATTGCCCGTTGGAGGAATCGGCCCGGCAATCGACTCGCCTTCGGCAATCACGAATTTCATCTTGCCTTCGTAGGTCGAACTGATGCTGAGCATGGTAATCGGCCCTTCCTTGATCTTGAACTCTACACCCGCTCCAAAACCGGGTTTGCCGTGGTATTTTTTCAGGCTGCGCAACACGGGCTGGCCTTCGGCAATGGCGATGTTATGCGGGCCATCGTGCCCGACGAGAACGAAGTCTTCCTTGAAATCGACCGGGTGAAACTCCGCGAAACTGCCGCCAATACCCAGCCGTTCCATGATGAGCATGGCAATACAGGTTTTCAGATCCGATTCGCCACACATCGGAAAGCCAGCTCCTTGTAACAGCGAGTTGCCGACAATCAGGTTTGACATCACGACGCGGGTGTCGCTTCCCTCCGGGCCATCGTAGTAATAGGCCAGCCCATCCAGTTTTTTGGCTTTGATGAATTTTTCCAGGGCTACGGCCGCCTGGGCGGCAATGTGCAGATCAGAGTCGCGTAGTTTTTCGGAAATGGGGTCTGAAACAGGGTCGGGCGTGTCGAAATACGCCAGAATTCGCTCTTTAATGGCGTCAATTTCGGGCTCTGTGGCTTTCTGGTACTGCGAAACAATTTCATGCGCTTCACATTGTACGATGTGTGCTCCAAAATGAGCCGTGAGCATGGTCGAATCGGAGTGCATATCGAGCATGGCCTCAATTGGGTGACCGATATGACCGATTCGGGCTGTTTTCAGGTCATGCAATACAGCAGCAATGCGGCAGTATTCTTCAATGTCGGCATCGGCAGCCGGATCGTCGTGGAGCGTGCCGATGATCATCTGGGGTACTTTCTTGCCCATTCGAACCGCCACACCGGCAAACTCCGGCAGTGAACAGATGTCGTCGTTGTACAACTGCATGTATGTTGACGCCCGGCTGTAGTCCATCGCCTTATCAGGCTGCAGGGCGACCAGAACAATCGGAACGTCGATACTTTTGATGATGACGCCAAACGTACTCGACGTAGCGTAGGTAAGCATGTCGCAGAAGATAAGGTCCAGATTGGCCGCCTGAAGTTTCGGTACCATCTCATACGCTTTCGCTGCATCATCGACAAGCCCCAGATCAATGACTTCAGCCGTATCAAGTGCTTCAATCTTGCTGATGAACACGGCCTGTTTTTGTAGCATGTCGTCCAGCAAGCCGTCAAATTGGCCCCAGTATTTGAAATAGCCTACGCCGAAAACGCCAATGCGTGGGCGCGTCTTTTTTCGTTTTACCCATTCCGTTTGTTGTACCGCCAAACCATTTGGAGATGAATTTTTCATACTGTTTAGTTTATGTCTTTGTCTAGTTAACTTAGTGCACTAAGTTGATTTTTCGTGTAATAACCCCTGTCCAAACCTACGTGCTCACACTTTAAACCAGTCGCGTTTTTCTGTCATCCCGACGCAGGAGGGATCTTCGGGAAATGTGAAAAAAGAATCATCTCCGAAGATCCCTCCTGCGTCGGGATGACAGAAAAACTGACTTATTTCGATAAAACAGCGCGTTACCTGGACAAATTACCAACCATCCTTGCCCAGGTATATCACGCCGATCACTGAAGAGAAAGAGTTTTATAACGTTTAAAATCAGTGCCTTATCGTTCTATTTCGCTTAGCCTCTTGTTAGAATCCACTCGTGTTGTATTGAGCGACAGGGCTTCAATTTTAGGAATGAGTACCAATAACAGTACAAACGCAAACGGGTATAACAAGCCTGACGCAATCCAAAGCGGTCGATACGAGTACTGCTGGATAACAACCCCCATCAGCGGATTGAGCAGTAACCCCGACACGGCCCCGGCTGTTCCTGACAACCCAACAACCGTAGAGGTTGCCTTCTGGCCGAACATGTCTGAAATGGCCGTGATGTAATTGGTAATCCAGAAGCCATGCGCAAACATGAACACGGCCATCAAGGCAACCGCTATATGGACCGACGATACCCACTCAATAGCCGGTGCTGCCAGCGTCAGAATTGCCGCAATACCCATAACCGTTTTCCGGGCTTTATCGACTGAAAAGTTAAAGGCAATTAGCTGTCCCGAAAACCAGCCTCCGGCTATATTGGCAATACCGAGTGCCAGAAACGGTATCCAGAACAGGCTTCCAATTTGCTCGAAAGGCACATTCCGAACGGAGCTTAGGTATTTCGGAATCCAGAACATCATAAAATAGAAGACCGGATCGAGCAGAAAACGAATCACGATAAACACCCAGGTAGCCTTTTGCCGGAGCAAGGTCAAAAAGGGAATTGTTTCTGTTGTAATTATTTCAGACGGTTCATCGGCAACTAAATTTTCTTTTTTCCAGGGAATAAACAGCCAGATAATCACCCAGGCTATACCGATTAGGCCGGGTATTAAAAATCCGCCCCGCCAGCCGTAATTAGTAGATAGCCAGATGGTTAATGGTGGGGCTACGACGGCTCCGATGGCTGATCCACCAATGGCGATACCGTTGGCTAACGCCCGTTCTTTTTTGTCGAACCAACGATAGACCGTCCAGGCTGCACCCGGAAAACAGCCGCCCTCGCCCATGCCCAGAAAGAACCGGAAGGTCAATAGCTGGGTGAAGGAATTCATTACCGCATGAAGGCTATTCGCCACCGACCAAATGCCAACCGAAAGGGCTAACCCGAGTTTTCCACCTACCCGGTCGATCAGCCAGCCGCCCAGGGTGAACATGATGGCATAGCTAATCAGGAAACTGGTGTTGATCAGACCATATTGTACATCCGTAATCCTGAATTCTTCCTGAATTTTCAGAATGGCAATGGACAACACCTGACGGTCCAGAAAGCTGAGTCCTGTGGCAATGAAAAGCAGGAAAACAATCAACCAGCGCAGGTGCTTTTGCATTTTACTTAACGCACTAAGTTAGTGTATGCAAAGATATAAGTCTGAAAAAGAAAAAATCAACTGTTATGGTATTTTTTTTTAATCAAATAGAAATAATTTCATGGCTATAAAGGGTTGGCACACCGATCTGGTTTTCAGAAGCTGATCGGTTTAATAAACGAGTATATTGAGCCATAAAACCTGAAAAGACGATTCATTGCCCATGCTAACCAATCAACAAACGACTACGCAGACCCTCGATGCCGTATTGGGCGGTCTGATGCGACGATATAGCGAACGCGTTCCCGATGTGCAGAAAGTCATTGATGCCATGATCGATGAAGGCATTATCGGCGCGGCCAGCGAGATTGAGAATGACCACATCGCTTTTCGGACGATGGGCGTCCCCAACCTGGGCATTGCGTCGTTCGAGAAGATTTTCCTGCATTACGGGTATGAAAAGCGGGATGAGTTCAATTTTACCGGAAAGAAACTAACGGCGTATTGGTTTAGCCCACCCGAGCCGCATTATCCGCGCATTTTCGTCAGTGAGCTGCGCGTGCACGAGCTTTCCGACGAAGCGCGGCAGATTATTCATCGCTACACGGATACCGTGACGAGCGACCCTGTCGATTCATTGGATCTGGACGATGCGGCTGCAGTCGATCAGTTCCTGCACCAGCCCCTTTGGACAACACCTACATTAGCCGATTATCAGCGTCTGCTGGACGAGAGCGAGTATGCCGCCTGGGTTATTTTTAATCGCTACTACCTGAATCACTTTACCATCAGTGTGCATAACCTTAAGCCTGGATACAACACCATCGATGAATACGTAGCGTTTCTGGAACGGCGGGGTTTCCGGCTCAATACGGCCGGAGGAACCATTAAAGTTAGCCCCGACGGTGATCTGCGTCAGGCGTCGACAGTTGCCCAGATGATCGATGCTGAATTTGCCGGTGGGGATGTCCATCGCATTGCCGGATCGTATGTCGAGTTTGCTGAACGGCGCGTGCTTCCTCCGTTTCGCGATTTACCTGCCGATCAGATATCTCGTCAGCATCGGCGTGAAGGGTTCGAAACCGGAAATGCCGACAAGATTTTTGAAAGTACATTCACCACCCAAACCGGTAAGTAGTTCACAGCTTACAACTCCTAAACCCTCATGAAACTTCCTTTTATACTCGCTGGGCTGCTGATGAGTAGTCTGGTTTCGCTGGCCCAGAAGCCCGCGCCCGTTGGTATTCAGCTTTATAGTTTTCGGAACCAGTTTGCGAAAGATGTACCAGGTACGATGGCGAAAGTAAAGCAAATGGGGTTTCATGAAGCCGAGATTGCCGGAACCTACGGGATGAGTCTAACCGATTTTCGTAAACTGCTGGATCAGAACGGGATAAAAGCGATCAGTACAGGAGCCAGTTTTGAGGACCTGGACTCGAACGTTCCGAAAGTGTTGGCCGAAGCGAAGGCGTTGGGAGCAAAATATGTGGTTTGTACCTGGATACCTCACGCGGGTGATCAGTTCATGATACACGATGCCGACCGGGCCATCGATGTGTTCAATACGGCCGGGAAACTTTTAGCCGAAAATGGCATTTCGCTCTGTTACCATAATCACGGCTACGAGTTTCAAACGTATCAGAATGGCACCTTTTTCGATTACCTGGCTGAGAACCTGGATCGTAAAGTAGTGAATTTCGAGATGGATGTGTTCTGGGTGAAATCGCCGGGCTATGATCCGGTTGCCCTGCTGCAGAAATACCCTAAACGCTTTGTGCTGATGCACCTGAAAGACCGGAAGCCCGGCACGCCCGATAGCCAGACGGGGCATTCGGATATTGAGTCGAACGTGACGCTGGGGCAGGGCGATGTAGGCATTACGGCTCTGATGAAACAGGCGAAGAAATCGGGCGTAAAGCACTTCTTTATTGAAGATGAATCATCTCGTTCGATGGAGCAGGTCCCGCAAAGTGTGGCTTTTCTGGAAGGATTGAAGTAAAAGATAGAACGCAGATTGTTATGATTTACACAGATCATAATCATCTGTGTTCTATTGATTAAAATCCTGAACCTGACGGGCTAGTGTTTCAATATCCTCCGGTCTATGAAAAGCACTGATGACAATTCGGGTATTGGCGCGGTCGGTGGCTGTTGGATACGCAAACGAGTAGATTAACGTCTGATGGTCGAGCAAATACGGGTAAAGAGTATCCTGTTGGGTAAAAAAGACGGGATAGCCCTCGGCATGGTGAAAAAGGCCGGTTGGCAGGAGCAGTTCTTCGGCTAATGCGATGTTTTGACATAGACGGTCATAGCTCTCTGAATAAAGCGTATCGGCTCGGAGATAGGCATCCAGACTGGCAGGGGCCATCGGTGAACAGGCTCCGAAAAAAGCCGTTTGCCGTATAGCCTGAATCGTATCAGGGCTACCCAGAATAACGCCCCCCGGCAGACCCATAGCTTTTGCCAATGAAGCCGTAACCAGCAGATTTACATTGGGTTTGTCGAAGAGTTGCGGCCAGATACCCCGGCCCTTGTTTAACACGCCCAGCCCATGCGAATCGTCGACGATCAGGGTGATTGGATGGTCGCTCGGTAGGTGGTCGATCCAGTCAAACGAGTAGTATTCCGAACGAACAGCATCCAGAGAGTTGGTCAAAATGGCAATTGGCCCCGGTGGAGTTGCATGGACCTGATCGGGTAATTGGGCGGCCCAATCATTGAAGGAAACGCTTGGCAAGGCAACAGCCGGTTCATGCCAGATGGCGGGGTGAGCATTGGGCGCATAAATGAACGTAACCCCCTGTCGGCGGAGCCAGTTCATGATTACTTGTCCGGCCATCATACCCGACGAGAGCGTGAGGGCCGAAGGGGCTTGCCCTAACCCTGCTGATACCACTGAGGCCAGCCTGGCTTCTGCCTGTTCATAAATACCCAGCCGTAGATTTCCATTCCGCGAACTGCCAAAAACGGTTCCATAACGCCGAATAGATTCCAGCATTAATTGCTGAAATGCAGGGTGTTGAGGTAAGCCAAGGTAGGCCGTCCCGCTAAAAAATAGGTATTCCTGGTCGTTGTGGGTGATCGTCCGGTTGGGTAGATGATCGATGTCAAAAAATGGGTTCATTCTTTTACAAGCCATCAGTGGCCTGTGATTAAACGTACTCCGGTGCCATTCTCGGTGGCGTAAACAACCTGGCCATAATCGAACGTGACACCTGTAGCGGGATCGTTGGCAATAAGCATAGCACCATCCAGATCGGCATAATCCAGCAACGGAAGCAACTGCGCAATAGCCGAAATCCCCACGCTCGATTCGGTCATGCAGCCAACCATCACCTGTAAGCCCAGCTCACGAGCGCGGGCAATCATGCGTCGGGCGGGCGTAATGCCGCCACATTTGGTGAGTTTAATGTTGACCCCATGAAAATAGCCCGCGCATCGGTCCACGTCGCTTTCGATAATACAGCTTTCATCGGCAATAACGGGCAGGGCGCTTTGTTCATAAACCCGTTTGGCCCCGTCCCAATCGGCAGCCGGAAGGGGTTGCTCGATAAACTCAACGTTCAGGTCTTTAAGGATTCGGGATTTGGCAATGGCTTCGTCGGGTTTCCAGCCACAGTTCGCATCGACCCGAAACAACGCATCGGTATGTTGCCGTAAGGTCTGCACCAGATTTATATCCTCATCGGGGCGGCCCAGCTTTATTTTGTAGAGCGGCCAGGGACGTTCCTGCATTTTTTCGACCATCCGCTGGGGGGTGTCGAGACCAATGGTATAATCGGTGATGGGGCTCCTGGCAGGATCGAGTTGCCAGAGCTTGTAGAGCGGTTGGCCCTGCCGTTTTCCCCATAAGTCCCAGGCGGCCTGGTCGAGCGCACACAGGGCAAATGGATTCTGTGCCAGATAAGGGTACATATCGGCCCAGAACTGTTCGGGCGTTACCAGTTCATGGGCTTCGATAGGCTCACGGATGGCTTCCAGAGCAGCCATCATACCCTCGATGGTAATGCCATAGTACTTCGTTGCCGTAGCTTCGCCAAAGCCCCGATGCGCACCATCCTGAAGCTCTACGATCAGGGAAGGTTGTACATCGCGGCTGTCGTGAGCAATGGTGAATGTATGGTTCAGTCGCAGATCGACCGGATGGAAGCGCAATTGCATGCGTATGAATGAATTTTTATAAACCTAGTACAGGCCCGACAGCCCTTTAACGCTGGTTTGGGACCAATCCCGAAGCTTTAAATCTTTACTAATCTGTGCTTTATGGCCACCAATACCATGCCAACCCGGGTTTTGACATTCAGTTTCTGAAAAACGCTGTCGCGGTAGCCTTCTACAGTTCGCGGACTGACAAACATCCGATCGGCTATCTCATTATAGGTCAACTCACTACAGGCCAGTGTCAGAAACTCCTGTTCCCGATCGTTCAGGTTGAAGGATTGTGGCGGAGTGGAGACAGGATGCGTAGAAGGAGCCACCAGATTATTGACAAGATGATTGGCCAGAAAATCGGAGTAATAAAACCCTTTCGACATCACATCATCAAATGCCTGGCGAAGTTCGGCCGGACGGCAATCTTTAAGCAGGTAGCCTCGGGCTCCATTTCGGATCATACGGATGATCTGGTCTTCCCGATCCTCCATCGACAAAACCAGTACCCGTACAGCGGGATAACGCAGTCGGAGTTGTTCGGTTGTTTCGAAACCGTCCATTTCGGGCATGTTCACATCGACCAGTGCTATATCGGGCAACTGACTGCTTTGTTCCAGCTGGCTGAGTAAATCCAGGCCGTTTTCGGCCATCAACTGGACGTCGTAGTTCTCAAATTTCCGAATTAAATCGGCTATACCGGCCGCTACAAGGCGGTGATCATCAATAATGGCTATCTGAAAAGGCATCAAAGTAAGGGGAGTGGAGCAGGGATTCTTACCGAAAAGTAGACTGCTGTGAATACAAACGTACGCTACGAACTGACCAGAGCTGGTGAACTGATTAGAGGTTGTTTTGCTGGTAAACGAATTTCGATTTGAGTGCCCTGGCCGGGTTGGCTGGTAATGGTACACGTACCTTTCAGCAGTGCCGACCGATGGTAAAGATTATATAGCCCCGACCCCGTTTGTTTAAGATCGCGGGCTTTGGCTTCCTCTACATCGAATCCGCGCCCATCATCTGCAATGGTTAGGATAAAGGCATCGGGTCTATAGTCGGTAATGAGTGTCAGATGGCGGGGTCTTGCATGTTTGAGCGCATTATTCAGCGATTCCTGAGCCATACGCAGCAACACGATTTCGGTTTTTTCGCCCAGCGAATAAGGTTCGCCCTGGGTAAGTAAGGTTGTTTTTATTTTTCCGCTCCGCTCGATGCGCTCCAGTTCATGGGTTAAACTGGGCAGCAGCCCAAATCGGCCTACCACATCCTGATTGAGGCTTTTGGAAAGCATACGCACTTCCTGGATAATTGTTTTGACCAGGTCGCGCGTTTGCTGAACGGCTTGCTGGGTATCAGGTTCCTGAACATCGTCTTCAAGTGTGTTCAGGCGCATGGTCACCACCGTTAATAGTTGCCCGATATTGTCGTGCAGATCCTGAGCGATTTGTTGAAGTGTCTGATTCTGAATCTCAATTTGTGATTGTAGAAGCTCCCGCTGGTAGGCTTCCTGAAGGCGGGTCATTTCCTGTTGCTGAGCTTTATGTCGCTGCTTATACAGAAAAATGATCGAGGTAATAAAACCTGCGAGAATGAGCAATAGTAATGTCCCCACCAAAATAACCAGAACAACATCGGGTGGGGGAGAGGAAGGCATACGTTAAGATCGTTGGGTATGTGGCAAATATCGTAGATATATATATATAGCCAACAAAAAAAACACAAACAATATAAAATCCATTAATTCATGAATCCAGTAAACCATAATGGCGTAATTAGCAGTATTGACTAACAGATAATTCATCAATCCCTGGGCAAAGAAGCTGCCCAGGGAAGAAAACAACAACCCTGTCGAAATCCAGAAAGAGGCTTCCTGCTCCAGCGCTTCAACTTTTATATCGACAAACATCCGCCATAAGTAATAGCTGGACCAAATGGCAATTAAGGCATTGAAGAGCGTAGTCGCGTAGGAGTTATACTGGTTCCAGGGTTGGATGGTAAGGGATAGCGAAAGAGATATAAGAGCAAACAGAACGAGGGAAGCCCGGATAATGCGTTTGACGAGCGGCTGATCGATCAGTTTTTCGAACATCAGGCCATATAGCGCATACTGGATAATGATAAGAATGTGATAAACATGGATATTGGGTTTGTGATGAACCGCCCCTATATAAATGCTGTATCCAGTACCAAGCCAGGTAATGGCAATGGTACTACCTAAAATTCGGAGTGGGGGCGTAAGTATCCGGTAGTTGAATAAATACAAACCAGTACCTACGCCCAATAACGTCATATAGAGATACGTATCCCACATAGTCTCAATTTACATACTTGTATACCGATCATCCTCCTCTTTGGGGCATGGCGGAATCTGACAGCAGCAGGGGGCTACGGTTGTATCGACATCTTCACGGGCCCGACCATCAGCCTGTGTAGGAGCCATGAATAGAAAGTGGCGGCCTGTTTCATCAATGCCGTAATAGATTTTTGCATGTTCAGACTGGCAAAGATCCAGAATCGCCCTGATTTCGGCAACGTCAAAGAAATCGACACGATAAAATCCCTGCAAATCTTTTTCGGCCAGAAGTTGATCATAACGTTCGCAGGCTTCTTTAAGCCTGATAGGATCGGTAGGATAAGGCACTGTATTGGCTGGCGTATTCATGGTGTATATGGGTTAGATGGTTCGCTCAAACCTAAGAGCTTACCCAGTCATAAGCAACGGTATCCGTAAAGCTGGAAAAATATATTTACAGGTAAGTTATTGATAATTAATATATTATATAAGTACTCTTTGGCGGGTACGTTGTTTTTGGTAAAAAAAACGGGAAAAAACCCGTTTAAAAAAACCGTCGTTTCCACAGTTGTTTTCGCGTGTTTTTATATGAAGAAATGTTAAGTCTATTGTCCATATTTGTACAGCTTTCTTCCTCTATCACGTCACATCTTCCCTCGTAATCAGATTGTACGCCGGACAGCCGTCCGGCGTTTTTTTATGCGCCAAGCGACTGGTTAGCCCTGTTGGAAGCTGTTGTTGTTCAGGGTCTTGTAAATATTTTCTGTTTTGCCCAATCCAACTTAGCCTCTGTTTGCGTAAGTCTGCCTGTTGTCGACACACAGTAAATTTTTCAAAACACATCAACCAAGTCAAACAACAATGAAGACGCTTAAAATCGCATTTGCTATACTCAGCTTAGTAGCTATCAGTCAGGTTTCGTTTGCCCAGGAAAAAACGGTAACCGTTGGTGGGGCGCCTATGTACCCTTCCAAAAATATCATTGAGAATGCCGTTAACTCGAAAGATCACACCACGCTGGTGGCTGCCGTTAAAGCGGCTGGTCTGGTCGAAACCTTGTCGGGGCCTGGTCCATTCACCGTGTTTGCACCAACCAACAAAGCCTTCGACAAATTGCCAAAAGGTACGGTTGAAACACTGGTGAAACCCGAAAACAAACAAACGCTGACAGGTATTCTGACCTACCACGTTGTGCCGGGCCGTATGAGTGCCCAGGATCTTATGGACGCCATCAAAGCCGGGGGGGGAAAAGCTACCCTGAAAACCGTAGCGGGTGGCACGCTGACGGCCATGCAGAAAGGTAAGAAAATCGAACTGACCGATGCGAAAGGCGGTATGGCAACGGTAACCATTCCTGATGTTTTCCAGTCGAACGGGGTCATTCACGTGATCGATACGGTGTTGATGCCGTAAGTAAATTAGCCTGGTCAGGTTCCGGTTTGATGGTCGTTGTCTAAGCAGCGATTCGGCCGAAGCCTGGCCAGTATTATTTTTTCAGATTCTGTACCAGTTCGGCCAAATGGGTCTTGACCATATGAATGCGAGTCAGATACAGATGATCGTCGGCAGAGAGGAGTCGGGTACGGCGCAAGTTGGGCGAACGCAGGGCATCGGTAGCGTACCGATGCATGAGGGCATCAACCTGATTCAGAGACTTCGTCAGATCGAAGTGGAGCGACGAATTAATACTTACTGCCTTTTGGGCGGCCGCGTTGCCTTCGCCGATAGGGATACGCTCGTAATCGACCGTAAGGGTATTGGTAAATAGATCCTGATCGCCATAGATTACCCGGCCATTGACAATCGTACACCGAACCGAACGGTCGTCCTGAGTATGCAGTGCTGCAAGAGCCGACTGTTGAGATGATTGTTTCTGGAGAATAAAGAAGTCAGCGTTGTAGCCGGTTTGGATAGCCCCGGCCGGTACATGCCCCAACGCTTTCGCCGGATTTTGCGTAACCATAGCGAGTAGCTGAGCATCGGAAACCGAAAGTCCGACCATATCGCAGAAGTGACGGGCAAACTTCAGCTCATCCCAAACATGCTTGCTGCCACTGGGAGCCCAGTCCGATCCCAAACACACATTGACCCCCTGGTCGAGCAGCGTTTTTACCGGAATGGTATCGCGATACAGGATCAGGTTCGAAACGGGCGACCAGACGATACTGATGTGATTGTCGCGGAGGAAATCAATCGTCGATGGGTCCGAATAATCCAGCCCGCAGGCATGCGTGAGCGTCAGATGCGCCGTTTTCAAGGCATCTTTGTTAGATAGGCTGGCAAGTGCCTGTCGAAATTCAGAAAACTCCCGTCGGCTAAATCCATCGGGTTTTCCGGGTTGAAGATAACCTGCCCGTCCTTCGGCAATATGGGCAATGGACGCATAATACCGATTATTTCCCTGTTGTACTGACGTCAGGAAATCATCGAAACTTGGATGCCGCATCATCGGCCAGGCCGACGTATCTTCCTGAGCGCGTATAGGGCTACCCGGTGGGTCGAAATCAGGGCCCGGCCTCACGAAATCAACCACCGAAAACACTTTTTGGGTAAGTGGCAGACCCAGTTCGGCTGGTGCCCCTGTGTTGCGGATAATAAAGTTGGGTAGGCTCGCATTCGTTTCCAGCCGGATGGTTTGCTGGGCCAGTGTAGTACCACCCGCTACAGCCTGTAACTCGGTAACAACCCCATACATTTTCTGGACTTCGGTAATGGCCGACGCCAGCATGGTAGGTGTTGGTAACGTGTTTTTTTCGGCCGTCAGAGCCTGAATGATCGGCTGCGTAAAACCCAGATAATCCTTTACCCAACGGGCATCCACATAGTCTTTGAAGCTTTTGATTTCACGCAGATACTGCTCATTATTCCGCCATTGAAAGCGGTTGCTCCACACAGCTGGACTCTGCCAGAGTGGGAAAATATTGTATTCCGAATGAACGTGCAAGTTGATGAGTCCCGGAAAGATAGCCTCATGGTCAGCCAGTTCGAGGCTAATCAGATCGGGTAATGAGAACGGTACTTTCCCCGGTTGAATCGCTGTAATTCGCCCATTCTGAATCAGGATCGTTTGAAGGGATTCGTGCCCTTGTGCATCCACAACCTTACCGATAAGACATAGCGGGCGTCCTGATGAAGCAATCATAACCGTAGAGAAAGAGGTATATTATTGCGAAGTTCAGGAATTATCTGATGGTTTATATGGTATAAAGATGTATTTGTGCTTCATTATTGGTATTGATCGTCAAGTTGCCGTACATTCGTTTGTATACAGATTGATACAGCCTCTCCCGATGACTACCCAACAAACACGCGCATTTACGAAAAAATATCAACGACACCCACTGGCTGCTGTGCCGTTTTTATCAACTGCCTGCTGGGTTATGTTGAGCCTGGTACCACTTGGCTTATCGGCTCAAAAGATGACAGCTGCAAAGATGGACGCACTGGTCGAAAAAAAGATGTGGTCGGCCATCGACGAACTCAGTGATTATGTCTCGCTCCCCAATGATGCCATCAATCCGGCCGACATTACGAAAAATATAGCCTGGACCGAAAAAGCATTCGCGAAGCGGGGGTTTCAGACCAGCGTGCTGCAAACGCCCAGTCTGCCCGTGGTCTTAGCCGAAAAAATGTATCCCAAAGCCACGAAAACCGTTCTGTTTTATTTCCATCTGGATGGGCAACCTGTGCGGGCAAATGAATGGAATCAGAAAGATCCGTTCGGTACGGTATTAAAAGAAAAGACGGGTAGCGGTCCGTATAAAGAATTGGCTGGCGATTTGCCCAAAACGACTGTCAACGACGAATGGCGATTGTTTGGCCGATCCACTTCCGACGATAAAGGGCCAATTATCATGCTGTTGAACGCCCTCGATATTGTTCAGGCTGAGGGCAAAACGCCCCCTTTTCATGTGAAGGTGATCATCGATACGGAAGAAGAAAAGGGTTCAGCCGGGCTAAAAGGCGCATTGACTGCTCATAAAGACAAACTGCGGGCCGATTATATGATCGTGATGGATGGCCCCATGCACTCGTCGAATATTCCAACGCTTACCTTCGGCTGTCGGGGCAATGCCGGGTTTACCATAACCACCTATGGGCCCATTACCCAGCAGCACAGTGGACATTTTGGCAATTATGCACCCAATCCGGGGTTCCGGCTCGCCCGGTTGATTACGTCGATGAAAGATGAGCAGGGACGAGTATTGATTCCGGGCTTTTACGAGGGCATTTCGTTCGACGAAGCGACCCAGAAGATCATGGCGGCTGTGCCCGATAACAAGGCCGAAATCAATAAAACCCTGTTGATTGCCGACGAGGAAAAAGTGGGTCACAATTATCAGGAATCGTTACAATATCCATCGCTCAATATTCGGGGGATGAAGGCCGCTGTAGTTGGCAAAGGGTCCGGCACGATTATTCCGGAAGAAGCCGTTGCCAGTTTCGATATTCGGCTAGTACCCGAAACGGATGGCCAACGAATGATCGATCTGGTTCGAAAACATATTGAGAAGCAGGGGTTCACCGTACTGGATCATGCGCCAACACCCGAAGAACGGTTGAAATACAGCCAGATCGTTTTTTTTGAAGGCAGCGCCGGTACACCTGCTTTCCGCACGAACATTAATGCACCCATGGGTGTTTGGTTGCGTAAAGCGATTACGGAAAGCTTTGGTAAAGACCCGGTAATTATTCGGATGATGGGTGGAACCGTACCCGTAGTGCCGTTTATCCAGGAATTGAACGTACCTGCCGTGCTGGTTCCGCTGGTGAATATGGACAACAACCAGCACAGCCCGAATGAAAACCTGCGACTCGGTAATCTGCGGACGGGCCTGAAAACCTGTCTGGCTATTTTGAATACACCGCTGTAATGATGGACTATTTGTATAGGCTGGCCATGATAAAAGGTTTCGTGTTAATGAGTCTGTTAACGACGGTTGCGCTGGCGCAAACGCCTTTTGCCGAACAGATAGCCAAACACCGCGAAGCCTACAAAAAGGACTTACTGACCACATCGGGCGGGCCGCTGAAACCCGACGATCTGGCGTTTGTCCAGTTTTACGCGCCCGATTCAACCTACCGGGTTACGGCCACCGTCGAACGGATTACGAAAGCCGAGCCCTTCGATATGCCGACCTACAGCGGCAAAACCAAAGAGCATGTAGCCTATGCGCGGCTGTCGTTTGTACTGCATGGAAAACCTCAACAGTTGACCCTGTACCGAAGCCTGAATCTGATGCGCGTACCCGAATACCGGGATTATCTGTTTTTGCCGTTCAAAGATGCCACGTCGAGCAAAGAGACCTACGGCGGAGGCCGCTATATGGACCTGCGTACTGGTGACATAAAAGAGGGGAAACTGATGCTGGATTTCAACAAAGCCTACAATCCCTATTGCGCGTTTCAGGATGGCTATTCCTGCCCCATTCCGCCCAAAGAGAACGAATTACTTATCCCCATCGAAGCGGGCGAGAAATCGTATGGGAAGGCGCACTGAGGCTTGTAATTGGCCATGACCGCACCCAGGTTATTGCCTGCAATGAAGTCTAATGGCTCAATGCTTACCCCGGAGTTACGGTTCCTGCCCAATTCCATACCGTATGGCTGCTTTTAGTATTTCCGTATGTATGTCTTTTAACGTTTTGAATTTAATGCAATAGCCGGTTATACTTGCCCTGCCTATTTTGTCTCCATACGTTTGGGCTAAGTAGGTCTTATCCTCGACACCGAGGATATAGACAGAGATGCCCGTTTTGTTGGCACTGATACCAATTTGATAAAACGGTCTGGTTTTTCCGTCTGCATAGTGTATCGTGCGCAGCCCGTAGCCAATGCTAGGATTACTAACGGATTTGTTTTCAGCGTCTTTTCCGTCGAGGAACCATAATTGACAGGCTGGCATTACCTCCAGAATAATTCGGTGCAGCGTTTGAATATCACTGCGTTTGGGTTCTGGCAGGTTTGTAATATACGCCTTGATTTGCCCTTGAACGTCCATATAAAACGATGCCTTGTTTGGCCAGTGATTGACAAAAAATAGAATGGTGAAATCGTCGATTGCCTTGCCTTTAGGCACTATACGAGAGTTGGTAGCCAACGAAGCCTGTTGCCAACTTTGGGGCTAACCCCAAACGAACTCAGGAGCGTATCGATCCAACGGGCCGATAGGTGTTGATGAGCACACCTGTGGGGCTAACCTTCGTGCTGACGTAAGCAAGCTGACATGGGTCCACACTATCCGAAAAAAAGCGTTTGCCCCGGCCCAGCAAGACCGGATAGACCAAAAGGACAACCTCGTCGGCCAATCCCTGATCGAGCAATATGGATGTCAGCGTTGAGCTACCCCAGACAATCAGGTCGGGCCCCTCTGTTGACTTGACAGCGCGTATGCCCTCAATGATGTCTGCACCTAAATCTTCAACCGGCCCCCATTCGAGACTCTCCGGCCTGTGCGTCGCCACATATTTCGTCGCGCCATTTATACCGTTGGCTATTGGCGTGTCGCCAGCATTAGGCCAGTAGCCGACCCAGAGATCGTAGGTATGGCGACCAAGCAGCAGATCGAAACGGTTGCCATGGGCTTCCATGACGGCCGCTAAACCAGCCGGGCTTTGATAGGGTGTCGACCAGTTGCCATACGAAAAGTTTTCGGTGTTCTCGTGCTGTATTATGCCGTCCAGCGTGACATGGGCCATGATTCGGATCGTTCTCATTATGGGGCTATTTGTTTACTGTTTCCACAAAGTTAGAGCAGATGAGGTAGGGCATGAAGGGCAATCGCGACAATGTAAGGGGGTTTTGTGCCCATTTACCATTGCTTAGACCGATGCTGTTGACACATACCTGATTCGTGCGGCTTTTGGGAGCCAGCTCCCTTAATTAACCGATCGGAAGGGTTTTTACAGCGTAAGTTTTTCTGGCTTGTGTGTGTGCTGTTTGGAAGGAGATTGAACCGCAACCAGCGTAATAATGGCGGAGAGCAGAAGGGAGCCTGCCATAAAAATATAGGAAGCGCCAAAGCCACCCGTTTCTCCGTTTAGATACCCCACTACATAAGCGCCAATAAATGACCCCAGGGCACCAAAGCTATTGATGAGGGCCATAGCGCCCCCCGCCACATTTTTGGGCAACAGGTCCGGAATGATGGCGAAGAACGGGCCGTAGGGCGCATACATGGCTCCGCCCGCAATAATCAGCAACACAAAAGACAACCAGAAATGATCCACACCGATCAGGTACGATGCATAAAACGCAATGGCTCCCAGCAACAGAAACGGCCAGACAAAGGCTTTCCGGTTCAGGGTTTTGTCGGAATAGTAAGAGGCACTTAGCATACCGATAATGGCCAGCACATAGGGCACCGACGATAACCAGCCCGTTTCGACAATGGTCATATTGGGCGCAGCTTTTATGATGGAGGGAAGCCACATCACGAAGCCGTACACGCCAATGCTCCACAACGCATACTGAAGGCTCAGCAGAATGACAGTGCGGGATTTGAACGCTTCGCCGTAATTTTTGACGGGCTTGATACCCTGTTGTTCCTGTTGTAGCTGGTCGGCAACGGCTTCTTTTTCGGCTTCGGTGAGCCAGTCGGCATCATTCGGATTATCATCGACGAGTTTCCACCAGAAAAACGCCCAGATAATGGCCGGAAGCCCTTCTACAATAAACATCCAGCGCCAGCCAACGGCTTTGATCAGATAGCCCGACAAAATCGACATCCAGAGAATGGTAGCCGGGTTGCCAAGGATCAGAAACGTATTGGCCTGGGATCGCTCCGTTTTAGTAAACCACCGACTCAGGAAAAGCAGCATCGAGGGCATCACCGCGCTTTCGACCACGCCCAGCATAAACCGGATCAAGATCAGCAGATTAACATTGCTTACAACCCCCGTAGCTACGGCCAGACCTCCCCACAGAATCAATGACCAGAAAATGAGCTTTTTCGCGCTCTTTTTCTCGGCATACACCGCCCCTGGCACCTGAAAGAAAAAGTAACCCAGAAAGAAAAGCGAGCCCAGCAACGACGACATGGCCGGGGTAATGTGCAGATCGGCAGCCATACCGCTTGCGGTCCCAAATCCGAAATTGGCTCGGTCCAGATAAGCCAGGCTATACGTAATAAACGCGATGGGCAGCAGTCGATACCAACGGGATTTAGCAAGGGGCTGGCTCATTTTTTAGTCGGGAAGTTCGATGATTCGCTAGTTGGGAAAGCTGAATAGGCCAGAAACTTTACTGTCTGAGGGGTAAAAATAGAGTGGATAAGACAGGTTGAAAGGCCAACAGTGGTCGGAACTTACTTCTTCGCCCAGATCAGCCCATAGTCCATTTGGGTAGGAATGTTGTCGGGTGTGGGTTGTAATCCGGCCTCCATCAACCAGCTTCGGTATTCGGCCCGGCTGTAGCAGCGCCCTTTGGTATTCCAGAATAATTGTGCGGAGTAGTCGGTAACCGCCAGCGGGCCATCCAGTGTATCGTTCAGAAACGCATCGTGAACCCACAATTCGCCCCCCGGCCGCAGGGCTTCGGCAAAACGGTGGGCCAGCCACTGACAGGTGGGCGTTGGCCAGTCATGAAAGAGGCTGGCAGCCAGTAAGATATCCGTTTGCGGCAATGCATCCGTAAGCATATCGCCCGGTAAGAAACTTACCCGTTCTTTAACCGTAGTTGCGCCCGGTCGTCCGCTCTGAGAAAATTCATCCAGCAATTCAGAAGCCACAGTTAGTACAGCGGGTCGGTCCAGAATCGTGGCGGTTGAGGTCGGGTTGGCCAGTAACCATTCGTAGGTGTAAAAGCCCGTACCACCGGCCACATCGAGCAGATGCCCTTCGCGTTGGTTCATCCTGGCGGCTACAATAGGCGACAGATGCCGGGCGCGGCCTGCCAGACCAAGCGTCAGAAACCGGGCCAGTTCGGGATCATCCATGGGTGACGGACTTTCATCATCTTTGACAAACGAAATCCCATCTTCGGCATGAAGCGGCCCGTCGTTCCGAAGCCGGGCGACCATTTCCACTACACCCGCATCGTCTTTTTCGAGTCCCAGGTACCCCGTCAGGTTGGGCGTATTGGCCTGAGTGACGTACTTCCCCAACTCGGTTATATACAGACGTCCCTGCTGATCGAAGGCAAGCAGGTCCATGGCACATAGTGCCGGCAACAGCACCATGGCCGGACGTTCGGCCAGTCCAAGCCGGGTACGAAGGGCTGAGATGGACAGAGGGGCGGTTGTCAGTTCGTCAAAAACAGGCAGGTAATGAACGGCCGCAATCAATAATCGGGAGCCAAACATGGCGCGTAACTGACGGGTAATTGGGGCTAAATCGAGTGGAGAGGAATCTGGCATGAGAAAAGTTTTTAACGAACGATCAGGCTGCAAAACTAAAACCTATTGGTTGAGGAAGCCTGTTCTGGGCTCGTTTTACTACTCAGGCAGCCCGGTACAATTCTTTTTCGATAAACCGCAGGAACGCGATGGACGCAACGGTGTACAGGTCAGGATCTTATTCCTTGCGTCTTTGCGCCCTCGCGGTTTAAGAAATGTAGCTTTAACCTTTATTCTGCTTTGATAAATAGCCTGAAGTGAGTAGCCATCGTACTATTATGGGTTTAGAGTGAAAGTTGAATGCTTTACCGTTCTGATGACCGCTACCGATATCCAGACAATCTTTGAAAAGCTCTCCACCCTGAAGGTGGGCGTGATTGGCGACTTTGCCATCGATTTATATTTCAACTTCCAACCCAATACCGGCGAGCAGTCCATTGAGACGGGCCTGGATGTCTTTTGGGGGAGCCAGCCCAAGGCTTCGCTGGGAGCAGCCGGGAATGTGATCCAGAATCTGACCGCTCTAGGGGTAGGGCAGCGGTATGTGGTTGGCTGTGTTGGTAATGACCTGTACGGCCGCGAAATGCAGCATTTATTTCGCTCTCAGGGGGTCGATGTACAGCAGCTACAGATTATTGACCAAGGGTGGGATACCTGCCTCTATACCAAGCCTATGATCGCTACCCAGGAGGCTAACCGGATCGATTTTGGTACGGCAAATGAACTGGAACCGCGCCTGTTCGATCAGGTACTGGCTGGTTTGGAAAATCTGCTGCCAACGCTGGACGTACTGATTATCAATCAACAGTTTGCCCGGCCATTGCTTACCGACCAGCGGATGAACCAACTGAACGAGTTGATAACCCGTTTCCCGGCGGTTCGGTTTGTAGCCGATATGCGCACCGTAGGCAAAGCGGTACGGGGGGTAACGCTGAAAGTAAATACGGCCGAACTGGCTTATTTTTTAGGAATTGAGCTGCCCGACCAGGCCGATATACAGTGGTGTGTTGTGCACGGAACAACCTTGCGAAACGAACTGGGCGGACCGTTGCTTATTACGCGTGGACAGGCCGGAATTTTGTATCTGGATGAGTCGGGAGCGCAGTCGGTGGAAGGATTGCCCTTACAGGGCGAACTTGATACCGTAGGGGCCGGCGATACGGTGGTAGCGGCCTGGGCCGCCTGTATGGGGGCAGGCGCTACACCCAGACAGGCACTCGATATAGCCAACCTGGCCGCAGCTGTTACCGTACAGAAACTGGGGCAGACGGGTACGGCCAGCCTACCTGAAATTCTTGATTTGTTTCATACATACCATTCCAATGACTAACGAAGTCGTACAGCAGTGCCGTCAGGAACTGCACCATCACCTGACCAACGAACTATTACCCTTTTGGATCGACCGCGCCGTCGATGCTGAGCATGGAGGATTTATCACCCATTTTGACCAGTTGGGCAACGATTCGGGCGAGGACGAAAAATCTCTCATTGCCCAGACCCGTTCGATCTATACCTATTCATCGGCGCATCGGGCCGGGTATGGTGAGGGCAAACTGGCCGAGATGGCCCGCCACGGTGTCGATTACCTCCTGACCCGCATGTGGGATACAGAACACGGCGGGTTTTACTGGATGACCAATCGCAAAGGCGACGTACTGAACGACCAGAAAATCGTGTACGGTCAGAGCTTTGCTATCTATTGCCTGAGTGAATACACGCTGGCTACAGGCGACCCGCGCGGTGTCGAGTACGCCCAAAAGGTATTCGATCGGTTACAGAAGCATGCCGTTGACACCTGTTATGGCGGATATTTTGAAATGTTTGAGCGCGACTGGACCCTCAAAGGCCCCGGAGCGGCTGGTGGAGACCGTAAAACGCTGGATGCCCACATGCACCTGATGGAAGCATTTACTACTCTGTATGAGTGCACCCGTTTGCCGCTTCATCGCCGGAAGTTGCTGGAAGTCATTACTTTGCTGGTGGATAAGATTATGCATCCGGTCTATGGTACGGGGATTCCGCAGTTCTGGGCCGACTGGCGGGTGGCTCCGCAGATCAAATTCGACATTATCTGGGGATGGGATCGGTTTACCGAAGATGGCATCAAACGGGAAGCGGAAGATAACACGAGCTATGGCCATAATGCCGAGTTTGCCTGGTTGCTGATTCATGCATTGGATGTATTGGAAATCCCATATGAAACCTACCGGGAGCAGTTGCACAAATCATTCGCCCATGCGGTCGATAACGGGGTAGACTGGGAGCATGGGGGTGTTTTTGTGGAAGGGTCGCACAGTGGGCAGGTGTATGACCGCGAAAAGGAGTTCTGGCAGCAGGCCGAAGTGCTGATCGGTTTTCTGGATGCCTATCGGATTTTAGGCGACGAGAAATACTGGAAAGCTTACGAGAATGTTCATCGGTTTGTGATGGACAAAATGGTCAACCATCCGGTAGGGGAGTGGTGGCCCCTGATGACCCGGCAGGGCACTCCGATCTGGACACACATGAGCCATTCCTGGAAGATCAATTACCATACCGTTCGGGCAGTGGTACAGTCGATCCAGCGACTGGATAAGCTACGGTAATTAGCTGAAACGCAGAACGGTTGGCCCTGGCCAACCGTTCTGCGTTTCAGCTAATTAGGTATTAATTCATGGTCACCTTGACCATCACGGGCTGGTGATCGGACGGATAACGCTGCTCTTTGGCATCGGTCAGAACCCCGTATTTCCATACTTTGAAGGATTTGCTCACAAAAATGTAGTCGATGCGGTTGTTCATCGGTGCATCAAATTTGAAGCTATTGAACGTGCCTTCGGGGCCGTAGGCTGGCATAGCCGTTACATCATGGGCATCGCTCAGCAACGTTTTGATGGTCTGAATCTGCTCGGTATCGGGAGTAGAATTGAAATCACCCGTCAGAATGACCGGCTCCGCCTTAGCAATTTCCTTGATTTTGGTCACCATCAGTTTGCCCGACTGCCGACGCGCTTCAACGCCCTGGTGATCGAAGTGAACATTGAAAAAGTAGAAGTTCTTTTTGGTTTTCAGATCGGTAAACTGGGCCCATGAACTGATGCGGTTGCAACAGGTAGCGTCCCAGCCTTTGCCGGGTTTGTCGGGGGTTTCGCTTAACCAGAAATTGCCTGACTGGAGCACTTTAAACCGATCTTTCCGGTAGAAAATAGCCGAGTGTTCGCCTGCTTCTTTTCCGTCGTCCCGCCCCGCCCCGATAAACGCGTATTCAGACATTTCGGCCAGATCGTTCAACTGATCGCGAAGCCCTTCCTGCGTACCAAACAGATCGAACTCGTGGAAGCGAATGAGCGCCTTCACATTTTCCTTTCGATTGGGCCAGGCATTGATCCCGTCATTTTTCGTGTTATAACGCAGGTTATAGGTCGCCACTGTAATCGGTTCCGATTTTTGGGCAAGCATAGGCTGAGCCATCAGTAGAGTACCCAGTAATAAAAGAATGGTTAAGCGCATGAAACTAAGTTTTTTAAACCGTAAATGTATAAAATAAGCTTCCTCCTGCACCCTTCCCTTTTAAGGAGAGGGTGCAGGGAAGGTCGGTCAGCTACCAGCCCGGATTCTGCCCTAGCTTGGGATTCACCAGCAGGTCGTTGGATGGGATGGGGTAAAGATAAAACTTATCATCCCATTTGCGGTTGATGTTCGTGAGCCAGGTCAGCTCACCGTAGGTGTCGTTTTTGAGCCGTTGTGGATTCGGTACGCCGTTTACGGTTTCGGCTACGTTGACATAGGTAACCCCCGAAATCTGCGTGGCCGGTTTCACTTTATAGAACACCACATCGGGCTTGCCATCTTCGTTGAGGTCCATTGGCGTATCCAGAGCCGGTACATAAAAGCCATTCCAGAGTTGATCCATCAGCGGCCCCCGGTTCCAGCGAATGATGTCGGGGAAACGGAAACCTTCCAGGGCCAGTTCGATACCCCGTTCGCGACGTACTTCGAGCAGAACCGGGTCCGAAATGCCGGGGAAATAGTTGGCTTGCAGATACGGATCTACGGTAGTGGGCTTGGTGGTCAATCCTGACGTAATACCGGCCCGTTTGCGCAAAGCACCGACTGTTTTGGCCCAGTCCTCATCGGTGAGGGTACCCAATTCCGTTTTGGCTTCGGCGTAGTTCAGCAGAATTTCGGCATAGCGCATCATACTGATGGAGTTGATGTTTCGCGAACCACCATCGTAATACACATCATCCAGCGACCATTTGATGGGCATGTAGCCCGTGTAGGTATAGGAGAAAACCGGAGGACCTGGCTCCACGGCACCCCCATTGGTACGGGTATAGCCAGGCGTACGAATGGTTTGTTGCAGGCGTTTATCCCGGTTTTTGGTTTCCTGCATGAAGGTCATGGTCTCGTAGCCCGGCTTCGAGGTGAACGGTGTTCCATCAAGGTTCAGATAGGTGTTGACGAACGTACGGGTAAGGCTGACGCGCGCGCCGTAGGTAGCGCTGGTCCACCACCAGTTGGCATCGTTATACACGCTCAGGGTAGGGTCGGAGATGTTGGCCAGCATGATCTCACTGGTAACGGGCGTGGTACTGGTAAACAACTGCCGATACGATTTGTCGGTACCACCAACTTCGCTGATGCTGAATCCGCCTTCCGTCATTACTTTTTGAGCGGCACTGACGGCTTCGTTCAGCCATTTGCCAGACGTACTGCCCAGATTATAGCTGGTGCGGTATTTTCGGAAGGTGCCTTCAAATAAGCATACCCGCGATTTAAAGCCATAGGCTACGTACTTCGTTACCAGACTGCGGGTGTTGTCGTTCGTCGTTTTGATGTTTTCACAGGCATAGTTGATGTCGGCCAGTACCGAATCCATCACCATGGCCCGGGGGTCGCGTGCATCGTATAGATCGGGATCGTTAACGCCCATGGCTTTATTGATCCAGGGAACATCACCAAACCGTTTTACTTTTTCGAAGTAAAACCAGGCCCGGAAAAAACGGGCAATGCCAATGTAATGCCGCTGTACGTCAGGAGCGATGGCAGGACTATTGCAGTTGGCAATGAAGTAGTTGATGTTGCGCAGGGCTGTCCAGTCCCAGCCCGAGCTTTGCTGAGGGCCATAAGCACCGGGGCGCAGAAAATCGGGCACCTGTGTGCGGGCGGCATAATCGGCCATTTGGTCGCCTTCGTGCAGATCGCTTGCGCTGGGTAGATTGTCGTAAAACGAGGTTACGTATAAATCCAGGCCGGCCGTGCTGCTAAATACGGCCCCTTTGGATGCCGTCGACTGAGGGATCTGCTCCAGTTCGCTACAGCCAACCAAAAACAGGGCGATAAGAAAAAACCAGCTATATCGTAAAGTATTCATGATCGATTGTTGGATTAGAACGTGGCGGATATACCCATCGTAAAGCTTTTCAGAATGGGGTAGTTGTTGCCATTACCACTGCTGTTGTTGTTTGGGTCAGGGCTTGAACCGGATGGCGGATTTAAAACCGCATCGGAGCGACCGATATTTTCTACGTCAATGTCGCGAGTCAGTTTGTAGAGCGGAGACCAGGTCAGCAGGTTTTCGCCGGACAAGAACACACGAGCAGCATTCATCCCTACCTTCCGAATCAGGGTTCGGGGCAGGTTGTAACCGATCTGGATGTTTTTCATCCGCAGGTAGGCTACCCGTTGCAGGTACTTTGTCTGGGCCTGGTAAAGCTCACCAGCGCTGTTCTGCGACACATAGCCACGATACCGGGGTAAGTAGGTATCTGGATTCTCGGGTGACCAGATTTTGCCCAACTGCCACTCCGGTAGTTTGTTGTATGGCCGGTTATACTGCCCCCAGAAAATACTGGCTTCGGCACCGGGCCACCAGTCCTGATGGCCAACGCCCTGGAAGAACGACGAGAAGAAGAAGTTGTTCCAGTCGGCGCCCAGCATAATGCCGTAGGTATATCGGGGCGTTGAGTTGCCAATAATGCGCCGGTCGCCGGGATTGCTGACGGTATTGTCGCCATAGCTGATGACACCATCACCGTTCAAATCCCGAAATTTAATATCGCCGGGCAGCCATTGGCCCGTATTGGAGGCCTTATACAGATTTTGTTTCGGCGATTGGGCTACATCGTCGGTCGAGGTGAAGAAACCAGCCGTTTCATAGCCCCAGATTTCACCAATTCGTTGGCCAACGTAATAGGTCGAATTGTCGGTGCTCAACCGTTTGTTGGGGTTATTGTAGTTATCGATCGTAGCGGTGTAGTCGGCCATTGTCAGCCGAACTTCATAGTTGAAGGGCTTGCTGGCCACCGAGAGCTTATCGCGCCAGGTCAATACGGCTTCCCAGCCTTTGGTGGTCAGGTCGGCGTAGTTGCCTTTCGGTACGCTGGTGCCAAACACGGCGGGTAAGGTCATCCCAACCGTAAACATGCCGGTTGTTTTGCGGAGGTAGGCATCGCCCGTAAAGGTCAGTCGGTTGTTCAGCATGCCCAGGTCAATACCCAGATCGGAGGTAGTTGAGGTCTCCCAGGTCAGGCCGTCCGGCAGAACCGTTGGCTGTCCGGTTTTTTGTGGTTTCACCCCATTCAGGATACGGCTCGACTGCGAAATGCTGAACTGTTCCTGAAAGGCATACGACCCAATGCTACCATTGCCCAGCGAGCCGTACGAAGCTCTGATTTTCAGGTCGGTAATGGCTTTGGGCGATACTTTCCAGAACGGCTCGTTCGAAACCCGCCAACCCGCCGATACTGATGGGAAGAACGCATAGCGCTGATCGGTCGGGAACTTGGACGAGCCATCATAACGGCCGTTCAGTTCGAGCAGATACCGATCTTTGAATGCATAATTGAGTCGATAAAAGCCGCCCAGAATCGCCCAGGTTTCCATACCGCCACTGGTGGAGATTGACTGACCAAGCGCCAGATTTATATCCTGTGCATCGGCGAAAATAAGCCCGTTCCGAACCACTTCGAGCCGACGGAAATTCGAATGTTCGTAGTTATACCCGGCCAGCACTTTCAGATAATGATTGGGACTGAAACGCGGTTCGTACTCCGCATAGAGGTTCGTAGCCGTATAAACGGTTTGCCGATACAGATTTTGCAGGTCGTTGTAGTTGGTTCCCACATACTCGATCACGCCCGGTTTGCGGCTATAAGGCACGGGCACCCGCGTCCGAAACTCGTCATTATCGGTGGTCTGGAAGGTGAAGTTGCCTTTGATGCGCAGTTTGTCATCGAAGAAATTGGTAGCGAAATCGGCTGTATTCCGAAATACCCGCCGGTCCATGTTGATGCCGTTTTTGCCATACCAGAAATCACCTACCGTGTAGGCCGCCGAATAGGTAAGCGTACCGTCGGGGTTGAACATGGGGGCTACGTTATGGCCTTCGTCCGAAATGTTTCGCCAGATACCACCCCCTTCGCCTACGTTGAGCGGATTATGGTATTTCATCGACGAGAAATCGGCATTGTTGGTGACCTTCAGCCAGGGAAAAAGCTGAATTGATCCCTTGGCGCGCAGGCTCATGATCCGGTAGTCGTCGGAGTTGTATTTGAAAAGACCATCCTGCGAATAATAGCGGCCCGTTACGTAGAAATCGGCTTTGCCACTGCTGCCCGAAAACGACAGGTTATGTTCGGTAGCGCTGGTGTTTTTCTTATACAGCTCGCCATACCAGTCGGTGTTTTCGTAATAAACATACTCGCCCGTGGTGGGATCGACAACCGTTTTGGGAAGGCTGGGGTCGTTGTTCCGGCGCTCCAGCTCGGCCAGATAAGCGGCTGAGAATTTAACCGTTTTGTTGATGTTCTGCGGGGTTTGTGCGTAATCGTTCCAGGCCGACCAGCCTTCGTTAAACATCTTGGCAAACGTGTACCCGTTGGTCACAAAATTGGGTACCGACGTAGGGCTCTTGATCGAATGGTTGACCGAATAGGTTACGCTGGTCCGGTCTTTGGTTGGGCTTTTCGTCGTGATCAGTACTACACCAAATGCACCCCGTGCCCCGTAAATAGCGGCCGAAGCCGCATCTTTCAGCACCGATACACTGGCTACGTCATTCGGATTCAAGCGGCTCGGATCGCCTTCTACCCCGTCGATGAGCACCAGGGCGCTACCACCCTGACCAATAGAGGTTGTTCCCCGGATGTTGTAAGTAGGCGATTGGATAGGCTTTCCATCACCCATAGTCAGGTTCAGGTTCGGAATCGTACCCTGAAGCCCTTGTGATAAATTAGGCAGCGAGCGATTTTCCAGTACTTCGCTGGTTACCTGATCGACAGCGCCGGTCAGGTTCACTTTCTTTTGCGTACCGTAGCCCACCACAACCACTTCTTCCAGCGATTTGGAATCGGCTTTGAGCGTCAGGCTGATCACACTCTGGTTACCTACCAGAATTTCCTGACTCAGATAGCCTACAAACGAGTAAATAAGGGTTGCCTTCCCATCGGGCACCGAAATGCGGTACTGCCCTTTGGCATCGGTGGTTGTACCCCGCTGCGTACCTTTGACCACGACACTTACGCCCGGCAGTACTTCGCCTTTGTCGTCGCTGATCGTACCCGTAATGGTCAGATCGGCACTGACAACGGTTGGTATCGACAGGGTGTTGATAGAAGGCAGCGTGAATGAGGTATTTTCAATCGTTTTTTTGCGAAGGAGAATACGGGTGCCGACTACTTCATACGAGATGCGCAGTGGACTCAGCAGTTCGTCCAGCACTTTGGAAAGCTTGCCGTTCGATACATTGACCGATAGTTTCTGATCGGCCCGGATGCTGTTGGTACTATAGACAAACTTAACATCCGTCTGTTTTTCGAGTCGATTCAGGATTTTCCAGATCTCGACCGATTCCATTTTCAGAGTGACCTCTTTGTTAAGGATTTCCTGAGCGTGCGTGTCGCGGGCAAACGACAGGCCATAGCAGAGAGCGAAGAGCAGTAGCTGCACAACCGTTGTCTTCATGGCGTTCCACAAAACCTGTTTTAGGTAAAATTGTCTCGTCATAATAATACGATGTTCATGAAAAAGAGAGATGAGTAATTGGGTAAATTGAGCGTTGGAGGGCAATCTATAGCGCGATGGCGTGTTTCATCCCGCAAAATTAGGGTTGTCAATATTATCAGTATATTAACTCTATAGGTGTAATTATTAAGTTTGTTTGTCTAGTTTTGACAGCCTTCGCCGTTGATAAAAAGGGTGGTCCCCCGCCGTTCGTAGGTGGCATTCAGGGATTTACAGACCAGATCGAGTTGTAGATAAAGTGGTAAATCGTTGAGGTCGCCATTGAATGCGCATTTATTAAGGGCTTGGTTTTCAACGATAAATTCAATGCCATAGGCTTTACTGAGTGTAGCCAGCACCTGCCCCAACGGTACCCGATCAAACACGAAGGACGTTTTGTTTTCGGGGGGCAGCACCATTTGTGGGGTTTCGATTAGGCCGGGGGTAAGTTTCTGTGAGAGTTTATCGAAGGTTATTTTTTGATTCGGAATCAGAATAACGCCATTTCGATTGCCGTCGGACTTCTCAGCGGCCTCATATACCGATACCTTGCCTTTACTAACCCGTACTTCAATTGACTTGTCGGTATCGTATGATTTTACCGTGAATCGGGTTCCCAATACCTGGGTAACCAGATTGCCGGTATGAACGATGAACGGGCGGGAGGTATCTCGGGTAACATCGAAGGTAGCTTCGCCCTGGAGGTATATTTCCCGTGTTTTAGTACCGAACTGTTCAGGATAACTCAGATTGCTTCGCGGGCTGAGCAATACATAACTACCATCTTTCAGGCTGATTTTCTCGGCCTTGTTCGATGTATTTTTAATCGTAATATTCCCTGTTGATTCGGCAGCCTTCCGGGCAATTGATCGGCTAGCCTGATGGATAGTGGCCTGGCGGCTGACGAAGAACCCAGCCAGAATAAAAAGGAGGATAGAAGCGGCAACCGCACTGATCCGGAACCAACCATACCGGACCAGAAAAGGCTGTTGACCTATTGTATTTGTATAAATGCGTTTCCAGATGCGCGTGTGGAGGGTCTGTTTTTCGGTGGCACTCAGGGTAAGCTGACTTTGTTCGATCATACGATCCGACCACTCACGCATCAGTTTTTCCTCGTCGGGGCTGGTTTCTCCGGCAAGGTATTTCTCGATTAGTTTATCAAAATCGTACTGGTTCATGGGGTGGTGTGTTTGTGCGGATCAGTTCTGATAAATCCGAAGTTGCTCCTGAAGTACTTTGAGCGACTTGGTGATATGATATTCGACCGCCTTTTCCGACAGGTTGAGCTGCCGGGCAATACTTTTCACAGGTTGATTTTCGAAACGGCTTAGCTTAAATACTTCGCAGGTTTTTTCCGGTAGCTTTTTCATGACTTCCTCTACCGCTTTCGATAAATCGGAGAACTGAACGGTTTCGTCGGTCAGCTCGGCCTGATGCAATTCGTGAAGAATGAGGTATTCCTGATAACGCCGTTGGGTAATTTTCGACTTGATGTAGTTCGTGGACAGGTGTTTGATGGAGACAACCAGATACGAACTCAGATGCTGTATGGTCGTCTGCTGGCGTTTGTTCCAGAGCGATTCGAACAGGTCGTGCACCAGTTCTTCCGCATCTTCCCGGCTTCCTGTTTCATGATAGGCCACACAGAATAACTTATACCAATAGCGATTGTAGATTTCCTCAAAAGCTTTTTTGTCGCTCTCTTTGAGAAAATAAGTCAATTCACTATCGGTTAACTGTGGATGCATCGAGTCGAGTATCGCCGTTTATGTATAGTCAATTAAGTGGCTGAAATCCCTAAATAATTTTTAAAATTATGAGATAAGTACAATGTGTCCTCTATCCATATGGCCTTTTTTACCGAGAGACCGACTTAGTTTAAGGAAGTTAGCCAAAACGTATAACCCGGAATTGTCCTAAATGACCATCACATTGGCCGATTTAACCTGCCTTCATATAAATAAAAAAGCCCAGCCTGCAATGCAGGCTGGGCTTTTGAATGAATAGTAACTTAGCTGACTAATAACCGGGGTTTTGTGCCAGCACATCCTTACCCTGATAGTCGATCTGGGTCTGGGGAATGGGCTGATACTCATCCTTGCCCGCCGTGAACTTGCCCCCCGAATAAGCCGTTGGCAACAGCTTGCTCTCATACGCCAGGAACGCGTTCAACACCGTAGACGCTGTACCCCAACGAACCAGATCATAGAACCGGTGACCTTCACCCGACAGCTCCAATTTCCGCTCGAACTGCACCGCTGTACGAGCCGTCGCCTTATCAGCAAACGTTGCATAGTTGCTGATCACATAGTTGGCCGCTGGCTTGCCATCCTGCATCACAAAACCGGCTGGGTTAGCCGCCCGGGTACGCACCAGATTCACATAGTTGGTGGCCGTCGCTAAACTTCCCACTTCCACTTCACACTCAGCCGCCATCAGCAGCACATCCGCAAACCGGATGATGTTGTAGTTGATGGCCGAGTAACCATCCGTCCATGAGCTACCATCGGTCAGGGTCTTATCCTGCGACTTGTAGAAAACGAACTTCTTGGGTGAATAAGGACCGGCAAAGCTCTGGTCACGAATCCAGTCCAGACCAGGGTGAGGCTGCCAGTCCAGGTACTGAATACCCCGACGACCAATCGACCAGTCCAGACGAGGGTCGACNGGACCCGCATCGGGAGTGAAGGCNGCACTGGAGGCAATTCCCTGGTCNNTNTTNANNTGNTTAGCACCCGTNTTGTACGAACCATCCANNAGGGGTAAGCCTTTGGCATCGACCCGGAANGAGTTGGCCAGCTCGAAGCTGGGAGCAAAGAAGCCGCAGCAACCGGCCGGACCGTTGGAGCCCGTGTTGTAGGGGAAGTTCAGCACCAGATCCGGGTTCGCGTTGTCNGAGNTNCCCGNGTTNGCAGCCGCCTGAATGGCGAATACCGACTCTGAGCCATTGTCCTTGGCGGCATTGAAGTTGTCCGAGTAATTGGCTAACAGGGCGTACTTCAAGCCATTGCTGGTGACCCCACTGGTGATGACCTGATCAAACAGGGCCTTGGCTTCAGCATACTTCTTCTCGTAGAGGTAGGTTTTAGCCAGATACGCCATGGCAGCCCACTTGTTGGCCCGACCTACCGAGGACTGGGTAGCAGGCAGGTTGTCCTGAGCGAATTTGAAATCNGCTTCGATCTTGGGCCAGATGTCGGNGTTGTTAGCTACTTTCTCGATGCCGGTGCCATAATCGACGGTTTCGTCGATGAAGGGGACCATGTTGAAGTTGCGTTTCAGTTCGAAGTAGTAGTGGCCTCGCAGGAACCGAGCCTCAGCCTGAAGCCCTGTCTTTTGAGCAGCCGTTACATCGGAACCGGCAGAGGCCAGTGACCGGAGGACGGAGTTGCAGCGGGCGACGCCTTCGTACATGGCGTTCCACTTGGCGTTGACTTCGCCACTGGAGGGCAGGAGCTGGTAGGTTTCGTAGGGNGTCAGGGCGTTAAAGTCCCCCGAGTTGGAGCCTTTGTTGGCTTCTCCTCCCGATACGCTACCCCGCACCCAGTTGTAAGATGAGGCTGATTGGGAGAAGCCCCGGGCNTTGAGCTGGGCGTAGGCGCCCATCAGCAGTCCATCCAGACCCGCNTTGNTNGNAAGCTGGGNNCCGGAGAGCTGTCCGGTGGCGGGCACTTCCAGGAATTTGTCAGTACAGGCGAAGGAGACGGCCATCAGCAGGGTGGCGGTCAGCGTGCCTTTTGTAATCAGTGTTTTCATTGTGCGTATATGCCTTAGAAATAATAAGGAATAAGAGTCTTTTCAAATCCCCAGCGACTGATGTTCGTTTGTATCCAGGTTAGTCTATAAACGAACAAGGGTCGTTGGGTTGTATCTCGCCTGCGTTTAGAAACCGAAGCTTAAGCCTACGTTGTAGCCACGCTGAACGGGGTAGTTACCGATATCAATACCGAAGTTGGTATCAGCCGAGCCACCTACACCGGGGTCCATACCTGTATACTTGGTGATGGTGAACAGGTTGGTAGCCGATAACGAAATCCGCAGCCGATTCATGTTGATCTTGTTGAGGATCGTTGACGGCAACGTATATCCCAGGGTCAGATACTGCATGCGGGCATACGAGCCGTTCTCTACGTAGTACGAGTTGGGCTGGGTGTTGGTGCTGAAGTTCGATGCACTCTCGAAAATGGGCACCGTCGTGTTGGTATGCGTAGGCAACCACGAATCTTTCACCCGTGCACCCATTGCTGCCCCGGTGAAGGAGGGGTAGAAATCGGTAAACCAGCGCTGGTTGTTGAAGATNTTGTTGCCCAGGGAGGTGTACAGNTTGGTGTTCAGATCGAACCCTTTGTACTTNAGCGTCAGGGTGATACTACCCGTCATTTTCGGAATCGGGCTACCCAGATACTGCCGGTCATCGGCCGTGATCTTGCCATCNCCGTTGGTGTCGGCATAGCGGAAACGACCCGGACCCGCGCCATCCTGCTGGGGAGCTGCGGCCACTTCTTCCTTGCTGTTGAACAGACCGATCACTTTGTAGCCGTAGAACGAGGACAGATCATGACCCGGCTCGTTACGCACTACGTTACCACTCAGACGGGTTCCTCCGCCGTAGAAGTAAGGCACCAAGGGGTCAATCGATATGATCTTGTTATTAAGGAAACCGGCAATGGCGGTCACTTCGTAGCTCAGATCGCTGTTGATGTTGCCCCGGTTAGTGACTAAGATGTCGATCCCTTCGTTACGCATGCTGGCCAGGTTCTTGAAGGGAGCACCCGAGCGCACCCCGACGACGCCGGGCAGGGCCAGTTGGTAGAGCAGGTCTTTGGTATCCCGGCGCCAGAAGTCGAGCACCACTTCAAGTTTGTTGTTGAAGAAGGCTCCGTCGATACCGATGTTGCTGGTCACGTTGGTTTCCCACTTGGCCGAAGCATTTCCAATCTGAGTACGATAGAAACCAGCGGCAATTGTGTTGTTGGTTCCGTTGATGTCATACCCCTGGCTGGCGTCGCCACCGTACAGGTTGTACTGGTTGGTCGCGCTTAGGAAGTTGGAGTTACCCATGGTACCGTAGCCCCCGCGAATCTTCAGATCCGACACCCAGGGCAGGTTCTTCATGAACTCCTCGGACGACAGACGCCAGGCAGCCGACACAGCGGGGAATACCCCGTAGCGATTCGAAGCGGCAAACTGAGAGGAACCATCCCGACGAACAACGCCCGTAATGATGTACTTATCATTATAGGTATACCGCACCTGACCGAACAGCGAATAGAACTTGTTCCCCAGGCTATAACCGCTGCCAACCTGCCGGGTAGCACCGGGGGTGGTGGTGCTGATGGTGACGTAGTTAGGGTCGGTCGAGAAGGGGTTCTGGCCGGAACCAAAGATATTCCGCCCTGCGCCCGTATTCAAAGCTTCGATACCGGCCAGGGCGTCGATGTCATGGATACCAAACTTCTGTTTGAAGTGGGCCGTGTTGGTAAAGGTCCACGTTAAGCCATAGCCAGATCCTTCGCTGTAGGTGTAGGTGGTATTGTTTTCCGAGTTTTCGTACTGCACCCGACCGTAGCTATTATAGTAGTTGGTGTAATAGGCACCACCAAGGCTACTGCGCAGGGTCAGAGAAGGAATTACGTCATACTCCAGGTAGGCATTACCAAACCCGAAGATGTTGAAATTACTGTCGTTAGCCCGTTGTTGGCGGTCGGCAACGGCGTTGTGCGGGTTGTTGAAGCCCGGAGCAGCTGTACCGGCATACCCACCGAAGGAGTTGTACACCGGAATGATCGGAGGAGTACGGAAGGCCGTTAACACCTCATTTTCATCGGACGACGACGACGAGTTGTTGTTGGTCGAGTTACCCAGGATGCTACCAACGCCACCCAAAGTACCTTTGGTGCGGATGTAGGCGAGCTGGAAGTTTTCGCCGAAACGGAGCTTCTTGGTGATGTCGAACTCGGTGTTGGCCCGTAGGGTGTACCGCGAATAATCATTAAAAATGACAATACCGGCCTGCCGCTGCATACCCAGCGCAACGTAGAATCGGCTCGATTCGGTACCACCCGAGAAACCAATGTTGTGGCGCATCAGGGGGGCTACCCGGGTGATTTCCTTGTACCAGTTGGTACCCGCTTTGTTGGCTGGAATTACATTGTAAATCGCTCCGTTGGCAGGGTTCACGTTGTATTTCGCGGCTTCAGCCGTCAGGTCCACCTGCGAAGCCGACAAGCCTGAGCGGCTNCCCACCAGCAGATAATCGGGCAATACCGGCGTAGCGCCTTCTCCATACTGACCACCGGCTAAGCCTTTGAAGTCGTTGGTAGGGTAGGTACCCTGATAGATGTCGTTCTTACGAGCCTGCCAGGTCCAGTCAGCCTGCTCCTGTGGGTTCAGGATGGGCAGGCTTTTGCCCGGATCGGTTGCTCCGTAGAGTCCGTCGTAACTTACGCTCAGCTTTTGCGCCCGACGCTGACCCTTCTTGGTCGTAATAACAATCACCCCGGAAGCAGCCCGCGCGCCGTAGATGGAAGCCGAAGCGGCATCTTTCAGAACGGTAGTGGTTTCAATATCATCGGGTGCCAGGAAAGAGGTAGTTTGAACGGGTACGCCATCTACCACATACAGCGGCTGGTTACCCCCGAACGAACCGAAGCCCCGAACCCGTACCTGAGAGGAGGTACCCGGCTGCCCGTTGGTGATAACGGTGACCCCGGCTACGCGCCCCTGTAACTGCTGTTCAACGTTGGTCGAGGGAACAACTTTCAACTGAGCGGGTTTCACGGTGGAGACGGCCCCGGTTACATCCCGGCGGTTTTCGGTGGAGTACCCGGTAACGACGACTTCGCTCAGGGCGGTGGCTTCGTCTTCGAGTCGAATACTTAAGCTGCTTTGGTTGCCTACGTTGACTTCCTGGGTTTTGAAGCCGATGGCCGAAATCACCAGAACGGGATCTGTTCCTCTGATATTCAGCGAGAAGTTACCGTTTGCGTCGGAAGAGGTACCGACCTGGGTTCCTTTCAGGACGATGTTGGCTCCGGGTACGGCCCCATCCGACCCTGTAATTGTGCCCGTCACGCGACGGTCTTGGGCTGAAGCATGGAGGCTCCAAAGCAGTAGGACTGCACCCAGAAAAGCGGTCTGCAGAAACCTGTAGAACGATGCTTTCATGAAATTTAGGTTGGTTTGAAAAAAATGAGTAAACACATTACTGTTAAAGTAAGTGGACCAATATTAAGTTGGTTAAATTATATTTCAAAAGGGGATCGTGATAATTCTATTTTGGAAAATAAAGAAAAAAGATCTGTTTTATTGAAAAAATTAAATTAATACTAGATTAATATCCTGGTAATCAATAGTTTAATAGATAAATTATGTTAATATAATTACGTTTTTTCTTGAAAATTAAAGAAGAATTAAATTTGATTTTACAGGTAAACTTTTTGCCTTATTTCTCTATAAATTAGTCCCTGAAAAAGTGATTAAATTGACTTAATGAAATTTAATTGAGTATATTTTTTTTATGGCTCGTAATACTACTCAGTTAAATTACTTAGTCATATTTAATTAAACTACTTAATAAATTTTAACTAGTGCAAAATCATAACTCGACGTAGCAAATGGATACTTATTTTTTTTATGCCTACTATCGCAATCCGAAGGTTACTATTCATAAATCAGCTTGTCGCTTTTGTAACCAGGGTAAAGGCATGCAGCCTAACAAGTGTAGTTGTTCGACAGGGCGTTGGCGGGGAAGTTTTTCCAGTGTTGAGTTGGCTCTGGAGGCTGCCCAGGAAATTGGTAAGCGATTAGGTGTAGAGCCGACGTATTGCCAACGCTGTATGTCTGAGGTAGTTGCGATGGCTATGAAAGAAGAACTTGCTCTGGAAACAGCTATTTTTGAATAGAGGTATTCTGGCGAAGACAGTTTGTAAGGAGCGCAAAAAAGGCCCTGTTTGCAGACGGATGACTGCAAACAGGGCCTCTATAGTCTCTAGCCCAATCAGGAATCAACTGCCAAACTGCTTCACCAGGGTTTCGAGTGTATGCAGGGGTTGAACGCCCGACTGCCGCCAGACAATCTTCCCGTCTTTGAATAGGATCATGGTCGGAATGCTACGAATTTGGTATTGCTGAGCAGCCGCCTGTGCTTTATCGACGTCAATCTTCACAACCCGGACCTTATCGCCCGCCCGATCGGTAAGTTGTTTGAGAATAGGAGCCTGCTGTTTGCAGGGACCACACCAGTCGGCATAGAAATCGACCAGTACGGGTTTATCGCCGTTGATCAGGTCTTTAAACGATTGCTTGTTCATCATCTTGTTGATTTACGGTTCACTGGATTCCGTTTACAGGTTTCATGGGCAGACCGTACAAAGTCAATTTATGCCCGTGTAATCAAAAACAGTCCATTCGTTTTATTGTTCCTCATTGACCGGCTCGTTCAGAATGGTATGTCCCATTTTATCCCGCTTGGTTTGGAGGTAACGTTTGTTGTGTGGATTGGATGGAATTTCGATGGGGACTGTATCGACAATTTCAAGACCATAGCCCATCAAACCGGCGCGCTTCTTCGGATTGTTGGAAATGAGCCGGAGTTTACGTATCCCCAGGTCACGTAAAATCTGGGCGCCAACTCCATAATCGCGGGCGTCCATTGGAAGCCCCAGTTCCAGGTTGGCTTCTACGGTATCGCGCCCCATTTCCTGAAGCTTATATGCCTTGAGTTTGTTCAACAGGCCAATACCCCGCCCTTCCTGAAACATATAAAGAACAACGCCTTTCCCTTCGGCCTCTACCATTTTCATGGCTTCATGAAGTTGAGCACCACAGTCGCAACGGCAGGAACCGAAGATGTCGCCCGTCACACAGGAAGAATGGACGCGTACCAGAACGGGTTCATTAGGCTCCCAGCTTCCTTTAATGAGGGCCAGGTGTGTGTCGCCCGTGTTGCTTTGTTTGTAGGCAATCAAATCAAAATGCCCCCATTCGGTAGGTAGATCAACCCCAATTTCCCGGTGGATAAGCGTTTCGGTCTGGAGTCGGTACTCGATCAGGTCCTGAATGCTCACCAGCTTCATGTCGAAACGGTCGGCCATAACCCGCAGTTGAGGTAAACGGGCCATGGTGCCGTCTTCATTCAGTACTTCGATCAGTACACCGGCCGGTTGCAGACCTGCCAGTCGCGCCAGATCGATAGCCGCTTCGGTATGTCCCGATCGACGAATGACACCCCCTTCAGCCGCCCGTAAAGGAAATATATGCCCGGGCCGTCCCAGATCGTCGGGTGTGATGGTTGGGTCAACCAACGCCTGAATGGTTTTAGCCCGGTCGGATGCAGAGATGCCTGTTGTGCAGCCATGGCCCAGTAAATCGACCGAAACCGTAAATGGCGTGGTATGCACCGACGTATTGCTGGTGACCATCATATCCAGGCCCAATTCATTGCAACGTTCCTGCGTAAGCGGAACACACATCAGTCCACGGGCTTCGCGGACCATAAAATTGACCATTTCTGGCGTGACCATTTCGGCCGCACAGATCATATCTCCTTCGTTTTCGCGATCTTCATCGTCAACGACAATTACAATTTTACCCGCCTTAATATCAGCAATAGCCTCTTCGATCGTATTGAGTCGAATAGGGTTTATATCGGACGGGGCTAACTCATAACCAGAGGCAGATTCTTGCCCTTTGGCGTCAGAGTTGGTACTATTATTGCTCATCTTTTTTGGTCTATGCGTGTCTGTAAAAGTATCTTTGGTAGTGCTTAGCCAGTAACCCACTCGTTTGGTAGGAAGTGCGGGCTTCTGTTTAATCGGAAAACTGAAATTTAGAAAGATACGTTTCGCAGGATGCGAAAATGTCTGTTATTCCGTTTTTAAGCATAGGTGCAATAATTATATAAGAATGCTAAAAAAGTTACCCTCTGTGCGAGTCTTACGATTGTGGTTGATGGAATCTGGGGTGAAAACCAAGGGATTGACTGGCTGGATGAGCCTGGCTATGGGCCTATGTATGTTAATGGGTAGCTCTCAGTTCGCGCAAGGACAGAATGCCTGTGCTAACCCACGGTTTCCTGGAGATTTTTCGGTCGATAAGGCAAAAGTGTGCGTTGGCTCGTCGGTTAATATAGTCGGAGTTCCGAACAATTTGATAAGTGCTCAATATAATTTTGAATATGATGGAAAGAGCACGATTGATAAAGTAACTCTGGCACCTACCAAAGCACATACGTATTCAGTTCCGGGTTCTTATACAATTATTCAGAGTGGGGCCGGCAATGGGGCCGGTACAGGTACGATCTTCTGTAAAGAGGTAATTGTGTTGGCTACCGATCAGGTAAAATTTACGGTCAACATATGTTCCGGGCGCCGGGCCATTCTTGTTCCTGATGGATCAACCCTGGGTCAGTATGACAGCTATGAGATCAGATGGGGCGACGGAACCGTTGAGCGGAAGACCCGGGCCGAATTGACGAACCAACCGTCTCATACCTATAGTAATTCCAGCAATCAAACCCCTACTATCCAACTTCAGGGTGTTTATAATCCCCCGGCCGACTGTAAGTCGACGACATCCCTGGCGACGATCAGTCTGGTTGGCGCAGCCACACAGCCTACCATTTCGTCCTTAAAAACCACCAGCGATAACACCATAGATATCGACTATCAGGTCAGTACCGGCGTTTCGGTACAATTGTATCAAAAGATAAATGGGGCTTATGTGTCTACGGGTAAAACCAGTACAGGAGGAGGAACATTTACTGTGCAGACCGATGCCAAACAGGTACAGTGTTTTCAGGTGGTTACCCAGGATGCCTGCAATAGCACCCCTATGAAATCGGACGAAGTCTGTAGTCTGGTGCTCGATGCGAAAGCCGCCAATAAACAGAATGACTTAAGCTGGCAACCCTATGCGGGCACGGCTACCCAGTTTCGGTTTTATCGGATTCGGCGTAATGGTGCGGTTAATGGTCAGGTCCCCAGCCGGACAACGAGTACGTATTCCGATAATACTAACATTACCTGCGGCACTCAATACTGCTATTCGCTGGAAGCTACGGTTGGCCCAACTACAGTTACGTCGCAGCAGGTTTGTGTAAATGGCATTAACGACGGCACGCCAGGCGATATTGAGGGAGTAGTCGTTTCTATTGAAAACAATCGGCCCCGGATCGTAGCCAGTTTACCCACAACAAGTGCTTCATCTACCTATACACTGGTCGTGAGCCGGGCCAATGGTTCTTCGGGGAGCTATCAGCAGGTTGGAACGTTGGTCAACCAGAACTCTTATGTGGATGATAGTGCCGACCCATCAGCCGGTTCGTATTGCTATCAGGTAAGTTACCTAAGTGCCTGCGGGTTGACCTCAAAACCTTCGGAGCCTGTATGTACGGTATTCCTGACCTCGAATTCGGCCAAAGGGATCGACTGGTCGGCCACATCACCATTTACGCCCTCAACCGTAGCCGAATACATTGTTGAAGTGATCGATTCGGTCAATAATACGAAACGCGAAATACGCGTAAGCTCGAATACGCACCTCGATCTGACCGACGCTGACTTGGAATCGCAAACACAAAAATACCGGATCATTACAGCCTCATCGGATGGGACGGTGAGTTATTCGAACTTTTACACCTTTCGAAGCGAAGTTAAAATATGGCTTCCCGATGCGTTTACACCCGATGGTGACGGGATGAACGAGGTATTTCTGGCGAAGGGCATTTACCTTGACCAGTTCCGCATGACTATTTTCGATCGATGGGGCGAGGTCGTTTTTACAACTACGGACAAACTACAAGGTTGGGATGGTACTATAAACGGGCAGCGAGCGCTGGAAGGGCAGTACCTGTACCGAATAGAAGTAATTGATCAGACCAACCTGAAAACTGTCCGAACGGGGGGCGTCCTGCTGGTGCGAAGTAAACGCTGAAAAGGGCCCTTGATCGAAGGTTTATCCCGTCTCAGTACATTCGTTGAATAGTCGCGTTCGGACCATCGGCCAGAAGGAGCTTCTTAAGCGCATATAGCCAATCCAACGTTTTTTTATTGGCATAATACGTCGAATCGTCTACAATCAAGCGTTTGTGAAGAGGCACTTTGGGCTGGACGTTATCTGTTGATCTAATCTAACACACAATTACGTTTTTCAGCTTTGCCAGATGGGAGTCTGGATTGCTTTAGTCATTTGTTCAACGTTCCTGTCCCGAAATAAAACAAACGCAGGCCGATTCGGGTAATCAGATGAAACATGACTTGTGTGGATTCTATTCCAAAGCGGAAAGAAACTATACTGACTAAAAACGTCGGTTGAACGCAGAAATCGTTTTGCATGTTGCCAGAATTGTGATATTTACAGGTAGAAACGAGATACTTAATCGCTACAATATGAATATGATGGATATGTTCGGGAAAATGAAAGAAGTTCAGTCCCGAATGAAAGACGCCCAGGAAACGCTTAGTGCAGTCACAGAAGTAGGCGAATCGGGGGCAGGATTGGTAAAAGTGACGGTAAATGGATTGAAAAATGTCCTGAAAATAGAGATTGATCCTGATCTGATTAAGCCCGACGACCGCGAGATGCTACAGGATTTGATTGTTGCGGCAACCAACAAGGCGATGGCCAATGTAGAAACAAAGTCCCGTGAACACCTCCGAAAAGCAACCGAAGGCTTACTGCCAAATATTCCCGGACTGAATCTGGACGGGCTTATGTGAGGAAGAGTTTGTAAGTTTGTCGTTCGTAGGTTGAAGTCGGCATAGCACCTTGTACACTATGACAAACGTCAAACTGCGGACGCAAACTTTGAATGGATTTGGATCGTCTTGCCATTGTTATTCTGAATTACAACGGTCAACCGTTTTTAGCGAAGTTTCTGCCAACTGTACTGGCAAATGCTGAAGGGTATCCGGTTTATGTTGCCGATAGTGCGTCTTCGGATGCATCGGTCTCTTTTCTTCGAACTGCTTTCCCCTCCGTTCGGGTGATTGAATTACCCAAAAATGAAGGCTATGCCGGAGGCTATAACCAGGCACTTGATCGGGTTCGATCCGATTATGGAGGGGCTACCTACTATGTTCTGCTAAATTCTGATATTGACGTGACGCCTGATTGGCTGGCACCTATAGTGACCTTATTCGACGCGAGGCCAGCACTGGCAGCCTGTCAGCCTAAAATCCGGTCGTATAGCCAGCCCGACTTATTTGAGCATGCGGGAGCCGCCGGGGGCTTTATCGATTGGCTGGGGTATGTATTCTGTCGGGGGCGTGTGTTTGCTACTTTCGAGGCCGACCAAGGCCAATATAATGATAATAGGCCCGTGTTTTGGGCAACGGGAGCCTGCCTGTTTGTTCGATCGTCGGTATTCCATCAAACTGGAGGGTTCGATGCGTCTTTTTTTGCCCATATGGAGGAGATAGACTGGTGCTGGCGTATTCAACGGTTGGGATACGAAGTTTGGACCTGTGGCCTATCGACCGTATACCATGTAGGTGGTGGAACCCTACACAAATCGAACCCACATAAAACCTTCCTCAATTACCGCAACAGCCTGTTTATGCTCTATAAAAACTGGCCATCTGATGGCTGGTTATGGCCCAAAATTCTGCTGCGATTGGTATTGGATGGCCTGTCGTCACTGTTATTTATAAAAGAAGGACAGTGGCCAGACGTATGGGCTATTATACGGGCACATTTTGCATTTTACGGTCGCTTACCAGTCTTGCACCGTCAGCGAAGCGCCTTGAAAAAGCAGCAAGTAAGCGCGGTTGGGGTATACCCCAACAGTATTGTATGGCAGTACTTTGCCAAAGGGAAGAAAACATTCAGAGAGATTTATACCAATGTATGATTTCCTGCCAGGGACATTGTACTCATCACACATCTGTAACCTACATCGGTTTACAGCTCCCAGATCGTTGGATGAGCATGTCGACGAAGATGCTTACTCATTTCCATCCAGAAAGCCAGTATCAGATAAAGTACAACGGGAGAGCCTAAAGTCAGAAACGAGGTATAAATAAAGTATAAACGGATACTGCTAGCTGAGATATTCATTTTCTCACCTAGGCGGGCGCATACGCCAAAAGCTTGATTTTCAATGAAGTAACGTATCTTGTCCATTTTCTTATTCTATGAAGTGCCAAAAGATCTGGGCAATGATATGACGAAGAACAAACCGGGTTTTTGGTAGATTGTTTGCTCTTTGGATAAAAAAGCAATATAAACTTAGTGAAATTAGCTAAAAAGTGTTGGTAAACTCATTGAAGTCGGAACATTTTTGTTTTCTTTGTGTTGTAACGGCTGTAGCGGTGCGTAAGTGCCGATTTTAGCTATTTTTTTAACAAAGTTCGTTGATTATCAACTAAGTACCCTGGTAACGGGATGGTCTGGTATCTGTTTCCTGAATCTTTGTTAATAACTGACCCTTTAAATGTTTAATTGTTTAATTGTTTAAGTTTTATGCAAACAGGTGAAGTAAAATTCTTTAACGAGAGTAAAGGCTACGGATTTATCGTTGAAGACGGTACCAACAGAGACATTTTCGTTCACATTACCGGTTTAAACGGAATTACCATCCGTGAGAAAGATCGGGTACAGTTTGAAGTGATTGACGGCAAAAAAGGATTGAACGCCGTAAAGGTGCAGAAAATAGCCGATTAGGTTGAGTCTGTGAAAATCAGATTCGTCAGCCCTGAAAATGAATGAAGCCGTTCATTTTCAGGGCTGACGAATCTGATTTATGAATTAATCTGCTATCCAGCCACGAACATCCTCGATACGAGGCATAGCTACGTCCATCTTTAGTTTTTTACGAACTCCGCCAAGATCATTGAACAACTTGTTGGGATTCGTTGCCCGTAGCTGTTCGACCGTCAGAATACCTAGCTTTTGCAGGGCAGCTACCCACTCGGCCGGTACACCGGCAGCGACAAAATCGCCTTCGCCCGATTGGTCAACTTTCTTCTCAGGCCGCATCTGTGGGAAAAACAGCACGTCCTGAATAGAAGGCTGGTTCGTCATTATCATCGTTAGTCGGTCAATACCCAGACCTACGCCGGCCGTAGGGGGCATACCGTATTCAAGTGCTCTCAAAAAGTCTTCGTCCAGGGCCATAGCCTCTTCGTCGCCCCGTTCGGCTAGTCGAAGCTGATCCTCAAATCGTTCACGCTGGTCAATAGGGTCGTTTAGCTCGGAGTAGGCATTTGCAATTTCTTTTCCGTTGCAGATTGCTTCGAACCGTTCGACCAGACCTGGTTTGCTCCGGTGCTTTTTGGTCAGTGGCGACATCTCGACCGGGTAATCGGTAATGAACGTGGGCTGAATCAGGTTGGGTTCGCAGGCTTCACCAAACAGCTCGTCAATCAGTTTCGACTTGCCCATGGTGCTGTCGATCTCGATACCACGACTTTGGGCTACCTGCCGCAGTTCATCTTCCTCCATGGCCGACACATCAACGCCTGTGTATTCCTGAATGGCTTCGAACATGGTCATTCGTTTCCAGGGGCGTTTGAAGTCGATCACGTTGCTACCAACCGTCACTTTCGTGGTTCCCGCTACATCCAGTGCCACTTTTTCGACCATCTCCTCGATGGTATCCATCATCCAGAGGTAATCTTTGTAGGCAACGTAGAATTCAACCTGCGTAAATTCCGGGTTGTGCGTACGATCCATCCCTTCATTCCGGAAGTCTTTGGCAAACTCGAATACACCATCGTAGCCGCCGACGATCAATCGTTTCAGGTACAACTCGTTGGCAATCCGCATGTACAGCGTCATATCGAGTGAGTTATGATGCGTGCGGAAAGGCCGCGCGGTTGCGCCCCCATGAATTGGCTGAAGAATAGGGGTTTCAACTTCCAGATAGCCTTTATTGCTCAGGTACTGCCGAATCGAATTGACCAGCTTCGTTCGTTTGATAAATACGTCACGAACCTGCGGATTGACGATGAGGTCGACGTATCGCTGACGATACCGCTGTTCTGGATCGGTAAATGCGTCGTACACTTCTTTTTCGCCCTGCTCATTGACAACCTCTTTTACGACAGGCAAAGGACGTAGCGATTTATTGAGAAGGGTAAATTCCCGAACATAAACCGATAGTTCACCAGTTTTGGTCGAGAATACATTTCCCCGTACACCAACGATGTCGCCAATGTCGAGCAATTTTTTGAAGACGGTGTTATACAGGGTTTTGTCGTCGCCAGGACAGAGATCGTCACGCCGGAAATAGAGCTGCATCCGTCCGGTCGAGTCCTGCATTTCGGCAAAGGAAGCATTCCCCATAATGCGGAAACCCATCAGGCGTCCGGCTAGTTGAATGTTGCCCCAATGACTGTCGCCCGAAAGGTCCTGTTCGGGCTCGATGGTGGGGAAAGCCGCCCGAATACCGGCAATCGTGGCTGTTACGTCAAACAGTTCGGCAGGGTAGGGGTCAATCCCCATCCGCATTAATTCTTCGCGTTTTTGTCGGCGATTTATTTCTTGTTCACTCAGGAGCATGATCGTCAATGGTCAGTCAACTCGTTCGTTGACCAGGATTTTAGCCCGCAAAAATAGTGAAAAGGATTGGCGTTTGCAGAGTTAGCGTTTGAAGGCGCTAAGTTTTGTTCATACGAGCCAATAGCGAGAACTGATTTCGTACGAAAAAATACCTTATACAGCAGTAGAAGGGACGCGATGCGCTAAAAAGAAATACGGTCGGATACGCGTTGGCCAACGCGTATCCGACCGTAAAACGGATTGTATGGAGTCGTGTTTAGTCGTCCAGCGTCACCATCGCCTTGATAACGCCCTTGGCAGGGTCAAGCCAACTGGCAAATTCATCGCGTACCTGCCCAAACGCCACCCGGTGCGTGATGTACGTCGTAGGATCGACCAGACCAGCCTTCATCGACGAAATGACGTGTTCAAAATCGGCGCGGGTGGCGTTTCGACTGCTCATCAACGTACCTTCCCGCTTGTGAAATTCGGGATGACTAAAACTAATCTCACCCTTCTGCAAGCCAATCAATACGTATCGGGCACCATGAGCCATGTATTGAAACGCGTTGTTTATCGCCCGTAAACTACCCGTTGCGTCGATGACAACTGTGGGCATATCGCCGTTAGTAAGCGCGAATAATTGCTCATACACATCAGACGCAGTGGCTAGTACTGTATGGGCAACCTTCAATCGGTTCTGGCAAAATGCCAGCCTTGATTCGTTGATGTCGAGTGCAATGACGTTACCGCCCGCAATACGGGCAAATTCCATAACGCCCAATCCGATGGGGCCTGCCCCAACGACCAATACCCATTCGCCCGGTTGTACACCTGCCCTACGAACACCATGAGCGCCAATCGCTAATGGCTCAACCAGCGCCAGTTCATCGAAGCTCAGTCCATTGCCGTGAACCAGTGTATGAGAGGGCACCAATAAATATTCGACCATGCCCCCATCGGTATGCACACCACTTACCTGCAAATTGACACAGCAGTTGGGTTTTCCCGATCGACAGGCAATGCAGTGACCGCAGTTGAAATAAGGAAGGAATGTAACGGCTTCGCCCGGTTCAAAACCCGGCGCATTGCTGGCCTCAACTACTTCGGCTGCCAGTTCATGCCCCAGAATTCGGGGGTAGTTAAAAAAGGGCTGCGTGCCTTCAAAGGCGTGTAAATCAGTGCCGCAGATACCAATCCGGCGAATACGCAGGAGGGTACGATCGGGTTGTAAGCTTGGTTTCTCGCCTGGTAGATACGCTAATTGCCCCGGCGTTGTACAGACTAATGTTTGCATAAAATGGAGTGTTCTGCAAAAACTGGATTGATGGCTCAGACAGGCTAAGAAGCGTTGGCTAAAGCGCGGTCGAGGTGAACGTACCCCCCATCGACATACAGTAGTTGGCCGGTAGTATGGCTCGAACGGGGCGACAACAGGAAGGCTGTTGTATTGGCAATTTCTTCAGCCGTGGTCATCCGATTTTCGAGCGGGATATTCGCCACAATGGAGGCCAGTTTTTCTTCGGGGTTTGGTAAGGTTTGAATCCAGCGTTCGTATAGTGGGGTCCAGCATTCAGCTACGATGATGGCATTGACCCGAATGTCGTATTTAAGCAACTCAACAGCCCATTCTCGGGTTAGGGCATTGCGCCCGCCGTTTGCGGCTGCATAAGCCGATGTTCCTCCCTGCCCTGTTTCGGCCGTTTTGGAACTGATGTTTACAATGGCACCTTTCGATTCTTTTAATGCGGGTAAGGCGTGGTGGACAATCAGGTAATAATGCACCAGATTTTTGTGCAGCGAGGCCATAAACGCGTCGTAATTGCCATGTTCTAGCCCAACTCCATCGTTGACACCGGCATTATTGACAACTCCATCAATGCGACCAAATTGTTGAATGACGGCTTTAACGGCTTTTTCTGATTCTTCTGGCTGGGTGAGTTCGGCTGCTACCTGAAAAGCCTGTTTTCCATCGGCTTCCAGTTCAGCTACCACCTTTAGGTTATCAGCTTCATTACGGCCAATAATTACGGGAATGGCCCCTTCGGCTGCCAGTACTTTTACTATACCTTCACCAATGCCTTTAGCTCCGCCTGTAACGATGATAACCTTGTTTTGCAGTTGTAAATCCATATGTTTTGTACGATAAGAAATGCCGGTAAAGTTAAGGTTGTATTTGTCGGTTTTGTATTTGGGTTGGGCCGACGTGTTCGTCATCAGAAGCGATTTCCAAAAAGAAAGTCCACACACAAACCGGTGGGACTTTTCCAGAAAACCAACCTACACTACTAACGAGTTTATGGATCTTAAGCCAGTTGTGGGCACAATCGGTTGAATTCGTCTTCGTAGATGTAGTCAGCCGGATCATACAACTCAGATGCGGCTACCAGCAATACCGTGTCGGTGGCAAATCGAATTTCTTTCCATAGCATGGTTGGAATGTATACGGCCTGACCGGGTTCGGTAAGGTGAAGCTGGTAGGTTTCGCCCTCCGTACTTTTCAAATCGATGGTAAGCTGCCCCTGTAGAACAATCAAATATTCCTGACAAGCCCGATGGGCATGCGTTCCCCGAATGGAATCCGTTGGAACACCGTAAATCCAGTAAAGACGTTTAACCGGAAATGGAGCTTGTTTGAGTAGGGAAAGCGTATCCTTATTCGTGAAGTCAAGTCTATTTATTGTGAGCATTGCTATACGTTTGACGATGAGTTCCACATTCCTTTCTTATTGCTCTAGTGCGAAGTCGTTAGAGCTACATTCTTTACCGTGAAGTTTTTTACCGCAAAATAGAGAATCGGTAAGAAACAGCAGGCTGGTACCAGGTAGGCCGTTTGCATGGTGGTCAGGTCCGAAACCCGACCCATGATGACCGGGAAGAACGCTCCTCCCGCTATCGCCATAATAACAAGCGAAGACCCCAACTTGGTTTTCGAACCTAACCCCCGGATACTAAGGGCAAAAATGGTTGGGAACATAATCGACATAAAAAACTCGACTCCGATCAGGGCATAGACCGGCATTTGGCCATGACCCGTTACTGCAACAGCCAATAGCCCAATATTGAGCAGACTATATAAGGCCAGTAAACGGGGTGGGGCTATGAACCGCATCAGGAAAGTGCCAAAAAAACGCCCAATCATAAAGGCCAGCAAGGCTATTGATAATAAGGTAGCAGCGGGCTTTTCGGTAATATTGGCTGCCTGACTAACAAAGCGAATAAAGAAGCTGCTCACACAAACCTGGGCACCTACGTAAAAAAATTGAGCAATTACCCCTGTAATCAAATTCTTTTCCGTCAAAATCGATTCCTGGTTGGTTGATGGTGAGTCGTCGTCATCGCTGATGGTAGGCAACGACGTTCGGCTGATGAGCAGGGCAACCAATAGCACAAAGCCACCAATGAGCAGAAACGGAACCTGTACCGACGACGCTTCTTCTTTCAGATACGCCTGAAGCTGATCGGCCGACATAGCCTGTTTGTCGGCAACCGAGAGGGTTTTGCCCGACAAAATAAATTGCCCACCAGCCAACGGAGCCAGAAAAGCAGCCAGGCCATTGAACGACTGGGCAAAATTAAGTCGTTGGGTACCCGTTTCTGGATCGCCTAGGACGGTGATGTAGGGGTTAGCCGCTGTTTCGAGTAGGGTTAAGCCGCTGGCAATCACAAACAACGCAATCAAGAATAAGCTGAATTGGAGCGAATCGGCGGCCGGATAAAATAAAAAAGCACCACCTGCAAACAGAAGTAATCCCAGTGTAATACCTGCCTTATAGCCATAGCGTTTCATAAAAAGCCCGGCAGGTATAGCCATCAGAAAATAGGCGATATACGAAGCCGAGTCGATAAACGCAGACTGAACATCACTTAACTGACAGGCCTTTTTCAGATGCGGGATCAGGATAGGATTCATATTTAGGGCGAATCCCCACAGAAAAAAGAGAGCTGTAATTAAGATGACCGCAAAACGATTGGTAGGTTTAGACACTGTACTTTCTGTGGTTTAGTTGTAAATCCCGTTACGATTACGTTGCAAAGAAACTCTATTGGCTATTCTCTATTTTGTAGGAGTTCATCCAAATAGTCAGCTATGTTGGCATACAGCACGAGCCTCCTTCCTGGGTTGAATCCGTGTTTCGTAAAGTCGGCAAAGTAAGCATAACTACTTAGTCGCTGTTCGTTATTTATAATCAGGTAGTGGCCCGGGACAAAGCTTGCAATATACGGTTTATACCGGGGCATTACTAGCGTAAACGGATTGTACGCATGAACCAATGACAAAATTTTTTCCGCTCTCCGCTTCATAGTCATAGCCTGGCATAAATCATATACGCCAATGGCCGTTGATCGGGCCACCTTACCGTTCCTCCCGTTTCTGAATAACGTACCTTATTTTTGACTATCATTGTGCTATCAAAATGATAGCATATCTGAACTAAATTTTTACTGACATGGAAGAGAAAAGACTTACCTCTGTTTCGGGTTACGTGTTTATACTGATTGGCCTGGTCTGTTTTGGCCTGGCTGCCCTCTCAGTGCGCTATAGCCCTATTCTGGGAGGGTTTCTGTTTTTACTGGGCGCTTTTATCCTGAAAGGGATAATCGTCATTTACCCAAATGAGGGCATTGCCGCTACTTTTTTTGGTGAGTACGTTGGAACCATTAAAGAAACTGGTTTACGCTGGGTAAATCCACTGTACAGTAAAACCCGGATCAGCCTGCGGGCTCGTAACCTGAACGGACAGCAACTCAAAGTGAATGATAAAATGGGGAATCCCATTGAGATTGCAGCCGTTGTGGTGTGGCAGGTTGCCGATACGGCCAAAGCCCTGTTCGACGTGGATAACTACGCTAATTTTGTACAGATTCAGTCCGAAGCGGCTGTGCGGTTTTTAGCCAGTTCTCATGCTTACGATAACATGGAAGATGAACATGAAACCGTTACCTTGCGCGATAATACAGGCCAGATTAATAAATTTCTGGAACAGGAACTGGACGAACGGCTCGGACAGGCAGGGGTTCGGGTAATGGAGGCACGTATTAGTCACCTGGCTTATGCGCCTGAGATTGCTGGAGCCATGCTTCAGCGCCAGCAGGCAACCGCTGTGGTGTCGGCCCGGAAACAGATTGTGGAAGGGGCCGTTGGTATGGTCGAGATGGCTTTAGCCCGGCTTGCCGAAAAGGATGTAGTTCAATTGGATGAGGAACGAAAAGCGGCCATGGTAAGCAATCTGCTGGTTGTATTATGTGGCGAAAAAGCGGTTAGCCCGGTCGTAAATGCGGGAACCCTGTATAATTAAGTATTAGGAGCGAGGTGCAAGGGGTGAGAATGGCTGGGGCAAAAATGCCGCCGAGGATTCTCTCCTTGCTCCTCGCTCCTCACTTCTAAAAAGAGATGGCTGCTGAAAAAAAGGCATTTGTTTTACGGATTCAGCCGGAGACACTAAAAGAATTGGAACGGTGGGCTCAGGAAGAATTCCGAAGTGTGAACGGGCAAATTGAATACCTGCTCAACGACGCTCTACGGAAACGAAAAAAACGTGCTCAGCAAATTCCGGGCGATGAAATAAAGCCTACTGATGAATAGCCCGTTGTAGCGAAACGGCCTGTCAGTTTAGGTGGCTGACCGTAGACTGAGCAGACCGGCGACTTTCGTTCGGTCGACCTACTCTTCCTGAGCTTTATCCCGACCTTTGGCAGAGGCCGTCTTGGCGTCCTGCTCAATCAGCAGATTATAGTGATTGATGACCAGCAATCGCCCGAAAAGTAAGCGGTCATTGATATTATGCGTATCGATGTATTTTTTAAGCTGTTGATCGTAGCGGGTCATTAAAGGTTCATATACGTCTGCATAAAACCGATCGAGTGCCCGTAAATGGTCGCCATCGTTTACAAAATACTCGAAATACTCTGGATTGTCGGCCATGGTTGGATGATCGGTATAGTAGGCGGGATGCGTAAACGCAATTTTTCGCAAACCCCGTCGTGGCCTGAGTCGTCTGACTACCGCCAGTGGGCCATCCTGACAGACTTCGAAAAACGACTGCTTATGGGCTGACCGATTCCCCTCATCCGGTAAGGCTCTGAAATCCCGGTATCTGTGTATGCTAAAATCAAACCAGCCGAACTGACTAACCTGATTCGCAGAATAGGCCTGCAACCGTCCATCCTCAGTACGGAACAGAACCATTTCGGTTAGCCAATTATAGCAGATATCGCCTGCCAGGCTGGTTTTGTCCCAAAAGACTAATTTCCCATTTTGCCAGACGGGTTTAGGTACTGAAGCCTGGCTAGGGGAAGATTGGGAAAATACAATTAGTGTTATTAGTATTAATAAGTAACGAAATGTCATTGCATCTACTGTTTGGTGAGAAGTTGGTTTATCAGTAAGCCATGTCAGATTTCGAGGAATACCTGATATGATTTGCTTATGAAGTTAATTATTTCGTATATAGCCTGTTAGTCGATATTTAATAATGCAATTTTCTATTTTTAAATTATATGTAGATACAATAGAACGGATAGGTGAAAAACAAAAGATCATTCTATTTTTCGGTAATTTGATTCAATTCCTCGCTAAAGATAGATTTATCTAATGGTCCTTAAATTTTCAATTGATTTTTTACGTATTGGTATAGTACAAAAAAATAAGTTACCCTAAGCTCTGTTTTAATTAACAAAGTTTAGGGTAACTTATATGGATTTGACGTATAAAAACCTCTACGAGTGGTCGGTAGAAGACGTTACAAAGTCACCAATTAATCGGACGCCTTCCAGGGTTAGTGAGGGTACAATATCCGTAAACACATCGTTTAACGATGGAATCCGCTGCGACAACCCCCCTGTAGCTACGGCAATGCAATCGCCCGCCAGTTCGGTTCGAATGCGGGAAACCAGGGTGCGTACCAGTCCTTCATAACCCAATACCACCCCCGCCTGAATGGCATGGGTTGTACTGGTGCCCAATGCAGATGCCGGCACTTCGATAGGTACTTCCGGTAGCTGGGCCGTATTGGCGAAAAGCGAACGGATGGCTGTTTTCAGACCCGGTGCGATGGCAACTCCCAAAATCTGACCTTCGCCCGAAACCGTGGTAAAGGTGAGGGCCGTTCCAAAATCGACAACCACACAGTTGCGTTGATAATGCATGTAAGCGGCCAGGGCGTTGGCGACCAGATCGGTGCCAATCTCATGCGGGCGCAGAATTTCGAGAGGCAACAAAGGATAAACGCCAGGGCCAACAACAACAGGAGTAAAACCAAACAACTCGGTCAACATAACCCGTATGGTGGGCGTAAGGTCAGGCACAACACTGCTTACTACCGTAGTTTCGATGGCACTAAGTGGAATATCGGCTTCCAGTAACCAGAGCCGGAGTCGTCGTTCATACGATTCGGCGGATTCATCTTTTCGGGCAGGAGTGCGCCAGATGGTGTGCCAGACGGTTTGATTATAAAGCCCAAAAACAGCGTCGGTATTACCAATATCAACAATAATCTGCACAGGACAGGAGATAGACGGTTGTCGGGGCGAAATAAGAACAAAAACCGCACATTCCCGCACATTCTTCCAGAGCGATTTCGGGATGGCCAACTTGGATTAGCCATAGACTATTCCTTTGCATTCCAACAAATCGGTCAGAAATGCGCTAAAGCACCATTTTTCTGGGCTGCGTTGTCATGAAATCTTTGAGGTAAAACGGCTCAATGCTAGCCAGATCCTCAAACTGACCATCGGCATAAGCCTGTACAGCCAACTGACCTACAGTACGGGCTGAAGGCACCAGATGTATTGCCGGGAAAACGGCATTGGGTTGATCACTCAACAGGCTTTTGCATTTGGCAGCTCCATCGCCAAAAAAGACAACGGGGCCTTCCTTGAGCCAATCGCTAAACGACGTTTGATCAATAATCTGAGCTGATGTCGGCTGCCGTTCCCGACCCGTTGTATCGTATAAAGCACAATACACTTCCATTCGCCGGGCATCGATCATCGGACAAAGCAGGTAATCGGCCGGATAATAGGCCCGAACCTGCTCAGCCATAGCGGTTAGCGTATTAATCGCCAGCAATGGTTTGTCCAAAGCAAAGCAAAGCCCTTTGGCGGTAGAAACCGCAATGCGAAGACCTGTGTAGGAACCGGGACCTTTGGCAACGGCAAGGGCATCCAGATGCATCAGTTCGTACCCTGCCTGCTGAACGACGTCATGGATCAGTGTAGTGAGCATGGCGGCCGACGTACGTTCCGTAAACAGTTCGTAGCAACCCAGCAATTGCAAGCCCTGATGCAGGGCTACCGAGCAGGAAGCCGTAGAAGTATCGATGGAAAGAATAAGCATGAAGAGAAATGTGAATACAGAATGTAGGTGAAGAATAGCCATTACGTTAACTGCTATTCTTCACGTGCATTCAGTGTTCACTTGCTTTTTAAGATCGACTGATACCGCCCCATGTCTTTAAACAGGTCAAGGGCTGCTTTTAACTCTGGATCGGTAGCGAAAGAAGCTTCTTTAATGCCTTTTTGCAGGTAGTAATGGCCTGCAATTTCCTGTTCCAGCAACGTCCGGATTTCAGTTTTGAACGTGTTCAGGTCGGCGTCTTTACTGTGCGACATTTTGGTCTTCAGAGACTTCAACTGGTCCTGAATCTGATCGAAATACTTCTCTTTTTTGGCTGAGGCTTCAAGGGTACCCAAATCTTTTTCAACCTGGGTAGTGTAGTCATATTCTTTATCGGCCAGCCATTTGGTAAACTCTGCATACTCAGCGTCGGTAAGCTTGAACTCACGGGCGGGCTTAATCGTGGGGTGATCGTGATGGTATTTGACAGCGTAATCGAAGATCAACCCTTTATTGGTCAGGCTAAGCGCAATGGGGGTCGGAGCCTGAGCGTCGATAACCACATCGGGCAGAACGCCCCCTCCATCGTACACCACACGACCGGCTTTGGTTTTGAAGGCTGTTTTCAGCGAGTCCGGGATTTTACCCACGCTGCCATCGGGGTTACGGTGGCTGTAGTCGATTGCCTGAATGCAGCGTCCGCTTGGAATGTAATACTTGGCAGTAGTGATTTTTAACTTGGTATTGAACGACAGTTCACGCGTGGTTTGTACCAGACCTTTGCCATAGGTTCGCTGACCGATCAACACGCCCCGGTCGTAGTCCTGAATAACGCCCGACACGATTTCGGCCGCCGAAGCACTGTGACTATTGGTCAGTACGATGATCGGAATTTCGAGGTCTAGAGGAGGATTGAGGGCCGTATAGGTTTTGTTCCATTCGGTCACTTTTCCCTTGGTAGTTACTACTTCCGAATCTTTAGGAATAAACGTGTTACAGATGTCGATGGCCATATTGAGCAGGCCACCGGGGTTTTCACGAACGTCCAGCACGAGTTTTTTCATGCCCTTGCCCTTCAATTCCTGAAAAGCCGACCGAACTTCGCGTGAGGCTGTAGCGGTGAAGTCTTTCAGATCGATATACCCCACATCTTCAGAGATCATCCCGTAATAGGGTACATTGGTCATTTTAACCACGTCCCGAACTACGCTCAGATCTACTGGGTTCTTTTCGCCATAGCGCTGTACGGTCAGTTTTACAGCTGTATTGTTCTGCCCTTTCAGCAGTTTGCCGGGATCGGATTCTTTGACGTTTTTCAGCGTGATCCCATCAATCTTAATCACTTCATCCCCAATACGTAGTCCTGACTTTTCGGCGGGGGTTCCCTCATACACCATTAGTACAATATGCTTGCCCTGGCGTTGCCCGATCAGTGCCCCGATCCCATTGTAGCGACCCGTGGTCATGGTCATATAGTCCTCGATTTCATCTTCTGCAAAGAAGTTGGTGTAAGGGTCGAGGGCTTTTAGCATCGCATCGATACTGGTCTTGACCATGCGGTTTGGGTTCACTTCATCGACATAGTATAAATTCAACTCTTTGAAGAGCGTCGCATAGATGTCGAGATTACGAGCGATTTCAAAAAACCGGTCATCGGTCTTGAAGGAGAAGAAGCCAATGCCACCCGCTACCAGCGCCGACGAGGCTAAAAGAGTAAGGCGTTTAGAAAAGCGCATATTGAGTGAAGAATTGAAGACCGGACCGCCGGAGTATGCAGACTAAAGAAGAAGCATGAGGCCAGGAGGGAAAGATCATCCCCTTGGCCCGGTCTTCAATTCTTTACGCTACATTTTACTATAGCTAATTTCATACCTTTTTCTATTTCTTCAAACGAAATTATCTGTTTGGCGGTATAAAGAAAGGCAATATATCCCGGTGTTGACGAACCGTTGGATGGATTTTCGATCTGAAATGCCTGTTTATTAAGGCGATAGGCTTCCCGTACCCGCCGACGAATGAGGTTACGGTCAACGGCTCGCCTGAACGTTCGTTTGGGCACAGTAATGACGATGGCAGGAAGCGAAACGTTGCCTGAAGAATCGGATTCGGGCTGAGGCAGATAAAGCACCCGAAACGGAAAAAGGTAGAACGTCCTGACAGCCTGCTGTGGCCCAGTCGTACTACCTCTCTTAAATAATTCGCCAAGAATCTTTTTGCTGCAAAGCCGTTCGGATTTGGTGAAGGTTTGCAGCATAGAGTCCTTAATCGATAGGAGTTAGTCGTCAGTTGCCAACCAAAATTGGCTAACGACTGACAACTAATGACTAGATTTTAAAGCGATCGCCTTTTTTCTCGTCCGAGACGGTCAGTTTATGCCGACCTTTAGCCCGACGGGCAGCTAATACTTTGCGGCCGTTGGCAGTAGCCATACGCTCACGGAAACCGTGTTTGTTTTTCCGCTTCCGGTTCGATGGTTGGTACGTTCTTTTCATGATCTATCTTGCCTAAAACTCTTGTTTTCCAAATGAGTCCGCAAAGATAGCAGAATTGCATTAGTTTACCAAGACCTTGTTTTAGATTTGTATTTGGTGAATTTAGTTCGCCTGTACACGCATCAACAACCATACCTTTACTCAACTAAATGTAACCAGAACTATGCATTATCGCCTGTCTGCTGATCCTCTTTACCCGCATTACATAGCCGTTGAAGCTCGACTGACTGCCATCGACACTACTGACGTTGAGTTACAGCTACCCGCCTGGCGACCAGGGCGATATGAGTTGCAGCAGTTTGCCAAAAATATCCAGCGATTTACGATTGTTGATGGGGTTGGTAACCCACTCCCTTTTCGGAAGCTTACCAAAGACCGTTGGCTGGTGCAAACGAATGGTGCATCTGAACTGACTGTACACTACAATTACTACGCGTTGGTATCGACTCCCAATCAATTGAATGCAGGCAGCAGTTTTGTGAGCGAGATCCTGATGTACGTCAATCCGGTCAATCTTTGCCTGTATGCCGAGGGACGTATCCAGGACCCTTGCACCCTTAACCTGGATATACCCGACGGCTGGACAATTGCCTGTGGCCTGGAGCAGCGTGAGGCTAAAACACTTTGGGCAGCCGATTTTTATGAACTGGTCGATTGCCCCATTCTAGCCGCTCCGACGCTTCAGCATAGTCAGTATGCGATTGGTGAAACCACATTCCATGTCTGGATTCATGGCGGACGCCGGACGGATGGCGAGCTTACCTTCAATCCTGACCGGATTGTGCAGGATTTCAGCCGATTTTCGCAGAAGCAGATCGACCTGTTTGGGGAGTTTCCTGAAAAGGCGTATCATTTTCTGACGTTGGTGCTAACCGTGCCCTATTATCATGGTGTGGAACATCGAAATTCTACCGTACTTGTACTTGGGCCGAATGACGAAGGGGAAGGTTTGTATCAGGATTTACTGGGCGTTTCGTCGCACGAGTTGTTTCATGCCTGGAACATCATTCGGATTCGCCCCACCGAATTACTGCCTTACGACTTTACGAAGGAAAATTATTTTCCAACCTGTTTTGTGGCCGAAGGGGTAACCACCTATTACGGCGATTTGATGCTTCGGCAGTCGGGGGTTTTTACGGACGAAGCGTATTTGAAGGAATTGCAGGTATTGTTCAAACGTCATTTTGAAGCCAACGGGCGGGCTTTTCAGTCGCTGACCGAGTCGTCGTGGGATTTGTGGCTCGATGGGTATGATAAGGGCGTTCCCGACCGGAAAGTGTCGGTCTATCACAAAGGATCGATTGTCGCTCTGATCCTGGACCTGCACATTCGCCAACTGACAAACCATGCGCGTTCACTGGATGATGTTATGCGGCTGATGTGGCAGCAATTTGGGAAACCGTTTGTTGGGTATACACTCGATGACTACCGGAAGGCAACCGAACAGGTAGCAGGCGAATCGCTGGACTGGTATTATAGCCTGTGTATTTTTGGCAATCAGCCGTTAGAAACAACGCTCAATTCGTACCTGGCCTGGGTAGGTTTACAGATCGTTTATGAAGAGCCAACGATTGAGCAGCCTGGAGGCATCCGACTACTGGAACTGGAGGATGAAGAGGCAGCCCGGCAACGGGCGAAATGGTTTGGTGGCTGGTTGACAGAGGTGCCTCACGACGAACTGATAGCCGAAGAGAAACCAGGTAAAAACGTTGTTGCCAAGTGAAGCCAGTGGTAGCAAAATGAGATCGTCCGTATGCGTAATGAGGTTACACGGTCTGCCCAACCCTAAATGTTGCCTGACTGATTTCGCAGAGCAAGTGTTCTTTTTAAAACGATAGTATAGCTGTAAAGCTTTAAACCAATTAACCTTTAATTTTTTCTTGATGAAGCGTCTAGTTCTTCTTGCCCTGTTCGTGCCTGGCTGCCTGCTGGCCCAGTCAAAACCCGAAAAACCCTGGATGCTGGGGCCTTTTCAAAAAGCAAATGCGTACAATCCAATTCTTTCTGCCAAAGCTACGACTACCTTCGACTGTCCGGTTCGTAAACAAACCATCCATTGGGAGGAAAAAGACGTTTATAATCCAACCACTGTGGTACGGAACAATAAAGTGTACATGCTGTACCGCGCCGAAGATACCGTCCGGAGTGTAGGAGGGACATCGCGACTGGGGCTGGCGGTGAGCACAGATGGTATTCATTTCAACCGGATGCCAAAGCCTGTGTTTTATCCGAACAACGACCCCATGAAGGTATATGAGTGGGAGGGAGGATGCGAAGATCCACGGGTAGTAGAGAGCCCCAATGGGGTGTATGTGATGACCTATACGGCTTATGATGGCGACAAAGCCCGACTTTGCGTAGCCACCTCGCGAAACCTGACCGACTGGCAAAAGCAGGGGCTTGCTTTCGGAGAAGCAGCGAATGGTAAATACAAAAATAGCTGGTCGAAATCGGGGGCAATTGTATGTAAGCGCGTTGGCGATCGATTTGTAGCGCAGAAAATACAGGGTAAATACTGGATGTACTGGGGCGATCAGCCGCAGCTTCGTTTAGCCTCTTCAGACGATCTTCTGCATTGGAACCCGCTGGAAACTGAGTCCGGGCAGCCGGTTGTAGTGGCTGAGTCGCGCAAAGGCAAGCATGACGTCCGGCTGCTTGAACCAGGGCCGTTTGCTATGCTGACCAAAAAAGGTATTCTGTTGATCTACAATGGCATGAACGATGCGAAAAATGGTGATGTAAACCTGCCCGAAGGAGCTTATGCGGGTGGGCAGCTCCTGTTCGACGCCACTGATCCAGTAAAGCTTCTGGATCGTTCTGAAGCGCATTTTATCAAACCCGATCAACCCTATGAACTGGAAGGCCAGGTCAATCAGGTGGTTTTCTTGGAAGGCATGGTGCCATTCCATGGTAAATGGTTTCTCTATTATGGTACGGCAGATTCAAAAATTGGCGTTGCTATTGCCAATCAATAAGGGTACAGAACGGTTTTGTACGATTAGTATTTTAAGTTAATGGTTTGATAATCAGCTGGTAGTCTTTTGGGTGGTTAGACGATTGTTGGCCATGCGGTAGAGTTAGTCTAAAGTTTGGAAAAGGTATAAGTATCCATTTACTGTCAAGTAGAGACCGAAGGGTAGTTCCCTCGTCTAAACGGGTATGTTTATCTTTTCCTTACTTAAACTTTAACCGTTTATGAGGGCTACAGCCAGTGTTGGGCAACTGCTTTCTGAGGAAACCTACCTCGAAAACGTAGCCCAGCAAATTGCTATTCCGGTTGCTAGTGTGCATCTGGCCTTCCGATCGACAGTCTGTTTAATGATGGTTTGTCTGCATCAGAAATTGCAGACAACGATTGGGAAAAGGCTCGTTTATCAAACGTTGGACAAACAGATTCAGCAAAGCGAATCGTACCGGCCTGAAGAAACAGAGCGATCGGTTGAACTGCTGAGTCTCGAAGGCAACAGCCTGTTGGGTAAGTTACTTCCGGGAAAGAAAAGCCCTATAATGACGAGCGTTATCCATCACACCCGGCTTCCTTACAAGCAGGTAAACCAACTTATTGGCTTAAGTGCCTATGCCTTAATTACCCGAATGGCATCACATTGGCAGCAGCATAATGAATTGACGTCCGTATTATTATCCTTTAAAGAACTATCGCAGGTTGCGCCTGAACTGGACGAGAAAGATTACATGGCGATCGGTCTGCATGATAACTTATCGGTTTTTAAAACAGTCCCCGCGTATATATCCATTTAATAGCTGGTCAAAAGCAGATGCTGGTAATCTGGTAAACCGCTCTGACAGAATTGGCACATGGTGAGCGACTAGGCTACCAGCTACGAAAGCCAACGGGTCAGAAAGCTACATTTATAAGTAAGGTTCTGGCACTCTGCGGAACCGAGGTTTATATCGTATATAGATAACCGTGCATTTGTTGTCTACTGAGTTTGCCTACTCCACAATCCGCTGATTGTTCACAAAGGTCATTGTCTGGGAGGTAAACGGCCTTAGACAGATGAAATTTCGCCCGTTTAATAAACGGATGCGATAATTTCGTTTCAGATTTGCTACCAATGCTTGGTGGTCAATAATTTAACGTTCCTAAAACCTCAAATCTTTTTGACCAGTCGTATATGAAAAAGGCTTTAAAAGTTATTGGTATTGTACTTGGTGTAGTCGTTGTGGGTGTACTTGGTGCAATGGCATATGTAAAATTAGCTCTACCCGATGTAGGCGAAGCACCGACCCTAAAAGTAAATGCAACACCAGCCCGTGTGGCGCGGGGAGAGTATCTGGCAAACCACGTGACGGTTTGTATGGACTGCCATAGCACCCGCGATTACACCCTTTTTTCAGCCCCCTTAACGGCTGGTACACTGGGTAAGGGCGGAGAGATGTTTAACCAGCAAATGGGCTTCCCCGGTATGTTTACGTCTAAAAACATAACCCCCTTCGGTATAGGCAACTGGACAGATGGCGAAATTTACCGAGCCATCACGACCGGGGTTAGCCGCGACGGGCATGCGTTTTTTCCGGTGATGCCTTACCCTTACTATGGTAAAATGAATGATGAAGATGTACAAAGCATCATTGCCTATCTGCGCACAATAAAACCCATCGAATCGAAACCGGCTGAATCCAAGGCTGATTTTCCGTTCAACTTTATTTTGAATACCATTCCTAAAAAAGCCGAACCGATGGCCATGCCCGATACGGCAAACGAGTTGGCTACGGGACAGTATCTGGTGATGATCGCGGGCTGTGTCGAGTGCCATACTCAGGTCGATCAAGGTCGCATTATTCCTGAAAAATCGTTTGCGGGTGGACGCGAGTTTGCCATGCCCGGTGGAACGCTTTATACGGCTAACATAACCCCTGATAAAGAAACAGGTATTGGTAACTGGACCAAAGAGGCTTTTATCGCTCGGTTTAAAACGTACGGCGCTGACTATAAAGCCCACAAAGTTGGGCCTAATGACTTTCAGACGATTATGCCCTGGACGATGTATGGAGGCATGACGGAGAAAGATCTGGGGGCTATGTATACTTACCTGATGTCGATCAAACCCATTTCAAACAAAGTAGCCGACAAGTTTAAGCCCCGTCTGGCTATGCGTTAATGAAGAACTGATCAGTTAATAGGCAGGGGCTGTTCACCTTTCACCAGCAAACAACACCTGCCTATTTTGTTTTTTTAAGCGTCAACAGAGCCAAGTTTAAGTACGCCTAAAGGTACATCGGCGAATACGTCGGTAACTCTGATTCCTGTCTCTGCCATGCCCTCTGCCTTTGTTAGTCGGTGTTGCCATTGTTTAGGCGCTTCATTGGGTATCAGAATATGGGTGTCGTTCCAGTCGATAGTAATAGGGGTTGTTTGCTGATCACGACACAGCCGGGCAATGCCCAACGGGATAGCGATTACATACCAGTGTTGGGTGTCGTGTCGGGCAAAAGCGAGTACATGATCTTTATAGTAACCTTCGACCATCAGGGGTGTGTATTGGCCTTCGGCAAAAAGAACAGGCTGTTGCCGACATTCCTGCAAAAGTGTATAGACCAGGTGGAGTTTGATCTGACCATCGTAGCGGCTCCGCCACAGTTCTGACCAGCGATTCGTGCTGCTGTGATGCAGGAGTGCATCGAGGGACTCACAGCGTTGTTCAAAGTCGATAGGTCGACGGTTATCAGGATCTACCATACTCAGGTCCCACCTTTCACAACCCTGGTACACATCGGGCAACCCCGGGCAGGTACATTTAAGTACAACCTGAGCCAGTGAATTGATAATACCTAGGTCGGCTATCTGCCGATAAAAGGCATCGAACCGTTTCCAGAAGGGCCGATTCGTATCCAGCAATTTACGGGCAAACGCCTTGGTGGCTTCTTCATACGCTTCGTTGGGGGTGTTGTGACTTGAATAGCGCTTTGCTTCCCGTATCGCTTTTTGCAGATACTCGTCCAGGCGGTTAGGGAAATCCTCCCCATCCTGGTCCGGCATGGGGTAAGCGCCGACCAGGGTCTGATAAATAAAGTACTCATCATTCGGATCAGGGGATTCGATGGCGCCATTCGCTTCATCCGATTCGTCGGAGCCGTCGATGACTACAGACGTTTTGAGCTGATGATTGAGCGTTTGCCAGATTCGTACTTCATCAAGCCATTCGTCGGGCAGATCGGTCAGTACATTCAGCCGACTACGTACATCTTCACCCCGTTTGGTATCATGGGTGGATGTGGCGTTGAGAGCCAAGGGCCATTTGGCCTGCCGATCCATCATTTTCTGGTGAAACTCATCGACCGTCAGGCCAAAATAAAGTGGAGAGTCACCCACTTCGTCGTGCCCAATAAAGCGGGTATAGGTGTACATAAGCGTATCTTCCACGCCCTTTGCCATTAGGGGCCCCGTAAATTGCATACAACGCTGGTAGAACTGTAAGGCGCGGTTCGTATAAGCGGTATTTTCCTCGCTGGGCCAGGTCAGCAGCACCTTTTCCAGTAAGTCGATAGCTGGAGATAATCGGGACTTGTGTTGGCGAATGTGGTCGAAAATATTTCGGATGGCGTCGGCTTCGGTGGGGTCAAGAGGCATCCGGTTGCCGTAGTATCGATAAACAGGGCATCGAATCAAAAACTCACCAATCGCTTCTTTCAGCGTATCGTTGGGCAGGGCAGTAAGTTGTTCCTCGTTGGCTAGCTGAAGTTCTCTGAACAGATGGAACAGGTTGTCCAGTTCACCGCCCATGTGCTGGAAAAGAATGTACGCTTTTTTGTCGTACAATTCCTTACGTACCACTTTTCGATCCCCTACTAATTCCTGGTAGAACCGGGTAAAACTTTCCTGACTGCTGGTTCGGGTCAGCAAATTATTGACGATAGAGAGAAAACCGTAGCCAGTAGCCCCCTGAATGGGCCAGTTGGTGGGTAAGTCCTCATCGTCTTTCAGAATTTTTTCGACGATAATATAGGCGTCTTCACCTGCCAACTGGCGTAACCGTTCCAGATACTGGCTGGGATCGTACAGGCCGTCAATATGATCGATACGAAGCCCCTGAAAGGCACCCGTTTCGAGCAGTTTTTTGGTAAAGTGATGCACATGGTCGAATACATGCTGGTGTTGAATGTTGAGGCAGATCAGGCTGTTGACGGTAAAAAAGCGCCGATAGTTGATTCGGAAATCGGTTTCCCCATAAAAACACAGCCGATAGGCTTGTTCGTCAATAATTCGTCTTAGCTGGGCGGGGCTTTCATTCAGGGCACGCAGACATTTTCCCAAGAACGACTTAGCCGGAGACTGCCGCAGCCATTCGTCCAGTTTTATCTGCAGGGCGGTACTGTGTAAGGCATAGGTCGTTGGGTCGGTTATATCGTCCAGTTCTGCCAACTGTACCAACAACTCCCGAAGCGGTTCGGACGGTGGCTCATTAGCCGCTTGTAGAATGGAGGCATAGGAACGGAGGTGAAGCGGATATGCCGTATCGAAGTAGGTAAGTACAAATCGCCTGTCCTGATAAGAGACGGTTAGTTCGCCTTGGTTGAGTACGTCATCCAGGGGGTCGCCCAGAAAAGGCACCATAAGTCTGCCCTGATGATGTGGACTGTTCCAGTCGATGTCGAAGAAGGTACTATAAAGTGATAAGGTGCCCTTTTCCAGTACATCCATGAGCCAGCGGTTGTCCGGATGAAACGCCATATGGTTGGGCACGATATCCTGCAACCAGCCGATACCGCGCTGAGCTAATACCTCATGGATACGCTGTAGCTGCTCTTCGGTGCCGATCTCGGGATTGATTCGCTGCGGATTGACGCCATCGTAGCCATGCACACTTCCCGGAACGGCCTCAAAAATGGGCGACGCATATACGGTTTTGATGCCTAATTTATCAAGGTAGGGGATAATGCGTTCAAAGTCAGTGAAGGTAAAGTCCTTGTGAAATTGGATTCGGTACGTTGAAATGGGATTTCTCATGACCCAGGGCGTAAAAACAATGGATTCGGGATGTAAAGTAACTGGTGTCATTCCCGACCGAAGTGGGGAATGGGCCCTGGGTTGGTAACCGGGCTGTCATGGATGGCCGATGTATTGATCTGGCTCCCTTCTCTGGCGAGTGGCAGCCAGATCAATACATCGACCTAATCGATTACGGAAAAGCGATACTAATTGAGCGCTTGTCTACGGATAATTGATTGTTGTGTCCGGGTGTTCAATAAAGTACCTGGTTGGCTAAAGCCATTGGATGTCTATAGGTAAATAGAGACATAGCCTCAAATACGTGCCTCTGGCGTGCCATTATTAGCGCCACTCGTAGGATAACCGGCCTGTATATAGCGTTACACTCCAGGGGGCCAGATGAACAGATTGACCAGGGGCTAATTGATCGGGCCGTGAGGTTACATCCGTTGGCGTGGTTTCCTGCCATTGGGCATCTTTTGAGTCCAGTTGTTTATCCCACTGCGTAACCCAGACGGGTAGCTCGTAGGTGATAACCTCTTCCGAAAAATTGAACAAAATCGTAGCATGTTGTTGTCCATCGATGGTTTGGCGGTGTAACACAAACCCTGATTGGCCCAGCACTGTAACCCGAATGTCGTTTTTACTGACATTCCGCAGGGCAGGTATTGATTGCCGTAATTCGATTAATCGTTTGTGCCACAGCAGCATGGTGGCATGCCGCCCTTCAGTTCGGGTATGCCATCGTATTTTCGATTGATTAAATGTGTCTTCGTCGGCTGGATCGGGAAGTTCGGCGTCACCAATGAACGCCTTGAAATCGTTCCTGCGGCCTTCCCGAACCGCCTGAAGTAAGTCGGTGTCAGTATGGCTGACGAAGTAATAGAAAGGCGACTCGTCAGCGTATTCTTCGCCCATGAACAGCATCGGAACGTAGGGGGATAGGAGGAGAGCAGCCGCAGCTACTTTCTGACGTTCAAAATCGACCAGGAGCGAGAGTCGTTCGGTGCCGAGCAAATTACCGACCTGATCATGATTGAGGTTGAAAACGACAAAACGGTCGCCAGGAATACCTGCCGATGAGCGACCAAATTTCCGTTTGCGAAGCGAAGCATAGTCGCCACTGGCTACGAAACCATCGGTATACGCTTTGGCAAGCTGTTCCATTCGGCCGAAATCATGATAGCGCTGGCGCCCCGGTTTATGAATCAGCACATGCAGCGCATGGTGAAAATCATCGAGCCATTGCGCATCAAAACCATAGCCGCCCACATCGGGTGATTTGACCACCCGTGGGTTGTTCAGGTCCGACTCTGCTACCAGATAAAGAGCTCGGCCCAGCCGTTCTTCGAGATAGGACACCTTGCTATGCGTCAATTCCCAAATGTGGACAGCGCCCATGTCAAACACTTCATGAATGGCATCGAAGCGTAGGCCATCGACATGATACTGTTCAAACCAGAAAAGCGGGTTATTGGACACATAGTCGCGTACGCCATCCGCCCATTCTCGGTCATAGTTGATTGCATTGCCCCAGGGCGTATGGTATTTGTCGGTGAAGTAAGGGCCAAACTGCGTAAGGTAGTTGCCTTCTGGCCCCAGGTGATTGTAGACTACGTCCAGAAAAATAGCCAGCCCACGGGCGTGGCAGGCATCGACCAGTTTTTTTAGTCCGGTTGGCCCACCATACGAGTCTTGAACCGAATACGGATATACCCCATCGTAACCCCAGTTGCGCTCGCCCGGAAACTGGCAAACCGGCAACAGTTGCAGGGCATTTATGCCCAGACTGGCTAAGTTGTCGAGTCGGGAAATGATGGCTTCAAACGTACCTTCAGCAGTGAATGTACCTACATGGATCTGGTAAAAAATCAGGTCATGAAAGGGTAAACCACGCCAGCCCTCATCCTGCCAGCGATAAGCGGAGTGATCGATGACCTCCGATGGTCCGTGAACGCCATTGGGTTGAAAATGGGAGGCAGGGTCTGCAAATTCGCCCTGGTCGTCGAGTCGGTACACATACTGAGTTCCCGGTTCAATATCCTCAACTTCGAGTTTAAAGTAGCCCCATTCGTCGCACAGCATGGGTAGCTCCCGGGGTTGGGGGTGTACAATATGTAAGGTTACCGATTTGCGTTTGGGGGCCCATACCGTAAATATACAGCGCCCATTACCGGTATACGTTGCTCCAATTGGTTTCATGTATCGTTAATTTACTCGTCAAGTAAGCGTATCAATAAGCCATCGTCGCCACCAAGGCTAATGCGGTCAGCCACCTCGACCCCTTCCCATTCGGGAGTTGTTGCGATTTCGACAATGCCTCTAAGTGGATTGTCTTTGGCATTGAAATAAGCGGTTCGGTGACTCAGATTTAGCAGAATAAGAAAACGTGGATGGCCTTCCAGTTGCCGGATGTAGGCGATGAGCTGCGACGTGGCATAAACCGGCACATAGTCGCCAACCATCAGCGCAGGTTCCTGCTGCCGCAGGTTGATGAGCCGTTTGTAAAATGATAGAATAGAAAGCGGATCGTCTTCCTGTCGCCAAACGTTTTTTCGGCCGAAATCAGGAGCCACTCGTAGCCATGGTTTACGTTCGGAAAAGCCCGCATACGTTGTTTGGTTCCACTGCATGGGCGTCCGGGCGGGATCACGGCTTAGGTTTTTATCCGGCATATTCAGCCCCTGGGGGTCCTGAACCTCATTGAAGGGAATCGGGACATCGCGCATGCCTATTTCTTCGCCATAATAAATGGTTGGCGTACCGCGTAGGGTTAGTAGCAACAGGGCGGCCACCCAGGCTTGTTCGACCCCCACCCGGCTCGTAATGCGGGGTTGGTCGTGGTTGCCCAATACCCAGTTGGGCCAGCCGCCTTTGGGTAAAAGACCTTCATACTGGTCGATGGTAGCTGCAATTGTCTGTGCATCCCAGGGTAGAGTTAGTAACTGAAAGTTAAAGGGCAGATGGGCTCCCTTGCCGTCGATGCCATAGTACGCAACAAGCTGATGGATAGGTAGGTATATCTCGCCAATAAGGAGCCGCTCAGGATAAGCGTCGACAACCTGACGCATTTTTAAGACAATATCATGAACGTCTGGCTGGTCGGTAGAATAAACGGGCAGTAGTTGCTCATAGGTTGCCATATGCGGCTGGTAGTCGGGATTGATGGGGTTGTCGCGCAGGTGTTTGTCTTTGATCATATGCCACATCACATCGACCCGGAACCCATCAACGCCTTTGTCCAGCCAGAATCGCATAACCCCCAACATGGCCTCCTGCACCGCTGGATTTCGCCAGTTGAGGTCAGGCTGTTCCTTCAGAAAGGCATGGTAGTAATATTGGCCGGTAAGCTCGTCCCATTCCCAGGCACTGCCGCCGAATACACTGAGCCAGTTGTTAGGGGCTGAACCATCAGGTTTGCTGTCGTGCCAGATATACCAGTCCCGCTTAGGATTATCGCGCGACGAGCGGGATTCGAGGAACCAGGGATGTTGATTCGAAGTATGGTTCGGAACGAGGTCCAGAATCAATTTCATTCCCCGGCTATGGACTCCAGCCAGCAACTCATCGAAATCGGATAGTGAACCAAAGATGGCGTCTACAGTCTGATAGTCAGCGATATCGTAGCCGAAATCGGCCATTGGCGAAGGGTAGATTGGCGAGAGCCACAGGGCCGTAACCCCCAAGCTATTCAGGTAGTCCAGCCGCTTCAGAATACCCTGAAGATCGCCAAGGCCATCACCGTTGCTGTCCTGAAAGGATCGGGGATAAATTTGATAAATAATACCTTTCTGCCACCATATATATTCTGGACTACTTTCGTTCATAGTATTGAGCCGTTACTATTAGGTACCGTCGACCGTCTAACGAATCGTCTGATGCTTAAAGGGAGGAAAGGTGCCTTTTGTTTGCCAAACGAGCCTTCATACACCCAAAAAACGAGGAAATGGCAGAACAAAAATGATCTGTAATGAGGCTACTCGTAGATAAATCACAGGCATCAATTGCCGTGATTATTCACTCTTTATACAGGGGATGCGAAGCTGGGCCGAGGAGAAACTAATACGATTATAAGCTCTATATTTTTCTAATGATAATTGATCAAAGTAACGGTACAATACATCAGGCTCACCTTTTGGATATACACTTTAATGGCGTTTTTATTGGCGTACTGAAGACAGCCGACCAGCGTATTAATCTATTCTACTGGAATCGATTTATGGTGGAAATCCACTGTCAGTTTATTCATCAGCAATGGGAGCCTGTCAGTGTAAATTATTTACTTCGAACAGAAGCCTACATGGATTCATTAATGTCCGGCCTGACAAATAGACAGTTTTGTAAACTACAAGACGCTGTTTGTAGTCAGGAAATGAATTGATTTACAGGTATATATATGGATGCCGAAGCTGATTTAATCAGATTGGCGGATATGCGGAAGAGGGCTGCATAGCTCCCGATAAGCGCATTTAAGCTGTAGTTCGCCGGATATTATCGAGTAGTACGGCTGTGGCAATACCAACATTTAAGGATTCGGCTTCTCCGTAGCGGGGTATGGTAACGGGTTGGGTTATGTATCGGGCAAGGTCAGGCCCGATACCGTTCGATTCATTACCCATCACCAAATAGCCGGATTTTTTGAACGGAAGGGTATGCACATCGGCCCCATCCAGAAAGGCACCGTAAACGGGTAATGTACCAGCCAATTGCGAGAGTACCTGAACCACATTGCCATACCACCAGTTTACTCGGGTAAACGAGCCTTTACTAGCCGAAATAACCTTTGGGTTATACACATCGGCGGTTGTTTCGGAGCAGAGAATTTTTCGAACGCCATACCAATCCGCAATGCGGAGAATCGTACCCAGATTGCCAGGGTCACGGATATCGTCTAAAACTAAGGCAATTTCGTCTGGTTGAGCCAATAGCGGCCGGTTCTCTTTCGTTCTGACCACAGCCAGAGCCGCATTGTTGCTTTCGAGTGTTCCGGCACGGGTTAGCTCCGCTTCTGAAACGATTTCGACGGCTGTTCGTTGGCGATCTGTAAGGTGAACGTTTTCTTTGTAAAATGCTTCGGTCGCCACGACCAGTTCGGTCTGGAAGTTTGATTGCAGAACTTCCTGAACGCTCTTGGCTCCTTCGACCAGAAAGGCCCCATGGTGTTGCCGGTATTTTTTCTGGTGCAGCGATTGTATGTATTTAAGCTGATTTTTGGAAAGCATGAAAAAGATGTATGATATAGGATGTAGGATGTATGATGGGTTGGTTAGCTATACATCAAATACCCTGCATCATACATCGCGAATAAGCCTGTTGGTAATCGTCGTTTCTCTGTCCAGTTGCCTGAGTACCAAACGGCTGGGCATCAATCAGTATATCCTGACGGCCCAAACGGTAAAGGGTAACCGAACCATTTCCCGCGAAAACCTCGAAAGTCTGATTCCACAGAAACCGAACCGTCGGGTGCTGGGACTCCCGATCACCCCACCACTTTGGTTTTATCAATTGGGTTTACGTCGATACAACCGGGAAGCGGCCGTTCAGGAGTTACAGGCCAAAACTAATGAATTTGAACAGCAAAGCCAGCAACTGGCCGACCAGCCCAGGGCATTGAAAAAATTAAATAAGCAATATGGGCGAAAACTGAAACGCCTGCGCCTTAAGGCAGAAGAAGGTAACTGGCTGATGCGGAGCCTTGGCGAACCCCCCTCTTATTTTGCCGAAGCAGATGCCAAAGCCAATGCCACTAAAATGCAGAAATACCTGTCGGACAAAGGCTTCTTCAATGCAAAAACCAGCTATACGCTCGACACGATTCGTCGGTCGCAGATTCGGGTGAATTATCTGATTCGAGAAAACGAAGGGTTTTACCTGCGCAACATCAATTATCAGATTGCTGACCCTCGGATTGATTCCATTGTCCGGCAATCATTCGACCAGTCGAAACTAAAAGTAGGCGAACGATTCGATTTTGAGAACATGTCGGGCGAGCGCCTTCGCATAGAGTCCTTACTACGTGATCGGGGGTATTACACGTTTTCCCGCCAGTATATTCGGGCTACGGACGTCGACACCATTCGGCGGGGAAATGCCCGTCGCTATCTGGAGGGAGCCGAACCGGGTGATTCTACCCGTCGTACGGTCGATGTTGCCATTCTGATCGCGAACCCACCCGGTAAATCATCGCACCCGATTTATCACATTGGGGATGTCGATGTGCAGATCAGCCCCAATATTGATTTGGCTACCAGCGGGCAACCCACGATGATGAATCCGCTGGATACCGCCAAACGGAACGGGATTACCTACATGCTAAGTGGCCGGGATATTTCATTGCGGTTACTGGAATCAAAAATTCTGCTTCGTCCCAATCAGCTTTACAGTCAGACCAACTTTCGTGACACGCAGCGGCAGCTGTTCATGCTGAATCAGTTCAAATACATCAACCTCAATTTCATCGACACCACCAATCGCCGATTGCATGCCCTCATTACGGCCAGCCCCTTAGATAAATACGAAGCGACAGCCGAAGGAGGAGCTACTGGATTATTCTATCAGGGGCAAGGGTATCCGGGTGGGTTTGGAAGCCTGATTTTTCGGGTACGGAATATGTTTGGTGGTCTGGAAACCTTCGAAACCTCCGTACGCTATGGGGTAGAAGCGCAGACCGGGTTTGTGCCCGATCCGAATAATTTTAACAAAGTCGTGTATGCATCGCAGGAATTAGGGGTCAGCAGTTCACTTATTTTTCCACAAATGCTGCTGCCTGGTCGATTTCGGTTTCGGTTTACGCCCTACGCTCCTCGTACTCAGGTTAGCTTAAGCTTCAATAATACCTTCCGGCCCGATTTCCGCCGATCGTTATTGCGGGCAACAATGGCCTATAACTGGCAAACCACTCCGGCCAAACAATTTAATTTTCTAATTGCCGATATTAACCTGATCAATGCTGGAGATGGTACCAATAAGGTCATAAGTCAGGCGTTCTACGACCAGCTCCTGGCCTTGCGAAGTCAGGGAAGTACGATTTATTTAAACTTTTTTCGACGGTCGCTCAGTTCAAGTTTTAGCTTCGCTTACACATACAATACCAATACGCCCGGGCAAAATCGGCAGGCTAATTTCTTTCGTACCGTTCTGGAATCGGGGGGGACAACACTCAATTTCTTTTCGGATAAGACGGTTTCCCAGTGGAGTGAAGAAAATGGCGGAATTGGTGTTCAGCTTTATAAATTCCTTCGGGCAAGTTTTGATTATCGCCATTACATACCGATTCGTTCCCGAACCACATTGGCCTTTCGGGTCAATACTGGGTTGGCGTATGGGTATGGTCCTGGTGGAGGGCCAGTCCCGTATGAAAAGTTGTTTTTTGCGGGCGGTAGTAACAGTGTCCGGGCCTGGCTACCCAGGCGTTTAGGACCAGGCTCTGCGTTCCCATACCAGTCGGGCGATCCATCAAAACCCGCCATCGACACATTGACCGGGCAGTTTAAATATTTATTCGAGCAGCCGGGTAATATATTGATCGAAGGGTCGGCCGAATTACGGGGGCGCTTATTTCACCTCGGAGCGGATATAAACGGGGCTGTTTTTATCGATGCGGGTAATGTATGGGCTTTTCGAAGTCGTTCGGCAACCACTGATCAACCTCGTGCCGGTTCAATTTTTCAGTTCGATTCGTTCCTACCACAAATTGCGGTCGGTACGGGAGTAGGGTTACGCATCGACTTCTCATTTTTTGTGATTCGTTTCGATGGCGGGATCAAAGTATGGGACCCCGCCCGGAAATATACTAATGAGAAAGGGGAGATCGTTGATCAACGATTTATTCTCCCCAAGTTCTCCCTGGCCAAATTATCCAGTGGGCCTAATCCGCTGGTAATCAATTTTGGGGTAGGCTATCCATTCTAGCTCACCTTTCTGAAGAGCGCTGTTGACCAGCGTATTAACGAAATTTAACGGCTAGTTTCTGCCAAAATGACAGGATTTTCAGGTCAATCTTCTTAATTTTGTAAAAAAGAGTCGCCAAATCGTAAAAAAATGCTGTCAACAACAGCTCACAATCAACTTACGCTGGAGCGACCATCGACGAGCAATGGCAGTGATTAGCGAACTAACTATACTTCAACCGGCTGATAAGGAACAGATTGATTTGCCCCGTACTTCTGAAGAGGAACTGGCCGTGGGTAAAAAACGACTGTACATTGAAAGCTACGGTTGCCAGATGAACTTTGCCGATAGTGAGATTGTAGCGGCCGTCATGCGGAATGCCGGTTTTGCAACTACCTCGTCGGCCGAGGAAGCAGACCTGATTTTTTTAAATACCTGCGCCATTCGGGATAATGCCGAGCAGAAAGTTCGTAACCGACTCAAGCATCTGACGGGCCTCAAACGCCAGAAACCTGAACTGTTGGTGGGTATGCTGGGCTGTATGGCCGAACGACTGAAAACCAAGCTGCTGGAAGAAGAGAAAGTAGTCGACATTGTGGCTGGTCCCGATGCCTACCGCGACATTCCCAAACTGGTAGAAGAAGCCGAGTCGGGTCAGAAAGCCGTTAATGTGTTTCTTTCCCGCGAAGAAACCTATGCCGATATTTCGCCAATTCGTCTGAATTCCAATGGGGTTACGGCGTTCGTTTCCATTATGCGCGGCTGCGACAATATGTGCAGTTTCTGTGTAGTGCCGTTCACCCGTGGGCGCGAACGTAGTCGTGACCCACACAGCATTGTTCGGGAAGCCCAGGAGCTTTTCGAGCAAGGATACCGCGAAGTAACACTGCTCGGCCAGAACGTGGACAGTTATAAGTGGCATGTGGCAGAGGGCTTGGGGCAGAGGGTAGAATCTGGGGAGAACCAGTTACCTCATGCCCTTACCACTGTGCCCTCTGCACCCACCACCTTTGCCAATCTCCTCGAAATGGTAGCGCAGATTCATCCTGATTTGCGGGTTCGATTCTCCACCTCGCATCCAAAGGATATTACGGATGATGTGTTACATACCATGGCCCGGTACGAAAACATCTGTAAGTACATCCACTTGCCTGCCCAAAGTGGGAACAGCCGGGTATTGCGGCTGATGAATCGGACCTACGATCGGCCCTGGTATATTGGCAAGATTGATCGGATTCGTGAGATTCTGGGTGAAGACTGCGGTATTTCGACCGATATGATTTCAGGGTTCTGTACCGAAACCGAAGAGGAGCACCAGGAGTCGCTTTCGCTCATGGAGTATGTGCGGTATGATTACGCCTATATGTTTGCCTATTCGGAACGTCCGGGTACACTGGCTGCTAAAAAATATACTGACGACATTCCGGAAGAAGTGAAAAAACGCCGGCTGAATGAAATCATCGCCCGTCAGTTGGAGCACTCGGCCGAACGGAACCAACGGCATATCGGTCAGGTGCAGCGTGTGTTGATCGAAGGGCCTTCCAAGCGTTCCGACGAGTTTCTGTGCGGCCGGAATGACCAGAACAAAATGGTTGTATTTCCGAAAGGAAGCCATCAGAAGGGCCAGTACGTCGATGTTTTAGTGACCGAATGTACCTCTGCAACTTTGCTTGGGCAGGTAGTTAGTCATTGATGATTATTGATTGTCATTCACTGGTCATGGACTTGTATCAGCAAAGAATGACTGCTTAATGACTATCAATGACAGTAAATGACATCTATATGAACAATCAGGAAATACAGTCGGTTAAACAGCGCTTTGGTATTATTGGGAACGCGCCCGCTCTAAACTACGCCATCAACGTAGCTATGCAGGTAGCCGCTACCGACCTGACGGTGCTTATTACGGGCGAGAGTGGCAGTGGGAAAGAATCGTTTTCGAAAATTATCCATAGCCTCAGTGTACGTAAACATGGCCAATTCATTGCCATCAACTGTGGAGCTATTCCTGAAGGCACCATCGATTCGGAACTGTTTGGACACGAAAAAGGCTCATTTACCGGTGCTGTCGATTCACGAAAGGGATATTTCGAGACGACAAATGGCGGTACAATTTTCCTGGATGAGATAGGCGAAATGCCACTTGGCACCCAGGCCCGTTTGCTACGGGTGCTGGAAAACGGTGAATTCATCCGCGTTGGCTCCTCCAAAACCCAGAAAACCGATGTGCGGGTGGTGGCGGCTACCAACGTGAACCTGATGGACGCCGTTGAGAAAGGGAAATTTCGGGAAGATTTATACTATCGGCTCAATACGGTTCCGATTTATGTGCCGCCCCTGCGCGAGCGGGGCACCGATATAGAACTTCTGTTTCGCAAGTTTACAACCGATTTTGCAGAACGTTATCGCATCAAACCCCTGCAACTGACCGAAGGGGCCAAACAGGTGCTGATGTCGTTTCCGTTTCCGGGTAATATCCGTCAGTTGAAAAATATTGCTGAACAGATATCCATCCTCGAATCGGAGCAGAACAAACCTATTGAGGCCGACACACTGGCCAAATACCTGCCCAGTTCCCAACAGCCAAGTCGTACGCTAGCCTTGTTTCCGCAGGCTTACGGGAGCAATACCGAAAATTTCTCCGAACGCGAGCTACTGTACAAAGTATTGTTCGATATGCGTCGGGATATGAATGAGCTGAAGAAGCTGGTTCGGGATATGCTGGGTAATGAACAGGATGGTCGACAAATTTTACATACCCACAAAGACCTATTTGATTCGATTGTTCCGGACAGCGATACAAGACCGGCTGGCGACATGGGTATTACCCGCTTTTTGCCTGCTACCAACGGAACGGTTCGCCCTGATTCGCCACCCCCCACAGAAACCTACGGCAGCCATCCGCCCGTACAGATTTTTGATGATGTGAATGGCGATATCAATGACCTGACCGAAGTAGAGGACGTTACGCATGAAACGGAAGAAGACGACTCCTTGTCGCTGGAGCGGCAGGAGAAAGAGATGATCCTGAAAGCCCTTCGGCGTAATAATAACAAGCGGAAATATGCCGCTCAGGCACTCGGTATTTCCGAGCGAACATTATACCGGAAAATTAAGCAGTATGAGATTGATGAAGAGTAAGTTTTTGGTGAGGAGGGAAAAAGTAAGACCGGGCTGCCGGTCGGTAAAGAATAATCTTTTAAAACGATTAACTAGTTTAGGATTTGCGCTGCTCATTTCACTCTTCATTCAATCATGCGGGGTTTATTCCTTCACGGGCTCTACGCTTTCGCCCGATATCAAGACGGTTACGGTCAATAATTTTGTGCTGGCAACGGCTGGGGGACCAGCCAACTTACCGCTTACCTTCAACGAAAAGTTGAAAGAGTATTACCAGCGGTATACCAATCTGAAAGTAGTACCAGCCAATGGCGATATTGTACTGGAAGGAAATATTACGGGCTACGACCTGCTGGCCGTAGCGCCCACAGCCCAGGATCAGGCAGGGGTTAACCGATTGCAAATCACCGTGCTGGTCCGGTTCTACAATAACAAAGATGAAAGCAAAAACTTTGAGCAGTCGTTTTCATTTTATCAGGACTTCCCACAGGGGCAGACCCTGAGCCAGAACGAAAGCCGTTTGGTTCCCAAAATCCTGGATCAGATTGTCCTCGATATTTTCAACAAGACGGCGGCTGACTGGTAAAAAAAATAGGAATTACGCTTTACGAATTAGGCTTGAAACCGTACTTTCGCAAATCGTAAGTTGTACCCATAAATTGTATTTTCCTTGCTTTCGCTCGATAAAGAAACCTTTTCTTACTGGGTTACCCATCCCGATGATTTATCGCCAACCGACTTTGCTCAACTGCAGGAAAGTCTGGCTGCATACCCATATTGTCAATCGTTGCATACCTTAACGGCTAAAGCGGCTTCTGTACACCAGCGGGGGCAGGCAATCTCATTTGTACGTCGGGCAGCAGCTCATGCACTAAGCCGTAATGCGTTGCGTAAGTTGATCGAAAACGAATTTCAGTGGTCCGAAAATCTGTTGTCGAAGCTAAATGAGCTGTCGGCAAAACACGTTCCCATTCCCGACGATTATCAGCAGGAAAGCTACGCGATCTTTAAGTCGAAGGCAGGGGTGAGCAACGGCTTTCCCAAACTATCACTGCTTCGCCTGGCTGCACCCGGCGAAGCCGATCGGATCGAAACGAAACCTTTGCCCGAAGATCCGACATTAGCGGAAACGAATCTGCAGCACGAACTCGTACAAATTGCTGAACCGCTTGAAGAGCCACAGCCTGTACAGTCGGCGGCTGATCTGGAGCGGCAGCGGCAATTCGATCTGATTGAGAGTTTTATCCGAAATGAGCCCAGTATTTCACGTATTTCGGCAAGAGGTAAGATCAGTGAATCGAACGAACAGGAAGATCTGACGAAACGAAACAGAACGATTGGCGGGGGATTGGTGACGGAGAGTTTCGCCAAAATATTAGAGAAACAAGGAAAAATTGACAAAGCCCGTGAAATGTATAGGAAGTTGATGGTGAAGAATCCAGAAAAAAAGGCGTACTTTGCGGCAAAAATTAGTGAATTGGAAAGTCGTCAGTAAGCAATAGAGGAATGATTTTTGATCTCTCCAATTTATAAACGCATTAACTAAACAGAGTAAGCATCTTTTTCATGGTAACGGCACTTATTATTCTTATTTGTATTCTCACCGTACTGTTGATCCTTATCGTGTTGATTCAGAACTCAAAAGGGGGCGGATTGGCCGGTGAATTCGGTGGCTTAGGATCAAACCAACTGATGGGCGTGAAAAAAACGACCGATTTGCTTGAGCAAATCACCTGGGGATTAGGTATCGGGGTAATGGTGTTGACGTTAGCATCGTACATCATGGTTGATCGTACGCAGACCACCACCATCAATAGCGCAAACGTTGACCGGGCACAAACACAAACCCTGCCCGGTGCCGCAGCTCCAAGTGCTGCCAACGGGGCAGCCCCAAGTCAGGCGGCTCCAGGGGCTCAGTCACCAGGCGCTTCTACTTCGGCTTTAACTCCGCAGAAGTAACACAAAACGCATACGCATTGAAGAGCCACTCCCGTCGAAGGAGTGGCTCTTTTGTTTTAAGCGGCCGCTTGAGCCAGTAATTGACGGGCGATCGGCAAAAGTGTTTCCTGAATGGGGTAGGTACGTTTGCTTTCCAGAATAAAAGTTGCTGGGTTGGGCAAATGCTGATGTCGACGAATAAGATCAAGCTTGATCTTTTCAAAGGTATTGACCAGGCTTTTTGTGACGACATCGACCAGGCGTAATTGCACGAGTCGACCGCCCGGTTCATTTTCTGAATAAAGGGTAACTGCAAAATAATACACATGCATTTCGGCATGACTGGTCGCGTGGAGCAGCAAATACCCCTCTTCAGGCCGAAGTGGTAATAAGCCTACCGGAGCTAATGTAAGCGATTGCGCTATGTCGGCCCAGCGTTGATGCCCTTCTGTCAGCATAGCCTGAAATCGGGGGAGGGCAAACTCCATAATGGCATCCAACTCCGCCATAAAGGCAGGGTCCGTTACCTCAGATTTGTATTCGATTCGGGGAGGGGGGCCACTTATTCGGCTGACACGCTTGGGGAACGCCCCATTTAGCGTACCTTTACCCCTCGTAAAACGAAGACCTTCGTGGTAGTGGTCGCGTAGTTCGGGTAAATCGGGACAAAGCTTATGCTCGGCGAAGTTCTGTTGAACACCCTGTAAGTATGCCATCACGACATATTTTTGGTATTCGGCGTCGATCCAATTTTGTGTAAACCAGTCAGATTGTAACTTTTTCATACGCAGAAATCTGCCATTTGGCGGGGAAATGACTTGGTTAATTTAACCAGTACAGGTTAAAAAACCAAATTCTGTTTGTTAAAAAGACTGAATCTGCCGAAGAAAGTTTAATGAATTAGTCAAATGGCAGTATGTCAGTCCTGAAACTGAAAATTTGACAGTCTGACCGGGTTGGCACAGTAATTGGCGAGTCCAGAACGTCGTGTAACTAAAATCAGTACACAAACAGTTTAAAAAACCTTAATCAACTCATTATCATGGTAGCAGAAACGGAAAGCGTTAAAGTGAACGTGAAACCGCTGGCCGACCGAGTGCTGATCGAAGCCGCACCGGCCGAAGAAAAAACCTCCTTTGGTATTATCATTCCCGATACCGCAAAGGAAAAACCCCAGCGTGGTACGGTCGTTGCCGTTGGCGCAGGTAAGAAAGATGAGCCGCTGACGGTTCAGGTGGGCGATACGGTATTGTATGGTAAATATGCCGGTACAGAAATTACCGTTGATGGCAAAGAATATCTTATCATGCGTGAATCCGACATTTTCGCAATCCTGTAATTTAATGATTGAATGATAAACGATGAATGATGAATTGTTTCCCTAAGGATTACAACTCGCCTTCATCCCGCTCATTCATAATTAATCATTCATAATTCATCATTAACCAACAATGGCTAAGAAAATATTTTTTGATACCGAAGCCCGCGAACGCATTAAGAAGGGCGTCGACACTCTCGCCGATGCGGTGAAAGTAACCCTGGGTCCTAAAGGCCGTAACGTTATCCTGGATAAAAAATTTGGCTCGCCTGCCATCACCAAAGATGGTGTGACGGTGGCTAAAGAAATTGAACTGAAAGACGCCATGGAAAACATGGGCGCTCAGTTGGTAAAAGAAGTCGCTTCGAAAACCGCTGATTCGGCAGGTGATGGTACCACTACGGCTACCGTACTGGCACAAGCCATCTATTCGATTGGCGCGAAAAACGTAGCTGCCGGTGCGAACCCGATGGACCTGAAGCGCGGTATCGATAAAGCCGTTTCGGCTGTTGTGGCTAATCTGACCGAACAATCGCAGACGATTGGTGACGACTTCGGTAAAATCGAGCAGGTAGCTACCATCTCGGCTAACCACGACGAGGAAATCGGTACGATGATTGCCGAAGCCATGAAGAAAGTGGGTAAAGAAGGGGTAATTACGGTTGAAGAAGCGCGTGGTACCGAAACGGAAGTGAAAACCGTAGAAGGTATGCAGTTCGATCGGGGTTATCTGTCGGCTTACTTCGTGACCAACACCGATAAAATGGAAGTTGAACTGGATCGTCCGTTCATCCTGATTACCGAAAAGAAAGTGTCGTCGATGAAAGAGCTGCTGCCTGTTCTGGAGCAAGTAGCTCAGACCGGCCGTCCGCTGTTGATCATTGCTGAAGATGTAGACGGTGAAGCTCTGGCAACACTGGTTCTGAATAAAATCCGTGGTGCTCTGAAAGTAGCGGCTGTTAAAGCACCTGGTTTCGGGGATCGTCGGAAAGCAATGCTGGAAGATATCGCTATCCTGACCGGCGGACAGGTGATCAGCGAAGAGCGTGGTTTCAAACTTGAAAACGCTTCGATCGAATATCTGGGACAAGCCGAGAAAGTGCTGATCGACAAAGACAACACAACTGTTGTGAATGGAGTTGGCCACAAGGACGATATCACGGGTCGTGTGAACCAGATTAAAGTTCAAATTGAAAACACCACATCGGACTACGATCGCGAGAAATTGCAGGAGCGTCTGGCCAAACTGTCGGGTGGTGTAGCTATTCTCTACATCGGTGCTGCTACCGAAGTAGAAATGAAAGAAAAGAAAGATCGCGTTGACGATGCGCTGCACGCAACCCGTGCTGCCGTTGAAGAAGGTATCGTAACGGGTGGTGGTATCGCTCTGATCCGTGCTATTCCTGCTTTGGAAGGTGTGAAATCGATCAACGAAGACGAAAAAACGGGTATCAGCATTATTCGCCAGGCGCTCGAATCGCCATTGCGCACAATTGTTGCCAACGCAGGTGGCGAAGGTTCGGTAGTGGTCAATAAAGTGAAAGAGGGTGAAGGTGGCTTTGGTTACAATGCCAAGAATGATAGCTACGAAGACCTGTTTGCGGCTGGTATCATTGATCCGAAAAAAGTAACCCGTCTGGCACTGGAAAACGCAGCGTCGATTGCGGGTCTGTTGCTGACCACCGAATGCGTTGTGGCTGATGAGCCTGAAGAGGCTCCGGCTGGTGGCGCTGGTCATGGCCACCCAGGTGGCATGGGCGGTATGATGTAATACCTGTCTGAACCGGGATTTGTGTGATTTAACAGATTTTCCGGATTTTGCAAAACGCTCCCGATCGTTCGACCGGGAGCGTTTTATTTTTTGCTTATTTAGCTCATTACTGGATGATTTTTATGAGAACGTTTTTATCGGCCGAAGGTATCTGGCAGGAAAGTGGGCTGGCACTAGTACGAATTGTTGTAGGGCTACAGTTGGTTTACCACGGATGGGAAGTCTTCGATCCGGCTCAGATGAAGGAATATGCAGCCTGGGAAATTTTCAGGCAGTCAGCTTCCCCTTTATTCATGGTCTATTTGGGTAAAGGTTCCGAATTGGTCGCCGGACTTTTACTGACGCTGGGGTTTCTAACAAGGGTAGGCTGTCTGATTACGATTGGCACGATGGCCTATATTACCTTCTTTGTTGGCCACGGCAAATTCTGGTATGAAGATCAGCATCCGTTTTTATTTGTATTGCTTGCCCTGGCGTTCCTTTTCACGGGCGGAGGACGATGGAGTGTCGACGCTGTACTATTTGGTAGGGGCGGAAATCAGTAAGCTGCTTTGGCTTAAATTGGTTCGCTACGACCAGGAAGACGATGCGTATACGTAATAGTATAATAAACAAAAAAGCCAAGCGAGACACTCTCTTGGCTTTCTGATTTACTCAACGTTATGAAAAACTTTTCTTTTCGACACAATTATAAAACAAAATTGGCAAAAACAAATATACTTAACCCAACTTTTTTTTTGCTAGTAGCCTAGGGGCTTGATAATGAAGCCGATAAATAAATTTTATGAGCAAAAATACTTGGTTATTATTACTGATATTACTCAGAAAAGCCATTTGGTAACAGCTTACTTCGAAATGGACTTATCCCTAACGGGCAATGAGAAACCGTTGGGTCAATTGCCATTTGGAACCAGCATCCACCTGAATAACATACATACCATCTGGCAAGTTCGGTAATACTAAACGATACGTAGTTGATTTGTCAAGTGAAACGTTTTGGGAATGCACTTTCTGACCCATGGTAGTATAAACGTCCATTTGTAGAAGAGTAGGTTCAGTAATGGGCACTTGAATGTCCAGGTATTCTTTTGCCGGATTTGGGAATACAGTAAGCGTAGGGTCAAAATTGACGGCAGTTCGACCCGCTTTTGTTGAGCAACCTACCGACTCCAGTTTCCAGTATTGTACATATGAGCCACTGTAGGCATATTGAATAACCAAGCCATCTTCGTCCTGGCTGGCTATATCCAGCAATTTACCGGAATGTACAGCTTTGAGGGTTGAGTAGCCATCAGAGCTTGCCTGGATTATCCATTGCTGATTGGTTGCATTTCTGTTGGTATCCTGGATAATACTGGCTCGGTCTTGCAGAGAAGCGCTTTGTACGGTAAGTATACGACGGCTATGTACAGCGGCCAGTTGGTAAGAGTTGGGTGTATCGGTTGGACGGAGCTCCCATTTTTGCCAGGGGCGGTCGCTATACGTTTGCTGTCGTACCAGAGCACCGCTGGCTGTGGCACCGTTTTCTACGGCCAATACCCTTCCGCTCACTCGATTGGTTAGTTTGTAGCATAGAGTCGTTGAAGTTGGCGAGGTTGTATTTGAGCAACCTGTTGCTTCAATTTTCCAGTACTGTACATACGATCCACTAGCCGAATATTGAATAACCATTCCGCCTTCATCCTGATTGGCTATATCCAGCAATTTGCCAGAATGGTCTGCTTTGAGCGTTGAATACCCATCACTACCTGTCTGAATAGTCCATTGTTGATTACGGGCATTTGTAGGGACATTCTGAACAATGCTTGCCCAGTCTTGTGTAGATGCATTTTCAACGGCAAGAGCCTGGTTGCTGTGCGATGCGATGAGTTGATACGTATTTGATCCCATAGGTTGAAATTTCCACTTTTGCCAGGCTTGATCAGCAAATGCCCGCTGTCGGACTGGGGCTCCATCGATAATGGCCCCTGATTCTACTGACAGTACTTTGCCGCTGATCCGGTTTGTTAGTGTATAACATAAGGCCGGATCGAATTGGGATAGTGTAGAAGAGGCTGGTCCCGTCGTTAGGCTTACCTCAACCCCTCTGGACCAGGTAGTATCTTTTCGGGTGTAAGCCCGGAAGTAATAGGCTGTTTGTGGACTTAAATTCGTAACAATTGTGGTCGTAGCTGTTCCACGGTATACCACTTTTCCACCTTCCAAAGCCGATCCATTGCCCGTTATGGCAGGATTAGCGGTATAAGTTGTACCCGATGGACGGCCAGTAAAACCGCTGGCAGGCCGCACAGCGATTAATACTTCATCAAAGACGGTAATCGGATTAGTCCAGGTCAGACTGGCGCTGGCAGGTCCCGACAGAGCGGCTTTAAAATTCTGTACTGCAAGCGTAAACCAGGCACAATCGGGGTAAAGGATTACCGAATCGCTAGCCGTTAGCCCCTCTTTATCCGTAACGGTCAGTTTTATGAAATAATACGCTTCGGTATCGCAGCCCACTGCAGAGAGGGTTACAATTGGGGAGGCATCAGCTACTATCGTTTCGACCTGCGTCTGATTATTGCGCCGTAACATGACCTGCCATTTGTACGTAAGTGTACTAATTGATTCGTCGGTAACGGCAGCTTTTAACGAGTAGCTGCTGGGTTTAGTGGATAAGAATGGGCTGTTGGCAAGTGGATTGGTGATTTTTACTGTTGGTGCGGTATTCGTCAGCGAAATGGTAAGTTGCTGTTTTGAGGATAGACCTTCTGGATCCGTGACGGTCAATTGAACGGTGAAACTCTGAGTACCACTTGAGGTGAACGTATGACCTGGATTGGGCATTGTTGACGAACTGCCATCACCGAAATTCCAGCTATAGGCTAACAGATCGTCGTCAGGGTCAGTGGAGCTATCTCCTTTAAATCGTACAGTCAGTGGACTATTGCCAGTCGTTTTATCAGCCGATGCAATAGCTGACGGAGGCTGATTTGTAGCGTAAGTAATTTTTCGAATTTCTCCCGAATTGATATTCGTGAAGTAGAGAGCACCGTCGAGGGGATTAAATTCAAGGTCGACCACGCCATTGGTGCCTCCCGTCGGAACAAATTCGTGAACGGATGTAATGTCCCCGGTTGTTCCCAGGCTAGCTGCTTTTATCCAGTTGGCTCCATAATCAGCGAAATAGTAAAGATTGCGGTAGCTTGCCGGATAGACTGTGCCTGAATAATAGGCACCCCCTGTCGAACAGTTTCCCGAGAAGGGTTTTCCTGGTACGGGCGAGTCGGCTGCCCCGATCAAGGCTGTCGTGGTGGAGAAAGCGGTAAGCTTTGGTACGCGAGCGATATTGGTCGAATGATTCCAGTCGAGGGCTGGAACGCTGTGCACATAGCGACGCTGTAAACCAGGTAGCGGCAATCCACTACAGGGGTTGGAAACAGCAATCGCTTCGTCAGATGCCTGTTTTAGCAGGTCGGCAAAAGTCAGAAAAGGCTTGCCACAGGTATTGGATGGGTTAGGTTCATCTTTGTTCTCCAGGGTTTGGGCGGCCAAGGCATAGACACTATTCTCCAGAATACCTTCGTATATGGGCCAGCCTGCATTCTCGCCCCCTTGTCGAATACTATGCATTTCTTCCCAGTTGTTCCAGCCTACATCGCCAACGAGCAATACGCCGGGATTGGCATCGGCCGCTTTGGGACTTCCGGTTCCGGGTTGTAAGCTCATTCGATATGGGTTTCGTAACCCCAAGGCCCAGACCCGGGAGGCTGCCGAACGAGGATTCGCCGGAATATAGAAAGGGTTGCCAGGAACGCCATCGCCCGTGTTGGGATCAAGACGCAGAATTTTTCCACAGAGCGAGGTGGGCATTTGCGCCCGAAAAGCGCCTACATTTTCATTGGTACGCAGAATGCCCTCATTGACAGCCGTTTGCCAATAGGTTTCGGACGAACTACCCAGATCGGCGCTGATATAGCTGGCATTATCGCCTGTTGAGACGAGTAGTGTACCATCTCGGCCAAATAAAAGCGTACCCCCTGCCTGAGATTCGTGTGTAAGCGGAATTCCTGTCGATTTACTTTCGCCCAGAAGCACTTTTCGACTGGTCAGATCAGCCGATAAACCATCGTTGGTTATGAGCAGTTTATATCGGGCAACCCGGCTGATGGTCGCATTGAAGTACTCATCTTTTGTGGTGCTATAGGCATCTGTGCCAAAATAGAGAAGATGATGACGATCAACCACATAAAGCAGGTAGATCAGGCCATTGGTCGCAAAGTTTGGATCGAGGCACAGGCTTAGCAGCCCAAAATCGCGCCAGTTACCAACTTCCGGGCTGAGGTCCAATACGGCGGTTGTTTGCTTGATGTATTGCGTACCATTCCAGGTCGAAACCCAAACCCGCCCGGCCTTGTCCCAGACAAAAAGTTGTTTGGCATCGGCAGAGAAAACGGTGCCCATAGGCGTACTATAGCCGCTCTGTACCAAGTTATTGTGGAAGTTGGGCGGTAGCTGGGCGATCGCTCCATTTGCCCGAAAAAGCAGATAGAAAAGCAAGGAAAAGGCAAATCGACCGAATGGGCGATTTCCAGCCAGATAGGTAGTCATTGGTTAAATAGAAGTCACTTATGGGTATAGCAATATTAACGATTCTTGGCAGATCGTTAAGCTACTCTTTCACTAAAAATTCGAATAGTATTATGTAAGCACTACACCATCACGAATGGTTAACTTTCGGTCGGCAAGGTCTGCTAAATGTTCGTTGTGAGTAACGATGACGAAGGTTTGGCCGAATTCGTCCCGCAGCCGGAAAAATAACTGATGTAGTTCTTCAGCATTATGGGAATCGAGATTTCCGCTGGGCTCATCGGCAAAAACAATGGCTGGCTGATTAATTAAGGCTCTCGCTACGGCTACCCGTTGCTGCTCACCACCCGATAATTGAGACGGGAAATGAGATTGGCGGTCACGAAGCCCTAGCCGATCCAGTAATTCACTAGCTCGCTCGCGCACCTGCTTTTCGTCTTTCCCCGAAATAAACCCGGGTAAGCAGACATTTTCGAGGGCCGTAAACTCGGGCAGAAGATTATTGAACTGAAAAACAAAGCCAATCCGTTCGTTGCGGAACTGAGCGAGTTTTCGATCGTTCAGGTTGAACACGTTTTGCCCGTCAAGTATAAGTTCACCCGTGTCGGGTCGGTCAAGCGTACCCAGTATTTGCAGGAGGGTTGTTTTTCCCGCTCCCGATGCCCCTACAATCGAAACGATTTCGCCAGGCTCAATACAGATATCTATTCCTTTTAGTACAGCCAGATTTTTATAGTTCCGGCGGATGTTAGTGGTTTGGAGAAGCGACACGGGGTTTTCAGTTTTCAGTTTTCGGTTCTCAGTCGGTGGTTACGCGTTCTTTTTGAACTGAAAACCCAAAACTGAAAACTGAAAACTCTTTTTATTGTTAACTTGCCACGCAAAAATACGATTTCCAATCCTCCTTGTTGCAGTTGTCATGAATATACACGAGTATCAGGGTAAAGAAATTCTCAAAAAATACGGTGTCCGCATCCAGGAAGGCATCGTTGCTGAGTCGCCCGAAAAAGCGGTGGAAGCCGCTAAGCAGATTATGGCGCAGACGAATTCTAAGTTTGTCGTCGTAAAATCGCAGATCCATGCAGGTGGACGTGGTAAGGGCAAAGTTGTTGGCAGCGAACAGCGTGGGGTTGCCTTAGCGAAATCGGTCGATGAGGTACGCGATATTGCTAAAAATCTTATTGGCAATGTGCTCGTTACGCACCAAACTGGACCTGAAGGGAAAAAAGTAAATAAGGTTCTGGTGGCACAGGATGTATTTTATCCAGGCGCATCGGAGCCTAAAGAGATGTACATCAGCATCCTGCTCGACCGGAGCAAAGCCTGCAACGTTATTATGGCCAGCACCGAAGGCGGGATGGACATTGAAGAGGTGGCAGAAAAGACGCCTGAGAAAATCGTGAAAGAGTGGATCGATCCAGCCGTTGGTCTGCAGCCGTTCCAGGCTCGGAAAGTAGCGTTTGGGTTGGGTCTGTCGGGCGAAGCCTTCAAAGAGATGGTCAAATTTGTGACCTCGCTCTACAAGGCTTATGTGGATACCGACGCGTCGATGTTTGAAATCAACCCTGTTCTGAAAACATCGGATAATAAGATTCTGGCCGTTGATGCCAAGGTGAATCTGGACGATAACGCGCTGTACCGGCATCCCGATCTGGCCAATCTCCGCGACATCACTGAAGAAGATCCGCTCGAAGTAGAAGCATCGGCTAATGACCTGAACTATGTAAAACTCGACGGTAACGTAGGGTGTATGGTGAATGGGGCAGGGCTGGCGATGGCGACGATGGATATCATCAAACTATCGGGTGGCGAGCCTGCCAACTTCCTGGACGTAGGCGGTGGCGCAAATGCAAAAACAGTAGAGGCCGGTTTCCGTATCATCCTGAAAGACCCGAACGTAAAAGCCATTCTGATCAACATCTTTGGTGGTATCGTTCGCTGCGACCGCGTCGCAACGGGTGTTGTAGAAGCGTATAAAGCGATTGGCGATATTCCGGTGCCGATCATTGTCCGGTTGCAGGGAACCAACGCGGCCGAAGGGGCTAAAATTATTGATGAGTCGGGACTGAAAGTACAGTCGGCAGTTGAGCTGAAAGAAGCCGCTGAGAAAGTACGTCAGGTAGTTTCGGCACTTTAATAGCAAATGGTAGGTAAACAGAAAAGCCGGAGTATGTGCTCCGGCTTTTCTGTTTGTAAGGTAATATACTAACGCCGTGCGCTGGCGTAATACTTTTGCGCATCGGGCAGCAGTTTCTGCAAGTCAGCAATCCGTCGGGCATCGGAAGGGTGATCGGAGAAAAATTCAGCCGGGGCTTTTCCGCCACTGGCTTTAGCCATGCGCTGCCAGAACGTAATGGCTTCGGCCGGATTATATCCCGCCATCGACATAAAAATCAAACCCAGGTGGTCAGCTTCCGATTCCTGGCTTCGGCTATGCGGAAGGCCACGACCAAACTGATAAGCCAAAGGCCCCACTACACCAAAAGCCTGCTGAAACAATGCCTGCGTTTGTGGGCTTTTAGCGGAGGTGGCAATACCAGTAGCCACCTGACCAGCCTGTAGCAGACCATTGGCAAGCAGGCCTTCGCTCATGCGTTCATTCCCGTGTTCGGCAATGGCGTGCGATACTTCATGACCCAGTACGGTAGCTAAACCGGCTTCGTTTTGCGTATACGGTAAAATACCTGAATACACAACGATCTTACCACCCGGCATACACCAGGCATTCACCTGATTGCTTTGCACCAGATGATATTCCCACTGAAAGCCTTCGAGCCGTTTTGAAAATCCATTGCTGTTCATATAACTTTCAACAGCCTGACGGATGCGGTTGCCTACACGGGTTACCATTTCGGCGTCGTTGTTGGACGTAGGCACCACCCGACTGGTGTCCAGAAAGGCTTTATACTGCGTAAAGCTCATCGCCAGCATATCGCTGGGAGGAACCAGAATCAATTGCTTTCGCCCGGTTAAAGGTACTTTTTCACAGGCCGTAACCGCGAAAGCAAGCGATAGCATAAGAATCAATACTTTTTTCATTTGTGTGTGTTTAATGGTAGATGACATTCTGACGTAATAAGACTGGTAAGGTACTGGAATTGTTCAAAATTTCTGTCATTCATGTGGTCTACCCCTCTTTAGTCGTTAGATTTGCGATATTCTTCTTGGTTTAAACCTACTGCGGCCAGACGGACTAGTATTCTGCTCTACAGCCGCATCTGTGCGGGCGGAATGTCCGCGTTACGTCTATGAAAATTATCTGCGTTGGTCGTAATTACGCCGAACACATTAAGGAACTTAACAACGAGCGCCCTGACGATCCGGTTATCTTCATGAAGCCCGAAACGGCTATCCCCCTGAAAAATGAGCCGTTTTTCTACCCTGAATTTTCCACCGATGTTCACCACGAGGTGGAGATTCTGGTAAAAATCAATCGGGTGGGCAAAAACATCGACGAGAAATTCGCGCATAAATATTACGACGAAGTCGGCATCGGTATCGATTTTACGGCTCGTGATGTGCAGAGTAAGTTGAAGGCGAAAGGGCTTCCCTGGGAGCTGGCCAAGGGCTTCAATGGATCGGCACCCATTTCCGGATTTGTGCCTAAGACGGATTATCAAGATTTACAAAACCTTAATTTCCGGTTAGATATCAACGGCGAAACGCGTCAGCAGGGCAATACCAGCCTGATGCTGTACAAAATAGACTACCTGATTTCATTTGTATCCCGGTATTTCCTATTGCAGCAGGGCGATATTCTATTTACGGGTACGCCACACGGCGTTGGGCCTGTACAAGTCGGAGATCGGCTGACCGCCTACATTGAAGATAAACCCATGCTAACGTTCGACGTTAAGTAGTTTAGTTTGGCGAATCGATCCGGCATTTCGGCTCGCTATCAACTTTCCAATCTTTTGCTTTTGACACGATCACTTTTTTATTGGTCCATGCTGCTTCTGATTGCTTCAGGGTCAGTTTATGGACAGCCGACCAAGCCCGTTTTATCGACTCAGTCAGGTCAGCCCCAAACCGGGTACATTCAGCCGGGAACACTCGTTGATGGTTATTTCCTGTTTCCGATTCAGCCCGGAGCAGCTAATTCACTATCGGGTGGGATGGGCGATTTACGACCGAACCACTTCCATGCGGGCCTGGATATTCGCACGGGCGGTCGTGAGGGGCTGGATGTGCATGCGGCTGCGGATGGGTATGTTTCCCGTATTGCCGTATTTACGGGTGGCTATGGAAATGTTGTGTTTATCAAGCATCCCAACGGCTTGACTACGGTATATGGTCACTTAAAATCCCTGAAAGATACCCTTGGACGATACCTGCGCGAACAACAGTATCAGGCCAAGACCTTCGAAATCGACATCCGCCCCCAGCCAGATCAGTTTCCGGTCAAGAAAGGAGATGTCATTGCTGCATCGGGCAACACAGGAGGGTCGGGGGGACCACACCTGCATTTTGAAATTCGGGATGCGCGCGACAACCTCATCAATCCGTTATTGTATGGGTTTTCAGAAATTCAGGATGAGGTTCCGCCTTATTTTGAGCGCGTCGCTCTGAAAACCATGACGGCCAGTTCACGAATCAACGGCGAATATCAACGGGTAAGTTACGTGCCTGTTCGTCGGGCCGATGGGACGTATACGATCACGCAACCGATTACGGCTTCGGGGCTGATTGGTATGGAAGTACTGGCTTACGACAAAACCAGTGGGTCTCCCTATCGAAATGGCATCAGTTGTCTGGAGATACGGCTGGATGGGAAGGAAGTGTTTGCTTATAACATGAACAGTTTTCCGAATGAGCAGACGCGGTTTATGAACGTTCATGAAAATTATGAAGTCGAGCAAACGAGTGGGCAGCGGTATCATCGGGGGTATATTGCCGATGGAAATATTCTGAATTTGTACAAGCTACAGAGCAATGCCGCTTATCGTGGGCGTTTGCCTTTGCTGGATGGGCGTCCACATGAGGTGATGCTGACACTATATGATGCGTTCGATCATGCGACTCAGTTGTCATTTACCATTCAGCCCGAAGTAGCAGCACCAACCTCCTTCCCGTCGATCGATACCATGGATGCTCAGGTAGCGCCCACTGCACCCGAAGTGTTTCGGGGCGACCCTTCGGCAACCATTACGACCGACGAAAATGTGCTTAAATTAAGTGTCAAAAACGTATCGCTTACCAATCCGCCCAAAGCTAAATTAATTACCGGGCGAACTGTAGTCGAGCAATCTGTTAGCTATGTGCGTAGCAATCAAGCCGTTTATCTTATAGATTTGCGTCAGTATTTGCCCGATTCGGTGCAGTTTGACCGGAGTGTTGTGCGCACTAATTTCAAAAAGCGCATTATTCCGGGTCGAAATGATACTTATATTGAGGGAAATACCCGGCTCGACTTTGGAGCCAAAACCCTTTTTGATACACTTCATCTAGCTGTACGGACACTACCGAGTGGCGGTCTGGAAATTAACCAATCGACGATTCCATTAAATGATTACTTAATGGTTCAGTATACACCGATTGTGCCGATGGCCATTGACACCGCCCGAACGAAGGCTTACTGGACAAGTAATGGCAATCAGAGCTTCCTTGGCGGCAAATGGAATAAAGGTCATCTTGAGTTCAGAACTCGCTCGCTGGGACGTTTTCAGCTTATGACCGACATAAACCCGCCAACGGTTCAGATTTTGAGCGCAACTCCGGCCGGAATTACAGCCCGCATTCGTGACGATTTGTCGGGTATTGCCCAGTTCCGGGCTCTGGTCAATGGAGAGTGGGTATTGATGCAGTACGACTATAAACGGGCTTTACTGTGGTCGGATAAGTTAAACCCTGATGAGCCGTTTGAAGCGGGTGACGAGGTAATTGTACAGGTAAAAGATCAGGTCGGGAACATTGGCTCCGACAGCACAACGATAAAGGAACCCCAACGGGCCGTTCGCCGGAAAGTCACTTCGAAAAGCCATCGGAAGCGACGATAGTTTAGTAACCATCAAACTCGGAACAATAAAGCGTATGGAATTAAAAGTTGGTGATCCTGCTCCCGATTTTACAAGTACCGATCAGAACGGTACGCTGATTAAGCTATCCAATTATCGGGGAAAGAAGGTGGTCCTGTATTTCTATCCTAAAGATGACACACCCGGCTGTACGGCCGAAGCCTGTAGCCTGCGCGACAATGAAGATCGGCTTCGGGCGGCTGGCTATGAAGTGCTGGGGGTTAGTGTGGATGACCACAAGTCGCACCAGAAGTTTATTAAGAAGTACAGTCTGCCGTTTCCGCTCGTTGCCGATACCGACAAGCAGATTGTAGAAGCGTATGGGGTCTGGAAAGAAAAATCGATGTATGGGCGCACCCATATGGGTATTGTCCGGACAACGTTCCTGATCGATGAAGCAGGCATCATTACCGATATTATTACCAAAGTAGATACCCAAAACCACGCAGATCAAATTTTAAAATAAGTACGCAGGGGTTTGGAGCGAGGAGTGCGAATGGCTGGTGCAGGAAGAGCGTACCAGGTGAATTCCCACTCCTAACTCCTGACTTCTAACTCCTAACAAGTATGGAACTCGAACAACTCGAACACATTGCTACCGCCGTACGGCGTGATATTGTCCGCATGGTTGCGGCCGTCAACTCTGGTCACCCAGGAGGCTCCTTAGGCTGCACCGACTTCATGGTTGCCCTCTATTTTGAGATTATGAACCGGAAAAAGGACGACAAGGGCAATCCGATTTTCGATATGGATGGTCGTGATGAGGACATTTTCTTCCTCTCGAATGGACACATTTCGCCGGTATTTTATTCGGTACTGGCTCGGGCCGGTTATTTCCCATTATCTGAATTAGCTACGTTCCGTAAGCTGGATAGCCGTCTGCAGGGGCACCCAACCACAGCCGAGCATCTGCCAGGGGTACGCATTGCATCGGGTTCGTTGGGGCAAGGTCTGTCGGTAGCGGCTGGGGCAGCTTACTCGAAAAAACTTAATGGCGATAAAAACCATGTATACGTCCTCATGGGCGATGGCGAGCAGCAGGAAGGTCAGATATGGGAAGCCGCTCAGTTTGCGCCCAACAAAAAACTGGGTAATCTGACGGCTGTAATCGACTTCAACCACGCACAGATCGACGGTAAAACCGACAACGTAAACAATAACCGCGACCTCGGAGCAAAATATGCCGCTTTTGGCTGGCATGTCGACGAAATGCAGGGCAACGACATGGCCGATGTGATCAAAACGCTTCGGAAAGCGCAGGAAAATCCAGACGTACCGACGTTGATTCTGATGCATACCGAAATGGGCTTCGGGGTTGATTACATGGTTGGTAGCTACAAATGGCATGGTGTTGCGCCAAATGCCGAGCAGCTCCAGCAGGCCTTGAATCAATTGCCTTTAACGGTAGGTATGTCGGATTATTAATTTGTTGTAGAGACACGATCCTTCGCGTCTCATGACCGGATGATTTTTGGCTGACGTGAAAAATAGCTGACGCATAGGAGACGCCAGGGATGGCGTCTCTACAATTGACTCCATGCAAATCAAACGCTTAGTCATCGAAAATTTCAAGTCCATTGAACGGATCGAGCTTATAGAGCCGAATCCGTTCACGGTCTTTGTCGGCCCCAACGGGTCGGGCAAGTCGAATATTTTCGAGGCTTTGGAGTTTGTGAATATATCCTATAATTATAAAGGGTCTGCTAGTCTTAGCTTATTTGGAGGTCTTGATAGCCTGCAAAGACGTCAGGATAAGAGCTCTGAGTTTGGCTTTAGAGCTGAAATTGGAGAATATGCATTATTCTCCAATAGTTTTTCTAAAGTTCAATTGGCTGAGCAATCAACAGACATACCCAGGGGGCCTAAAGGGGATGTTTATAGACAGTTCATGGAAAGATTTAGCCGTTTGTTTGTCAAAAACGAAAGTTTAGAAAAGTTTCGATTGAACGACAGCCTGCGTTTATCGCTTTCTGCGAAAAATCTTGAAAAAGTACTTAAGCGCGTTTTAGCAAACGAAAACTTAAGAGATGAAATCTTCGAATGGCTTGATTTATTTGTACCAGGGTTTAAGTCTGTCGAAGTAGATGATCGAGATGAGTTGCATTGGTTTGAAGATTCTGTTCCAAGCTATTTCACAAAAGACCTGATCTCTGATGGTACATACAATATTTTAGCCATGCTGGCGGCTGTTTACCAGAGCGATGAGCCGCAGTTTCTTTGCATTGAAGAACCTGAAAATGGTTTGCACCCACAGGTTCTGATGACCCTGGTTGACTTTTTTCGTAGTCAATGCAACGAAAAAGGACATTTTATCTGGCTTAATACGCATTCCGAATCCTTGGTCCGATGCCTGACAACCGACGAAATTGTTCTAGTTAATAAAAAGGATGGAGCCACTACTGTAAAACAGATTAAGGATCACAATTTCTACGATCTGCCAACTGATGAAGCATGGCTGACAGGCGCCCTAGGAGGGGGCTTACCATGGTGAAAGTAGGCTTTATTGTCGAAGGCGCGTCCGAAAAAATAGTTTTAAAAGCGCGGGAGTTTCAGGATTACTTACGCTCGAAACAAATTGAACAGGTTGGCGATGTGATCGATATGGATGGTAAAGGCAATTTAAAAGCCAGTAGCCAGCGTATGAATACACAGGTTCAGTTACTGCGGGATGCTGGGGCCAACTGGATCATGGTTCTGCGTGATATGGATAATGTCGATTCATTTTCAGTTGTGAAAAGGGAAGTATACCAGGCTCCGGATACCGTAGTTTGTGTGGCTGTTCAGGCGCTGGAAGCCTGGTTTTTGGCCGATTCCCAGACATTGTCGACGGTATTCCAAACGGCTTTTCACCATGATTTGCCGGAGTCGGTCAGCGCTCCATTTGAGTTATTAGTTGCTTTACGTAAGCAGTATACAGGACGAGGCATAGGGGATAAAAAAGTATTTGCCAGAACCATGCTTGGCTGTGGTTTTACGATTGAAAATGCTGCTCAGCATACCAACTGTCCGAGTGCCACTTATTTTCTAACTAAATTGCAAACCCTCGCTTCGGCGAATCAATAGAATATGACAAAATACGAGTTCACCGAGAAAAAAGATACCCGCTCAGGCTTTGGCGCGGGCATTGCCGAACTGGGCAAAACACATCCCAATGTTGTAGCGCTGACCGCCGATCTGGCCGGGTCGCTCAAGCTCGACGCATTTATCAAGGAAAACCCGGATCGATTTATCCAGTGCGGTATCGCCGAGGCCAATATGATTGGGGTTTCGGCAGGGTTGACCATTGGTGGGCATATCCCGTTTGCTACTACGTTTGCCAATTTCGCAACGGGTCGGGTCTATGACCAGATTCGTCAGTCGGTCGCGTATTCGAACAAAAATGTCAAAATCTGTGCATCGCACGCGGGATTGACGCTGGGTGAAGACGGCGCTACACACCAGATTCTGGAAGATTTGGGCATGATGAAAATGCTGCCGAACATGACCGTTATCAATCCCTGCGATTATAACCAGACCAAAGCCGCTACCCTTGCGATTGCCGATCACGAAGGTCCGGTGTATCTGCGTTTTGGCCGTCCGGTCATTCCGGTATTTACGCCTGCCGATCAGAAATTTGAAATCGGTAAAGCCTGGACCGTGAATGAAGGAAGTGATGTGTCGATTTTCTGTACGGGCCACCTGGTTTGGGAAGCCATTAAAGCGGGTGAAATCCTATCTCAGGAAGGAATTGAAGCCGACATTATTAACATTCATACGATTAAGCCGTTAGATGAAGAGGCTATTCTGGCATCGATCAAGAAAACGGGTTGTGCCGTTTCGGCCGAAGAGCATATGCTGAATGGTGGACTGGGCGATAGTGTAGCACAGGTTCTGTCTCGCCATTATCCGGCTCCGCTCGAATACGTTGGTGTTCATGATACCTTCGGAGAAAGTGGTACACCTGATCAACTGATGCAGAAGTATGGTCTTACTGCCGACAAGATTGTTGAGCAAGTGAAGAAAGTAATGGCAAGAAAATAAGTAGTTAGGAGTGAGGAGCGAGTAGTGAGTAGTGAGAATGGTTGACGCATTAACAGATTTCTTGTATCAGCCAGTCTCACCGCTCCGGCGGCCCGGTCCTCGCTCCTAACTACTGAAAAAAAGAATGACTGACGAAGAACTCCTCGCCAAATTTCGCGATCCGTCGAGCCGGAATTATGCCTTTAATCTGCTGGTGCGCAAGTATCAGCAGAAAATATATTGGCATATTCGGAAGATGGTTATTGATCACGATGATGCCGATGATCTGGTGCAGGAAACGTTCATAAAAGTCTGGAATAGTCTGGAACAGTTTCGGGGTGATAGTCAGTTATATACCTGGATTTATCGGATTGCTACCAACGAGTGTCTTAACTTTCTGAATAAAAAACGTCGACGATTCTTTTTGCCGATTGGGGATGTGGAAGGAGAATTGATGGAAAAGCTCGAAACCAATGCGGCCTATGTTACATCGGGCAACGATCCCAGTGGCGAAGACGTACAGTTGAAGTTACAGAAAGCTTTGCTGAAACTGCCCGATAAACAGCGGTTGGTTTTCAACATGAAGTATTTCGATGATATGAAATATGAAGATATTGCCGAAATTACGGGAACGTCCGTTGGGGCTTTAAAAGCGTCTTATCATCTTGCCGTCAAGAAGATTGAAGATTTTTTTAATAACTCGGATACAGACGATTAAACCTAAGGCGATTGAAGCTGTCAAATCTTAAAATATTTTAAGATACCTGAATTGTGTGAGACACACACCAGAGCAATGAACGATAGTAAACATTTCCGGCTTGATGAATTGCCGCCTGAACATCCACTCAGGCAGCTTCCGTTTACAGCGCCAGACGGTTATTTTGATGACCTGCCTTCGCGGGTTCAGGCTCGTGTTGTCAGAAAGCCAAAACCTGCCTTCCATATTAGCTGGTCGTGGCAACGTACGGCTGCTTCGCTGGCAGGAGCTAGTCTGATCGCTTTACTGGTTTGGCAAACGTTACCACAACGGCAGGAATCGTTGGGCAGCGAAGCCCTGGCAGGAGTAAGTGATGATGCTATAACCGCTTATCTTGAAGATCAGGGCGTTAGCGCGTATGAATTGGCTGATGTTCAGCAAATTCATTCTTCGTTGGGTAGTGATACCACAGCGATTCAGTTTCTGAACGTAGCACCGACCGATATTCAGGAGCTTATTCAGGAACAAAACCCTGGAGACAACGCGAAGGTCGGCTCCTGATTTTACGAATGGTTAACTTTACCAAAATGAGACACGCATGGATTGGTTGGTTGTTTGGCCTGTTAGTAATGACCCAGGTAGCCAACGCACAAAATGACCTAAACGGACGCCAGAAAATTGAATCCGCTAAAATTGGGATGATTACCAATCGGTTGAATCTGACAACCGATCAGGCCCCTCAGTTTTGGGCGATTTACAATGAGTATAATGCCAAGAAGCAGGAACTGAACCGGCGGATTCGGCAATTGAATAATGAACCTAATCGGTTTAATCTGAATGATGACCAACTGAAAAATGGGCTTCGGGAAACGAATGCCACCAAGCAAAAGCTCGCTGATCTTGACGACGAGTATATGGAGCGGTTTCTGAAAGTAATTAGCCCTGCTCAGTTGCGAGAGCTTTATAAAACCGAGCAGATGTTTAATCAGATGCTGCTCAAACGATTAAATCAGGAATAAATAACCGGGCTTTAATGAATGAGCGGATTCACCAGATTTTGTCAATTGCTAAAGGCAACTAAACGCAAAATCTGATGAATCCGCTCATTCATTAAAGCCTGCTCTGGTTTAGTAGCGCACTACTTTGAAGTGCGAGATGCCGCCATCAAAGCGAATGGTCATCTTTTTGGTGGCAGTATCATAGCCGGGGCTTTGGTATTCGCCACCGCCAATGTTTGTAAAGTCATCTAGTTCTTCCAGATTCAGGGCGCCATCTTTTTTGATCCGGCATCCCACTTCTTTCGGAACCCGTACCGTAACTGAAGCCGCCCCTACATCGAGTTTTATATCGGCCTGATCGGCTTTGGCGCCTAGTTTCAGGTCAAGGTCAGCGGCACCAACGCCTAGTTTCAGACTTTTAACGGCATAAGCACTCAAATCCAGATCGCCCGAGCCAGCGCCCAGGGCCACATCCATCGACCAGACAGGCTTGGTATTCAGATGAATGTCAACGCGGTTTTCGTAGTGCCCATCTTTCAGGTCGAAGTGTTGATCTTCATCCTTTGGTTTCAGTTCGATCGTTGGGATGTGGGTGGTTTCGTCCCGGTCAACTGACATTGAATAGAGGCCAACGGTTTGCTTCGTATCTGCTTTGATGAGTTCGCTGGTTGGCTCCCCGATAGTGAACTTTCCGGCTCCGCCTGCGAGTTTTAGGACAGCTTCACGAGTATCAGCGTCCATACTTTCAGCGAAGGTATTTGAATGGACCTCGTCGCTGTCTGCATCCCGGCGTTCACGTTCCGCCCGATAATCGTCTTCGTTATCTTGATCATCCTTGTCGTTATGATGATCATCGTCATCATCGTCGTCGTCATGATGCCAGCGCATATGGAAGCCGTCGTTGTCATCGTGGCGATGATGCGAAAAGAAGCCGAACAGGGTAGTTGGTACAGCCACTGCCAGCATAATTGTCGTAATAAAGGCGGCTGGGTTGGCTCGTCGTTCCAGGATGAGATGTACCCCCGCCAGAATCAGCAGGGCAGGCCACAGATTGACCAGTGAGTGCCAGTCGACGTCGAGCCAGCCTGCTCGCCGGGCCAGGAACAATACGCCCATCGTTAGCAGAAAAATTCCCCAGAATAATCCGTTTCTTCGTTGCATGGTTTTAGATATATGGTGTAGGATATATGATGTATGATGTGTAGTCTAGAGGAGATTTCTATACTCTCCAGAACTACTTCATATATCATATGTCATACATTCAATGTTACAGCGTTCCGTTCGGGTCGTTGTTGTTGGTGTCGTAAGGGGGTCTGATCCGGTCTTTAAAGATCAACCACAAGCCAAGAGCAATCAGCATGAACGGCCACAGATCGCCGAAGTCAATGTCTAAGTAGCGGTCAAGAAGGAACAAAACACCCAGAATGATCAGGACGACACCACCAATGATGCTACGATCCGGAGAGGCAGGTTTGTTGGGATTGTATGGATTCATGGAAAAATAAGGATTAGAAAAAGCGGTTGACGGAGTCACGACACCATCCGAACGGCGTTCGGGTAGAACGATCCACATGATGATGTAAATAATTACAGCCGGAAAATGCGGCAAAAAAATTCCGATTACAAAAAGTATGCGTACTAATGCACGGTCAATGCCAAAATAATCGGCCAAACCAGCGCATACACCCCCAATCTGGGCCTGGTCGGCAATACGTTCTAATCGCTTGTTCATGGCTTCTTTGTGTTTAAAACCGATGTAAACCTAGCCGATTGGACAACACCAGGAAAGCGTATTTGGAAGAATGGACGCGGCTATGGATAGAAGTATGTTTTCAATGATAGTAGGTAATACATAGTAGTGGCTGGTATTCACAGATAGTATTGGGAGTGGGGAGGGCTGACGCACCATAAAGCTTTCGCGTCAGCCCTCCCCACTCCCAATACTATCTGTGAATACTGATTTTACTCTTCTTCAATCGCTTCCAGGATATCCATTAGTTCGCCGAACTCTTTGTTGCCCGGTTGCTCTTCATCGCCACCGCTTAGGGCTATGCCCCGAACGGGTAAGTTGGCCAACAGATCGTGAACATTTTGGGCCGAGATGCCCGTACCGAGTAAGATCGGATACCGAGAGGCCAACTGCTGAAGAGCGGCTTTTAACTCGTCGTCGAAGTGAAGCGGCCCATTACTTTCGAGTAGTATGTAATCGGCGATTGAGGCACTGGTATGAAACAGGGTGTCGAGGTGGTCAAGCGTTAATTGAGATAGATCGACACGGAGAATCAGGCTTTTGTCGAAAGTGGTCAGATAAGGAAGCAAAGCAGCCTCGTCGACTTGCAATATATCAGGCTGATAGGTAGCCAGAAGTTGTTCAATCGCTTCCAGATCAATAGCAGAGGTTTCGCCAACGATCTGTACACCAGCTACCCATCCTCGGATTTCCTCAAACTTACGTGGTTCAATGTAATCGGGGGAGTCTATATCCATCGAGAAGCCGAGCATGTCGACACCCATTCCAGCGCAATAGCGGGCATCGCTCAGATTGGTCACATTTGAGATTTTAACAAGCGTTTTAAGTGGCATGATTGGATGGAGTAGTAATCAGTGAAAAGTCGTCAAAGGTACGGACAACCAGGCATTGTATTACTGACTTTCCTGCCTGATTGTTCATACCTGTCGACCTGCCTCGACAGGCTCCTTTCCTGGTTGCCTTGTAAACTAGCCTCTTCAGAGTCGTATGCGGCCACACCGGCTAAGGTAACGAAGAGCCATTCGGTTAGTTCGGGACAGAACTGGGTATCTGATGAACGGGTATAATAATCTGAAAAGTAGCTCCTTCGCCCGGCCGGCCAATAGCCTTTATGTAACCGTGATGATTTTCAACAATCCGGCGGCAGATGGTCAGGCCAATGCCTGTTCCTTCATAAGTTTCCCGTCGATGCAGTCGCTGGAACATACCGAAAATCTTTTCGACATACTGCATATCGAAGCCTATTCCATTGTCGGTTACATTAATTACTGTATAGGTTTGATCCAATAAACCGAATTCAGTACGCATCTGATCAGTAACGGGGCATCTTTCTATGGTAATCTGGGGTGATCGATTACTAACAAATTTCAGGGCGTTGCTAATCAGGTTTTGAAACAGTTGATGCAATTGTCCGGGAACGCCATCAATAACAGGCAGATTCCCTACCTCGATCAACGCTTCTTTATCCTGAATGGTTATCTCCAGATCGTCCTGAATGCGGGCAATAATGGCGTTCAGATTTACAGGTTCAAATTGAGCATCCAGTTTCGAAAGCTTGGAGAGCCGTAATACATCATCGACCAGCGTTTGCATGCGGGCGGCTGCCCGAACAATCCGTTTAAAATGGTCCTGTTCGGATGCTTCAAGTTTGCCATCGAGCGAAGTCTGCAATAGGGTGCTGAAGGCCTGAATTTTACGAAGCGGTTCTTTCAGGTCATGGCTGGCTACCGAAGCGAACTGCATTAAATCCAGGTTGGATCGTTCGAGTTCCATATTCAGGCTTTTCAATTCCCGTGTTCGATCGGCCACCCGGCGTTCAAGTACCTCATTGGCCAATTTGCTGTCGTGTATATCTGTACAGCCACCAATATACCCCATAAAGGTGCCATCGGGGTCGAACCAGGGCTTACCTCGTTCGGCAAGCCACCGATACTCCCCATCGTGCCGACGAAGCCGGTATTCCATATAGAACTCCTGACGGGCATCGAATGAGGTACTGTAAATAGTTATACAGCGCTGAAAATCAGCGGGATGGACCCCCTCACTCCACCCGTTGCCAACTTCCTGGGCCATTGTACGGCCTGTATAGTCCAACCAGCCTTTGTTGAAAAAAGTACATAGCTTATCGACGCCCGAAATCCAGATCAATACCGGAGTCGTATCGGCAATGGCCCGGAATCGACTTTCGTTTTGGCGAAGAATGGTTTCGGCCTGTTTTTGATCATTGATATCCGTAGCCGAACCAAACCATTTAACGATGGTACCTTCCGAATCCCGAACCGGTACAGATCTGCCCAGAAACCAACGATACTGACCCGGCTGTCGGTAATCGGCAAATCGGTATTCCATCTGAAAAGGTTCGCCGGTGCGTATGCTATGCGTCCATAAGTCCAGGCAGCGTTTCTGATCGTCGGGGTGCAGCACATGGAGCCAGCCGTCGTTGCCATACAGATCATTTTCTAAACCCGTGTAGGTGTACCACTGCTGGTTATAATAATCGGAGGTGCCGTCGGGCCGGGCTGTCCAGACAATTTGTGGAATCAGATCGGCTAGTTGTTTGAATTGTTGCTGGCTTTCTTCAAGCAACTGGCGAGCCTTTACTGACTCGGTGACCTCAGAAGCCACCATGATGATGCCCGTAATTTGCCCGAGCGAATCGGTCAGTGGCTGAAACGAATAGCTGTAATAGCCAATCAAAAATTGGCCGTGCCGGTTTAGTTCAACGGCTTGCTCGGCTACGGCAAACGGTTTGCCCGACTGAAAAACCTGGTCCAGTACCGAACCAATGCCTTGAGCGATCAACTCGGGAAATACGTCGAGAAAAGGCTTGCCAACCACCTGGCTTTCCTGACGGTCGGTCAAAGTCAGGTAAAGGTCGTTGGTGAGGGTAAGAATGTGCTGGGCACCTTCAACGATGGCAATGGCAACGGGGGCCTGTTTAAATAAATGTCTGAGTTTTTGCTGATTATCTCGTCGGGCCTGTGAGAGTTTCAGTTGCGATTTTACACGAACCAGCAGCTCATTGGCCGAAAACGGCTTGGTCAGGTAATCGTCGGCTCCGGCAGCATAGCCATCGATCGTCGCTTCTTCACCGGCTCTGGCCGACAGAAGCATCACCGGAATATGAGCCGTTTGTGGATTCGTCTTAATAATTTTCAATAGTTCAGCCCCGTCCAGATTCGGCATCATAATGTCGGATAGGAGCAGATCCGGTTGTTGCCGCTGAATTGCTTCCAGGGCTTCACGACCGTCGGTAACCATTTCTACAGCGTAATGCGGACTAAGCAACCGATGAATATAGGCACGCATATCGGCATTGTCGTCGGCTAGCAGTATGCGTTTATCCGTCTGGTGGGCTGTGGATGAAGAAGGCTTGGGTTGGGATGGTCGGCTATCTGGCAATGCAGGAAGCATCAAATTGGCATCGGCAATAAATAAGTCGGCACTGCCTGTCGATAATCGCTCAGGAGCCAATGACCGATGCGCCTGATGAATCGGGATTTGTATGCTGAATGTACTTCCCTGATTCAGTTCGCTGCTGACCTGGATGGTACCTCCGTGTAACTCGACCAGTTCATGAACGAGTGCCAGTCCGATGCCCGTACCTTCGAACGACCGCCCCTGCGCTCCGTCGACCCGGTGAAATCGTTCGAACAACCGAGGCAAGTCAGCGGCTGGAATCCCTACACCCGTGTCGGCTACGGTAAGTTGGATCCGGTCGTTTTTCAATTTCACCAGTCGAACAGTGATCGTGCCTTTCAGGGTAAATTTAAATGCATTCGATAAGAGGTTCAGAACGATTTTTTCCCACATATTCCGATCCACATCCACGCGTTCAGCTAAGGATTCGGTGTCAACCACTAACTGCATGCCCGCCTTCTCGATAACCGACCGGAAGTTGCTGGCCAGATCCGTTGTAAGCGTTGGGAGGTCGGTGGGGGTAAAGGTAGCCTCTAATCGGCCACTTTCCAGGCGGCTAAAATCAAGTAACGCATTGACCAGCCGAAGTAATCGTTGCGCGTTGCGGTGGGCTGCTTCGGCCTGCGTTTGCTGGTGGGCAAGTAACGGTTGGGTGCCATCTTGAAGCAGTTCCTCCAAAGGCCCCAGTATCAGCGTAAGGGGGGTACGGAGTTCGTGGCTTATATTGCTGAAAAACAGAGTTTTGGCTCGATTGAGCTCAGCGAGCTGCTCAATTCGCTGACGCTCTTCTTCGGCTGCCTGACTGTGCTGGATAGCGGTAGCTACCTGATTGGCCACCAACTCATAAAATGTCTGATAAGCTGAATCAAGTGGTCGGGTCGGGTTGATTCCTGCTACCAATAGACCGATTGTTTTATGCTGGCCAGGTGCAATAAGCGGCAGCACTATTACCTGGGTAACGGGCTGCCCGGCCGGACCAGGGATCAGTTTCTCGTTGGTCGTCCATGAACCTACCACCGTTTTCCCCTGCTCTACAGCCTCTGTCAGCATACGGTTTAAAGAATCGGTAGTAGAGTTGTGAGGGGCTGATAGCGAATGGCTTACAAGAGTGTCGTTCGTTGGTAAGCGAACGGCTTGTTCTAGCTGAACGGCTTTACCTTCGGCAGTGGTCAGGTAAAGCAAGGCAAAAGGAATATCGTCAGGATTCTGATAAATGGTTTGTGCGGCAGAAGCACAGGCGCTTCGCGTGGTACGCTCGGTAAGAACATTACTGGCCAGAGCCGACAAGGTAGCCAGTCGGCGTGTATTCAGGTTTTGGGCTGTTACTTCAGTATTAGGACAGTATAGGCCACTTACCTGACCCGTTTCATCACGGATAGGGCTATACGAGAACGAATAAAACGTTTCTTCCAAAAAGCCCCCCCGGTTCATAAATAAGCGCACATCATCAACAAAGGATGATTCGCCCTGATGGAAAACCTTGTCGGCCAGCGGCCCGCAGAAGTCCCATATTTCTTCCCACACGGTTGCTGCCGGTTTGCCCAGGGCCCAGGGGTGTTTGGCCAGGCTCAGTACAGGAATGTAAGCATCATTGTAAAGAAAAGTGGCTGAAGGGCCCCAGCCGATCCAGACCGGCTGTCGGCTGTTGAGCATCAGGTTCGTAGCCGTTTTAAGGCTTTGCGGCCACTGATCGATCGGGCCCAGTGGAGTTTCTGCCCAGTTGAAGGAACGAATAAGAGCGGCTGTTTCACCACCTCCGGCTAAGAAATCAATTTCTACGGTACTCGGAGGTGCTGTCATCGAAAAGTAAGGTTAATCGATTGAGTAAAATCAGTTTGTAAAAATACACTATTTGGCTTCTCTTTCGGCAATAAAACTACATGTGATACTATTCGTTCATAATCAGCTTGTTATGTGTAAATCTTTTTAGCGCTAACTTGATTGGATAAGCTACAAAGCCGAATCGGCGTAGTAACTGCACAGCCCTGCTTTTCGGGAAAGGTATTATTTTGCTTACGGATCGGGAATAAACTATGCATCAAGTCGTTCGTTTACTGGTTTTGTTCGTCATTTTGGCCGCTTTTCTGCCAAAAAACCGTGCTGATACGGCGGATGGACAGGTAATCTATAACCAGTTTTTGGCCGATAAGGTACGCTTTCATGAACAGGTAACAAGATTGGCCAGGTATGTTCAGGCCAGAGCACCAGCCGATTCGCTTCGGCTGGCGTTCAAACGAAGTCGACTGGCGTATAAACGGATCGAATGGTTACTCGAATACTACCAGCCTGCGCTGGCAGGGCGTGTCAATGGACCCCCAGTGGTTGAAGTAGAAGATGATGATCCCGCTCAGACTCCCATTCGGCCAGTTGGATTACAAGTTATTGAACGCTACTTGTTTCCTGATTATGATTCGGCCCAAAACGATAGCCTGTTCCATGAACTGAATCGACTACAGAGCTATACATCCCGACTGGAGCAAGGGATACCGGCCAATCAGCTAACGGATGCGGCTATATGGGATGCCATTCGTCAGCAACTCTTTCGGATCCAGACCTTAGGCATAACCGGATATGATGCCCCTGAAGCCCAAACGGGAATTGCCGAAGCGCTTGTTTCTTTACAGGTACTTCAGGCCGCTATGCAGCCTTATACTTTACGCCTTTCTCAACCAGTAGCGGCTCAGTTGAATGAGCGATGGCAGGTTGCTGCTGGCATGTTGCAACAAGCCACCGACTTTGTCGGTTTTGATCGGGTTTCGTTTACCCGTAATGGCTTGTACCCACTTTGCCGGGCCGTGCAGCAGGCTCGTCAGACATTAGCTATTCGACCCGCTTCCAGTGGTCGGTTCCTATCATCCCTGGCTGTTACATTGTCGGATTCCGGGGCCTTCCGAACGGATTATTTAATCAATTTCGGTGATTTTGCTACTAGCCCACAGAAGGTGGCATTAGGGAAAGTACTGTTTTTTGACCCACTGCTATCGGGCAATAATTCCCGGAGTTGTGCATCCTGCCACCAGCCTGAGCGTGCCTTTACAGACGGAAAACGGAAAAGCCGGGCTTTGGGTAGCTTTATGAAACTTGTAAAACGAAATGCGCCGACGTTGTTGAATGCTGGTCTGCAAAATACTCAGTTCTATGACTCAAGGGTTACCTATCTTGAAGACCAGGCCCACGATGTGCTTACCAATGCGGATGAGATGCACAGTTCGTCAGACCAAGTAGCGCAGAAGCTAGGGGCTAGCTCAACGTATAAGAAATGGTTTGCTGCCGCTTTTCCGACAGGTTTGACGGGACATAATGTGCGTAATGCGTTGGCTTGTTATGTGCGGAGTCTGACGAGTCTGAATGCCCGGCCAGACCGCTATCTACGTGGCGAGCCCGTAACATTATCGACAAATGAACGGGCCGGGTTTAATCTGTTTTTAGGAAAAGGGCGTTGTGCAACCTGCCATTTTTTCCCGATTTATAACGGCTTCATACCCCCGCATTACGAAAAGACGGAGAGCGAAATTATTGGAGTTCCGCAAACGCCCAGAATCCGTAAGGCTAAGCTCGATGCTGATCTGGGGAGGTTTGCTACGTATCAGAAGAACATCCATCGGTATGCGTTCAAAACCCCGACCATACGCAATGTTGCCTTGACCGCTCCGTATATGCATAATGGTGTCTATCGAACCTTGGAGGAGGTGGTTGATTTTTACAACCGTGGAGGAGGGCAGGGAATAGGCATTCAACTGGAAAGTCAGACGTTGGCCACTGATTCGCTTCGCTTAACGGGTGGCGAGCAAAAAGCCCTTGTGGCATTTATGAAGGCACTGACTGATACAGCCGGCCTTACCCAACGGCCTGTACACCTGCCAGTTGTTGAGGGAGCTAAGGCGCTGAACCGTCGGAAAATCGGAGGGCGATATTAATTCCCACTGTGGCCACAATGCCGGGTAAGGAGAACGTTATTGATTGAGCCAAAGTTTTGCCTGATTGCCTAACTGCACCTTACTGCCCGGATCGTACGTTATTTTCTGGGCATGTACCTCTGTATTGTCAGAGATGCTCACCGAATGTTTGAGCTGTAGGATGTCGGCCCTTGTAGGGAGCCGGTTGCCTGACCAAACCGATGGGTCGTTCCAATTACCCGCTTTCGTGGTAAACATCGTGGCCGTACCAACTACCGTAAATACATCCTGAACGCAGTTTTTGCTATCATGGACTATGTACGTAGCTGTTGTACCCGGCGCTGGCGTGATCGTTACCGAACGACCGGAAGCTGAAAATGTTCCATCGGCCGGGTTACTCCATTGGTAGTCACTAATAAATGAGGCTGTGAGTGTTGTGGATTGGCCAGTCGGAACCGTTATAGTCTGTATACGATCTACATCTTTCATCACCGTAAATTGATCGCTGATGATATACGTAGAGGCATTCGGCTGAATAAATTTTGCATCGAGTCGATTGTCTTCCACCTCAAAATAGAAAGCTCCGCCCTGGGTTCGCTGGCTCGAAACCATGACGGGATGTGGATTGAGTGCCGTATTATACCCCAATGCCCCGGATGAACCGGCTACAACATAAACGGTTCCCTGTTTCTTCCTGGCCGATGTGCTTTTATAGACACATGAATTGGCAGAACCGTCGTAACGACCTGTGCTATTATCTTTAGGGTAAATGTAGCTGGATGGACTCGCTGTAAAGTCACTCATGGGGCCATATTGATCGTGGAGCGGGTACGATCGTTCATACACATGGCTGTGACCCAGCAAGACCATGTCGACCCCAAACCGTTCGAGAATAGGGTTTATGCGCTGGCGAATGGCAATCAGATCTGCTTCGGTTTCTGAATTATGGTTTCCCTGTGTATAGGGAGGAAAATGCATATAGACAATTTTCCATTTCTGCGTAGTAGTCGCCAGGTCCTGCTTTAGCCAAACCACCTCCGGATGATTGGTGGTATCGGCGTAAAAACGACTGTCATTTCCATTCACATTGCGGGTTCCGTATCCATCGAGCATGACAAAATGGATGGGGCCATAATCGAACGAATACCACTCTTTAGTGCCTGATGGAATACCCCCACTTTCGGCTTTGGTAGGCAGGCTGAAAATGGAAAAGTAAGGAATCGCATGCGAGGCTTGCAGGGTTGAGTTATTGCTGTAATCATGATTGCCGGGTACGGCATACAGCATGGCGTTTTTCATCAGGCTGGTTTGGTAGGCAGCAAAGAAATTCGCCTGATACGATGCGTCGTCGCCGTCGTATGAATTGTCGCCAATGAGCATCCAGAGATCGGTAGGGGTAGTTCCTCGGAAATTCAGAAAAGCGTCGCGAACGTTCGTTTGGTTATTATTGGGGTTCATACCACAGTCTCCAAACGAAATAACCCGAATCTTACGCTTTGTGGTTTTGGCGGGAGCTGTCAGAAAATAATTGTCTGTTCCCTGTTGCAGTACCTGCCCTGTGGTACCAATGCTATAAAAGTATTGTGTATCCGGGGTTAGTCCGGTCAGCCGAATTTCGTGCTCGGTCGTACTGATCGACTCTGTTGAACTATTGGTAAGGTTGCCTGCCGAAAGCCCATACATGACTCGGCCCATAGTGGGTACGTCGGTGCGCCAGCGAATGGAAATGGCTGTTTGGGTGCCTAGCTGCAAATAAGGCCCACGCGTAAGGGACTGTGCTATTACTGATGGCCCTATCAGACATAGCCAACTAATTAAACCTATTCTCATACACTAACCTTTTGGGTAGCCATGCGAACAGGCTACTCCTGAATTTGTTTCGAACGTATTTACAAACAGGAGAGGAAGGGTGTGCTGATAGGTGAGTTCGTTGGCTGCTTCGTGCTTACATAAACGAGCTCATGGCGGATTCATTGGCCAGTTCTTCGGCGTGTTCTTTACCTAAATATTGGTCAATGAAATAATGCGCAACATATAGGATTGGGGTCAGTACTACGGCCGAAGTCGCTTTGTAAATATAGTTGATTATACCTACTGCCAGTACCTGCGTCAGAGACCAATTGCCAAAAATATAAAAGGCAATCCCCAGCACCACAAATGAATCGACCAATTGAGATACCAGTGTGGAACCTGTAGCCCGCAGCCATATTTTACGGCTTCCCGTAATCCGGCGGAGTGAGTGAAATACGTACACATCAAGGATCTGACCGATCAGAAAGGCCGTCAGCGAACCAATAATGATGCCTAATCCCTGCCGGAAAATCATCTGGAAAGCATTGTTGATATTGATTGGGTTCCCGGCTCCATCTTTGGCATTGACGTCAAGCCAGAACTGAGCGGGCGGCAGCGTCGTAACCACATAGATAATCAGGAAGCTATACGCGATAAAACCGGCTGTCAGAAACGAAATACGACGGACACCGGCCTTGCCAAAATATTCATTGATAACATCGGAAGTGATGAACACAAACGGCCAGATGACTGCCCCCGCAGTGAGGTTGAAATCCAGGATAAAGTCACCAAACAGGTGAATCTGGGCTGGCTTCGTGCCTAGCAGTGTTTCGACGGAGAAGATTTTGACGCCAATAATTTCGGCTACCAGTGCATTGGTCAGAAAAATTGCACTCAAAAAGATGTACAGATTTGTACGTTTATTGGTAAATGAGTAGGAAGAGGAAGGCATACCGGGAATGATTAGTAATCAGTATGGCAAGATACATCACGAAGCACGGATGCCTGTTCGCTGAAGGTTAATTTTTTCGTTTATACACATCCGCTACCGACGTGGGCTCATATTGACTGGCCAATGCAGGGGCGCGCTGGAATAACTTTTCCACTACTTTTTCGCGATCAACAATATAGTCGGGTGGGTCTTTCCGAAAGTGATCGAATACATTGATGACCGCTTCGTAATTGTCCAGGTTTTTTAGGTCATACTTGGCCAGGTCCCAGTTCAGGTAGGGAGTAGCCAGTCGGTTGTAGCGGTAGGCGCTCAAATCTTCCCCGATAATCAGTACATGCCGGTTTCGAATGTCGCCGGGAAGCGGAGAAGGCTGCACCTGAAGGCTACTCAATCGCCCTAGTTCGGCACCGGGAATCAGGCCAAGTGCACCCTGATAAAAAAGCAGTAACACCAGCACAAAGGCAATCAGAAAGGTGAGTTCGGCCAACCAGACCCGACGGATTCCTTCAAAGTAAAAATAAGTGAAGTAGGCCATCGGCGGCACAAAACTTAAAAAGAACATGGGGGCCAAAAAAGGCATCAGACCGATGGTCAGAACCGCAATAACAAACCAGAGAGCCATGATCTGCTGAATTCGCTGCTGAAAATTGACATAGCGGTTTCCCCGGTTGAACAAACTTAAAAAGCCCAGAATACCTAATCCCAGAGGAATCAGCAACGACGCCAGTAAGGATTGGAAATCGGATAACGAATACTGCCGAACCCGAAAAACCGAAGCCAGCAGGTTCCGGTTGAAATCATCCAGACTATCGTAGAGATAATAAAATAGAACGGTGGCCGCAACGGGAAACAAGAACCCGAAAAACGATAACGAATACTGGCGAAACGATGCCCCCGTATAGAACAATAACGACAACATCATCCAGATGATGAACAGGGCCGAGGGTAGATAAAACAGGGCGGCTATGCCGATATAAAACCCAACTTCAAACACTTCGTCGGTAACTCCCCGGCGGTCCATCTGCCGAATGAGTGTGCCAAATGCCAGCAATAAAAAACTAGTCGACATAAGTACTGGAGACAGCGTCAGACAGTCGTAGGAAATATGCATAAACAGCATATAGATCAGGCCGGGCCAGAACGTGCGGTCGGGGTAAAGATCACGATTGTTGCACAGGTAGTTGAAATAAACGATCTGGAATACCGACACCAGCAGGGCGGCTGCATGAAGGGCTGTCGTTGATCGGCCAAACAAACTATCGATCCCCCAATAGACCAACGCCGATAAGGGGCTGACGCTATCCCAAATGTCGCGATAAAGCAAATCGCCCTGATTAATTTGTTCGCCTACAATCATCCAGTTCAGTTCTGGCGTTAATAGAGGGAACGAATTGAGCAGGAGCGGCATTCGGATCAGAACCAGCAGCCCCAACAGCGCAACATACAGATAGGAAAAGTACGATTGGAAAAAACGAAGCAAGACAAATAACTGTTTATAGCCGATAGTAGTTAGTTGGCAGCCACCAGCTCTACAGACCGTACCTGCCAACTCATCCTTGTAAAATTACGGCCATTTTCGGCAGAATGGAAAAATGAGTGGATATTTGCAAAATAGATTAAGCGCCAAGTAATATGGAATCGAAACGACAGCAGAAGGTAGCCCGGCAGCTTCAAAAGGATTTGAGCGAGATTTTTCAGCGTGAGGTGCCGCATTTGTTTGGTGGGGCGTTTATCACCGTCACAAATGTGCGTGTTTCGCCCGATCTGAGTGTGGCGCGTGTGTATTTGAGCTTTCTGGCCACAAAGAATAAAACCCTTTTACTGGAAACGATACAGGAAAAGGGCAAAGTGATTCGTCAGCATCTTGGTGAGCGCGTCCGTCATCAACTTCGCATTGTACCCGATCTGGCCTTTTTTATCGACGATACGGCCGAATACGCTGATAAAATGGACAAACTCTTTGCCGGGCTTGATATTCCGCCCGCGCCGGAGGAGGATGAAGAGTGAACGAGTGAACGGGTGAAAGAGCGAATTGAAAGGGCCGCTTTTTCACTCGTTCGCTCTTTTGCTCTTTCGCTCGTTAAGAATGAACCTCCCCATCTGGATCGCCCGTCGGTATTTTTTCTCTCGTAAAAAACGCAGTTTTATTAGCTGGCTCTCGATTATGTCGATGCTCGGTGTGGGTGTTGGCACAATGGCGCTGGTGGTAGTGCTGTCGGTATTTAACGGGATGGAGGAACTAAATCGGCAGATTTTTAAGTCCTTCGAAGCTGATATGACGATCTCCCCAAAGCAAGGCAAACGGTTTATGGCGCCCCCTGCTTTGCTGAAGAGCTTGAGTAAGGTACCCGGGGTTCATCTGTTGTCGGCTGTGGCACAGGATAATGCACTGGCCCGGTATGCCAATGCACAAACGGTTGTCAGACTAAAAGGCGTCGACGAAAACTATCTCCAACGACAGCAACTTGACTCGGCTCTGCTCGAAGGACGGCTGGTATTGCGTCAGGACGGGGCTAACTTTGCCATCGTGGCCGACGGGGTCCGGCGGGATTTAAGCATTTCTCCGGTCGACATTCTGACCCCTTTGGAGGTATTGTATCCACAGAGTGGCCAGGCGTTTAATGTGCTTAATTCAGAGGCATTTGCCAGAGAACGGCTGACTGTTTCGGGGGTTTTCTTTATAGAATCCCGATACGATAACTTCGTTCTGGCTCCATTGGCAGTTGCCCGTACGCTATTTGGCTATGGGCCCAACGAAGTGACAGGGCTTGAAATACAACTGCAACCGGGTACGGATGAGCAAATTGCCAAACAGGCCTTGCAGGAGGTTGTTGATAAATTGGCACCCGGTGTTAAGTTGACGGTACAAAGCCGTGATGATCTGAATGTGGATCTTTACCGGGCTATCTACGTCGAAAAACTGTTCGTGGCTATCACGCTCTCGTTCATTATTCTGGTTGCTTCGATCAACATCTTCTTTTCGTTGTCGATGCTGGTCATCGAGAAAAAGGCCGACATCCAGATTATGTTTGCCTTAGGAGCAACGAAGACCATGGTCCGACGCATTTTTCTGGCCGAAGGGGCTATCATTGCCTTAACGGGAGCTGTAGGTGGCTTAGTTCTGGGCGTGTTGCTCTGTCTGGCTCAGGAGCGCTATGGAATGATAGGCATGGGCCTGATGGACTCCATTATCGATGCATACCCTGTGCATTTACAGATCGGTGATATAGCCCTCACCGGTGTTCTCGTTGTTCTGATCACCGTCCTGACATCCTGGTTCCCGGCTCAGCGGGCGGCCAATCTGGAATCGGCTTAACGGATTCGCCCCTAACCCGTTTCCAACCTTGGAGAAGGGGTAGGGGCGAATCCGTTAAGACAGCGTTGTGCCCTTATCGATCGTAATCACGTAGGCTTTGCCTCCTTCCCGCTCAATAGCCTCAGCCACGCGCTCAGGCTGGTTGGGGGCATAGGCAAACATACAGCCCCCTCCGCCCGAACCATTGATTTTACCGCCCAATGCACCGGCTTTAAGGGCGGCATCCAGCATACGGTCTATTTTGGGCGTGCTGATGCGCTGGGCTTCCCGAAGATTGGTTTGATGGTCGGTCAGTAGTTTGCCAAACCGAACATGATCTAACCCATTCGGATCGTTCAAAACCGTCAGCGCTTCGCGTAAAATATCACGATTTGATAGATTCCCTTTCAACAGAATGTAATCATCCTTGCTCAGAAAATCCCTGAACTCACTCACAGCGGTACTCTCGAAGTCGGTTAGTGAAAACGCCGGGTTAATCGATTTAAGCCTTTGAATGATGTCGAGCATGCCCAGTTTTACCCGTTTCAGAATGCCGATGGTATCTTTGGGTTCCTGCGAATCACCAAGTACAAACGTCCCTAAAGTAGGGTGGAGCTTTTCCAGGTGAATCTGGGGTTGTGATTCCAGATAGATCACATCGCCAACGGCCGTTGAGTAATGGTCCATCATACCGCCCGGTTCGCCAAATTCCAGCACTTCGGCTACATAGGCCAGTTCGGCCAGATGCTCCTGCGAAAGTTGCCGGGGCTGGTCGGCCAGTTGGGTTAGTACGTGGAGCCAGGTAACCAGCAGAGCCGACGAACTCGACGTGCCCGAATTGATGGGGATATTTCCCCGAACTTCGCCCGCAATGCCTTTCGAAAAGGTGAACCCTTCCCGCAAGAGCACATTTACACCCGACCGAAAATAATCCCGGATTTGCGGGTAGGGCAGTGGGTGGCCGTCGAATGGAATGTCGATCGATGACTGGATGTCGGGCAATTCCAGCCGGAACCCTAACGTGTCAGTGTTATGCGCTGATACCTGAATCCGACGTGAAATAGCAGCTGCTATGACGGGTAATCCCAGATAATCCTGATGTTCGCCAAACAGGCAGATACGCCCAGGAGTGGATGCCGTAATTTGGTCGTTATGAGTTGATAAAGTCAAAGTGATAATACCTCTAACTGATGTTTCTTCTGACGAGCCTCGTCAATAATAGTTTCTAATTGCTGTGCGGTCGAATTGTCAATCCATTCTTCTCCACATTGATTACAAACTGTGGCAGGCACATGGCGAACGACAACCAACCCATCGCCAAGGTCAACACTGAATGTTGTATATCCGGCTTCTTTATGCCCCCCACACATTGAACATTTTCCTAGGTTTGTCATGATCGTCTGGTTTTAAAATCAGGCTCAAATACATCCAAAGATGGCTCGTAAACGGTGATTATATAAGCTTTGTCTTCAGCATCATCATACGAAGCCACTACATGGATAGGGCGGCTCGCTATCCAACCAAACACCAATACACTCGGAAAAGGTCGATCATCTACATAATCGCGTATCACTTCGCCAGTGAGCAAGATAGACACTATGTCCTTTTGAGAAATCTGCCGTTCAACTAATCGCAGCAGTGTATGTTTACGCCACTCAATACGTTTATTTATAACGGCCTGCCTCAACTTAAACATGTCGACCAACATTACCAGCTCGTTTTCTTATACCCTAGTGTGGCGTAATAGAGAATATAGCCGAAAAGTGGTAATAGTAACGCATAGGCCATTTTAGGGCTGATGGCATCGGTCAGGTAGCCATGTAACAGCGGCAACAAGGCCCCACCCGCAATCGCCATGATGAGTAAGGCCGAGCCGAGTTTGGTGAATTTACCCAGTCGGTTCAGGGCCAGTGGCCAGATAGCCGGCCAGGTTGGGGCAATCGCAAAGCCCATCAGCGCTATACAGAGTACGGAGGTAAACCCATCGGTTACCAGAGCCCCAACGGTCAAAAGCAGGGCCAGGATCATACCATAGCGCAGGGCGTTCTGCTGGGAAATCCAGCGGGGAATAGCAATGATGCCCAGCAGATACCCTACCAGCAACCCAATCAGTGTATACGTTGTGAAATGTTTCGCTTCGTCGTTACTAAAACCAATGGCATGTCCGTAGCTGATGATCAGGTCACCTGTTAAAACCTCTGCACCTACATAGCAGAACAACGCCAGAACCCCCAGTACTAGGTTGGGGAACGCCCAGACACTGTCATGAATGGCAGTTTTGTCGGCAGGGGCGTCGTCCTGCTCTTCCGATACTTCGGGTAGATTAGAAAATCGAATCAGGCCAGCCAATACAACCAGAACACCGGTTAGAACCATATAAGGGGTTACTACTTTTTCGAGCGAAGCAGCTCCCACAACTTCATTGGCGCCTGATAAGAGCAAACCTCCAAAAATAAACTGGCTACAGATACCAGCCAGTTTGTTGGCTATTCCAAGAAAACTAATTCGTTGAGCAGCGCTCTCGCGAGGGCCAAGGATGGTTGCATACGGATTCGACGCTGTTTGCAGAACCGTCAGACCGATACCGATGATGAATAAACCAATAAGAAATAAAGGATAGGAGACCGATTTGGCGGCCGGAACGAAGATCAGCGTGCCGACGGCCATTACCAATAAGCCCAGCGACATTCCGTTTTTAAAACCCGTACGTTTCAGTACTGCCGACGACGGAATGGCCATCACAGTGTATGAAATAAAAAAGGCAAATGCTACCAGTGTCGATTGAAACGATGTGAGGCTGAACGCCTGCTTAAAAAAAGCAATCAATACGCTGTTGACCCACGTTACGAAGCCAAAAACGAAGAAAAGAGCCCCAATAATAAGCAGAGGGCCCGTGTAATTCTGGGTTTTAGAAGGTGCCTGAACCAAGATTTCTAAAAGGTTTTAAAGATTGCAGGATTTTGTTTTTGTGAAATGGATTCCAATGTTAACAAAATCCTGCCAATCTTTTCAACCCTATCTGAATCCTGAGGTCAGAAATTATCCGTCAAGCCAAAGATCGGCTTGTTCGTTTTCCATTTCCCTCGTGTGAAATCCGGTATTTCGACGGACTTACTGCCGCCCGCAATACTCTGTTCCGATAAGGGACTGATCGCACTCCAAACGGCGGCATCATATACGTCGATGGGCGGTGGGGTTTTTGCTTTGACCGATTCAATGAACGCCCTGAGTACAAAAAAGTCGATACCCCCGTGACCTGCGTTTTCGGCCGTCTGTGCGTGCCGTTTCCAGAGCGGGTGATCGTATTTTTCCTGATAAGCCGCGAAAGGCTCCCACGTATGAGGTTTGGGGCTGACGCCTTCCAGATAAATCATGTCGTTGTCGTCCATCCAGATGCCCTGCGTACCCTGCGCCCGGAAACCCAGTGAGTAGGGGCGGGGGGAGTTAGTATCGTGAATGATTACGATGTTCTCTCCGTTGGCGCATTGAACCATCGTCGTCACCACATCGCCCAGTTTGAAATTAACTTTCGCGTTTGGGTGATTAGCCCCTCCTTTGTCGACAACGTATTTGTGTAACCCCCGGCTTTTTGTTGCCATGGAAGTCAGACGGACGAACTGATTGCCCCGGTTTATATTCAGCCAGTGCGCTACCGGACCAAGCCCATGTGTAGGGTAGAGGTCTCCGTTCCGATCCACCGAATGTTGCGTACGCCAGTGCGCTTCGGAATAGCCTTTAGCGCCAAACTCTGCCCCAACACCGCCAATGGATTTGCCATCGTTGAATTTTATGTTTCGCAGGTCGTGCTGATAGCCACAGTGAGCGTAAAGCATCTCCCCAAACATACCCTGCCGAATCATATTCAGTACAGATAGTACATCGCGTCGGTAGCAAACATTCTCCAGAATCATGCATGGCGAACCCGTTTTTTCGAATGTATCGACCAAATCCCAGGATTCTTTTAGCGTGACCGTTGCCGATACTTCCACGCCCGCATACTTGCCTGCTTTCATGGTGGCAACAGCCATAGGCACGTGCCATTCCCAAGGCGTAGCAATCACGACACCGTCGATGTCGTCACGTTTCAGCATATCCCGGAAGGCCTCGTCGCCCTTGTTATAAACGGCAGGTTCTTTCTTCCCGGCTTTAGCGATCATCGCTTTGGTACGGGTGATGGCTTCTGGATCGGGGTCGCAGATGGCTGTTATATCTACATCATCACGAAACAAAGCCTGGGCTACGTGGCTACGTCCTCGGGCGCCAACGCCAATAAAGGCTAGCCGAACTCGGGTGTCGGCAGGTTTGGCTCCGGTAAGAATGGTCGGAAAAACGGACGCGGCCGTTCCGGTGATGGTAGCGGTTCGGATAAATTGGCGTCTGGTAGGGTTCTGCATGCGAAAGGGTTGCAAATGTCGGTTAACGACTCAAAGAAAGCCGTTTTAGTCTAAAAAAACATACGCAACGTCTGCCGAATCAGAAATTCCACCAAACGATTCGTGGATAAGAGGCATTCAGAACCACGGGTTCGCCAATGTGCGGTGTGGTCACATCCATTCCCTGTTGCTCCGATTTTTTAAGAAGCCGCTGAATCGGTTCATTCCAGGCATGCATGGCCAGCGAAAACTTGGCCCAGTGAACCGGCAGAATGGTACGGGCACGCAAATCCTGAGCGGCTGTCACGACTTCTTCGGGAAACATATGAATATTCGGCCAGTCGCGCCCATATTGCCCACACTCCAGGATCGCCAGGTCGAAGGGGCCGAATTTATCGCCTATTTCCTGAAAGTGTTTTCCATACCCGGAATCTCCGCCCACAAATAACGTATACCCGTGTAGCTTGAGCACAAAACTCGTCCACAGCGTTTTACCGCGTGCGAAACTCCGGCCCGAAAAATGACGGGCTGGCGTAGCCGTAAGTTCAATATCAGGTGTAACGGACTGCTGTTCCCACCAGTCGAATTCAACGATTTGATCAGGCTTCGCACCCCAGCGTTCGAGGTGAGCCCCCACACCCAGGGCCGTATAGATTTTTTTTACCTTCGGAATCAATTGGCTGATGGTTGGGTAATCCAGGTGGTCGTAGTGGTCGTGGGTAAGAATCAGATAATCAATGGGGGGCATGTCCTCAACGTGATAAGCATCGGAGCCTGGGTACGATTTGCCAAAAAAAGACACAGGCGATGCATTCCCACTAAATACCGGATCGACCAGTATGCTAACTCCTTTTGATTTGATCAGATACGACGAATGGCCGAACCAGACAATCGTTGGTTTCTCGTCGGTAAGCGCTTTTAAATCGGTTTTGACGGTGGGTATTGGGCGAGGAGGAACATTGTCTTTGGGCTTGTTCAGATTTTCCCACATCACAGCCATGTATGAGGCTCCCTCGCGCAGGGTAGGGGTCAACTCCAGATTCTGAAAAGCGCCGTCGCGGTAGTTGGGGGAGTGCTTAATACGCTCAAGCCGGGCTTCGGCGGGGTCGCTGCCAAACGGGCTTTGTTGCATGAATATAACGGTGGAAGCTACTAAACCAAGAATAATAAGGGTGATGACTAGCATGGTGGTTCGTAAACGTTTCATGGGGACAAAACGGACATGGTCAGGTGGAGGTTCCCGCTTTGATAAAGGGAAAGGAAGAGCGGGAACGATACCGGATGGGCGGATGTTATGCTGTCGAAACGGCGTGATGGATGTTTGTTTTGTTTAAGTTTTATTGATAAACGTTGAACAAAAATCGCCCGGTGCTGGTTAATTAGTTATCAACTGCATACGAAAGAGCGTCCTGGCTACACGCTCTGCTGTCTGCCTGTGTTGTACACATACTTTGTAACGACAGGTTGATTGATAGTTTTTCGATTGGTCTTTTATGGAAACTTCCAACATAGATGTTCCTGGAACGGCGGTTCCCCGAACGGACATCCACAGGGAAAATACTCCCCGGGTGGCCGTGTTCCGGAAAGAACATTTCAATGCGGCTCATCGTCTGAACAACCCAAATTGGTCGGACGAGAAAAATGCCCGGGTATATGGCAAATGCAACAATCCGCATTTTCATGGGCATAACTATGACCTGATTGTGCAGGTAACGGGGCCGATCGATCCCGAAACAGGCTATGTCATCGACATGAAATACCTCGGTGATCTGATGAATCAACTCATTATTAGCCGTTTCGATCATAAAAATCTTAACCTCGATACCGAAGAATTTGCTGACCTCAATCCATCGGCCGAGAATATTGCCATTGTTATTTATACCATTTTGCGTCCCCATCTGAGCGATAGCTTAGACCTTAAAATCAGATTGTATGAAACTGAACGGAACTTCGTCGAGTACCCCGTCTAATGGCCGAGCTTTAGAGGGCATCCATCAAAATGGTCATGGCTTAAACGGGCATTCGCACGACGAATTAGTGGATGAAATCGGTGATGCACACGGTGCTGCGGCCATCGACACCCCTATGCGACCCGATGCGTTTGCCCTGGACGATGACTTTAAAATCGATCTGATTGAAGAGCATTTTCGGGAAATTATGAACATTCTGGGCCTGGATCTGACCGACGACAGTCTGAAAGGATCGCCCCGACGTGTGGCCAAAATGTATGTAAAAGAAGTGTTTAGTGGCCTGAATCCGGCCAACAAACCCGACGTGACTTTATTCGACAATAAGTTTCGGTACAATGAAATGCTGGTCGAGAAAGACATCACGGTTCAGACCTATTGCGAACACCATTTCGTACCGATTATTGGTAAAGCACATGTGGCCTATATATCGAGCGGTAAAGTGATCGGGCTATCGAAGCTAAACCGGATTGTGGAGTATTTCTGCAAACGCCCGCAGGTTCAGGAGCGGCTAACGGTTCAGATCGCTGATGAACTGAAGCGGGTATTAAAGACGGACGATGTGGCCGTCATCATTGATGCCAAACACCTTTGTGTGTCGACGCGGGGCGTCCGCGATGTAAATAGCTCGACGGTTACTTCATCGTATAGCGGTAAGTTTGCCGACGAAGCTACCCGGCAGGAGTTGTTGCGCATTGTATCGCAGCCGAGCGTAAGCATCTAAGTTAACACGGCAGGAAAATCAGGAAGCCGACGCCTAAGGAGTAAAAGCAACAACTGCTACTACCCTTAGGCGTCGGCTTCCTGGCTTTCCTGCCGTGTTACAGATTTATACAATTGGTCCTACGCGCTCCAGCAAGGCTTTGGATTTACGGATACCATCGTACTCATCCAGTGTATTGCCCTCATATTCAATGCCTACGATGCCTTTGAACCCGCTGCCTTTCACGATTTTCATGATGCGGTTGTAGTCCGTTTCTACGCAGTTGCCACTGGCATCGAAGTTGTAAAACTTAGCCGATACTCCTTTGGCAAACGGCATCATTTCCTGCGTACCCTTGTAGCGGTCGTATTCTTCAATGCAGGAAAAGTCTTTACCTGGGCTGTGCTTCATGCAGAAATTCCCGAAGTCAGGTAAGGTACCCACATTTTTCATATTCACCTGCTTCATCACGTTCGCTATCCATTCGCCATTGGAGGAGTAACCACCGTGATTTTCAACGATGACGTTGATGTTCATCGTTTTGGCAAACTCGCCCAGCTTGCTCAGACTCTCTATCGCTCCTTTAGCAACCTCTTCGGCCGTACCTTGTCCGGCAGCGTTGACCCGGATGGTTTTGCAACCCAGATACTTGGCACATTCGACCCATTTGTGGTGGTTCTCGATGGCCTTGTCCCGTTCGGTGGCATCTGTAGCACCCAGGTTGCCTTCGCCGTCGATCATGATCAGGTGGTTGCTAATGCCATTGTCTTTACAGCGCGTGAGCAGATCATTGAGGTAGGTTTTATCCTGCGCTTTATCTTTAAAGAACTGATTGACGTACTCTACGATGCTGATATCGAACTCTTTACGAGCAATAGCCGGAAAATCCAGATTGGTTATCTTTTTGCTAAACAGCGCCTTATGGAGCGACCACTCGGCCAGCGAAATGTCGAAAAACATCTTTTTGGCAGGGGCTTCAGCAAAAGCCTGGGGCAACAGAGCCATACCGGCCAGAGAGCCAGCAGCTTGTTTCAAAAACGAACGACGATTAGTGGTCATCACGCAATAGGTTTTACAGGTTGATTGGGCGATATTGAGCCCCTTTCTGCGTTGAAAAAGCAGGCTGTAGGATAGAAATACTTATTTTGGCAGGCGAGGAAGTTTATTCAGACCAGCCCTGAGCACGGCTTATACGAACGAGCTCGACAATACTGTTGATGCCCAGCTTAAGGTAAATGTTTTTACGATGACTTTTTACCGTTTCATAGGCAATACATAGTTCATTGGCAATCTGCTCGGCACTTTTTCCCGATACCAGACCTTTAATAATCTCTTTTTCGCGTCGGGTCAGCAGAAAGCTTTTGACAAAATCATCGGATAATTCGGGCATCTTCTGAAGCTTGGGGTCGAAAAAACGATTTCCGTCCAGAACTGTTTGAATTCCGTTTATCAGTACTTCAGAGGGGGAGTCTTTCAGCAAGTAACCCTCCAGGCCGAGGGTTTGGGCTTCGGTCACAAAATGGGAGTGGTTATACATGGTTACCAAGATAATTTTCAGCTTGGGCACTTGTAGGCGAAGCGTACGGGCGGCTTCCAGCCCATTCAGATTTGGTAAATTGATGTCCAGCAAAAGCAGATCAGGCGAGTGAGTCTGGATGGCATACTGTAGGTCGAAACCGTCGAAAACCTGCCATACCAATCCGAAAATGGGCCGCAGCATACCAGCTACAGCATCGTTGAACATTCGGTGATCATCGGCGATGAGTATACTTCCCTGAGAGGAATTCATATGGAATTTCAACAAGCGTGGTTGTCCCCTGCTCTGATGCATCAGTCTGCCAGCGGGCGTTGAGATAATTGACCCTTGAAGATATATTTTTCAAACCAATTCCGGTTTGTTCGCGATGATTATTTGCTAATCGGTTACCAATACCATCATCTTCCACCAGTAGCGTTAGGCTATCCGTATGGAACAGTAACTGGACTTGAACATGACTAGCCTGCGCGTGTTTTTGTACGTTATGGATGAGTTCGGACAGGATGCGGTAGATATTCAGTTCGAAGTCGGGAGACAAGCGTCTGGGTGCGCCGAACACAGCAAGCTGAAATCGGGCATCGTTCAGTGAACCCACCAGTTGTTGTACACTTTCGATAAGCCCGATTCGCTCAAAATCGGGTGGCATCAGGTTGTGGGCAATGCTTCGGATTTTGTCGCCTGCCTGAGCCGCCACCGGTTTAATAGTAGCTAGGTTTCGCTGTAGCTCCTGAAGGGAGTCAGCCTGGAGGCTTTTAGTAATCTGATGGTTGATCGTGGCAATTACGCCACCCAGATCGTCATGTAAATCGGCGGCAATGCGCTGTCGTTCGGCGTCCTGAGCGGCAAGGACCTGTCGGTTTGTTTGCTGTTTTAGTTGGGAAAGAGCTAATTGCGATTGCGCCTTTGCTTTTAGGAAGCGATACACTAGGCCCATCGTTATGAGCAACAGGACAATTAAAGCCAACAGGAACTGATTAAACTGTTGTTCCTGTTGGCTTTCGCGTTGTAATATTGCCTTTTGCAGGCTAATCGTTTTTAGTTTTTCCTGTTCAGTTTGATATTGTTGTTGAAGCACTTCATACTCTTTGTCTAATTCATCGGTTATCCACTTATTGCGCTGTTGCTGTGCTAATTCGTGGTACCGTAAAGCCTGCTGGTAGTTAGCCTGCTCTTTGTGTAAATTGTACAGAGCCAGGTACAGATCAGTTTGAAGCTTACCTGCGTCGGCTGGTGAAACGGTACCTTTGAGGGTATCTAAATACTGTTGAGATTTATGTAGGCTCTGATGAGCCAGGGCATATTGTTTTTTCTTTCGGTAATGCTCCGATAGTATAGAATAAATACCTTGAGCTAAGTAAATTTTCTGGGATGCCCGGGTTATGCCGACATAATGCATGGCTTTGGCAAAGTAAGTATTGGCTTCTGCTTCCTTATTTAGGCCCAGGTAAGCAGCTCCCATGTTGGCTAAAATAGCCCAATACTGTCGAACAGCCCTTCCCTCTTTATCCGCTAAAATTAGCTGTTCTGCTTCCTGCTGGGATGTGATAACTGCCTTGTAATTTTTCTGCTCCAGATAGAAATCGCCTATATAACTCATCGCCCTGACCATATGCATCAATTCTTGGCCTTGCCGGGTAAGTTCTACAGCACGACGATAATAATATATGGTCTCAGCGCGATGTCGTTTGGTTTGATGCATTTTCCCTACAATAGCTCCCATCCGTAAATAACCCATAGCTGCATAATTGACTTTATGAAGCCGTTCTAAGGCCTGAGTAACTGTTAACAACTGGCTGTATCCCTGCTTGAATGATCCGGATTGAGCCAAGCTGTCGGCCTGATGCAATCTGCATAATAATTGGCCATATCGACTGTAGGGATGCTGAGAGGCATAGTACAGCGAGTCGATCCATATATGCTTATCCTGAGGCTGCCGATGGGTGGTTAATTCAAAAAATAGCTCCAGTATTTTGTTCTGCCGTTGTTCGGAGGGGGATTGTTGGCGGGTTGTTTTCAATAAAGTATACAGGCTATCCGGGAGCGATAGTTGCGCATGAACCGACGAAGTAATAAGGAGAGCTATCAAAAGCCCGCTTAGTCGTCTATACTGGAGTGTGGCATGGGAAAGCCGTATCAAATTCATTTCCGATGAGCCTGTAACAATAAAAAATCCGCGTTGATGATTTCATTGATCAGGAGCTGTATATCAATCGTTTAACCAGCTACAGTAGGTGAGTGCACCAGAACAGGTGGAAACGATGAAAGGCCTCCTAATAATAGGGCAGGAGTTTCTACAAAGCAAATCAAACGGAATTTATAAAAAAATCCCCCTTGAGGGGGATTGGTCGGGATAGACGGGTGATGATTTCTGTGGGAATTAAATAAGTATGTATGCATGCATCAGGTTGTGAAGGAAAGTATAGCTTCCCTTGGCCATTAGTAGATCTATGAAAACTCTGGCCGCCAACTTTCAAAATGAAAACGATGAAGCGGAGACCTCCCTCCAGGTTTAAGCATTTATTCTTAACAAAAGAAGTATTGAGTCATAGAAGAAAAAGTCGATGGCTTGTGCTTTAGCTATTGATTTACGTTAAACGTATAGGGAATCTCGATGAGGGTTGTGGTGCCCTGCTCACTGGCATCGGTCTGCCAGTGGGCATGAAGGTAATTTACTCTTGCTGCTATATTTTTCAAGCCTATTCCTTGACTCTTTATCTTCTTCAGAGGTAAGCTATTGCCAGTGCCATCGTCTTCCACTACCAGACTGAGCCGGTCTTCGTGAAACAACAACTGCACGAATACATGTTGAGCCTGGGCGTGTTTCTGTACATTGTGTATCAACTCCGACAGAATCCGATAGGCATTTAATTCTACATCGGAGGGGAGCCGTCGGATCTCTCCAAAACTAGCAAACCGGAAGCGGAAATCGTTCAGGGAATTAATGAGTTCCTGCACACTCTCAACCAGGCCAATTCGCTCAAAATCAGGGGGCATCAGATTATGAGCAATAGTCCGTACTTTAGCACCGGCCTGAGTGGTCACCTGCTGAATTCGCTGTACTTTTTGCTGGAGTTCTTCCAGCGATTGAGTTTGCAGACTTTGGGAGAGCTGGTGGCTGATAGTAGCAATGGCACCGCCCAGGTCGTCATGCAGATCGGCGGCAATACGCTGTCGTTCGGAATCCTGAGCGTTCAGGATTCGGACGTTTGCTTCGGCACGGGTTTGAGTTAATTGAAGAATGGCTTCGCTCCGGCGTTTTCGAAGTTGCTGGGTATACAGCAGTAATACCAGTACGCCAATCAGAAATAAGGAAGTGCTACCTACGTAGAACAGGCGATTGCGTTGCAACTGAGTTTCCCGGTACAGACGTTCCTGCTGAAAATGATTCTGTAATTGTTTTTGCTGACTTTGCTGACGAGTCAGGAGTAACTGTGCTTTCTGGTTGTCGATACGCCGTTGTTGTTCAGTCAATAATGCTTTTTTCGTCAGTGCATCAGTGTGTATTTTAGCCCGTAATCGATCTAATTCGGCTTGTTTTTGTAGGGTAAATAAACGTTGTGCCTGTAAGGCTTGGGCTTGTTCGTGCAGGAGCGTTTGCCTGTCTAGTTCATTCTGTTTTTGAAGGGCTGCTAATTTATTGGCTTCCAGGTTTTGAACGGCTGTGTCGCGCAGGGCAATGTATTTCTTAAAGCATAGTAAGCTGTTACCCCAGGCTTGCTGATGTTCGTAAATCTGGTATAGTGCCTGATAAGCTCGTTGAAGAGCGGGTTTAAAGATTTTTTTATTCTGAAGAATTTTTTGTGCATAAACCATCGCAAGGCTATCCTGCCGCAGACCCGCGTATGCACAGGCTAGTACTGACCAGTTATTAATTATGGTGGTGGGCGAACTATGACTAATCTGACTCCAGATTTGCTCGGTTTTTCGGGCATAGATCAGAGCGTTACCATAGTATTCATATTTTATGTACAATTCGGCCAGATCGCCATATACATACCCGAAATTAGACAAAGGCTGATCTCTGGTTAATAGTGCCTCAGCGGCCAAGTAATGCTTTTCGCTTTCTGCAAAATTATTTTGACGGTTGTATAGTAGACCAATATTTTGTTCTATATCGACCTTGAAGCCGATTGTTGGAGTAGGTGGCAGGCCACTCCCTTTGGCAAGCCGGGCTTGCGCCTGCTGAAGATAACGTAAGGCTCCATCATAATCGCCAGCCAGACTATATAATGTACTAAGATTCAGGTCAACTCGCCAGCCAATGAAAGGGTCCTGGTTTCTCTTTTCGAGTAGTGCCAGGATGCCAAAATTGATGCGGAGAGCCTGGGTATTGTCTTTTTTGACTGTTCGGTAATAATCTTCATGAAGCAACGTCCCTTTAACCTGGTAAAGTAGATTCTGGCTTTTTTGGGCCTGCTGGATTAAGATATTTCCATAGTAATAGACACTGTCGTAACGTCCTGGCCACCATCGATATATCCTCCCTAAAAGGAGCAATGTTTCAAAGCGTAAGGTGTCGTTGTGGGAAGATTGCTGATGATTGGTCAAGCTGTTGTACCGTCGCTTGGCGAGACGAGATATACTATCCATGTACTGTGAATCGCCCCGCCGATCAACTGTAAACGAAGGTAACGAAACGAGCTGTGCTTCTACAGGTAGGTATAGTCCCAAACATACTATGAAAGCAAGGTAAGCTTTTACGGACCCCATGGATAATCAAGCTTGTTATAATAAAAGGGACTTGAAGTAAAGCATAACGGAATCGGTTAAAGAGAAAGCATCGTAGTATTGATCATTCTGCTGACGCAATGAAGAAGTGGTAAGGTACTGTCATTCATTTGTTACTACAAAATAATAAGCAGTAAAGGGATAAAAAAATCCCCCTCGGGGGGGATTGTCTGTTGGTAATCAGGCGGTGAACTTTGCCCCGTTCAATATAGACTATTCACTCCTCAACGTCATGGAATAGTATAAACGCTATACTGATGCAAAGGCAGGGTCTCAGATTTAATAGCTGGAAACCCAATCGAAAGACTACATCTGCACCATTTAATTCTGATCATACAGACTATGAAACGCAAACGATTGCTTAGTTTATCAATTGGCTTGGCAAGCAAAATCCGGTTAAGTATCGTGCTGGTAGCGCTCATGGTTTGGCAAGGGTGCACGAAGTCGGGCGATGGGGTTACGCCTGGTAAAGACCTGACAGATTCCAAAGAAATTTCAAAAGTGATGGTCTTTCCGGATGCTACCCGTGAAACGGGTACTCCTCCAGCCGAAACCAAAACATCGACTACACCGGTCATTACAAATACTACACCGGAAATTACGGGAGTTAGTGGTCTGGAAATGGGCCTGACTATGAAGTATTCAAATGCCGTAGGGAACATAAACTATATCTATGTTCAGGTGAACGGGGCCAGCGATTATTTTAAAATCCCTGTCAAAAGCACATCCGGTACTAGTGGTGTAATTACCGTGCCTTTTAAGATTCCTGATAATGTGAACATTCCGAGCTGTTCGGGCAGTCAGCTCACCATCTGGGCTACAACGTATAATGGAGCCTGTAAGCGGATAGACAATACTACTTGCTTTACCTCGAAAGTGCCACCAGCGCGTGGTCAGGGCAACGCAAGCATCGGTGGAAAAAACTACAATACAACGGCCGTCTGTGACATAAAACTCCCCGGCTATGGAACTGGGTATGGTATTCTGATCAATGATACACAGATGATCGTACTGTTTAATCTCAAACAGGGGTATACGTCTCTGGTCGATCTTGTCAATGGTAATTATGATCCCTCATCTGGTGTTCCCTGGGCAGGGTATCTTAATGAAACGGACTTGTACTTTTCAACATCCGGTACTGTCAGCTATAATGGGAAAGTGATTTCTGTTTCGGCCAGTTTAGAGAGTTTCGAAGGGAAACGCCTGAAAATAACGGCATCGGGAAATTGCCAGTAAAACGGGTCTATTTTAGTCTACGTGCATTCGTTTTCAATCGTTATAGATCGAATACTCGTATTCCATTTCTACTTCTGAATACATACAATACGGATAGATGTAATTTCTTCTTAGTTCACACTTTTCTCATGATACTCCTTCGTACAAGCCTGGTTTTATGCTTATTGTGGATTTCTGCTTGCCGATCCAACGACGTAGATCTATTAGCGTCGGTGGATATGTTTTGGCAACAAAATACACTACCTGGCTCCTCTAACCTTTATACACATTCTGTGAGAGGTAATACTGATACGTACATCTTTGGAACGTATGACTCGCAAAAACGCCCCAGTGGTATAACATCGGTTATCTTGAAGCAACGTAACAGCGATACTGTTCAGGTAATCCTGTACAAAGACAAAAAACCAGCATTTCTGTATTGTGTTCTTGCCAAAACAGGAGAGAAACTTAATGCGATCATTGAACTGCAAGAAAAAACGCCTACACGAGTTGTGATGCGAACGTATAATTACGACTGGAAAACGCGCACAGGTAAAACACTTTCTGAGATTGCGTTTGAACAGACAGCTCAGGAAATAACGGCGCAACAACAGTTTATCGCCGGGCAAAATGGGGGGCGTCTGGTGGCCAATGGCGAGCAGCCTAGCGATGATGTAGGGAAGCGAATGCAGGAGATTTTTAATGATCGGGTTCGTCAGGATAATAACTCGCGTGGTGCCCGTATAGCTGCTCTGGCAGACGACGATGATATTAATCCCTATGAAGGAATACAGCAGCAAATCAGTGAAAGCGTAGAGTCATTTCAGAATAAAATTATAAGTATTGGTAAAGTCGCACTTACAGGAGGAGTATTATACTGGGCGATAAATAATCCGGATACGGCTATCAAAATAGTTGGTGGAGCTGCTCGGCTAATTGTAGGAGTGGGTAGTGCAGTTGGAGCAGCTTTGCCTTATGTAGCCATAGGGGTTTTGGCGGCACTGGCCTTTAATGAATTCAAGGAAACAGTTAAAGCCATCGTTCAGTGGGGCAAGCTTTACTATCAGGACTATAGGCTAAGGCACAGTACTCAGGAACTGCCAACCTCATCGGATGAGCTTGCGAATTACCAAACGATCAATACGGATAATATACTCCTTAATCAGCCTACCGCTTGTAATATTCTGGCAAGGTCGGGTGGTACAGGAGTTACCAAAATCAGCTACAACGTCGGTATGAATCCTGGTGTAGTAACAATCTCCTACGAAATGTACACGGTGCCCGACAAGATGGAAGTCTATTATAATAGTGCCACGCCCGTTGCTTCGACTGGTGGTTTTGTGAGTGGGTCTGGAACCGTATCGTTCAAATATATCCGTACAAGGGATACGGATCCTACCGAAATCTATATCGTCATGACAGGGAATAGCCAGAGTAGTACCCAGTGGGATATTACGGCTCGTTGCCCTCAATAATGCCTGTTGAAAGACGACAGATTTCTTAACCGATGTTAACTAAAAACCTATTACTCAAATGGAACAACGTTTATGTATTTTAATCAGTCTGTTGCTTATGGCTGGTTTTACCTTCGCTCAGACGGCCAGTAAGCCTGATGTTCTCTATAAAAAAGACAAATCGACCATTCAGGTGATTATTGAAGAGGTAGGCGACAATGAAATTCAATATCGGAAAGCTTCCAGCCCAACCGGCCCATTATATGCAATTTCTAAAGTCGATGTGCTTAAAATCGTTTATAACAATGGAGATGTCGAACAGATCAGTAACGAATCGGCTACACCTTCTACTGCCCCAAAAGTAACCTCGACTAAGCCAACTGTCAGTAAGCCAGTGGCGGCTTCGCCAGCAAAAGAGGCTCCAGCCAAGGCACAAAAGTCGGCGGTTGTTACAACGTTGCCCTCGTCTTACTTTGGGATAAAGGCTGGTGGTAATCTGTTTACAAGGTCGGTGCCTAGTGGCTACAATACCCCGGGTTTTAATGTAGGTTTTCACGGAGGGGTGTTTGCGGGATTTGGCGGGAAACGACTCACGTTTCAGCCTGAAGTACTATTTACCCAACTGAGTACAACCTATACCGTTGCCGACGCAACTACCCAAACGACTAACCAACTTATCACGGTACCATTACTAGTCAAATACGCCATTGGCGAGGGGAAGTTGCGCCCGTTTTTGCAACTAGGTGGTTTTGGACAATTTCTGCTGAGTTCAAGTTATTCGACTACAGTAGCCGGGCAAAGCCAGGGAACACAGAGTCTGAAGTTTGAAAGCCTGGAGGGGCGTATCGAATACGGAGCCATTGGCGGAGCTGGCGTGGCCTATTCGTTGGGCCGCGTGCAGGTTTTATTAGACGCCCGGTGGTATCATGGCCTGGGAGTCAATCTTAGTCCCCAGCCAACGTCAGGCTTCATTCGGATGGGTGCCGTTAGCTTGGGGATGGCATTCCCATTGGGCCAGAAATGATAACACTATCCATACGCTAAATCGGTACGATCATGTCTATTCGAGCAAGTTTATTACCTGTTTTATTCCTATGTACTTCATACTTAGTGAGTGCCCAGGAAATGATCTATCTGGCTGATGGAAGCCAGCAACCTTATCGGTTAGTGGAAGCTAGCGATGGGCAATTAAAGTACGGGGAGCCCAAAGGGAATCGAATTGTTAAACGGCCATTTCAACGAACCGACTTCCTGTTTGCATTTAATGCACAAGGTAAGTACTTACTGCCGGATGAGATAAGTACCGATCCTGAGCAGGCTCAAAAGCAATTCAATGAATTTTACGTAGCATCGGGTTCTACCTATGATTTGCTGATCAAGGCTAATCCCGCTAAACTTATTCAGGGCACTATCTCATACAATAGCAACGAGGTAATCAATTATAAAACTCCTCAGGGAGTGCCCGGTTCGTTTAAAAAAGCTGATTTAATCGCTGTTATTTATCGAAATGGCCAGCACGAACTGATGGCGTCAGCTGCTGAGGTAGCACCAGTATTAGTCGCGTTAAAGCCTCAACTACAGCAACAACGAGCTAAAACACCAGCTCCTAATCCATCACCCCAGGCCGGATGGAATCCAGTCCCTGTCAATCCGGAAACTCCTACAGCCACGAGTAAGGTGGCCTCCCAGCCAACGACTTCAGGTAAACCGGGCCTTTCGGATGATGAACTGCTTAGTTACCGGGATAAGGGGATACGTCGGGTAGAGGAATTTGTTCAGTATCTGAATATTATATCTGATAAAAGTATATCGCCCGACGAAAAAGATAAAGCAATTGATCAGGCGTTGACGTTATTTTTGCCAGGTGCCACTATCGAGGTCAATTCTGTCAACCGGCCTGGGGTTCGGCAATTGAAGATCAAGGATTATCTAACCCGCTTAAAACTACTACCCTACACATCTGTCAGGATCGAATGGAATGAAGTCAATTATGTAAAAGAACTGACGCAGGCTGCCGATGGGAATTACTACGGGGTTATTTCAGGGCAACAGAAGTTTGTTGGCTATGGGTCGGATGGTCAACATGTTAAATATCAGGATGTGACACAAAAGAATGCTAAAGTCATGCTACAATCCTATCAGAAATTGGTAGAAGGCCAGGAGCAGGTGAACTGGGCTGTATTGCTGGGTAATATCGGTGTAGCCGTGAATTAAACGAAGTTAGCGTGTGAAAAGTTGGGTCATAGTGGTAGCACTACAGATGGGCTTTTCTTCGTATGCTCAGTGTTTGCGTATAGAGGGGATCGTTAGAAATGTTTCTACTGGACAATCTATTGATAAGGCAACTATTTACATCCACAAGCGCACAGAACGTACTGCCCTGGTTGAGCAGGTTGTTACAGGTGATTTTTTACTCGATCAGCATTGTAACGTTAAGGAGTTAGAGATTCGGGCAGTGGGCTTTTATCCGTTGAAACTGCCATTACTTGCCACACCGACAACAAATGGCAGTTATTTTGTTCCGCTGCTCCTAACGCCTGTAGACCGTCAATTGACTGATCAGCCTTATGCGCAAAGTGCCCAAAAAGACTATCTTATGACGGGTAAAAATCAATCGACTGCTAACCGGGCAACGCGACTTTTCAAGGTAGTTGATGCGATTTCGGGTAGTAACCTGGCTGCTAGTCTGAGTTTCTATTTTACAAAATCGGGTATGAAAAAGCACCTGTTGATTCACCAGGGCCAGAAAGCGGTAACAGTTGTTTTCAAAGAAACCGACATTATTGCCATAGAAGTAAACGCAACGGGATATGACGCCTATCGTGGGAATCTGATTCTGGATCGATTGGATAATCGTACGCAGACATACGTGCTTCGTCTCAGCCGTGCTCAGACAATTTTATCGGTCTATCAAGTTGATTCGACCCGGCAACTGCGCGCAGTTTGGCGGCCAGGTATCGGCCAAATGGTGTCTTTTCAGACGAAAGGTGCTCAATATCAATACTTAATCGTACCTGCTGGTAGTTCGGGCCAAATAGAAGTTCGGGATCACGAGAACCGATTAGTCAATGTGTGGAATGTGGCACCAGCGCCGGGATTATTTTGCTATGCGACTGATGCACAGGAAAAGCCATTTTCATCGACTTTTGATACTCCTGCCGACTGGCCTGTCATTTACTTCGATCAGAGTGAGTACAAACTGCGCCAGGATATGCGTCCTCGTCTGGATTCGCTGGCTTTCTGGCTTAAGCATCATACAGATACAATTGTACGTATTACGGGCCATACGGATAATGTAGGAAACGCGCAACTCAATCAGACACTGTCTGAATTCAGGGCGCGTGTAGTAAGCCAGTACCTACAAAATCAGGGTGTTCAAGCCCACCAGTTGGTTTGCCTGGGTATGGGCAATAAAAAGCCAGCGGCCCTCAATGATAAAGAAGTGAATAAATCCCTAAATCGACGAGTTACGGTCGAATTGGTGCTGTCTGGTAATGATTGAAAAGAGAACTGTCATGAAAAAAGTACTCATTTGTCTTCTGCTCCTGCTCCCGTTCTCCTGTAAGCATGAAGGCGTTTCCACTACACCCAATCTGGCTGGGGGCGGATTTATGCTTTCGAAAACGATAGCCCAGCCTCTCGAAATTCTGACCATAGTGCTCGATAAACCATCATCTACGCCCAATCTGGATGTTCGGTTAGGCACAACGTCGCTTTCAACCATAAAAATAGATGATAAAACCTATGCCTTTCAGGTACCGGAAGCGACCCAGCCGGGCAATTATGCCTGTCTGATTCCAACAATTAATCAACTTGTTCAGGTCACTATCCAGCAGCCTACCCCAATAGCCGATCCGGTAACGTATACACAGGCGTATCTGAAATTGGCAGCTACGCAGTTCGAAAAAGCAAAGGCTGTCCAGGATAGTCTCGTCAAGTATAATTTGATAACGGCAGCCACCCGGACTCAGGAGCAAAAAGCTATGGGGCAAAAATTAGATGACGCTATAGCCCAGTTCAACGCTCTAACAGAAAAAGATAAACGGGCCTGTGCTCAGTTTATTGCCGCTAACCGGGCTCGAATCGACTCGCTTCATAGCCAGATCATGACGATGGGAACCATGCCTTCGCTTAAAAATGGTAGAGTAATGGCGGATTGTCCAGTAAGTCCCATTGATACTTATACAGAGTGTACAGCGCTGAAGCTAAAGAAATTGAACGCTGAAATGCGAAGCGAGTTGTTTTTTCTGATTGCTAGTCTGGAAATTGGTCAGCCTGTGTTTGCTGCTGCATTCGGAGTGTTGTTTTTGATGGATTTATACACGCTTTTTGAAATACAAAGCTCATTTGTTAATTTATTAAGCGTGTATTCAGGAGAAGATCCCGAAGCAACCGTTGAGGCTAAATCGACAGTCAAAAATGGTGATAGCCGAATAGTGTCCTATCTGATGCCGTTTATTAATATTCACAAGGATATTGACAAGAAATTAGTTAGTCAAAGTATTCAGGAGTTTATTGCTTCGTTTGAATCGATAAAACAACTTGTTGATACAAAACTTGGGAGCCTTATTCCACTAAAGATTGCCCTTCCTTCGATACGAAAAGGAAAGAAACTGCCCGAAGCACTGGAGAAACTATCCGTTAAAATACTAAATAATCCGAAAGTGAGTGCAGTTCTTAGTGATTTTAAAAATGGTCTATTTCGTTTGTCGTTTAAAACAGATGAAAAAAGTAGCCAGCAGTTTGATTATAAGCTTTCCTATCAATATGCAGGAAAAGAGATAACAAAAACAATAGAAAGCACCACCTTAGTGGTTACAGGGACACAAGTAGACCTAACCGACTGCCAGATAAAAACCAGCGATGGTATTCCGATAATAACCCCTGGCGAAGCAGGGAAAGCGTATACTTTTTCGCTGGAAGGAACCTGCAAATTTCCGAGAGCTACCCTCTTTTCCTGGAACTTTGGCGATGGCACAGCCGATGTAGTCGATGCCGATATTAATCAGGTAAAGCATACGTATAAAACGGCTGGAAACTACACGATTAAACTCAGGGTGCTAACCCAGGAACCCGGAACCGATTATATCTATTTTGAAAAAGCTGTATCTATTAAAGAGCCTGATAAGCCTAATTTATTATCAGATTACTACATCACATTTACGATGAATAATACCGTTTATACGGCCGATGTACCACTAACTACTGAAGGTAGTCTTGAGTTTAGTTCACTAGGTGCAACAGTACAAAATGGGGTGAAAATGAGCTGGGTATCTCTGATAGGTCGCTGGTATTTGCTCAATAATAGATTTAGAGATCTAATGCATATTGAGTTCTTTAACGGAGTATTTAAAGGAATAGGAACGTATATTACTGGAGATCATTTAGTGACAGAGTTTTTTACTGGTACACAAGATACATATTATAATGCAATTTTCAAAAAAGGTCCCTTCATTAGCCCGGAACTACGAATTAATGGTGTGTGGTATTTAGGTAAAAATGGAGGAGAAGTAATTGTCTCGAAATATGAGAAAGGGAAACTAATTGAAGGGACGTTTAAGTATATGGTTGATGAGTACATCAATAATCAAAAAACTGGAAAATCTTACGAGGTCGTGGGCGTATTTAGAATTGCGAACCCATCCTAAACGCAATTTAGTTATGCCTGGATCTATGGTTTTATGTTAGAGGAACTGGTAAATCAAGACTATAAGATGTTTGTTGTGTATAAAAATTATACGTTAGCCATACTGACGAAAATCAATATTGGCTTTGTATTCTTTTTGATATTCATAGCGCTGGCTCATTCTACAAGTGCTCAGGATACACTGCGTCAGCGCGATGCCGAAGAAATTAAACTGCTCGCCCAGCGAAAAATAGAGAAAGGTTTGAATGACTTGCTGAATACACTGACCTTCGACGAATTGGGGGAAGCCGAACGAAAAGCAATTATTGTCAATAGCTATTCTACAGGTAGTATAAATCGTATATTTTACGACAACAAAACGATTGTGGAAGATGATATTTTACCTACTCATTTTTCGGGGCAAAATGCCCAGGATTTTCCCGTCGATAAATACCTGGCGAATCTCGATTTGTTTTACGTGAAAACTGCCGAACGTTCGATTGATTTTCAGAATATTTCAGTTTCTAATCTTAAAAAAAGTGGTTATATGTATGTGAAAGTTTTTTTTACGTCACTTTTTAGAGGTAAACATACGCAGGCAGCAGAATCGTATCGTCCGACAAGGCGTGTGGCGGAGGTAAGAGCTGAAAAAGCAGGTAGAAAATGGCTGGTAAGTATTTCGCGGATTGCCTTTTGGTCGGAGCGGGATTCGCTAAATGCAATCCAAAATGATATAACGCTTATGGCGGCCGATTCCTCCCAACTTTTGAGCGATGAAGCAACCCGCTTGGAAAAGCTGCGTAATCAGGAACGGGAACAGGAGCAGAAAGCATTGTCAACCTACAATTCCTGGCTCACAAAAGGTGAAAAGGCGTTTCAGAAAAAAGACTATGAGGCTGCCTTTGAGGCTTATACACAGGCTGAAAAGCTCAATCAGTACGACGATTTATTGCCTAAGCGCAAGTTGTACCAGCTTAAACTGGCGTTTGAAAAAGCGCGCCAAACCGAAGCCGATCAACTTCGTGAGTATGCTATTAGTGCACAAATGGCTCGTAATCAGCGTGATTATGCCAACGCTATTCGCTATTATCACCAGATTCTGGACAAAAAACCTGACTCAACGGCACTTCTGGCAATCATTCAGGAACTGACGGTAAAAGCCAATGCGAAGGCAGAGTATGATGAAAAGTTTGCGGCTGGTCAGTATAAAGAGTTAATCAAAAACTACGACCGCATTCTAAAGAAAGATAAAGCCAATCCTGACTGGTATCTGGGGCGGGGGCGGTGTTATGCAAAATTGAACGATGACGATCAGGCGCTGAAAGATTTTAATCAGTCTATTACCCTCGATTATGCCAATCTGGCGGCCCTCTGGCAGCGGGCTGAATTATATACCCGCCGAAAAGATTATCCGAAAGCTATTGCCGACTATTCGACTTATCTGACTATAAACCCGAAAAGTGCCGATGCGTATGCCCAGCGAGCCCATTTGCGTACATTAACGAATAATCTCAGGAATGCATCCGACGATTACGACAAGGCCGTTTTGTTTGGCTCCAATAATGCGCAGCATTTTTTAGATAGGGGCATATTTCGTCAGCAGGCTAATGCGCATCAACAAGCTATAGACGATTTCTCTCAGGCGGTTAGGCTCCGGCCCGATGATCCCTATGCGTACTTCAGGCGAGGCTTGTCGTTGGCTAATCTGAAACAGTTTGCCGAAGCAGGTGCTGATTTCGACAGGACTAAACAGTTGAAACTGCCTGTTCAGCAGGTTACCGCAATTGATTCGGTTGGTTTCCGTCTGTATGACTTGGGCGTATCGCTTAGAGAGCGGAAACAATATACGGAAGCCATTGAACAACTGACGAATGCTATTTATACCCGTAAAGATTTTCCATTAGCCTACCACGAAAGGGGAGTTTCTTATCTGGCAATAAAAGACTATCCGAAAGGAATCGATGATTTCGTTGCCGCTACCCGATATGATTCCAGCCGAACCGACACCTATACCTATCTGGGCGATGCCTGGGCTGCTTTAGCTACCTATGATAAAGCGGCTGAAGCTTACCAGAAAGCTCGGAAGCTAGCTTCTGATAACTACCCTGCCTATATGGGTGAAGGCGATGCATTGATGCGTACAGGACGATTTGAGGATGCTATTGCTGCCCTTATACGAGTGAAATCGGCTCAGCGTAAAATCGAAAAAGCATATCCTAAAGTATTCTTTCGGGATATGAATTTTCGCTTAGGACGCAGCCAGTACGAAATTCACCAGTATAATCAGGCACTCGAAAGTTATGAGGCTTGCCTGGATATTGACCCGGCCTATAGTGATGGGTATTTGAACCGTGCGCGTGTTTATGAAGCACTTACAAAATTTCAGCGGGCCATCGATGATTATCAGCGGGCTATCGAATTAAATCCAGGTGTTGCCTCTGTTTACTTCGCTAAAGGAATGGCTTTAGAAAAAAATAAGGAGTATGAAAAAGCCGTACGTACGTATAGTGTTGTTCTGAATAATAAACCCAGGTCGTTGCTCGCCGATAGTACAATCGCTCGCCGAGGTATCTGTCTGTATCAAATTAGTAAGTATGCCGATGCCTTGCAGGATTTGGGGCAGGTTGCCGAACAGGCAGATACAGCCATTTGTGGGTATGATTGTTGGCAGATGGCAGGGATAGCGGCTATTTATGGTGGTAAAGCCGATAAAGGAATCGATTATTTAAAAAAATGTTTGACCTCTGCCTCTTATTCGGGTGTAGCCCAATATGGTATTGCCTGTGCTTATTTGCAAAAAGGTAACGAGGCCGAGTCGCTTCATTGGTTCGAGCAGGCGTTTAAAGAGCAAAGCCTTTCGGCCGCATTTGTTCGTAAAGACAAATTAATAGATGCAATTAGAAAGGATTTTCGGAAACGAAAAGAATTTCGCCAACTTCAGGAAACATACTTAAAGTGAGAACTTGGCAGTTTAGTTCTCATACGGAATTTCAACAAGGGTAGTAGTTCCTTGGGCGGTAGCCTCGGTTAGCCAGCGGGCATGCAGATAATTGACTCTTGAGGCTATATTTCGTAAACCGATTCCTTCGCGTTCTTTCTTCTTTTTGGGTAATCGATTACCAATACCATCATCTTCTACTACTAGAGTCAGTGTATCTTTATGATATAAAAACTGCACTAAAAAGTGCTGAGCCTGAGCATGTTTTTGTGCATTGTGAATCAATTCTGATAAAATACGGTATATATTGAGCTCAATATCCGGCGAAAACCGTTTGGGTTCACCAAACACAAAAAAGCGGAAACGAGGATCATTCAACGAATGGACTAATTGTTGTGCACTGTCGACTAAACCAATCTGTTCAAAGTCTGGTGGCATCAGGTTGTGAGCTATAGTGCGGACTTTATCTCCGACTTGTGTAGTAACTTGCTGGATATGTTGCAGCTTCTGCCGCAATTCCTCGAAGGAGTTAGCTTGCAGGCTTTGGGTAAGCTGGTGGTTAATAGAAGCAATTACCCCACCTAAATCATCATGCAGGTCAGCGGAAATGCGCTCCCGTTCAGAGTCCAGAGCCATTATAATCGCTTTCTTTGTTTGACTCAGTTTAATAAGTGTTGCTTCGCGTTCTCGGATTAGCTGGTTAATTACACCGACACCCAGCACAATAATCTCGGATAGGGGGGCATAATAGCGGAGATAATAATGCCAGTCTTGGGTGGCTATCAGGTTAGCACTATTTAGTACGCGAACTACCACAATAAACAAAAACGGAGCAATGGCTAGCAGATATAAGCGGGCTTCATAGCTTCCTCTCGCCAAGCAGCTTAATAAGTAAATAAAGGTGAAACTGGCGGTTATACCCGTAATAATCAGTGCGATGTCTGCGGTTCGTTCTTGGAAGGGAGTGAACAGTACATATAAGAACCAACAAGACTGAACGCCAACGGCGGCATAGCAGGCCCATTTTAGCCACTGAATGGGTTGGGGGAGCCGCCTATAAACGTATTCTTGCGTAAAAAGTAGATTAGCAATGAAACATACCGAAGCCCCCAGCGCATAGCCCTTGATCTGGTTGAAGGGTTCGGGGGCATAGTGTGCTAGAACACCCTCGATGTTCAGATTGTAAACAGCTGTTCCTAAGGCCTGTACAGCATAGAAAAACCAAATACGTTTGTGGGAAGTTAAAAACAATACAAAGCCAGCCGTTGCAATAAACAGCAGAATTACAGCGGGCAGAATCAGAATCGTAGTTTCGGTAGCATAATAATATTCATAAGCGGTTTTCTCCCAGATGCGGATAGGAGTAATCAAGGTACCACTGCTTTCCTGAGCGCGAATAAATACACGTACGACTTGGTGTGGCTGTAAATTCAACAAAAAAGCGAAATAACGTGAGGGGATTTCCCGATTCCAGAGCGGTACACGCCAGCTATCGTGCTCAATTCGCTTGATGATGGTTGCTCCATCCATTACATACAAGCTCATTTCATCAGCATACACAATATCAACCTCTATCACAAACTGTCTGGCCAGATTAGGCTTATTCTGGCAGGTAAACGTGAGCCAGTGGGTAAGCCCATCGGTACCAAAATTTGGGTGAGATGTACCAGTAGGGCGAAAATCGGCTAGTCTCAACTGATCGATAGTGCGTGTGCCTGCCGAGTCGGTGAATGCCATCAGGCACTCCGGTAGGTAAGAGCCGTTCGATAGGCTATCCAGATACAGACAGGGCTGCGCCTGGCTACTAAAGAATAGTAGAAAAAAAAGCAGGCTTAAGATAATCCTTCGCATGCAAGTCAGCGGTAATGGATCGTCATTCATTCGCTATTACAAAACAACGGAAGAGAAGCAGATAAAAAAATCCCCCTTGAGGGGGATTGTCAGAGGGGGATTTCCCAACGGAACTTTGTCGTGTTCAAGTCGCTATTCACACCATTTTAATTTGTCAATCACATTTTTTATTGGGTTAGTGTATCAATCATCGAAATACATGGCAGATAGATCACCATTTCTAATTTTTTGACTCATGGAGATTTTTTTACATACCTTCTTTAAACAACTCAAAAACAATCGGATAATAGCCTACCAGAGGCAAAATTATACTACACTGCTGGTTATAATCCTAATGATGCTGGTGATTGATGGCTGCAAGAAAAACGAAGTAGATATATCGACCGAACTTACTACGCCCGATGCCATTTCCAAGGTATTGATTATTCCTGATGCCGAACGTATAGAAGGGTCTCCTCCTCCTGCACAAACAACCAATGGCCATATCACATTAACCAACGAAACCCCTGAAATATCGGGTATCAGTGGCGAAGATATGGTGGTAAGCTTTCGGTATAAATACAATACTGCCAACGTAACAAGCCCTATCAAATACCTCATTTTGTACCTTGAAGGCGCATCAAGCTACTTTAAAATACCAATCAAGACTGTAGGGCAGTCGGGGCTTCTCCAGGTACCTATTAAGATTCCTTCTAATTACACAATACCTCCTGATAATGATATTGTCAAAAAATGTGGTATAAAACTAGGACGCTGTACTATCAATGGAGCAAACAGTTGTTACCCCGATCCTACCTGTATCAAAGGGATAGGTATCCCGCCTAGACCAGGCAAAGGGAACAGTACCATTGACGGAAGAACCTATGACGCAACCGCTATTTGTGACTTTGAAGTCCCTGGATTTGGTAGGGGCACTATCATAAAGATGGATGCTACCAAAATGATTATCCTTTACAACCTCGGCCAAGGAAGTTTTCAACTCAATAATTACGAAAACATTGCCGATCCATTTGATAGTAAGACGCCTTATGCACTTTATTTTGATTCGGCTACCAACATATACTACAGTACCTCAGGCTATGTTACTACAAAAGGTAAGGTAGTGAGTGTGAATATGGTAGTTAAAAATTTTGACGGTTATTTCAAGCAAATTTCAGCTGTCGGAAATTGCCAGTAAAAGGTATGTCAATATGATTGAACAGAACGCAGTCGGCAGATGAAGAAAGAAATTACTAGCCTGTTTGAAAGCATAGATGCAACAAATCCAGACACACAGCTATGAAGCCTATCACTACGATTGTTCTACTATTCTTTTGTGTGGTTGGGTTCTCCCAGAATAGTTATCAAAACCAATACCAATTCTGGTTTACCAGAGACAATATTGATTTTTATTATCGCTGGCGGAAGGACTGTAATACCTGTGAAGATCGTCTAAATCTGAAAATTCACAATCGAAATAGTGTCCGTAAAGACATTCATTACAATTTTCAATGGATGAGTAATGGGAGTGTCATTAAAAATGATAAGGGGCTTAACACCATTGGAGCAGGAGTTACCAAATCAGGAGATATAGATGGACAATTTTTTTACCCGCCAAATGGGTATAGTGTTTCGACCTTACGGTTTCGGTATGAATATTTATATATCTGCGACTACAATGTCGATTGTTGGAAAGTTACAGGCAATGCGACTCAAACGAATGGCAATACCAATCAGCAAAACCAAACGCAATATCAATCAGGATCATCTTCCTATAATCAATCCAATGCACAAAGTGCGTACCAACAACAGCTAGCCGAAGCTGAACGTAAACGACAGGCTCTTCTGGAAAAGCAACGTACCGAGCAACAACAAGCACTGGATCAGCAACGCCAGCAGGCTACTCAGCAGTATAATCAGCAAATGGCTGATTTGCAACAGCAACAGGCGCAGATTGAGCAATCCTCCCAGCAAGTAGCCGAAGCGATTGTTTCTCTATTGGATACGGAAGTTGAGGCATTGACAGAATCCGACGAGTTGGGCATATTATCAGGCGGTATAAATAACCTTATGTCGCCACTTATTACCTCAAATCAAACAAATACCGGAGGGCTTGGTAAAACCAGTTGGTTTTTTAGTGCAGCCAGACTGTCTCGAAAAGGATTGTCATTTTCTTTCTCAACAGGCGGCATGGAACAGTATGATGAGAAATTTTCTATTAAAGCACAGGGGACTTCGGGGAACTATACTGTTTTTAGCGGACCGTTAACCATATCTACGTTTAGTTTCGCCGGGAGTGTAGGGAAAGATATAGCATATTCAAAAAATGGACGTTTTCATTTGTTTTTTGGGCCGGGCATAGGCTATATGATGGTTAAGCATTCCTGGAAATATAGCGCATCGCAGCCTGCCTACGAAGAATCAAAACTAAGTAAAGATCAGTTTTACTGGACGTTGGATGGACAAATGATTTTTATGTTCTCTCAGCGGCTAGGTCTACAGGGAGGAGTAACATGGGGTGGCCCCTTCAGTAAAACCGATGAAAAAGCACTTTATAAGCTGGGGAGCTTTTCAAGTTATTCGTTAGGGCTCGCTTTCCGAATTTTGTAATTAAATGACCGAGCCTGCTGAACTGACAGGCAGTAAAATCGCTTCAGTTTAGATCAAGAATCAGCCATAAAAAGAAAGCTTAAAACAGGTTTATAATTGACAAAGCCGCACTTGATCTAAAAAGTGCGGCTTTGTCAATTATAAACCTACCGATTCATTGAGATAAGGAACTCTTCGTTGGTGCGGGTACCTCTCATGCGGTCGAGCAGGAAGTCCATGGTTTCCATCGGGTTCATATCAGCCATGTGCTTGCGCAGAATCCAGACGCGCTGTAACGTTTCTTTATCAAGCAGCAAATCTTCCCGACGGGTACCCGATGCCAATACATCGACGGCCGGATAAACCCGTTTGTTGGCTAATTTCCGGTCGAGCTGGAGTTCCATATTACCCGTTCCTTTGAATTCTTCAAAGATTACCTCATCCATTTTCGATCCAGTATCAATCAGGGCTGTAGCGATGATGGTCAGCGAACCGCCATTTTCTACATTACGGGCTGCGCCAAAGAATCGTTTCGGCCGATGCAGAGCGTTGGCATCCACACCCCCTGACAGGATCTTTCCCGACGAAGGTACCACTGTGTTATAAGCCCGGGCCAGACGTGTAATCGAGTCGAGCAGAATAACCACATCGTGACCACATTCGACCATCCGCTTCGCTTTTTCCAGCACCATGCTCGATACTTTCACATGGCGATCAGCCTGCTCATCGAAGGTTGATGAAATTACCTCGGCATTCACGCTCCGGGCCATGTCGGTTACTTCTTCCGGGCGTTCGTCGATGAGAAGAACAATTAGGTAAATCTCGGGGTGATTTTTGGTGATGGCGTTGGCAATCTCTTTTAGCAGGACAGTCTTCCCCGTTTTGGGCTGCGCAACGATCATGCCCCGTTGGCCCTTTCCGATTGGCGCAAACAAGTCCAGTACCCGCGATGAATAATTTTCGGGCCGGGTGCTCAACCGAATGTGTTCTTCCGGGAAAAGTGGAGTCAGGTATTCGAACGGGATACGGTCGCGGATTTCTTCGGTCGTTTTTCCATTGACCGTAGATACGCGCAGGAGAGCAAAGTATTTTTCCCCTTCTTTCGGTGGTCGAATAGCCCCGCGAACGGTGTCGCCCGTTTTCAGGCCAAATAGTTTGATCTGGGAGGGCGATACATAAATATCATCGGGGCTGGCGAGGTAGTTGTAGTCAGCTGAACGTAGGAAGCCATACCCTCCATCAGACATGATTTCCAGCACACCCTCGTTTTCGATAATCCCGTCGAATTCCCGAATATGCTGGTTGTACTGTCGCCGGATCCGATTCTGGTATTCCTGGGCTTCGCGGCTTGGCTGGTTAAGTTGAGGCTGAGCGATTTGGCCCCCATCGACCGATAGCGACTGGTCGGGCTGTATATCGGTTGGCGAATCGACAGGCTCATTCGTTGGGTTGGCAACCGAAACCATCGAATCGGCAGTCGATTGCATATTAGGTGCATTATCTTCCGAAATAACTGTGGGTGTCAGGAAGTCGTCTTCAGCCTGGCCGCCATAATTCAGCGTCATTTCGTCCGTTGCCACACGCGGTGTGCGTGGACGCGGTTCTCTTCGCTGGTTGTTATCACGGGAATTTCCGGTACCCGATCCGCCTTCTGTGCGTTCGCGGTTGGGTTCAAACCGTTGCCGATTGTCACGTTGCCATTCAGGCCGGCCATTTCGGGCCTGGTTCTGGTCGGGGCGTCCGTTCCGGTCGTTTCGGGGAGGAGCCTGCCGGAACAACCGTTCGGATGGGTTTCCACTTTCTTCGCCTTCGCGTCGATTTTCTGGCCGGTTTCGCCCCTGCTGATTGTATTGGCCATTTCGCGACCCCGAATCGCGTGTGTCACGTTGCTGGCGGAAGGGTTGCGAAGGCTCCGTTGTCGGCTCTGTCGATGTACTTTCTGGCTCGGGTGTTGGCGTGGAAGCAACGTTGTCGGCAACTGGAGTAGTTGATGCGGTTTCGGTCACTTCGGCCGTTGGTGTATTCGATTTTGGGGTGTCAACCCGCTCACGTCGAGCCCGTTGTCGGGGTTGCGGAGTAGCGGTGCTGACGGGAGTTGATTCTACAGACTGTGTTTCTGGAAGAGCCGTTGCCTCGGTAGTGGCCGCTGCTTCAGTCGTACTTACGGCTGGTTTTGGGCGTCGGTTACCACGCTTAGGCGCTTCAGTCGGTGTAGCCACGGCCTCAGTTTCGGCTGGACTGGGTTGTTCCGACTGTTGTTTTATGATTTCGTAAACCAGTTTTTCTTTGGTGTATTTAGAAATATTACGAATACCGAATTGCTCGGCAATGGGGTGAAGCTCCTCGCGGGACTTCTTGTCTAATTCTTCTTTCTTGAACATAAAGGTCAGGTAATAAACCTTAATAGAACCGCCTGCGCGGTGATGATGGAACCTGGGGATTGTTGATTTTAAGAAACCGCTTTCGTGATAGGCGAGTTAAGAGACCGCATACGGGCTACGTGGGGCAACAGATTAATCAAATTAACCTCAACCGATTTGTTTACTTAGGTAATGAACTTTAATTCAAACTACATTAAAACTGGGATGGTTTGCCGATTCCAACTATAACCGTCTGGGGAGGCCAGATAAGATGATTATGAGAATGTTGGGAAAATGGCGGTTCGCCGTGGCGATGATCTGCCGTCGCTATGGGTTTCTTGTTAAACCCCTATCTACCGACTCGTGATGGTAGCAAAGGTAATAGTTTGTTGCAGTCTTGTCAAGAGAACGTAATTTCAAACGAATTGTTTCCTGTTTACATAAAAAAATGAGTTTCTATGGATACGCCTGATCGGATGAATCTGTTGCGTTCGGTACATCGACTTTACGATTAAGAACGAAGAAAGACCAACGAAGTAGAAAACGCAAGAGAGGCTGCCGGATTCATTCAATAATTAACTTTCCGGTAAGGATTTGCTGTCCGTTGCTAACGCGATAGAAATATACGGATTTTACCAATTTATCAGTACGAAATTCGGTAGATTGATAGAAAGATTTTTTCAATACATCATTCCCTTTTGCGTCGAATAACGTAAAGGTCAGTTCGCCAGAGAGCGCCGAGCGAATGAAAACCTGTTCTTTGGCAGGATTGGGAAAGACCCATACGGCGTCGGCTGATGGCGATGTAACGGACAGTAAGGGATTGATGATCACCACAGTCTGTGCTTTGTCGCTACAGCCGTTCGTCGAACTCACTGTCACGGTATACGCCCCTGACTGGCTTGCCTTGGCCGCCGGAATTGCTGGATTCTGTTCCGATGATGTAAAATTAGCCGGGCCAGCCCAGGCATAGCGTGTGCCGCCTTTAGCGGTAAGCTGTATGGTTTGATTTTCGAGATAAGGACCTGTATTGCTGGCTTCGGCAGTAGGTAGTGGAAATACAGCCAGACTAATCGACGCCGTTTGTGAGCTGGTTCCGGCTATAGTGCACATGGCTGTATACGTTGTCGATTGAGTAGGCGATACGGCAATGGACGTGCTGGCAACGCCCGTCGACCAGGTAACTGAGCCACTACAATTGCTGGCCGTTAGTATGGCCGACTCGCCGATACAAAGCGAATTCCGCGAAGTACTGAGCGTCATGGTCTGAGCAGGAGCATCTCGTTCAAGCGTCCACTGATAGGTGTATCGATGTTGCTGCGGGTGACTGGCTAGCCGGATAAAGTCTGTGGTATCGAGCACCGTAACGCTCAGCGTATTTGTCTGATTCGGCAATTGATCGGCTGAAAGAGTGACCTGGTCAGTATTTTGTTTAAACGGCAGATTGTTTAACCGCCAGTCTACCGCTAAGGTATTCGGATTGGGCTTTAGGAGGGTCAATTGAATGGTTACAGGTTGTGTATTGACGGTAATGCGGGAGCTAGGCAGAGGAGATACCCCATCGACCGATTTTACAAGCTGGAGGATACGGTTGGTCGTGGCCTCACGGCAAACGGCACAGAAAGAGCGGTCCAACTGTTCCATCAGGCAGTTATGATTCGTTGGTTTATACCAACTCTGGGCTACTGCGTTATCCAAATGCTGAAAAATTCCAATGTTGAATTGATTGAGCCAGTTTTTCCAGGTAATGGTTGCGGGGTTTGTGTTTTGCGTCATGTTGGCGGCTTCACGGGCATATACAGCGCCTGCCCAATATTCGTCGGTGAGGGAACTGAAGAGATGGCCAATCTCGTGCATGCCGATTAAACTAGCCTGGGCGTCGAGTGTAAACGTTGCCGGATTGCCTCCCGATCCGCCGTACCAGGGCGAATTCACAATCATGATCGCTAAATCGTAGCTAGGAAAATTCGTCGCCATGACGTTCGTAAACGCCTGGTAATTTCGGATGGCAACCAATCGATGGATATTAGCCGTACCAAAAGATGAGCCAAAATACGTATCCTTCGTTTCGATAGGCTGATTGGGATACCGATCGGGAGCAGTACCTGGGTTAGTAGCGCCACTCTGATTGGATGGAACCCGGATGCTGAAAAAGTTGAAGTAATTTTTATACGCGTTGTAGGGCGTGTAACCCAGGAAGAAGTTCATAATTTTTTGGGCTTCCTGATCAAACTTAGGTAGCTCATCTTGTGTAAAGCCGTCTCCCAGAATGACTACATTGATGCGTTTTGCCAATGGCCCGGTTTTTTGGAGTGTATCGACCTGAAACTTTTGGCCTAAACACAAAGAGCTAGTCATCAAAAAACAGCCTGTCAGCAGGTTGAAAAGTTGTCTCATGGTTTTAGGGATAGTGTATAGATTTTTCGAACGGGCCGATCGGGTGTCTGGCTATATATCTCTAGCTTGGTTAACGAGTCCGTGTAAGGAAATCGAATGGAAAAATGCCCTTCCTGTTCTGTGCGCAAACTTCGGTCAAAGGTGCCATTGGTGTTTGCAATTTCTAGTGACCGGAAAAGGGGATGTTCCAGACTATCGGTTTTAATGACCTGCTTATCGTTGGAATAGTAACGAATCTGGAGCTGATAAGGCGTATGAACGGGTTGGCCTATAGGTTTTAGCTCGCCATTGCCTATAATCGAGTTCGTTAGGTTTATTTGTTCGGTTGGGCGGGAGGTGTTCCGACGAATTGTGAAATCAACAAATACGATACGGTGAACGGCTTTTGGGTCGTAATTGGGCAATTGATGGATAATTGCCTGCTGCTTTGAAGGCGCGCAATTCAAGACTATGGGCAAAAGTATGAGTGGAAGAATACGTATAAATGCAGGCATGTACTACAACAGGTAGAAAGGGCGGACCGAATGAGGCATTATTGCCGTTAAAAATCCTTAAAACAAGAAAGAATCACAAATTTTGTGCGCACAATCAACGTTGCACTTGCGTATACGAATGCAGACAGATACAAACCCAGCTTATCCATCAACGATCCATAACCTGGTGGTTGATTGGGGGAACTCAAGCCTGAAAGCCGGTTGGTTTGAAGGCGATACTCTGGTAAGGACGACGCGCTATGACACGCCCGACGTACTGTTGGCCGAATTAGTTAATCAGTCAGTCGCGCATGTCCTGGTGTCATCGACTAGTCGGCCTGCCGACGAAATTCGGCGGGGCTTTACGGGGCTACAACGCAATTTTATGGTGCTGGATAGCCAAACAGCTCTACCCATACGCAAAGCATACGATACACCCCATACGCTTGGGGCCGATCGGGTAGCGGCTGCCGTGGGTGCTGTTGCCTTGTATCCGGGCCAGGACTGTCTGGTGCTTGATCTGGGAACCTGCCTGACGGCCGATCTGATCGATCATGACGCGGTATTTCAGGGAGGGTTGATTTCGCCGGGGCTACGCATGCGATTTCGGGCGATGCATGAGCAGACAGCCCGGCTTCCTTTGGTTGAAGCACCGAGCGCCTGGCCGGGGCTTACGGCTAAAAATACTCAGGCAGCTATGCAGAGCGGAGTAGTGAATGGACTGACGTTTGAATTGAATGGGATTATTGATGCATATCGGACAGAACGGCCAGAGATTGTAGTTTTACTGTGTGGGGGAGATGGCCCCGCCTTTGAAAGTCGTCTGAAACCCCCGATATTTGCAGTCCCAAACTTGGTATTGATTGGGTTGAATCGAATTTTACGCTATAATGTTAAGAATTTACAAGCGAATACGCCAGATAATCATACCTAGTTTGCTGGCCATTGCCGCAACTTCGTCAATCGGTTTGGCACAGGGTTTAGGGAATTCACCCTATTCGGCTTTGGGAGTTGGCGAATTATATAGTCCTGCTCACGTAACCAATATGGGCATGGGTGGGATTGGTGTCAGCAATGCCAGTGCTTTCTACATGAACTTGCAAAATCCGGCTTTACTGGCTCGTCGGACCCGTTTCACAGTTTTTGAGGTTGGGCTATTGGGCGAGTCGAAAGGACTGAGCCAGAATATCAGCAACGAATTGCGGAATCAGAACAATACCGCCGGTAACCTTGGGTATCTGGCGCTGGCATTTCCTGCCAACTCACGCTGGAATATGGCCATAAGTTTAAAGCCTTATTCGTACGTGAATTACAATACGGAACGCATATCGACTGTACCGGGATCTATATACCCTACTAAATATACTTATACCGGACGTGGTGGATTAAATAAAGCTTCGTTTGCTAATGGAGTACGGTTGGCAAAGAATATCTATCTGGGAGCGGAGGCTTCATTCCTGTTCGGAAATATTACGTACTCGTCCAATTCCTACATCAATACGGGTAGTGCCGATGTTCTGGTGAATCGGCTAAATCGGGTTACCTATAGTGATGTTGTGTTCAAATTGGGCGGTGCCTGGCGACCAAAGCTGAGCGAAAACTGGACGCTCAACCTCGGCGCCACGTATGAACCTCAAACGGGTGTAAAAGCTCAGCAAACCGATATTTATCAGCAGACAACCACCGATAAACTAGCTATCAACTCTCCCGATACCCTTCAACTCAATTCGGCAGGCAAGGCTATTTTGCCGAACCAGATGAACTTTGGTATCAGCCTTGAAAAGAACAATTCATTGCTAGTCGGAGTTGATTTCGGGATGCAGCAGTGGGGCGATTACCGGACATCAGATAATAAAGCAGGCAACCTCCATAACACCATGTCGGTTGCCGCCGGGGTTGAATACACACCTAAACCCACATCGAACCGGTACTGGGATCTGGTTACTTACCGGGCTGGTTTTCAATACAATCAGATGCCTTACCTGATTGGTGGCTTAAAAATCAATGATGTAAACGGTAGTCTGGGGGTTTCCCTGCCACTTGGCTCGTATCTGGTAAACCACATCAGTATATCGGTTGTGGCTGGCCAGCGTGGCGTACTGACTGCCAATCAGATTCGGGAACGCTACGTACGGATTGCCCTGGGTTTCTCGCTGAACGACTGGTGGTTCCGCAAACCGGTTATTGATTAATTTTTTTCAGTGAAGAATGAAGCGTGAGGAATGCAGACTAGCTGGAGTTCAACAAAAGGATAGGCCCGTAAGGCAGCCGAAGTCTGGTCTGTATTTATCAGTTTTCATTCTTCACATTTCACTTCTTATCGCTTGTGGAGATTCTAAACAGGCTAAGAAGGTAGAACCTTATAGTGGGCCCATCGAAGAAATCAACGACGTAAAGTTATTATACAGCGAGGCTGCCATGCTGAAGGTTAAACTGACAACAGCCAAGCAACTTCGCTATGTGAACGACAATCGACGATACCCAAAACCCATTCAGATTGTGTTTTATGGGCCATCAGGCGATGAAGTAACTACGGTACGCTCCGATTCGGGCCGTTACGACAAGGCGAAAGATATCTATGTTGTTATTGGGCATGTAGAGGTGGTGAACAAACAGAAGAAGGAAAAGCTCCTCACGCCCGAACTTACCTGGAATCCCATAACCAAGAAAGTATATACCGACAAGCCCGTAACGGTTCTTAGCCAGTTGACTGGCGAAAAACTATACGGTATTGGCCTGGATGCCAATCAGGATTTTACGAAATATGCTATCCGCAAAGTAACGGGTGTATTCAACGTCGATGCGGGGATTTAACGGTGATGCCTAATTACCAAACGATTACTTATTGACTTTCGGCACACTTCTTCAAAATTGGCGTAACTTCCTTCACTCCTGTGACTTTGGTTTCGTTGCCCCATTCATTGTAAATGTAGGTAGCTAACTCGGCTATTTCCAGATCGCTTAGCTGCGGCTGTGGGGGCATCGGTCGGTTATACGATTTACCATTAACCACGATTTTTCCCTGCTGTCCATAACGCATTAAGCAGATTACCTGATCTTTGTTGGTCAGATAATCGGACTTAGCGATGGGCGGATACAGTTCGGCCAGCCCTTCGCCTTTCGGCTGGTGGCAGTTTGCACAATTGTTTTTATAAACCAGGATTCCTTCCGTAATGTATCGTTGCCGCTTTATTTCTTCTTCGCTCTGACACGATACGCAGGCGACAAAAACCGTAATGATGACTAAAAAACTGGCTAATCGGATCATGATTTGTACTCGGCCAATAGTCGCTCCATATCAGCCATTAATTTATTGACTCCTTCTTCGGTTGTGCCATCGTAAATACCCCGGATGCGTTTCTGCTTATCGACCAGAATAAAAGCACCACTGTGTACAACACCACCCGGCGCCGACGAGTCTTGCTGCGCCGTTACCATATAGCTATTTTGGCCTATCTCATAGATTTTTTCGCGGTCGCCCGTTACGAATAGCCACTGACGGCCTGTAATGCCTAGATTCTGAGCAAACTCGTTCAGTACAGCTACCGAGTCGTGTGCCGGATCAATGGTATGCGACAGGAGCATAACCTCTGGATTCCCTTTGAACTTGTCGTATACGCGCTTGAGTTGCACCTTCATTTTAGGGCAAATGGTCGGGCAAGTCGTGAAAAAGAAATCGGCTACATAAATTTTTCCGTCCAGATTTTTAGCCGTTATGGTATCCCCATACTGGCTCACAAAGTTGAAATCGGGAATGGTATGATCGACCGAATCGGTTACGGTCTTACCCTCGACGACTTTTGTAACGACTTCCCGCTGGCCTAAAATAGGGAGTTTATCATCGGAGCCTGTACCGCAACTCCACAGCAGGATAGCAAGTACAGGAAGGCAGGTCCATGCGTTAAGGTTTGCCCAAAAACTGGCGGGACTGTTCAATGCTGGTGGTAACACGTTTTTTAACATCCGTAATTTGATCTTTTTGCGCAGACAGGTAGTTCAGCGCTTCTTCAGAGGAAAGTTTAGCCAGCGTATCGCCATTGTAATGCGACATCCAGTTCATCATCAGACTATCGGCAATCGTGAGGTCGCTGACCAGGCGGGTGGCCTGTTCTTTTTCTTCATCCGTACGTAGGGTAGCGGCTGCCGAGCCGCTGGCCTTCAAGCTGTCGAGGGATGAGATTCGCTGCTTCAATTGTTTCTTCAACTTCATGATGTCGTCAATTTTCGGCATGACTTCATCATGAATCGCCAGTACTTCATTTTCGCTTTTTTTTACAGCTTCTTCACCTGAATTACAGGCCAGAAAAGTACCACAAATGCTTACCAGAATGGCGAGGTTACGTATAGGTGTATGCATGGAAAGGGGGATGTATGATATAGGATCTATTGAGCTTCAGTACCAGTTAAATACATCATATATCCTATATCATACATATATTTTGTTTTATCGTTGTTTAAGAATTTCGCGGGCATTTTTAAGGGCACTGGCCGATGGATTTTTGCCGCCGATCATCTGCGCAATTTCGGCAACTCGTTCGTCGTGGGTAAGTTTTTTGATCCGACTCACCGTTTTATCCGACGAATGATCCTTAAATACAAAGTAATGGGCTGTACCCTGACCGGCAATCTGGTGAAGGTGTGAAATGGCGATAATTTGATGACTTCGGGCCATATCGCGCATCATGTTGCCCATCTTGATCGCAATCTCCCCGGAAACGCCGGTATCGATTTCGTCGAAGACAATGGTTGGCAGCGACCGCTTGCTTGCCAGAATATACTTAATAGCCATCATAAGCCGCGAAAACTCACCCCCTGAGGCCACGTTTTTCAACTGCTGCGGTTTAACCCCTTTGTTGGCGCTAAACAGAAATGAAATCAGGTCGACACCCGTTGGTGAGGCTTTCGTGATTTCGGCTTCGATTTTAAGCGATGCATTAGGCATGCCCAAATCGTGCAGTAAACTACCTATTTCGGTTTCGATGGAGGGCAAAACCCCTTTTCTGGAATCTGATAAGGCTTCGGCACTTATCTGAAGCTGAGCATAAGCAGCCGAAGCCTGCGCTTTGGCATTGGCCAGGGCATCGTCCAGGTTAAGCACTTTGCTTACTTTTCTTTCAAGCTCATTGCGTAATGCGATCAGTTCATCCACACTCTTAACCTGGTGTTTGGTCTGGAGTTGATACATCAGATTCAGACGCTCGCGAATGGTTTCGGCCCGGGTATCATCGATCTCCACCCGATCTTGCTCGGAACTGATTTCATCGGCCAGGTCCCGCAACTCAATCAGACTACTTTGAGCCCGGTTCTGCAATTGCTCGTATTGGTCCGATAGCTTACTGATATACGCCAGATTACTGACCGCCCCTTTCAGGAAATCAATGACCGACTGTTCGGCGTTGTCGAGGTATTCGTAGGCCAGTTGTAGTCGCTCCTTTATTTCTTCAGCATTTTCAAGTATAGTCAGCTCCTGTTCGAGGGCTTCCTGTTCGTCGGGCTGCAGTTGCGCTTTGACGAGTTCTTCGTACAAAAAATTGTTGTAATCGAACTCTTTACGCATTGCCGAAGCTTCGGCCTGTAGCTGATCGTAGGCAGTTCGTTTGGTTCGATAGGATTGATAGTCAGAGCGATACGTGCGAAGTAGCCCGTCGTTCTGGGCATAGGTATCGACAATCTCTAGCTGATATTCGTTGGAGCCAAGCAGGACCGAATCATGCTGCGAGTGAATATCCATCATCTGGCTCGTTACCCGGCGGAGGGTTTCCAGATTAACCGGCGTATCATTGACGAAGGCCCGAGATTTCCCACTAACGCTGATCTCCCGGCGAACAATGCAGGTAGTGGAATAGTCGAGTTCCTCTTCGTCGAAAATACGTTCAATCGCATAACCCGATACGCCAAAAGTGCCTTCAATAACACATTTTTGCTCAGGGTTATACAGAACGCGCGTATCGGCCCGATTGCCTAACAGGAGGCCAATAGCACCTAGCATGATCGATTTACCGGCTCCCGTTTCGCCCGTGATTATGTTCAGTTCACGGTCGGGCGTGAGTTCCAGCTCGTCAATCAGTGCGTAATTTTTTATTAGTAAATGCGAAAGCAAAATCTATAAAAGTTAACAGTGGACTGTTTGTGTGAGGGATGCTCACTGCACTAGTTTTCGGTATTTTTCGGTCTTGGCCGGGTCTAAATACGACAACAAATCAAAGGCCTTCTGGCGTTCTGTAGATGTACCTTCGAACAAAATGTTGTACAACTCTTCCGACTTGGCATCAAAAAATGAGTTGATTAACACCGAGTTAGGAAGCTGCAGTCCAATCGTACGAATCGTTGTCAAGAGGTCCAGCGTTTGTTTGCGTACCTGAACGGGATTAGCGGCAAAAACATCCAGACCCTGACGGTGATAGGTATACATACCATCCCGAAACGGAACCAGTTGTTGGTTTTGCAGATTTTCAACAAGCCAGTACCGATTTCGTCGGTCGCCACCGGCTTGCCAGGCTCCGTTTGGCGAGCCCTGCTGCGCCAGGTTGGTAATCGTATAGGCACGCTGAATAAACGGCGTACCTCCTTCCTTGCTGAACGTATCATAATCGACCGCCAGAATAACATTCGCATAAAAAGCCAGTAGCGAAGTTAGATCATCAGAGTACTGGTTTTCCCGAAAATAAACTGGCGTAGTCGGCAGGTAAACAAAGTTGAAAGCGCGGTCTACATAGCTGAAAACGGTTGTTTCGTAGTTGGTGCCGTAAACCGGGCGAGTCGCTATGATTTGAGCCGTAGCTTCAAATACTCCCTGCGTAAGCGACTTCACCAGATTAATATTGATCGAGCAGTTAATTCGTTCATTCACAGCAAACTGGTCGTTGCTCCAGCGTCGGTTGTTCATAAACTCCGTAATGATGCCCTTCAATTGATTGACGTAGGAGAAATCTGTTTTTTGCTGGGCAAACAACTGGTCGGAGTTGATATTAACCTGACAGTTCAATTCCTGTGCCTGGGCAGACCCGGCCACACAACTCAAAACCAGTAAAATGCGTAATAGTTTCATACCAGATAAGGCTCTGAATCTCTGTATTATAGTTGTTTGACTGAGATTCACAGAGAGTTAAGTTTATCGACTACCAGCCCGACAAGATCCTGGGCAACCTCATCTTTCGATTTGAGTGCAAATTCGTAGGTTTGATTGTCTTTGTCAATAACGGTGATTTTATTGGTATCGTGCCCAAAACCAGCGCCTGAATCGCGTAGTGAATTTAACACAATCCAGTCTAAATTCTTAGCGTGAAGTTTCTTTATTGCATTCTCTAGTTCATTGTCCGTTTCAAGGGCAAAGCCCATTATCAGTTGTCCTGTCTGCTTCTGATTTCCGAGCGTAGCAGCAATGTCGATGGTTTTGGTCAGTTCAATCGAAAAAGTACTTTCCTTCTTTTTAATTTTTTTGTCAGCAGGGTGGGCGGGCGTGTAATCGGCTACAGCAGCACTCAGAACCACAATATCTGCGTTGCTAAAAACGGCTTGAGTAGCCTCGTACATTTCCTGTGCCGATCGTACTGGAATGCGTTGAATGGTTGCTGTGGGCACAGCCAGGGCCGTTGGGCCACTGATTAAAGTAACTTCAGCGCCAGCCATCGCAAAAGCTTTGGCAATGGCATAGCCCATTTTTCCGGTCGAATGATTGCTAATGTACCGCACCGGGTCAATAGGTTCCTGAGTCGGGCCCGCCGTAACCAGTACTTTTCTCCCTTGCAATGTATCAGGTTGCGGAGAGGCTGGGCTTGTTTCCCGCCAAAACGCGTCCAGAGTATGTAAGATGGTTTCAGGTTCTGCCAGCCGCCCTTCTCCAACTAATCCACTGGCTAACTCCCCGTGTTCGGCATGAATGATCCGGTTACCAAACGATTCGAGTCTATGAAGGTTTTCGACCGTAGTTGGATGATGATACATATCCACATCCATCGCTGGCGCGAAAAATACAGGGCATCGGGCTGACAGATAAACGGCCGACAGTAAATCATCACAAAGCCCGGTAGCACAACGGGCAAGCGTACGGGCTGAGGCAGGGGCAATTACAATAGCATCGGCCCATAAGCCTAATTCGACATGATTGTTCCAGTTGCCATCGCCCGATTGACCTGATGCCGAATGAACAAACGAGGATAGTACGGAGCGTTTCGATAAGGTTGCCAGCGTGAGCGGTGTAATAAATGACTTGGCCGACTCAGTCATGACCACTTGTACGTCGGCTCCGGCTTTTATCAGTAGTCGTGTCAACAGGGCCGATTTATAGGCTGAAATACTACCCGTTACACCCAGAAGAATTCGTTTGCCTGCAACTGACATAGATTCTGCACGTCAATAGCCATCCATATTCGGTAGGCGACTTTGTAATCTGACTGGTTTAAATAGTAAAACCGCACGGCAAAGTTACCATGCGGTCTTGGAAAACAACCGAGTAAGTTGCCTTATTGCTGTGGCTCGTCGTTATAGCGCCAGTAGACTTTCCCTTCCAGAAACTCGTCGGTGGCAATGGAAGTTGGTTTGGGCATCCGTTCGTAGAATTTCGAAATTTCGATCTGCTCCCGGTTTTCGAATACTTCTTCCAGATTGTCGACAGCCGACACAAACTCCGACAGTTTATTGCTCAACTCCTCTTTATTTTTGGTGGCAATCTGCCGGGCACGTTTCGAGATAATCGATACAGATTCGTACAGGTTACCCGTCTGGGCCGCAATTTTATCGTTGTTGCGGGTAATAATGGATTGGTTGGTTGCCATAGCTGCTAGTTTGCTGTTTCCAGTTTTCCGTTTTCTGTACCAGCATTACCTGAGAACAGTAGACCGTGAACTGTAAACAATTTAATTGGCCGCTGTTACTTTAGCGGGTTGATTTTTATGTTTTTCTTTTTCCTTCTCGCGCTCCTGTTCTAGTTTGTCCAGGCGCTCAATTTCTTTCTGGCTGGTTTCGTACATTTTCTCCGACTGCTTAACGTACTTGCTGTTCGGGTACTTATCAACGAATGCCTGATGATAACTTATTGCTTCCTGATAACGTTCCTTCTGCTTTGTTTCCAGACTGTTTTGGGCCAGACTGAACTCGGCATCTACTTTTTTGAAGGCTAACTCTTCATTGTATTCTGAATCAGGAAACTCTTTCTGGAAGTTGTTGATCGATACGACTGCCGATTTGTAGGCTGCAATGTTAAAACCACTCGTTTTGTAATATAGGAGTGCTTTTTCATAGGCTTTCCGTTCCAGTTTGCCCCTTAATTCCAGAATCTGTTTAGTCGCATCCTCTTTGTATTTACTGTCGGGATAGGCGTTGATAAAGTCCTGCAGGGCAGAAGTGGCAGTAAGCGTGTTCGATTGGTCGAGATTAAACGAAGGCGTGTCTTTGTACAGCGAGTAAGCGTACATATACATTGCCTCCTGAGCATAATCAGATCGGGCGAAAGTTTCGTAAAATTTCTTGAACAACGTAGCGCTCAGGAGATACTGCTGTTGATGGAACTGAGTGTAGGCATAGTAAAACTGCGCCATCTCTGATTCAGTACTTCCTTTCAAAACCGGAATCAACTCTTCAAATAGCAGACCAGCCCGATACCAGTCGCGTTTGGCATAATATTCAAGAGCGCCTTTATACTTCTGATCGTCGCTACCACTTTTCTGCAATTTTGCGAATGGGCTGCACGAACCCAGTAAAAATACGACGCAAATACCCAGCAGAATCTTACCGAAATGACGTTGTTGCATATGAGTGCAAAGATACAAAAAAAATACAGGCTACACCGTTTTAACGACGGTACAGCCTGAGATAGTGCCAAAAATAATCAACAAATCCGGCGGTTTAGATTATTTTAACAATTGCGTTTAGGCTTACTGATGACGAACAAGTAATCGCTTGGTTGCCACTTTCTTACCATCGACAGTAAGTTGATAGAGGTAATAGCCTGTATCCAGCGGCCGGGTCACGATGCGTACTTTTCGGTTGCCGGGTTCGAGTTCAATCTGTTCATAACCGGCTACGGGCGTTCCCAGAATATTCAGCAAAGCTAACCTCGCTTCTGAGCCTGTTCCGGCAAACTGATAATCGAGTTCAGCAACATCATCGGCTGGGTTCGGATAGGCGTTCGATACCCAGAGCTTCTCGTTATTGAACAACCGGCTATCGGCTTTTATTTCCTGAGAAGCGCCCACGCGAAGTTCGGCTGAAGAGGCTGGGGTGCTCTCTGAGGAGGTTGTCCGAGCAGCCGATTTGGAACCAGACTTCGGCAGCAGCAGTGACCGATAATGTTCGTTGATGGCGCTGTTTTTGTTGAGCGTTATCGACCGATCAAGCCCAGACAAACTCGGGTTAGGTACCATCGAAAAACGCTGCGACGGTAATCGGTTCGAACTGGTTTTTGGGGATGATGCAGTTCGGCCCAGTTCGAGTCGGCTTCCTTTTCGAGCATCCGAGTCCCGGAGCGCTACCTGCGCCCTGATCGGGATCGTTGCCGTTAGCAAGCCCATCAATACACCAATAAGTATAAATTGTTTCATGAAAGTCCTTTTCAGATGCACACGTATTCAACACAAACCTATTCACCGCAAAAGACAAAGTCAACGGGGTATCGTCTAAAAAATTGTTAAAACGGTCAATTATTAGCCTTTTGAACCAATTTTTGAGCCAAAGGTTTAATTTGACCATTATTTTTTAATGGTTTTTTTACCGCCGGCTGCTCCTTAGGCGGAGTTTCGAGCCATAAAACCTGATTCTTGGTTGGTTTTTCGGCCTCGCGCCAACGAAAACCGTCAAGTTCCTGTACTTCACCCGTAATTTCTTTAGGTGGAATCAGTTGTGAATCCGGATGTCCATAAAATCGGATTCGCCCAACTTTATTGTCGTTGAATTCGATATTCATTTTGCTACATTCCACATGATTCAGGCCAATCATTTTATTTTGCTCGTTGAGTGCATAATAAATGCTTTGTCCATTGCCATCAACAATTACACGTTCCAGGGTGGTTTGCTCCTGCAGGGTTGCTGTTTTTGAGGTGGGCAATGTGCTCTTTTTCTCTACTACGCGTTTAAGTGGGTCGTTCGTTGCAAGGGCAGAGTTGTTTCCGGGCCCAGTGGCTTTGGTCGTAGTTTTTTGGGCCGTTTTAGTAGTCTCTATTGCCTCCGTGAGGGTATCTGTCGAGACTAGTTTGGTGGTGAAATAAGCCGTTACGGTACGGCCTTTTATCTGATTAAAATTCTTCAGAGTATCCAGCGAAATCACGAAGGATTTTGTTTTCAAAAAGAGTGTATTGATCTTATTGTTTTTAAGCAAAGCCCGCATTGAATCGGCTTCCATCTGGTATTTATTCTGGCTCCAGACAACCGGTTTTTTATAGAAATAAATGGTCGAATCGGCGGTGTCATAAATGAGCGAATCGCATTTGCTCTGAAGGTCCGATTTATAAACAAACACGTTTTTATTGGCCAGAAAACGACGCGTATTCGTTAGTTTGTTATCGAACGAAAAGAGGGTGTCGGCTCGTAAAAAAAGCGTGTCTTTCGAGGCTTCATTACCTACACTTTTGGCTACGGCATGGCCAGTTACCCGTGAAATACCAATCTTACCGTTGTATCGAACATGATCACCCAGAATCACGGCTTTGTGGTCCTTGGCAACCATGACTACCTTACCTTTAGCGATACCTAGTTCGGTGGCGTTGTCGTAGTAGAGCGAGTCACCCGTCAGACGGTATTTTGGGGTTTCTACCGTTGCCCGCCGTTCGAAATTAGAAATGCCTGTGGTGGTGTTATACTGGCCGGCAATCGCTGTAAGTACCCCATCTTTATTCGTGATGCGCGTTGGGCCCTTGAATGTAGCCATGCGCGAAGTAGAGTTATAGAGTAACGAATCGGCGGTGAGCGTACCTTTGGTGTTCACTAAGCGAACATTCTGGCGAAAGGTAAATAACTTGCTCCGCGTATCGTAATCGCCTTCCCGGCTGGTTAACGTATTTTCTTTATCGACAATACGACCTGGGGTTGGGTAGTGCGCAACGCCTGACATCATATTATAATCGAGCTGGGCGGTGGTCAGGGTCATTTTGCGGTCACGCATCGTTACATGGCCGCGCATATTGGCCTGACGAGTGCTGCCCTGATAATTATAAAACATGGTATCGCCTTTTACCGAAATGGTGTCGCCCTGAATGAGTCGGACATTTCCGTAGGCCTCAATTTTATTCTCGGTTACGTTCTGAATGGCCAGATTGCAGTACATCAGGACACCTTTATGGCGTAACCGGACGTTATTGTGAAGCTTTCGGACCACCTGGCCCGGTACGTTGAGTACCACCAGGCTATCGGCGTGGAACAACTCTACTTTGTCGCCTGCGCCAGCAGGTGATGAAGTAGGTGCAACCTGCGCCAGCATTTTAATCGATGGTGCGAATAAACTGAGCCCGAGGGTGAGAACCAGTAAACGAACGAATAAACGAATCATATTGACAAAACTACGGCATTGGGCCGACTCCGGATGTTGGAACAGGACTTTTTAGCATTTATTAACGGCAACCGCCTGTTTGCCCCGACCGACCGGGTACTGCTGGCTGTCAGCGGTGGACTCGATTCGATGGTAATGGCCGAACTGTTCCACCGCATTCGTCAGCCGTTTGCGATTGCTCACGTTAATTTTGGCTTACGAGCCCATGAATCCGATGACGATGCGCTTTTTGTGAAAAACAAGGCTGAGCAATATGGGGTTCCGTTTCATCTCACCACCTTCGATACAACGGCCTTTGCGGCTGAAAAAGGCATTTCGATCCAGATGGCAGCCCGTGAGCTTCGGTACCATTGGTTTACTGAATTGCTTCGGCAGTACTCCTATACCTGCGTGGCAACAGCGCACCATCAAAACGACGTACTCGAAACCCTATTGCTCAATTTGACCCGTGGTACGGGTATGGCGGGTTTGCATGGCATTGCCAGCCGCCAGAATGAGGTGGTACGTCCGCTCCTGTTTGCCACCCGCGACCGACTGGCCGCTTACAGGACGGAGCAGAATCTGGCGTATCGGGAGGATAGCTCCAACCCAGAAGATAAGTATGCCCGTAATCGGATTCGACACCATGTAGTGCCAGTATTGACAGGTATAAACCCATCCTTATGGCAAACGCTACCTCGCACGGTCGAACGACTTCGGGCGGCTGAACAATTGGTAAAAGCTGAACTGGAACGCTCCTGGTTGGAAATCGCTGTGCAACAGGGTGAAAAGACTCTACTGCCTTCGGCTAAATTAAACACCTTAGCTGAACTGCCTTTTCGATTGGCCGAATGGCTTAAACCATTTGGGTTTACAGAAGCTCAGATTGTGCAGATGATCGAAGCCCTCGATCAGGAAGTGGGGCAGGTATTTGTGTCAGATACGCATCGGGTGGTCCATGAACGTATGGGGTTGTTACTTGAGCCGCTTCCTGAGCCGTACGCCTATGAAATTACCTTGATGGAGTTGCCTACTGAACCAGTGTTTCTTCCTGATGGCACAACCCTTACGGTTGAACTTGTGAATAAGTCTGCCGATTTTCACCTTTCTTCGGCTCCTAACACAGCTTGCCTTGATGCCGATAGGGTAAGTTTTCCCATTACAATACGTTCCTGGCGGTTGGGAGACCGGTTTCGGCCTCTGGGCCTGAAGGGAAGCAAGTTGGTAAGCGATTTTCTGAATGATCTTAAAGTAACCCGCTCGGAGCGGGAGCAGGTTTCAGTGCTGGTGGTTGACGCACAGATTGCCTGGGTAATTGGCCGGCGGATCGATCATCGGTTTCGTATGGTAGCCGAAACGAAGAAAGTATTACGATTTGTAATTGGTTGATGCACCATTAGATAGGTATTGTAGAGGTTTTCTAAAACCTTGGTGTCCATTAACAATAGTTGAAAATTGTATTTTTTGGGTATTTGATAATAGATCGGACGATTTTGCGCCGGGTTTCAGCGAGTTAATAAAAAGTTGGCATCTTATTTGATAGCTTTCGGGCGAGCCCAAAGTTTCTATTAATGTACTAACACCATGAACCGAATTGTACAGGTCCTAATCATTGCAGGACTGGCTTTCTGTAGCCTGACTGCTCAGGCACAAAGTGCACGGCTACGAGCGGCTAATAAGCAGTTCGACAATCTTAGTTATGTCAGCGCAGTGCGGGCGTACGAGGAGTTTCTACGGGCCGACCGAAAGAAAGACCCCGCCGAAACTCGTGAAGCCCTTATTAAATTAGGATACAGCTATCGTAAGCTCCAGGATACTCGTAATGCCGAGCGAGTGTATGGCGAACTGGTCAAGGATTATACCGATCTTGATAGCGAAGTGTATCTCTATTACGCACAGGCACTGGCGGCCAACGGCAAATACCGGGATTCACAGAAAATGTATAGCCAATATGGCGAAAAACAGTCTCAGGACTTGCGAGGACGCCGTTTTACGGTGTCTTACATGGACATGAGCCGTTTCTATCAGGATTCGTCGTCCTACCGGATGTATAGTCTTCCGATCAACTCGCGCCAGGCAGATTTTAGCCCAATGTATTACAAAAACGGACTGGTTTTCGTATCGGCTCGGGATGAATCGGGTGTGCTGAAACGGGTTTTCAACTGGAACCAGACCCCCTTTCTGGACCTCTATTTTCACCCGGACACCAACCAGCTTCGGGTTCCGGGAGCGGAGTTGATGCGACCAGGCAACTCGGCCGTACTTGGTGGTGGTAGTGATGCCAAGCCCGGTGCTGCCGAAGCGGCCAGCGAGCAAACCAAGTTGAGCAAAACGGAGATTTTTAGCCGTACGATCAACACAAAATACCACGAAGGGCCAATGACGTTCACCAAAGATCAGAACTACATTGTTTTTACCCGGAACAACACAAGTAAGGGGAAAGCGGGAAAAAGTTCAGACGGTGTGCGAAAATTGAAATTGTATTCTTCCGTGAATCGCAATGGCAAATGGGTCGATATCCAGGAGGTACCATTCAATAGTAGCGAGTACTCGGTAGGTCACCCAGCCTTCTCGCCCGACAATACAAAACTGTATTTTGCTTCCGATATGCCCGGAGGATACGGTGGTACCGATATTTATGTGGTCGAGTTCAACAACGGCCAATGGGGTACGCCTGTAAATATGGGTAAGGAAATCAATACCGAAGGCAATGAGATGTTCCCGTTTGTAGCCGAGGGCGATAACCTCTACTTCTCCTCAGATGGGCATGAAGGGCTGGGAGGACTGGATGTATTTGTGGCTGAGCTTAAAGATGGTGTTGCTTACAAAGGCGTGCAAAACGTAGGGGCGCCGATCAATTCAGAAAAAGACGATTTCGGATTTATTACCGATAAGAACCGTACGTCGGGCTATGTAAGCAGCAACCGGAAAAAAGGGGTGAGCGACGATGATATTTATTCGTTCCGGCGTACCTGCAAACAGCTTAACATTCTGGTATATGATGCCAAAACCAATACACCCCTCGAAAATGCGGATGTTCGAATTATGCGAAATGGGACCAACCAGGACCTTCGCATTACGGATATGCAGGGCCGAACGGATTTATGCGTTGATACTAATACCGAATACGAATTCAAGGCAATCAAAGAAGGATATGCTATGAACAGTGTTCGGTTCTCAACCCTGACTCAGTCGCCCAAACCCGTTATGAACGTGTCGATCTATCTCGAACGGTCGGAGAATACCTTGGTTAAGGGGGTAGTTAAGACGGAGGTGGATCAGCAACCGGCCAAAGGTGTTCGGGTGACGCTTCGGAATGAGAAAGATAAAACCGAACAGACCGTGATGACTGGACCCGATGGCGGTTACGAATTCGATGTAAAACCGAATGCACCGTATACCATTACCGCTCAAAAGGACCGCTATGCGACTAAAAAGGCTCAATACGGCAAAGCCAAGCGTAAAACCAAAGTGGTTACCGACTCGCTGGGACTGTATGGGGTAGGGGATGTGTTCCAGCTTAAGAATATTTACTACGACCTGAATAAGTTTTTTATCCGGGCCGACGCTGCACAGGAACTTGACCATGTTCTGGCTATTCTGAAAGAATATCCGCAGATGCAGATTGAGCTTCGCTCACACACAGACGCCCGTGCTACGGATGCTTATAACCTTCGCCTGTCCGAAAACCGTGCTCGTGCTGCTATGGACTATCTGGTATCGAGAGGAGTGTCGGCCAATCGGCTTGTCGCTCGTGGGTATGGAGAGTCAGAAATTCTGAATGGATGCGTCGATGGTGTGAATTGTACTGAAAACGAACACCAGCAAAACCGACGTACTGAGTTCAAAATTTTATCAGTGCAATAATCGTCTGGCAATAGTAAGTCATAAAAAAAGCAGCCCAATTCGGTGGGCTGCTTTTTTTCGTTTATGATTCTCTATTCAGTGCTTTGCTTTACATGTTTTTTATGAACCGACTTGGTCATTGTTTTTGATTTGGCCGGGGTTGTTTTCTTTACGGTAGTGGTCGTTGTGGTTTTGGTGACAGGTTTATCCTGTGAAGGAGTGGCGAAAGCCGTGTTAGCGCAAAGGGCGGCTACCACGCAGGCAGCCCAAACGGTCGTTTTCATAAGTTTAAGAATGGTTTTAGTGAACAGGCCCACCTGCTGATGAGCTTTTCTGCTGAAAAATCGGCTACTCGTATGAAGCGCCGTTAAAGAGTAACTTAAAAACACCTTAAACTGTTAAGCAGAAAGTTAGGTTGAACCGCGAGGACGCCATAGACAATTCTTTGCGTCTATGGCGTCCTCGCGGTTCAATGCCTTACAACCCGCGCCGTAACCGACAATTGCCCTACATGACGCATGGTATGCTCGGCTGCATGGGTCAATAAACCGATAACGGTTGAAGGCAATTGCGCCCGACCAACACCTCGTGCTTCAGTCAATGTTTCTTCGTTTGTTTGGCGAAGTTGGGCAAGGGCTTTATCTACCTGCCCATCAAACTGTTGTACTAACTCCTGAACCGTTGGTGTTGGATCTGATGGCTTCCCTTCGGCGGCTAAGGCGGCTAACTGTTCTGGTGAAAGGGCTTCGGCGCGGGCATAGGTGAGAAGTCGATCCAGCACACCCGTCAGATGCTGTAAATGGAATCCTACAGAGGCTACATCAGCAGGGCGTTCCCAAAGTAGATCGTCTGGGAAATCCTGCATAAGAACGTGTAGTTCCTCACGTGCCTGCATCAGCGCATGAGCAATCGGCTGAAGTAGGGGAGGCATATTGGGAATTGGCCCACGTAGCCATACTTCGCGTGTTTCGATAGGTGGTTGCATTGATAGTGTCTTTATAATGTATGTTGGTAGATTTATAGTGACTACTATTTTTTCTAATCGTCTAAGACTGGCATCTGCATTAACTTAGTCAACCGATTATAAGTGCGATTAGAAAACAATTCTGATATGCTGCTTTACTAGAAAAAAGTTGCTGATTGTCAATCCGCAACTTTTTTACAACGATCAGGGCTTACTTATTAAGCGTATAGGAAATAAGAATTCGCATTTCTTCATCAATTGTGAATATGAGGAGTGATAAGTGAATCTTAGAGGGTATAGTGGTTATTTTGTATATATTAGTGTACATTTAAGTATATATAATTGGTGTAATAATTTAATTGTCTTAATATTGCCGCCATATTCATAACTATTAACACTTGTGTATTATATGCGTTTCACGTTTATGACTTGGTTGGGGATATTAGCCCTGATGGTTAGTTTCTCAGCCTGCCAGGATCACAGGATTCCACAAGCTCCAGGCTCAAAGTTTCGAATAAAAAAAGTTACAGTTGGTTATGAGAATGCGACAGATTATTCGTATTCCATTTATACATATATGAGCACCGGGCTATTAGCCAGTGTTGATCAATACACAGTTAAAGGTAATTCCGCTGCCGTTCAGAATTCCAAAACTGTTATGACGTATGATGGACAGGGTAAAATACTAAAGGCAGAAATGCAGCTACTATCATCGAATGGGGCTGCTCAGTGGGTCCCTTTTCAAAATTATACGTATGAGTATGATAAGAATGGCATCATTACACAAATAAAACGGTATGACCTGGCGAATCCTGCCTCTCCAGTTCTGATTGATCAACATCTGCTAGAGTACAACGTGGCTAGGTTGCCAATAAAACAGAGTTATACTATCGGTACCCATCAATGGGTAGAGCAGTATACGTATAGCGGAGGTAACGTGGTTAAAGTTGACAGAAATGATAACCTATCTGGTCTCTCCACATTAGTCTTTCAGTATGACGACAAGCCTAATCCTTTTTATGGCTTAATTACCGGACCTCCTAGTTATACTATTTTTAGTGCTAATAATATTATCACACCTAACCAGATATATACGTATGATTCAAATGGCTTACTTATAAAAGGTACGCTAGCTGTATCGGGTTTTGGGAATTATATTACCAAGTTTGAATACGAGCCCTATTAATTGTCCATTTTACGAAGCCTAACAAGAATCGGTTCTGAACTAGCTATTCGGAACCGATTCCTTTTTTAGATCACCGTACCCCCGTCTGCATAAAACAAACTGCCTGTACTATACGACGACGCATCGGAAGCTAAAAAGAGCGCCAATGGGCTGATTTCGTCGGTAGTGCCCATGCGTGCGATGGGGATGTGTTTGGTAAAACGAGCCAGAATCGCTTCGTTTTGCCAGAGCGTCTGACTGAACTTGGTTTTGATCAGGCCGGGGCAAATGGCGTTGACCCGAATCCCATCCGCACCCCATTCTTTTGCCAGAACCTTCGTAAGCATGTTCAGCGAGGCTTTGCTGACGCTGTAAATACCCAGGCCAGGGTCGGGCGTATGTCCGGCAATACTACTGATCATGATCACGCTGCCACCGCCCCGTTCTTTCATGCTTGGATAGCAAAGCTTGCTCAATTCAAACGGAGCCTTCACATTGGCCTGCATGATCTTGTCGAAAGCGCCACCGTCGCATTCAAGAGCAGGGCCGAAAACCGGGTTGGAAGCCGCGTTGTTCACCAGAATGTCAATACCTCCGTAAGTGGCCATGGTTTTTTCGACCAGTTGCTTAAGTTGTTCGGCATCGCCGACATGTGCAGCAATGCCCGTCGCTTCGCCACCCTGTGCCCGAATGTCGGCTGCGAGGGCATCGCAGGCATCCTGTTTCCGGCTGCTCACAATAACTTTAGCGCCAAAACGGGCAAATACACGGGCTATATCTTCGCCAATGCCTTTACTGGCTCCGGTGATGATGGCAACTTTATCTGCAAGGTCAAATAGGGCTTTTTCCGCAGTGAGTGGGGTTTCCATAAGGGTTTAGTGGGTTAAGCATTCATTGGCTTCAGTTTAGGTAGGTTCATGCAGGGCAAGGCTGACATGGTAACCCACCTGAACCAAAGTTTATTACTTTTCAAAAAAACAGACCGAACCACCAACCCAATCCTTATTTTTATTGAAGTTGACACCAATCATCTCACCCCGGCTCAAACGACTAAGATTGGTGATGAGTGTAGGTTTAGGATCGGCTTTAGGCCAGATGAACAGCATACGAATTTCGCACTTGACCAACCCATCCGGCGATTGAATGACCGGTTCGTACTTCACCTTACGCTGGAGCAGATACCCGTCGCGCTGATCGGCTGGAATGGCATCGAGGTCGGCCTGGGCGATGTTTAGCTTAACCCCGCTTCCGGCAAACGAAAACAGTGGTTTCAGGACGTAGTTTTCCAGATCTGTTGGATAATCCGTCAGGTCCGAAAGGTAGTAACTCGTTGGGATATAAGGACTTTTCAGCAGGGGCAGGGTGTACTTACTGATGCGGAAAAACCAGTTTGGATGCCCAACCCATTCTACATCTACATCATCGGTAAGCTGAAAATCGGTTTTTAGATCGGGAAAGTTCTGTAAATCGTCGAAAATGAGCCGGTTATAGATGCGTTTGATCTGGATCTGGCGACCGTCTTTTTCATAATACAACGACCGACCTTCCTTGCGGATTTTAGTCAAACAAACCGGCCCCACACCTGTATATCGTTCGGTCAATACAAAGTCAATGCGTGTTTTCTGCTTCTCAGGGTAAATCTCCAGCAGAATAACCTCTTCAGGGTTGTAATCACCAACCAGCAACTGCCGGAGCTTTTCGAGGTAGTCGGCATTGGTGCTGACCGTAAACAGATGCGATAGGTTGTCGGGTATCGGATAAAGACTACGAAACAAACTAGCCAGGTACGGCTGGAAACCATATAGCGATGGAAATCCTTGCAATTCAATAAGTTGAGGGGTTGGTTCGCCTAGTTCGTTATGGCAAACGGCAAAGTCAACGGCCATAAACTGGGTGTGGGTATCTTCGTTTGGCACACGCTGCCCGGCTGGAATTGCCTTTTCCGTAAGCGATTTAAAATCATCACGGGTAATTACGTCAACGATATGATCGCAGGCGTCCAGCAGTTTGTCGGTCAGTACTTTGGGAACGAATACAGGGGTTTCGGCAACCCGGAAATCGAGCTGGCCGGGCAGATCGGCTTCTATTTTCGCTAAAAAAGCCCGGTATTGCTCCGGGCTAAAGGCTTTGTTGTAGGTTTGGCGAACAGACTGAATCATAAGGATAGTATGACGAAATCAGCATGATCTGGCAATCGAATCCTGCTGATTCCGTCAGAAGTTAATTTTGTTCAAGAAACAGATCAGTTGCGGTTAGTTCTTCGATAGCCTGCCGTAAGAATCCCGGCAGAATAATGGACTCCGTTAGGGCAATTTTGTCTGGGTCCTGCAGGTAAGATACCATGGCGTCGTATTTTTCCTGTCCGAAATTCAGGACAATGTGGTTCCGTTTTTCGTCCTGCAGAAAATACCGTAGCATCCCCTCGTTGTCGGCTTCTGGGTGGAATTGCGTGCCAATGATCTCGGGTGAGAACCGGATTGCCATGACTGCCCGTTCGAGCAATACATGGGGGCGGATTTTTTCAAGACACAATAGGCTGGCTCCCATCTCTTCCAGTCGTTCCATATTGGGCTCCGTAATCTGAAAATCGCGTGAGTCAACGGCAAAGAACGGATCGGGTAGCCCTTCCAGCAGGGACTCTTCTAAACCTTCTTCGGTTTTATGAACCGGGAATATACCAAATGAAGTGGATTTTCGTCGGCTCAATAAGCCCAGATCCAGGTGCCGGACAACAAGCTGAAACGAGTGGCAGATGAGGAAGACGTATTTTTTTCGCTCGTTGTGTTTATTCCAGTCGATAATCTGGTCGATGAGTTCAAAATAACGGGCCTCCCAGTCGTCGGACGAAGCCAGAGGACTGCCCGGTCCGCCCGACGAAATGTAAATGTCGTATTCCAGATCGGGCACTTCATCTTTCGACCGGACATCAAAAATATCTAGGGCAAGTTCTACGGGTTCGCTTCCTTGTATGTTCCGGATCGCGTGCAGAATACAGCGCATACCTTCATTGGCATGGCTATTATTCATGTCCAGAACAGCTATTTTAATTACGTTCATAGGTGGTTGTATTGCAGTTAGTTAGTTGTCGACGGTGGTTCAGAGAATAACTATAGGATGCCGAAAGAAGTTTCCTCGACAATATAATCAACAACGCTTTTGAGGCTGTTGGTTTGTTGGAAAACAGCCAGTTGGCGGTCGGCTCCGGTGCCCATTTCCAGTATCTTCAGCACGTATTCGCACTCGGCCCGGCAGCCCAACTCATCCACCACGTCGTCAATAAAATTAAGCAATTCGTGGATAAGCTGATGAGTCGGCACTTCCTCCTGCTTGCCAAAATCGATGAGTTTTCCTTCGATACCGTACCGGGCGGCCCGCCATTTATTTTCGTTGATCAGAATGCGTCGGTAGGGGCGGAAATTCAGATTCTGCTGGTGAAGTTTATAGATTTTGGCAACAAGTGCCTGCATGATGGCGGCCAGACAAATGGTTTCATCGACCCGCATGGGTACATCACAAATGCGGAATTCGATGGTGTTGAAAAACGGATGCAAGCGGATGTCCCACCAGATTTTCTTGCCATTGTCGATACAACCCGTTTTTACCAGTAGGTTAATGTACTCATCGTATTCAGCGGCCGATGAGAAGAAGTCAGGAATACCCGTGCGCGGGAACTTGTCGAACACTTTCGACCGATACGATTTAAAACCCGTATTACGCCCTCGCCAAAAGGGTGAATTGGTCGATAACGCATAAATGTGAGGCAGAAAATACCGCACGGCGTTCATGATCTGAATTCCCTCGTTCCGGCTTTCGATACCGACGTGTACGTGCAACCCAAAAATCAGGTTGGAACGGGCCACATCACGCATTTCTTCGATCAGCCGGTCGTAGCGTTCGTTGGGCGTAATAAGTTGCTCCTGCCAGTCGGAGAAGGGGTGCGTACCGGCGGCTGCAATTTTCAGATTTTGTTTCTCGGCCAGCTCAATGATCATTTTGCGAAGGTACGTCACCTCCTGGCGGGCATCCTGAATATTGTTGCAGATATTGGTGCCAACTTCAACAACGGCCTGGTGCATTTCGGCTTTCACGCGCTCCTGAAGGACAATCTGGCCACCGTCGACAATCTTCGACATATGCGAACGTAACTCGCCGGTGCTGGGGTCAATGGTTTGGAACTCTTCTTCGATACCGAGGGTGAATACGGGCATTGGTGTTGTGGGTTAGAAATGACGGTCTCGTTTTGTGGGGAAACGATGAGGTAAGATAATAGTTTTTAGATTGCGTCGCTAGGATTGGCACAGCGAGCCTATTTTTTTTGTTGGTTGGATACGAATAGATTTGGTGGCTTGAACCGATATACTCATGGCACCGGAAACAGAAAGCCAACAGAACATATCGCTCATTATCCGGCACGATAACCCTGACAAAGCCAAAATCTTCGAAGCCTTTGACCGTCTGACATCCGGTCAGGATGGGGATAAACCCTGAGACATCTTTTTATGGCTGAACCATCTAAACGCACCATCATTGGTACTGTCAGAGAGTACGGAAGCCGGCTGTCGCGGTTTATCCGGGGGCAGGTACGTTCGGACGAGGATGCGGAAGATATTTTGCAGGATGTCTGGTTTCAGCTCAGCCGGGTAGTGGATCTGGATGCTATCGAGAGCATTAGCGGATGGCTTTATCAGGTAGCCCGTAATCGGATCACAGATGTGTATCGGAAGAAAAAAGAAGATCCGATGTCGGAACTGATGATTGAAGGTGACGAAGGCGATGTGAGTATCCGGGAAATTCTGCTTTCCGATCCCCGAACCCCTGAAGACCAGTTTTTTAAGGATGTTTTCTGGGAAGAGCTTATGCGAGCACTGGACGAACTGCCCGAAAACCAGCGTACCGTGTTTGTTCAGAATGAACTGGAAGACCGTACCTTACAGGAGATTGCCGATGAAACCGGCGAAAACCTGAAAACCATTATTTCCCGAAAACGTTATGCCGTTCAGCACTTGCGGAAGCGGCTACAATCTCTTTACGACGAACTCGATAACCTTTAAGACGATGAGACCCCGCTACGGACGAAGACGGTTTGGCTTTTTTCCGATGTTTTTTCTGGTTGCCCTGTTGGGAATAACCTACATTGTCTACTGGCTATGGAACCAGGTGCTGGTTGCTGTGGCCCCGGTAAAAGTGGTCACTTACTGGCAGGCGCTGGGCTTGCTGGTCTTGTTTCGGATTCTGTTTGGTGGCTTCCGGTTCAACTCACCAGGCGGAAGAGCCCCTTTTGAGCGAGGCCATCAGTGGCGCGAAAAATGGCATCAAATGACCGATGAAGAACGAGCCCAGTTTAAAACTGAATGGCGACGACGCTGGGGAGGCTGGAAGCGCAACCATGACTAAGGATGTAAATAAGCGCATACGTAAATGGGCAAAACCTCACTGGATGATCTGGTGAGGTTTTTTTATGGGGTCGCCCCCAGCTCACCTGCGACGGTCATTGGGCTGAAGTACTGGATTGAAAAATGAAAAAAATAGCAACACCGATAAAGTAATTTTTTCGTTGCTCCGTCATCCTATTTAGAACAACTACTAAACACAAATACTATGAACACCAATTTGTTAAGGTCTATTCTGGCCGGAGTGCTTTTAGGAGCGGCTCTATTCATCATGCCGTTTTTCCTGCTTCGGGTTATTCTGTTTTTCGTCATCGTGGGTGCGCTGGTCCGGCTTTTTGGAGGTGGCCGGTTTCGCCGGGGCAGATGGGGGCGACGGGGCTTTGGTTACATGCCTGCTTTTGCCGATCAAATCCGGCAGATGAGTGATGAAGAATATAGCCAGTTTAAACAACGCTTTGAACAGGGGCGCTGTGGTAGCTACACCGACAGAAAGGCATCCGCAACAAAAACGAATGAAGAAACAACCTCAATCTAAACAACGAAACGAATGAGACAACGATTAAATCCCTGGGCGGTGGTACTTGCTGCTGCGCTCACTTTCGGAGGACTGATGGCTTTCGTGGGCCCTCGGTCGTTAGGGTATCACTATTGGGGGCACCAAGGCTATTACGGGAATCCGTATGGAGCCTATCACGGTGGTTGCGACGGGCGTCCTGGGCATAGTCACCATGATCGAACGACCGAAAAAGCCAATGTAGATTCGAGTTCGCTCCGATAGCCAACCGATGTACTTGATAGAAATGTGAACGATTCATAACGAAAAGGTAATCTCGATGGGGTTACCTTTTTTCTGTTTTTAGCCGTTATTCGCACCCTGTTCCTGCAAGAATAAGCAAGGAAATTAAAGTAACTCTGTCGATTCTCGCACTTTTCTATTGAACTATTTGCTTAACGATTCCATGAACTTATCTGGTAAAGCTGCTTTTCTGATCGTTGCTATGTCTCATGTTGGCATTTTGTCTGGAATGGCGCAGTCCGTGTTTTCGCTCACTAAGTACACCTATACCCCATCTGCGTTGACCGTCGGTACGGTACAGACAAAAGAAGCGGTCAAACGGCTGACGTTGAAAGGCCCTACTGCAAAGCTTTTTTCATTGGATAAGGCGAACCAGCTTTCTATAAAAGCAGAAGCCGCTTCGGCCGATAAACCCTGGTACGATGTACTGGTAGAAGGGGTTGGAGCAAAAGGAACGATCCGTGACACCTTCCGGGTAGTGAAGGATGCGTTTATTCGGAATCAGGTGATCGCCCACCGGGGTGCCTGGAAACAGGCGGGAACAACCGAAAACTCGATTAAGTCGCTACAAAATGCCATTGCCTTAGGTTGTATGGGTAGTGAATTCGATGTGCATATGTCGTCAGACTCCGTGCTTTTTGTGAATCACGATCATACTATTCAGGAAATCGAAATCGAAAAAACACCGGCTGCCGAACTGGCGAAGGTTAAACTAAGCAATGGTGAATCGCTGCCAACGCTGGCGTCTTATCTGACTGAAGGAATGAAGCAGACAAAAACCAAACTGATTCTGGAAATCAAAACGTCAAGACTTGGTAAGGAACGATCGCTGGCGTTGACAGAGCGGGTGGTTAATATGGTTCATCAGATGAAAGCGCAGGCATGGGTCGATTACATTGCGTTCGATTATGATGTCTGCAAAAGTGTGAAAGCGCTAAGTCCCGAAGCCAATGTTTCGTACCTGATGGGCGATAAAACCCCGGAACAGTTAGTTGCCGATCATCTGAATGGGTTCGATTACCACCAGAATGTGGTTCGAAAAAACGAAGCCTGGATTCAGGATGCCCGCCAGCGGAAACTTACGACCAATGTCTGGACGGTGAACGATAAGAATGAGCTAAACTGGCTACTGGAGCAGCACGTCGATTACATTACTACCAATGAGCCCGAACTGCTTTTGTCGATGATTCAGAAGTAGTTACTGCACTTTCGGTTCTACCCATAGCGCGGTAAAGCATAGCAATACCAGGATCAGCCAGGTTGACTTGGGTAACGAAGCGGTTTGGGTGTGATCAATCGAACCATGCGCTAACAGAGTCTGTTGGTGGGCCAGCAGGAATTGCTGAACAACCTGCCTGTCACGCAGCGGGTCGCTGGTTTGAGCCCCGTCTGGACCGCCTACATACAATGCCAGTGAATCCTGTACTGCCAGCCAGCCAGCCTGAACAAACGACGATTGGCCCGTAATTGAATTTTCGTTCAGGGGGGAATTTACTAATCGAACCGTATCCTGACCAACCTGGAGCGCCGAAAGTCGATTCGTAGGATTATTGACTGTAATGGCTTGCTGGATGTGGCTGTAAATTGGTGCATCGACCTGAACGGTATTCTGATTTGAAGCCGACAACCGGGCCAACGTGGCTGTCCAGATGCGGCTGTAGGCTACACTATCACCACTCAACGAAAGTGGATAGGTTTCGGACAGCAGACTAACCCCAACGCGGCCAACCGCTCGCTGAACGGCTATAGGAAGGCCGGAAACGGCAAACTGGGTGGGCTGGTCGACAAAGCGATAGGGGAGGGCATTCAAGCCGTTGCCAACCGGAACCTGGGGCTCATTCGAGAATTTACGTACCTGCCAACGACTGCCCAATGCCTGATTGATGGCTCGACTGTCGGTTTCGGGATTTGTCAGGTTGATAAACAGAACAGCCTTGCCATCGGCAATGGCTTTGCGAAGAATGGGGTTGGCGGCATCGGCTGGTTCGGCAATGATCAGATCGGGGGGCGTTTTAGTCGCTGATTTTCCTGATGGATTGATGGTCAGATTGCTGCCGATGTTTTTGGATAAAGTAGCGGAGACCGTTACCGTATGCCCCTGTTTGCCGAGCCAATCGGCCAGCGTTTTGCTCTCAAAGTCAGGGCTACTTAGCAGAAATTGTATAGTGAGCGGTTTAGTAGGCCGGGTAAAAAAACGAATCGTATCGAGTGGCGTTGTGCTTCGTGCGGTGCCACCTAGTAGGAGTTCGACCTGACTATGCCCTTTGCCGAACGCCGGAAACTGAAAGGCAAATGGATTGACGCCTTCGTGCAGCGATAAACTGTCGAGCGTTTTGTTGCCAAACCGAAGCCGGAGCCACTGGGCTTGCGAAGAAGTTACTGAGCCCGTCACGCGCTGTATTTCGCCCTGTCGGACAATACCCTTCCAGTGAATAGCCTGCAACGCATCGGGAGCATTATAGGGAACCCATCGAATACGGGTGTCGCTCAGTTGCGTTAGTAATTCGGCCGGAAACTGTTGGCCAATCAGCGTTACTGAATCATAGTTCGGTTTGAAATTCCGACTGGTAAAACTTTTTGAGAGGTGCAGGCTGTCTTTGATCTGCCGGGAAAAAGTGGAAGGAACCTCATCACCAATGAGCAACGCATGGGTACTGGCCCGATCGACAGGCCATTGAATCTGTAGGAAATAGCCTACCAGCAGTAGCCAAAGTAGCCCGTTCAAAATGCCCCGAATCCATTTGCGAGTGGTCGACAACGACGCGTTACGGGCAATAAGCCAGACCTGAATTACCAGCAAAGCCACAAGAACCAGGGCGATAAGCCAGTTAATCGGTGAAGTCCAGTTGACGGTGGTATGCATTTTTGTTTGTTGACGAAGGGCGATACTCTGTGTGCTATTGTACAGATAGCCGTTATTTCAAATGTTGCCAGAAGGCTTGTTGCAACTTTCGGTCGCTGACATAAGCTGGGCCAGTTCGTTCCGATGCACCTGATAAGGCATAAAGCTTTGTTTTCAGGCTGATTTTTTCGGGAGTCGACAAGGGCTTTCCGGTCGCTAATTTCTGTAGGGTAGCCAGCACCGACCAGTTGGATAACCCACTGTTTACAACCTGATCGGCCAGGGCATTACCCAGTTGCTGGGTCGTTTGCTTTTGCTGATTCGTCAGTTGAGCAAGATCCAGATACCCCAATACGTCTGCTACCAGTGCTTCGATTCGTTGTTGACTGTACCGCCGATCCTGGCGGAAGGCATCGGTTACGTTTTTGAACTCGCCGGTAAGTCGGGTCTCTTTCTCTTTGGTTTGCGGAGGGTCGAATCCGGTTTTCTTTACGTACGACCGCGCTTTTTGCTGCGACAGTTTCAGGTATTTCAGGGCTTCCTGTTCGTAGGGAAGCGCTTTCTCGGGTTCATAAAGCCGTAAATGCAATTCCGACTGCCACATATTTTCCAGCGCCATTTTCAGCAGCGAACGCGTCGATTGTTCGTGGAAGGTATTGGTTTCGGCATCATCATGATTATGGACGTATTGTTCCATAAGGGCCGCCAGCGGATCTTTGTCGTCGCTCGTACCTCCACCATGATTATGGTCGTGACCATGCTCATCGTCGTCATCGTCGTGGTGGGCATGAGCAGGCCCAGAGTGGTCTCCTTCGCCTTCATCGTGCTTGTGCATGTAGGCTTCTACAGCGGCCATACCTGATACCGGAGCCGCATCAGGTGGAGGGCCTCCGCCCCCAATGGATTTCTCGAACTCTTCGCCCAAAAACTGACCATAACGGAGTCGAAGGGCTTTCTGGTCGAAGCCAATTTCGTTGGATTGGCTGTTGAAAGGCTTGGTCGCCATCTTCTTCCGGCCAGCAATCAGTTTTTCTGTATCGATGATGATCTGGCGTTGGCTGCGGAAATACTCCGGCATAATGTTAACCGCCATAGTCGCCAGTTCGCTTTCTTCGGCCTTTGTGGTGTCTTTATAGACGACAAAGTAGGTGTCTGATTTCGTGAAATTGGGTTCGGGTTGGCGGTTGTCGAAGGCTGCCCAGTAGTAATACAGCTCATCGCCGGGGGCAAAGTTCAGCGCTTTCAGGTCAATGGTTTTAGTGAGTCGGGAGTCTTTGAAATTGGTTGGGCCCAGCGGCATTTTTACTTCCCGAAACTTCACGTTTTCGCCCGAGCCCCGCGCCACCGTGGCCACAATAAAGGTTTGTGCCACACTGAAATCATCGGAAATACGAGCCCCGATGTTCAGCGTTTTTGAGTCTTTCAGATAATGATACCGATACAATTCTTTTGAATCCGGCTCAATTTTAGGGGCCAGATCGGGCCGGGCTTCCAGGCGGTAAAAGTCGGATTGATAGATCAGCGAGTCTTTGTTGCGTTCGGTACGCCAGTAAGCCTTAATCGCATACAGGCCCGAATTGATCAACCGATCCTGATACACAAAATCAGTACCCGACGCTTTGAAGGCCAACTCCTGCCCTTTGCTACCCACCAATTTTACAGACAAATGATCGGAACCGCTAAATTGAACACGCCAGGTTAGGGTAGCTCCCACTATCGACGAAGCATTCAGATTCGACGAATTGGTTTCGGGTAGGCGTGTGTACGCAGGGGGAGCGATGCGTAGGCTGGCCGACTCGAAGGTTGGGGCAGCCGGTTTTTGCTCAGGCAACAGTGTCGATAAGAAGTTTTTCTTTTTCGAGTTATTGTGTGATGAAGCCGCCTGTAAACGAGGATAGCCTACATAAACGCCCAGAGCGAGTAGTAAAAACAGGCTGTAAAGTCCAGCTTTCGATAGCACAACCAGGGGTATTTGCACCTGTTGCACCTGCTGATTGAGCCGGTCGAGCTGGAGTTGTTCGGCCAGATTGAGCTGAGGTTTGGTCAGTAAAGGAAGGCTGTATTCGGCATCACCAACGGTCTGGTGAATGAGCCGTATGGCCTGCGGTTTTTTATCCTGATACAGTTTGTTGACAAAAGCACAGGCGCCAAATCCGACCAGGGCGCTTACCAACGACCAGCTTATTGAACCCGTAAAAGTGATCGCCACCAAATAAACCGCAGTGGCTACCAGCAAACAGCGCAGCAATACGTTGGCGTATAGCTGATAAGTAACTGACGATATAAGACGTTTAAGCTCGTTCATGCGTTTTTGGTTAAAGCCATCCAGCGTTCAACTCCGATCATAACGATTAGTAGCAGAAAAAGGGTATTCTGAAGACCTGCCTGTTGTTCGGTGTGCGGTTTGGTCGAGGCAACAAACAAGGCATTCAACTCCTGCTGGCTCAGCGGTTGGGGGGGCGATGTCAAACCGTAGTGCCGGATCAGTAACTCACCCAGCCATTCGGGTAGTTGGCCCGTTTCGACCCGACCGGATGTTTGGGGAGTCAGGCGTTCATCCGTTGTAATGACGTTGTCAGCAGGCAGATGTTGCACCGTTTCCGATACCACGTATAAGGGTTTGGGAGAGGGGTTCTTGGGCAATTGATCGGTTAAAATCCAGTCGTAGGATTGATTTGGAGCCCTCTTTTCATCCACCCGTATGTCCAGACCATACACATCGGTTAAGGCTGCCAACGAAGCTTTTACGGTCTGCCGCTGCTGCGCATTTTTGTAATCAACTACTGCATGGATAGGACCTGTATGGGCCGGTTCGGATTGAAATTTTAGTCCCGGATCGAGTGCGGGACTACTAATTAGGCGCCCCGCACGATTCAAGAACAGCTTTCGATCATTTTTAACCGCCAGGTAAGCCTGGGGCCGAGAGGTCGAATCCTTGATACTGTGCAGCCTGAACCGGGTGGGGACTGTAATGACAGGAACATCGGCCAGGGCTTGCGTATTTGTAAGGTATAAATGAAGCTCCGAATGGGGTGAATCAACTTGATTTATAGCTGTTTGTAAATTGAGTGGCCCAAATGGAACAGGCGATTGAGGTAGTTTTAGGCCGGGCTGAAGAGGGTCCAACGTAGACGTGGCCCAAACGACCCGCTCCCCTTTTTTGAGCGCTTCTTCTAATTCAAAACGGAAATTATCGGCAACGGCCACGCTGGGCTGTACCAGATGAATTTGGGTAATGTCGGGCTTTTTCGCCGACCAGTTCAAAATAGGCTGCGCCAGCAGAATGGCCAGTAGGAGAACCAAAAGGCAACGTACAAGCATGAGCAGCAGGTTATCGAGCCGGAGGCCACGACTTTGCTGTTGCTGTTTTTCCAGAAGCCATTGGGTAGCGGCCCAGGGCAATGGTTTTCCCTGCTTCTGATGCCAGAAGTGAATGGCTATCGGCACCACGACGGCCAACGTACCCCACAACAAAAACGGTTCTATAAAGGCCATAGGTCGTCTCTACGTTGGTTACGTCAATAAAAACTGTTTCAATACCAGAGCAATCGGGTCGCTGAGTCGGATTCGGATGAGTCGGACATGCGGAATGCGTAGGCTTTCTTCCAGACTGCTCAGATAATCCGTAGATCGCTGTCGGACGACATCCTGAATCGCATCGGCCTGTAATTCAATTTCCCGGCCCGTTTCCAGATCCTGAAAACGGTAGAAACCACTCATTGAAAAGTTCATCTCCTGATCGCCCAGCAACTGAAAAATGATAATTTCCCGACGAGGGCCCGCCACTTTCTGAATCAGATTGACCCATTCATCATTGACCTGCAAAAAGTCAGATACCAGAATGAGCATCTCGCTCTGTTTCCGGCTGAACTCTGGAAACGAACTGGCTTGCGTTGCCCATGATCCCGATGCCTCTGCTGACTCGAGCGTCGCTACAATTTTAAGAAAAGCCTGTTTCCCGGCCGGAACCAGCGTTTGAATAGCCCCATCGTGAAGGCTATACAGGCTGATCTGGTCGCTCTGTCGGTTGGCCAGATACGCTAATGAGGCCAACAGGATTTTTGCATAGTGTAAGCGACTCACGCCCGCTTCGCTGTAATTCATGGACCCGGACAGGTCAATCACAAACCGGATCTGCTGATTACTTTCTGTGGCCGATTCGCGCACCAGATACTGATTCGATTTGGCGAATAGTTTCCAGTCAATACGTTTGGGATCGTCGCCAGGAGCATAGTGCCTGAATTGCTCAAACTCCGTTCCAATCCCCGACCGCTGGCTCGCCTGAATCCCCAATAACGATTCATCACTGACCAGTTTTCCGGCCAGTTGCAGGTTATTGAGCTTGATCAGATCAGTGGTAAGCATGTTATGGCGGTTTACGCTAACCGAAGTTCGGTCAGCAACTGCTTGATCACCTTGTCGGTTGTGATCCCTTCGGCTTCGGCCCGGAAATTGAGGGCAATCCGGTGGCGAAGGATCGGATAAGCCAGTGTCTGAATATCGTCGGGAATGACCGAAAACCGTTCATTAAGTACGGCTCTGGCTTTGGCGCACAGCACCAGCGCCTGACCTGCCCGTGGACCGGCTCCCCATTGGCACCATTGCTTGACAAATGACGAAGGCGAACCATCGGGGCGGGTTGCCCGTACGAGTTTGTTGATGTAGTCGATCAGCTCATCGCTGATGTGGACCTGACGCGTTAACTTCTGCAAATCAATGATTTCCAGGTCCGACAGGATTGTTTTTAGTTCGGGTCGGCTTGTGCCGGTTGTACTTTTCAGAACGTTCAACTCTTCGTGCTCGGCAGGGTAACTGAGCTTGATATAAAGCAGAAAACGGTCTAATTGTGCTTCGGGAAGCGGATATGTTCCGGCCTGTTCAATCGGGTTTTGGGTGGCAATGATCAGGAAGGGCTTGGGTAGCGGGTAGTCTTTACCGCCATACGTAACCTTATATTCCTGCATGGCTTCGAGCATGGCCGCCTGGGTTTTTGGGGGCGTCCTGTTGATCTCGTCGGCCAGTACAACGTTGGCGAAGATTGGTCCCTGATTGAACACGAACACCTTCCGGCCCGTTTCGTGGTCATCTTCCAGAATTTCGGTACCCACAATATCGCCCGGCATCAAGTCGGGGGTGAACTGGATGCGTTTGAATCGCATCGCCAGTGCATCCGACATCGTTTTGACCATCAGCGTTTTGGCGAGTCCCGGCACACCTTCAAGCAGACAGTGTCCACCCGCTAGCAGGGCAATTAACACCTCGCTTATGGCTTCCTGCTGACCGATGATGACTTTGCCAATTTCGTTGCGTAGCTGGGGCAGTTTGGCCACCAGTTTTTTGTAGTGGGTTAAGTCTGTTGATTCCAATGCTCTATCTATCAGGTTGTTTTTAAATGATGTATGCTATAGGATGTGGGCGCCAGTGACTATTACATCATATATCATACATACTACATCATATATCTTACACGTATACCATGGCGTAGGTGATAATATTGACGCCAAATTTTGTATTGTCTTCGGCCAGGAAGCGTTTGTTACGAAAATCGTAATCCCACTCACACCCGTAATCTTTATTGCTGTACAACACCCCGATACGACCGTTGACGATAATGGCTTTCAGGTAATCGTGCACCAGATCGTCGCCCCAGCCGTTCAGTTCGAATGAGGTGGTTGGTGGACCATCGTCAAACTTGAAAAAGCAGTTGTAAATTGGGTGTGTATTCGGAATTTTCTGCAATGCTTTCGGCCCGAAGGTTCGGGCCATTTCCTGCTCAAACGATTTAGCAAACAGGCCATCGACGTCATGGTTACAGTCATCGACGAAAACGAAGCCGCCATTCTGAACATAGCGTTTGAAATGGTCTCGCTCCTGAGCCGAGAACTCCACCAGTTTGTGGCCGCTGAGGTAGCAGAACGGACTCTTAAACAAGTCGGGACTGCTCAGTTGCACCACGCGCTCCTTCTGATCGACGGCTAGGGTAGTGTACTCAACCAGTGAATGCATCAGATTGGATGGCATTCGTTGGTCAGTATCCCAGTCGCCAGAGGTATACTGGATTCGGGTGAAAAAGAATGGTTTCAAACTTGTTTGTTGAGAAGTAGTATCAACCTGGATTCTGTTGGAATCTTTAGAATAATACTATTGAGAGTTAATATTATATTCATCTTAGAATCTGTCCGTCAACTCAGAGTAACTGGCAGAATTCTTCGATTTCAATCCTAAAAATACATTTTCTGCGGGTAAATCGCTATATCTCCAAAGAGGATTTTGTGAGAATAGTGGTAAGGTGTACTGATTAGCTTAAAAAAGCGCATTTAGGTGGGTTCTTGCAAAAATCCTATAACGGTTTTTCCATGACAAAATCCTCCATCAGAAATCCGTCGCCAATATCGATATCTTCGTTCCCGACAATGGAGAAACCAACCCGCTCGTAAAACTGAATGGCTTTGTTATACCGATTGACATTTAACCCCAATCGGTCGTTGCTGTTCGCTTTTGCGACTTCGGCTACAGCATCGATCAGCAAACGGCCCACTCCCTTGCCCTGACTGGCTGGTAGCAGATAAATTTTGTGAATTTTGGTAAGGGCCTGGCCTTTGTAATTTAATTCATACGAGCTATAACCCAGAACCTCCTGAGTCGAATCGTCTTTGGCCAGTAAGAAAACGTGCTTTTTGTCGTCGATTTGGCTTTTGAGAGCTTCCATGCTGTACATCATGTCGAGCATGTAGCTAATCTGGCTGGGGGAAAGGATCTCGCCAAACGTATTGGGCCAGGTTCGATGAGCGATGTCCTGAATGATCGGTAAGTCGTGTTCGGTGGCTTGGGTAATGGTAATCATAGGGCGTTTGCAGCCAGGACTCAGGCTGGCTTTTTCATTAATAGCTGTAAGGTATCCAGGTTAACTTTCTTGTCGAAAATTGCCTGAACGGGGATTTTAAAACCGGGCACGGTAAGAGCGGTGAGTGTATCGTTGAGGTAGAACGTGGCGACAGAAGCGAAGGCCATCGTCGGCTCGTCCAGTTGGTATTGTTCTACGGATTTTCGCACCGGGTCAATAATCCAGTATTCCTGAACGCCGTGGGCCGCATAATCCTCAAATTTAATGCCCCGGTCGCGTCCGGTTGTACTTTTTGAGAGGATCTCCACAATCAGGTCCGGGGCTGGATGTTCCATCTGATCGTCCTGAAATGAGCTGGCCGTTTCCTGATTCCAATAGCAGATATCTGGCTCGTAATCATTGCGGGTCAGGCCAATAAGTGCTTTCTCGGAATCGACTGCTCCTAAATCATGGAGATGAACAAAGACGCGTAGCAATGTCATTAGGTTTGCAGTTGCATCCAGATGCCTTCGTTTTACGGGTGAGTGCATAATGACTTCACCATTAATAAATTCGGCTTTTATATCGTCGCGCAGCCATTCCCGGAATGCTTTACGGCGTTGGGCTTCATCGGCCAGAATAGCCTGCGCCCGTTCGATAACCAGCTTGGCATCGGGCGCTTCTAACAATTCGTTGACACGGGTTGAGAGCATGTATTGTAGGCTTATGGAGTGATGAAGTTACGAAAAAGTGCATCAGTAGCGAAACGGCTGGTAGGGTCAGGGGGCGAAGCCGGGTCTGGTCCAGGCCATGAGCAGACTGTCTTCGTAGGTGCCGTCCTGGTTTCGGGTTTTATTTTTCATCCGGCCTTCCTGCACGAAGCCCAGGCTTTGATATAAGCCAATCGATTTCTGATTCGAGGCTCTGGATTCGAGTTCGACCCGGCTTACCTCTGGAAACACCTGCTGAATTTCGTCAAGAAACGCCTGAAATAGTCTTTTACCGACGCCCATACCCTGATAGGCTGGGTGAACCGCAATGGTTAGGCCTGTCAGGATGTGGTCGAAAATGAGCAATTCATACTTAGACGCGTGAATTTCGGCAATGATCAGATCGGATTCACTGAGCGCAACCAGCATCAGTCCATGCTGGGCAGTTGTCTGCAACAGGGTGTCGATATAGGTCTCCGTAATTTCCGGTTCCGTACGGGCAATGCCCTGACTGATTCGGGCCACTTCCCGGTGGAGTTCTAAAATGGCATTTTTGTCAAGTGTAGTTGCCTTTCGAATACGAACCATATACCTAAAAATTGGTCGGCCATTCTCCATCCGGAAGGCCGACCAGTTAATTGACTTTACTTTTTATAAGGCCATTACACCGCGTCCGATAGGCTGGTGAACGTAAACTCCCGAATCTTCATGGGGGGAATCAGATAATTTTGGTCAGTTTCGGTGCTGACGACGCGCTCCGGTTTGCCCAACGATTCCAGGTTATTCAGCATAATGATCGGGCTTTCATTGAACCGGAAGTTTTTGATCGGGTGTTTGATCTTGCCATTTTCAATGTAGAATGTCCCGTCGCGGGTAAGGCCCGTGAGCAGAATCGTTTGCGGATCGACGGTGCGGATGTACCAGAGCTTCGTGACCAGAATACCGCGCTGTGTACTTTTGATCATTTCTTCCAATGATGCATTTCCCCCCATCATAATTAGGTTACCGGGGAAAGGGATTGCTTTCTTGTTCGTTTTCTGAGCCCAGTAGCGCGAATAGGCCAGATTTTTGACTACGCCTTTCTCAATCCACATCGTCTTTTCCTGCGGCCGCCCATCGCCCGACCAGGGCGAAGCCGGTAGGTCGGGGTGAGTAGGATCGGAGTAAATCGTAACCCGTTCGTCCACAATCTTGTCACCCAGTCGTGATTTGCCACCTGCTTTGCTGAAATACGACCGTCCTTCATCGGCCGAGCGGGCATCCAGGTTGAAGTAGATGTTTTCGAGCAGAACAGCTGCGGCTGTAGGTTCCAGAATAACCGTGTATTTACCCGGTTCAATGGCCCGAGCTTCGGCCGAACCCTGGCCTTTCTGGATGGCTATTTTGGTGGCGGCTTCGGTATCCAGTTTGGTAAAATCACTGTAACCCCGAGCTACGTAGCCTGATCCTTTCCCATCTTCGGTCCGAACGGTCAGCGAAAAGTTGACATTCGTGCTGGGGTAGTAGGCAAATAGACCTTTTGAGTTCATCATGGCCGAGTACCCATATTGATCCTGCAAAAAACCAGCGGCTACCAGCTTTTGGTCACGAGCCAGTTTCAAGCTTTTAGCTACTGCATCGGCCCGTGTATCGGGGGTGATTTTTGCCGTAGAGTCGAAGAAACCTGTCGACTTGATGTATTGCTGAGGCCCCAATACACCCACATATTCAGGGTTTTCGGGTGCGAGCCGGGCAAGTTCTTCCGACCGACGAACTACTTTTTCGAGAGAAGCATCGTCGAATTCGTCGATGGTTGCTACGCCCACTTTTTTGCCGAACGCAGATTGAACGGCCAAATTTTTATTTATCAGCGAGCCGCTGGTCGATACTTCGTTACGGGCATAGCGCAGGTTCCCCCGCTCTTCGCCCAGCAGATTGACCTCGCACTCATCCGCTTTTGAGTAACTTAAAACTTTAGTCAGCAGAGCTTTAGCTTCTGCTTCAGTTAAGATGATAGCCATAAAGGTCGGTTTTACTCGGTTAGTAACAATGCTTTATAACGTGATTCAAAATCAGCCAGAGTCAACCAGTTCACTTTCGGGAAGCCGATTTGATGGAGTATTTGATAGTGCCCATCATTAGAAACCAGATAGGTAGCATTGGCTGATATCGCACAATTCACGAATTTGTTATCATCAGCATCATCAACGATGAGATTAAAATCATAAAAAATCTGAACATGGTTAGTGGTTGGCATTACTGTTATGAAATTCACAACATTTTCAGCAACCTCTTCGCCATTTTTTTGCTCCATAATTTCTCTATACTCCAGTAAAATTTCAGTAGTAACACAGAGGGCGATTTTACCCGTTACTATACTGTCGAATAGCCATCGAAAAGGAGATTTTCGGCCTATAATAGCAACCAGAATATTGGTGTCAAGAACGATGGGAAGAACGGTTGTGTTCATGAGTCCAATTAATCATATCCTGCTCGGTTAAGCCACGCTCGTTCCATTGTTTATCCATAGCCTCTGTTGCTTTTTGGGCGAAATACTGAGCTAATAGAAATTTAATGTCGTTCAGCTGCTCATCGGGTAAGTCATTGGCATAGAGTTTTAACAACTCGAGCTGTAGGTTACTCAAACTTTTGTGTGAGAACATCATATCAGTACCTATATCTTTCTTGCCGTATTGATCACATTAACACCATTGAAACGGGCGGTGGAACTGCCGTGCGAAACCGCGCTCGATTGGGGAGGCTGGCCTTTACCATCGAAGAAGGAACCGCCTAAGCGGTAATCTTTCTCATCGCAAACGGCTACGCAGGAGTTCCAGAATTCCTGGGTGTTCGACTGATAGGCAACGTCTTTCAGCATACCTGCAATCTGTCCGTCTTTGATTTCGTAGTAGAGCTGACCTCCAAACTGGAAATTGTAGCGTTGCTGATCAATCGAGAAGGAGCCATCGCCAATGATGTAAATGCCTTTTTTCACATCCTTAATCATTTCCTGCACGGACAAGGGTGTTTTGCCAGCCGCCAGCGATACATTAGCCATCCGTTGGAACTGAACTGAACTCCAGCTATCGGCGTAGCAGCATCCCTGCGATTCGTTCTCACCAATGATATGTACCTGATCGCGAATGGCCTGGTAGTTGACCAGGACACCATCTTTCACTAGGTCCCATTTTTTAGTTTGTACGCCTTCATCATCATAACCAACGGCGCCCAGCGAACCAACCTGTGTTTTATCGGCAAAGAAATTGACTTGCTTACTGCCGTAGTTGAAGCTTTTTGACTGCCATTTGTCGAGCGTAGCAAAGCTGGTTCCGGCAAAATTAGCTTCATAGCCGAGCACACGGTCGAGTTCGAGGGGGTGGCCCACCGATTCGTGAATGGTTAGCCACAAGTGCGACGGGTCGAGTACCAGATCATACTTACCGGCTTCGACTGACTTGGCGGTGTGTTTGGCTTTAGCCTGTTTGGCAGCGGCAATGACATCTTCGAGCATGTCGTAGCCTTTGTTGTAGCGGGTCGTAATGCCTGTAACTTTATCGGCCGGATTGGTTTGCAGGTATTCATACCCCATGCCAACCGGAGCACTCAAAGCGTTGCGGGTTTCAAATTTGCCCGACTTGGCATCAATGGAGGTAACGTTGAAAATAGGCCAGATGCGGTGGATGTCCTGATCGGCGTAGGTGCCATCGGTCGAAGCAAAATACTTCTGCTCGTTCACCATGAACAGCACGGAGTTGACGAAGTTGGCCCCATTCTTCATAGCTGCACCATTGACCTCCATCAACAAGTCGACTTTTTCTTTGATGGGTACTTCAAACGCGTTCTTTTGAATGGGCGCTTTCCAGTTCACTTCGCCATAGCCTTTCTGCGGGGCTAGCTGAACGGGCTGTTTCATCAGTTTCGCATTGGCTTTGGCAATGGCAACCGCTTTTTCAGCCGCTTTAGCCATATCAGCCTCGCTTTTGGCATCGACTACGGCGGCAAATCCCCAGCAACCGTCGGCAATAACCCGAACGCCAACGCCATAGGATTCGGTGTTGACAATGTTCTCGACTTTGTCTTCGCGGGTAACGACAAACTGATTCAGATACCGGCCAATCCGAACATCGGTGTACGAAGCACCTTTGCTTTTGGCCGCATTCATGGCTGCGTCGGCCAGACGTTTTTTGGTGGCTACATCCAGACCGGGTTCCAGTAGCATCTCAGGGCTAACTGGTCGGGAAAAGGCAGGCAGTGCAGGCAACAGGATACCAGCGGTTCCCATGCCCAGCAGTTGATTGAAATCGCGACGATTCAAGATTTGGTTCTCCTATTTTATTGAATGAATTGAAGTGTAGTTAAAACTATGCCAAGTTACAGATTGAACGCTAAAAGTTGGAATTTTTAATGTATCAACTACACCGATAGCCAACGCTTATTGGCTTTTTGCGAATAAAAACCAAATCAGGAAATGATGCTTGGATTAAATGTTTGGATGGTTGATGAGTTGGTTGAACGGCAGTTGATTTTCTGCCTGGCCCTAAACATACAGGAGCTGTATGGTCATACAGCTCCTGTGAATCTATTACCTGAACAGACAAATGACCCGATCTTAGATGGCGTCGGATAGACTGGTGAACGTAAAGTCGCGGGCTTTTACCGGCGGAATCAGATTCCCATTGACCCGCATAGGAGTTCCCAGCGCTTCTACATTGTTGAGTACAATAACTGCGCTTTCATTGAATCGGAAATTTTTGACCGGAAATTTGATCTGCCCGTTTTCGATATAGAATGTCCCATCGCGGGTAAGGCCCGTTTGCAATAGGGTTTTGGGATCCACCATCCGAACATACCAGAGCCGCGTGACCAGAATGCCTTTGTCGGTGCTTTTGATCAGGTCGGCCAGGGATTGATTGCCCCCCGCCATGATAAAGCCCGTGGGGGGCGGCACTGCTTTAACGCCTTTCTGGGCTGCCCAGAAGCGCGAATAGCTCATGTTTTTAACAACCCCATTCTCGAACCAGGTGAGTTTCTCCTGTGGGCGCCCGTCGCCAACGACACCTCCGCCGAGGAAAGAGCCTGTACGGTTGCGGCCTTCACTGGCAAACGGTTCGCTGGGGGCTTCTGGGTTCATGGGGTCGGAGTAGATGGTGATACGTTCGTCGATGAGCTTTTCGCCCAGGCGAGTACCGCCCCCTTTTCGGCTCAGAAAACTCCGCCCTTCATCGGCCAGACGAGCGTCCATGCCCGACATCATGCTTTGTAAAAGCGTGCCCATGGCTGTCGGCTCCAGAATAACTGTGTATTTGCCGGGTTCCAGAGTGCGGGCGTTCGTTGAGGCCAGTGCCTTCTGCATGGCAATACCCGTAACGGCCCGTGTTTTTAGCTTGCTTATGTCATTGAAATCGCGGTTTACGTAGCCGGAGCCGGTACTATCGGCCGTGCGTACCGTAACTGAGAAATCAACGGAGGTGGCTTTGTTGTATCCAAATAGCCCTTTGCTGTTGGCAATGGCTGAAAAACCAGTAGTATCCTGTAAAAACCCGGCAGCACTGAGATTTTTCTGCTCACAGGCGTCTACGCTATCGAAGGCAACCTGAGCCCTAGTTGCGGCATCCATTTGGGCCGTAGTATCGGCGTACATGGGTGTTTCGAGGTAAGTCTGAGGCCCAATCATGGGCATATATTCCGGGTTTTCGGGAGCCAGTCGGGCGATTTCTTCTGCTCGTCGAACAGTCCGTTCAATAGCCTTATCGTTGAATTCATTGACGGTGGCTGAACCCATCCGTTTTCCAATTCCAGCCGTGATCAGGAGCGACATATTGTCAGCCTCTCCACCCGACGAAACGCTGTTGAGCGCATACCGGATATTACTGGTCCGGCCTCCACTGAGGCTAACACTCATTTCATCGGCTTTGGAAAACGTCAATACCTTTTCCAGAATTTTCTTTGCTTCTTCCTGCGATATGATGGCCATAGTTTCTTTTAGAATACTTGAGTGATTGAGCGGTTGAGTGGTTGAGCGTATAATCACCCAATCGCTCAATCACTCAATCACCATTTATATTTTCCGTCCGGTATTGAGTACGTTGACGCCGTTGAAACGGGCGGTAGAACTGCCGTGCGAGACCGAATTGATCTGGGCAGGTTGCCCTTTGCCATCGAAGAACGTGCCTCCCATCCGATAGTCGCGTTCGTCACACACCTTCACGCAGGAGTTCCAGAATTCCTGGGTATTGGATTGATAGGCTACGTCCCGCAGCATACCAACGATCTGGCCGTCTCTGATTTCGTAGAACAACTGACCGCCAAACTGGAAGTTATATCGCTGCTGATCGATGGAGTAGGAGCCGTCGCCGATGATATAGATGCCTTTCTTCACATCCCGAATCATCTCATCGACCGTGAGCCGCTCTTTGCCCGGAGCCAGTGACACATTGGCCATCCGTTGAAACTGTACGGTACTCCAGCTGTCAGCATAACAGCAACCCTGCGATTCGGCTTCTCCCAGCATATGTACCTGATCGCGAATGGCCTGATAGTTCACTAGAATCCCATCTTTAATCAGATCCCACCGTTTGGTTTTTACCCCTTCATCGTCCCAGCCTACGTCGCCTAGGGAACCGGGTTGAGTTTTATCGGCAAAGAAGTTGACCACGTTGCTGCCGTAGTTGAATTTCTTCGACTGCCATTTGTCGATGGTGGCAAAGGATGTTCCGGCCAGATTGGCTTCGTAGCCCAGCACCCGATCCAGCTCTGTAGCGTGACCCACCGATTCGTGAATAGTTAAGTAGGTGTGTGAAGGATCGAGTACTAAGTCCCATTTACCCGCTTCGACCGATTTGGCTTTCAATTTCAGACGGGCCTGTTTGGCAGCGGCTTCTGCATCTTCCAGCATATCGTAGCCCTGGTTGTAGCGGGTCGTAACACCCGTCAGTTTATCGGCCGGATTGGTTTGCAGGTAATCGTAACTCCGCCCCATTGGTGCACTGAGCGAGTCGCGGGTAGCCATCAGACCGCTTGCCTTGTCAACGGCCGTAACGGTGAAATTGGGCCATATCCGGTGAACATCCTGATCGATGTAGGAGCCATCGGTGGAGGCAAAATACTTCTGTTCATTGATCATGAACAGGGTGTTGTTGACGAAGTTGGCCCCATTTTTCAGCGCAATGTCATTCGCTGTCAGCAACAGGTCGACCTTCTCCTTAACGGGAACTTCAAATGAATGCTTATCAACTTTTGTCTTCCAGCTTACTTCACCAAAGCCTTTCTGCGGGGCCAGCTGCACGGGTTTTTTGAGTAACCGGGCATGCGCTTTAGCGAATAAAACGGCTTTCTCGGCCGTTCGTGCTACATCCTCTTCGCTTTGGGTGTCGCCAATGGCTGCAAACCCCCAGCAACCATTGGCAATCACCCGGACACCAACACCAAACGACTCGGTGTTGATAATGTTCTGGACCCGGTTTTCGCGCGTCATAACGTATTGATTCAGGTAGCGGCCAATGCGTACATCCGCGTAGGTTGCGCCCTTAGCGGTGGCGGCATTCAAGGCTGCATCAGCCAATCTCTTTTTTATAGGCAGATCCAGACCGGGTTCCAGCAATTCCTCGGCAGTAACGGTACGGGCCAGCGCGGGCATTTTGGGCAGCAGTAACCCGGCGGCTCCCATACCTAGTGTCTGAGTAAAGTCTCGACGATTCAAATTGTATTCCTCCTATGTTGATTGAGTGAGATGAAGTAGACAGTTCAGGAAAGGTATGGAAAACAATAAACCTTTATTCAGGCTTAATTGTATCAGAAAATTGAAGAATATTGATCTGGTAATCAAGTTAATATTGAAAAATAATTTTATGATTATTAAAAATTGAAGAATAATTATTTGAAATAGTTAAAAATATAGAAATAAATAATGGGAATGTTTAGGTGTCACTATGGGTATGACTTTGGAACGGATTTCAGGCACCTGTCAAAAGGCTTGTGCGCATAAAAAAAGCCACTAACCGGAAGGCTAATGGCTTTTAAAAACAGGCATGATGGAGCGGTCTATACAGCGTCCGACAAGCTGGTGAACGTAAAGTCCCGAATCTTCATCGGCGGAATCAGATTGCCGCCCGCCCGAACGGGTTTACCAAGCGCTTCAACGTTGTTCAGCATAATGACCGGACTTTCGTTGAACCGGAAGTTTTTGACCGGAAATTTGATCTGACCGTTTTCGATATAGAACGTCCCGTCGCGGGTAAGGCCCGTATAGAGTTGCGTTTGCGGGTCAACGGCGCGGATGTACCAGAATCGAGTGACCAGAATACCCTTATCGGTGCTTTTGATCAGGTCGGCCAGGGATTGAGTGCCACCCATCATAATAAAGCCGCTGGGGCCTGGAACGGGCTTGACACCTTTTTTCTCAGCCCAAAAGCGCGAATACGCCAGATTTTTGACAACTCCGTTTTCTATCCAGGTACGTTTCTCCTGTGGGATGCCTTCTCCGCCCCCTCCACCGAAGCGGCCACCACCGCCCCCACCAAATGGGGATAGCGGCAAGTCGGCATTCATCGGATCGGTGATAATGGTTACGCGCTCATCGAATAGTTTTTCGCCCAGCCGTGTACCGCCCCCTTTTTTGCTCATGAACGAACGCCCTTCATCAGCACTGCGGGCGTCAATGCTGCGCATCATGTTTTGCAATAGTTCGACGGACGCCGTTGGCTCCAGAATCACGGTGTATTTACCGGGTTCAAGCGCCTTGGCGTTGACCGAGGCCAGTGCTTTTTGCATAGCAATTTCGGTAGACGCTTTGGTGCTAAGCTTGCTGATATCGGTTACGTCTGGATTGGCATAGCCAGAACCCGTACCATCGGCGGTACGAACGGTGATCGAGAAATCAACGTTCGTAGATTTGTTATAGCCGAACAATCCTTTGCTGTTGCCAATAGCCGAAAATCCGGTGCTATCTTCCATATATCCGGCGGCCGTCAGGTTCTTTTTCTTGCAGGGATCGATGCTGTCGAAAGCGGCCTGCGCCCGGAATTCAGGGTTGATTTTGGCAGTGCTTTCGGCGTAGGTAGCTGTTTCCAGATACGTTTGTGGCCCAAGCATGGGCATGTATTCTGGATTTTCGGGAGCCAGCCGAGCGATCTCTTCCGCCCGACGAACGGTTTTCTCCAGGGAGGCATCATCAAACTCGTTGATGGTTGCCGTACCCGACCGTTTTCCGAAAACGGCCGTTACCGATAGCCCTAGATTGTCGGATTCGCCACTGGTCGATACCGAGTTACGAGCGTACCGAATGTTGCCCGTCCGGCTTCCATTCAGACCAACGCTCATTTCGTCGGCCTTCGAATACGACAGGACTTTGTCGATTATTTTTTTTGCTTCGTCTTTGCTTAAGATAGCCATATCGGTAGGTAGGAATTAGGAGTGAGTAGTGAGAAGGGCTGACGCATACTTTTGGGCTTTCGCCAGCCCTTCTCACTACTCGCTCCTAACTCCTGATTTTTAAATTTTTCTTGCCGTATTGATCACGTTGACGCCGTTGAAACGGGCGGTGGAACTGCCGTGTGAAACCGCGCTTGATTGCGGTGGCTGGCCTTTACCGTCATTGAAGGCACCGCCAAGGCGGTAGTCGCGTTCATCACAAACGGCTACGCAGGAGTTCCAGAATTCGCGAGTATTGGCCTGATAAGCAACGTCTTTCAGCATACCCACAATCTGGCCATCTTTCACTTCGTAAAACAACTGCCCGCCAAACTGGAAATTGTAGCGTTGCTGGTCAATTGAGAAGGAACCATCACCGATGATGTAGATACCTTTCTTGACATCCTTGATCATCTGATCGACGGTCAGTGGCGTTTTGCCCGGTGCCAGCGATACGTTGGCCATCCGTTGGAACTGCACTGAACTCCAGTTGTCGGCATAGCAGCAACCCTGCGATTCTTTCTCGCCAATGATATGCACCTGATCGCGAATGGCCTGATAATTGACCAGAATACCGTCTTTTACCAGATCCCATTTCTTGGTTTTTACCCCTTCATCGTCCCAGCCCACGGCACCTAACGAACCCGGCTGGATTTTATCGGCAAAGAAGTTAACCTCTTTACTGCCGTAGTTGAAGTTCTTGGTCTGCCATTTGTCGAGAGTCGCAAACGACGTACCCGCATAGTTGGCTTCGTAACCGAGCACACGGTCGAGTTCGAGGGGGTGACCCACCGATTCGTGAATGGTCAGCCACATGTGCGACGGATCGAGAATCAGATCGTATTTACCGGCTTCGACCGACTTGGCCGATACCTTCTCTTTGGCCTGCTTGGCGGCTGCGACAATATCCTCCATCATGTCGTAACCTTTGTTATAGCGGGTTGTAACGCCCGTAACTTTATCGGCCGGATTGGTTTGCAGGTAGTCATACCCCATACCCATAGGCGCACTTAGGGAGTTACGCGTTGAGAAGCGTCCATTCGCAGGATCGACAGCCGTAACGGTGAAGTTTGGCCCAATACGGTGAATATCCTGATCGGCATAAGTGCCATCGGTCGAAGCAAAATACTTCTGCTCGTTGATCTGAAACAGAACATTGTTGACGAAGTTGGCGCCGTTCTGCATAGCCGCTGCGTTGGCCGCCAGCAGTAAATCGACCTTTTCCTTAACGGGCACTTCGAACGCATTGCGTTTGATGGGGGCTTTCCAGCTTACTTCCCCAAAGCCTTTTTGCGGAGCCAGTTGGACAGGTTCGGTAAGGAGCCGGGCGTTGGCTTTGGCGATGTTGACGGCAGTCTCGGCGGCTTTTGCCACAACCGATTCGTCGCGGGCGTCACCCACAGAGGCAAATCCCCAGCAGCCGTTGGCAATGACGCGTACCCCGACACCGTACGATTCGGCGTTGATGATACCCTGCACCTTATTTTCGCGGGTGAGCACAAACTGGTTCAGGTAGCGGCCAATGCGCACATCGGCATAGGTAGCGCCTTTAGCTTTGGCCGCATTCAGCGCGGCATCGGCCAGGCGTTTCTTTTTAGACACATCCATGCCCGGTTCAAGCAGGGCTTCAGCCGGTACAGAACGGGAAAAAGCAGGCAAATTGGACATCACCATTCCGGCGGCTCCCATGCCTAAAAGTTGGTTAAAATCTCGGCGGTTCATATTTTTCAGGCTATTACACAGAGATACACAGAGTATCACAAAGATTCACGGAGCGAAAAATTAGAGAAACGTTTGATGCCATCGCGTAACATCTTGACGTGAAAGTTGATCAATAGGCCGAGTGGAAAGTTTCCGAGACGTAGATAAGTCAGAACCTGAGCGGAATGAACGTCAGTTATGGCTTCTACCGTTTTTAACTCAATAACTAATTCTCCCTCAACCAATAAATCAAGCCGATAGCCATGTTCTAAACGAACTTCTTTATAAACAATTGGTAGCGGCTTCTCCCGTTCAACATAAAGACCGGCCTGGGTTAACTCATAGAATAAACACTCTTAATATGCCGATTCCAATAAACCTGGCCCTAATGCCCGATGCACCTCAATGGCTTTACCAATAACTATTGTTGATAAATTGTACTCTGTGGATCTCTGAGGTTCTCCGTGCATCTCTGTGTAATAATTAGTTATACTGCATCTGACAAGCTTGTAAAGGTAAAGTCTCTGATTTTGAGGGGTGGAACCAGGTTGCCACCAATACGGACGGGCTTGCCCATGGCCTCGAGGTTGTTGAGCATAATAACCGGACTTTCGTTGAACCGGAAGTTTTTGACCGGGAATTTGATCTGCCCATTTTCGATGTAGAACGTCCCATCGCGGGTAAGGCCCGTATAAAGCAGCGTTTGTGGGTCGACCGGACGGATGTACCAGAGCCGGGTGACGAGGATACCCTTCTCCGTACTTTTAATCATATCGGCCAGCGATTGGGTGCCGCCTTCCATGATGAAGTTGCCGCCAGGAGGGGTCGCATGAACACCTTTCTTTTCGGCCCAGTAGCGGGAATAAGGCATATTTTTGACAACACCCTTTTCAATCCAGGTTACTTTTTCCTGCGGTCGGCCATCGCCACTAAACGCACTGGTTGGTACTTCGAGGTTGGTTGGATCGGAGTAGATGGTTACGCGTTCGTCGAACAGTTTTTCACCCAGCCGAGTACCGCCCCCTTTCTTGCTCAGGAACGAACGCCCTTCGTCGGCATTCCGGGCATCCATCGACCGAACCAGCGCCACCATGAGCGATGCATCAACATTAGAAACTAGCGCAGCTGGTTCCAGAATCACGGTGTACTTGCCGGGTTCCAGTGCACGGGCATTGGTCGATGCCATGGCTTTTTGCATGGCAATTTCGGTCATGTTTTTCGTGCTCAGTTTCGATACATCCGTCACGTCCTGAGTAGCATAGCCCGAACCTAAGCCGTCGGCTGTACGAACGGTGATGGAGAATTCGACAGATGTTTCGCGGTTGTAAGCCGATAAACCTTTGCTGTTGCCAATGGCGTTGAAACGGGTCGAATCTTCCATATATCCGGCCGCTACCAGATTCTTTTTGCGGCAGGGATCCAGACTATCGAAGGTAGCCTGCGCGCGGTAGGCTGGGTCCATCTTGGCCGTATTTTCTGAATACGGATCGGTCGATAAATACGTCTGTGGACCGAGAACGGGCATGTACTCCGGGTTTTCAGGCGCTAGTCGGGCAATCTCTTCGGCCCGCCGAACGGTTTTTTCCAGGGAAGCATCATCAAACTCGTTGACGGTAGCTGTACCGCTTTTCTTGCCAAATACTGCCGTGACTCCCAGTGATAGATTCGTGCCTTCGCCACTGGTCGATACCGAGTTGCGGGCATACCGGATATTTCCCGTCCGTCCGCCCGACAGGTTGACGCTCATCTCGTCGGCTTTCGAATACGAGAGGACTTTGTCGATTATTTTCTTTGCTTCTTCTTTACTTAAGATAGCCATGTTTTTTAAGGACTATTAGGAGCGAGTAGTGAGGAGCGAGAATGCTGGCGCCTACTCTCTGGCTTGCGCCAGCATTCTCGCTCCTCACTACTCGCTCCTAATTACTATTAGTTATATTTTCCGTCCGGTATTGATTACGTTGACGCCGTTGAAGCGCGTGGTTGGGCATCCGTGCGAAACGGCGCTGACCTGCGAAGGTTGCCCTTTGCCATCGAAGAACGAGCCGAAGGTGCGGTAGTCGTCTTTGTCGCAAAGCTGGGCGCAGGAATTCCAGAACTCCTGCGTGTTCGACTGATAGGCTACATCATCGAGCATCCCAACGATTTCACCGTTCTTGATTTCGTAGAACAGTTGTCCGCCAAACTGGAAGTTATACCGCTGCTGGTCAATGGAATAGGAGCCCCGGCCGATAATATAAATCCCTTTATCGACGCCTTTGATCATGTCGGCTACCGAGCGCTTTTCGGTGCCAGGCTGTAACGATACGTTCGGCATCCGCTGGAATTGCACCGAGTCCCAATTGTCGGCGTAGCAGCAGCCGTTCGATTCTTTCTCGCCCAGAATAGCCACCTGGTCACGAATGGCCTGATAGTTTACCAGAATACCATCTTTGATTAGGTCCCACTTTTTGCAGGGAACACCCTCATCGTCGTAGCCAACCGTGCCTAGCGTATTGGGTTGGGTTTTGTCGGCCACAATGTTCACCAGTTTACTACCATAGTTGAACGACTTGCTTTTCCATTTGTCGAGCGTAGCAAAGCTGGTTCCGGCATAATTGGCTTCGTAACCGAGTACGCGATCAAGTTCGGTAGGGTGGCCAACTGATTCGTGAATGGTCAGGCCGAGGTGGTTGGGGTCCAGGACAAGGTCATACTTACCGGGCTGAACAGTTTTGGCTGTCAGTTTTTCTTTCGTTTGTTTGGCCGCCAGAATGGCATCTTCGACCATATCGTAGGAATTACGATAGCCGATCAGTCCATTGGGGGCTGCAATTTTTTCTGATGCCAGTCCGTCGAGGTACTCATAGCCCATACCCATTGGCGAACTGAGCGCATCGCGGGTTTTGAATTTGCCAGCCGCCCGATCGACCACCGATACCGTAAACGTAGGCCAGATGCGATGAACGTCCTGATCGATATACGACCCATCGGTAGAGGCAAAATACTTTTGCTCGTTGATGAAGAACAGGTTCGACGTCATGAAAGCTGCGCCATTTTTCATGGCTTCGCCGTTTACTTTCATGAGCAGGTCGATTTTTTCCTGGACCGGAATTTCGAAAGCGTTTTTCTTGATGGGTGTTTTCCAGGTTACCTCGCCAACGCCCTTTTGCGGAGCCAGTTGAACCGGCTCGGTCTGGAGTTTTGAATTCGCTTTGGCAATGGCTACAGCGGTTTCGGCGGTTTTGGCAATGCCATCGGGGGTAACGTTACTGGTGGCGGCAAATCCCCAGGTGCCGTTGGCGATGACCCGAATGCCCACCCCAAACGACTCAGCGTTGACGATGTTCTGCACTTTCATCTCGCGGGTAAACATGAATTGCTGCAGATAGCGGCCAATCCGAACATCGGTGTAGGTGGCGCCTTTACTTTTGGCGGCATTGAGGGCAATATCGGCCAGGCGTTTCTTGGTAGCGTTGTCGATGCCTACGCCCCGGCCACTGGCTTCCAGCAGGTATTCGGACGATACAGAATGGCCCAATACCGGCACTCCAGTTGTCAACAGGCCACCAATGCCTAGTCCAGACAACTGGATAAAATTTCGTCTTTGCATGTAGAAATTGAAAACTTAAAGGGGTTACTTGTTGATGACTAAGCGGGTAATCCCGTAAAAAGCTACGAATATGGCTAAAAATGCTGAACAGATAGTAATAAAAATGCTATTTTATGGAGAATGACATCGGTAAGTACGAGGCTTTACCTAATATTATTCGGTAAAAATACTTATTGGCAACACATTTACAGAGAGCAAAAAACGCGTTCAACTACGTTACGGCCATGCAGGCACAACAATTAGAAGAGTTTATTCAGGATGTGCTGATTTCGATCCATGCCAATATCCGCGATCTGGAGGAGAAACGTAGTTTCGCCGACCGAAACGTCGGACCGCCCTGAGGAATATGATTATATTGATGGTAGGCTATTCAGCTATGGCGAAATGCTGGCTATTCTGCGGGCTTCGGCCCGCGATACAGGTATCGATCCCAGGGCAATTGGGTTATGAGGGTATTATTGGGATTAATAGGATAGGCTTCGTAATTTTGTAGACAATAAACCCATTGTGATATGACATTGGTGATAGAAACAAATGATCAGTATAAAGTGCTGTTCGAAGAATTAGCTAAAGCAATTGGAGCAACGATTCAAGTAAGTGATGAGGCTTCTGATAATGAAAAGGCCGTATTAACGCGAATCGAAAGTGCTTATAAGCAGGCTAAAGCAGACCAGCGTGGAGAGATAGAGTTAAAAACGCTGGATGATTTTCTTGAAACACTTTGAGGTAGAAATAGACAATTTTATAATAATAGTATAGAACAGGTTTTTGGAGCCCACTATATAGTTTTGTAAAAAAAACAGGGCAATGGAGTACGAGGTTGTTATCACTGATGACTTTGCCCGTGACGTAAAGCGTCTGGCGAAGAAATTTCCTTCATTGAAAGACGATTTATTGGATTTACAAAAGTCCCTTAAAAAAGAGCCAATGCAGGGTGACGCTTTGGGGAAAGGTTGTTTTAAAGTACGCTTGTCTATAAAAAGTAAGGGGAAAGGAAAGTCTGGCGGGGGCAGGGTGATTACCAATGTGTTAGTTATCAAACAAAAGATTTATCTTCTGGCGCTTTATGATAAGTCAGAAGTTTCAACGCTCACAGATAGTAGAATTAGCGAATTGCTTGCAAGTATTGAAGACGGCGAAGAGTAGTTCAAATTCCCCTACAATCGTACCAGTGTTCGGGTGGCGGTGGCAGGCTGGTTGAAGCCTAATTCAAAAAAGTTTTCGAGTATTAATCTACCGCCCTGTAGGCCAATGCGGTAGCCGGTTCGCTTCGACGAACTGGAGAAAAGACTCTGCACCAGAATACTATCGCCCTGTAACTCGTACTGATAAAGGCCACTACCTATTTTCGGTAAAAGGCTACCACTCGAATTAAGCTCTTTTTCACGATTCACCCGGAGGGTATTGGGTAGGGGAGCGCCCTGATAGAGCGGGTTAAAAATAAGCGTGTCTTTACGGGCTGAACTTTCGATCCATACGCCGGTTATGGTTTCGGGCGAAACGGTATTGGATTGTTTACAGGCTAGAAAACCAAGGCTGAGGAGCAGCAAAACGAACGTAGAGACGATACGCATAAGACGGGCTATTTCCCCGAATAGACTCGGCTTCTAGCATCAGGGTTGGAAAAGGGTGAAAAAAACATTGGCTTCCATCCTCACGGATTCCTAACCGGATTAGTAAATTGACCGAACTTTTACACCAGTTATATACTCAACGATACCAGTCATTCATTAACCATTTATAGGCGGAGGCTATTGTATTCATATTTGCGTAGGGTTATTGGGCCGAACCTTACGCATGACTCGTACTCTTTAGATTCCATTCACGAATGTTTGGTTATATTTTCTTCTTTCTGACCGCTTGCTTTTACATTGGGCTGGCTATGATCACTGCCTCAAAACCGAACATGTCGGGTGATAACGCAATGGGATATGGGCTGGTTCTGTTCTTTTGTGGAGCAGGCTTTGCCCTAACGAGTCTGGCATTGGCTATTGCGGTTAACGTGAGCGGTGGATTCAACTGGGTTTCACAGGATACGGGTACGCGTACGCTGATTGTCCTGTTGACCTGGCTTGTTATGGCGTTGACGACTTTTTGTTGTGCTGTTTTTAAATGGGAATGGTATACAGACACGCTTTACCCGGAATTTTTACACTGGCTGGCGGTTTGGAATGGGCAGATATGGCTAGCGCTGCCCTGGATGGTAACCTGCGCTCTGTCGCTCAATGTAAGCTGGCAATCAACGGCCTCTCCATATGCCTTCAAAATGCCCTTCTGGTTTACACTTGGTGTCGGTATCGTATATAGTGGTGGGTTACTACTGGGTTACCTGCGCGAGTCGGCAAAATCGGCTCAGACCTACGCAGCGGAAGAGGGCGCCCAACGCGATCGGTGGCACCAGCAAATAATGGATGAAATTGCGGCCCAAAAACCGACCGATCCGATCATTAATCTCTTAAGTCATTCGAATCGTTTTCGGGACGATGATGTTCGGGCAGCGGCTCTTGAAAAAATTAAGGCTCATCCGAACTGGGAAGCCGAAATTCTGGCCTTACTGAAAGATGGACGATCGTATCGGGAGGTGTATTATTTTCTGGATGGTAATCAGGTTGAGCATCCCGCTCAATTTGTGGGGCCTTTGAATGAGAGTATTTTGTGGCTGGCAGAAAAAATTAAAGCGGATATTAAAGATAGCAATAACCTCCAGCACTGGAGCTTTGATATGTATGGCATCGATAATGTGCTACGAGCCATCGACGATCAGTTTATGAACCAGGGATTCGATTTCTATCCGAGTATTGTCAGACTAAAGCAGGCGTTGGAGACTACGCCACCCGAACAATTTAAAGGGGTTCGATTCTCGATAGCCGGGGAGGTAGATCGATGGCTTAGAAGCCACAGGAAATAAATCGGTTGGTTAATTACCTGAGCAGATTAATCACCTATAAATCAGTGTAGTTTTTGTTCATCCCGACCGACGAACCGGTCGGGATGAACAAAAACTCAAGTGCAAAAAGAAAGCTCAAAGCTTACTTTTTCGCCTTTTTGGGCTTACTTTCTTTGGCGTCAGCCTTTTTCTCCGGTTCTGGCGCTTCTTTGGGTTTCGATGCTTTAGCGGCTTTGGGCGTTGAAGCTGGGGTGGCTTCCGAACCCATAACCGAACCCCGCACGAAGGTTCCCCAGGTTAGGTTATCGCCCCCTTTCTGGGCCTTCTTAGCCCGCTCGATGGCCATATTGGCAGCCGCTTCAACAACCCAGTCAAAGTTTTCCTGACCTACCGAATGTACATCCGCATCGGGAGCCGGATTGCAGAAATCAATGGCGATGGGGATACCGTCGCGTACGGCAAATTCGACCGTGTTGAAATCATAACCCAGACCATGATTGAGTTTCAGCACATAGTCGTGCATCGTGGCCAGCAACTTCTTGCCCGCATCGCCGGTGGTTTTCATCTGGGCAGCATACCGCAAGTGGTGTGGATTGCGAGGTTCGTACGGCATAATCCGCACATCTTTCCCGCCAATGCAGTAGCACCGGAAGTAATCGGTAAAGTCGATGGCTTCCTGATAGAGCATAACCAACTGACCTGTTTCGTCGTAGGCTTTGAACATCTGCTCGGGATTGTCGACTTTATAAACACTTTTCCATCCCCCGCCTGCATGAGGCTTCATGAAGGCCGGAAAACCAATATGATTGAAAATGGCATCCCAGTTCATATGCCGCAGATTGCGGAACGAATTATGGTTCGTATCGTCCGGCCGCTCTTTAGAAGGCAGCAAAATGGTTTTGGGAACAGGAACGCCCAACTGCACAGCCAGAGCATTGTTGAAAAATTTCTCGTCGGCGCTCCACCAGAAGGGGTTATTTACAACGGCAGTACCCGTCAGGGCTGCATTTTTCAGAAACGCCTTATAAAAAGGCACATCTTGTGAAATTCGGTCGATGATGACTGCGTAATCGGTGGGAACGCTTTGCTCAACCTGCTCGATCGCAACAAATTCGGCTGGGAAAGCACTTTGCTTTTCATTGACCCGGTCGACAAATGCCTGTGGGAAGGTATTTTCCTGGCCGAACAGGATGCCTATTTTGGTTTTCTTACTCATAGTGAAACGGTTACTTGCTGAATAAAGTGATAACAAAGAACCTGATTGTCTGTTTCGTTACGATGGCAAGTTGCGGTTGTTTTTCATCAAAAACAAAAAAGGGCAAGGCGGAAGCAGGGGGCGCTTCAGGAAAGTTGGAATGAATAGTTTGCTAATAAAATTACGAACCAAACGATCTATTAACATCGGCTCGTTTTCAGTTCATTAGTTCGTCTAAAACCCAAAAATACCAATGAAGTTTAGATGAGCGTTTTTACATGATGCTCCATATGGACGACATAATCATCAAAAAGCCACTGCAAAGTCTTCGTCTCGGTCTGTGTAGTGGCTGGCAGTAGAATCGGAGTCGATAAGATGGTGGCCGACATGGCTTCGACAACGTAACAAATCTGGAGGTTAAGGCTGCTCCAGAGTGTCAGCAAATGAGGTACTGGCAAAGCCTGATACTGGTTAGCTTCGACCAGCTTATCCTGGTTGTACGGCTGAATCGGATACGGCTCGTCGGCGAACTGGGCATCGGTGAACCGTTTCAGATTGTTGATGGCCGAGTCGATCAGATGGCCCAATACCTGCTTACGCGACCACTTGCCGGGAAGGTGCTGGGTAAGCTCCTGTTCGGATAGTGCCCGAAGTAAAGGAGGCACATCATCCATATGCCTTCGGAGTCGATCAAGTGTGTGCATAGGAGGTGGGAAATATGTATGATGTATGATGTATGATGTAGGATAGTTGAGGAGTATATCCTACATCATACATCATACATACGCATTATATCATGCTTAAATACCTTGGGAACTGGTCTTTCCAGACGGGCCAGTCGTGGTTTCCCCAGGGGGTCACATCGAGCCGGTGCCGAATCCCTTTCCGACTCAGAATACCCGACATCTGGTAGTTGTCATCTTTGCAGAAATCGTATTCCGACGTACCCAGCACGATGTTCATGTGGTAGAATTCGTCGTTGTGCGCATTAGGCAGGAAGTCGGGAGGGTTGTTGTAATACACGTTATCGTCGTAATACCCACCCAGAAACGATTTGATATTGAACGCAGCGCCCATTGTGAGCAGGTGTCCCACTTGCTCTGGATGACGAAAGGCAAAATTCAGCGCGTGATACCCGCCAAACGACGCCCCCGAAACGCCAATTTTCCGAACATTGCATTCGCGCTGTATACCGGGCACGAGTTCTTCATGCAGAAAACGGTCGTAGAGCACATGATTCCAGATGCGGGTGCCCGGATGCAGATGCTTGGCGTACCAGCTATCGCGGTCGATGCTGTCGATGCAAAAAAGTTTGACTTTGCCGGTTTCCACAAACCAACGCGCTGTTTCGGTCAAACCAAAATCTTTATATTCATAATAGTGGCCCATAGAAGTTGGAAAGAGCAGCACCGGGTAGCCCCAGTTGCCATACACCAACATCTCGATATCACGGCCAAGGTGATGCGAATACCATTTGCGATAATCTTCCTGCACGTTCGTAGTAGGTTGATGAGAACCGATAAATCGGGTTGAAAATAGGACAAATCGCCGTCTCCGACAAAAACAAAGCAGTCAGTATCGAAAAAATTAGCTACTTTGTGGATTGTGATTCATACACTTCTGGCTTTTTTTGTGCTTATGGCTGACGTTATACCGGCCCTTTCTTACGCTGAACATTCCACCGTAACGGTTCGGCGCGATGATTCGTTACACTCCGTTCCGCTTAACCGAACGGTTCATTTAGATGTTGTGCTCCCGCCCGGTTATGAGGCTTCCCGAATGCTCTATCCCGTTTTGTATCTGAACGATGGACAGGATTTAGAACGCCTGAACATGAAGGCCGTTCTGGAGTCGTTGTATCGAAAACAGCTAATTCGGCCCTTTGTTCTAGTGGCTATTCATGCTGGCGACCGGATTCAGGAATATGGAACAGCCGCACAGGCCGATTACATGCAGCGAGGCAGTAAGGCTGGCTTGTACTCCGACTTTGTACGGACGGAATTGTTGCCCTACATCAAAAAACACTATCGTATAAAAACCGACCCGGTCAGCAGTGTATTTGCCGGATTTTCGTTGGGTGGATTATCAGCCTTCGATATCGTGTTTCATCACCCCGATCAGTTTTCGAAAGCAGGTGTATTTTCAGGGTCGTTCTGGTGGCGGAGTAAAAGTACAGCCGATGGGTATCGGGATGAAACCGACCGGATTATGCATGATCTGGTCCGGAAAGGCCATTATCATAAATCCCTCAAATTCTGGTTTGAAACCGGCACCGAAGACGAAACCAGCGACCGAAACAACAATGGAGTCATCGACTCCATCGATGACACGCTCGACCTGATCAGCGAGCTTGTCAAAAAAGGATACACGTATTCGGTAGGGGCAAAATCGTCCGATATTCGGTATGTAGAGATTCAAGGGGGAAAGCACAACCAGGAAACCTGGAGCGAAATCATGCCCGATTTCCTGACCTGGGCTTTTCCTAAAGAGTGAAAGAGTGGGGGTGTAAAGAGTGAAAGAGTGGGGGTGTACTGATGAACGGCTTGGTAAAGACTGGATAAATTTGGTAGCTTGCATACACTATGAAAACGGTATTGATCATAAACCTGTTGGCAGTGAGTGCTTTGCTGGCGTTTAAAAGCCCCGATTTACCCATTTCGACACATACAGACGGAGGAGCCTATAAACTGGTCTGGTCGGATGAATTTACTGAGCCCGGTTTGCCCGATTCGACCAAATGGGGGTATGAAGTTGGGGGAAATGGCTGGGGAAATAACGAACTTCAGTACTATACAGCTCGACGACCTGAAAATGCACGCATTGAAAACGGCAAACTGATTATCGAAGCGCGCAAAGAAGCCTGGGAAGGGAAAAACTACACCTCAGCCCGGCTGGTGACGAAGGGAAAAGTGGAATGGAAGCATGGCCGTATTGAGGCACTGGCGAAGTTACCTACCGGACGTGGTACCTGGCCTGCCATCTGGATGCTCGGTTCTGATATTTCGACAGTAGGCTGGCCCCGCTGTGGCGAAATCGACATCATGGAGCATGTCGGGTTCGATGAAGGCGTTGTTCACGGAACCATCCATACCGAAGCCTATAATCACGGGAAGAAAACCCAGAAAGGGCAGGAGGTAACCGTAAAAAATGTAGGCACCGATTTTCACCTGTATGCCATTGAATGGACGGCCGACAAAATCGATTTTTTCGTCGATAGCCAGAAATATTACACCGTTGAGAAGGCCACGTTAGGTAGTGAAATAGCCCAGTGGCCGTTCGAACAGCCGTTTTTTCTGATCCTGAATATGGCCGTTGGCGGCAACTGGGGCGGACAGAAAGGCGTTGACGAAAGCATCTGGCCGCAGCATATGGAAGTCGATTACGTACGGGTGTATCAATAAGCGAGCAGGGTCCCATGTTTATGGGATTGAAAGAAGGAGAGGGAGCGATGTAGTTTTGTAAAGCACAATTAATTGCGTTTGTTTATACATTACTTAATCTATTCACCTTTTTCCTGAACGACTCTATGGCTAACTCGTATCCTGTCTCATTTCCTAATTTAGCTGATCCTCGTTATGCGCCTGAAGAGGGCTTATTCGATGTAGTAGAAGGCAAAGGTTCTGCTGTTTATCTTAATTCATGCATTGCTAATTTTAATCGTATAGTTAGCCAGCAAGGGTATAATCAAATCCCTTTTTTTATTTCTAAGGCTCACTGGAAACAGATTCTGAACCCAGCTACTGTGTTTCCAGACCAATTTCCGAAGGGGCCAGAGAAGTTATATGCCATAGCTTTTTGTTACTGTATTGGCAATGGGAAGCCGCAACACAATTTTGTTTATTTACGTTTGCGACTGATTTTCGCCACACCTAAATCGCTTACACATAAACTGCCAACTGATCCGCTGTCTGGTTGGTCTTACCCGGATTTAGCTGCACACGTATATACATCCCCCATTGGCCGTACAACGAGAGCAGAAGCAGGCATGAGTGCCTTCGAATGGCTCACGGACAATGACTCGGTTCGTGAAGTTGGACAAGATGTTAATCGGTGGTCAGGTCAATATCATGATGCTCACTTTCCCCAGGCCGAGCCTTTGGCCAAGCCTCCAACGTATGAATACTATGAGGGCAATATCGTTGGGAAAAAACGACTTCAGGCTATTTTTGATCGGGAAGTCGTAAAAGGAAAGAAAGACGGGATAACCATACAATTTGCTTACGACGAATCGAAAAAGAAGATTTTCCTGGTATTTAAAGTAAATCCCTCTTATACAACGATGGGTAAAGACGACCCCTTAAAATGTCCACCCAATCCAACAAACATCTGTGGCAATAACGATTATTAAATCGAAATGGTAATGTCGCTGCCAGATATTTATTTTATCAGTTTTTATCTGCAAATGGCGTCCTATATCCTGCCTCTTTGGGTGGGGTATAGGCATTGGGCATATTTCGACCCGTTGTTGCGTATTTTTTTTCTGTCAGTTATTATTTCGTGCCTTGTCGACTGCACGTCCTGGGTATTAGTGCAATTTTCTCTTCATAACCACTATCTGGATTACGTTTTTAGTTTAAATTCATTCCTGACTAAAATTCTCATTTTTAAAGGTTTTATCCAGAATGAGAATCATCGAAAAATCGCTTTTTTTTCAGCTGTTGTCATTCTCTTTTTATTTGGGATCGATTTTTTCTGGGGGGCAGGAGCAGGTCATCATAACGCCTTTTCCGGTACTACCGCGAATATTTGGATTGCGTTGGTTACAATTTATGGGATGAGGCAATTACTGCTGACAACGCATTCAGCACTAAACCAGCAACCTTTCTTCTGGATATTTCTGGGGATTCTGATCAAACGCATTTTTACCCTTCCAGATAGCCTTTTCTCCGATTATATTCTGACTATTTCCGTTTCAGCGGCCTACATACTGTATTCGTTTACATACCTAATCAGCGTAGTAGAAAATGTACTTTATGCCCGGGGCTTGCATTATGCCAAGAAGTAAACATAGTCTGCTTTTCTTGCTCTTGGTTATACCCAACTGTCTGATAGGAAAAACTATACAGATCGACTCTGTTGTTTCGCCTGCTATCGCGTATAGTAATCGGCTGGAAACCATCTCCTTCCGACAATTCGATTCTACACTTATTCTGAAACACGACCAAAATTTCTTCTTTATTTACTTTCACACGTCCGATTCCCTGAGCCAGGTCGAATATCAGTTACAGGGGCTGGAAACGTATTTTCTTACTACAAACAACCGATATGTATATTACACCAATGTACCCGACGGACAGTACACATTCCTGGTGCGGAGTAAGACAAACCCCAAAATACGTCAGCAACTCGCTATCACGATTGAGTCGCTGGCCTGGCAAAAGTGGTGGTTTAGTCCGTTAGTTTTCCTGTTTGTCTCGTCTATTATTGGGCTCGTTTTTTATTTCTTCTACCTCTATCGTATCCGGCAATTTCTTCGTCTTCAGCAAACACGCGACCGCATTGCCCGCGATCTGCACGACGATATGGGGAGTTATCTCAGTAGTATTAGTATTCTGAGTCAAAGTGCGCAGCGTTCCGTAACCAAAGACCCGGCCAAGGCGCAGGCCACGCTGGACCGAATTGGGCAGACGGCCCGGCAGGTGATGGATTCGATGGGCGATATTGTCTGGAGTATCAATCCCGATCATGATTCTATGACGCAGGTGATTGCCCGGATGAGCGACGTAGCTTCAACACTGTTTGCTACGGGCGATGAGTCGTCAACGCGGGTATCCTGTCAGTTTGAGGTGTCGGATGAGGTACGGCAGATACGTTTGTCGGCCGAGAACCGACGGGACTTTTTTCTGATCTATAAGGAAGCCATTACGAATGCTGCCAAATACGCTCAGGCAAGTCAGGTTGGTGTTCGGTTGGGTTGTGAAGGAAGTTTACTTTGCTTGGAGGTAAGCGATAATGGGCGGGGGTTCGATCCGCAACATCCGGTCTTTCTGAACCCTTCAGGGGGTAATGGATTGCGGAATATGCAAAATCGGGCTGCTCTGTTAAATGGCTCGCTCACTATACAGTCAGAGCCTGGGCAGGGAACAACACTTACCCTGCGTTTTACCGTCTGAGGTTTTTCGGCCAGCCGCTGGAGTATCCCCCAAATATGGGATACTCTTTGGACATACTTCGCCTGTATCTTTACATTGCTGTAGTGAATGAATGTAGCTATTCACCCCCATCTTCTTTCGTTTTTATGCCGATTCGTGTCCTGATTTATGAAGATAACGCGCCACTGCGGGAAGCTCTGGGTACACTAGTCGATGATGCCGACGAATGCGTGTTGGTAGGGTCATTTGGTGACTGCCTGCGGGCCAACGATCAGGTGTACCAATACCAGCCCGACGTTATTCTGATGGATATCGACATGCCAGGCCGAGACGGAATTCAGGCCGTTATGAGCATGCATCGGGAGTTTCCGACGGTAGAGGTACTGATGCTTACCGTATTTGATGATGATGACCGCGTATTCCGGGCGCTATGTGCGGGTGCATCGGGCTACCTCCTCAAAAGCACAACGCCCGACCAGATCATCGAAGCGATTCAGTCGGTGTATGCGGGTGGAGCACCCATGTCGCCCAGTATTGCCCGTAAAGTGATCCAGACGTTTCCGGCACGAGCTGGACAAAGTGCCAACCTCGATCAGTTGACGGCTCGTGAAGGCCAGGTGCTCCATTATCTGGCGCAGGGGATGAGTTATAAGCTGGTGGCTGTTGAGCTAGGTGTTGGGATTGAAACCGTTCGGACACACATCAAGCGTATTTACGAAAAGCTGCACGTTCACTCGGTGGTTGAAGCCGTAGCGAAGTATCGCCCCTAACGATCAGAAAAAGTCGCTGATGGCTTCTTCAATCTGAAATGTGCTCATGGGGTTTCGGTCTGTACTACCTAACTATCTAGTATTAAGACGAAATTGTTTTGAAAGGTAATCGGTGTAGCGGACTTTCTGTTTCCAGGGGGCAGTGTAGCGTAAGGGTGGTGCCTTGCCCGCGTACTGATTCGATTCGTAAATCGGCATTCAGATTCTCAGCTCGTTGACAAAGATTTCGTAAGCCTAATCCTGGGCTATTCGTTGTCCTGTCAAAACCCAGCCCATCGTCTGAAATGATTAACTGCAGGAGATTGGGGCTAATCTGGAGAGATATACTCACCTGCGTTGCTTTGGCGTGCCGGATGATGTTGGTGAGGCATTCCCGGCTAATGAGGCATATCTCTCGTTTCTGTTTCTCCGTTAGGCGGATTGAGGTGTTGCTGTTGCCCAGATCAAGATGAAGGTTGACGGAGGTTTCGTTGAAAAGTGAATACGCAATGTCCTGAATCCGCAGTCCAACGGGGGCCAGTGAATCGCTGGCGGAGTTCAGACTCCAGACAATTTCCCGCATTGAATCCATCACCTGCCGGGAGGTCTGGCCAATGGCTGACAGTCTTTGTCGAACCCGTGGGTCCAAAACAAGCCTGGCCGTTGTTTGACTCAGAATGCTGATAGCGCTTAATTGTGAACCCATTTCATCGTGGAGGTCACGGGCAATCTCGTCGCGCAGGTTGTTGAGCCGGGTCTGTTTACGCTCATTTTCCTGAAGTTGTTCAATCCATAATTGCTGCATTTGTAGTTTTTCCTGACGAATTAACTCATGCCTTTGGGCGATGCCCAGCGCGAACGTTACAATTTCCAGTATATAGCCTGTTATAAAAATGGCTACTTCAGCATCGTACAGGGTTGATGAACCCCAGAAAACAGAACGATTGATAATCGAAGCAATGCCACTCAGCAAGAAGAACAGAATGCCCCAAAATAAAAACTTGGTAACGGTATCATAAAGACGACCGATTGTGTAGAGGGTATATAGCCCGAACAGAACCAATCCAAGGTCGGTGATTCGATGAATCTGTTGCCAAACCGGAACGGTAAACTTGTCGACTACTACCAGCATATCGCCAAGGCCCAGCAAGATGAAGATACCGATCGATATCCGGTGAACGGCATTGGCGTAGGGCGCTCGGGCCGATAGCTGAATATATTCGCACAGAAACAATCCATAAGCCGCCAGTGACCAGTATAGAAAGCTCAGGGAGTGACGGCTCACAAAACCAATCGAACGAAGCAAGGGCCAATGGTCTATAAAGTGCATGTAATCGTCGGCCATCATACTCCGTAGAAGTACCAGAAGCACATACAGGGCGTAATAGAAAAGTACCCGATCGCCCAGAATAACGTACTGCATGATCGTGTATAAAAACATAATCAGCAGACTGCCAATAAAAATCATTCCCAGATAACGAGTCTGTAAATGTTTGGTAAGCTGATGGTTCTGAAAATGCTGATAGCCTTCCCGGCTGAATAGGAGTGGGTAGAAAAGGCTGTTGGTATCGAAGGTTCGATTCTGGTAAACGACCCGTATCTGAATGGTTTGCTTCGGAGGAATCCGAAACAGAAACCCGTTCCGGTGAAGCAGGCCAAACTCTGGATATTGGTCAAACTGAAGGGCATGAGCTGGATAGAGCCAACCCGACTGCCCCAGCAAAGTCAATTTTCCCTGATCCATCTTATAGACAATCAGTTGATCTATTTCCTGAAACAGAATGACCTCCACTGAGTTTGTCTGGGGATTGCGAATCGTATAGGTTGACCATACAGGTTTATTTTTTGTCGGGCTGAAGGCGGGTAGTTCGGCACGGCCATTCGTGAATGGATAGGTATAGATTTGTGCCTGAGCCCCGATGGTGCTTAAGAGAAAAATGAATAGGTAGAACCGCTCCTTGTAGTATGTGGATACGTGCATTTAAAAGGAAGTTTGCCGGAGGCAATCTAACCAGCAACGCAAGTCGGCCATTGTAAATTTGCGACATTAACAAAGGGCTATCATGGCTTCGATACCAATATACCTTGTGGTTACCAGTTAGGTGTTGAGTGTCACTTGCAGGCCTGACCAGTAACGGGCAAACCAGATGCGTTGACGTGCTTCTTATGGTGACGGATAGACGCTAGGACTACTTTACCAGATGGACTTATCCCCCTTTTATGGGATTTACGGGCGTATGGTGGCGAGGTAGCTTTGTCGTAACCAAATAGGCTTTTCGCACTATCCATCATGACCCGTTTCCAATTTTTCAAACCCCTCCTCTGGATCGCCCTCGTTAGCGTTGGCGTATCCTGCAAGAAAAATGATGACTCTGTCGACACAAGCATCGATACTATTTTTTCGGAGAAGTACAAGGCGCTGGGCTGGGATACCCAGAATATAAACAAGGTTGGTGATCCTCAGAAAACAAAAGGCGGAAATGCCTACGTACAGTATTACAGTTACAACGGAAAAACGCTAGCCATTTATCATTCCAATATCGGAACGTTCGGGCTAGCCGCCCCTGATCTGGTCAGTAAATATGATGCCATAGGACAGGAGACGTTCAACAAGGGTGCGTTGGGCTATCCTACATCTGACGCGAAAGTTTGTGGAAGTGGCTGCGTTTACGCGGAATTTGAAAAGGGAATCATTCTCAAATCAACGGCTGTAAGTGAAGCCGTAACCGTGTACGGGGACATTTACAAAAAATACACTTCGCTGAACAGGTGGGATGGTGTTTTGGGCTATCCAACAACGGATGAACTGGATTTGACCAGCAAACGTGGTCGTTACAATGTCTTTAAAGCTGGACAGATTTACTGGAATTCAACGACGGGAGCACAGGCGTTTTGGGGAAAGAGCCAAACATTATATGGTTCAACCGGCTATGATACAGGTTGGTTAGGATTGCCAACTTCAACCACTTCGTATTATGAAGGAAACAGAGCCTATTTAACGCAGTTCGAGAACGGATACATCGGAGTAGAGGATAATGGATGTGGTTATTACCTCAACAAAGCCATAAAATACCCCGATGGGAGCTCATTGAAGCCAGTGCTTGCAGACGGTAAAACAATAGCTCCATCAAACAAATGCTACTGACGTTTCTACTTGCCCTATTCAGAGATAAGCCTAATCATCAAATGCCTTTCAGAGGCACAACAAATCATTAGTAATCATGAAAACGAGTTTATTTTCTATCCGTATCGGACTTCTTGTGTGTATACTGGCAATGGCCTGTAAAAAAGAGTCTGATGTAACGCCTAACATTGTTGGTAAATGGCAACAGCAAGCCTATCAATATCGCATTGTGTATGAGGTCAATGGGAGCCAGTATGACAAAACAGGTACTCGAAAACTCACTTCGGGCAATACAATCGAGTTTAAAGCCGATGGGACGACTAGTGGTCTGTCGCCTGCCTATACCTACACGCTTTCTGGCGATCAGATCACCCTACGCTATGGAGCCACTGCTGAAACCGGCAAAGTGACACTTATAGGCGACCAATTGACCGTGATCGGTAATAACATCATTGCCGGATTGTCAGAAGCCGACAAACTAAAAGAAGCAAAAGGTTGGGCCAGGGAACTGAACGGAAGCAGTGGGGGCGATGGAGAGTACACCAATATCAGCAAAGCCACCAAAGCATCCGAAGTGTACCCGATTTCGGTGTACAAAAGGGTTAACTGAGTAAAATGTCATTGTATGGCGGATTTCATGGCCTGCTATTGGGGCTAGTAGTAGAGCGACGTATATGCTATATCGTTATAGGTTATTCTCCACACCAACTCATGAACGTATTCATTATTGCTGGTAGCATGCTTCTGCTGGGGCTGACGGCTAAGGCTCAGGTAATACCCCACCGGATGCGGGTAGGGCTATCGGCCGACTTGTTGGGCGCTACACTGGGTATAGGGGCACAAGTACATGGTTCTTTCCGGTTTACCGACGATTACCGGGCTTTTGAGGATCGACATCAGTATATCAACGCCGGTATTGGTATTGCCGAAGGATTCACCGGCCCAGTGGTTAGTATAACCGGGCAAACAGTGCCGCATTACCTGACGTATGGTACAGGCCGGGGCCGGGCTATGCTTGAACTTGGGTTTGCCGGGGTTTTTCGGCGAGCACCGACCCGATCGGTATTGCCAAGTGGCCAGGTTATTGGGTTTGACTATGGCAAACCAGACTGGAATTATATACCCTCATTACTGATCGGTTATCGATACACAGCGTACAATGGCTTTTTGTTCCGGATTCATTTGGCCACCATTCTGCCGGGTGTGTCCATCGGTTGGGTATTTTAACGGCTATCGCGTTGTAGGTACGACATGCTTATCGACGACCGTCATTCGTTACGAAATACGACAAGTAATCCATTTAGACGATGATTGATGCACCTGCCCTTATTACGTTGATTGAGTCGACCGACCCCAACGATTCGTCGGCATTGGATACCCTTGATCTGCATGTAAGTCATTTTCTCGGGCATTCCTTACCTATGCGTTATACCCGGAGTCGCGACGTGTTGAAAAGTATCCGGCCGGAGGGCTTCCTAGTAAAAATTGAAAACTGGCCAACGCATACATCTGTACTGGGCTGTTTTGTTCACGAAACCGGACAGGTTACCACCTTTGAATCGGGAGGAGGGCCTACAGAAGAGCTAAGCGAACTGCACGTCATTATTCAGGCTATTGCGCATCTGAGAAACCAGCCCATGCCTGATCAATAAACCATCTATCATGAAAACTACTTTTTGTTTACTGTTGGTCTGCTTGTTAACGGACGTGTCTGTTTCAGCCCAGACCCTGACGGGCCGATGGGAAGCGGAGGAAGTTTCGCTCGAAATTACCACGATCCTGAAAGCCGGAATCCTGGAAGTAAAACAACCGCATTTTGGGTCAAAACCGGCCCGAAATCGGCTGGTTGCCGAGTTTTTGCCGAACGGTACGTTTCGGATGAACGGCGAGTCGGGCACCTATCGGCAGCAAGGCAACGAAGTGTATGCCGATGTACATGGCAAAACGGAAGTTTATACCGTTTACCGCACGGGCGACCAGCTTCAGCTTTGGGCTCCCAATACCGTGGCTTCCCAGAACCAGCAGGAGCGCACAGCCACCGCCATCATGATGACCCGGCAAATGGGGATGCAGGATAAGTTTGCGTTTTTGCAGCCTACCGACCGCGTCAGCAGTATCCGATTAGGCACGCGTTTTCGCTACATAGGCGAAGGGCAGCCCACTTACCAGAGCCAAAGCAATGCTTACTCAGCGCCCAACCGAGTCGACTGTGTGGTGAGCAGCGCCGATCTGGATCGCATCAAAGAGCGGGTAGAAGCGGTTACCTTCGACACCGAAAAGCCTAAAATCCTGAAAGCTGCACTGGCCGCCAAACGCTGTTTCAGCACCGACCAGATTCTGGCATTACTAGCTCTGTTTACGTTCGATTCCGACAAGCTACCTCTCGCAAAATATGCCTATAGTTTCGTAACGGACCGCGAAAATTACGATCAGATCACCGATGCGTTCGATTTCGACACCTCGAAAGATGAGTTGCGGACATTTATCCGAAATCGTCGCTGAACAAACGGAGTACGCCAGAAGCAACAGGCGAATAAACACCATTGGCGAATCAAAGCAATCCATGTCCATTTCTCCGCAAAACAATGATTACATACCGTTATTTTCTCCCTTTTATTGGTCTGATTGCTGGTTTACAGACTATTCAGGCGCAATCGTTTATCACGCAGAATACGCAAGCTTCGGTGGGTGGAGTGGCAACGTCCGCTTTGAGTCCGCGCAATCCTAAGGCTGTAGAATCGCCCTTTTATCTAAAGGCTTATGGTTTTTACAGTCTAGTGACCTTAGGCACCGACCGATCTTTGAGTCGTACATCGACCGGCTTTAACGTAGCGAGTAAAGGTTTAGGCGCTGGTCCGCGTATTGGGGGTGGTATTGGTTTCATTATTAGCGATTTTGTCAATGTCGGTATTGACGCAGATTTGTTACTGGGCGACAAACTGGAGACCAGCTCTGCCTACAAGGAATCAAATAGCAACTACATTCTTACTAGAGCAACGACCTTAAAGGTGCTGTCGTTTGTACCTAATATTACTTTCAAAGCTTTATCACGACCTTCTTATTATATCTATAACAGGCTGGGTCTGGTTGGTGGATTGGTTCTTGATTACAACATTGTGCAAAACAGAATAGAGACCCCTTTAAATGGGACCGCCATAAAAAATGAATATACAATTGACAGCCGTAAGAACGGTTTGGCTGTTGGGTATCAGGTTGCCTTAGGCATTCAATTACGACTAAGTCAGCATCTACGCGGCTTTGCCGAGTTAGTTGCCTACACGCAATCATTTGAAAAAAGAGAAGATCTGATTTCGTCGGTAACTACCAATCAAAATGGGACTGTACTGCAAAGCAACTTGTCGATTTCTCAGTACAAGAGCCAGGGGGAGTATGTCCGAACAACTCAGGGTGGAATCGATGTGTCTCAACTTCCGAGTCTTAACGTACATATCAGCAGTGTAGGTTTAAGTACTGGACTGTTGTTCCGGTTTTGATAAATAGGTAATCTCTACAAGAGTAATCAGATGGCAACCAAATTTATTCTAGCCGCAATCGACGGGACGGGTTCTCGCAAGTGGCGAAGACCAGATGGTACAAATAGCCATGTATATTGTTTCTACCGGGACATTGCTACAAATGTGCAGGAGCATTATCGGCCAAATAACCCACCAGTTGAGGCAGATTCATATGGGAATGCGAAGGCTTACTGGCATGGGCCAGGTAATTTGGGGTTAGAGGATAGGCAAGTGGTGATCCGGGTTGTCAATTATGTCAGGCAGATGTATGACAGATTAGCTAGTCAATCACCGGGAACGGATGAAATAAAGGTATGTATAGTTGGGCATAGCCGGGGAGGACATATTGGAATACAAGCTACAAAAGCACTGTATAGATTAGGAATAGAAATCTATTTTCTTGGTCTGTACGATGCTGTTGATATGGACATGGTCATTGGAGGGGACAGGGCAGTACCCATCCGGCATGATAACCTAACCACGCTACAGAATGCAGAGCATGTTGTTCATGCAACAAGGCACCCAGAGTTTAGGTCAAGGTACTTTTGGGCAAACTCACGTGTGCGAGGAGAGATACATAGAAGCTTTATTACCTCGCATGGAGGCATTGGCGGTGATTTTAGTCAGGTCTTTGATGGATTCTCGGCCTTTAATTTTATAAACTCTGATGGGAATAGCCCATTTATTATTGATGACCAATCTAATTTCCCTAAAGTGCAGTGGTATCGTTTAAAACGTCAACAGGGGAATTTGCCACCCTTGTCGCCCCCACAAATGGTAGGACTTTATCGATACCTGGAATTGATAACAGACCCTGGATTATCCAGATACCATTTAGATAGTTTCCGAATAGGTAGTCGAACCTTTAACTTCAACGATATTCCATCTTTAGTGAGCCGGGAAAGTCGGATGGCGGACAATTTTATTCGTGGAAAGGCCAAAGAGCTTCATATCGATGGAATTGAACGACGGTTTGGTCGATAGGTAAGTGCTCTGATATAGAGTTTGTTGATTCTGTCTTATTCGTAGCTAAATTATCTCTTACTATTTATAACCATGCCAGATTTTGCTTCCAGTTTCGACGCTTATTTTTCGTGGGCAGGTGGGCCCACAGGTGACGACGCAATCCCCGTAAATTCCTGTAATTTTTCGCTTTCGCAATCCATCGACGATAAAGGACGGATTGCCTCCAAAGTATTTGGTGGTACGGTATTTGTGCAGATTACGCCCTCAGGCATGGATACCATGAAGCAACTTTGGGAGTGGATGATTGACGCCGATGGCAAAAAGGAATCGGCTCAGATTGAGTTTCGGAATATCGATTCCGAACAGGTGCAGAAAAAACTTGAACTAACGGATGTTTACTGTGTGCAATACAGCGAAAGCTTCACCGAAGTAGGATCGGCACCGATGTCGCTTAGCCTGACCCTGACGGCGCGTGAACTAAAAATGTTCGACACGGCACACGTTAATCGGTGGTAGTCGCCTTCTGTTTTCTAAAATGCGTTCGTAGAATAGCCACTCCGCATAGGGTGGCTTTTTGTAGGCAGGTAAATGCAGAACAGCTTCGCTCTATTCTGTAAATTCAGTATCTTATCGGCTGATAATCAACCTGAACTACTTTATGAACAAGGTGCTACTTCTTTTACTTGGCTTACTAAGTACAGTCGCCCAGGCCCAAACAACATTTTCGGTTTCATTCGCGGCATCGCAGAGCCAGCAGCCACTCGATGGGCGTGTGTTGCTCATTCTGGCAAAAACCGATAAGACCGACCCCCGATTTCAGGTCAGCGATGGGGTGGCTACGGCCCAGCTATTTGGTATTGACGTCAATGGCTTAAAACCTGGCCAGGTGACCACGATCGACGGTAGTGTGTTTGGCTACCCCAAGGCGAGCCTGAAAGACCTTCCATCGGGCGATTATTATGTGCAGGCCGTGTTGCATAAATACGAAACCTTCAAACGGAAGGACGGGCATGTGGTCAAGTTACCGATGGATCGGGGAGAAGGTCAAAATTGGCGTACAGCGCCGGGTAATTTGTTTAGTAAGCCGCAGAAAATCAATCTGAAATCAGGGGCTAAACAAACCTTTACGGTGGTCATGGATCAGCAAAACCCTGCTTTGCCCGAGCCGAAAGATACCAGATTTGTGAAGCACATTAAGATTCAGAGCAAACGCCTGACTGAGTTCTGGGGACGGCCCATGTATCTGGGCGCACATGTACTGATCCCGGCTGGTTTCGACGAGCACCCCGAGGCCCGTTATCCACTTTGTATATTCCACGGTCATTTTCCCTCCGATTTTGCGGGGTTTAGTGAAACACCACCGTCTGCCAATATGGATACGACCGATTATTCGGAACGCTTTCATATTCATGGGTACAACAAAATCGTAGCGCAGGAAGCCTATGATTTCTACAAAAAATGGACGAGCAAAGATTTTCCCCGGATGCTGATCGTTGAAATTCAGCACGCTAATCCGTATTATGATGACTCCTACGCCGTAAACTCCGAAAACCTGGGCCCCTATGGTGATGCCATTATGTACGAACTTTTGCCCGAGATTGAAAAGCGGTTCCGGGGTATTGGGCAGGGATGGGCCCGGTTTACCTATGGTGGCAGTACGGGTGGCTGGGAAGCGCTGGCGGCTCAGGTTTTCTACCCCGACGAATTTAACGGTTGTTTTGCGGCTTGCCCTGATCCGATCAGCTTCGAAGCCTATACGGTCTTTAACCTGTATAAAGAGAAAAACGCGTATTATCAGGAAGGCACCTTCCGGCGGACACCCCGCCCCGGTCAGCGAAACTATCTTGGGCAAGTGCAATGGACGATGGAGGAAACCAATCACCGCGAACTGGTTGTAGGCACGCATACCCGTTCGGGCGATCAGTTTGATATATGGGAAGCCGTATTTTCGCCGGTAGGGGCCGATGGATACCCGAAACGAATCTGGAATAAAATGACGGGCGAGATCGACCAAACGGTAGCCGCTTACTGGCGTGAGCATTACGATCTACTCCATATTCTGAAGCGCGACTGGAAAACGCTGGGGCCTAAGGTTACCGGAAAAATCCATATCTACTGTGGCGATATGGACAACTACTATCTCAACAACGCCGTGTACCTGATGGAAGATTTTTTGAAAACCGTAAAAAATCCACCCGCCTATAGCGAAGTGGCCTATGGCGATCGGGCTGAACACTGCTGGAATGGCGATCCTACTCAACCCAACTACATCAGCCGACTACGTTACAATACAATGTATGTAGAGAAGATCTTAAAACGGATCGAGGCCAGCCACCCGGCAGGGGCTGACCTCACAAGCTGGCGATATTGATAGGCAGGAAAGGCAGAAAGGACTGAAATCGCTTTTCTGCTTTTCCTGTACCTCTTATAGGGTTGAAAGAAAGGCCATGGTATCGATGCCGTCGGCATAGTCGGTCAGGGAAGGGCATTGGGTTTGGCCGAAAGGAATACTGCCCGTGCGCCACCCTTTTGCCGAAGCAACTACCTGAATCTGGTCTTTATGAGCTGTAAGCCAGTTGGTAACGTCATCCTGAGTCTGATAAGTCTGGTAATAAATGACTGAGATTGGCGAAACCAGGCCATCGTTTTTCGTAACCAGCAGATACCCATTGTCAAGATGCGGTATTGCATTGATCAGGTAGACCGATTTATTGTAATCGTAGTTGTTCTGGTATTTGTGGTTATTGAGGTACAGGCTGGCCTGAGGCTCCAGTGCACGCAGCATGGGCGTAAAATCATACCCTTCTGGTACGAGCAATGTAGATACATTCCGGCAGCCTAAGCCGTAGTAATCCGAAATATCATGGCCAAGATGTACGAACTCATCGTCTGATTCTTCACCCATGAGCAGCCCTACCGATGAGCGGTTTTTACGGATGATATGGGGCTTTTTAGCAAAATAGTACTCAAAGTAGCGAGCCGTATTATTGCTTCCCGTGGCAATGTAGGCATCGGCGGCATTGAGCCGTTCGGCTTCTTCGATCCACCCAGAAAATGCCGGATTAATCTCCTTTAATTTTTGTATTAAATAATGAATAAGTACAAAATCCTGGCTACTAAGTTTGGCTAGTAACTTATGCCCGCTCATGACCACACAGAGCAGATCATGAAAGCCAACGGCTGGGATATTGCCCGCCATCACTACCCCGACCGTTTTAGGGGTTGTGGGTTCACTGGTATACTGATTCGTCCAGGCAGAAAGTTTGTCGGCAGTCAGAAACTGATCGGCGATAGCCCGTAACGCATTTTGTGAGTTAATGGGTGTGAACCAGTTATTCTTATGATAAGCCCGCTGGGCAATTTCGTCAAGTTCGGGCTGAGCGTCGGCCGAGCGAAGAAACTCGCCCAGGGCCACGAACGTTTGCAGGCGTTCAGAGTGAAGCATGTAAGAAATAAACAAATGGAATACCCCATCAACTAATGTAATGAAATTTTAGTTTGCGGCCAACCTTTAAATAGTTATATTTGTTGTTCGATTTACAGAGATAAAAATTTACGATCTATAAATAAGTACTGCTCATGGCAATCATGATCACCGACGAGTGCATCAACTGTGGTGCCTGCGAACCTGAATGCCCCAATACAGCGATCTACGAAGGTGGTGTCGAATGGACCTGGGGTGGAGGAACCGAACTGACCGAAGTCGATTTTGGTGATGGTACAGTTGTGGGCGGAAAAGATCCACAAGCCCCCGTTTCCGACGAGTTCTATTACATTGTAGCCGATAAATGCACCGAGTGTATGGGCTTTCATGAAGAGCCGCAGTGTGCGGCTGTTTGCCCAGTCGATTGTTGCGTGCCTGATCCTGACCACGAAGAGGACGACGAGACACTTCTGGCCAAAAAAGCCTGGCTTCATGCCGAAGCCTAAGGCAAGCTGAGATTTTAATTTTTTTTAGAAAAGCCCCCTCATGGCCATGAGGGGGCTTTTCTGTTTTTGGTTCGGACGAAATGGCCGCAGAGAATCGGAATGACGCATTCAAAATGCTATAAATTAAAAAAAATAATATTTGGTAAATGAATCAATAAGCCAAATATGTTGACAGTTAATATTTTTCATCGTTTTTCAGTATTTATGATAGAATAAGTAGTATATTTTAAATAAAATTGACTAAAAAACACAAAACAGCTTAATTTTTTTGCACTATTGCTTGCGTAGAATAATTTATGTAACAAAATTTGCTTCGAAATAAGACCGCAGTACCTACTCTACACAACCAAATTTATAGTATGAAAAAAGCAATTTTACTTCTTAGTTCTTTGTTTTTAGGTTATGGCGTTCAGGCGCAGGACACAACCGCTGCTGCACCCGGAAAATTCACTTTCTCGGGCTATCTGGACACCTATTACTTTGGTAATTTTAACAATCCAAAGAGTCAGTCAAATTTGGGTTTAAACGGTAGTGGGGTTGGGAATGCGCGTGCTTTTGACCAAAAGGCTGGCCAGTTTGGCATTGGGTTAGTTCAGGCCAAAGCGGCTTACTCATCTGCTCATGTGGATGCGGTTATGGACCTCACCTTCGGAACCTTCGGAGATCTGGGGAACTATGGGAACAACGTTGGGTTGCTGGGCACTCCTGGTTCGACGGCTTTAGCGATTAAGCAAGCGTATATTACGCTGAAAGCATCCGACAAGCTGTCGTTTACGGCAGGTCAGTTTGGAACGCACATTGGTTATGAGGTAATCGATGCGCCGGTCAACTACAACTACTCGCTGTCGAACCTCTTCAACAACGGCCCCTTCTATCACATCGGTCTGAAAGCGCAGTATGCATTCAGCGACCGGGCTTCGTTGATGCTGGGTCTGGTGAACAACGTAGATAATCTGGTTGATAACAACAAAAAGAAAGGGCTTATCGGCCAGTTCTTCTTCTCGCCAGTTTCGGGCTGGAACGTCTATCTGAACGCCATCATGTCGAACGAAGCGTCGAAGGATGTTACCAACCCAAATGGAACTGTAGCCGTCAGTGCCGATAATGCCATGTACCAACTCTTCGACCTGACAACGACCTACCAGATCACGTCGAAATTCTTCCTGGGACTGAATGCGGCTGCTGGTTCGCAAAAGGGTGATTACCAAGGTGTTGGTGGTCCTACTACGACCAAAAGCTGGGGCGGTGCGGCTATCTATACGAACTATGCCTTCTCAGATAAATTTGGTTTAGGCGCTCGCTATGAGACGTTTGATAACAAAGGTGGAGCCCGTGCGCTCACCGATGCTGCCGGAAATGGTGCCAGCGTAAACTCGATCACCATCACAGGCAATATTACCACCGGCGATGGCCACGTATTGCTGAAGCCTGAATTACGGATTGACAGCTACTCGGCCAATAAGTTTGAGAAAAACGATGGCTCGCTGACGACCTCTCAGACGACACTCGGAATGGCAGCCATCTTTAAATTCTAACTCGTATCCCCGTTTTCTTAACCTAGTTTTTCAATTAACCAGTACAACAAAAAACCTCAATTATTATGCAAAAGCCCAATTACATTCCTCTGGTTTTGCTGTTAGTATTTGCCGTTCTGGGTATAATACCTGGTTTCAACGGCGTACCAACGCAAATTGTGACTGAAGGCATCAACTCAGGCGATACCGCCTGGATGCTGGTGGCAACCGCTCTTGTTCTGCTGATGACCCCTGGTCTGGCGTATTTCTACGGCGGTATGGTGAACAACAAAAATGTGATCTCAACCATGCTGCAAAGCTTTATTGCCATGGGCGTGATCAGTGTATTGTGGGTGATCGTTGGTTTCAGCCTGGCATTTGGTTCTGATATTGGCGGATTTATTGGTAACCCAATGGATCACTTCATGTTCAAGGGCGTGTTGGATGGTAAGCCCTGGTCGCTGGCGGCTTCGATCCCACTGGTTGTTTTCGCTTTCTTCCAACTGAAGTTTGCCGTGATTACCCCGGCCCTGGTAACAGGTTCGATGGCTGAGCGCATCAACTTCCGCTCGTATGTCCTGTTTATGATTCTGTTCAGCATATTCGTATATGCTCCCCTGGCGCACATGACCTGGCATCCGGACGGTATCCTGTTTAAGCGGGGTGTACTTGATTTTGCCGGTGGTACGGTTGTGCACATGTCGGCTGGTTGGGCTGCTCTGGCAGGTGCTCTGTATCTAAAGCGTCGGAAGTCGCACGTAGAAGCGAGCTATTTCCCACCTGCCAATATTCCTTTCGTACTGTTGGGTACAGGTTTGCTGTGGTTTGGCTGGTTCGGTTTCAACGCGGGTTCGGCAGTAGCGGCTTCGCCACTGGCTGCTTCGGCTTTCGCAACCACCAACACGGCTGCTGCGGCTGCTGGTCTGGGCTGGGTGCTGTTCGATGCTGCGAAAGGCAAAAAAGTATCAGCGCTGGGTTTCTGTATCGGTGCGGTAGTAGGTCTGGTTGCCATTACGCCAGCGGCTGGTTTTGTAACGGTTCCAACGGCTATTTTCATCGGGGCCATTGCGGCTATCATCTCGAACTACATTGCTCACCTGCGCTCAAAGTCTACTCTGGACGATACGCTTGACGTATTCCCTTGCCACGGTGTAGGCGGTATGGTTGGTATGGTAATGACGGGTATTTTCGCCAGCAAAGGTGTTAACTCGGCTGTAACGGTTGAAGGCTTGGCTTTTGGTGAAACGGGTCTGTTCGTTGAGCACATGATTGCGCTGATCGGCGTATCTGTTTTCGCATTCGGTATGTCGTTCGTACTGCTGAAAGTAACCGATCTGATCCTGCCACTACGTGTTACTGAAGAAGACGAGAAGTCTGGTCTGGACATAAGCCAGCACGACGAATTCCTCATTGAAGCGTAAACGTATGTATGATGTAGGCTATAGATGACTCATGCATAGCCTACATCATACTTAAAATATCATACATCAACTGAGCCACAGGCACCCTGTCTGGCCATTATGTCTGGCAGTTTTATCTGTGGTTTTGTTGTACTCATGGAGCCGCTCCCACTTGGGGGCGGTTTCCTGTTTTTATGGAAATGGTCAGATTTAGTCAGGAATTGAAAAGAGTAGTCAGGAATGGTCAAGGGGAGTCAAAGTTTGTAATACGATGGTTGATCACCTTCGACCATTCCTGACTATTTTAGGCCATCAGCAAGATCAGTAAGGCGATAATAGCGGGCATGGCCTGAACCCAGAAAATGGATCTTTGCGCCGTAACAGCACCAAAGATTCCTGCTACTATAACGCAGCCCAGGAAAAAGACGGCAACGTTGATGCACCAGGCGGGGTCCTGGATCAGTAGCGACCAGATGAGTCCTGCCGCCAGAAAACCATTGTACAATCCCTGGTTGGCAGCTAGTGATTTCGTTGGTTCAAACAACTCCGCCGGCAACGAGCGGAATGTTTTCCGGCCACGGGTTGTCCAGGCAAACATTTCCAGCCATAAGATATATATGTGCTCTACGGCCACAAGACCAATCAGAATTTTAGCAGGTAAGGTCATAGGATGAATGGGAGAGTATATAGTTATTGTCTTAATCCAGCTTTTATAAAACCGCAAAGGCGCGAAAACGCAAAGTATTTCACAATAGTGTATTTCTTTGCGTCTTCGCGCCTTTGCGGTTTATTCCTAATTCAATGCTTCTCCAGAATGGCTTCGGGCTCTTCAACTTCCATTAACCCTTCGGCATTGACACCGATTAAGCGGACCGAAAGCGTTTCGTTGATGAGCAGGGGATCGTATTTGGCGACAACACGGACATAGTTTTCCGTAAAACCCTGCATCAGGCCTTCCTGAACATCTTCTTCAAACAGTACAGTAGCTGTTTCACCAATCTGTTCGTCATAGAAAGCACGACGTTTTTTATCGGACAGAATGTGCAGCATTTTAGACCGCTCGGCCCGTACGTGGCCCGGAACAATTGGTTTGATGCCTAGGGCGGTTGTATTAGGCCGCTCCGAATACGTAAATACGTGTAGATACGAGATCGGTAATTCGTTCAGGAACAGATAGGTTTCCTTGAATTCTGCATCCGTTTCGCCGGGATGGCCCACAATCACATCTACGCCAATACAGGCATGAGGCATCAACTCCTTAATTTTCTGTACCCGATCCGAATACAGTTCGCGCTTGTATCGACGACGCATCAGGCCCAGTACGCGGTTGCTGCCCGATTGCAACGGGATGTGAAAATGAGGGACAAACCGTTTCGACTGAGCCACAAACTGGATAATCTCGTCAGTCAGCAGGTTGGGTTCGATGCTGGAAATACGAAACCGTTCGATGCCTTCTACGTCGTCCAGCGCCCGAACCAGATCGAAAAAGGTTTCCTGCCGCTGGCCATTGATCAGACCAAAGTCGCCGATGTTTACACCTGTCAGAACAATCTCTTTTACGCCACGTTCGGCAATTTCCTGGGCGGCTTTTACGACGTTGGCAACGGTATCCGAACGGCTTTTTCCCCGTGCCAGCGGAATGGTACAGTAGGCACATGGATAATCGCAGCCATCCTGTACTTTCAGGAAGGTACGGGTACGATCGTTGAGCGAGTAGGAGGCATGATACTCGATGGCTTCTTCGATGGGGGAGTTGAAGACCTGAGCAGGTTCTCCATTGGGGACTTTCACAAACGTTGGCATCAGTTCGTGCAACCGGAATTTCTCTGACGCACCCAGTACCGCATCGACCCCCGGAATTTCGGAAATCTCTTTGGGTTTTAGCTGGGCATAACAACCCAGAATCGCTACATAGCCGTCGGGGTTAATCTTCTGGGCTTCGCGGACAATTTTCCGGCATTTTTTGTCGGCATTGTCGGTTACGGAGCAGGTGTTGATGATGAAGATGTCGGGTTGCTGGTTGAATTCTACGCGTTCGTATCCATGCTGCTCCATTAACCGGGCCAGCGTAGACGTTTCGGAAAAATTCAGTTTGCAACCGAGGGTATAAAAAGCGACTTTTTTCACAGCAGATGATCTATCTTGCAAAATTACAAAAAAACGATGGGCTGGGTTCCGTTGACTCATATATGCGGTACCTAACTACATGACAGGCTGGGCTTTCAGTTTTGTCATTAGTTTTGGGCTGGCTTATATACGATTCGGCAAAAGCCCTCATTTTACAATACGTATGCATTTATTCTATCAACCGGATTCGGTTTCTTATTTGAGTGAAGACGATTCTCGCCATGCGGTCAAAACGTTGCGTTTAGGCGTTGGCGAGATTATTGCTGTTACGGATGGACACGGAAATCAGTACACAGCCGTTATCACTCAGGCGGATGTTCGGCGTTGTGGGTTTCGAATAACCGAAACCCATTCGACGCCGGGAAGACCGTTTTCGATCCGGATCTGTGTGGCTCCAACCAAAAATCTGGACCGCATTGAATGGTTTGTGGAGAAAGCGGTCGAGGTTGGGATTGAACGGATCAGCTTCTTTTTCGGGCAGCATTCCGAGCGTCGGGTACTCAAGCTGGAGCGGCTGGAAAAAATTGCCATTGCGGCCATGAAGCAGTCATTGCAATCGTTTTTGCCCCGTCTGGATGAGGCTGTTCCGTTTGGTGAACTGATCAGAACAATCGACGAAGAAGAGCGGTTTATTGCACATTTGCCCAGCCTGGATTCGCCTGCTAACGAACCAGTGATTAACTTAGCAAAAGTGGCCGTGGCCAACCGTCGATATGCGGTACTGATCGGGCCGGAAGGCGATTTTTCGGAAACCGAATTGAAACTGGCTGCTTCGGCTGGTTTCCAGATGGTAACCCTAGGAACGAATCGACTTCGAACCGAAACGGCTGCACTTACAGCCTGTCAGCTATTGAATTTTATACATGCATGAAAAAGCGACTTTTTCTTTTGACTCTTCTGCTCTCAGCGTCATTTGTTGTGCAGGCACAGTATGCCTATAAAATTGCGAAGTTGAAATACGGGGGCGGTGGTGACTGGTATGCGAACAAGACGTCACTGCCGAATCTGATTAAGTTTGCCAATGCCAATCTGCGGATGAATATCTTCCCGGAAGAGGACATCGTGGAAGCGGGAAGCCCCGATATTTTTGGGTATCCGTTTGTGCATATGACGGGCCACGGCAACGTTACTTTCAACGATGCTGAAGTGCAGAATATGCGTCGGTATCTGATGTCGGGCGGATTTTTACACATCGACGATAATTATGGACTGGATAAGTTTATTCGACGGGAAATGAAAAAAGTATTTCCCGAATTGACCTTCATCGAACTGCCGTTCAATCATCCGGTATATCAGCAGAAATTCAAGTTTCCAAATGGACTTCCCAAAGTACATGAGCATGACGGGAAAGCGCCACAAGGTTTTGGACTGATCTATCAGGGGCGGCTGGTTTGTTTTTATAGCTACGAATGCGATTTAGGCAACGGCTGGGAAGATCAGAGCGTTTACAACGACCCTGAGCCCGTACGGCAGCAGGCATTGCGGATGGGGGCTAATTTGCTGCAATACGCAACTACGACCAACTAAGTTGGCAAAAAGCCTTCGCCTTACAGGTTCAATAGAACTTATCCAGACTTAAATTATTTGAGGAAGCTAGGGCTAATCCAATGGAAATTCGTTAGTTTTGTATTACTATTTTTAGTGACTTGTAGTTTCACCCTTTAATTTAGTAAAGATTGTGATTGTACTGGCCGCGTTCATTGGGCACTGGTATCTGTCCCTGTTCTGCCAAACTTTTTTCCTTCACCGCTATTCAGCCCATAAAATGTTCTCGATGAGCAAATTCTGGGAGCGGTTCTTTTACACGCTGACGTACATCTCGCAGGGGTCATCGTACCTGAGCCCACGGGCTTATGCGGTTCTACACCGGATGCACCATGCGTTTAGCGACACCGAAAAAGATCCTCATTCTCCGCATCATACCAAGAACATCTTCACGATGATGTGGAAGACCAAAGATATTTACAATGCCGTTCTGCACCGTAAATATGCCGTTGAGCGCCAGTTCGACCGCAATTATCCAGAATGGAGTTTCATTGAAAAACTAGGCGACTCGTGGGTGTCGCGGATTGGCTGGGGTGTGCTCTACAGTGTGTTCTATATCTTTGCATTCATTTACCTGGATATGCACTGGGCCTTCTTCTTCCTATTGCCAGTTCACTATGTAATGGGACCCGTGCACGGGGCTATCATCAACTGGAGTGGTCATAAATACGGCTATTCGAACTTCGATAATCACGATCAGTCGAAAAATTCGCTGGTGCTGGATGTGGTTATGATGGGCGAACTCTTTCAGAACAACCACCACAAGCGTCCGAATGCTGCTAATTTTGGGGCGAAATGGTTTGAATTCGATCCAACCTACCCACTCATCGGAATCCTGCACAAACTGCATATTGTTCGGTTACGCCCTTCGGCAGAAGCCAGAAAAGCACAGCAGGAAGTAGGTCATGACCGTCGGGTCGACGTGCAGGAGGAAGTGGAAGGGTAGTATACACCAGCCATAGATTGTACCTGAAAAGGTAACGAAAAAGCCCTGATCGATCAGGGCTTTTTCGTTTTGTCGGGATCGTTTCAAGCACTACAAAAGCACTTTAGCTATTTCATACCATGAGTTAACCCGCCGGAATTGCGTGTCTTCGCGGTTATGAAGCGCGTCGAACAGAAGCCCTTCCCCCTGAAATGTGCGAAGATTCCGAGGGAGGTCGTCAATCAGAAAGTCTGTATTCAGGACACTTTTATCGCCCAGAAAGATATAGTTGTGCCAGGTAATAGCCGGAAAATGCCGTTGCAACCAATCCCATTTTTCGCGAAGTGAGTTGGGGAATTCCTGGGCGGCCGATGCTACAAAGACGTCGTATTTCTGCATAAGATCGGCAATGACCTCCTGTGCTCCTTCCATCACCTCAATATCGGCAAAGAAGCCAAGTTCGTACACCCGTTGCGATAATGCCAGGTACTCGTGTTCATCGAACAGCTCGTGAAATGATTTTTCTTTCAACTGTTCGAGGGTAAAACGGGGCATTTCGCCCTCCAGATAGAGTTGAACGAATTTAGCGTGTGTGTCGGCCATGACATCATCCATGTCGATGGCAATGCGTTGTTTCATAAGTTTCTGACCGGGATTTATGTGATTTAACGGACCGACTATGATTTGTCTTTATCCGCTTTCTCTGAAAGCAAAATCATAGTCGGTCCGTTAAATCACATGAATCCCGGTTTAAATTGTTCAAGGTAATCGGCGACGCGCCGGACAAATTGGCCACCTAATGATCCATCGACAACGCGGTGATCATACGAGTGGGAGAGGAACATTAATTGACGAATGCCAATGAAGTCGCCCTGTGGGGTTTCGATGACAGCCGGTTTCTTGACGATGGCCCCAAAGGCCATGATGGCTACCTGAGGTTGTACAATGATTGGGGTACCCATGAGGTTACCGAACGTACCGATATTGGAGATGGTGTATGTGCCACCTGCCAGATCATCGGCTGTCAGCTTATTTTCGCGGGCTCGTTTGGTCAGATCATTCACCTTTTTGGTCAAACCTACCAGATTGTATTGATCTGCATTATGGATAACCGGCACAATCAGGTTGCCGTTGGGTAACGCTACCGCCATGCCAATATTGACCTGTTTTTTTACAAGGATACGATCCCCTTCCACCGATATATTGATCATCGGAAAATCCTTAATGGCTTTAACGACGGCTTCGACCAGGATAGGTGTGTAGGTCAGGTTTTCACCCGTTTGCTGTTTGAATTGGTCTTTCACTTTCGTTCGCCAGTCAACAACGGGGGTCATATCGGCTTCTACAAACGAGCTGACATGGGGCGAAATCTGCTTCGACTCCACCATGCGCTGGGCGATCATCTTCCGCATCCGATCCATCTGGATAATATCCATCTGGCCGTTTAGGGAGCGTGGTGCAGGGGACTCGGGGCCCGAACCCTGACGCATGGGGACGGCTGGCTGCTCAAAGCGTTCAACGCCTGGCTGCTTGCGCTCTGCTACGCGCCCCTCAGCCCGATCGATGACATAGGCCAGTATGTCTTTCTTGGTAACCCGATTGTCGGCACCTGAACCTGGAATACGGTCCAGTTCATCACGGGATACGGCTTCCTCTTTGGCAATGTTCAGAACGAGCGGAGAGTAGAAGCGGTTTGCAAAAATAGGGGCATCACTGGCCAATATGGGTTTGTGGCCAGTCGTTCCCTGCTCAGAGGCCACAGGGCGACTACTTAGGGCCGAAATGCTGGCTTCCAGCTCACGAGCTACTTCAGTAATGTCGTGATTTTCGGGATCTGACGATGCGTTAGCTGGTTCAGGCCGGGCAATATCGCCAATGCCTTTGGGCATATCCTGGGCATCGTCGGGCTGGTCGCTGTTGGGTTTGGCGACTTGTTCTGTTGCTTCCTTCGCGTCGACTTCAATGCGAGCGATGGGAGCCCCAATCGCCACTACATCGCCGTCTTTTACCAACAATTCTTTCAAAACACCCGCAAACGGGGCTGGTACTTCGGTATCGACTTTATCAGTCGCTACTTCCAGTACAGACTCGTCGGCTTCGATACGGTCGCCCGGTTGTTTCAACCAGGTAATGACCGTACATTCCATTATACTTTCGCCCATTTTGGGCATAATCATGTCGATGAGCGCCATATTCGTTAAGGATTGAGTAGTTAGGAGCGAGAAGCGAGAATGGTTAGCACAAAAGCAATAGAATGCGTTCGCCATTCTCGCTCCTAACTACTACACACTAGTCATAATTTCTTCCCGCAGCATATTCAGCAGATAGGTACTGGTAAGCTGGATGTTCTGGTCGCGGTACTGGCCTAGTTTGAGCAGTCGCGTAACGGTACGAGCATCCGTCGCACAGGCTATCCAGATCGTTCCGACTGGCTTGTCGGGGGTACCTCCATCGGGTCCGGCAATTCCGCTGGTTGCGATGCCCACATTTGTGCCCAGCGCCGTTCGAACGCCTTCGGCCATTTGGCGTACCGTTTCTTCGCTTACCGCGCCGAAGTGTTCAAGCGTTTCGGGTTTCACACCCAATGTGGCTACTTTTACAGCATTACTATAGCTCACAATGCTTCCCCAGAAATAAGCCGACGAACCGGGCACTTTGGTGATTTGTGAGGATACATAACCACCCGTGCAACTTTCGGCAATGCCTAGCGAAAGGTTTTTCTCTTTGAGGAGTTTGCCAACCACGTCTTCGATTTCGTCATTGTCGAAGCCAAATACGTGCTTACTGATGAGCGGCATGACGTTTTCTACCTGCTCGGCTAATTCCTGATCCAGCACATTCTGGTCGTCGCCGGTGGCTGTTAGCCGAAGTTTTACCCCACCAAAGCTGGGAAGATAAGCCAGTTTGATGTGGTTAGGTAGGGCATCTTCCCAGGCTTCGATTCGTTCGGCCAGAAACGACTCGCCAATCCCTACTGTCCGAATCATTTTGTGTTTGATGATCGGTGTCTGGAAATGGCTGGTAAGTTTCGGTAAAATCCGGTTGGTCATGAGGTGCTTCATTTCGAACGGGACTCCCGGCAGCGATACATAGACCCGCCCCTCGTGTTCAAACCACATACCGGGGGCAGTTCCCCAATCGTTCTGAATATAGACCGCGTTGGCAGGCAGATCGGCCTGAGCCCGGTTCAGATCCGTCATTTCCCGGCCTCGCTTGGCAAAAAAACTGGTTACCAGCGCCAGCGCATCGGGGTTGCGAACCATGCCGACACCAAAATAGGTGCAGAGCGTTTTTTTGGTGATGTCGTCTTTGGTGGGGCCTAACCCGCCAGTGATAATAATAACGTCGGCTCGTTGGTGCGCTTCGTGGAGAACTTGCAGAATAACGTCGGCCTGATCGCCTACCGACGATTTGCGAACCGTTCGAATGCCGATGTTCGTGAGTTCGGTGCCAAGCCAGGCGGTATTCGTATCGATAATTTGCCCGAACAATATTTCGTCGCCAATGGTAATTACTTCGGCACGGATGGTGTTAGTCATTCTTAATACAGGGATCTTACAACCCAGTCTAAAGTAGCCAGAACAGAAGAAAAGTTAAACCATTGTCGCTGGCAGTGGTCAAAAGTACGAAAAAACGATTTAGCGACATTGTTCGTTACGAAATAGCAACCTGATAAATCCCATGATGAATAAAACCATTTTTACGGCCACCCTGCTTGTTTTCGCGCTTAGCCAAACGAGCTTTGCTCAGGACTCGACCCGCCAGCAGTCCTCTTCCGGGGGTGGTATTTTTGGTAAAATCCTGAAAGCTGTGACCGAAACCGCACCCAGTACTTCGGGTGGACTGACCAGCACCGATATAGCCTCCGGACTGAAAGAAGCGTTACGGATCGGGGTCACTAATGGGTCGAATCAGGCATCGAAACTGGATGGTTATTTTAAAAACCCCTTGTTGAAAATTGCGTTCCCGCCCGAAGCACAAAATGTAGCCACAAAACTGCGCCAATTGGGCTTCAACAAGCAGGTCGACCAGTTTGAGCTGTCGATGAACCGGGCGGCTGAAGATGCGGCTAAGAAAGCGGCTCCCGTCTTTGTTAAAGCGATTACGTCGATGAGCATTCAGGATGCCGTTGGTATTCTGCGTGGAACGGATGATGCGGCTACCCAGTACCTTCGCCGGACATCAGGCCAGCAACTTGTAACGGAGTTTACGCCTATTGTTGATAGTACCCTGCGCAAAAACAACGCAACGAAGTACTATACCGACCTGGCGAACATCTATAACAGGATACCACTTGTGCAGAAAGTAAACCCAAATCTGACAGAATACGCGACCAACAAAGCGGTGGATGGCCTCTTTATTTTGGTCGCTCAGGAAGAGAAGAAGATTCGGGAGAACCCAGCGGCCCGGGTAACGGACTTATTGAAAAAAGTATTTTCGAAGCAATAGTAACGTGGCGATGCGGCCTTCGGAAAGGGTGCCGGAATGCCACATCCCTAGTTTACTGCTCCATATACGAGTCGTTGTTGATATATTCCAGCTTGTTGGCCCAGACCAGTGCAATTTGAGTAGCTCGCTGGCGAACCTGATTTGCGGTTTCGCCAGTGAAATTTTCGGCCAGGGTAGCGGAAAATAGTTGCAGCCAGCGTTCGAAATGGTCAATGGTAAGGGTATGTTGCTGGTTGACAATCAGATGTGGGCGAAAGGGATGTCCATCGTAGGCGTTGTTTCCGAGAATGATTGACTCCCAGAAGGCATACATTTTAGGCAGATGTTTCGACCAGTCAACCTGGGCAACATCCGTAAAAACAGGGCCGATAAACGGGTCGGCCTGTACTTTCTCATAGAACGAATCGACCAGAAACTTGATAGCCTCCGGCGAATCCAGCGTTTTTCCTGACATGGTACGGTTGTGGTTTCCGACAGGGGTTATGAAATAGGCAGACGTTAATTTTCCTTAAAGCCAGCTTATCTCGTAAATTCTGTCGAAAATACAACCGTTAATCAGACCGAAAACGTTTCCTTGTATTGTGCTTCGTTGAAACCAAGTGCCACGATTTTCCCGTCAGACTCGATCAAAGGCCGACGAATCACGGATGTTTTAGCCATCATCAGGCCGATAGCTCCTTCTACATTAGTGGGTTTTTCATTGTCGGAGAGCTTTTTCCAGGTGATTCCTGACCGATTTACGAGCTCCTCCCAGGGCTTTTGCATGAGCCAGTGTTCGATTACAGATCGGTCTATGCCCTGCTTTTTATAGTCGTGAAATTGATAGGCGATACCGTGTTCGGCGAGCCAGGTGCGGGCTTTTTTCACCGTGTCGCAATTGGGAATGGCGTAAAGGGTATACATGAGGTATAATGCAAATCGGACGAAAGTACGAATGCAACGTTTGATGAATCGAGTGGCAAAGTTATCGGTCGAATCGAAACGGGCTGCATCCTGACTTTTCTTTAACGGCCTCAGGTAAGCGGCTAAAATGCTGAACCGTATCCCATTCTCGCTAAAATCAAGCACAAAATAGGTATTGGGATGTTTGCTAACCGAACCGATATTGGGTATTCTTTCGGTGGTTTCGGCAAAGGTGTCACGCCATTGCTGAAGGCAGGTGTTTTAAGATTGGGCTGAAGGTATGCGGGTTTCCGGCCGTACTCTGTAAATTTGTGCTTATGAAAAAATCAGATATTAATTTTTCGGTTGAACTCGACAAGGAAAATGTCCCTGAAAAGATCTATTGGGACGCTACCGACAATCCGAACGAAGGACTTAGCGATACACGGGCCATTGCCATTGCTCTTTGGGACCACTACCATAACAGTACGCTCAAAATCGACCTCTGGACAAAGGAGATGGAGGTGATTGATATGAAGCGTTTCCTGATCGAAATCATGAGCGGAATTGCCGACACAGCTGTGAATGCAACAGGCGATCAGCAAATGGCCAATGACATTGAAAAGACGTGCCGGGTTCTGAGCAAACGGCTTGAAGAAGAGATTAAACAGCAGCAAAATCAATAGCAGTAGGCACGAAGTCAGCACATTGGCCGTTAATTTGCTAAGGTCTGTTTAACCATATTTTAAACACAGGCGCACAGAGAATAAAGATAGCGTTTGCTCGTCAATCAATTTCTCTGTGACCTCTGTGCCTCCGCTTCGGCGGTTCGATGCGTTTAATTCATTTCCGTATTCATGAAAAAAATTATTCTGCTGCTTCTGGTAGCGAACGTAGCGCTTGCACAAAAAGCAGGTATTCAGTTTCGGCAAATTCCGGTTGCCGCTGTATTTCAGGAGGCCCGACGAGCTAATAAACCCGTTTTTATTGAAATCTTTTCGCCAACCTGCCATGTCTGTCAAAGCTTCATTCCTACGCTGGAAGATGCTCGGGTGGGTAAACTGTATAATAGCAAGTTTATCAGTACAAAGCTCGATATAAACCAGCCCACAACCCAGCAGTTTCTGACCAGTCGGCATCTGTTTGTGCCTTCGCTGCCCCTGTTCCTCTATTTCGATCCGCAGCAGAATATGATCCACTTCGCCATGAGTAATAACTCGACGGACGAAGTTATCCGGCATGGTACTAATGCGCTTGATCCGCAGATCCGCAGCCAGACCATGAAGGCTCGGTTTCAGCAGGGTGAGCGGTCGGCCAATTTCCTGATCGACTACGCCATGTATGCCCGTATTACCCGAGATACAGTGGCGAATATGGCGGCAATGAATGAATACGCTCATCAGCAATCGTCGGCTACCTATGCCAATCAGACGAATTGGGCAGCCCTCCAAAAACTGGTGTTAGACTACGAAAACCCACTCTTTCAATACATGCTAAATCACCTGGATACGTACCGAAAAGCCTATGGTGCTCAGGAAACTCAGCAGGTAGCTGAAAATATTCTGATGTCGTCGTTATACAGCGGTCGGGGAGCGCAGTTTCCAATTTCGAAAATTCTGGACGTGAAACAGGGGCTGATCAAGATCGGTATAGACCCGAAAGTGTCGGCCAATCGAACGCTATTGCCCGAAGTCAATGCCTATTTCCGGGCCCGGCAGACGGCCAAAGCCGTTGAGCGTATGGACAATCAAGTGAATTCGAACCAGCTCACCGTACCCGAGTACTTGTATATTACCCGGTTGTTTAACCGAAGCAGTCCTGATCCCAGCGATGTGCCAACCGTGGTAAAATGGGTAAACAAAGGCTTAGCTTTAAAACCCACGCCGAAAGATCAGGCCGATTTGTATTATGAACTGGCTGAAGCCTACCGTCGGGGTGGAAAAAATGCCGATGCGCAGAAAGCCGCTCAGAAATCCATGGAACTCGCCCAGGCCAGCCATATCGATACCCGTCGGAATGTTGAGCAGATGGGAAAGCTGAAGTAGTTTTTCGCTGAACATTAATCAAAAAGGGGCACGTCGCGACGTGCCCCTTTTCTGTTTTATAACCTCTTGTGTACGTCTTAGCGGTTTGTCGAAATATTGATTCCTACCGCCCGAGCGCCAGTTCCACCGAAAACACCACGCGCCAGAACGGTATAAAACCGACCTGCATAGGGCTGGAGTGTTCCGGAAGCAATGATGGCTGAGCCACCCGCTGGCCGGACCTGTATCGGAATCGCCGTAGCTGCGTAGTTGATTGGTGTAATGGGCACAAAAGCAGCGGTCCCTTTTAGGGGGGCAATTCCTGAGGCTACTACCGTGCCATTCACAACCAGGTCATAGGTTGCATTGGCGTCGGTAGTTCCGGTTACGAAATTCAACAATCGAATGTACGCCTTTGTCGGATCGGTAGCGGTCAGATTGTCGGTCAGCGTTAGCGTACCATAGGTTGGCGATGTACCGTAGATGAAGACCGAGTAGTAGGTGTCGCCCTGGGTACTGACATCGGTTGTCGCAATGGTGGCATCGGGTGTGGTGGTTGTGCTGGATGGAACCACCACTTTTACTTTTGCCGTTCCGGGCGTTACCAGCGCATAGTCCTGGTTGGGAAACGTGTTGGTATAGCTAACGGGCGCTGCGGTGGCCGGAGGAACGGTATTTACGCCTGAAAACCGCTGATCGTTAACGTAAAAATCAACTCCTGCGAGATCGGGAGCCAGGTGATAGAACTTCACACGGGCCCCCGTTGCTGGCGCAACAGAGTCCAGAAAATTAGCCTTATCTCCGCAGGCCAGTATAAGTAAGCTCAGGCAGAGAACGGATGTGAGAGATATGATCTGTTTCATAGATGGCATTGAATGAAAGTAGAGTGTGACGGGCCAAGACCCGTCACACTGGGTCTGTTGATAGCGGGCTTACTGCCGCCCGGCTATTTCTGACTGAACCATTGCTCAACGGTGTGATAATCGAGTGCGTTGCCGCCGTATTTATCCAGCGAGGCCCGGTTCCAGACATACTCTGAGTTGTAGCGTGGGCGTACCCGATAGGCCACCTTCCCATTGTTGTCGGGGAAAAGTTGGGTTCCATTGGGAGGAGTAAAGCCAATGTACACGTTTGGATCGTAATGATACCGGCGCAGATCGACCCAGGTTTCGATAATACCATGCCCTACCAGCGCCAGATACTTTTGTAACATAATGTCGCTGATTTTGAGCGCACTGGCCGATTGAGCAACGGCTGCACTAGTCAGGTATTTGGCTTTATCGGCGGCTGCTACACCTGCGTAATCCATGGCTGCCCCGATACCCGCCTGATAGGCTGCCAGGGCGGTGGCTTTGTCGCCTTTAATGAAGGCTGCTTCAGCTTTGATAAACTGAATTTCTGAATAGGTCAACAGGGGGAATGGAGCGCCATCTTTGTAAATGTACTTACCGGGAGTAGTACCTGATACTACCAGGTTCGGTAATTCGCCCCAGAAGGTTGGAATCCGTTTGGTATTGCCATTTACATTGTTTGGGTCACCTTGGGTGGGTACTACGCCCCGATAAACGCCATCGGGAGAGGCCGACGTCAGGATAGGCTGGCGAGGGTCAACAACACCGCCAAATACGCGGCCGTCGAGCAGACTAACCAGAAAATCGGTCTGGCGATAGGTACCCAGGTTGCTGCGCGTAACCCCGAAGAAATTCATCAGTGCCGAGTTGCCACCTGCCGTAAACGGAATGTTGAAGTTGTCGGCATTGCTGGCCAGCGACTTATTGCAGTAGTCGATCACCACATCGGGATTATAGCTGGATTTGTTGCTGATATGGTGGGCATTGCGGGCCAGTACACCATAGGCAAACTTGATCCACTTACTGCGGTCGCCACCGTATACCAGATCACCCCGAGCCAGCGAAGCCTGCGAAACGGCTCCATCCGTGCGATTAAGGTCGGTCAGGGCATCGTTTGCCAGTTGCTTAACATAGGCATATACCTCTTCCTGCGTGTCGTAGTCGAAGACATAGCGGTTGGGCTCGAAGGCTTCTTTCAGCACAATTTCGCCGTGATAATCGGTTGTCGTTTGCCAGCTCCAGGCGAAGATCGCTTTGGCTACACCACTGTAATCCCACTTTTGTTTGGCTTTGGCATCGTCGAGCATTAGCTGAATGTTCTGACCCAGGTTCCAGTAATTCATCCGCCAGATCATCCCGGCATTATCCGAACCGGCATCATATCCCATCCGGTCCCAGTTATTGTTGGCCGTAGCCTCGCTCCAGTTCTGAACGTATTTGCCAATGAACCGGGAGTCGAACTGCTCCCCGAAGGCCATCTGGGCAAACATCGGGGGCAGTAAAACATAGCCTTCCGCAATCTGTGGATTAGAGGGGTCGCGGTTAATATCCAGGTATTTTTCGCAGCTGCTCATCGTTATCAGGGTGAGCAGCAGAGCGAATAGACTAAGTCGCTTCATTTATGTATGATGTATACTATATGATGTATGATATACGGTATAGAAATGCGCTTGGGTTTTGCATCCTGTACCCTATATCCTAGATGAGTTAGAATCCTACGCGTAGGCCCGCCGAAAAACCACGAGGAACGGATAGCGTACCAAAATCGATACCTCCGGCACCAACACCACCCGAAGTAGCTGTAGTACCGTTTACGTTTGGATCAGCCCCAGTATAGTTGGTTACCAGGAATAGATCGGTGCCGTTGACGAAGACACTGGCCTGTTTGAACACTTTCGACTTGTTCAGCAATGAAGTTGGCAGTACATAGCTCAGCGTTACATCGCGCAGACGTAGCCAGTTGATGTCTTTTTCGACAAACTCCGATTCTGGAATCGAATTGTAATAATCAATCGACCGTAGCGAAGGCACGATCTGGATTGTGTTGGGTGTTGGTGTACCCGTGTCTTCTTTGCCATCACGCAGAACGCCTTTGAATACGACTGGCGTATCGCGATCGAGCGTCTTTTTACTCAGCCCTGAGCGCCAGAGATACATTGCCGTTCCGTTGAACACATCACCCCCTTTGCGAATATCGAGCAGGAACGACAGACTCAGCGACTTATACCGAAACGAGTTGGTCAGACCAATCGTGAAATCGGGGTTGCGGTCACCAATGGGCAGGAAGGTGGCATTGGTAATGGGCAGACCCGTGATTGGATTGATTAGAATATCGCCGTTTTTGTTGCGTGCGTAGCTGTAACCACCGATGGCTGTAGCCGAACCGCTGCCCCGCTGGTAATAGTTGAAGTTGTAGCTCCGGTAGGCAACGTTGTCGCTTGGGAAATACGATGGCAGATTGTTTACAAATGCACTGGAACGGGCGTTACCGTAGAGCCAGGTGTCGGAGTTGTAGTATTCCGGTACGTCGGCGGGTAGATTTTTAACGTCTGTTTTCAACTTCGAGAAGTTCAAAATCACATCCCAGCCAAAATCCGCCTTTTTCACGGGCGACCCTTTCAATTGCAGTTCAACGCCCCGGTTATTGAATGTTCCACCGTTCAGCAGACCAAAAATGAATCCGGTGGCGTAGCTAAGCCGTTGGGTAACGATTTGTTGCGAAAGCGTTTTGTTGTAGTACGCAAAGTCGAGGCCAAGACGTCCGCCAAAAAACATCAACTCGGTACCTACTTCATAACTCTCACCCCGTTCGGGTTTCAGATCGGGGTTGCTGCCGTAGAAATCATAGGCAAAACCACCTCCCGTAGACGTCTGTGGAGTTAGCGTAGCCGCCACTTTGTACGGTGGCGCATCGCGACCCGTTTGTCCATAGCTGGCCCGGAGTTTACCATAATAAAAGGTATTCCCGCGCGCTTTGAGGGCAGGTAAGTCCGAGAAATTGAAGGCCAGCGAAGCGGCTGGGTAGAAGAAACTCCGGTTAGCTGCCGGAAGAGTCGACGACCAGTCGTTCCGGCCCGTAACGGTCAGAATCAGCAGCTCGTCATAATTCAACGTCAGGCTTCCCAGTACGCTTTGCAGACGCTGTTGGGTCTGTGTGTATTTATTCCGTTGCGTTGTGGGGTCCGTGTTATTGGTTGAGTTGAAGTCGGGTAGGTAGAGCCGTTCACCGTAGGCCGTCGTAACCTTGTAGTTCCGGTCGTCGATGGTTGTACCGAGCAGGAGAGAAGTGCTTAGCTTGCCAAAATTCTTTTTAAGTGTAGCGAGCAGGTTGCCGTTCAGCAACTGGCTATTTTCCAGCGCATTTTCGACGGAGCCTTTGGTCGAGAATCCGCCAAGCGTGACATCGGTGCCCTGCCAGGATTCCGGACTCAGGAAAAGGTTGCTTTGCGTCGAATAGAGGTCGGCGCCAAAGCGACCCGTCAGGTTCAGCCAGGGCGTTGGGTTATAGTTCAACTGGAAGTTGGCAATGGTCCGGTTGGTGATGTCGCCACTCTTGTTTTTATTGACCGAAAAGAACGGGTTGTCAGTTTCGCCCTGGTTGATGCTACCTCCCAGAATGCGCCGTGTCCCATCTGGATTGAGATAGTTCCGAACGTCATCGTTGGCAGGCCAGGCGAGCAGGCTGATCAGAAAACCGTTATTACCCCGTATAGCCTTCGTTACCTGCGAATTGACGTAGTTCAATGAGGTCATAACATCCAGCTTCGGACTGATACGGGCCGTTCCCGTGAGCCGTACCGATAGGCGTTTATAGCCTGTGGTGGGCACAACCCCTGTCTGATTGGTGTAGTTGGTCGATAACCGATAGGTAGCTACATCGCTACCGCCTTCAAATCCCAGATTATGAACCTGCGTAAAGCCTTTCTGGAAAAAGCTGTGTACGTTGTCATAGATTGGGGCATCGGATGGGTATTTTGGTCCGAAATAAGCCGGAATCGTAGCGGCACTAGGGTTAGAATACCCCAGCGTTCCCCGGCCATATACCGTCTGTACTTCAGGAAACCGATAAACTTCAGTCGATTGAAAACGGTTGTCGTACGTAACCCGAGCTGCACCTTTTGCCCCTTTTTTCGTCGTGATCACAATGGCTCCCGACGAAGCGTCGATCCCATACAGGGCAGCCGCTTCAGGCCCTTTCAGGACAGTAATGGTCTCAATGTCGTTCGGATTGATGTCAGCAGCCCGGTTCAGGTAGTCATTGTCGCGGTTGGGACGGTTGGAAACCAGCGCGCCCTGGTTAAACGTCCGGTTGTCGATAGGTAGTCCATCGACCACAAACAGCGGTTGGTTATTACCACCAATCGAACTGGCTCCGCGCAACTGGATCATGGCCGAAGAACCGGGCGTACCTGATGTGGTGGTCATCGTCAGACCAGCTACCCGGCCCTGCATCCCAACCAGGAAATTATCCCGTTGCGCATTGGCAATATCCTGCCCTTTGACAACCCCGACCGAATACCCCAGGGCCCGTTGCTCCTGTTTGATACCCAGCGCGGTTACGACCACTTCGCTTAGCTCGGATTCGGATTCTGCCAGGCTGATGTTGATCTGACTTTGTGCCCCTACCTCAATCGTTTGAGCCACCATTCCGATCAGACTGAATACCAGTGTCGCGTTCGGGCCAACGCTAAGTTTGTAATTACCGGCTCCGTCGGTAGTTGTACCTCGGGTTGTGCCTTTTACCTGTACATTGGCGCCAGGGAGTGGACTGCCATCTTTAGCCGATGTGACTTTACCCGTGATTGTGCGATCCTGAGCATACACTTCCGTCAGCATGACCAGACTCACCAGCAGTATACAAATACTGCGTATACGTGCTCTCATAAGCAGATACTTTAGGTTAGTTGATGAAAAAAAAGGATTAAAATTGAGTTAACGGGGCAAAGAAACAAAAATATAGGCTCAGTAGAGTAAAGAATTATGTTTTAATAATACGTCCAAAGCGACTGTTTGATCTTGTAATGGATTAACGGCCTTGGTAATCAGTTTTGTAGAATTATGTGTATGTACTTAAAATGTCGGTGCAAATAATATTCTGCAAACGTCTGGTTAGGCTGCCATTTTTAGATTTACGATAATACAGCCTTTACAAGCGGCCTCCCAGACAAAACAATTAATTTTGCCGGGTACTTTTATTTTGTGAATGGTTCGTTTCTACACCGTATTGTTCTGCTTCGCTTTTGTACTTAGTAGAGCATCTGCACTTTTTGCCCAGAGTAATTCGCTCCGCATCCGCATTCAGGAGGCCAATCAGCGGGCCGTCATTGGCGCAACGCTACAACTTACCGACCAGGCCGATTCGACCCGTAAGCTCTATGCGCTGAGCGATACGGCAGGTCTGGCTGCATTTTCCTTAACGCCTGGGCATTCGTACCGACTTTTGGCCACCTCTGTAGGGTATAAACCGCTTCGGAAAGAGCCGTTGCTGATTTCGGGGCAGCCCGAAGTAACTCTGGTTATGACGCCCGACAACGTGCAATTGCAGGCAGTATCGGTAACGGCTGCGAAACCACTGGTTCGGCAGGAAGATGACAAACTGATTGTTGACCCGGAGCCAGTAGCCGCTACAAGTACCAGTGCATATGAATTGCTGGAAAAAACACCGGGGCTTTTTCTGGACCCGGATGGAAACGTGTATTTGAGCAGTACAACCCCGGCTACCATCTACATCAATGGACGAGAACAGAAAATGAGCGCTGCCGATATTGCCTCTATTCTGAAAAGCCTGCCGCCAAATAGCATAACGCGCATGGAGATTCTGCGTACCCCATCGGCGCGGTACGATGCCAGTAGCAGTGGTGGCGTGGTCAATATTATCCTGAAGAAAGGGGTGAGCTTGGGGATGACCGGGTCCGTTAACGCAGGTTTCAATCAGGGCCGCTTCGGGAATCAGTTTGTTGGCCTGAATCTGAACAATAGCCGGGGTAAACGAACATCCTACTTAAATTTGAACTACACCCGTCGTAATTCGTATGAGCAGATTCTGACTAACCGAACGTTTTCGCCTGATTCTATTTTAAGGCAGGATGCCTATACAACCTATCCGGCGCATGTTTTTTATACAGGCTATGGATTGGGCTTCGAGCTGTCCCGAAAATGGGATCTAAGCCTGGATGGTCGTTTTTCCTGGAATGAGTCGTCGTCGGCGGCCAGCAATCGGAATCAGATCAGCCAGCTTAGTTTGAATCGGCTCGTGTCGGACAATTTGAATTTGACCGATGCCACCAATCGGATGCTTTCCATTAGTCAGGGCGCGAACCTGAAATATAAAATTGATACCCTGGGTTCCGAATGGATCACTGATGTGTCGTACAACTATACGGGCAATCGGGGTGATCAGAACTTTTCAACCCAATACCTACTACCCGAACGGCCTGCTACCCGTGGAGATGGTGATTTTGAGTCGCAACGGCAACTGATTGCCCTGCAAACAGACCTGAAATACAAGCTTACCCAAACCATTACGGTCGAAACCGGAGCCAAGCTGACCTGGCAGCAATTTACCAGTCAGCAGGATTATTTTACGATCATCAACACCCAGCGATCACCAGACATTAGTCGGACCAATGCATTCGATTACCGGGAAAATATCAATTCCGCGTATGCACAGGCCTCCAAAACGTTTGGGCCATTTTTGTTGAAAGCGGGCCTTCGTCTGGAGAACACAAATATGAATGGTCATCAGCGTGTACCGACAGATACCTCATTTAAAATCAATCGGACCGATTTGTTTCCGTACGTCTACTTGAGTCGTCGAGTGGCTAAAATTGCTGGCTATGAACTACGGAGTTATCTGGTGTATCGGCGGTCGATTACCCGTCCGGCTTACGATTATCTGAATCCGGCAGCCCGGTATGTAGACCAATACCTGTATGATCGGGGTAATCCGGCTCTTCGACCACAATTTACCGAAAACTATGAACTGAATATCAGTGTAGAGGATCGGCCACTGTTTGCCATCGGGCAAAATAACACACGGGATATTTTTACGAATGTGGTGTATCAGGACCCGGTCAATCGGAGTGTTGCGTATCGAACCTACGACAATCTGGGTACGAACAAAGAAACGTATTTCCGGCTATTGGCCGGTATTCCGCCCATCAAGCGGTATTTCTTTGTAGTGGGGGCACAGTATAACTACAACGAGTATTCGGGCGTGTATGAAAATCGCCCACTAAACTTCAAACGAGGGAGCTGGTCATTTTTTACCTATCATTCACTCAAAATAGATGCTCGCTCGACACTGACACTGAATGGATTTATTCGTACCAAAGGGCAGCTTCAGTTTTATGAGTTAAGCAATTTCGGTGCACTTAACCTGAGCCTGAACCGGAAATTCATGCAGAATAAGCTGATGGTGACGCTCACGGCCAACGATCTGTTCTTTACGAATTTTTACGATTTCACCCTTCAGCAGGGGACGGTTTCGGCCAATGGCCTCCGCCGAAATGATACCCGCCGATTTGGCCTGACGCTCCGGTATAACTTCGGGCTCCGCAAAAAAGAAGAACGGGTCAACCTGTTCAATGTCGACCCCCAATCGCAGAATTGACGATAGCAAACAGATTCTTATAATTTACCCAAAGCATAAGCATCATAACTAGCTGTGCTCTGCCCTTATTTCCCCTGGTATATAGGGCGAGTAAACGGTGGTTGAAGGAGTAGATGAAATGAGTTTTCGTCGCCTAGTAAGACTGCCCGACGCAGGTCGTTTTCGGCCTGGGGGAGTTGCCGGAGTTGAATCCGGGCCAGTGCCCGCCACCGATAAGCGTCCGGTTGCTCATCGTGATAATGCCAGACGGCTTTGTCGAATTCACGAAAAGCGAGTTGGAACTCAGCCGTGTGATAATAGGCAATTCCCCGATCCAGGTAGCATTCGGCCAGGGTGTTATCCCGACTGATGGCTTCGGTAAGGTCATAAATAGCTGAATAATAATTCTCCTGAGCAAGCTGGCACTTGCCCCGGTACGCATAGGCAATGGCTGATTTGGGATATTGCCGAACGGCGTTGTCGAAGTATAAATAGGCTTCTGAAATATCCCGCAGTTGAACCAGATCGATACCTTTTCGAAACCGTTTCAGGTCTTTTTCAGAGACCGTATCGTGGTCAATCAGGAAATACCGGGCGGTCAGATAAATTCCAAAAAGCAGACATAATAGGGTAACTTCCATATCTCCTCTGGGTTTCCTAATCCTGCGAATTTAGCAGTTCAGGGGCGATTGAACAAGCAACTTACTCAGTTTAATCCGGCCTGAATGGCTTTAGGTAAACTTTTCCGAACGAGCTCATAAGAGTGGTCGATCCACTCCTGAAGCTCGACTGTTCGAACGGCTCCGTTAATGGTTATGGTGTTCCAATGGGTTTTGTTCATGTGATAGCCTGGAGCTACAGCCGGATGCTCATCCCGAAGCTGTACGGCCCGTTCTGGATCACACTTCAGGTTGATGGTTGTCGGCTGGCTTTCCGTAGCCAGAAGGGCAAACATTTTGCCACCTACTTTGAAAACGAGTGTATCGCCACCAAATGGAAAGGATTCTGAAACACCCGGTTTGGCAATGCAGTAGTCGCGTATCGTTTCAATATTCATCGGACGCAGTGACGAACGGTATATACAATGATGGCGATCAAAAACATCACGATTGAAATCCGGTTGATGCCGTGCATCATACGCAGGTTCACGCTGGTCGGCTGATTGGGGTCGGGTTTGCGGAATACCCGTATAAAGTAGGTAAAGACCGGCCCAATTTTCAGATAATTAAGGAGTCTGTTCACGAGTGTGTCAATGTATACTGTACAACGAAAATGAATAATGCGCGTATCTCTCCAGGCAACAACGATCAGTGCTGAAACATTACCAATACGTCACATTATTCGTTTACCAGGCTTGGCTCAATCCATCGGTCATCTTCCCGAATCAGTTCGATCAGTTCGTCAACGGCACGGTCGGCGGGCACCGATTTCTTAATAACCTGCTGACCTCGATACAGGGAAATTTTGTCGCGGCCGATGCCTACATATCCGTAATCAGCATCGGCCATTTCGCCGGGGCCGTTTACGATACAACCCATGATACCGATCTTAACCCCTTTCAGATGATCGGTACGCTGACGAATCATCGCCGTCGTTTCCTGTAGGTCGAACAGGGTACGGCCACAGGATGGGCAGGAGATGTACTCGGTTTTGGTAATGCGTGTACGCGCTGCCTGCAAAATGCCAAATGCTAAATTGTTAAGGGTTTTCAATAGCGCTGGGGCGGGTTGCACAGCGGCCGACAACATGATGCCATCTCCTAGTCCATCAATTAGCAAACCACCTACATCGGTAGCGGCATACAGCGGAATATCGTCGGTAGAAACCGTCGAATAGCCACGTTGAACGACTACGGGGACGGTTACGCCCTGATTAATCAGCTCAACAAATAGCCTACGCAGTTCGGGCATAGCATGGGCATTGTCGGTTGTAATGACGAGTACAGCGGTTTGATCGCTGCTCAGTAGGGTCAGTAACTCAGGCGATAAGTCGGGTAGCGAAAGCCGAACAAAATTCAGGCGATCCTGTAGAGATACTTTTGCCAATCGGGCCTGTATATACTCGTTGGCAGTCAGTAACGGAAACGCATGGATCTGGTCAGAAACGGTTTGCCAGATCGCATAATCGACAATCTGTTTTAACCCGTTCGGGAGCATAAACGCTGCAGGCTGCGAACCCGTATAAATATAATCTGCACCGAGGTCGTTCATCCGCCATTTATCGGGTTCTGGCAGATAGAAATGACCAATGGGTTTTAAATCTTCATGGTCCCGAACGGGAAATTGGCTAAAATCAGCAATAACCCGTGGTACGTTCTGACCGCCAAAATTGGCTACATCATGCGTTGTCCGGCGCGTATACTGAAATGGATTGATCGGATACGATGTGACGGACGATATGGGTTTGCTCTCAGTAGCCCGATGCGTATAGCGGTCGATCAACGCCTGAGCAACGGGGGCTTCGCGTTCGGGCTCTTCGGTGAGCGATACCCGAACCGTGTCGCCAATGCCATCTTCCAGCAAAGTACCAATACCCAGCGCCGATTTGATGCGACCATCTTCGGCCTCCCCAGCTTCGGTCACACCCAGGTGGAGCGGATACGGCTTTAACCCTTCTTCATCCAGCCGCTGAACCAGCAACCGATAGGCCTGAACCATCACCTGCGGATTACTCGACTTCATCGACAGAACGATGTTGTAATAGTTCTCGTCCTCACAAATCCGCAAAAACTCCAGAGCCGATTCAACCATACCAACGGGTGTATCGCCATACCGACTCAGAATCCGGTCGGAGAGGGAGCCGTGGTTGGTGCCGATCCGCATGGCTGTACCATATTCTTTGCAGATACGAACCAGCGGTAAAAATTTATCCCGAATTCGTTCCAGTTCCGACGCATAGGCCGCGTCCGTATAGTCAATAAACTCAAAGCGTTTGCGGTCGGCGTAGTTGCCCGGATTGATGCGGACCTTCTCAACGATTCGAGCTGCCAGTTCAGCAGCGTTGGGGGTAAAATGAATGTCGGCAACGAGCGGGGTGGTATATCCTCTCGCCCGAAGTTCTTTACGAATGTTCTCCAGATTCTGCGCTTCTTTCACGCTGGGCGCTGTAATGCGGATGTACTCGCAACCGGCTTCGATCATCCGAATAGCCTGCTCTACCGAACCGATCGTATCCATTGTGTCGACCGTTGTCATCGACTGCACACGGATTGGGTAATCAGAGCCCAGCGGCACATCGCCAATATGGACCGTAACGGTTTTCCGGCGGATGTACTGCGTCAGCGAAGGGGTGTAGAGAACAGGTGAACCAGATAAGGTGGCTGATTGCGAAGGGGGAATCAACGAGTCGAGCATACAGATAGCGGCAGGGCCGTTTGACCTTACAAAGGTACGGAAAAACCGCGTTTTCGGTTTGGTATCGGTTAATGGGAAAACGTATGGAGTTGCCTAAACGTTCGTTCAGAAATGAGTTAAAGCAGAGGCCATGTATTTACTTCAGTGGCTAATGGTAAGCTATCCAATCAGTCGTCTTCCTGTTGGTATGAGGTTATATCCAGAAACAAAAGCAGATTAAATCAGTTGATTGTGTATTGAAAGTAAGGCTGTTTCCAAACGGCCTTGATCATTATACAACCGCAAGAAAACTCAAACATTATGAAAACGAAATTATTCAGTGCTTTGGCACTTGCTTTTATGATTAGCCTGGGTGCATACGCGCAGGATTCGCAGGCCGGTATGACCAAGCAGGAACGGAAAGAAGCGCGTAAGCAGGAAAAAGCCGAGCGGAAAGCTCGTATGAAGGAGGATTTGAAAAATACGGGTCGGGCCATTGGCGAAACGGCCGATGAAGCGGCTCAGGGGGCAAAAAGTAAAGCTAAAGTAGCCGGAGAAGCGATCGATAGTGCTGCCACTAAAACGGGTCGGGCTGTAGATCGGGGATTGGATAAAGCTGAAGGAGCCATTGTGAACGAACGCGATCGGATCAAAGCCAAACGGGATTCATCGCGAGCCGAAAAGGCCCGTCGTGATTCTTTGTAGAGCCGCAAAGTATTGCGGCTCATGGCCGACCGGATGGTCTATGGTTTATAATAGAGGATTTTTTCCCAATCTGCTGATTTTACTTCAGACCAGATGGGATTATAAAGGATCATTATTGCTGACGCATAGAGACGCCATACCTGGCGTCTCTATGTTAGCTTCGCTTCAATCTTCGCGTATTTCCCCCGCCAGTGCTTCCAGCGTTTGTGCGACCAGAGCCAGTCAGAAGGGTGTTTACAAATACTGGCTTGTAATTGATCTCGGTATCTTTCAAGAATAGCGCCCTCGGGCAGGTTTGTATAGGGCGGACAGCCTATGAGCTTAAAAGTGCCTTCGTAGTAACCCCGTCGGATACGGATCAACTCCAAAAAGAATACGGGTAAATTTTTACTTCGCGCCAGTCGTTCCGTGCCTGGATAGAAAGGAGTATCCCGGTTCAGAAAATCCATCCAGTAACCTTGCTCCGGTACATTCGGAACCTGATCGGCCACAAGGGCGATCACACGCGGAATATTCTTGCGGGCTACCATTTGCCGGGGGAGCAGATTCATAGGTGTTGGTACAGCCCCATGACTAGCGCGCAGGACCTGCATAAACTTTTCCATGTCTGGATTGGTGAGCGGTTTATAGACGCTGTCTACTGGAATATCGATGATAACCGCTGCCGACGGAACCCATTCCCAATTGCATTGATGCGAGCCTGTGCAGATAACCGTTTGTCCGGCCGATAAGTACTCTTTTATTAGTTCAGGATTCGTGTATAAAAATCGCTTTTTTAGCTCACAGGGAGTAATAGCCGACAGCTTAATCGTTTCGACAAGTATATCCGAAAGATTGCGATAAAAGTTATTAGCTATTCGTTGAATGGCTTCGGGCGATTTGTCTGGAAAGGACAGCCGCAGGTTTTCCAGAATAACCTGCTGTCTGTAGCGGACTACATAGGCCAGAATGACATACAACACATCCGAAATACCATACAAAACTGGAAAAGGTAAACGGGCTAAAAGGCGAAGAAAAATCATTTAGGTGTACAGAACGGTAGGGTACTAAGACTACTAACTGCCCTAAATGTAATAAATTCTGGATAGAATAGTCATAAATTTACATAACATATCGGCGGCTAGCCTACTATCTAAACGACCGTAGGCGGAAAAGTGTATGCGTAGAGAAGGATTAATCCAGTTTGGCTTCAATCTTTGGGTATTTCTCTCGCCAGTGTTTCCAACGGCGGTGCGACCAGAGCCAATCGGAAGGATACTTTCGGATAGTGGTTTCGAGAAGATCCCGGTAACGTTCCAGCAGAGTACCGACAGGTAGATCGCTATAGGGGGGCTTGCCAACGGGAAAGAAGGTGGCCTCGTAATAACCACGACGTACACGAACCAGTTCTACATAGAAAACGGGTAAATTCCGGCTACGGGCCAGCCGCTCGCTGCCCGGATAGAAGGGGGTATCGTGATGAAGAAAATTGGTCCAGTAGGCTTGTTCGGGTACATTCGGAACCTGGTCGGCAACGAGAGCAATGATGCGGGGTACGTTTTTATGCGAGGCCATTCGGCGGGGTAGGTTGTTCATTGGGATGGGAACAGCCCCAAAGCTTGACCGAATCATCTGCATCATTTTTTCGGAAAATTCACTGGTCAGCGGCTTATAAATACTGTCGGCAGGCATTCCGTTCAAAACAGCCGCCGATGGTAGCCATTCCCAGTTGCTCTGGTGAGAAGCCATCCCGATCACAGCTTGACCAGCCTGTAAACAGGCCTTTACTAGTTCCGCATTGGTGAATCGAACCCGATTTTTGAGCTCATCAGGTGACAGGCTGGGTAGCTTGATCGTCTCAACCAGCAGGTCGGATAGATTATGGTAGAACGCCTTGATAATCTGTTTGATCTCAGCGGGTGATTTCTCTGGAAATGACTGGGTTAAATTGTCTGAAATTACCTTTCTTCGGTAGCGGATAACGTAGTTGAGCAGAAAGGCTAATATATCAGAAATACCATAAAGGATACTCAGAGGTAAGCGGGATAAAAGTCGAAAAAAAGTCATTGGTTGAACCTAAACCGCACCCACGGCGAAAAAAAAGTTTACGCTGAAAATTAAAAAAATACTAAAATTAGTTGGTGGTATTGTTTTTTTGCTTTACTTGTGAACGGATACATGAGTTATCATTGAAAACGTACCCGTTACCATCTGACTCCACTGCTTTACTGATTGAGTTACATTATCTGCCCTGCCTGGATTACCTGTCGGGGATACTGAAATTCGGTACAGTTTGGCTGGAAGCTCAGGAGCATTACCAAAAGCAAAGTTACAGAAATCGTTGCTACGTTCTGACGGCAAATAAGGTAGATAGCCTTACTGTACCTGTACAACAGGGAACCCGCCACCTACCCATTCGCGACCTTCGGGTAGCTAATGACCAGAACTGGCAGATGCATCACTGGCGATGTATTCAGGCGGCTTATGGAAAAGCTCCGTTCTTCGAATATTATGCGCCCGAAATTGAGCCGTTTTATCGAAAAAACTGGATGTTTTTATTTGATTTGAATTATGAATTGCTGACAATTTGTCTGAAATTGATGCAGGTACCTAGCCATCTGAACCTGACAGAATGGTATGAAAAAGATCCTTCGGTTGGTCTGGTTGACACCCGATCCTGCATAAATCCAGCCAATAGGCCAGAATCGTACATATTCCATCAGCCAGTGTCCTATCCACAAAATTTTGGACCTGAATTTGTACCGAACTTAAGTGTCATTGACCTGTTGTTCTGCCAGGGACCGGCCGCTAAGGACGTGTTGAAGGCCGGTCTTCGGGAGAGTGAACAAATCCTTAAAACTCTTCGTTAGGCCAGTATAGTACGCTTACCTAAGGAGACCCTAAAACGAATGGAAGCAAAATTCTCAAATCGCGTAAAGGAAGTTATCACGCTGAGCCGGGAAGAAGCCTTACGCTTAGGCCACGATTATATTGGCACAGAGCACCTGCTGCTCGGTATGATTCGTGAAGGGGAGGGTGTGGCCGTCGGCTTGCTGAAAAAATTAGGCATCTCGCTCGACGAACTCCGGGTTACCATTGAACAGGCCACGAAAGGAACCGCTACCAACAATGTGAAAAACCTAGCGAATATTCCGCTGACCCGCCAGTCGGAAAAAACGCTGAAGATCACCTATTTGGAGGCTAAAATTTTCAAAAGCCCGCTCATCGGCACGGAGCACCTTCTACTATCGATTCTACGTGATGAAGACAATGTCGCCACGCAGATTCTCAATAAGTTTAATATTAATTACGAAGTCATTAAGGAGATGCTGGAATATCAATCATCGGGTAGCCGACCAGTGATGGGCCCCGAAACCGACGATGACGACAACGACCGGGGTATGTTTGGCGGAAGCAGCTCCAGCTCAGGAAAAGATCCGAAAGGGTCTGAAAAATCCCGGACTCCCGTTCTGGATAATTTCGGACGCGATCTGACCAAACTGGCTGAAGTAGGTAAGCTCGACCCTATCGTTGGCCGTGAAAAAGAAATCGAACGTGTGGCCCAGATTCTGAGCCGCCGGAAGAAAAATAACCCAATCCTGATTGGTGAGCCGGGGGTTGGTAAAACAGCCATTGCCGAAGGACTTGCTCTGCGCATCGTGCAGAAGAAAGTTTCGCGGGTGCTGTTTGGCAAACGGGTAGTTACGCTCGATCTGGCGTCGCTCGTGGCGGGTACCAAATACCGGGGTCAGTTCGAAGAGCGAATGAAAGCCGTGATGAACGAACTGGAAAAATCGCCGGAAGTGATTCTGTTTATCGATGAGTTGCATACCATCGTAGGTGCGGGTGGCGCTTCAGGCTCGCTCGATGCCTCGAACATGTTCAAACCGGCTTTGGCGCGGGGCGACATTCAATGCATTGGCGCTACCACGCTGGACGAATATCGTCAGTACATCGAGAAAGACGGCGCTCTGGCCCGTCGTTTCCAGATGGTGATGGTTGATGCTACGTCGATTGACGAAACCATCGAAATCCTGAATAACATCAAAGATAAGTACGAAGATCACCACCACGTCAATTATACTAAAGAAGCCATTGAGGCTGCGGTGAAATTGTCGGAGCGTTATATCTCTGACCGCTTCCTGCCCGATAAGGCGATTGACGTACTCGACGAAGTGGGGGCCCGCGTACACATCTCCAACATTACTGTTCCTGAAGATATCCTGAGACTGGAAGAGCAGATCGAGAATATCAAGAAGGAGAAAAATCAGGTTGTTAAAAGTCAGAAATACGAAGAAGCTGCTCAGCTTCGCGATAAGGAAAAACGCCTGATCGATCAGCTCGAACGGGCCAAACAAGCCTGGGAAGAAGATACCAAGAAACGTCGTTATACGGTCAACGAAGAAAATGTGGCCGAAGTGGTAGCGATGATGACGGGTATTCCGGTTACGAGCGTATCGAACGACGAGGGTAAGAAACTCGTCAACATGGGCGAAGAACTGAAAGGCCGGGTTATTGGACAAAATGCTGCCATTGAGAAATTGGTGAAAGCCATTCAACGGACGCGCGTTGGTCTGAAAGATCCGAAGAAACCAATTGGCTCGTTCATCTTCCTCGGACCGACAGGGGTTGGTAAAACCGAATTGGCGAAAGTGCTGGCTACTTATCTGTTCGATAAAGACGATGCACTGGTTCGGATCGACATGTCGGAATACATGGAGAAATTCAGCGTAAGCCGTCTGGTAGGCGCTCCTCCGGGCTATGTTGGCTATGAAGAAGGTGGTCAGTTGACCGAGAAAATCCGTCGGAAGCCTTACAGTGTTGTGTTGCTCGACGAAATCGAAAAAGCACACCCGGATGTGTTCAATATCCTGCTGCAAGTGCTGGACGACGGTATCCTGACCGATGGTCTGGGTCGCCGGGTCGATTTCCGGAACACCATTATCATCATGACCTCGAACATTGGGGTGCGTGACCTGAAAGATTTCGGTGCCGGTATCGGGTTTGCTACCAAGCGAAACGCTGAAAGCCAGGATGAACTGATGAAGAGCACCATTCAGAGTGCGTTGCGGAAGGCATTCTCGCCTGAATTCCTCAACCGTCTGGACGATGTGATCGTGTTTAACTCGCTGCAACGCGAAGACATCCACAAAATCATCGACCTTATGCTCGGTAAATTGCTGGGCCGTGTCATCAATCTGGGCTACCGGGTTGAGCTGACCGACAAGGCGAAGGACTTCCTGGCCGAAAAAGGTTACGATCAGCAATATGGTGCTCGTCCGTTGAGCCGGGCTATCCAGCGCTACCTCGAAGACCCCGTTGCTGAAGAAATCCTAAAAGGTGAATTGAAAGAAGGCGACGTGATTATGGCCGATTACAGTGGTGAAGGTGAAAACCTGACCATCACCGTCAAGAAGCCTGAAGCCGTGGTCGAATAAAATACACGTAGTAAGCTAAAAAAGCCTCCCAGCTTCTAGAGTTGGGAGGCTTTTTTGTAACGTGGACACCCTGTTCGCATTACAGATTTCGTTGCTTCACCTGATCGATCAGATACTCCGATGTGCGCATTGAAGCGGCCAGAATCGTCCAGGTAACGTTCTTATCGCCTTGTGAAACGAACGGGGCTGCATCGACAACAAACAGGTTTTTCACATCGTGTGCCTGCTGGAATTTGTTCAACGCCGACTTTTTAGGGTCGTTGCCCATGCGAACCGTACCCACTTCGTGAATGATGCGTCCGGGTGCCGCTAAGCCATAGCCATGGGCCGTATTTGGGCCAGGCTTCTGACCAAGGGCAATGCCACCCATGGCATGGATGATCTCTTCGAAGGTATCCTGCATGTGCTTGGCCTGCTTCACTTCATAATCTGACCATTTGTAGTGGAAGCGCAGGGTGGGAATTCCGTATTTGTCTACTTTGTCCGGGTCAATTTCGCAATAGTTGCTTTCGAGGGGAACCGGCTCTCCACGGCCCGACATACTGATGTAAGCCCCGTAAAAGCGTCGGTAGTCATCTTTCAGGCCTTTGCCATAGCCACCGCCGGGTTTCATCTGGCCATCCCGACCAGGAATCATGCCGTTCAGGGCTTCAATACCACCGCCAAAACCAGCGCCTGGCATACCCATACCACCACCGTATTCGATGTGGTAGCCACGTGGGAAATCTAATTTTTTGTTATCGAGCCACCAGGGCGTAAATACGTGCATGCCGCCAACGCCATCTTCGTTGTAGCGTTTACGATCCATCAGAGCGGGTACAAAACCGGAGCGGCTGGCACCCGTGGAGTCGTTCAAGTATTTTCCTACTACACCACTGCTATTGGCCAACCCAGTGGGGAAACGGGCAGATTTTGAGTTGAGGAGTATCCGGGCCGATTCGCAGGTACTCGCGCCCAGCATGACCGCTTTAGCCTTGATCGTTACTTCCTGCAATGTAGCTTTGTCAACGTAGCTAACGCCTGTTGCTAATCCCGTTTGTGGGTCCGTAAGTACTTCGCGGGCCATAGCGCCATTGATCAGCGTTACGTTGCCGGTTTTAACAGCTGGAATGCAGAGTACCGATGAGGCCGAGAAATCGGCATACGCCTGACAGCCCCGGTTACACTGGTGACAATAGAAGCATTGACCCCGGTCTTTGTTGATGGGTTTGGTCAGGATACTCAGGCGGGATGGGATAACCGGAATGCCAATACTTTTTCCGGCCTTCCGCAGCATCAGTTCATGTAAACGAGGCTTTGGTGGGGGCAAGAAGATGCCGTCTGGTTCGTTGGGCAAATTCTCGATAGAGCCAAAAACACCAATCAGCCGATCGACGCGGTCGTAGAAAGGCTTCATGTCGTCGTAGGTAATCGGCCAGTCGTCGCCTACACCGGATAGCGAACCCCGTCGGAAATCGTCGGGTCCGAAACGCATGGATATACGGCCCCAGTGGTTTGTACGACCACCAAGCATCCGCGACCGAAACCAGCCAAATTCCGTTCCGGGTTTGGCCGAATAGGGCTCTCCCTCGATTTCCCAGCCTCCCCATGCTGCGTCGAAATCACCACCTGAACGGAATTCGGTAGCGGCCCCACGCCGGGGTGATTCCCAGGGCCATTTTAACTGAGTAATGTATTTCGGGTCGGCAGGGTCGTAATAGCCACCCGCTTCGAGCAGAGCGACTTTGGCACCCGCCTTGGCGAGCATATACGCGGCCATACCGCCACCAGCACCTGAACCGACGATAACGACATCGTATACGGTTGGGGCTTTTTTGAGTTGTGGGACTTCCATACGTTGGAGAGGTACAAGAATAGGCTTATCAGAAACAGTAGGGTTAAAAGTTAAAAAGCGGTTAAGTCTACTGTGCTATAGATCCCGAAAGTGTACACGTACTGCATAGCCCGCATTAGCCTGACTTGCCCCAAGGCATCGGTTGAGAAAACGCTTCTTATGATTTAGATTTTTTATAGTATGTGTTCCAAAACCTTGTTTAAATCTCCCTTTACCACTTCCCACGAATTTATAGGGCCAAATAATCTTGTGAGTTTTTCTTGGATTGGCTTTTTACTTTTTAGTGAACGTGGGGGAATTATATCCAGATTTTGAACCTGGGCTTGGCCTGTCACAGCGTAAGCATAGCCAAATTCATGCGAAAACTTTACAATGAAAACTTCATCAGCATGATCATAAATCGGTTTCCCTGTATCATATCTTATTCGGCATTGATCTGAGTGATGAAAAGCTAAATTTTGGGTTGTAAGCTTAGCTTTTTCGATTCTGATAGGATGCAATGTTTTAAACTCGTCAATCATTTCAAAGAAAATCTGTAAGGCGATTTCTTCATCATGATTAGTTTCTGTCAGAATAATATTGGCCCAGCCACTGGTTGACTCTCTCCAACGGTATTTGCAACGTGCCCATTCATGGAAATACAAGAAAGGAGGAAACCCTTCTTCGTTCTTGATATGATGAGTACAGGTTGCGAATAGATAGCCATCAAGGAAGGACTTCATGGTAGACAATCTCCGATTGCCAATATACATGGCGGGCCTAGCTCTAATTAGTTCAATCAGATCATAAATAGTAGTCAACATATTATATTTTTATGCTATACCTTTCTATAAAGACTACTGAGAAGATTTTTCATATTTTTGAAGTATTCCTATTATAAACTTGCTGTACATATCTCGCATTGGTAGTTCTAAATTAGTAATTAATTCTCGTCTGCTAACGGTTATTGGCTTATTTACTAAGAGCTTGTTGGGGAATTGATAAGGACTGGTAGTCGAGTCAACTTTGTATCGACCAAGAAACAAAGTAATGACTAAGCAGTGGCAACCACTGACCGACTACCAGTGGGCAGCAATTTCGCCTTTTTTTAACCTTCAACGCAAGCGTAAACACCAATTACGTGCCGTCATGGATGCCATCTTCTGGATGTTACGCACCGGCTGTCAATGGCGAAACCTGCCGCCTAGCTTTCCGCACTGGCAAGCCGTATAC
>NZ_KB893216.1 GCF_000374025.1 Spirosoma panaciterrae DSM 21099 | reverse complement strand
TTTGTTCCCAGAGTGCGCTGGTAAGTGTGACGGCACTGACGGGTCCCGACCTGTCGGCCATCATCCTGCTGCCGAGTGGCGGCTTCTCGGGGGGGGAGACCAAGGGGCTAGTGATGAAACTTCAGGAAGTGAACGGGTCAGATGCGACGGGCAGTATTGTGGTCACGATCACCGTACCGGCGGGTTACAGTGTGAGCTTCGATAACAGCCTGAGTAGCATTCTGGTATCGGGGGGTGGTACGGAGAGTGTGCAGAATGAGAAGTGGGAGGTGATCCGCACGGATGGGAGTCAGCAGTTGAGTCTGCGGTTGAAGGGTGGGGAGTCGATCGTTGCCCGGAGCAGTGTATCGGTAGGCTTGTGGGTGAGCCGGACGAGTGCCAATGGGGGCAGCCGTTCGAACATCACGGTGAATGTGGCCGATGACAGTGGTGGGAGTTATGATGTGAACCGATTCAACAACGTCTACGCCCGTATCATCAATGGCCTGTAAAGAGGCCTTTATCTGGTGCCTTTTGGTGTTCCCGCACTGATCGGGCCAGAAGCTTAGGGGTTAGTATCTATGTATCTATTTTCTGGTATAGGGTTTTGTTCAGGCTCCGATAGGGGCCTGTTTTTTGTGAAATAAGGTAAAATATCCAACGCGAGCCAAAGAATGTCGAAAATGGGTTAACAGCGAAGGGGGTAAACGTACGGCCGGGACGAATAGCCCATCTCTAACAGGCCATCCAAAAGTCAACGAGTCTGGGCAAGCTCCGGCTGATGGCGCTGCGGCTGTTATCGAACCAGTTATCAGTTCAGGGCTGGATTGTGAAGTTTTTTTTAGGTCGCCATCGCTGAGGTATACCAATTGGCTTGCTGGCTACCACTTATTCGTAAAAACAGCCAGTTGTTACTTTTCAACACAGTTGGAGTCTTTCATCTACTAATTTGGCTTAATCTACTTTTGGTAGCCTTTGGTATGCTTATTAGGCTTCTGACGTTGTGGTTTGGTTTTGCCTGCCTTTGGGCTGACGGGCAGGAACTTCCCTATGCCCAATACACCACTCGCGATGGGCTGGCCCAGATGCAATGCATGGCAGTACTGAAAGATAGCCGTGGCTACGTATGGATAGGTACCAAAAACGGCCTGAGCAAATTTGACGGTGAACATTTCGAAAACTTCACTCAACATGACGGGCTACTGAAAAATTATATACAAAGCCTGGTCGAAGACTCGAAGGGCTACATCTGGATCAACAACGTAATTGGTTTAATCCGCTTCGATGGCACAACATTTACGCCGTATCCATTTCCCGATAAACGGATGCAGGCATTTGGTGGGACTTTTTGGCTCGATGCCGATGGGAACCCGATAATAGAAGTCGGAGACGGACAGACAAACAAGATATTAAAGCTCAAAAAAGGCAACTATATTCCCGTTCCGGGCTGTGAAACAAAATCTGGAGGTTTTCTTTCCTACGACCGCCAACATGATTGTTATTATCTGCAAACATCTCAAAAAGAGGGGATCAATTCCCAACTCTGGTTTGTGCAAAATGGCCGCAGGGTAGGCTGGCTGCGCACGGGCCCGAACGTAGCATGGGGCTTTCAGGGAACATTGCGAAATGGAATACCCGTACTATATGCCCATGACCAACACAATGCGGCCCTAAGAACCTACTTCACGCTTGAGCAGGATTCTCTCATTCCCTTTTTTCGGACCGATGGCCAGAGGATGACCGTGCTACGGACACTCCCTGCACCTGCACTCGTGATGCACTCGGGCCATTATTACCTACTTATTGCCAACACAACCCAACTTACGCGCCTTCCTCTCCCGGATACGCAATTATGGCAATATCATTTCGATGCGGGTGGACTTTGGTGCGCCACCGAAAAAGGAGTTTTTCGGATATGGCTTAACGGCTTCCGGTTTTTTAGCGAGGCCGATGTTCCCTATTGCTGGAACGTGGTCGAAGATCGAAACAAGACGATGTGGTTCTCGAATTATCAGAGCCCGCTTTTAACCTGGAATGGACAACAACTTAGCCGTATGAAAGGCTATGAATCTCTGTTCTTTAAAAATGAACACGCTGAACCCGACAACTGGTATTATCATTCCATTCGGGATAAACAGGGCCATCTCTGGCTTCCAAATTTTGCTGGGGCCGTGCGCTATGACGGGAAGCACTTTCAGTTGATCACCGACCCTGACAATGCAACCACGATTTGCCTGCTCGAAGACCCGGAGCGAAACCTGATTTTGAAAGGGGGCGAACATCAGGTTTTGTTTATCGACAACAAGCCTCCTTTTCGCTACACCTGCTTCGATCAGAACAACGGTTTCAACGACCCCAACGGATTGGTGCTGGCCATGCAAAAAGACAGCCAGGGTTTTTATTGGTTTGGAGGACGCAACCTCACCCGCTACGACTACGACCGCCGAAAAGCTACCTACTACACCCTCGAAAACGGAAAGTTTCCGGCAAAGGGCGTATATAGCCTGTGTCTCGACAACCGAAAAACGGTGTGGGTAGCATCTGCCAAAGGGTTGTTGCGGTACGATGTCAAACAGGATCGATTTCGGATGGTGCTCAACGACAGCCTTGTTACGAGTGTGATGCTGGTGGGCGAGTTCGATAAAGATCACCTGCTGTTTGGCGATATGCATAATCTGTATGTCATGGACTTGCTGGTGTATTACCAGACAGGACAGGTGCGGGTCAAGGCCTTTAACCATCACAACGGCTTCATGGGCCTTGAACCCGGTCAGAACGGTTATTACCGCGACAGTAGGGGCCGCATCTGGATTACGTCAGGTACGGTATTGTCGCAACTGAATCCTCAGGAAATCGACTTGCGGCCTACTCCGCTGCGACTCTTCATCACCAAAGCCGGTCAGCAACGGATTCCCTTCGTTCGTTCCCCATCGATCATCACGCTTCCCAAAGACGAAAATACGGTTTCGTTTACGGTTGAAACGCTGGGCGACGATAAGCCTTTTTTTGCTGAATACAGCTACAAGGTAGATGGGTATCTGGACCAGTGGAGTCCGTGGCAGCGACAAAACCTCATTACGCTGACCAACCTGCCCGGCGGCACGCATACGCTACGGGTGCGTACCCACACAAGCAACCTTATGAACGAACAACCCGCCGAAACCAGCCTGCGTTTTCAGGTCTCGATTCCGTTCTGGCGGTCGCCCGATTTTTATAAATATGCTTTTTCGCTCGGGTTTCTGCTCATAGGAGCAACGGGTTATTTTTACTTTCGGAGCCGCCAGAATGCCCTTCGTTTACAGCAGCAGGACCAGCAGTTGCTGTTTTTGCAGGTACAAACGCTTCAGGCCCAGCTTAACCCGCATTTCGTATTCAACGTGCTGGGTACCATGCAACGCATGATTATGACCGACGACCGTGAGCAAGCCAATCGAAGTCTGGTTGGACTGGCCCGGCTGATTCGCTCGTTTCTGGAGTCGTCGATTCAGAGCGAATATCCACGCAAAAATCGGTCGGCCAGTTTCGAATTTTCACTGGCGAAGGAAATCGAACTACTCACGTTGTACATCGAATTTGAGGCCCTTCAATACCGGGAGCGCTTCACGTATTCGATAGAGGTTGCCCCTGAACTGGAGCCATCGGTATGGTCGATTCCCCCCATGCTGGTCCAACCCTTTGTTGAAAATGCCATTAAGCATGGCTTACTCTACCGCGACACGCCCGGCCATTTGTGGCTGCGATTCCGGCAACGACCCGACGAAACCTTATTGGTAGAAATTAAGGACAATGGGGTGGGACGAGCCGAAGCCCGTCGGCGGCAGGCGGCCTCCATTCGGCCTTACGTATCCAGGGGAAGCCAACTGGTGGAACGGCGCATAGACACCCTCAATACCCTCGACTATAAAATAGAACTCATTATCCATGATTTGCCGGAAGGCGGCACGCTGGTACAACTCCTGATCAATACGAATATACACTAGTTTTATGCAAGCAACTATCCGTGCTTTTATTGTTGAAGACATTCCCGACAATCGGATCAATCTGACGGTTATTCTGGCTGAATATTGCCCACAGGTGAGCGTTGAAGGTTATGCCGAGGGGGTTGAGGAAGCGTATCGGCTGATTTGTAATCTCCAACCCGACCTGATCTTTCTGGATATTGGCCTGCGTGACGGCACGGGATTCGATCTGCTGGAACGGTTGCAGCTTTCGGGCCGCCCGATGGCCGATGTGTTGTTTCTGACGGGTGAGAATCGGTACGAATATGCCACACGAGCCTTCGAGTATTCGGCTATCGATTTTCTTGATAAACCCGTTGATCCACATAAACTTTGCCGGGCCATTGACCGGGCCAGTCAGCAGCTTAACGCCCATCAGTACCGCCAGCAGGTAGCGCTTTTACTCGATATTCTGAAACAGCCAACCCCCCAGCTCGACGGGCGCCTGGCGTTGCATCTGCCCCGTGGCGTTGTTGAAGTGACGCAGGTGGCCGATATTGTTCGGTGCGAGGCCGATGGGGTTATTACGCATGTTTTCCGTAAGAATGGTACCAAGCTAACAGCCATGCGAAATCTGGGGCATTATCGGCAGTTGCTGGTTAACGATTATAATTTTTTTGCTATCGATCACGGTGAAATTATCAATTTAGACTACCTGCATCGCTACGACCACCGCGACCGGATCGTAACCCTTTCGGATGGAACCCTGCGGTACGCCAGCCGACGCTGTGGCCAGGAGTTAGGCCAGTATCTTAAACAAAACCCACTGCCCGGAAATGGATTCTCCCGGCAGAGTCTGTTTCAGTTTGTGAAAAAGCTGCTCCCATGAACATCGCTATCGACCTGGGTAGTCATACATCGTCGGCAGCTTATCTGGCTGCGGGCGGTCTGCCAACGCTCATCAGCGACCCCCTCACCAAAGACAGCCGTGTGGGAATTCCCAGTATTGTATTGCCCGTGCCGAATGGTGCGCTGGTGGGGCAATCCGTTTGGCATATGGTCGATAGCCGACCCATAGCGCAACCTATACTACACTATGCGCCCGAATGGCTGGGGACTGTACAGGCAGACTTGCCGGTTCATTGGCTTCCTGAAACGCTGGTGGGTTTATTGGTCAAAAAGCTTAAAATGGATGCCGAGACCTGCACGGCTTCGGCCATTACTGGGATCTCGCTGGTTGTACCTGGTTATATAACCCAGGTCCAGCAACAAGCGTTGGTTCAGGCCGTCCGCTTGGTCGATATTCCGGTTCATCAGGTTCTCAGCGAGTCAGATGCACTTATTGAGTATTATCGGCCCAAAGGGGATCGGCCCATAGCCCTAATTACCTGGAGCAGTAACCGCCTTACAGTTAGTCTGTTGCAAAAACACGACGCTGGTTTTAAACGCCTGGCAACGCAAACGATATCGGGCATTGGCGGTGACCACTGGAGTCAGGCCCTTTCCGAACGCATCGTAAGTCGGAGCAAGTCGATGCTGTCGCTGGGAGGTTCCATACCCCTGCCCAGCCCTGTCGTTGAGTCGATCCAAATCGAATTATCGACCGAGTTAGTGGCTTACCGAACGCTAGTTTTGCAAACGGAGCTTGTGGAGGTAGTTGTAACGCGTCGGGAGCTAGAGCAGCTAATCAGGTTAGACTTACCCCGGGCCACTCAAACCGTTTTAACCTGCCTGAATGCAGCCGGTATGGCTCCCGATGCCGTAGGCGAAGTATTGATAGCCGGAGGGAGTACGTTGGTACCGTTGGTGCGGCAATGGATAGGTCGTTTATTTTCTCCAGACTGCTTATGCTACGACCATGAACGCCTTCATGCGGCTTTGTATGGTGCTACCTTGGCTACCCATCAACCGCTTTTGGATACCCCTGCCTCGAGCCTGATTGGCCGAACTACCCATCATATTGGTGTGCTGGCCTTAAACCCGGATACTCGTGAGATTACGGTCGATACGGTCATCCGTCAGTACGTACCCCTCCCGGCTCGCGGTCGGCGTATGTACTACACTACAGTTCCTAATCAACCGTTTTTGACTATCGATGTGGTTCAATATCAGGGTACTAACAGCCAGCAGTACGACTTGTTGGGCAGGCTGTCTATAGGGCCGCTGCCGACGGGGTCGGTTCATTACGCTGTGGAAGTGGAGTTTAGCTGTTCGGAGGATGGACTTCTCGCCATTCGTACCACTGATCCCGAAACCGGGCTTGAACTGGCTCAGCAATTCCAGACCGAAACTGCTACCGCTTTCCCTTTTGCCCGGCAGCGTAAACTCGTTCGGGAAACGGTTGTAAATGGTATTGGCTGATGCTGCTTACCGGGACCAGATACTCGCTAGCCGGGCCGACATGACCAGTTGTTTTAAAAAACGACCAGTTGTTACGTAACTACGCCCGGAGGCCTGAAGTAGCCATAACTTAGAGAATTATGGCTACTCCTATTACATCTGTTCGAGTGGGTTCGCTGACCGATATTGGCGAACTACGTGATCATAATGAGGACGATCTGTGTGTGCTGCCGCAGGTTGGTCGAAATACTCAGGCCGCTTCGGGTACTCGGTTTACACTTGGCCAGGCGGGTTGTTTATTGGTTGTGGCCGATGGTATGGGTGGAGCTACATCGGGCGAAGTAGCTTCCCAACAGGCCGTGATGGCCATTCGGGACTATTTTACAGCTACCGACCAAGCCGATTTTTCGGATTCAACCCGGGTCGAGCATCTGGAACGATCCATCTTTTACGCGCAGGTAAAACTGATCAACCTCATTAAACAGCAACCACACTTTAAGGGCATGGGAACTACCGTTGCCATTGCCTGGGTGGTGGACGACCGGGCTTATGTGGGCTGGGTTGGCGATAGCCGATGCTATCTGATGGAGGCATCAGGCAGGTTTCGACTACTAACCAATGACCATTCGGTCGTCTGGCAGCTTGTGATGGCGGGTAAGCTGACCCCCGAAGAAGCAAATCAACACGACGAACGGAATATTATTACCCAAAGTCTGGGGTCGGCCGATCACCCTCCCTGTCCTGAATTCATCACCGTTCCGCTCCAGCAGGGTGATCGACTATTGCTTTGCAGCGACGGTTTAAACAGTATGCTTACCGATAAGGCCATTGCTGGCATTTTGCGTCAGTGGCCTAACTCAGAGCATACCTGCCAGCAACTGGTTAAAGCCGCCAATGAGGCCGGGGGCGAAGATAATATTACGGTGGTTATGCTCGATGTGCTGGAAGCTGCGCAGGCCACCCGAAATACGGCCGATGCCTTGCCGCCAATACAGGACCCTGCCCGAACCCGTGTATGGAATTTTATTAAAAACATTCGGCTCTAACAAAACTCCTTCTCAATCATGCAACGAATAGATCAGCATGCGCTTTTTGATGATCGATTTCGCCTGAAAAAATACCTCGGCGGGGGAGAACTATCGGAAGTGTGGCAGGCGAATGACCAGCTTACAGGGCGCGATCTGGTAGTGAAGATCTATGTTAAAGTTGGGGAAGCTGGTATTCGGCAATTCAGAAATGATTTTAACCTGACCCACAGCCTCACCCACGACTTCATCCTGAAACCTACCTATATGGGGCAATGCGATCGAAGACCGTATTTATTGATGCCCTTCTGTGCCAATGGCTCCGTCTTTGGCCGGTTAGATGGTACAATGGGTGCCGTTCAGCTCTATTCGGAGGGCGAAGTAGCCCGACTGCTGGCTCAGATAGGAAGCGCCTTACATTATCTGCACAAAGCGGAGATTATTCACCGCGACATCAAACCGGATAATATTCTGCTTGGTGATGAGCAACAATTTATGCTCACCGATTTTGGTATTAGTAAAAAAATGCGAACAACCCTGGTACGGGCAACGGCCACCAGCGCCAGCGAAGCTGAACGACTATCGTTTTCGGCACCCTATGCACCACCAGAGGTATTTACGCTCAAAGAAGACCCTAAAAAAGATATTTTTTCGCTGGGGGTTACTGTATTTGAAATGTTGACGGGCGATCTGCCATTTGGTAGCGATGGCGGGCGATTGTTGAATTTTGGTGCCAGCATACCCGATCTGCCTACCCATTTTTCATCCCAACTGAATCTGCTACTGCGCTGGTGTCTGGCTGTCGATCCGATCCAGCGGCCTACAGCCCGGCAATTGATGGAAAGCGGGGAACACTTTCTGCAAACGGGGAAGTGGCCAATTATCGACCCGGCGGTTGAAACCTATGAGGAAATTATGGAGCGGGCGCAACCCCTGTTTCAGCAGGCAGTTGACCGATTTCAACAGCAGTACGATGCACGTCGGTCGTTTCAGCACGTGATTATGTTGTACGAAAAAGCACTTCAGTTAGTACCTGGCGATGAACAGGCCAATACCTTCATCCGGCAGGCAAACGAATACATCCGGCAGACAAGCCAACGGGAGTCTAAACGCTGGACGATTACTCGTAAACCTGCCCGTTGGAAAACTCTGCTTGTGTGGGGAGGTGGTCTGGCTATAATCGCCATCGTTCTGGCAGAAATATGGATTATAGGGTCTGCCGACCCGACCCCATCAACGTCCAAAAAACCAGTAGCGGCTCCACCAGCAACCGTCATGGAAAAACCACTGGTCTCGTCCGATACCCAGGGAGCGGCATCGTGGGAAGTTCCGGTCAAACCCGTTGAGCAGGTATCAGCTGGGCCTACTGACTCCGCCACAAAACCATTGCGTGTACAAAAGCAAACGGATATTCACCCTCCCCAATTGGCCAGAAATACATCGGGATCGGCCGTTTCGGTTAGAACAGAGAACTATGCCGATAAGGTGACACAGCTGATCGACCAGGGGCAGGCTGCCATTAACAACGACAACGACAAGGAAGCCGCTATAGTCTTTTTCAACCAGGCGTATGGCCTGAGCCGACAGCATAATCTGACCGTTCAACGGTTCGGGAGCCTGTATAACAAGTACAAACAAACGGGCGACGCTATGTTTCAGGCAGGTGAGTACGACTTTGCCCGCCAGTGGTATCAGGTTGCCCAGGCCTTGCAGAACACGACCGAAATACGGCAGAAGATTGAAACCTGTACCAATCAGTTGAACTCGGAAAAGTAATTCCGCTCCGTCACCTCTAATGCTGCCTTACTGAATGTCTGTTGTAATGCGAACCGTTCCGAAGCGAAACCGAACCCGATGGCAACGGCATTTTCTGGCAGCCTTGCTAGGCTTATGGGTGGGTGGGCTTTTGCAAACGATGGCACAATCGAATTCAGTCAGACCATCCGATTATCCGGTTTATCGGAAAATGGCCGATGCAAAGTATGCCGATGGCGACTACGAACGAGCCCAATCGCTGTATAAGGCGTGTCTGGCTTTGTTTGGGTACGAAAAAGATCCGCACTCCCGACAGCAGATCGGTCGATGCCAGCAAATGCTGGATGCCCAAAAACAACTGGAACGAGCCCTGGCCACTAAAGCTTCGCTCGATGTACCACTGGCAACCTTGAAAAAAAACCTGACCCTGAACCCTGCGGATGTTAATGCCTCGCGACGCATTGCCGATTTGCTGGAAGCCGATGGCGACAAACGGTTGCAGCAAAAAGAGTACTCAACAGCCCTTAGTCGGTATATAGCCGCCTATGGAATGGTGTCCAGAAAGGCAATTGTGTTTAAGGCCGAAGTAACTAATAATCGGGAGATCGAGCGAACGGGTAAACCGTTGCTGCCGTACCTGGCTTTTCAGGAACAGCTACGAAACAACGTCAATCAGCCCTCTAAGGTCGATCAGTATGTCGTATTAAAGCAAAAAGGGGACGAGTTCATGCAAAAAGGAGATTACGCTATGGCTATTCAGAAATACAAAGGTGCCCTATCGTTACCCAATCGCGAGAACGATCCCTACCTACTCCAAAAGTTAGGCGAAGCCCGGAGAGCCAAAGAAAATCAGCCTAAAACTCTGGCCCAACTGCGTCAGTTGCTCGCCCAGCAGCCCGGCAATAAAACCATTCAGCAGCAACTGGTGCAACAACTGGAGCAGGACGGCGACTTACTTATGCAGAATACCCGTTATGCCGATGCCCGGAAACGCTTTATTGAAGCACTAACCTACGGGGAGAAACCGCTCTTGCGGACAAAGCTGGACGAAGCTAATCAGAAAATCAATGCATTGCGTGCCGAAGCACTGACTACCGCTTTACCGTCCAAAGCCCCAGTAAAATCAGTGATAACGAAAACGCGTAAAAGACGGGAACCCATCACCCTGCTCGGTGCAGCGCTGGTGGCGGGTACGGCCTATGCCCTACCCAATCTATCCAATCAGGCCGGGTCTGTGCCGGGGCGCAGTGGGTTGTTCCCCTACGTAGGCTGTCGGTTGATGTTGTTTCCGAATAGTCCCGTATCGTTTTCATCAGGTTTGCACTGGATGCCGGGCCGGTTTATGACCACCACCGAACCGGGTACCCAGAAAATCGAAACGTTTGCATATGGATTGGCACAACTGCCGCTAAACCTTCGCGTACAGATCAAGTTGGGAAAAAATTCGCCCGTTCGACTCGTAGCGCAGGGCGGCCTGTCGTTCTACCGGCCTACTTCATTTCAGTACGACAATTGGGCGGCTGGGGTACAAACGACCGATATGACAGCCCTGAATCAGACCATTCGGGGAAGCAATATGGCCCTGGGCTTTGAACTGGAGTTAACCGACCGGAAGCGAATAGGCATCATGGCCACTTATCAGCACATAGGCAATTTGCTGAATGCCGATTTTACCGACAATGCTACCAACCGAACAGCGGCTCTGGCCGATGTCACGAGTTGGGGGATCGAACTCGTCTTTAAACCGTTTTAAAAGATGATCGCTGTTCGTACACTTCTGACTCGCTTATTCACTTTTTGGGCTCTGCTGGCTATTGGATGCTATAACCGCGACCTCGACCCGGTGGGGAAACAATCGGCTTTGTTGACTACAGACCCAACGGCCAACTGGTCAACCTGCCAAACCATGTACTGGACCATGGGAAATAGTACTCCTGCATTTTCAGGTGTCGAAACGTCTACGATTCAGGCTGCTTTCGACGAATACACGAATGTGGGTTCCACACTCCGGTTTGAACAGCGAAGTACGCAGCCCAATGTTACGGTGGTGCAGGTAGCAGCGGCCAATATGAAAGGCATCGACACACCTGGCCTAATTTCCTATCAGGTCAAAACCCTGTCGTCGTATACGGTCGATGCCAATAAGAATGCAACCATTTACATCAATGCCGACGCCAAACTAACAGTCGCCCAGCTAAAGGCGATACTCATGCACCAGATTGGGCGTATTGTGGGCTTAGCCGTAAATAATTTCGTAGAGGCATCGGTCATGGCCTTGCCCGATCTGCAAAAACCAGTTGCCAAATTGGACGCATCCGACATAAAGGCCATTTTGGCCAAATTCGGAACGGAGTGCCCGCAATTGCTGGCTGGAACCGATAATCTGGCCGAGCCCATCTTCGACAATCGCTGTGGCGGTATCCGGTATCTGATCGAAACCAATAAAGCCATTTACGATGATGCCAGACTGACCACCGATGTGCAACAGGCCGCCGACATCTGGAACAGCCAGAAAAGCTATGCACAGTTTCGATTGACTACTAAGCCCGATAGTGCCCTTATCCGTATTCGGTTTGCGCCCAAAGAGTCGTTTGCGGTAAGCCAGGTATCCGACGGAACGGTTTCGTTGAGTATGTTGCCCCTCAGCAAGTTAGAAAAAGGAAGTACGCCCGGCACGGCCAATATCCTATTGCGGCAGGATTTTAAATGGAACGATAACACCCTGCGGCAGGCCGTAGCACAGCAGCTTGGCTATTATCTGGGCTTTACCCGCAGTACCGACCCAACATCCATTATGTACGTGGCTTACCGCCCCGAACAACCCCTGACTACCCTTGGCTCAGCCGAAAAAATAACCTTTGACAGTAGATTTGGACAATATTGCCCACTAACAATCACCGTCGATGCCGGAACGCTGAAACTGCCTGGCCCCAAGTATTTCGGCAAACAAATCCTTACGTACCAGTCGACGGTAGCCAAGGGACTGAGTAATGTGCCTGATTGGGCTGGCTCTGCTATCGATAATGCCTTCAAAACATATAGCAATGCTGGATTTCTACACCGATTTGGACAAAAAACGGCTACTGATAAGATACCTACGTTTACGGTTTCGCTGGCCTCGGCCAGTGCTGTGGGTTCGGGAGTAACCGCTAAAATAACGTATACCGATATCAGCGGTATGGACGGTTACACTATTTTACTGAATTGGGAGGCTGATAGCTGGACACAAACCCGGCTGCAATCGGCTTTGTCGCAGATTATTGGTCAGGTGCTGGGCTTGCCCGTTTCGAGCAAAGACACCGACCTGATGTATGGCACCGTCAAATCGATCAACCCAAACACCAGCCTGACAACGGATGAAATAGCCACGCTGAAGAAACTATACACCTTCAACAACAGCACGACGTTTTTACCCGTTGCGGGCGCTTTTATCACGCCCATGAACACCCAGAATGTACCGAATTGCATTGTTCGGGCAAACTGGAATTGGTGCGGTGCCAATTCGGCGGCATCTGTCAGTCATGATTTTACGAAAGGGCTTACCCAGTTAAATGCCAATCTGCCGACCGTCCGATTTGCCAGTTATTCGGTACCGACGAGTAATTACTCAATCTTTTTCTGCAATACCATGACCGATGTGTATTTGAATGCGTCATACACTGCCCGACAAGCGGGAGCCAGGCTGGCTTACAATCGGTTATCGTATTTATCAACGTCTGTAAATGATAATTCGATCCGCTATTCGTATTCGGTTTACGTTAACTCCAATGAACCGCAACTGCGGGCCAACAATGGAGCGGGACTAATCAATCTGGAAATGTACTGGATGGGGCATTTGATGGGTTTGCCCGATTCAGATGACCAAGCATCGATCATGTACCCGTACCTGTCGACTACGGTAAAAACACCCACGGCTGATGATATTCAGAAACTCAATGCCGCCTTTGGTCCATGTGCCTTTGGGGCTGTGGCATCGGGCTGGCGCAAAGTAGTGGACAATTTTTCATTCTCTGGCATTGGATACGTTTTTAATAACAAGTCCTATATGTTTGGTGGGAGTGCGATTTTTCTAGTCGATGTCAACTCCCGTCAGCTTTCGTTAAAAGCCAATCTTTATCAGTCCACTGGTTTTTCAGGTTATACTTCGTTTGCCAGTGCCGATAAGCTATATATGTTTGGTGGCTCGAAATCGCCTGCTACGCCCACTGGAGACTATCTGTATGATAAGAGCTTGTACGAGTTTGATCCAGTAACCGAACGGCTAACCAAAATCGCCGATTTCCCAGGGCAAGGTCGGGCTGGAATTGCTGGATTAGCGTTCGATGGTAAATGCTACATTGGAGGAGGGTATTATTCGTATACAAAAACAGTGGGGGATACTGCAATAAGTTCTTATTCGCAAAACTTTAGCGATGCATGGCTGCTGGATTTAACTACTGGTCGATGGACCCAACAACAGTATCTCCAGTATCTCCCTTCATTCAATACTAATGGTATTATTAGAACGCTAGTTTACAATGGTAAAGGCTATGCTTTTTTTAATAGTGTCGTTTATCAGTATACACTTTCCTCTGATACCTGGCAACAACTCCCTGGTATCCCTAATAACCGCTCTGTACAATACCCGTTTCAGATCGGCGATTATGTGTATGGCCTCGGGGGCAATGGCGATAATGCCTTTTATCGGTTCGATCTAAAAGCCAATAGCTGGAGCCGCCTGCCCGATCCCAACATAGCCCCACCGCTTTATCCCTATGGTAGCTTCAGTATCAACGGGAAAGGGTATGTAAGTGGCTCGCCTGTTTATACGCCTTCTAAACCCACTGAAGTTTGGGAATATACCCCCCAATAAATCCCTGCGCTCATGCCCGAACAACCCAACGACCGCCGAACCATCGATGCCGCCACCTACCAGCAGCGGCAACAAGCTGCCTCGAACCTCACTGCCCGGCAATTGCCGCCCGAATGCGCCGAATGTCGCTACCCCAAACGACCCGGCGAAGACTTTTGCCCGCCCTGCCCGCATCAGGACGAATACAGTGCACCAACGTTTGAAGCCCCTCGTATGCCTACCGTTCCTGCGCCAGCGGTTCATCAGTCAACTGCCCGCCCATCGGGGGTAGTTTGGCCTTCGGCGAGCCGGGCTACTACGGTGGAGCCTATTGAACAACCTAAACCCATACTACCAACCATTGAGCCAATCTCTACCCCGGAGGCATCGTCCACATCATCGCCGGTTCAGGAGATTTCGCCAGCTCCCCGGCCCCGCATGACCTACAATCCGTACACGCAACCGGCCGTTGTGGAACCTCCCCGCTGTCGGCTCACGCCCATACCGCGTATGCAGGAAGCCGAATTATTGCCCATCGACCTCGACGATACACCCCAGTTGCTCGACCGCGACAGGGTTGATCCTGAGAACCTGACCATTTCGGGAAATGGACATGCGCAACTTGATTTTGTCGATGGTCAGTGGTACGTCCGTAACCTTAGCTCCGTACAAACCACGTATTTGCGGGTCGATGGTCCTACGCCTATCAAAGCGGGTGATGTGCTGTTGCTTGGCGATCGGATGTTTCGATTCGAAATCCTTTAGTATGGATAAAATTTACTGTCCGGCCTGTCATTTCAACAATCCCACTGCCTTTACACTTTGTGTGCAGTGTGGAAAACCATTACCCCAGAAAAGTCTTGCCCAGCAGTTACTAGGTCGGGTGTTTCCGAAACTGTTTCAAACCCCGGTGGGGCCAATATCGACTGAAACCGTAGAAACATTGGCCGATTTACCCGTTGTATTGACTACCGAAACCGGTGAAGGCTATACGATTGGCCCAAAACTGGGGCATGGAGGTTACTGTACCGTACATCGGGTCGACCGGATTAGCGATGGTCAGTCGTTCGCCCTGAAGCTTTGCCGCCTTTGGGAAACCGACAGTGCCAGCCACGAAACCCTGAAAACGCGTTTCTGGATGGAGTATCGGTTAGGTCAGCAGGCCAATACCGACTATTTTGTGAAAACTTACGAAAAAGGCTTTCACCGGGGTAATCCGTTTTTTCTGATGGATTACTGCGAAGGCGGCTCGTTGTCGGCACGGGTAGGGCAGGAATGGCCCGACCATCGGCTCAAGGCTATAGCCGTTGATCTGCTTCGCGGGCTGTCGCAGCTACATCGATCGGGTATTATTCACCGCGACCTGAAGCCGTCGAATGTGATGTTTCATCAGAATCGGCTGAAATTGATCGACTTTGGCGTGTCGGGTCGGCTGGACGTTCGGATGACCAAATCGCACGAAACGCTGGGGACGGATGTCTATATGGCTCCTGAACTGTTTCGAATTGCCAACAAACAATACCAGTCCAAATTGCCCACCATCGATATATTCAGTTTTGGGGTACTTCTGTTCGAGTTGATTTCAAAAGGATATTTTCCACATGGCGAGCCGCCCAGTACAGCCAATCGGAACACCTACCACGAGGAGGTGGCCGAATACAGCAAGCGTGTGCAAAATGAAAACTGGATATACCTGAACCAGTTTAAACGCGAAGGGAAATTTTCTGATTTCTGGTACGACCTGATTGCCGACTGCCTGCGTGCCAATCCGGCCCATCGGATTCAGAATACCCAGGCGTTGCTGGATCGACTTGGTGAAGTAGAGCCGCTGATGTATTGCCCGCGCTGCCAGCATGAGCAGCCCAGCCGTCGGGTCGCCCGTTGTGGGTATTGTGGCGAAACGTTGCTACGAGGGGCTTTGCAGCTACGAGTTATGGTAGGCCCCGAAACGGGGCAGTGCTATGATTTAGGCCCTTTTGTAGCCATCAAAGGGCTGGTGAATCTGGGTCGATACTCCGACTTTGAACTGACCGACAATGATGTTTCGATTCGGGAGTTTAACGACAATACGCCCTACATTTCTCGTTTTCATGCCACCATCGAACGGTCGAAAAAAACAGGCGAGTGGTTTATTCGGGATGGACAGTGGCGCGAAACCGACGAGGGCGATAAGGCCTGGCTGCCGTCTCGAAATGGTGTTTTTGTCAACGCAGCCCGGGCCAGCCCCGACGGTATGCCCATCTATCCGGGCGATATCCTGACCATTGGCGACATTACGCTACGCGTCGAATTGCAGCCGTAGCGTTGTGCTCCCGAGAGTAAACGCAGCTCCGGGTTGTAGGTAAACCTGGTCGAGCGCATGAAGCGGCATAGCCGCATCCGCAATCAGAACAGTGGGATTGGTAGCACCCGGATAGGCCGAAAGGACGTAATCGAATCCGCCCCCGTCGGTCCGATGCCGAACCTCGATCTGGCAATGGTATTGCCGATGAATGAGTACATCGTTCGTATCGATCAATACTTCGTTGAGCAGCGGCTTTTGTTCGGCATCGGCCCGCCGTCCGATTTTGTTGAGCCCGGGCTGTAATGGATACAGGGCCGACCGCGTGTCGGGGCCTTCGGCAGCCAATGAAATGGGTGAAAGTACAGTAGTCATTTTTTGAAAAAGTAAATACAATGCAAAGTACTAATTTCAGTCATAACCCCTCATCCGTAACTTCATGCGAATCATTTTTTTTATAGTGTGCCTATGCCTACCAGGCCTGTTACAGGCTCAGGACGATGTGAGTCGAGCCGATAAGCCCTGGAAAACCGACGTTCATCTGGGGCTTAATATAGCACAGGCCGCAGTCAGCAAAGCCTGGAAAGGTGGAGGTAGTAGTAGCCTGACCCTACGCCTGGTAAGTAACGCCAGCGCCATCTACAGTCGGTCCCGGCACCGATGGACCAATACGGCTCAACTGCAATACGGTTTTCTGAATGCGCCGGGGCAGGGGGGGCTGCGAAAGAATAGTGATCGTATTTTCCTTGACTCAAAATATGCCCGAACCCTTACCACCGCCTGGAATGCCTTTGGCAACGTGACATTCCTCTCACAGTTTGGACAAGGCGTAAATTATAACAACCCGAACAACCCGGTTTCTTCGACCTTTATGGCACCCGGTTACCTCTTCGAGTCGGTGGGGGTAGAGTATGCTCCCGTGTCGTATTTTGCCGTACAGCTTGGGCTGGCTACCCTTCGGCAAACCTTCGTTACCAATTCGGTCGTGCAGCAGGACGTACCTACTAATTATGGGGTCGATCCAGGAAAAACCCTACTCAATCAGTTCGGCTCGCAATTGGTTGTGACCTATCGGCATGATGTGGTTCAGAACGTAAACCTGAACGTCCGCTATGGGCTGTTTGTGGCGTATATGCCTCAACTCAAAACCCCTACCCATCGACTCGACCTAACCGCCACGGGCCGGGTGAACAACTTCATGAATGTGAACCTGACGCTGATTGGTATCTATGATACCGATGTGGCCGATGGGCTACAATTGAGCGAGGGATTGGCCCTGGGCTTTGCCGTATCTTTTTAATCGTACTGACTTCCGTTATGGCACACTATAGAATTGGCCGTTCGGCTGAAAATGATATTCGATTCAATGACCCGTCGGTCGCGGCTCACCATGCCGAACTCATGCTGACCCAGGGGGTATGGCTGTTGCGCGACCTTACGGGCGATACCCGTACCTATGTCAATGGCTGGCCTATTCGGCAAAAAGTGGTGCAACCTTCCGACTGGGTAGCCTTTGGCACGTATCGAATCAAAGTGACCGACCTGCTCACCCAGCAATCCGATGCATCCATGGCCGATACCAACGTGGAGGGGCTTGATTTAACCAGAGCAGGCGAACCTATGACCCGAAGCCAGGCCGCCGACTTGTTGGGACTCTCGGAAGAGGCTACCATAGATGCGATGCTGGCGAACTACCAGAAAAAACGCAGCCTGATTCTGCAACAAATGGACCTGTCTCCCGATCAGCGACAGCCCTATGAACAGGCATTACAGGAGTTGAACCACGCCAAGGAAACGCTGCTCGAAGGCCGGGAAGTACCGCTCGATAGCCTGCCCAGTCCAACGCCCGTTGTCAGTCGATTGTCGGAATCGAAACCTATTAAACTCACGCCCGACCGACCCGCTATGGCCCCTGTAACCCCACCGGCCTGGTATGCCCACCCGGCCGTTTTATGGCCTGCCCTGGTGCTATGTATGGGGTTGATTGGCTGGCTCATCTACGACCGCCAGCACAAAGCACCGTATGTACTGACCCCGGCCCAGTATGCAAAATACGAGTTTCTAAACAAGAGTTTTGGCGAACCGCGCGAGATAAAAATTAGAAACCTGATGTCGGAACCGCTTTCGCTGGGGGGGCTGGTAGCATATACCTACGATAGTACCGAAAAAGGCTTTGTATGGCTCCCGCCTATTCAGGGCGCCACCGAGAAGTTAGCCCCTATTCAGCCGGGGGCCATGGTTAGCCTGCCAAATGTAAAGCTGACGAATGGGGTGCGTCAGTGGAATAAAAAAGCCGTGTTTGTCGATCTTATTCTGTACGATCAACAGGAGAATCTTCTACCAACTCCCAAGGCGCTCATACCGGGTTGTGAAGGCTTTAATACAAAAGGTGAAATAGAATTAGAAGTAAATGACCAATAGCATGATGCGCTCTGGAGTTATCATAACGCTGTGCCTGCTTAGTATCGTAGACACCACATGTGGGCAGTTTCGGGTTCGGCAGGGAAACACACCCAAACCCGCTTCGACCGCACCGGCTCGCTCAGCTTCCACGCCATCCTATCGCCCGGCTACTCGTTCCTACGACAATCGTTCCGGCCCATCGGCAGTTTTACAAAACACCTATCTGCTACTGGCAACCGATAGTGCCTGTGTCGTAAAACTTACGGGGGTTAAGGCGTATTCGTTTACGCTAACGGCCGATAGCAAAACGAAGGAAAAAGTACTGGCTGGCGAATACCTCCTCGAAGCCGAAGGTCAGCGTCCGGGGATGCGGATTAGTCGAACTGTCCGGGTTAGTAATGATTTGAAAGTCGAGCCACTCGAATTTAGCCGACTGGTGGACCGTATCCGTAAAATCGATACACTAGCCGCTACACCGCCCCCGCCACCTCGCTACAAAGATCCCATTCTAAACGAAATTTCGGCCAATATGGTACTGGTCGAAGGCGGGAGTTTTGAGATGGGCGATCTGTTTTCGGAAGGGAAAAGTGATAATGTACCCGCCCACACGGTTCGCCTGACCAATTTTTACATCAGCAAATATGAAGTAACGGTTGTTCAGTTTCGTCAGTTTGTGCGCGAGAGCGGGTATAGGACCGATGCCGAAAAAAACGAAGGCGCGTATATCAATACGGCCACGGGTAATGCCGATGTCTGGGAAAAACGGAAAGACCTTAGCTGGAATACCGACGCATCCGGCAAAGTACACGCCGACGAATCGGAACGGGAGCCGGTCTTGTTCGTTTCCTGGAATGATGCTCAGGCGTTTTGTCAATGGTTGTCGCAGAAAACCAACCGGGTTTTTGGCCTGCCAACCGAGGCTCAGTGGGAATATGCTGCCCGGGGTGGCAACCGGAGTCTGTCGACAACTTATGCCGGTAGCGGAAAGGTCGACGATATAGCCTGGTTTACGGGCAATTCGGGCCGAAAAGCGCATCTCGTTGGCCAGAAAAAACCAAATGAACTGGGTTTATTCGATATGAGCGGTAATGCCTGGGAGTGGTGTTTGGATCGGTACGACCGAAAATATTACGACAAAAGCCCCACCGAAAACCCTACCGGAGCTACCAAAGGCGATAAACGAGTGGTTCGGGGTGGCTCCTGGCGGAGCGATCTGAAAGAACTTCGGGTAGTGAATCGCCACTCGGCCAACCCCGACGAGGGTTTTCATAGTGTAGGCTTTCGGGTGGTTACGAGCACACCCTAGCGCAAAGCCAGATACGCACTACGCAACTCATTCTTAATCGTTTGCTGGTTGCGCTGCCAGTTGCGCAGAGCCTGGGTAAGGGTATACAACTGTTTTTCCAGGCTTTCGTATCGTTGGGTTACCCGTCGAAGCCGACGCTGCTCGTCGTCGGCTTCAGCAACCCGTTGTTGCTGGTAAGCAACGGCTATATCGTCGAGTTGCCGCAAAAGTCCCGTCTGTTGCCCTTTAAAATACTCGCTCAGTTGTCGTCGCCAGCGGCTTTGGACCTCACCACTGATCCGGCGCGATTCTTCCCGCAGAGTATCATGAGCTTTTTCGAGTTCACGTTCCTGCACTTCGGCTCGTTCCTGCATCACAGTTTTCCGAATCGAATAAATCCCATAGCTCATCAAAGCAAGACTAAGTGGAATCATAACCTCAAGATGCGTTCGAATGGTAGCGGCTACGCCAAAGGTTGAGGCAAACATAAAAAACATCATCTGGTATCGCCGAACGGCCATCGCATATTCATAAAAACCTTTTCGATTGATGCTGGCTTCATACGCCCGGTCGATCCGAACGGCACTATCCAGAATGGGCTGAAGCTGATTTTCGGTCAGATGGGTAAAAAAGAGCGAAACAGGTGGCAGTTTTTTACTGGTGGCCAGATCGTTTAGTTCCTTTTCGAGCGTTTCAAATCCTTTTCGAATCGGTTCGAAAGCTTGAGTCAGATTCCGCTGGATGACCCGTCGAACGTGTTTCATAAACAAGTTTATGGCGTTTTGATCGATCCGAAGCAGGTTGGTTTTGGCGCGTTGAACCGTTTCCAGTTCGGTCAGCGAGTCGATGGTCGGATTGATATCGGTCCAATACCGACCTGTTCCGGGCATAAAATAGGCATCTAACTGGTCGAGTGCGTCTTTTTCAAACTGGGGCAGCTTTTGTTGCATAAAGGCCTTGAGTGTACTAAACGGGTCCGATTCTACCCCTCCTCGGGCTGATCCACTTCCAGCCTGATTTAGGAGTTTATTGAGTCGGGTAGCGCGTTCGGCCTGCCCCGTAAGTTGATTAAGAGCTTCGTGTATCGAGTCGATGGTGAGCAGTGAGTTATACGTATGCACAATGGCTACCTGACTAGCGAAGAGGGGTGTTTCCCAAAAGCGGGGCGAGTCGGCTTTATATGTGCTGTACGAAACCGACAGAAATCGGTCGGCGTTGGGCCAGATGGGGAGCGTGGTGGGCTGGTCGTGAAGCACACAAACCCAGGCGAATCGCCGTGCCCAAAGCTGCACCACAGCCAGATTTTCGGCCGTAGCATCGGTAGTATCGACAAACGCAATAAAGGCCAGATGCCCTGGATACACCCCCACCGGCCGAACCGATGCCTGAATGAGACTAACAAACTGCAGTCGAAACGGTAATCCGTTCCAGGTGGTGTCGATGGCCTTTCTGAAATCGATAGCCGTTTGCGCCGGATCAAGGCAAAAGTAGTTGGCCAGATGCTGACACCAGGAGGGAGTAGGCTCGCCAACAATGAGTAGCTGAAGTGTAACCACCTCAGTATCGTAGGCGTCGGCCAGTTGCCGCAGTTTTGGTTCAATATGAGTGCCAATACTGGGTAGACTAACATCGCCAAGACTGGCTATAAACTCTGTATAACTCCGACTAAATCGGGGGTATTGTTGCTGAAGTAGTTTGCTCATGATTACGTACAGAAATCTTTATGATTGAGAGAGGAAATGACGTTACAAAATAAACGGATGCCGACGGGGGGCATTCGACCAATTGTTCGTAAAAACGACCAGTTGTTATGTACTGCTTTGCAGAGGGGAGAGTTGCCTGTAGTATTGACCATTCAAAAACGACTTCTATACCCTTTTCAATTATGGCAGTAAACGGAGCTACCGATTCCGGTGCGTTCACCGGCGATAGTATACTCGACCAGGCCCAGGCGGCACTTGACCAAATAAAGGCCGATCATGATAAAGTACAGGCCCTGCTGGACGAAATCACCCATTTCCAGGCCGAAGCCAAAGCGGCTTTCGATGCCGCCAAAACGCATGAGCAGGATGCACTGGCGGCCATGAACAAAGCGCAGGAATACGAGCATCTGATCGAAGCTGTGCTGAAACAGGTTCAACAAAACGAACACGATGCGGCTGATGCATTAAAAAGCACACAAGCGCACGAGCATGATGCCGCCGACGCCTTAAAGAATACACAAGCCCATGAGCATGATACGGCTGATTTGTTAAAAACCATGCAGGCCCATGAACATGACGCGTCCGATGCTTTGAAGAATATACAAGCGCATGAGCATGATGCCGCCGATGTCCTGAAGACTACCCAGGCTCATGAGCATGATGCATCGACGGCTCAGATGCACATACGAGATTTAGAATCTCAGGCCACCACGCAAGCCGAGCATATCCACACGCTGGAAAGCCAGGCAACTTCTCAGGCCGAACATATTCAGACCTTAGAGAGCCAAGCCAGTACTCAGGCTGAGCATATCACTACGCTAGATGCTCAAGCCGCAACTCAGATTGAACATATTCAAACACTGGAAGCTCAGGCTACAGAATCAGCAAATTCTGTTGATAAACTTGAAGCGGCAGCTTTGGAGTCGAGTCAGAAGGCTGATGAGTACGAAGCGGCAGCTTTGGAGTCGAGTCAGAAGGCTGATGAGTACGAAGCCTCGGCTTTGGAGTCGAGCCAGAAGGCTGATGAGTA
>NZ_KB893215.1 GCF_000374025.1 Spirosoma panaciterrae DSM 21099 | reverse complement strand
GGTTTGAGCCAGTGTCAGGCACGCAGTGATGAGAAGTTAGACTACCACTTGAACGCGACGCTTAGCACGGTAAATGTTGCTCGTTTGTTGCTGGCGGCTGATGCTTCATTACTGAAGTCGATGAACGCTTTGGTTCGACGGGAAACCAACCGTCGGGTGTGGAAACTGATATATAGCCAACTCAGTTCTGATGGCTTAGTTGATATAAATCGGCTGGATAGCCTGAATTGCCAATTTTGGCAGCGCAGGGCGGCTTAGACTTAACTATAAACTGCTCACAGTATTAAATAATATTAATCCAATCTATTTGGGTTGTGAATTTACCCTGTACATAATCAAATCTCCGAACCTAATCCGAGCCGTTTTGCGTTTCTCTATCAGTAGACATTCTTTTGCGTACCCATGCAATCAGCCATAGATACCCCACTCGACATTCAGAAAATTCGTCAGGACTTTCCGATACTGGATCAGCAGGTCAACGGTCGGCCCCTGGTTTATTTCGACAATGCCGCTACGAATCAGAAACCTTTGCCCGTTATCCATGCGCTGACGCGATACTACGAAGGGTATAATGCGAATATTCACCGGGGTATTCACCATCTGGCCGAACAGGCTACGGCCGCTTTTGAAGCGTCACGTCGGGCCATTCAGGAATTTCTGAATGCCAAACACTGGCAGGAGATCATCTTTACCTACGGCACTACCGACGGTATCAACCTGGTCGCTCAGAGCTACGGTCGTCATTTCCTGAAGGAAGGGGATGAGATCATTATCTCGACCATGGAGCACCACTCCAACATCGTTCCCTGGCAGATGCTATGCGAAGAGAAAGGCTGCATACTGAAAGTAATTCCGGTGAACGATAATGGCGAACTGCTGCTGGATGAATACGAAAAGCTGCTGTCCGAAAAAACGAAGTTTGTTTCCTGCGTACACGTATCCAACGCACTGGGCACCATCAACCCTGTCAAAACCATCATCGACAAAGCCCATGCCGTCGGGGCCGTTGTCCTGATCGATGGGGCGCAGGCCAGCTCGCACCTCGAGCTTGATGTGCAGGCCCTCGATGCAGATTTTTATGTTTTATCGGCTCATAAATTGTATGGCCCAACGGGCATGGGCGTTCTGTATGGCAAAAGGGCAATCCTGGACGCCATGCCGCCTTACCGGGGTGGTGGCGAGATGATTAAGGAAGTAACGTTTGCCAAAACGACCTATGCCGATCTGCCCTATAAGTTCGAAGCCGGTACGCCCAACATTGCCGATGTGGTGGCGGTAAAAACGGCGCTTGAGTACATGGCCGGTTTAGGTAAGGAAGCTATTGCTGCCCACGAAGCCGATCTACTTCACTATGCCACCGAACAATTAGCAGGTCTGGACGGCTTGCGCATCATTGGTCAGGCCAAACACAAAATTGGGGTCATTTCCTTTGTCATGGAGGGCATTCACCATCAGGACATTGGCGTCATTCTGGATCAGCAGGGCATTGCTGTCCGAACGGGCCATCACTGCACCATGCCCCTGATGCAACGCTTTGGCATTGCCGGAACTACGCGGGCCTCGTTTGCGGTTTATAACACCAGAGACGAAGTTGACCGGCTGGTACAGGGACTGCGTCGGGTGCAGAAAATGATGTTATAAAGCATGGAACTTCTCGAAAAACAAAAAGTTATCGCTTATCTTAACGAGATGCCAGAACAATTTTCGGCAGAAGAAATGATTGAACGCATTTTTCTTCTTTCGAAAATTGAACGTGGCCTTCGTGACGTTGAGGAAGGCCGAACCATACCTCATGAAGACGTTGTTGCGAAATTCAGAAAATGGCAGCAACGATAAATTGGACCCAGGAAGCTGAAGCCGATTTTGATTCAATTTGTCAGTACCTGGAACGGCAATCATTTCAATATGCCAACCAGTGAGGTGATCAATTGATAAATAAAATCGACTTACTAAAGCAATTTCCGGAAATGGGACGTATGGTTCCTGAAAAACAGGTTCATTTCATCCGGGAAGTGTTTGTTGGTGACTATAGATTAATTTATTCGTACCAAAATGGCGTGGTCAACTTATTGACAATTAAACATCAGGCCAGTCAATTAGGTAAACTTTAAGATGACCATTAACGAAAAGCAGGACGAAATCATTGACGAGTTCGATTTGTTCGAAGATCAGCTCGACAAGACGCAATACATCATCGATTTAGGCAAAAAACTCCCTCCCATGGCCGAATCGAAAAAGACAGACGAAAACCGAATTATGGGTTGTCAGTCGAAAGTATGGGTGGATGCCGAACTAAAAGGCGACCGACTTTATTTTTACGGAGACAGCGAACCTACCGCCCAAATTTCGAAAGGATTGGTGGGGCTGCTGATTCGGGTATTGTCGGGCGAGAAACCGGAAGACATTGCCAATGCGGATCTGTATTTCATTCCACGGGTAGGTATGGGCAACCTGATTACCTCCCTACGGGCAGGTGGACTAGCCTCCATGATTGAACGAATGAAAGCCTATGGCCGGGCCTATTCAACCGTAAAGCAATAAGAGTCAGGAATAGTCAAACGTAGTCAGGTGTGGTAAAGCAGTACGTCCAACCTATCAACACTTGACACTATCTGACCAGGCTTGACAAAACATGACAACGATAATGACAGACGAAGAATTAAAAGAACAAGTTGTGCTGGCCCTGAAGGGTGTCTATGACCCCGAAATCCCGGTCGATGTCTATGAACTGGGGCTTATCTACGAAATCAAGATATTCCCGGTCAACAACGTGTATATTCTGATGACGTTGACCTCACCCTCCTGCCCGTCGGCGGGTTCAATCCCGGCCGAAATCGAGGAAAAAGTACGCGCTATCGAAGGGGTCAACGACGTAAGTGTTGAACTCACATTCGACCCTCCCTACTCTACCGAACTTATGTCCGAAGTAGCTAAATTAGAGCTTGGATTTATGTAAACTATACGTCATTGGTCATTAGCCTCAGACGTCATTGAAAGTCATTAATTGTTTTTACTGATGATTATCCAATGACACGAAGCAATGATTACCTGATGACTATCTATTAATGACTAACTACTAAACAATATGTATCCTCCTCATTTGCTTGTCCCGATGCGGGAAGACCTGACCAGCGTTGGGTTTGAAGAATTGACCACGCCAACCGAAGTGGACGCTGCTATGTCCGATCAGCAAGGTACGGCGTTAGTGATGGTAAACTCGGTATGTGGCTGTGCAGCCGGTGCAGCTCGTCCGGGCGTGAAAGCTGCTTTGGCAGCCAGTGCCCTAAAGCCTGATCACCTCTACACTGTTTTTGCGGGTGGCGACGTTGCGGCAACGGCCCGGATGCGCGAATACCTGCTTCCCTATCCGCCATCGTCACCAGCGATTGCTATTTTCAAAGATGGCGAGTTGGTTCATTTCATTGAGCGGCACCACATCGAAGGTCGGTCAGCACAAATGATTGCTCAACACCTCGAAATGGCTCTGGAAGAGTTCTGCTCTCCAGCGAATGCGTAAACGAATTCAATAGTAAAAAATCAACAGCCGTTAGTGCTTACTAACGGCTGTTGATTTTTTACGTTACGGCAAATACTTTCGCTAAAAACCGCGATAAAGGCAGTAATAAGAAGACCAGCAACGCCAGCGGAAACGAGGCAAAGGCGGCTACCCAGGCCGCATTCATCACAATCAGCGATAGTACGCCCGCCTTTACCGCCAGACCGATATTACGGCCTATCGGCTCCTTCACAGCCCGCCAGAGTGGAGGAAAAATAGAATAGCCAAACAGAACCAGGAAAGGGAAAGCCGTGCCTAACTGCTGATGCCACTGAGCGAGTGCCGCTACACAGCCAATCACAAGCGCATACAGCAAACCCGCCACGCGAAGTGTAACCGGACTACCGCCATGGACTTCGCCCCTACTGATCATGGTGATGGCGGCAATGTAAATAATGGGCACCAGCCCTACCCAGGCCCAGGGCATCACCTGATCGGGCAGAATACTTATCCCCAATAGTAGATTCAGTCCCCGGCATAAGCCCATATTAACCGGCCCCAGCCAGTTGTGGTGCTTACCAAAACGGTCGTAGATAAGGGCAGCCGCTGAAATGGCAATAGCTAGTAAACCCGCTGTCTGATTCACCCAAAACGACGTCAGGATACCAACGGCCAATAAGCTACTACCCAATATAATAGCTGTTTGCTTACTCACCACACCACTTGGTATGGGTCGTTCGGGCCGTTCGATGGCGTCCAGCTCGGCATCGAATACGTCGTTGAACACGACACCTCCACCGTAAAGTCCGATGGTGGCCAGACAAAGCCCCACAATGGCAGTCAGGTCGAAATTAGGAATCAGGAAATACCCTGCAATAGCCATACCCGCCAGCACGTCGGCCACCGATGTTACCAGATTCGCCGGGCGGGTAAGCGAAAGAAGCGCCTTTATCATGGTAAAAGAGCGAAAGAATGAAAGAGTGAAAGAGCGAAACCTACTGAACATTTTTCGCTCTTTCACTCTTTCGCTCTTTCGCCATTAGTTAATTATCGTTGATTCTTTATCGACCTTTGGGGCCTGCCCACCGCGCAGTACGGAACTACCATTGTAGCGTTGGCTTTGGTCAATGCCCAGCGGCTGCGAAAGCTCTTCCAGACTCAGTTGACCACTCTGTGCAAAGGCCGTTACCGCATTCGCAAACGTGACCAGCCGGATGGCTTCGTCCGAAATGCCCCGCTGCTTCATTAAAGCCGCCGTTTTGGGTACTGCCAGCGGATCGCTGATACCCCAGTCGGCAGCCGAGTTGATCATAATGCGCTCCGGCCCATATTGTTTTACAACTTCTACCATCCGTTCGTTTCCCATTTTGGTAAACGGATAGATGGTGAAGCCAGCCCAGAAGCCCCGGTCCAGTACCTCACGTACTGTTTCCTCATTGTTATGATCGACAATGACCATACCGGGATCAATACCGTGCTCAATGGCGATATCCATACTACGGCTGGTGCCCTGCTTTTTATCACGGTGTGGGGTATGAATTTGTACCGGCAGGTTCGCTTCTCGGGCCAGCTCCAACTGGGCCCGGTAGTATTTTTCTTCGGCAGCCGTCTGGTCGTCAAACCCAATTTCACCCACACCCACAACACCTTCCTTATAGATGAAAAGAGGCAGAATTTCCATAACCTGTTCGGCAAGGGCCTCCTGATTGGCTTCTTTGGAGTTCAGGCCAATGGTGCAATAGTGCCGGATACCAAACTGCGAAGCCCGGAATCGCTCCCAGCCGACCAGACTTGCGAAGTAGTCCCGAAACGAGTCGATGCCGGTACGGGGTTGACCCAGCCAGAAAGCAGGCTCAATGACCGCTACGATTCCCGCATCGGCCATAGCCTGATAATCGTCCGTTGTTCGGGAAGTCATGTGGACATGCATATCAAAAAACGACATGCCCTTAATGGAATCCATAAAATCCATATTCATTTCGATTTAATACCTAATGAGCAGGTATAGTCAGGAATTAGCAGAAATAGTCGATCCTCATCAGGCCATTGTCAACGTTGACTTGTGGCCCTTGCCAATGGCAGACTATTTTGTTGTGCAAAGTTCTCAAAAAATGAGAGGCCGTTCCACATGATTTTTACCCATATTTTAATTGATGTTTTACAAACTTCCGCTTTGGCAGCGCGTTGTATAGGTATACAACAAATGCAGCTATGAAGAAGTACCATCAACGTCAAGTAAGGAAAGGGGGCCTTTGGGTGCTCCTACTGCTGGCAGTAGGCGGAAGTCTGAGCGCCTGCCGCGAGAATGCGATCGACGACCTGAGTGCGGCTGATAGTCCGGTTTACATTACCAATTATGATAAGTCGGTCAACTTCGGCCAATACAAAACGTTTAGCTTGCCCGATTCGGTGATAATCGAAACGAACACCGGATACGTTCCGGCGCAGAATAGCGTTTCGACTCAGTTCGTAAACAATATTGCCAACACGCTTACCGCCAGAGGTTTTCAACGAGTGGCCAAAGGAGATAGTGCCGATTTGGGAGTCGCCATTATCCGGGTCAATAAGCAGTATACGGGTGTAGGCGTCGATCCATACGGGTATTATTCGAGTTACTGGGGCTATGGCTACGGTGGATATGGAGGCTATTATCCTTATTATCCGACTTACTACACGTATCAGGTTGCCGATCAATACTGGGAAATCCAGATTGTTGACCTGAAAAACAGCACAACCAACAGCAGTGGTCAAAAGCAGGTGAATGTCATTTATGATGCCACGATCCGGGGAACCGACGTTACGGATACCCAATCCGTCGATGCGGCCACCACCGCTATTTTCAATCAATCCATGTATTTACAGGCTAGTCGCTAATCAACGTCATGAAACGTATCCTCGCAGTAATTGCCCTGCTTGGCCTCAGTACGGCGGCATGGGCACAATATCAGAATGAGTACATGGGTTCATCGATCTATGATCGGTACGTAACCTTCAATATTTCGGCCCGATATGGGGTCGCCTTACCAATGGGTGGCCAACAGGGGTATATTGACCGGATTTCGCCGACAAACCTTGCACTGGATGGTGAATGGCTCTTTCCGAAGCGGTTTTCGATTGGGTTGAAAACGGGCTATCAATATACCCATCAGCGGTTGCCCCGGCAGGTGTACGACTACGACTCGCAGTCGATCTCAGCCGTTCAGACCCGAACGCTCTCGGTAATTCCGGCCATGGTTTCGCTATCGTACTACTTTGCCGATAATGCCGCAGCCATTCGTCCCTATATCCAGATGGCAGGCGGTGGTGCCTATATCGATTACACCAATTATTTCGGTCCCCTGGCCGACCAGAAAAACGGCTTTAAAGGTGCTATAGCCCCAGCTATCGGTCTTAAATTTTACGGCAAACGCGAACAGGGGCTGGGTGCCGAAGTTCAGGCTCAATACCAGAACGTATTTTTCAACTACGATCTGCTGAAAAACTCCGCCCCTTCGCTGATGCTTTCGGCCGGGATCATTTATCGCTGGTACTAAACTAGTCTAACAGCAACTCAATATTGGCTGGCAAACTACGCCCGGCAGCCCGACGTTCAGCGGCATAGTCCGTCAGAATATGGGTCAGCCGGGCGTTTTTGCGTTCGTGTAAGCCAATAATTTGCGTAATATCTTTATCGGTGAAGAACGCTTTCATCACGAGTTGGTTCCAGGCCAGTTCATCCAGATAATCGGCGGGATAAGGATTGTGTAACATAATGGCCGACTGCACATCGCCAATGTTGTTTCGAACCCCTTCCGTTGCCTGAAACTGCCAGGCTTCGGGATAAGCCAACACAGGCAACGCTGAATAGAGCGCCACCAATTCGTTCAACTCGCCCGCTTTAAAAAGCTCCGTGATGGTTTTGACATAAACAGCCTGGTCATCGGCTGGCAATTGCAGCAACCACCATACGCGCGCCAGACGATCCAGTGTCCAGCCCATTACGGTAAATCCCGGCCGAATGCGTTCTATCGCAAAAGCCATATCGTCTGGCACCTCAACAGGCTGTTTGCCAACGAAACGGGGTAGGGCCGTAAACACCCGGTAAAAGGTTGAAACCTGTGGATTCGCATGGAATGCGTCGACCTGTTGCCGCAAATACGAAACGGCTTTTTCTGAATTTGGCTGCTGTTCGATCAGATAAAACAGCGTCTGACTCATCTGGAAACTATTCATACTGCAAAAATACTCGTGTAATTCGTATGCGTATTGCCATAAAGGCACATTAGTACATGACTATAATCACCTTTATGATGATAGAATAAAGTTTAATCTGCTCTTTTGTTTCCCTGGATGCCGATCATTCGCTTTCAATCATGAAAAAAACGCTATTGGTTTATCTGATTCTTCTCAGTTTTAACAAGCTTGCGGCCCTCGCCCAATCGCCAGCAGAATACACCTGGTGGAATCCGACCCAAAGCGATCAACCCGTAATTGAAGGGCAAGGCTGGTCGGGTGCAGCTCTCCAACATCCGTATGATCGCCTACCAGCGCCAGCCGAACAGCGTGTGCGCAAGGAGGTCTGGAGCCTCTCGCACGATGGAGCCGGGCTAATGATCCGGTTTCGGGCCAGTACCGACCAGGTTATGATTCGTTATACCGTCGGTCGAAAACAAACCGCACTGCCGCATATGCCTGCTACGGGCGTTAGCGGAGTCGATCTGTATGCCGTAAATAGTGATGGCGACTATCTGTGGTGCGCCGGGAAATACACGTTTGGTGATACCATCCAGTACCGATTTACCAATCTTGAGCCCAACGACCCCCAGCATAAAAAAGGCCGGGAGTATCGGCTGTATCTGCCGCTGTATAACTCTGTCAAATGGCTCGAAATTGGCGTTCCGAACGGTGTAACGCTCACCCCGTTGCCCGTCAGGCCCGATAAACCCATTGTGATTTACGGTACCTCCATTGCTCAGGGGGCCTGCGCTTCTCGACCCGGTATGGCCTGGACGTCGATTCTGGGCCGGAAACTGGACCGCCCGATCATCAATCTGGGTTTCTCGGGCAATGGTCGGCTGGAAAAAGAGGTGGTTGATTTTTTACCGGAAATTGATGCTAAACTCTACGTACTCGACTGCCTGCCCAACCTGATTGCCACGGTAGGCATCAAACCCGATACCATCAAAGCCCGAATTATCCAGTCTGTAAAGACCCTCCGGCAACGACGACCGGCAACGCCCATCCTGCTTGTCGAACATGCGGGCTATACGGAAGGCGGCATCAACCCGACCCGCAAGCAGCTTTATACAGAGGTAAATGAGTTGATGCAACAGGCCTACACCCAACTCCTGAACGAGGGTATTGAGCAACTGTATTTGCTCTCTAAATCAGCCATCAATCTGGATATTGACGCCATGGTCGACGGTACGCATCCGACTGACCTGGGTATGCAGCAGTATGCCGACGCTTACGAACGGATTATACGACCAATTTTAAATGAACCAATTGGTCAATCATCGACCACAAAGCCCCGTACCCAGTTTCGCGACGCAGCCAAATACGACTGGGAAACCCGTCACCGGGCTATTATAAATCGCCTGAAAAGCAGTCCGCCAAATATCGTGTTTTTTGGCAACTCAATTACCCACTTCTGGGGTGGCGAACCGAGCGATGTATCATCGGCCGGCGCCGATAGCTGGAATGGCGTAATGGCTCCTCTGGGTGTACAAAACATGGGCTATGGCTGGGATCGTATCGAAAACGTGTTGTGGCGAGTGTATCACGGCGAACTGGACGGGTACAACCCGGCTCAGATTGTCGTGATGATTGGCACCAATAACCTCCAATTTAACTCTGACAACGAAATTAGTGAAGGGCTTAGCTTCCTGGTCCGAGCCATGCAGACCCGGCAACCCAAGGCGGAGATTTTACTAATTGGCATATTACCCCGTCGGCAAATGGAGCCTCGCATTGCCATGCTCAATCAGCAGCTTACCCAGGTTGCCAATAAACTAAACGTTCGGTTTATCCAGCCCGGAACTGTGTTTCTAAAACCCGATGGTTCGATTAACGAAACCTTATTTAGCGACGGATTACACCCCAACGCCGAAGGCTATCGCCAATTCGTCGCCAAACTTCAACCCTATCTGAAAAAAGCGGCAACCACAACCAAAGGAAAGAAATAACGAGCCGGCCGAATATCGTACGTTTTAAGGACGCTCGTCCGCAATGACATCGCAGACAAGCAAGACTTCCTTAGCCTTGTATCATCACAACTAGCGGCTGATTTATCTGAATTTTTTGTCGAGATGGCAATTTTAGGGTGAGCGTATTGCCCGTTTGCTTTAGCTGTACCGCAATCGGCTGGCCGCCAAGGGTAGCTGCTATTTTTTTGACGGGCTTCTTGTCGCCTTTCTCTACGGTTAACTGCGCCAACGCCAGCGAACCATACGCTACGTCAAGACGATACTCATAGGTTTTACCCTGCTTTTGTTGCGAATACGTTCCCCAGCCTTCGGCCGCCGTAAATGGAGCCATAAACTTATCGGCGCTCCATTTCGGCGCAAACGCCATTTCGCCTTTAGGGCCGTGGTATGCATAGCCACAGGCTGTAATAAACGCTCCGTAACTAGCCATTGCCCGGGCGTAATGGTCGCTGCATTCAACTTCGTTGAACGGGTTTCGTTTAGCAGCGTGGTATCGATCATGAACGGTACGGATGAGAGCCAGTCCTTCGTCGGTCATCCCTTCGGCAAGCATATGCCCAGCCACCTGGTGTTCAAAACCACTCATGCACTCGTGAAAATAGGTTACCTGCCAGGCATCTTCCACACCATACGGTAAGGGAACCTGACTTGGGTTGGTATTCATAAGCATTCCGCCCTCGCCCGGTAACGCATAAGGCCGTCCGCCATGATGGGTTTTCAGATAGGGGCCAACATCCGTCGTGAAGTTATACTTCCAGAGAGATCGGAGAGCCGATAAGGTTTTCGGCTGGTCAATGATGCGCCCCAGCCCCACCTGAAACGCCCATGATTGGCCATATACCTGATCGATATGGCAGGTGTCGTAGGAGCCCAGCACGGTTTTACCCAACTTCGGATCGGGCTTATGAATGAAGTATTCGCCATTGAACAGTTGCGATTCCATATTGGCCTTCCCCTTATCGAAAAAGGCTTTACAGACAGCCGCAAACTCCGAATCGGCCATTTCCTCAGCCATGCGTTCGCCCGCTTTTACCGCTGCCAGACACAAACCAACCAGCCAGGCAATTTCGCCCGGCCACTTAGCATCCAGCGTATTTTCGAGCTGTGAATCGACCATACCATTGCCATTCCGATCCTGTTCCAGGATGTATTCGATAGCCCGTTTTGTTTTAGGCCAGTTTCGACGCAGGAACTCATCATTCGCGCTCATCTGGTGCTCACGGTAAATACCCAGAACCCGTCCGGCCTGCCCATCGATGGCGGGTTGCTGGTCGTATTCAGCCCGGAAACCGATGTGCCCATCGTCGTGGAAACCAACTCCCAGATCGACCCGCTCGCGTGTGTCCCGTTCCAAAGCCGGAAACAATCGGCCCATGGCTTGTGCGTACTGCCATACGTGCGTGCAGGTACCCGCACAGGACCCTACCCCCTCCCACGCATAAAACCGCCCCGACGAAAACCGATGGCTAGTGGTGGTGGCCAGTGTCGATACATTCAGCAAGGTGCGTTCTAAAAACCAGTGCGGCAGCGTACTTTTCGTATACCAGGTCTGGCACCAGGCTTTGGTTTCGCCCGATAGTTTGGCGAAGTTCTGCTGGATATATGTAGCCACTTCAGCCGCCGATTTGAACCGATTGGCATAGTAGCGCTTCGTCTCATTTTTGATAGAGTGAAACGACAGATTTGGGAAATACCAGCTCAGCACGTAGTGTAGTTCAGCCGTTTTGCCGGCAGCTATCTGGGCTGTATTTCGTACCGAGCCCAGTAAGGGTTCATCAAACCGTTTGGTAGCGGGCTGACTATTTTCGGTGCTAAACAACGCATCGTTCGTCAGGGTAGCGGATGTGTTGATTACGGTAGATGGATTGAGCGAGAGCAGACAGAAGTTGCCATAATCTGGCTTGAAATAATAGGCATCGTCGGCCCAGTTTTTATTGAGAGCGGTACTGAAAACCCCATTCGGAACAGCTTTATTCGATTTGGTATACTGGTCGTCGGTGGCGGTATACAGAGCCGCTTTGTTTTCCAGCCATCCCACTACCGACACCATTACCTCAGCCTGGCTCCTGTTGGTAACCGTAAATGAGTAGATCGTAGCGGGCAGGCCTGAATTATCGGCATCCAGTGGGATAAATGGCGAATACACCTGCAGCGAAATCTGAACGGGCAAGGTCGCATCCAGATACCGAATGGTGGCCATTGGGTAGGTGGCTTCAAATTCAATGTCGTCCCAATCGTCGGGCAGCAGCCGTTTCGTAACGCTCTTCCCCTCAAAATCAATTTTCAGGGCAAACCCCTGCTCTACGGGCCGAACATCTTTAACGGGTTCAACATAGTTGGCCCCATCGAATGGCCGCAGAATGGCCTTATTGTTCTGGATTTTTTCGTGCCACGGAATGTCTCTATAAATAACTCCCGTCTGGTTCTTGTTGAAAATATCCCACAACCAGAGTCGCCCATCACCACCCAGGTATACGCATCCACAGCCGATGCCGCCCACCGGCATACCAATGTAGTGAAGCTCATCCTTTGTTTTCCGATACGTCGTCGGCCCTCCCCGCTCATATAGGGTTTTGATCCATTCAGGGGCAGGCTTTGTGATAGCAGACGTATCGTCTGCCCGTCGAAATGGCTGATTGAGTGAGGGGAAATCCGTTAAAAGACTAGCTGCCACCAAACCAGTGGATTGCATAAACGTGCGACGAGTAATCGTATTGTCGGCCATAGTACATCTGAATCAGTTGGATTCATTCTCTAAAAACCAACTGACCGACAACTTACTCACCTTCTGTGCATGGATTCCAATAATGAATTTCTTTTGGGGGTGTATGGCGACATTCGCACACTCCCATCCTATCGATTATTTCTTCGCCTTTGGATGGGCCTGGTCGTAGGTTTTCTTGAGTTGCTCCAGACTGGTATGTGTGTAAATCTGGGTAGCTGCCAAACTACTGTGGCCGAGCAGATCCTTAATCGCGTTGAGGTCGGCCCCCCGATTGAGGAGGTGGGTAGCAAATGAATGGCGCAATACGTGGGGGCTTTTCTTTTCAAGGGTGGTCACCAGCTCCAGGTGCCGCTTCACAATACGCTGAATCAGAACCGGATAAGCCGCTACACCTTTATCACTTACGATCAAAACTGTACTATCGGCCTGCCCTGCGAATTCGGCTTCTTTCACGCGATTGTATGTCTGAATCAGTTCAAATAGCGGTTGGGTGAGCGGTACGATCCGGTGCTTGTTACGCTTTCCCAGAACCAGGATGGTCTTGTCGTACAGGCTAACATCGACTGTTTTCAGCCCGATCAACTCGCTCAATCGGATGCCGGTGCCGTACAAAAGTTCAAGCACCAGTTTGTCGCGAACTCCCTCAAACGTGTCGGAAAACTCGACCTCATCGAGCAGGGCTTCCATCGGCTTTTCTTCGATGTACTGAGGCAGTTTTTTACTGGCTTTCAGCGCCTGAATTTTGGCCATTGGGTCCTGGTCAATCACTTTCCGGCGCAGCAGATACCCATAAAAACTCCGAAGGGTAGCAATCTTCCGGTTCACCGACGATTTATCCAGGTCGGCCTCCACCAGACTCACGATCCATGACCGAATGTGTCGAAAATCGGCTCGTTCGGGCTGATCGACGTTGCATTCGGTATGCAGAAACTCCGTAAACTGCTCCAGGTCATTTGCATACGCCGTCAGCGTATGGTGACTGAGTCGCTTTTCGTACCGAATGTGTGTGAGAAAGTCTGAACCGTGATTCATGGATTAATCTGATTTTGCTTACACAAACATACCAACATTACTATTTAGAGGATTTTTAACGTCCTCTTTAGTTAATTGAGTAATTGACTACACCTATCACAAATCATAAACAAAATCCTGAAAATCCATCAATCCGCTAAACCCCGGTCAAACAAAAAGCAGCAAACATCCCTGCTTGCTGCTCCTTCTGTGTTTTGGCTTGCCATTTGAAACGGCCGACTGCGCATTCAGCCATTCAATGCAAACTTTACCTGCACATTACCGACGATTCGGAACAAAATGTCCTATTGCTCGGTATGGTTGCCGTACATTCTTTCTTTGTAGGCTGCCTTAATGATCTCGGTGCGACGCTTTACCGACGGTTTTTGGAAAGCCGTCCGCGACCGCAACTGCCGCAACACACCCGTCTTCTCAAACTTCTTTTTGAAGCGTTTCAGGGCCTTGTCGATCGACTCGTTGTCTTTTACGTTAATGATAAGCATTGTTAAATATTGTGTTTTAGCTAAAACCGGACGGCAAAGATAATAGATTTGCGGACATGAAACAAGCCATTATTGACTTAGGAACCAATACTTTCCATCTATTGATTGCCGAAGGGGCCGGCTCTACGCAACAAATTCTGTTTCGGGAAAGTTTACCCGCCAAAATTGGTCAGGCAGGCATCAATCAGGGCATCATCGCCGAAGAAGCCATTGGCCGGGCCCTGGGCGTTCTGACGTATTTCCGGCAGGTGCTTCACCGATTTGGAATCAAGCCCGAACACGTAGTGGCGATCGGTACCAGCGCCATTCGGGTGGCCCACAATCAGCAGGAATTTATAGATCGGGTCCGACAGGAAACGGGTTTGTCCATTCGGGTCATTTCGGGCGATGAAGAAGCCGCCTACATTTATCAGGGTATTCGGGCGGCAGGTGCTTTAAGCGAGCAGACCGGACTGGTTATCGACATTGGTGGGGGCAGTGTCGAATTCATCCTTGGCAATCAGTCACGAATTTTCTGGAAACAAAGTTTTGAAATTGGGGGGCAACGGCTCCTTGATCGTTTCATGACGGGAACACCAGCCAGCACCGATCCCATTAGTCCGGGTAACATTCGCCGACTGAACAATTACTTTCAGGAGCAGCTCCTGCCACTAGCCAATGCCATCCACCAGTACCAACCCAATGGAGTGATTGGCTCGTCGGGTTCGTTCGATACACTGGTCGATATGTGGTACATGCACGACAAGGGCCACCTTCCCGATCCCAATCAGCCAACGTTCGACTTACCCATTCAGGAGTTTTACCGATCGTATGAATTACTCATCACTAAAACCCACGCAGAGCGCAGGCAGCTACCGGGCATGATCGAACTCCGGGTCGATATGATTGTTGTTGCTGTTTGCCTGATCGACTACATCCTGAAAACCTACGGGCTTACTCAAATTAAAACCTCAACCTATTCGCTGAAAGAAGGGGTATTGGCTTCCTTGTAACCCAGGTGATAATCCGCACGCTATTGGCTTAAAATCGTGGGTTACCACCTGCCTTACTCGCAGGCAAACAGGTATTTTCTGGTGCGATTGCGCTTTGTTATACCGTACTCATTCTGCATTGTACTTTCTTCATTCCAGATAATGAAAGCTGAAACAAACGACCGCTCGTCGTACCGGAACCTTATTTTTACAGCCCTGCTTATTCTATTTGTCGGCCTGGCCTTTGCTTTTCCGGCACCGTTTGTGAGTATCGGCGGGTTTCCACTCAAAAAACTCATTGTTCCTCTGTTGCAAATCATCATGCTGGGCATGGGCACAACCATGTCGATTAAAGACTTCGAGGGGGTGATTCAGCAACCCAAAGCGGTTTTCATCGGGGTTGTCTGCCATTTTATTATCATGCCCCTGCTAGGTTACACACTGGCCAATACGTTTAGTTTCCCCCCCGAAATTGCGGCTGGCGTGGTGCTGATTGGCTGTTCGCCCAGTGGGTTAGCCTCAAACGTTATGTGCTTCATTGCCAAGGCCAATGTTCCCCTCTCCATAACCGTGACCACGATTTCGACACTACTCGCTCCGTTTGTGATGCCTGCACTGATGAAATTTCTAGCGGGTCAGTTCATCGAAATTTCATTCCTGAAAATGATGGTCGAAATTATGCAGATTGTCATCCTGCCCATCGTGGTTGGTCTGATTCTGAATCGGGTTTTCCATAAATCGTCGGTGATGCTGAACCGGGTTATGCCGATGCTCTCGATGGGTGGTATTATTTTGATTGTTGCCATCATCGCAGCCGCCGGTCGCGATAGCCTCCTGACCGTTGGCTGGACCTTAGCCCTGTGCGTGCTGATCCACAACCTGTGTGGCTTTATGCTAGGCTACGGTACGGCCCGGCTCTTTGGCATGGACGAGCAAAGTTGCCGGACGGTAGCTATTGAAGTGGGCCTGCAAAACGGAGGACTGGCCTCGGGCATTGCCGTACAAATGGGCAAAGTGGCTACGGTTGGTCTGGCCCCGGCTCTTTTCGGCCCTATCATGAATACGAATGGCTCCCTGCTGGCAACCTATTGGAGCCAGCATCCCCCTAAAGAGGTATCGGCAACGGAGCCGACTGCGGCCTAAAACGTTTTAAAATCCCACAGAACGACCAAACGTATCCAGTGGGATTTTTACTTCAAGCAAAAGTTGCATATACAACTTTATCGTTCAATCTTTACGACATGAACACAGAACCCTACTGCATTGCAGGTCGTTTGCGGATGCTGGCGCGGATTGTGACAGGCCGTTATAACGATGCCTTTGTATCGGAGGGGGTTACGTTTGCCCAGGCGGGTTTGCTGATGCACATTTTCGCCCAACCGGGTATACGACAGGCACAGCTATCCAAACAGCTGCAGATTGAAAAATCGGCCATGAGCCGGGATGTTCAACTGCTTCAAAAAAACGGCTGGCTGACCGATAGCATCCGGAGAGGCTTGTTTCTCACCGAAGCGGGCCGATTATTAGCGAAACGCTGCCATAAAATCTGGAAAGCCCTCAATCAACAGGTCTGGGAGGAGCTTGGCCCTCAGGCCGTCGACGGAATTACAACGCTTTCGCAAAAACTAATACCTTAACACAAACCACTATAATGACTACCGACTCTTTATCTCAGATCTGGCAAATGGCTCAGGGTTCGGCCCAGGGACCGATGCGAAAGCTTACCACCGATAATTACCGTTATCGGCTAACCCCCGAAACAGCTTCGGCCGGGTTTATTGCCTTGCATACAGCCGAGGTGATGCACCGTTTTGCCAGGATCATGTTTGGCCGCGAAATCAGTATTCCCCTACAGGCTGTGGGGGGCGTTTCGGACGATGGGCATGAACTTGATCTGGCCGAAATACAACAAAAACTCGACGACAGTTTTGCTCTGATTGCCGAACTCATCCGGCAGACGGCCGACGAACAATGGGCCGAAATTGTTTCCTCGCCGTTTGGTGATATACCCCGAATGCAGGTACTCGTGTTTCTGATGCACCATAATTCGTATCATGCCGGACAAATTGCTCAGGCTATCAAAAAAGGGCAGGAATTTCCAGTAATAGCTTAATGCACTGTAATAAAAGATTTGCTGCATTTTTCTGTCATTCCTCCTGCGCAGGAATGACAGAAAACGTAAATGACAGTGTACTTAATCGGTTCGAGGGTATCCGTCTGTAGCTGGCTGCTGAACCAACCGCCATCGACAGACGGATACCACTGAATAGCAACCTATAAAGATGAAGCCTGCCTTTTTCCAAACGACACGTCAGGAATCCACGAAATCATGGTTTTTCCGCTTGGGGTTGAACTGGTATCCAATGTATTTCGGAACGGGAGGTAACATCCTGTTCTGGTCGAGCGACTGGCGGGAGGTACATGTCCGTTTGCGCCGAAATATATGGACCTACAACTACGTAGGGACCATTTTTGGGGGTAGTATGTTCTCGGCAACCGATCCGTTTTATATGGTGATGCTCCTGCGCATACTGGGCGATCAATACGTGGTATGGGATAAATCGGCTAATATTCGCTTTCGTAAACCCGGCCGACAGACGCTCTACGCCCGCTTCGAAATCACGGACGATCAGCTTGCAGTTATTCGCCAGGAAGTGGCCGCCAACGGCCAGATCGATTACACGTTTACGGTTCGGTGGCTCGATAAAAATGGGGTTGTTCATGCGGAGTTGGAGCGGCTGTGCTACATCGCCGATAAAACCCATTATGAGCAACGCAAAAATGATCGGCAGCAATCAAGGTTTAAACGGTAAACGTCCATGCTCCAGGAACATCCTTTGGTGGTTCAGCGCACAGCTCGCTATTACACAATTGGCCAATTCTCTGAAAACACCCGAAACATCTGGTTTTGCCTGCACGGGTTTGGCCAGCTCGCCCAGTACTTTGGCAGAAAATTTGCCGATTTAGCCCATGACGACACCTTAATCGTTGTACCCGAAGGGCTCTCCCGATCATACCTCGACATGAACTACCAGCGCGTGGGTGCTTCCTGGATGACCCGGGAAGATGCCGCTCACGAAATCGATGACTATGTCGTTTATCTGAACTCCCTATACAACCTCATTCTTGCAGAGCACACGAACACTGGCCCAAAGCGGCACATCACGGTGCTTGGTTTTTCGCAGGGGGCCGCTACTGCCTGCCGATGGCTAAATAATGGAGGAGATAAATCTGGTCGCATTCAGGTCGACAGGCTAATTCTGTGGGCTGGCTATTTTCCCAAGGGGCTTTCCGATCTGATCGATGCGAACGTGCTTACCGATACCGAAACCCATTATGTGTATGGCCGCCAGGATGAGTACATCAGCGCTCTACCCGACATCGACGCCTACCTGAATCGCCTGAAAACCGATGTGCCGAACTTAAAGATAACCACCTTTGACGGAGCACACCGGGTAGACCCTGAAGTACTGAAAACCCTAGTGACGACTCCGAAACCTATTGCGTAATCGTTGCCAGAACGTAGCTGGTTTATAACCACCAACCTTCACGATTTCTCCAAGCGCAGCAGTGTCCTCATTTAAGCGAATGTCTACTACGTTGCGTGAGCTTGGCCCCAATCGAATTTCCTGCGTGACATACCCAATAAACGTCACCTGAAGCGTAAGCTGCTCCAAACTATGATCGGCCGGGATTTTTAGCTGAAAGTTGCCATCTTTATCGACATACATTCCAGTCCTAGTTTCTTTGATAACAACGCTTGCTCCACAAAGAGCCTGATTCGACGTATGGTCAACGACACGCCCGGATACAATCCTTGAAGAATCTGCTGATACTACGCTTTCGGGTTCGGATGATTCTGCTTTTCGCTCACTCCCGCTAGCCTGTACTGAGGTCGAATGCAGCGACAAGGACGTTATAGACTCCGACTGAGCCGCCTGATACTCCAATAGACCTACCGTCAATAGCCCCCAGAAACGACCTCGCGAATGAGGAGCCAACGACGATTGTAGCGATCGATCAAGCTGACTCTGGCGAAAACGTCCGCAGCCTATCCCCGTTTTCTGAGTCACTATGGTGGCAATCTGCTGGTCGGTCATGGCCGTAAAATCGACTACCGTTTTCTGGCAGTGCAGGCAGAATCGACCACCTTCATCGGGCTTCATATCTTGCCAGGCCTGTTGACAAGGTGACGGTATGGTTAGCTGTATCCGTTTGGCAGGCATAGGTTCAGCCACTAGTTTTTAGAGAACTAAAATTAACCACAAAGGCGCTATAGACGCAAGGCATTCGAAATTAATCGCTAATTCCTGGTGTATTTATAGCGCCTTTGCGATTAACTCATCATGGCTTTCGATGAATGGTTTGCGCCCCCGCCTGTGCACCCGCCAGAATCGTCATATCAGCAATGGTAACATGAGCAGGCGCTGTGACCGCAAACACAATCGAATCCGCTATATCTTCGGCCGTGAGCGGGGTAAAACCCTGATAGATTTTAGCCGCCCTATCTTTATCGCCTTTGAAGCGTACCATCGAGAACTCCGTTTCGACCGCTCCCGGCGCAATGTTGGTTACTTTAATGCCATGCTGGGTCATATCCAGCCGCATACCCGAACTGATGGCTTCTACGGCCGCTTTACTGGCACAATACACGGCTCCGTTGGGGTACGTTTCCTTGCCAGCTACTGAACTCAGGTTTACAATATGGCCCCGTTTACGCTCCACCATACCGGGCATAACCGCCTTCGACACGTATAGTAAACCCTGCACATTCCCATCGATCATCAGATCCCAGTCGGCTGGATCGCCGTCCTGAATCGCCGACATGCCATACGCATTACCAGCGCTGTTTACCAGGATATCAATGGCCTGCCATTCCTCAGGGAGTGTATTGATCGATTCATACACCTCTACCCAGTTTCGGACATCGAAGTTCAGGGTGGTTACATCAGTCTTTTTACTTAAGAGATCCTGCAATTCATCCAACCGTTCCTGTCGACGGCCGCAAAGAATCAAACGAAATTCGAGGTCAGCGAAAGCTTCGGCGGTAGCGCGGCCAATGCCAGAGGTAGCGCCAGTGATCAGTGCAATACGAGACATGAAAAATGAAGAAATAGATGATTTCACAAAGATAAACCACCAACAGCCTTTTCGGGCTGGCATGAATTTTTTCTGAGGTACAGGCCTTTAGCCACTCACAACCACCAACAATAAACTACTTGTTTTCAGCCGATTAAACAAAATAGCATTTTTTATCAAAACGGCCCTGGCGAATTGGTTAGGTTTTTGCAATGATATGACTATGCCGTAATACTGGCCGAAAACGAGATTATTTAGTCAAGTCCGATCAGCCTTAACGGTGCTGCCTAATCAAGTACTTGCGTTATTACCTGTTTATATGCTACCTGAATTTTCGGTTGTGATCCCAACGTATCAGCAACCGGCTTTGTTACTTAAATGTCTGGATGCGTTGGGGCGTCAGCGACTCCCACGTGATCAATTTGAGGTCATTATCGTGGATGAAGGCAATTCGCCCGAAACCGAGACGGCCGTACAGCTTTTCATCAAACAGGTGGCTCGGAATGGGGGACCACTCGAAGTGCGCTACCTGGCCCAGCCCGAACGGCGGGGCCCGGCGGCTGCCCGAAATCGCGGCTGGCGGGCAGCCCGAGGTCGTATTATTGCCTTTACCGATGATGACTGTTTACCCGAACCCGACTGGCTATCCGCTGCCCTTACTTGTTTTCAGCGCGGTGCTCAGGTGATGAGCGGTCAGTTACGCGTTCATTTGCCCGAACATCCGAGCCCACTGGATCGGACAGCTACAATCCTGAAACGTGCGGAGTTTATGTCGGCCAACTGTTTTTGCCGTAAATCGACGCTGCAACGGGTAAATGGGTTTGAAGAAGCCTTCGATACAGCCTGGCGCGAAGACAGTGATCTACAGTTCAAATTTATTCAGGCGGGTGTTCCGATCGGTAAATGTCCCGAAGCGGTTGTGGTCTACCACATCCGTCCCTGCCCCTGGTACGGTTTGCTCCGCGACGAACGTAACAATTGTTACGACGCGCTCCTGTACAAGCGTCATCCAAGTCTGTTTCGAGAGCGGATTCCTTCCTACCGACGGCAGATCCTTCAGTATTACGTTTCGGTTATTAGCATCATGGCTAGCCTGACAGGTTTATGCCTCGGCGAATGGGGGATAGCCATGATCGGATTAAGTATCTGGACAATTCTTTCTACGGATCTGATTATGCGTCATTTGCCCCAGGAAACGCTAACCTGGACAACGGCCAAGCACGCCATCATCACGGCTTTGGCAACGCCTTTTTTATCCGTTTACTGGCGATTGTATGGCGCTGTAAAATATAAAGTGTTGTATTTATAAGCAAAGGGTGCCTGGGTAAGGGCAGCGGGTAACGAATAGAATACCCCTCTGCCCTTACCCAGGCACCCTTTGCTACATTGCTTATTTTGCCCCACTTAATGAACCATTAAGGATTGGATTGTATTTTTGATAGATAAAGTCAGTATTACTCAACTGGCCTTATCCGTTCATGGATCATTTGCATCAGTCTTTTAGCGTACGCTTTTCGTATAGTGTTTTTTTTACCGAGCGACTATTCGATTCGACCAACACCCTTTTTGCCGACTTCCTGCAGCAGCAACTAGCCGGAGGTTCTCGTAAAAAGCTTCTTTTTGTTATTGATTCGGGGGTTATCTCTGCTCACCCAACTCTACAGACAGACATTGCCGAGTATTTCTCTCAAGCAACTGACAATCTGGAACTTATTCAGGATATACTGATCATACCAGGTGGCGAAGCAGCCAAAAATGACCCCGACTTTGTCGAAACAATTGTCCATGCAGTTGATCGGTATGGTATCGATCGTCATTCGTATGTTGTAGCGCTGGGTGGAGGGTCTATCCTCGATCTGGTTGGGTATGCGGCCGCTATTTCCCACCGGGGCATTCGCCACATTCGAATTCCGACTACGGTGCTATCGCAGAATGATTCGGGAGTGGGGGTCAAGAATGGCGTCAACTATCGGGGCAAGAAAAATTTTCTTGGCACATTTGTACCACCCGTAGCCGTATTTAACGATAGCCAGTTTCTGACCACTCTGGATGATCGCGATTGGCGGGCCGGTATTTCTGAGGCCGTTAAGGTTGCGTTGATCAAAGATGCGTCGTTCTTTAACTGGATCGAACAGCATGCCGAACAACTGGCCGCACGCGACATGACAGCAATGCACTACCTCATTCATCGGTGTGCCCAAATGCACCTCGATCATATTGCCGGAGGGGATCCCTTCGAAATGGGCTCGTCACGACCCCTGGATTTTGGCCACTGGAGTGCGCACAAACTCGAACAGTTAAGTGATTTCGAAGTCCGGCATGGTGAGGCCGTAGCAATTGGTATTGCGATGGACAGTTTGTACTCAAACCTGTTAGGCTGGATTAGCGATACGGATGTAAACCGGATACTGAGTACTTTGCGAACGCTTGGTTTTTCGCTTTACCACCCCATGCTCGATCTTAACGATAGCGAAGGGGTTTTAAAAGGCCTTTCGGAATTCCGCGAACATTTGGGAGGTCAACTCACCATCATGCTGCTCAGTGCCATCGGCAAGGGGGTTGAGGTTCACGAGATGGATGCCGCCCGCGTTCGGCAGGTGATTGCAACACTACGCGAAAACGAATTATGCCAGACACTACAGAACGACACCTCTACCATCAACTAACTGAAAATTAAGATGAAAGAGGAATATAAATCGTTATTTAAAAAAGAGCTTGATAGGTTCACAGATAAGTTAGAAAAATATGTATCGACCGAAAATGGTGACTGGTCTGTAAAGGGCTTTATTGACGTTTATAAAAACATCTATACAATTTCATCGGACACAAAAATTGTTTCAAAAATCCTTGAAATACATATTTTCCCTCAGATCCTTCAATTCGCAGAAGAAATCGGCTATAAAGTCTTACTCACTGAACATCAGAACTACTATCCTGACCTAACCTTCATTAACAAAGAGAATGAAGCGGTGAAGTTTGCAGTAGACTTGAAAACAACTTATCGAAAGCGAAGTGGAATCTCAAGTTTTACATTGGGCAGCCACGGAAGTTATTTTAAGGAAAGAGATAAGAAAAAAAACATTCAATTTCCCTACAATCACTATCTAGGGCATTACTGTTTAGAGCTTGTTGGGGAATTGATAAGGACTGGTAGTCGAGTCAACTTTGTATCGACCAAGAAACAAAGTAATGACTAAGCAGTGGCAACCACTGACCGACTACCAGTGGGCAGCAATTTCGCCTTTTTTTAACCTTCAACGCAAGCGTAAACACCAATTACGTGCCGTCATGGATGCCATCTTCTGGATGTTACGCACCGGCTGTCAATGGCGAAACCTGCCGCCTAGCTTTCCGCACTGGCAAGC
>NZ_KB893214.1 GCF_000374025.1 Spirosoma panaciterrae DSM 21099 | reverse complement strand
GATTGTCTCGAATGGGAAAGTCTTGAATAGTAATTTCTGGCAGAAAGCCTTTGGAGAGTAGGTCTGGTTTTGCCCTACCGGCGTCTTCATAGTTGTTTTCTTCCAAATACAGATGAAGTACTTCTAGGGACTTCTCGACACGCGTCAATTGATAATAGGATAGGATGAACTCGGGCAAGAGGTATTCGACTAAAGGCAAGAAACTTTCCAAAACGGCTCGGTTTGATCAAACGTACAAACCTAGAAAAATACAACGCCCTCCACAAGTATTGTCCTTGATCCCAACTTTTGGAATTGATCCCCCCATTTCCTTTAAAAGGGTATACTATGAAAACAGAAAACCCTCAAATTTTGACATTTGAGGGTTTTGACTGGTTGGCGGTCCGGACGGGGCTCGAACCCGCGACCCCCTGCGTGACAGGCAGGTATTCTAACCAACTGAACTACCGAACCAACTTTTTCGATTTGTTTAACGTTGCCGTCTTCCTTAATCGTGGCACAAAAGTAGGCGTTTAGAGGATTCGGTGCAAGCGGTTCGTTGAAAAAAGTTATTGGAAAAAATACCGAAAAGTACCTAGTCGTTGGGAATCAAGCGGTTTGCAGTCGTAATTTTTTGAAAATTTTCTGAATCCTATCTGGCTATTTGCCTGTCGCTTGCCTGATAGCGGCAACTTCAGCCGCATCGACGGGCGTGCCGTCCTGTTTAAACACTTCATGGAACCAGACAGCGGGCTCACGACCATTCACATAGGGCTTTTGCCAGCTATCCCAGGGTAGGAATGTTTGTGTTTTCCCAGCAACAAACCCCCAGTTGATCATACCAACTTTGGCTTTTTTCGCAATAGGCAGGTGCGTCTGGAATTTGCTGTCGACACCTCGGGCCATATATTCGGTACAAATAACCGGCCGACCAAACGAGGCCAGTGCTGGAATGACTTTCTCCAGATCGGCTGGTTTCGAATATTGATGGAACGTGATGATGTCGGAGTTCTCAAACTGTACTTTTTCCATCGGCGACCATTTGGCAGCGTTCTGCCAATCTTCAGGAGTTCGGTAGATCCATACGCCGGATGTGAGGGGCTGCGTGGCACCCGCAGCCCTGGCCCACTGGAATACATGCGGTAACAGGCGGGTAACAATCGCAATTTTACGGGCTTTAGGTAATTCGGTTTTGATGGTATGGTTTTGACCGTAACTATTGTCGTTGCCATTATCTGGTTCATTCCAGAGGTCCCAGGCTAATATCCGATTGTCGTTTTTAAACGCACCCACAACGCCCTTGACATACGCTTCCAGACGAGGATACTGCGATACATCGGAAAGGGCCTCAGCACCCGGACTTTGTACCCAGCCTGAATTGTGGATACCAGGTGTTGGTTCGTGCTGTTTGCCCAGTTTGGGGAGCGGGTCCCAGCACGAATCAAAAAGAACGAGCATCGGTCGGATTTTGTGTTTAGCGCAAATGCTAAGGAACTGATCGAGCCGTTTGGTAAAGCCAGCCGCATCCTGCCAGAGTAAATCATGCAGAAATACCCGCATCGTGTTCATGCCGATGCTCTGTGCCATGGCCAGTTCTTTGTCGATCGTGGCTGGATCGAAGCTATCGGCCTGAAACATTTCGAGTTCATTGATGGCATTGGCTGGAATGTAATTGGACCCGACCAAAAAAGGTTCTTTGGCGTACCAGGCGTTGGCTTTGGCTGCCGACCACCGGGCAATCGGTGCCGTAGGTTGGGCCAGAGACATGGTGGAGATAAAGAAAAGAAGTAGAAATGAAAATCGCTTCATGATCGATTAATTAAGGGGTGTTTTCTTAAAGATGTGTAACTGTGAATAAGCTATCCAAGTGGTCTGCATTTAACAACCTTACGGAGTGGGTACAGGCATCGGTGTTTTAGGGGCAGGTTTGCCGAAATTAGGTGAGCCATCCGCATTCCAGGTAAAGGGCTGAATATGGGGAGCGCGTTTGTTTCCACAACCATCCGTTGCCGACGGATTGGCATGATAAATCATCCAGTCCTGCTTGCCATCAGCCGAATGGAAAAAACCGCCATGTCCTGGACCCCATACTTCATTTTCAGGCGATTGCTGAAACACTGGAGTGGGACTTTTGATCCAGTTTTTGGGATTGAGCAGATCACCTTTGCCACTATAGGTCAACAAGCCCATACAGTAGTCGAGCCAGCAGGCATTGGCTGAGTATACAATGAATAGCTTGTCTTTATGCCGTAAAAATTCGGGCCCTTCGTTGACGTAAATTTTAGGCACCTCTCCGTTTTTCTGCCACGCCTGGGGTACATCGCCATGCTGTTCCCAGGGTAGGTCAGGCTGAGAAAGCTTAACCCGATCGCCATCGATGGTCCAGGGGTTTTTCAGGCGGGCTATGTAAATATCCTGTCGGCCATTAGTTGGTCCTTCCCAGCCCGACCAGGCCGCGTAAAGCTGTCCGTTAAAATCTATGACTGACATATCGATGGCCCAATGATCATTTCGATCGCCAATTTTACCTTTCATGATCCATTCGCCCTGCATGGGGTCGGGCGATTGATTTTCGATAACCCACACCCTATGAGATAGATTGTTGAGCGAATCAGCAGAAAAATAGATGTACCATCGACCATTCAGAAAATGAATTTCGGGTGCCCAAAGCTCACGCGAATAGGGTTTGCCAGCGGGTGGCGTGTAGACTACTTTGCTTTCCGCAGTGGCCAGGTCGGCCATATTCCGGGTTTTCCAGAGTGTAAGGTTGCGGCCAGTGGTATTCATGTAGTAATACCAGCCGTCTTTTTGCAATACCCAGGGATCGGGTCCTGAATTTTTAATGGGATTGGTAAATGTGCGCTGAGCCACCAGTGGATGGGTGACTACCAGCAGGAGCACTAAACCGAACAGACGAGTAACGTGCCAGCCAATGGAGTAGGCAGTCATGAGCATGTAAGAAGAGGTTTTTATCCATAAAGAGTAAAACGGATGCTTTTACCCCTTCCCCTGCCCGAATTAATCCCCCTTGGTGCGGTGGGTGAGCCGGGCATCACAGGCTTCGTCGGTGCATTGGCCGTAAAAAACCAGGGAATGCGACACGACCTGAAATTGAAGGGCTTTTCCGACGTTTGTTTTAATGAGGTGCAACCGAGGGTCGCAAAATTCTTTTACCCGATGGCAGAGTGTGCACACCAGATGGGCGTGTTGCTGCCGTCCCAGCGATTTTTCGTAGCGATATTTAGCATTGTCATCATCGCCAAACTGGTGCCGGATGATCAAGCCGCATTCAATTAATACATCCAGTGTATTATATACTGTAGCCCGACTCACCCGGTACGATTTTTCCTGCATAGCCTTGAATAAGTCTTCGGCATCGAAATGATCGTCTCGGGAGTATACCTCATCCAAAATAGCAAATCGTTCGCCCGAACGGCGTAACCCTTTAGCCAGAAGCCAGTCTTCGAATTTCATACGGGCAGTGGCAAGCAGTGTTGAAGAAGTTGGCATATATGAAGGATGATTTAAAGAAAGGAACCGGGCAATGACCAGTTCCTTTACTATCGCTTTTAACCTATGAAACGTAATTATCCAAGTATTTTCGAGTGTATGAGGGCAGCAAGGGCCGAGGCTTATGGGGTATCAATTTGATTGAAGGCGAAGAAGCTCATGCAGGTTCATCCGTCGAAGTGCCTGCTGCAATCCAGCCCGAAAGCCCATATATTCCGTTTCGGACAAACTGAGCTGTATATCTGGATGGCCTGTCTTGATGATTAGATACGGTTGCCCATCGGGAAGAAGTACACGGCTTTGCTCAAAATTCACGGTGTCCAGAGTCTGGCATAGGCCAATAAACTCATCCTGCTTGAAGCCCAGTACCAGATTATGATAGATTAGCCCAATGCGCTGGCAATGCTGGCACTGCGTAATGTAGAAAGCTGTATCGTCAAGCAGTATGAGTGGTTTGCAGGGCGTCATAGTCGTCTGGTTTACTAGTTTGCTGAAAATTGTGCCTGTGTCCGGCTGTGAATTGAGTTGCGCGTCTCAAAGCAGGTTCATGACCGGCACACAGGGCTTAAGATCATTTAGCACTAAATAAATTAGATTGACTTATTTAGACTAATTTTAAACAAACTTAAATCGACAGACGATTACGTGCAAGAGTTTTCGTGCTAATTTCTTCGAAAAATTCTAGGCTGGTTGCGCGAAGTCGCTATAAGGGGCTGTATGTCAATTGGTTGAGCCGGTAGAGCTGGCCGTATTTAGAGTCAGAATCTGACTGGTTCTAGAGTTCCTGTCTCCTTTTTCCTAAAAGGCTGGCACCGGGCAGGGGCGTCGTCGGAAGCGTTTCATTGGCCGATGCGGGGGGAATCAGCCCTGGTGTTGTGCGTTTACCACCGAATATGTGATTGAATGAACGGGTATATAACAGGCTGATGCCACCACCCGTCGTAATGGTACTGGCCAGGTTGTATTGGCTTAAAATACTCTGTTGATTGCGGTTGTATACCTTGGCCCGTAGGTGTCCATCGGGCGTAATGAAGTACTCCAGCGTCCATTCACCGAGCAGGCTGGCCGCATTATACTGGCTCTGGCCGTAGGTAAAGCCACCATCGCGGCTGATCCGCAGCCGATCATTGAGCAGCCGATACGAAAACCGCAGTTGCAGGTTGTTGAGTAGATTGTCATTCTGAGTGCTGTTGCTGGTAAATCCGCCAAAGGATACACCTATATCCAGGTTTTCGTTCAGGTTCGAAGCCAGCCGACTGATCTGATTCGAAATCAATTCACTCACACTGTTGGCAACCCCCGAGTTCACCTGCCCCTGATCGAACAGGCTGGTACCTTCCGGTAAGAGCTGGTTGAAGAGCAGGACGCTACTTACCTGCCGGGTTAGTTCCTGATCGTTACTCTGCAGGCGAGATTCAAAGGCCGTAACCGCCTGCCGATAGGTTGATGATGAAGGGTATTCCTTGATGTCGAGATCGTAACCGATAGAAGGCGAGCCCAGTTCACCATTGAGCTTAATGACCAGATCGACTGGGTAGCGTCTTGTTTGTTCTGCCGATGTGGTTGTCGTTGACTGGTTGACAAGCAGGGGCGCCAGGGAGGTGTATTGGGTATAAGCCGCCGTTACGTCGAGTAAGGCCCCGTACGGATCGCCAGTCCAGGTAATCCGGCTGTTAGGGCGAATCTCAAACCGTTTGTTGATGATGTTCTGGAACGTGAAGGTGTAATCCCCCTTCAGGATTTCGTAGTTCCCCGTCATCGTAAAATCCCCCTTTGTGTCGACTTTCATGGCCACCCGTCCCTGACCATAAGCCTTAATAATATCGCCCGTCTGACGGTCCAATTGGATTTCGCAGTAGGCGTCGGGGGTAATGTCGAAATTGAAATCCATCTGAATGCGCGACAGATCAATTTCATTATCTGATCCGGTAGCTGTCTGGCTAGTAGGGGTGCCGGGCGTTTTGCTGCTTAGATTTACGAAACGGATCTGGTCGTCGGCATCGACAGAGGTGGCTCCATCGAGTGGAATGTAAATCCGGGTTCCTTTGTTGCTGGTGGCCGTAGACCGAATGGTTAGATTGTCGGTTGGGCCATAAAGTTCGGCACGGCCCGTCACGATGGCTTGTCCGTAGAAAGCATCATTATCCTTGGCCGTGGTATTCATGATCCGAAAATTCTTCAGGTCGGCATCGAACCCCAGCGTAAAATAGCGGAAATAGTCATGGTACACGCCACCGCGTAAAGTAGCCGTATTGCCCTGTGGGTCGCGAAGAACCAACTGGCGGGTTATAATCTCGTTTTCACCAAAATAGATTTTATCATCGAAAGCAAAATCTGCTTTCAGATAGTCGAAACGGCCATGACCACCCTGAATGGCTACCTCGCCTTTAAGAACGGGCGCTGCAGGTTTGCCGGTTACTGAAATGGTTCCGCTGGCAATACCCCCCAGATTTGAAAAAAGACCTGTTGTGAATGGCTCCAGTAGCACCAGGTCCGCATTATTGACACTCGCTTTAACCGCTAATGGGTCAGATTTTAGCTGTGGATTGTACGTTCCGATCAGGGTAACCACATTCGCACCGTTCCGGTTGATGCTGGCTGTTACGTTCACTCGCTGGGTCTGGGGGTCCCAATCGCCCTGACCACGAACATCGCCAATCAAGGCGTTATCATACGAAAAGGCTCTGACCGACAGGGCACTTTCAATAATAGGCGTTTGGTAAATGTTCCGTATGGCCATCGATCCATTCAAACTACCTCCCAGCTTGGTGTTGAGAACGGAGTTTAGCGAGGCCAGCAGGAAGTTCTGTGCTTCGATGGCAAGGTGTTCAACCGAATCGGTCGAAATTTTACCCGATGCCTGAACCAGTTGCGCTTCATTGACCAGCGATAGGTTCCGGATGGTGTATTCATTGCCAACTTTCCGAATCAGGCTTTCCGGGTTCAGGACCCAGTTTCCGTTTAATACACGAAGTTTCGACTGGCGGAAGGTCAGGTCAATAGCATCACCTTTAAACCGCAACTCGCCGTTTAAGTCAGCATGATTGGTGTAGGAGCCACTGCTGTCGGCCTGATCAATGTCGCTCGTGAAGTCGATGTGGTCAACATCCCACGACGCTTCGACCTGTAGGTTTCGGGTGGGGAGCAGCGAGCTGAAAACCTGCCGTTTCGACGAAATAACGGCCGATGCCAGTACCTCTTCGTTGAGGGTGAATTTAGAGGTCGTCAGATCCAGATCGCTGGGCCCAAAGCTAATGCTGCCAAAGTGCAGTGAATCCGTTTTGACGGTGGCCGTCAAAAAAGACGTATTGTCTTCGGTAAAGCGTCCTTCCAAGCGAGTTGATGGAGAGATATAGACCGATGAGCCTAAAAACGACAGTAAAGGCGCACTGTTTTTGGTGATCAACTGGTAATCGACTCCGTAGCGGGCTGGGCCAGTACCCGACCGACGACTGGCCAGCCGGGCTGTCTGCATACGTTTCTGGGCGTAATACGCTTTCATACCAGCCGCATCACCCGCAAAATGAAGGGTATATTCTCGTGCCAGCCGCTTCAGGTCATCAATGGTCTGCTGAGGTTCGAAATTCCCCTGGAGACGCGTCGTTAGAAAGTCGGAGTCGAGATCGAAATAGCGCTGACTACCCATCGAATCGGCTGCTCCCCGGGCGCGTTGCTCAATCGACGAGGTAAGGTTCAGCTTTTCGATGGCCAGATTTCGACCGTTTCGACCGAGACTCGTATTTGTGAAAATGGCACTGCCAATGATATCATCAAGCTTACTGCCTTCCAACTGCACGTCTACATTCGACTGAACAACCAGTGAATCCGTCAGGTAGCCCAATGCCCGCAAATCGGCGTGTTGTATGTCGCCTTTAAAGTCGAAGTGATTCTGTGGGCCGCTAAGATTAAATTCGCCGTCAAGATCAAAGGATAAATTGGGGTCATGGATGTGCAACTGGCCCTGAAATAACGCCTTTTGCAAATTCCCTCGGGCGGCTACATGCTGGTAAGCATAGTGCTGCCAGCCAAACTGACTGAACTTGCCGTCGAAATCGATTGTGGCTCGTTTGAAATCAGTACCCTTGCCGATGATGCGGCCTTCACCTGTTAGTTTACCAAATTCGTCCGGCTGATCAATCAACTGCCCCAGGTCAAGATTGTCGCTACGCAGGTTAGCCGTGTAGGTCGTCAGACCCGATTTATCAGCCAGCTTAAGGGCCAGATCGCCCGTAACGGAGCCGATGGCGGTTCGGAAGGTCCCTTTGGTTTTAAAATCATCAAAAGCACCCACAAACGTAGCGTCGAACGAGGCTGTGCCTAATTTCTGAATGGTATGGTTGAAGGAGGTATCGGGATAATATTGCCGAATGTCGGCCATGTTCACAACCGAAGGAGTAAAGGCGAAATGAACCGTTGTATGATCCATGTCGGGCAGACCTTTCCAGGCGATGTCTCCGGCCAGACGACTTCGGCCATTGGGCCCGAAGCGAAGATCGGTTTTCTGCAACTGAAAATCGTTGACAGTACCCGTAAAATTACCCGTCAGATACCAGGTTTCTTTCAGGCCGCGCAGGTAGTCGGAAAAGAAGCCCAGATCGGCCGACTGAACTTTGCTGTCCCGGAAACGGGCCTGCATCAGCACCCGGCTGTTGAAATCCCCAAAAGCCGATGGTTTGTCGTACAAAAAGGTTAGCTCATTCCGAATGATGGAGTTGCCGATGTGGGCATACAAGGCTGCCAACTCCATTTTGGTATTGCAATACAGAAAGCGGGTATCGAGTCGGCGGATTTTGATGCGCGAGTCTCGATCAATACCCGACAGTCCTTTGGCCTGGAAGGCGATGGTATCGCCCAGGACCAGAAAGTCACTGACTTCCGCATTGAGCTTTTGAAGCGTGAAGTGGTTGTAATCGAAGCTGTTCCGGTCGTGCATAAACGGCTCACGCGGGTCTTCGAGCGTATATTTACCGTCGACCAGATGAATATGCCCTACCGTGAAGGGAACATTCTGATTAGGGATGCTTGGCTTGGTTGGATCGGAGGTTAGCTCTTCGATCCGGGCTATAAAATCGTCGAGGTTAGTGTCGCCATTGGTTTTGTTTTTGATCATCCGTACATCAGGACGATAGAGAACAACTTCATCCAGATGGATATTATGGGCCGACGAGTCGATCAGATGTTGGAGATTGTAGTCGGCGTCGAGACGGCCTACCACAATCATGGGGCGTCCCTGCCGATCCTGAATGGTAAGATGTTCGAGGGTCAAGGAATCGAACCATTTGATCGAAACCCCATCAATGGTAACCGGGAAAAGCAGTTTCTCCGAAAGCCATTCGGCCCCTTCTTTGGCCAGCCGCGTTTGAACCGCAGGTATTTGCAGGCCCAGCAATATTCCGAACGCCAGAACTACTACCGTTATGATCAGGTAGAGCAACGTTTTCAGGAATATGGCAAAAAATTGACGCATCCGGTCGAAAATAGGCCTTTCTGGTAAATGTGTACAGCTCGATGTTTCAGGTTGGTTTCCTTAAAAAGGCTGGATAGCAGAGCCGTCGGATAAACCGCTTTCGCAACCCGGTTGACACCTGATTCGTCAAACTTTAGACGTCAAAGTCAAAACTTTTAACGGTATTGATAACTATTTGATGGAACGGTTTAATGACAACTTCCATTGTTTATTCTGGGAGAAATCATTATCCATTAGTTTTGTACGGTGAATATTTTAGCCATTGAGTCTTCCTGCGACGAAACATCGGCCTCTGTTTTAGTCAACGGTCATATTCGGTCGAACGTAATTGCTACGCAGTTAATTCACGAGCAATACGGCGGAGTTGTGCCTGAATTGGCTTCCCGAGCACATCAGCAGCACATTCTGCCCGTAGTGGAACGGGCATTAGCCGATGCAAATTTATCGAAAAATGCCTTATCTGCCGTCGCTTTTACGCGTGGACCCGGTTTATTAGGTTCTTTACTGGTGGGCGCTTCGTTTGCCAAGGCACTTGCCCTGGGGTTGAATATCCCGCTTATTGAAGTAAACCATATGCAGGCCCATGTGTTGGCGCATTTTATCGAAAACCCAAAACCTGCTTTCCCATTTCTGTGCCTGACGGTAAGCGGAGGGCATACACAGATAGTCCGTGTCGATGGACCGCTTGAGATGACCGTGATCGGGCAAACGATGGACGATGCAGTAGGAGAGGCCTTTGATAAATCGGCCAAGCTGCTGGGATTACCCTATCCGGGCGGGCCATTGATCGATAAATATGCGAAAGCGGGCAATCCGATGGCGTTTCGGTTTCCAATGGGCGAAATGCCTAACCTGGATTTTTCATTCAGTGGGATCAAAACGGCTATTCTGTATTTCCTGCGCGATCATACAAAAACCAATCCTGGCTTTATTGAGGAGAATATGGCGGATATTTGCGCCAGTATTCAGCATACACTGGTGCAGATGCTGCTGACTAAACTGAAACGAGCGGCTCGTGAAACGGGTATTCGTGACATTGCAATTGCCGGTGGAGTTTCGGCGAATAGTGGTCTTCGAACGGCTTTAACCCAACTGGGTGAATCGCTGGGATGGCAGGTCTATATTCCCCGGTTTGAGTATTGTACCGACAATGCTGCCATGATTGCCATTGCCGCACAATTTAAGTACGAACAGGGCGACTTTACGGCGCAAACCGTTAGCCCCATGCCGAGAATGAGTATGTAAAATAAGTCGATTGTCATCATTTCCATCACTACGGACAACGAGTAACCAATGACTATTTCTGAACTCTACATTTATCCCATCAAATCGCTCGGCGGCATTGCTGTGGACGAAGTGGTGGTGGAAGAAAAAGGACTTCGACACGACCGACGATTTATGCTGGTTACGCCAGCAGGAGAGTTTTTGACCCAGCGGACCAACCCACAGATGGCTCTGATCGATGTGGCCATCAAGGATACTCAACTTCAGGTATGGCATCGGCATCGACCAGATGATGTGCTGACTGTACCACTTACGGTATCAGACCCGACGGAACAGATGCTGGTCTCTATCTGGGACAGTAAAGATGTTCCGGCTGTAACGGTTAGTCTGGAAGCCGATACCTGGTTTACCCAGGTTCTGGAGAAGCCTTGTCGTTTGGTTTACATGCCTGATACAACCCACCGGGCAGTCGATGCGGAGTATGCCGTTAATGACGATGCCGTCAGTTTTGCCGATGGCTACCCTTACCTGCTTATTGGGCAGTCGTCGCTCGATTATTTAAATTCCCGGTTGGGTACACCTATTTCGATGCGACGGTTCCGGCCAAATTTTGTTGTGAAGGATAGTTTGCCGAATGAAGAAGATGGCTGGGCTGAGTTCCGCCTTGGTGATCTGAATTTTTATGGTGTAAAGCCCTGTGCCCGCTGTGTGCTGACGACCATTGATCCTGAAACGGGTGAGCCAGGTAAAGAGCCCTTACGTACCTTGGCCACGTATCGGCAGTGGAAGCATAAGCTTCTGTTTGGTCAGAATATGCTGTTGAAATCGACCGGAGCCCCTATTGTTGGGACTGTTCGGGTCGGGCAGGCTGTAGAAGTGACCCGGTATCAGGAGCCCTGGCTGGCTCCACCCATCGATCAGACTTTGCGGTAATCATTACACAGGACTATAAAGTAGAATTGCCTTTGTTGACCTATATACGCAACGTGTATTACATGAGCTTTCCGGTAGTCATCGGAGCTGTGTTGTCGAACCGAATGGCAGCCCGGTTATCGGATGTCGAACCGATTCACTGGGCCACTCCCGTTGTGCTGGCGTTCGTGGTTTTCATTATATACACGGCAGATCGGCTGCTGGATGTGCGAAAGCACAGTTTTGGGGCCTCAAAGCAGGCGTTATCGGCCCGGCATCGGTTTCATCAGCAATATGCTCCGCTTTTGTGGTGGGCCGTAATTGGCGCTACTGGGCTGGTGGGTATTCTGGTCTTTTTTTTGCCGGCCAGTGTTGTTAAGTTTGGTATTGTGCTGGGGGCTGTTTGTGTAGCTTATGTTGGGGCCGTATTTCGATTGCCGTCAAAGCATCCGGCTTTATTGTTGAAAGAACCCCTTGTTGCAACCTTATATACTGCTGGCGTTTGGGGGAGTGTCTGGGTGCAGCGGCCTACGATTAGCTCGATCGATTTATCCGAAGGCCTGATGTTTTTAGGGATTGCGTTTCAGAATCTGTTGCTGTTTGCTATTATGGAACAGGAAGAGTCGCCGGGGCAGCCGATGTTTTCTCTGGCAACCGAGTGGGGAATCGACCGATGCGACATTATCCTTCGCTGGCTGACGTTTGGTATCATTGCTACCGGCTTAACCCTTTGTTTTCTGACACAAGATCGGTTTGCCCAGCGTTCGGCTATTATGCTCGCCCTAATGAGCTTAACGTTGTATGGTATTCAGCGGTATCCCGAGTACTTTCTAAAACATGAGCGGTATCGATGGCTCGGCGACGGTGTGTTCTGGATGCCTGCGCTGGTGTTATAAAGAACTGAAAGGGTTAGTTGATTGCGCTTTACCTCTTTCTTCCTTGTTCCCATGCATATAGAACATTTAGCTATGTGGGTTCGTGATCTGGAAACGATGCGAACGTTTTACGAGAACTACTTTGGCGCAACGGCCAACGATAAATACATTAATCCCCGTAAAGGGTTTTCGTCCTACTTTTTGACCTTTCCCGACGGGGGTGCTCGACTCGAGCTGATGAAAATGCCTGGTATATTGGATCAGGCAACGGATGGCTTGATCCAATATATGGGATTGACGCATATAGCCCTATCGGTAGGGAGTAAAGAGGCTGTTGACGCCTTAACCGAACGACTTCGACTGGATGGATATACCGTAGCTGGGGAACCCCGCCAAACGGGCGACGGGTATTACGAAAGCGTGGTGCTGGACCCGGAAAACAATCGAATTGAAATAACAGCGTAAATGACGCAGCGAACGGTATAGCCTACCTGGTCTTATTGCTTATTTCAACGCCATCGACTTTACATTGACCGTTTCTTTGACCACGCGTCGGTTCAGGATGTCGAGGATAATCTGGGTCATGTACTCGCGTTTGTTGAATACAATGTCGTGCCGATTTTCGGGGAGTAAAAACTGCTTCACCTGGGCATTGACCAAATGCTGCTGAGCAAATGAGATGTTGGTTGGGTAGACCAACTCATCAAGTTGACCATGCAGCATAGTGATGCTGGCCCGAATCTTAGGCCAGTCGGGCAGAATCGCTTCCAGGGCTTTCCGATGGGCTAATTTCTCGTCATTGGCCAAACGAAGAAGTGGCGGTACGCCCCAGCGAATGAGGGGACTGTCGGCAAAGTAGCTAATGGGATAGGTCCGTTCGAGGCCCGGCCCGAGTGCCGACGAAACGAATACCACATGATCGACCCGGTCGGGATTGTTCATAGCCAGTCGCGCTGATACTGACCCACCATATGATGAGCCAACAATCATCAGATAAGGGGCTTTTTTATAGCGGTCAATCAAGGGTTGAAGGTACTCGGCCTGCCGGATAATCGACGTTTCGACGCGCCCAAAATCAGAAAATCCATAGCCTGGTCGGTCAACAGCCACTAGTTGAGCCCGGTTCAATAGCGTGGTATCTTTAAAGAAGTCCGCAAAAAAGGAGAGCGAGCTTGGAGCACCATGAACAAACAGAACTACGGGCAGTGCTGAATCGCCCGGGGGGGCTGGCGTTTCGATAAAGCGAATGGTACGGGGCGGTTCTGTACGGCCGTCCGGTTGTTTCAGGCCCGTAATCTGGTACGAATGAACAACTGGGCGAATGCGTTGCCCGCGAAATTCGTCAACAATTTCCTGGTCTGTAAGTCGGGACTCAAAAAACCAGGCACCAACCACTACACAAGCAGCCAAAACGAATAATGTCAGTAAACTCCAGCAAAGTATTCGAATGAACCGTTTCATAATCTGTATAGTGTGAATAGAGCCCCTGCAAATTTTTAGCCAGCCACCATTCGGCTGGCTAAAAATTTGTGTAAAGGCTCGGGCTACCGATTGCCGCCTGTGGTATCGGGCGGAGTCGTCGGTTCGGCTTCCGATGGTGTTGGTAACAGGAGCGAATCGCCGGATGCTGACGTATCGGTCGAGTCAGACTCTTCGCTGCTTGATTCATCATCAGAAGGCCCACAATTCAAATAATTCTTAGTTATACCATCAGCTTTGGGGAAAGGGCCCTGTAAGTTTTTAAACTTCGGATCGGCATACACTTTTTCCAGAAACCGACCGACCAGCGGCAAAGCGGTTTTGGCTCCTTCTCCTAAATCCGTCGAGCGGAAATGGATACTTCGGTCATCGCCACCGACCCAGGCCCCAACCACCAGATTGTTTGATACACCAACAAACCAACCATCCGAGTTGTTTGAGGTGGTGCCGGTTTTACCACCCATTTCGTTATGATTTTTAAATAAATCGAACGACCACAGGTTTTGCGATGTACCCCCGGACTCCTGCAATCCACCCTGTAGCATATACCGCATCAGGAAAGCTGTTTCGGAGCTGATGGCTCGTTTGTGCTGGCTCGTAAATGTTTCGATCACGTTTCCATCCCGGTCTTCGATTCGCTGAACAATCACCGGCTCTGAAGTTTCTCCATCGTTGACAAATGTACAATAGGCGCTAACCAGCTCATACAGCGATACATCCGACGAGCCAAGCCCGATAGACGGCACGGCTTGCAAACGACTTTTGATACCCATTCGGTGGGCGTACTCAGCCACCCGTTCGGGGCCAACCTGATCGGTTAACTGAGCCGTAATCGAGTTTACGGATCGTGCCAGTGCCCGGCGCAGCGTCATGTTTGAATAGGTATAATAGCCGGTCGAATTGCGGGGCTCCCAGATTTTGTCTTCACCATTCTCCCGATATTCCTTACGGAAAGGTCGATCCTGAACCCGGTCGCAGGGGCTTAGGTTAATCAGTGTATCGTCGATGGCGGTGGTGTATACAAACGGCTTAAACGTTGAACCTGGCTGCCGTTTGGCCTGTTTTACATGGTCGTATTTGAAGTAATCGTAGTCCAGGCCACCGACCCAGGCCCGGATATATCCCGTACGGGGGTCCATAGCCACCATACCCGCCTGCAAAAAATGCTTGTAGTAGGCAATGGAGTCGTAGGGAGTCATTTCGGTCGAGTCATAACCCCGCTTATTGGTCCAGCTAAAGACCCGCATTTTGTACTTCACATTTTTCATGTAGTACATGATCGAGTCGGGGTAGAGGGGCAAAAAGCGTCGGCTGAGCGATTTATAGCGTTCGGTGCGCCGGGCAACGGAGTCGATAAAACCAGGAAGTTCATTGCCATCTTCGTCGGTCCACGGGTTACGACCACGCCAGTGGTTGTCGAACGTACGCTGCAACTGCTTCATCTTCTCACTAGTGGCTTCTTCCGCGTACTTTTGCATACGCGAGTCGACGGTCGTTATAATGCGCAGACCATCGGTGTACAGGTCATAGCCATTCTCTTCCCCCCATTTCTTTACAAAATCCTGAACCGCATTTTTGAGGTAGCTGGCTGGGCCCGAATAGGGGTTTTCGGGGGTAAATTCGGTGATCAACGGTAAGGCACTGATGGAGTCGGCCTGATGTTTAGTGAGAAAATTATACTTGGCCATTTGCCCCAGTACCACATTTCTTCGTTCGCGTGAGCGTTTGGGGTTCCGTAGTGGATTGTAGCTGGTTGTCGCTTTCTGCAAGCCAACCAGTACAGCACCTTCCTGAACGTTGAGGCTATCAGGTACTTTATTGAAAAACGTTCGTGCTGCGGTTTTCAGGCCAAACGCATTACTGCCGAAATCGACGGTATTGAAATAATAGGTGATGATCTCATCTTTGGTAAAATTCCGCTCCAGTTTAAGCGCCATCAGCCACTCCTTCGATTTATAAATGACTTTACGAATCAGGGGAATGCGGGTCAATAGCCCGGTTTCTGATTTTCTCCGGGTTTTGAACAGGTTCTTGGCTAATTGTTGGGTAATGGTAGACCCACCCCCTTCACGCCCCAGGCTGATGACCGCCCGGCCAATGGCGCGGGGGTCGATGCCCCCATGTTCGTAAAAACGGGCATCTTCGGTCGCTACCAGAGCATTGATAAGCGATTTAGGGATATTTTCGTAATTGATCGGGGTTCGGTTTTCGGCGTAAAATTTACCGATCATGACCCCGTCCTGCGAGTAAATTTCCGAGGATTGATTGAGCTTCGGGTTCTTCAGTTCTTCGACACTGGGCATGGAGCCCGTGAGGTAGAGGAAGTTATAGTTCAGAATGAAGACATAGATGCCCAGAGCCAGAAAAGCCCAAAGAAATCCTTTAACACTGCCTTTGAGGTAGGGGTAATACCAAGCCTCGGGATCAATGTAGCGATGGACGAATGCACGTAGGCGATTGCGATACCCATGATACGTGTTCAGCCATGAACTAACTCGTTCTTCACCGGCTATTCTGACGATTTGTCGGCCTACTCCGCGTTTGACGCTGCCCAGTTTACTCTGGCGTTGTCGAATCCGTTGTCGAAATGCACCAAAAGCGTGCCGAACGGCGCGGAATCGCTCCCTATATTGACTCATGCGTTATGTTGAAGAAAACTCTCTATTACTAGTATGAACAGCCAGCCGCTCATAGGCCCGCTGCTGGTAGAAAAAAACGGTCGATGTAAACCCTCACGGCACTATCCAGACCGAACCCCAAAGATAACGTATTTTCGGCCGATGTGATATACAAAAACCGGGCTGTATACACAACCCGGTTCCTTTTTAAAATGTTGGCCTTCGAACGTACCTTCCTATCTTCTGCTATTTTTTCTCAAACGTCAGCGCTACGCCATTCATGCAATAGCGAAGGCCGGTTGGTTTAGGGCCGTCGTTGAACACATGGCCTAAATGACCCCCGCATACTGAACAGGTTACCTCGGTACGGACCATACCATAACTTCTGTCGACCGATTCCTTTACTGCACTCTTCGAAATAGGCGCGTAGAAGCTGGGCCAGCCTGTACCCGACTCAAATTTCGTGTCGGACGAGAAAAGGGGGCTGTGGCAGCCAGCACAGTAAAAGACACCATGTCGATGTTCCTCTACCAGCGGACTTGTGCCTGCCCGTTCGGTACCATGTTCCCGCAAAACAGCGTATTGATCAGGGGTTAGGATTTTCTTCCATTCGGCGTCGGTTTTGACCACTTTCTTAGGTGGGTCTTCGTTTTGGAAAGCTGGGCGGCTGAGGGTTATAGCCGAAATAAAACATGTGGACAATAGGAATACCAAAAGCGTTTTCATGAATTTTTCTGATTAAGCGTTATATCCAGATATACGTTTCCTGTGAAGATTAAGATTTTGTTCCCGTACGCTGCCTGCAGCAAACCCAGGCTGGCCAGATCAGTAAGGCAGCCAACCATATCCCCAATGCATATGGGGTATAGCAGACCAGTCAGGCAGTCCTATTGGGAAGGGACTACCTACCGTAAAAACAACAAAATTGAAGGACTCGTTCAGGCATTTACGGGCGACATGGCCAATAAGGTAGAAATAGTAGGGACAGGGCTACCTCCCCGCTTTTCGACCGTTACGGCAAAGGCATCGGCTCGGGCAACGGTGCGATTAAGCCGTTGAATCAGGTCAGCGCCGTTGGTCGCGTCGAATACACCCGCGTCAACGGGTTTGCCATCGACCATCGACCACAGTTGATATTGCTTGTCGGCTGGCAGGTTGGGTAAGGAGCGAACATCCACGGCCACCTGATGGGTCTGCGTATTCCAGATGACAATCATATCGCCCTGAGGAGCTTTTTCATTACCCCGCAGCTCTACCGTCCGTAAGCCTGGCTGACGCAGTAGCGCCATGGTCTGTTCGGTCCGGGACTGGTTGTCGCGAATCTGGCGCATTTCGAGCTGGAGTGCATCGTTTGCGGTACGGGTAGCGGCCAGCGTTTTCTGATTGGTGCGCAATTCGGACAGCAGGTAAAAGGAGAACAGCAGCAGGAGCAGGCCCATCGAAGCGGCTACAATCCAGGTAACCCGGTAGGTTGGGCCATTGGTTGGTAGCGCACGAATGATGGGCTCATGTTCTTTTTCATTCGTTTGGCCGAACTCCAGTTCTTTCAGTATTTTATCCTTAACAGAAGCCGGAGGCTCTACGCTATGCAGCAGGGCATAGTTTTCCAGCGCTTCAGCTAGTTGATCGATTTCTTGACGAATCTCAGGATAGATAGACGATAGACACTCCACCTCGCGTCGTTCCTGGTCGCTTACCGCGCCCATTACGTACGATTCCAGGATGCCCGACGCTATATATTCTGTTATGTTCATGACTATGTTACGTTCATTATTTAAATAGTTGTTTCAGCTCCTGTAAGGCCGCTCGTATTCGCGTCTTTACAGTTCCTAAAGGCAGGTTTAGTTTTTCCGCAGCTTCTTCATGCGTAAAACCTGAAAAGTAAACCAGATCAATCAGTTGCTTCCGTTCGGGGCGCAATTGGCTAACAACCTCCCGCATCCCTATGAACTCTGGGTTAGGTTGTTCGGTATTGTACTGCCTGTCAACTATATGTACGTTCTCCTCATCCGTTCGGATTGCTGCCGACGGTTGAGTTTTGCGGGCTCGCAGGGAATCGATAGCGCTATTGCGGGCAATGTTCAGCATCCAGGTGAACAAACGCCCTTTGCCGGCGTCGTACGCATCCAGGTTTTTCCAGATTTTAACGAAGATGTCCTGAAGAAGATCGGCAGCTTGTTCGTCGTCGCGCACAATGCGTAGCACGACGCCATACAGCGCGGGAGAATACTGATCGTATAGCCACTGAAAAGCCTGCTGATCGCGTTGAGTGAGTTTCTCGATCAGGATGCTTTCTGACACTAAAGAGGACTGGCGTTTCACGCAGAGAGTATTAATTGGGTCAAATATAGAAGAAATTTAAAAAATGAACGGACATATAAACGTCAATATCATTTAAAAAACGGGACGAATAAGCTTGTTGTTTACAAGATACGGGAAAATGGTAATGAAAAGGAGGGAGGACACGCCATCTCCCTTCCTTTTCTTTCTAATTACCTGAACGATGCCGCTCCATCCTTAGCCATCAGTACGGTATCGATCCCATAGACCATACCGTTTGCCTGACGATTACCATTGTTCTCTACATGAATGGTATTCCCCTGTTCGTCGGTTAGCGACAGTTTACCATTTGTATCCAGGGTTGCTGTAAGCGTTCGGCCCGACAGGGTTTTTAACTGTGCTTTGCCATTCCCTGCTTTCATTTGCTGGCCCAGTTCATCCGAATTGAGTGACCCACTCACAATGTGGTAGGAAAGCAATTGTTTTAACGCATCCCGATGGCTACCATCCAATAAACCCGCTTGTACGGTAGTTGGCAATTTTTTAAAGGCACTGTTGGTGGGCGCAAAAAGTGTATAGGGCCCATTCCCCCGAAGCATCTCATACAAATCAGACGATTGCAGGGCATTTTGTAAAGTGGTGTAATTGGGCGACGAACCAATAAAATCCCCTACGCTCGAATTCCGAACGGTCGTCCCCACTTTTACGGCCGGGGCTTCGGTGGTTCGGGCACCTTTTACCGCTTCCACTGATCCGGCATTTGAATCGACGGGATTCGTGCGGCTCCGGCTGGTATTTGTAGGATCTGGTGTCGTATTCCCCATGTTGGTCATTGTATTGGGATTGCTACCAGCTCCTGTAGGCGCATTTGTTACGTTGTTACTATTGTAATTTGTCGTATTGCTGTTGTTAATGGCTGTACCATCGCTGGTTGAGCTTTGCCGATAGTGGGCATCCTGAGTCGTTGTATTGCCTGTTCCGGTGGTACTGTTCTGGTTCATTGACCGACGAGCCTGACGCATGGCGCGTTTCTGGTTGCGGGCGGCCGCTTTAGAGGGTGTCGAGTCTGGTGCAATGGCCCCCTGTGGTATTGTGGATGACGAAACGGTTCCGGTTGGCGTTGTTTGCGCCCAGGTTGAGGTAGTGGCCAGTGCGATTCCAATCGCTATCAGGCTTAAGGTTCCATTGATTTTCATAACGTTAGTTGTTTGGTTCAGATGTTCTTCAGATGCCGTTACACTCGGAGATCGCCAATCAGAAACCCCTGAATTTCCCCAATCTCAAGAAGCATATGAAATCGAATCAAGCGCATTATTTGCCCAATTTTAACCGTTTTACTGCCAAAAAGTTTGTCAAAATATGTGTATTGTTTGGCTAAAGGCGGGTAGATTTGCCTACGTCTCAACAAACCACATTTTGATCGTATGCAGTCTATTCTTCCCCTGCCCACTCAACCCGTCAAGCCCGGAACCAGTACAGGTCAACATTTCTGGCACTCCACAACAGACCGGAGCGAAAAAACGATCGACTCGTATTCGCCCGCCGATGGGCAACTTATTGCCCGTGTCCATCTATCTACCCGAACCGATTACGACAACGTAGTCGAAACCGCTCAGGCTGCTTTTGCCCAGTGGCGGTTGGTACCGGCACCACGTCGGGGCGAAATTGTCCGGCAGATGGGCGAACAGTTCCGGCGGTACAAGCGCGAACTTGGTACACTTGTCAGCTATGAGATGGGCAAATCGTTACAGGAAGGGCTGGGTGAGGTCCAGGAAATTATTGACATCTGCGATTTTGCCGTGGGGCAGTCGCGCCAGTTATACGGCCTATCGATGCATTCCGAACGACCTGCCCACCGGATGCTGGAGCAATGGCACCCATTAGGTATTGTCGGGATTATTTCGGCGTTCAATTTTCCCGTAGCTGTCTGGTCGTGGAATGCCATGCTAGCCTGGGTATGTGGGGATGTATGCATCTGGAAACCGTCCGAAAAAACACCGTTGACAGCTCTGGCCTGCCAGCAGATTATTGGTGACGTATTGCGGAACAACGATGTGCCTGAAGGGGTCTCGTGCCTGATTACGGGTGGTCGTGATGCCGGAGAGTGGCTTGCCCGCGACCCACGCATAGCCCTGGTATCGGCTACGGGGAGTACACATATGGGCAAGGCCGTGGCCGAGGCTGTAGCGGGCCGTCTGGGTAAATACCTGCTTGAACTGGGCGGCAACAATGCCATCATCGTTTCGGAGCATGCCGATCTGGATCTGGCGATTCCGGCGATCGTTTTTGGGGCCGTTGGTACGGCTGGTCAACGCTGCACCACAACCCGCCGGATCATCGTACAGGAACGTATTTATGACGACGTGAAAAAACGACTGAAAAAGGCCTATGCCCAGTTGCGTATAGGAAACCCGTTAGACGAGACCTTCCACGTCGGTCCACTGATCGATATAGCGGCTGTGAAGGCATATCAGATGGCTGTTAACGAAATTCGGGAATCGGGAGGGCGATTTGTGGTTGAGCCGGGCGTACTGAATGGTCCCGGTTTCGAGTCGGGCTGTTATGTAAAACCCTGCATTGCCGAGGCCGACAATCATTGGCCTATCGTGCAGCGCGAAACGTTTGCCCCAATTTTGTACATGCTGAAATACAATACACCAGACGAAGCGATTGCCCAGCAAAATGCTGTGCCGCAAGGGCTATCGTCGGCTATATTTACGCTGAATATACGCGAAGCCGAGCGGTTTTTGTCGGTGGCTGGGTCCGATTGTGGTATCGCCAATGTAAATATCGGCACATCGGGAGCCGAGATCGGTGGGGCTTTTGGGGGCGAAAAAGAAACGGGGGGCGGCCGCGAATCGGGGTCTGATGCCTGGAAAGCCTACATGCGTCGGCAAACCAATACGATCAACTACGGTACCACCATGCCTTTGGCGCAGGGGATTACCTTTGAACTCTAACAATGACTAAACCAGAGTTTTGGTGTCAAAAGGTTTTTAAAATTCTAGCCTTTACACCAAAATTCTGGTTTTGTGATTACAGTTTGCATTGACGAAAAAAATACGGACCTACTGACTGTTTCATTTCCCGAAGATCCGGTCGGTAATGATCTGATACGACAGATTCCGGGTCGTCGCTGGAGCTATACACGTCGGTGTTGGGTAGTACCGAACACCCGCTATTCGGTGGTGAAGATTGGGCAAATTTTTGGAAAGTCGTATTGTCGTTTCGATGAGCGCGTTGTGCGTTTATACAAGCCAGAGGCTACAATCGGTGAGGTTGAAAAAGCGGCCAACCCAATCTGGCCCCCGGCAGGTTTATCTCCTTTTCCAGAATATACTCAGCCAAAGCAACAGCGCCGGGTTGATTTTCGGTACAGGCCAGCCCTTGGTCAATACGCCCGGCATCCGGTTATTCGGTCGGTCTGCAATGCATTACAGATTAGGGGCTATAGCCGAAAAACCATGAAAAACTATTCACAGGCGCTAATCGGTCTTATACGCTACACACAGCCAGCGTCTGTCGAGGCACTGACTAAGGCTCAGTTTCAGACCTATCTGCTCTTTTTGGTTGACAAGAAACAATACAGCCCGGCAACACTCAACGTTCATATCAACGCGTGGAAATTTTACTGCGAAAACGTGTTGCAACGGGAAAAAGAATTTTATGCCATTGACCTTCCGCGTCAGGCACGTAAACTGCCTACCGTATATAGTATAGCTGAAGTGAAAGCTATTTTTCGGGCTACCACCAGCCTCAAATACAAAACTATGTTTAAACTGGTCTACGCCAGTGGTTTGCGATTGAGCGAAGTAGCGCATTTGCGGCTAACGGACATTGACCGTTTGCGCCAATTGATTACTATACGGGGTGGCAAGGGCAAAAAAGACCGGGTGGTGATGCTAACAGAGAAGATGACTACCGTTCTAAACGAATATCTGCCGGTATATACGCCCCAGACATTTTTGTTTGAGAATGCCGACACGCATGAGCCTATTGCCAATCGTACTATCCAGCTTGTGTATAGCCACGCTGTTCATGCGGCTGGTATTCAAAAGCGGGGTGGTATTCATTCACTGCGGCATTCATTTGCCACACACCTGCTGGAGGCCGGAACTGACATTCGGTACATCCAGGAGTTGCTGGGGCACGAAAGTATTTTGACAACGATGCGTTATACGCATGTAACGACTCATAAAATCAGTACCCTTAAAAGTCCATTAGACGATCTGTAGGGGTATGCCGACGAAGTAACGGGCGAAGTTTGGTGAGGCTGAAGAACTTACTTTTAAGAATGTAACCCTGTGTATACCGTTTCACCAAACGCGGACTTCGTTTCAAGTCTCCCCGTAATGTGACCCGATACAATTGCCCGTCGGCATCGAAGAAATAATTTGGATAGCCCTCGATGTCCCATACTCGACACACCGATAGCTGGATATACCGTTTACTCAATTCGATAGTTTTGTTTGGGTAAGTTACAAAAAAAGGCTTCCTTCGCATGCATCCTCTTGCAAAGGTAGGTGCGTACAAAACGCGGAACTATTTCTCACTGATTATCAAGGAATTTTAGTTCCGCGATATTGCGTATAATACTATGTTGGGTGAATCGCCAAAAAGCAGTGCTCGTTTGCAGGCTTGCGTGCGACAGTTAGCACGTCCCAAAGTCAGGCTGTTTGGCTCGTTGTGGGGCTTCCGGTTGACAGGCTAAACGCCTGAGTTGGGTCGCTTTTTTAGTTTCGGTCGACACGAGAAACGCCCCGGTGAGGCCAGCTAAAAGCGAGTTTGCTACGTCCCTGCGACAAGCCAGCCGTCCCGACAAGGCCAGTGGTGGGCTTCGCGTTCGGCTAAAAACCGTCCGGTTCGGCTTCGCACCAGTCTGAAAAGCGGATTTGGTGCGTTGTTGATTCGCTCCGCGCTGTCACCGTTCCGGCGACAGGCAGCACGCCGGTTGGGAAGCCAGGGCAGCCCAACCAAACAGGGGTGTAAAGGCTGGAAAGTATATTTGTTGTTTGAGCCGGTCTCAGCAGCCATCAGCCCCTGTGGGTGTTGGGTGATG
>NZ_KB893213.1:761-24032 GCF_000374025.1 Spirosoma panaciterrae DSM 21099 | reverse complement strand
AAACACACCCGCCCTCCCTTCAAATCAATCCAAATATAATTGGCTTAGTCCAGGCAACATCGCCGATGCCGCCCGAACATTTGTCGGTTACAATCAGGCGAGTCGACCACTGCCCGAAAANCCCATCAATCCAGACTATCTGAANCTACTGGCCGATGCGAAAGCGCAGCAGTATCAGGGTTTGGGACCNGCTGGCCGTCAGCTGTTCAACAGCCAGATAGCCGACTCGCGTAGTCTGGGGATCGATGCCATTCGCCGAACCGCTGGAGGAGGAGGCAATGCCGCATCGGTTCTTGGCGCATTAGGTCAAGTCAACGACGCCACAACTGACGCAGCCTTGAAGCTTGCTGCTACTGATGAACAGGCTCGCCAGTACAATCAAAACCGTTACCAAAATCTACTTGGTGGATTGATCGATCAGCAGCAACAACGCTTCGGCGTGGCTTACAATGCCGCTCTGATGAACCGGCAGGCGGGACTCAACCTGGCCCAAAAGGGCATCCAGAGTATTCAGGATCGGTACGAGTTCTATAAAGCTTACCTCGATCCAACCAGCCCCTACGCTCGTCTGTATGATTCCCTTGGGAAAAAAGAAGCGAGCGATCAAAGCGCAACCCGTAATAATTATTCTAACATTGGCCGACTGCTCGGCGGTAAAACCAACTAACATGACTCCTTCTGTGAACGATCAATCTGGTTCTTTAGCCAATCTCGCCTTACTCGCTCCCACCGTTAGTTGGGCCCAGCGCCGGGCTGATAAAGACCGTGAGCTCCAGTACCAGGCTATGCTGGCCCAGAATGCATCCGCCGAAAAGCAGCAGTCGCAGCAGGCCGCCCTGTCAACACAGCAGGCCATTGCGTCGCTGTCCGATGTGCCATTTTTAGAACAGGATCAGCTGCGGTTTAAAGACCTGGTCGACAGCATTCTGGCTGAAAACGGCAAACGCATCGAATCCGAGTACGGGGGAGATCACGAACGCTACGGTCGGGAGCGCTATCTGCAGGATAGCCAGACGGCCATTATGAAAGCCACCCGCAGCCCGCTATTTCGGCAGGCTCTCCAGCGCCGGTCCTATGCCGTACAACTGATGGCCGACCAGAGCAAAGGACTCATTGACCGTCCCGTTACCTACCGGCTGCTCAATGGTCAGCTGAAAACCGCTCCGGCGACGGAAAACTACCGGGATTTCCAAAGCGGCAAGACTGAAGAGTTTTCCTACGACGGGGGTTACGATGCGCCGACCAAATACAACGATTTCTTCGCTAAAAACTACCATCCACGCGCGGCCGCCGAAGGCAATCATAAAGTCTTTCGGGCGACGGGGGATGAGGTACTAAGCGCCATGATGAGCGAAGACGGGCTTTCCCAGCGCGATGCGGTAGACTATCTGTCCCGCTTTGGCAACCGGCTGACGGTTCCTACCTATAAGTTCGACCCGCGTGACCCCTACAAGGAAATGGCCATCCAGCAACGCAACCGCGCACTGGCGCAGGGTGATCGTCGAAACCAGATTGCTGAAGCCCGACTTAAAGTTCAACAGCGGGCACTGGGCAGTTTTAATGCGTATGATACCAGTATTGATGCGCGCAACATTATTACGACCGATGCCCATGGAACTCCAATGGCTGTCCCAGCGACTGTTTATGACCAGGGAAAGCCGGATAAAAAGCCCTGGGCTTTGGTTGGCTATGATAGTCAGCTGATCCAGCCGCAGCTATTAAAACAACTGGGTATACAACCTCAAAAAGGAAGTGATGGAACCACTCAGTTTACCCCCGGCAGATTGAGCAATGTGATGGTGATGGCCCCCAATCAGGCAGGCGGTCTGGATCTGCGCAAAACAAATTTATCAGGGGTCAACTACCAGGTCGTCGGTGCGGGTGAGTTTTATAGGCGCCCTGTGACTGACGGAGACAAGTCCGCGTATGAAAAAGCGGGTGGTCAAGAGCAACTTTATCAGCAGTTAACGATTCGCGTTACCGCCAAAGAAGCGATCAAAGCTAAGTCAAACCCTTTATTTAGAAATATTGGTGGTAGCCAGGGAAGTACCTCCCTCTGGTTTGGCATTACCCCCAATGTTGATTCTCAGGTTGGGGCGGGAGCCTACAAAGAGGCTGGTAAGAACAAGGATGACGAGCGGCTTTATGATTTTCAGGTACTGGTTCCCGTTCGACCCAGTGGCGCTAGTCGAGCCACCATGGAAAACACCAATACGGGAAGATGGATGGATTCCAAAGCAGGGGGTAGTTCCATGAGTGACATTTTCTCGGAAGGCCCCGCCATCGATCTGTTTGAGGGACTTGATAACGACTGAGGCTTGCTGGCGTGGATCGAATAGCATTCAGCGCAGGGCAACTATTTTCCTTTAATATTAGAAACCCAGGCTTATCAGACTTTTCCCCATTTGTGGGAAAAGTCGCTAGTCAGTTAGCATTCATATTGTATAGTAAAACTGGGTTCAACCCCGTTCTCTTTTTTCCCACCACCAGGTTCCCTTTTCTCTGACAGGGAAAAGATACTACCTCGCTTACTTACTGGTAAAATACAAGAGTGCTCTTTTGTCGAGTAGCTTACAAGGCAAAAAGGAGATAGCAGAGGGACAGTCCATTCCTGCCATTATCAGCCCACAAAGCCGCTTGATTAATTCTTGAAGACGAATATTCACACGTATTTGTACGTTTTCGCTACTTAAATAAGTGAATCTTGACTGTAAGAATAGCCGCATCAGTGAATTTAGAATCTATCAATAGATGATATCTATAACAAAGAGTCTTATTATAAATAATTCTGATCTGTTGCATAAGTTGTAAAAGAAATCTGTTTTAATTGAAAATTGATCAATGTCTGTAAAAAGTACAAAATAGCTTCTAGAACGTTCTTTATCGCTCTGTGTCAAAAGTTATGAATATCTATAATTTTAGGGAGTAGGCCTGTCGATAGCCTGATTAAAAAGACGGTAGTCACAGAGGGACTATAGGGCTGTTTTGGCGGAATCCCGTGGTCTTTTTTGGCTACCCCCACCCCTTGAAAAGGTTGGAAAAATAAGGAGTGTTCAGCCTGCCTGCGAATAGAAATGTAGAGCTGAGTTTTTAACGGCTGCCAGCTAGCTAGTCACGGCTGAACGAATAGATGTGTTTGCTCATTCCTTGTACGGCTTGGGCAGGTGGGCTTACAACCAGTTTTCTCTTTGCGTTTACCGATTGTAAGCGAAGAGAGATTTGCATGCAGCAACTTAATAATGTTAACGTATATATAGGGGCGTTAGGTAACCCATTCCATAAGAAGAATACAGCAAGGCCTATCTCTTGCAAAGGTCTGATTTCAAATCAGACCTGCCAAAAAACTAGCACCCACTCTAGGATTAAATAGGTAAATAGTCTTCAGATTCCGACGGTAATTAACTCATAGCCAGTGTCGATTTAAAATCGTACCCCTGGGCGCCGATACAGTTATTGCCTAGGCAATGGTGATTTAAAATCAATTCACCATTCCTTTCTGGAAACAAACTGTAACAGGCTGATGGGTAGGATAATATGTAAATAGAGGTAAGATTTATTAAATCCTTCTTGTTTTATATCATTTTTGATATTATTTTTAACTATTGATTTAAAGCAGAAGGCAGCTGCATAACACGCCACTCTTAAGATGCCATGGAAGAAAATACCGATACATTAACACAAGAACAGTCTCGTCAGGTGTGCCGGAATCTGGCTCAGTTGGCTAAACAGGTACGATTAACACAAGAAGCGATTGCGGAGAAGACAGGCTATAAACAGGCAAATATTTCTCGGTTGTTTAGTGGTCGCTTTAGTCCTCGACTCGAGGTCATTTTCACGGTCCTGAAGGCAATTAACGAATTAACTAACCAATCCTTCACCTTGACGGATATTGATGTTAAGCCATCAATAGCGTAGTCGATCGTTACCTCTCGATGTGCGTATAAAGAAAAGCCCATTCGCTCTGGAGAAGTGAATGGGCCAATGTCCAAAATCTATCATTTGAGCAATTATGAACACAGAACAAATTTACACGGGCGAAAGCAGCAATGCAACACCTTTCGAGTCAACGGCTAGCCTAGCCCCACAAAGTCAATTATCAATCACCTTACGGCTGTGCATTAATTCGGCCATCAGTGGGACGAGTGAAGCTCAACTCGTATCTTGGGCGCTACAGCACTATAAGCAAGCCAAATACAAGCACCTGCTAAAAGAGCAGCGTGTTGAAGGGAAAATAGCTGAGGATTTTACCATAGCTGCGGATATCTGGCATGAGATCAAACTCATTGAAGAACTTCAGGAGCAGCTTACCCATCAGTCGATGGAGCTGGCCGAGCAGAATTACTGGAAATCTATGGAGTTAGAATGGCCAACGACCTATGCATCGGTGAAGCAGCAACATGCCCACCAATCTGCCGAACTAGTGAATGACTATTTACGGGACTTTAACCTGACACTCCAATGAAAACCTCTGCTACTCATATATCGGAACTTGCTCTATCGGGTGTACACTCGACCGTACACCGCTTTATGCGGGAAATTACACCTGCGCAAGAGGGGTTATTAGATTCCTGTAGTCATATCAGCGCTCAGGATTTAGTCGATTCGCTGAATTGGATGTTGACCAAACTTAGGGACGAAAGTAGTGGCGGGCTTACTAGTAGCGACCATAAGCAGCTAGCTCTGGTTGATAACCTGAAGGATTGGCTGAGTGATCTAGTCGATGAAACTAACTAGCTTCAGCAATGAAGCCTAGCTAAATAGACCCCGTTTACCTAGTTGGTAGACGGGGTTTTGTATTGATTTAGTGGTATTTATTACTGATTACAGTAGAATAAGAGAACTTGGCTCTTCACTCTGCTCATGTTGTTTATTTAATTCAACTTCTGAAGGTAATGAACAGCATGAAATATTTATAAATTTAATTAATTTTTCCTATGGAAAAACCACTGACAATCGGGCAGATCATTGCCGCGATGCGCAAAGTCCTGCGCGAAGTCTTGCTCGAATTACTACAAAATTCGAGCTTTTTGTCCATTTCTGCCGTCTGGGCCACCGAGGAGGAGGTGATCACTGGGTGTGGAAAAAGCCGCCGATGCCTTTACAGGGCGATTGCCGCAGGCCGTATTCAGCCCAATGATATACGTCCGAATCCGATCGGTAAAGGCTATCTGTTCCGCCGATCAGCCCTCATTCAGCCGTAGCTGAAAATACATACAATTAACTAAGTAAAGCTGAGCAAGCAGCTTATGTAACCTGTAGAGGTTACCGGGCCTATAGAGTCGTCAAATGACGAGTTTGCGTCAGAAAAATAGAATTACTTATTCAGATACATAATCCATATACGTCGACTATTTATTGCTATTGTTCTTCATTAATGAGTCGTTAGAAACCAACAGAGCCGTATAAAACCTTAACAAAGCCTATACAATCACTGCTTCTATACACCTTATACGTTATCATTTAATAGGTCACTTTTGGCTAGCAAGGGAGCTAAACTATTTACATCCAAGCTAATCACCAATCTATCTATTGACGGATGGGCAATACAGTTATTTTGATCCCAGGCACGATATTCAGGCTCAGAAACTAGGCAAGAATGACTCGTTCATCGTTCAGATCGGAGCGGGCGATGTAATTGAAAAGATACATAATGCAGTGAGCGTGACCATTACCAAAGGGGAGTCAGGCTCGGGCCTGATTGTCACCATGGGCGAACAGCGCTGACTTACCTCGAAAGTGGCAGCGAGTGCGGCTTTCTGGGCATCATTGCCTTACGGATAATGCCCAGGGCGCTGTTCATGCTGCTTTGGCCGTTACGGGATGCGCTAGCGGGTAGTGTCATGCCCGAGCCGATGGGCACCCCTACAAAGGAAGTTGACTTTTTATTCCCTTTGGGGCTTTACATGATGGTAAACCAATTCTTTCATAGGGCCATTATCAGCAATACCGTGTAAAGGCAAGACTACGGGTGCGGCGCCCTTTTCCTCAGCATACAAGGTAAAGGTGTCTTCAAACTCCTCGTATTCGCTGAAGTAACTCCATTGTAGGGCCGTGTTGGCGTTATCAGTCTGGTAGAGCAGGCCCTGCTCATCGATCGTGATCTGAACGGGTTTACTGCCTACATAGTCTTTAATCTGCTTTTTCAGGTGACTCCGTTTTTGAAGATGAAGGAGTATCCAGGAAAGGGGTCCTATTGAAAGAAAGCCTGCCACAAACAGATTGTTGGCTTTGCCATTAGCCCGGTAGGCCAGCAGCATTAAAACCGGTAGAACCATAAAAAAAGCTGTTCTCCATTTTTTTCCTCCTTGGAGATACAACTTCGTTTCATTGTGGTAGAACTGTCTCCATAGCCAGGCTTTATAGGCATCCGTGTCGGCCGAGAAACTAAAACTGTACATGGTTTAAGGGTGGATCACAAGATGACATTCAAGGCGTAAAAGCGTTCCGTTCGGCTTTTTTAATGGGCTTGTTTTCTTTATCGTTTACCGCTCATTACTCCACGCAGGCTACAAATGGCAGTATGTAGAGAAGAAGTCAAGATTAAATGCTCCCACCTGCTACCCCCCTCCTCCCTTCACAAACACCTGTCGTACTCCCGGCGCAAACTGTATTCGCCCCCCAGTATATTTCACTTGCAGCGCCTGGGCGGTCATTGTCGACACGGTTACGGTATGGCCGGGATTGATGACGACGATATCGTCGATGGTGGGTTCGTGGCCGCAGGACCAGGTGGAGGAGGAGGTCCAGTCGCCGGATTGGAGAGAGGAACACTGATTGACATTAGCGATACCACTGACTATAAAATACGTAGTGTCAGCAATGTAAGCGCCTGAGGAGGTTTTTCCGATTACTATTATCCTCTTTGGACCGTCCTCATTACTAACTGGAACTTCAGCCGTTATTGTATGACTATTCGTTCTGGCTGTTTTGACTTCTGTTGTACTATGCTCTATAATTACTTTTGTTTCCGATACGTTGGCGCTCTGTATTGAAATGGGTACCGTTTTTCCTTTTTGAATTACTTGCCCACGCTGTGGGGAGGCGACCGTCAAAGTTGCACTAGCTGGTTCATATAAAGGGGGAGTGGGGCTACGGAGGACAGCAGTGTTGAAATATTGACAGAAGTATGAACTACTAGGGGTAGCTGCTAATAAATATTGGACTCGGTCAATAACTTCACTGTTTTTGGGCGAGCCCATGTGTGCTTGGTTTTCGATAAGGCTTGTGCAATTTCCCATCATGCCTGCCTGCTGGCTAATTTGGGGTACTATTAAGTCATTTAGACCATCGTATAATTGAGAAGTAGTTATATCAATCATCATATGGGGCAAAACATCCGTAAATGTATACTTGCCAACCCCATTTATAATGTTTTTAGGAGTTACTTCCAACGACTCCAACTCTTCAGCAACGGTTTTAAATAGGCCTACTATAATTTCCGAAGGAGTTTGATATTCGACCGTCACGATTGTATGTGATGGAACGGTGCGATAGTTCCGGAGGAGTCCATTCAGCGTATTGGTGATGACTGGACTATTAACACGCAGGTTATCCAAAGCGCCATCGCACATATCCTGCTCTGTTGATTTAGTGAACACAGGAAGCAGTGCTTTGCAAAGAATACCAGAATATTTGGGAGGAAATGTGGTTTTGATCCATTCATATAAATTAGCAAGTTCAGTTCCTGAATGAGGGGTGTTCAAGGTTATCAACTTATGGAATCCACATTGATAGGTATCGCCTTGTAAGTAGAGTCTTCCTAAGATGCCTCCCATACTATGAGCAACATAATCTACATTACCCGCAGCAAGATGACTATCCCGTAAGGATTTAATAAAGAAATCTAGCTCTGATTTAATATGGGGAACATTCGTTAAGAATGCCTGACTCGTTGTTTTGGCGTAATCCGCTCGTTTAAAAAGATTTAAGGCAGTGGGGTACTTATTCGAATGGGCAAGTGCTCTTTCCATATCCTCAAATGTTTCTGGCCCTGACCAAATTCCATGTACCATCAAAACCGGAGCCCGGTAGACAAGAATATTAAATGTTTCGATTGGCTCACTGCCTGAGGAGGCTTCATATACTTTCACCTCCAAAGAGACCGATTCGCCATCGGCCTGAATGTAGTCCGGGTGCTTGTACCGAATTGCCAAGCTATCCTTACTCTGGTGGATAATTGTATAGCTACCGTATTGACTTTCTTCGGTTCCAGGTAGTTCAATATTGGCCTGATTCAAATCATAACCTTTGGCCGATAGCGCAAATACGGAAGCCTCTGATTTGTCCGCGCAGAGGCTGAATGAAGTACCTTCGGTGAGGAGAAAAGGGTCTTTAAATAGATCGTTTTGGGGTAATTGATGGTAATGCTTAATGGTTACTTCTTTTGGCTCCTCAGGAACACTAATCCGAACTCCATTAGACCAGTCGCTAGAACAAACATTATCGGTGCAGCGGGCATAAAATACGGTTGATTCATGGAGCTTTACCGTTTGCTGAAAACTATTTACCCCACTCAATTGCCAAGTAGGGGAAGTCGAACTGTACCATTGAACACTTGGGTATTGTTGATCGCAACCGGTTACGGATAAAGTTACTTCCTCGGTGTGGGGCTGTACCGTGTATTTATCGGCCGTTAATTGAGGGGCTTTCTTAGAAGCGGCCCGTACATGAATATTGTAGATATACGTATAGGTGTATGTAAAATCGGCACTTAAGTCTACGACATTGGCTTTACATTCTTCATCGATTTTATACGGATCCTGGCGATTAACATTCTTAATGATTATTTGAGTCGATTCCTTGGCTATAAATCGAATATAGTCAAAGCGATAGCCTGTATAATCATACGTAGGGTCATAATAATCACTCCCTACTTTCGCTATGAGGGTACCGCCACTAATGGTAAATTCTTCCTTGTTGGCTTTATTGTACTCAATTTTAGCGCTACAGTTAAGTGCTACCGTGTAGGCAAATTTTTGGTGAGCGAATATGACTTCTCCTTTAAAAATATCAAATGTATCTCCTTCACATTTATCAATGTCAATTATAAACGTAGCGTCGAGTGTCGGATTTTGACCCAAGCAGACAAAAGCCGTCATCAGCCAAGCCGAAACCAGGAGTAGAAATTGGCGCATAGGAAGATTGAAAAGGTGGAGAATAAAACTAAGTAAAACTCCTCTTTTTCACAATCCCTCCAGCGCTTGCCATACATGGCGGGGTGTACTGAACTCGGTCCACCGCTCCTCGGGGACTAGAAAAACTCGAATCAATAAAGCGTTCTGTATGGGCTCTGCCAGGGGAAAGTTCGCCACCCGGTACCGGGGCCAACGGGCCGGATCGTCGGCATCATCTCCCACCCGGACTAATTGGCCGTAGTCAAAATTCTGGAGCGTTTCCAGGACAATACATGGGGTGAATTTGAGTGGCCGACTTTCGGCTTGGATCGTCTTAGCAATCGAAGCGGAGGAGGTACAGCCCAGCAGGATGTAGGGGTGTTTTTACATTCTTTAAGATATGAAGAATTGGCGAGTTTGCCACCCTTGGTTTCCAGGTAAATCACCCCTTCAAAAAAGGGTATTTTTCCCGTTGTAATACTTATAATAAAATTCTTTCTTGTAACCATGTTGAGTACAAAAAGCTCTGATAGACACGTAGTTAACTAGGGTGGTAGCTTTTTTTTAATATATTGTATAAATATCAACAGTTACTAATAAATAACTAATAATATGAAAAAGATATTTTTTTTAACAATCTTATTAGTAGAGTCAAGTGTATGTTTTGGCCAAATTAGATTTCATCATTTAATTAATAAAAATACAATAACTAGTTATGGATTCGATTTAGTTAGTGGGGGTAGTTCTGTTGACCTTTGTGTTACAAGAAAAGGCATAGTAAGTGTAAGCGGAGGGAAGATTAATGTTGATATATGGCGAATACTGGATCAAACGACTTGCCCCAACGGTATTGATCGCTCTACGGCTATCGGATCAGGCCTTCAGATTGTCGATAGACGAAATACATATGGACAACCAACCAGGGTGTTGGTTTTACCTTTTAGTGCTATAAACCTAGGTGTAAACACACTTCCTTTTCGAATAAGGCAGAAAGTAACGGTTGATGAAACAGGAGCGACTATCCCGGCTACAGGTACATCAGCTTTTCAACTAGCATTTAATGTGGGCTATACATATGGCTTCTCTCAAATAACTACTAGAGCCATTACCAATTGGTCTGCAACAATAGGAGGATATTTTGGCCCTTCAACTGCTGATCTAAAAAAGGAGACAGTCAAACACCCATCGTTATGGACGACAAATCAGACCAATGCGACATTGACGTATGGATTTAATCTTATTCTTGCCAGAAACAATTTTGGGTTAGTATTTGCCTATGGGTTTGAAAAGGCTTTAGGGATGAATAAAGAAGAGTGGGTTTACAACGGGAAGCCTTATTTCGGTTTTGGGATTAATACCAATTTTTTAAGATAATTTACCCTACTTAATTTAAAAATAGATTACCGATTGTATCTTGACCCGGATATTCTCCTCTCTAACAACGGTCATTAGTAGACGTTGGTTGTAGGTGGTGAAGGTGGCTGTTATCAGAGCCTAACAGGAGGGTGCAATTATTGCCTAGTAAGAGGGAGGTGATGTAAAGAATGGATACTTGGACAGGCTACGAATCGTCATCATCTTCGACTTTCCTGTTCGTCTTGGCTTTGGGTTTCAACTGCTCGGCCCTTTGCCAGGCGGAAGTCGTAGTACGGCTCAATACGCTGCTCAGTAAGCCATCGTAGGCGAAGAGGGTCTCCCTCCGCGATTCGATAGTGCTGGTCGTCTCTTGCCTTGCTCCATTCGTTTTCGATTTCACAAGTGAGCGGTCAAGTCCATAATTTCCTCTCTGCCTAGTTCCTCTAATAACTCAGGATATTTGAATCGAATAGCGAAGTCAATGGCATGTAGGTGCTGATAGCGAATTGAGCGACCTTCAAGATTATATTTATAATCAATAGTGATGTGTCACTGTTGTAATGAGTTCAGCGTCAATCATCACTCTCTCCATGGCTTACTTAGCCTGGTACGTTAGGTTGGGGTTCCTTCGGCAGTGTTGGCTGATTCGTTCAATTATTTGGTGCATCCGTTGCGCCCGTCCTTTGTCCAAGTGAAGATGGTTCGAAGTTTTGCGCTTGTAGTTGGTCCGCGATTGTGGACGAAATAGTAGGTTCACTGGCGCTGGTTCTTTACAGGTCCTAGGGATACTATTGCCATCGCTACCACATCTGCTATTTACTATGAATCAGTTCGAGACGTTGCGTCGACGGCTGCGGCTCATCCGCCTGGTTGAACGACCATATGTATATCCCAGCAAAGCCGAATTAGTACAACGATTACGAGATGACGATTTGGATGCCGTCTCAGAGCGGACCATCGAACGAGACATCAAGGCGATACAACATCAATATGGTGTTCAGATCGCCTTTGATGGGCGCAAAAAAGGGTATTATCTACATTTGCCTGATGATGAAGACGTCGCGGATTTTAGCCAATTTGTCGAGCTACTTGAGCGGCGGGAACGTCTCGAATTCCTAACCACAACCATAGGTGATGTGCGGCACATCAGCCGCTTTTTGCAACTGGAGCAGCATCCGCAGTTTGTGGGCACGACGCACCTATCTGTTTTATGGGAAGCACTACGGACGGGCCGTTGCGTGGAGTTTATCTACCAAAAGTTTGACGAAGCGGGTACGCGTCGGCGGGTCGAGCCAGGCCTGCTGTTCGAATATCGTAATCGGTGGTATCTTGATGGCTATGATCTAACTGCTGACAGAACAAAGACCTTTGGCTTAGACCGGATTCAGCAGCTAACGCCTACTGATCAGCCCATCCAACTCAGCCATGCCGGAAAAAGCCGCACAGACCGTCGGCACGTTATTGGTGTAACCGCCCCGGCCAGTGCCCAGCCAAAACGAATGGTCTTACGCGTTGACAAGACCGAAGCTCATTATTTCAAAACGCTACCCTTGCACACCAGTCAGCGGCTAATTTGGGAAACAGCTCAATTCTCTGACTTTGAACTGTTTGTCATTTTAAACCATGAGCTTGAACGGGAAATTCTAGCTTTTGGCGAGTGGGTAGAAATACTGGAACCAGTTGAATTGCGGAAAAAGATGGCTAAACGATTAACGACACTATTATCCCGCTATCAAGCTAAAGAGGAATAATATTTTTACTGTTTTACATCACGCCGTCAAAATATGGCGGAGTAGCCATTCACCTTTGCTATACATCTCTGATTAACCGCAAAAGAGAACCACTAAACCTTTATGCGCCTTCAATTACAACTAACGCCCAACGCCCAGCCTGTGCCTTTTACCTACCTTCATAAATTGACTGGTGCTATTCATAAATGGCTTGGGCCTAATGCCTTACACGATGCTATTAGCCTTTATAGCTTTGGACGTCTTCGAGGAGGAGAAAAGGTAGGTAGCAATTTGTACTTCCCTCACGGTGCCAAATGGACAGTTAGCTTCCATGATAGTGAGCAGGCGTGGATACTGGCTAAAGGTATTTTGCGGGACGATTGTTTGGCGTTCGGGATGCGGGTAGAAAAAGTGCTTGAAGTCAACTGCCCCCAGTTTCAGCCTAAGGTTTGTCTAGCAACCGATGGTGAAATTATCATCCGTAATAAGCGAGCAGACGGAAGTCGCGAATATTTATTATGGTCTGATGAGCGAACAAGCGACTCGATGACACAACTGTTACGTAAGAAGCTGCAACAGGCCGGTTATAATAACGATCATCAATCTATAACCGTCCGCTTCGATAGACACTATGCCAAAGCTCATTCTAAACTTATGGATGTAAAAGGCATTCGGCACAAAGGTAGTGTTTGCCCGGTCATCATTGAAGGAACACCTGAAGCCATCCGGTTTGCTTGGTTAGTAGGCGTAGGTGAACTGACTGGAAGTGGATTTGGCGCACTGGTATAAAAAACCCTTAACAGGTATGGATCGTATTGATTTACAATTCTTTTTGGAGCCACCTAATCTGACAGTAAATGCTGCACTGGAGATTGAAGCGTTGGCTCCTCTTTCAATGGTTGCGGCTCAGCCGGGTGCTTATTATCGGAGTCAACCTGCCCCGACAGATTATATGCTCTATGGGTTACTGGAAAATGCCTTGGGTTGGCACCTGTCTGCCTCAATTAGAAAACAGGTTATTGATGGATTAAAAAAGCAAGTCAAAAAAGAGATCAAGAAAAATAAGAATTGGTCCGACTCGCTTTGGGCAACTGGTAAACCAGTCGGGTCACCTGAAATTGGTTTTGTGAGTCTACTACAATATCATCTCTATTTTTCTGGCCCACACGTTTTACCCGCTGTTGATACATTTGATGACCTCTGGTCGCAGCAATTACGCGATACGGGACGTTCATTTTTTGGGGGAAGTAAACATTACGATGCATCGCTATCAACGCTCATGACACGTGAGCGGCAAGGTGAAGTTGAGTTTGGCGACCGAGCTGAGCATAAAAACTTATCCGGTCTAGACTTGGAGCAGGTGGCAGCCGGAGCCAAAATTCAATACAAATCGATTCGCGACCGCTTTCCGCATTATTACGTTAGTCCCACGACTCGAGAATATGTAATTCCGCATCGACCATACCTTTTTCGGCTGCAAACGACACCAACCGTTTCAGCATTGCTAAAGACTGCCTTCAGTGATCCGGCTGCACCCCTGTACTTAGGCTCGAATGATGGATGGGTTGAAGTAAACTACGAAGAGCTATGATCGATCTTAATTTTCTTCACCCATATCCGCGCTACGGCGTGGCGGCTGCCCTTGTTGAACAGGAAGAAATTTCGTTCGATGACTTGACTACTTGGGAGCGAGTGGCTGAATTAGCCTGGAAAGCTATTGATCGGGCCTTGCTTCATTACACGCTGTATACAACAAATGATCCGGCTCAGGAAACAACCAAGTTCTTGGAGTTCGACTATTTAGATGAAAAGATACTTGATCCTGGTAAGAAAAGCGGACAAACGGCGGCCAATGGGTATTACTTATCCCCTTATATAATCACGACGGACGGATCGTCAGCAGCTACCGTAGCGGAAGCTCGTGCAATTCGGGATCTATTGAAGACAGCTACTCAGGACGATTTACAGAAAACGCTGAAGCTAAAGCGCTCCTTTGCTCCCCTGACTAGTAAAATCAACAACGGTCGATCATCAATGGCAGAACCTAAAGCAACGCTACTCGAAGCTGCGTTCACAGTTGTGGCTACCTTAACCGAATGCAAGCCAGCAGCGCAGGTAGCTGCTGGCAAAGGGATGGCTAACACAACCATCATTCCCGATTTGCCGCTGATTGAGGATGAGTACACCCCACTCATTGATTTCGTCCAGCTGTTCTTTGATATGCGCGTTAAGAAAGGCGACGCATTTCGAGTGATAGTTGAGCCCAAAGACCGCAAATTCAAACGTCCACCTTTGTTTCGCGGTAATTACCCAAATGCTCCCCGCGATGGTTCACTTGGAGCGATTTCATTAGTGGTGGCAATTGGCGCGTGGGCTCGGGAAGGGGGGACCTTCAAGCACAAATTGAACGATGGAACATTCCAAAATGAATCTCGCTGGGAATACGCTCGTCAGATTCTGACGTACTTGCAGGAACGGCCCTTATACGTCCTTTCCTACGAAGAAGTCCGACAGGAGTCATATGGTCATCATCTGGTTGGTATGGCGATTGAGCAGGATTTGGCCTCTATCGTTCGGGCGGCTCACCGTTCCTTCCCCTTTGGTATAGAAAAGCCAGATGATCCTAAATACAAACTATACAAACGTTTCTTTGAGCGCTTTCTATTGCAGTTCGATCATCCGTCGTTTCGGGACTTTATGGCTGCCCGCAATGAATATTCCTTTGAGTTAGAACCTATTTTCAATCTGTTCATGCAAGATCAATATCAACTATCAACCGAGTTGATTGCCTCCGCTCGTGCTTATGGGCAATCACTTAATTCAGCGGCTTACATAACTGCCAGAGCCGAACAGCAGGAAGACATAAAAAATAAACGTCGCGAACGGCAGCTAAGTGAGTACAAGAACCGTATACTGGTTCAGTTTGAAAGCACGATTCTGAGTGCGAAAACGCCGACGGCTTTACTCTCGCAGATGGGAATAATTATTGGGCGGTTAACGGGACGCGAAATGGACAGCGAAGCCACTTTATTTATGGAAACCGCAGCAGGATGGCCAATAGAAAAACTCTCGTTAGCTCAAGAACTCATTACGGCCTTTATGCGCCTGAGTTCATATCGTCCCAAAAGTGATCTATCAAGCGGAGCTTCTGATTCTAATGCAGAAACTGTAGAGACGGTCGACAATCCCGCTAATGATGAAATGCCGAATTGATCTAAACTAATCAATAACCTTTAAGATAACTTCATGAAAATCAAATCTATTACCGTCACGCTCCTTGCCCCTATGACTGATCATGCTGCCAATCGGGGCGAAAAATTATTGGGTAATGCATCTTCCATCAAACGTCGGCCTGACGGACGAGTATATATTTCCGGTCAGATGCAACGCCATGTATTGTTCAGTGCTATTGACCGACTGAACGAAGATGACCCGGCTCGAAACGGCTCGTATGTAGCGAATGGCGACGGCCCCTCGACCGATGTAGCACACGACTTACGTAGCGATCTGGGCGGTTACCTGGATACCAACAAAGATGATTATTCAGGACGCCGAACCGCGCCCATAACAGCAACGCCTGGTGTGGCACAGGCTACCAGTCAAATCGGACGCGATTTATTAGTACGCTTGCGGATGGATGAGAGCAAGGACTCTGGTAAGAAACAAGCGCTTGCTACCAACGAATTTAGTCAAAGTGACCTGATGCAGATGAGTTTCCACCTTGATGTCGGAGCGGTTGGGCTGACGAAGCAGTACAAGTATGAAGAAGAAGCGCATGTCGGCACCACTTACCTGAATCATTTAGACGATCAGCCCGGTGAACAGAGCCGCCGTGTTCGGCTGTTTTTGGATGCTACCCGGTCATTGACGGATTACGCTAACCAGGCCCGTAATGCTACTTCCGGTGAGCCACAGCAGGTGTTGATTGTACTGGATACAAAGCTGAGCCGGAAAGCAGCACGCTATTTTGCTCCGGACGCTAATGCTACCGAAAAGGCACGAATTCTAGCTGAACTGGACAACCGGGGCGCATTGTATTTTCTCGGTGATGATACCAATCCGGATTCGTTGAGCGTAGACGAAGCGTATCAGAAAGCGATAGCTGCGCTCCCTAGTAACGAATTATACAGCCCGGTAGCCTGAGTATGGAGCCGTTAGCCAAACCGTCGGGTATTACCTTACGGGACCATCGTCAGCACGTGTATGATGAAGCGCTGGCGCTTTTGGACGCTCATCCGTTTTGGGAACAGAAGTACCGAGCGGTCACGGGTGATGATTTACGATACCGATTACGACGGGTCGCCTGGTGGCATGATGCAGGTAAGGCTCATGAAAAATGGAGTAAAGCCTGCCAGTGTGACTATGAGCTATATCGTAGTTGGCGAGTTAAGCAGGGAAAACCGGCTGAGGCCGCAGATGATGCTCAGAACGCGGTTGAATTTCGGCAATATGAAGCTGCTATGCGTAAAGACAGGAAGAATAGTAGCCCTCACTTAATGGCTACTGGCTTAAGGCACGAATTCGATTCTTTACTACAGGCTCAGAAAGCACTTAAAGATGAAAAGGCCTTGACACTTGCTGAGCAAGTGGCCATTGCTGCCCATCACGGCAAATTAGGATACCGGCATGAGAAGCGTTGGCGGGAAGATGGGCGAGCTGAGAAGAGTGTAGGGCCATACTGGTCAATCTGGCAAGAGCTTACCGACTCATCAAAATCTATAGGTAGCGACGGAAAGCGTGCTAGGAATCAGGATGACTGGAAAATCAGAGTGATTGAACGTTATAGAATTGCGGCCTTACGAGCTTTATTACAACTGGCTGATACCCGTGCCAGTCGCCGGGAAAGCGGTGGTACCGTACCGGATATAATGCTCTTTTCGTATGACTTCCCAAAAGAATGGAAGCTGCGTGGCGTTCAAACAACGGTACTTGAAGGCGCTGATCAGCCAATTAGCATTCTCCGCGCTCCAACAGGTTCGGGAAAGACAGATGCATCATTGTTGTGGGCGAAGCATCAAACTGATCATGATCGTGCCGACCGACTGACCATTGTAATGCCAACCCGCTTTACATCAAATGCTTTAGCGATCAGTGTTGATAAAAATGTGAGCGCGACGGGATTATATCACTCTAGTGCCTGGTATACCCGTTACGGCCATGTTTCTAATAAAGACCGCGATGATGCCAGAGAATTGCACAAACTAGCCCGGAGTTTAGCCACACCGGTAACGGTCTGTACGATTGATCATTTGCTGCTTTGTCTGACGGGTACCAAGGAAGATCATCACACCAGTTTCTTTTTCTTGGCTAATAGCGCGGTCGTTTTTGACGAAGCTGATTTCTATGATCCTTTTATTCAGGCAAACCTGACTGTATTGCTCGACACCTTACGACTACTCCAGGTTCCGGTGTTAATTATGAGCGCAACAGTGCCCGATTCACTACGGAATCGATACGGCATTAACGATACTATTCTGGATGTACCAGCAGAAGAGCAGACAACCAAGCGGCAAATTGTTTGGCGGGGTTCAGCGGAAACGTCAGCGGATGTAGAAGATATTTTGAACGAAATGTTGCGCCTAGGGACGGGCATCGTTTATGCAAATACGGTTGATCGTGCCTATGAATATTTCCAGTGGTTTGCCGAAAAGCACAAAGAGGAACGAGGACCCGAGCCGATTTTATACCATAGCCGGTTTACAGAGCCGGACAAAAAGACCATAGAAGAGCGCCTAATTGCCGCATTAGGCAAAGATGCCTGGCTAGAAAAGAAGAATGCGGTCGGTATCGCTATTCTAACTCAAATCGGCGAAATGAGCGTCAATATCAGTGCCCCAATTATGCTTTCGGATGCTTGTCCTTGGGATCGGTTGGCACAACGGGCTGGTCGATTAGATCGCTTCGGACTTGAGCCCGACGGAGGTATTTTATATGTGGTGGAGCCCTATAAAGAAGGTATATCATACCCAGCTCCTTACGGTGAGTTGCCTAAAGGGGGTAATGTCTGGATTCCTGCAGACGCCTTTACACAGACAGTACAAGAGTTAAGTAGCGATTTTGGCAAAATGCCAGCACTAGTGACACCCGCAAATTTTGTCGAACGAGTGAATAGGCTCTACCCAAAAAACCTGGACTTTACGAGTAAAGCTGAACAAAATCGCGACCGCTTGAAAAGTCTGATGCGTCTTAATTGGATGATTGTCTCCCCGCTTAGCACAGACGAAGACAATGGAAAAGTATCCGCTGAATGGAAAAGCCGGGATATTCCACCACAGCAACCGGTATTTATAAAGTTACCCGATGCCGATGTTGTGCTTGATGGTAATGATGAGTCATTATATGTTTTCAAGAACTGGGATGCCTATCGTGGTTATGAATTAGAATTTGGAGTTAGTTGCCCTGATTACCTGATACGGATGGGCAATGAACGGAAGCAATTGATGCTGTTTCGATTCCGAATAGGTGACGACAAAGAACAGCATAGTATTTGGATTACAGAACCAAGCATTTATTCTCCCGAAATAGGTTTGGCCTTGTTAGGCAAGGGTGAAAAAACGGATCGAGCAAAAGGAGTATTTGGATGAATAATATGACCACTCCTAATTCCCGCATTGGTGGGATGCTGGTGGGGTACTACCAGCTGTGTCCCCGCAAGGCATGGCTGTCGATGCGGGGGCTGTGGATGGAGCAGGAGTCAGATGCGGTGGCGCTCGGACGGCTGCTCGATGACCACAGCTACCAACGCGACGAGAAGCACTTCACCATCGACGCCGAGGCCCCTGATGGCACCGAACTGGTCGGTAAGATTGACCGGACGAACCTCAAAAATGGTGTCTTGCACGAAACCAAGAAAGGCCGCGCCTGCGAGGATTCGCACCGCTGGCAAGTCCGGTTCTACCTCTGGCTGCTTTATCTCAACGGCGTAACCCGTTCTAACAGACAGCCGTTTACCGGTCAACTGGATTACCCGTTGCTGCGCCGGACAGAACCTGTCACGCTGGATGCTGATCACATTACGGAACTAGCCACTACCGTGTCGGCAATCCGGGCCATCGCCGACCAGGAAACACCACCCCCGCGTTTAGCCAAACGATCTTTCTGCACCAAATGTGCCTTTGAAGAACTCTGCTATGGATGAACCAAACTGTCGTAGTGGAGTGAGGAGGTAAAGTAACGCGTTCATCCTCAGTATTTTGCTTATTCATTCTTTCACTTCTATGAAACGACCCCACTACCTGTTCTCTAGCGGTCGGCTGCGTCGCCAGCACAATACGCTCTGCCTGGAGCGAACCAAAGGTGAGCGCCAACCCGATGATGCCCCCGACGATGAGGGGTTGCCTTCCGCCGAGGCCGACGGTGGCCGAGCCCCATTTCCTGTCGAAGCCGTCGACAGTCTGTACCTATTCGGCGAAATCGAAATCAACAGCAAACTCGTCACATTCCTAGGACAGCAGGGTATTCCAACGTTTTTCTACGACTACTACGGCAATTATACGGCCACTCTGTTCCCTCGGGAGGGGCAGTTATCGGGGCGGTTGCGCGTCGATCAGGCCCGCCATTATCTGAGCGCGAAACGGCGGCTGGTATTGGCCCGTGCTTTTGTGGAAGCGGCTCTGTTCAATATCGAACGTGTTATTAAATACTACCAGCCTCGGTTGGCAGGGGAGGAGCAAGCGGCTGTGCAAGCTACCTTACTAGAACTGAAAAAAGACCGCGAAGTCCTACCGTTGACGGTCGATATTCCTACTCTGATGGCGGTTGAAGGGCGTATTCGTGATCGCTACTACCGGCTCTGGCCCCACTTTCTGGGACCGGAAGTGGCCGCCCGCTTTCCGTTTAACAAGCGCGAACGACGACCGCCCTCTAACGAACTGAACGCTCTGATTTCATTCGGCAACTCGTTATGCTATTCGACCGTGCTACGGCAGATTTACCGGACCGCTCTCGACCCAACCATTGCCTATCTGCACGAACCTGGCGACCGGCGTTTCTCGCTGGCCCTGGACTTAGCCGAAGTCTTCAAACCGCTGCTGGTAGACCGGATGATTTTTCGGCTGTTGAAAACGGGTGAGCTGAATCCACGGCATTTTGAAAAATACCTTGGCGGCTGTTATTTAACCGAGGCCGGGCGCAAAATTGTGGTCGGCCATTGGGATGAGCGCCTAAGCCAGACCGTCAAGCATAGAACGATGAACAAGAAAGTATCCTACGAGCGCCTGATTCGCCACGAATGCTACAAACTCGTGCGTCACTTGTGCGATCCGGTCGGTGATCCGTATCATGGTTTTCACATGTGGTGGTGACAGTGTTTATACTAAATCATTATAATTATGCCGTTTTGTATTGCCGTCTATGATGTAAACCAGAAACGAGTGGGCAAAATGCTCAAATTATTCCGGCGTTACCTGACCTGGGTACAGAATTCAGTTTTTGAAGGTGACCTAACCGTTGGTCAGTTAAAGCAGCTACAACTGGAAGCTGATGCGCTTTTGCAGGACGATGACGGCGTGGTGTTTTATCAGTTTCGCGACGAACGCTACGTCGAACGCATCGCAGTTGGCACTGATGAAGTAAACCGAACGCGGTTTTTATAAGTCGTCAGCCTGTTGAGTTGTGAGATTATTTCGGCATGAATAATGCCTTCTCCACAAGGCATATCTATCCAAATCTGGTCTCACTGCTTATAAGAGCTTTTTATCAAGTCGTCAGCCTCCTGCTTTTTTAGCAGTACTACAGGCTGACGCTTTTTTGTGTTATTTTTAAGCTTGAAAAACCTTCTTAAATGGCCTGTACAGCGCTTTTTTAGAGGTTGGTATCAATCGCACCTTCGGGTATTGAAAGTTTGTGCTTCCATTGTTTTGTAGTTTCAAATCGTACTGTATCAATCGCACCTTCGGGTATTGAAAGATTCATCAAGCGGTAATATGCCATTTAGCTTGCCATGTATCAATCGCACCTTCGGGTATTGAAAGCTGCACAATAGGCCAGCGGATACCCCAGTGCAAATACGTATCAATCGCACCTTCGGGTATTGAAAGTAGTTAATCGGCGAATCAATGCCCAGCAGCGAACCAGTATCAATCGCACCTTCGGGTATTGAAAGTTGTAGGTATATTCCCCTGCCACTCCATCGGTTTGGATAAGTATCAATCGCACCTTCGGGTATTGAAAGATGTGTACTACGAAGGGGCAAGCCTGGATTACAAGTATCAATCGCACCTTCGGGTATTGAAAGTGTAGCCAGTCTGACGAGCAATCATCTTTTTGTCCCATGTATCAATCGCACCTTCGGGTATTGAAAGCTACCTGCGGGATGATATGCGACTAGAGCGGCTGTGTATCAATCGCACCTTCGGGTATTGAAAGTCAATATTACGGGGCCAATTCGGGCAGCAATGGGGGCAGTATCAATCGCACCTTCGGGTATTGAAAGATGGTAAGTTAGTAGGCATTGAACGAATGCCAGGGGTATCAATCGCACCTTCGGGTATTGAAAGTTGCGACCAGCGAATCAGGTGTTACCTACCTCGAACTGTATCAATCGCACCTTCGGGTATTGAAAGGTGCGGGTATCAACATCACATCAGGCGTTATCTCGGCCAGTATCAATCGCACCTTCGGGTATTGAAAGTCGTATTTACCTCAGCCGAGGATGTGGCTGAGTAGTATCAATCGCACCTTCGGGTATTGAAAGTTATCCGATCCGGTCAGGAATTTGAGAGCGGCCGCTAGTATCAATCGCACCTTCGGGTATTGAAAGAAAACGAAGGGTTGCGCCCACGATAATTTTGATTGGGTATCAATCGCACCTTCGGGTATTGAAAGTTTTCATGCCCCCTTTTCCCACTTGGCGTCTGTAGTGGTATCAATCGCACCTTCGGGTATTGAAAGTTGAAAAGATGGATATTCTACACCTGTTTCTGGTCAAGGGTATCAATCGCACCTTCGGGTATTGAAAGTTTTCTGATCAATCTGGCCAATGCGCTGAGTAAGCCACGTATCAATCGCACCTTCGGGTATTGAAAGGTTCTACATGAACCTTGTGACGCGGGTAGCCCCAGCTAGTATCAATCGCACCTTCGGGTATTGAAAGGGAAATTCCCGCGAATGTTTCCTGACCATTGTCGTCGTATCAATCGCACCTTCGGGTATTGAAAGCACTGGCTCATCTGGAGGCCAACAAGTCGACAGTACTAGTATCAATCGCACCTTCGGGTATTGAAAGACGATTGCATGACGCAGGGCTGAAGCTGGAAACCGAAAGTATCAATCGCACCTTCGGGTATTGAAAGTTGCCACTGTTTCCCAGGTCCCATCGGCTTTATAGCGTATCAATCGCACCTTCGGGTATTGAAAGGATGGCGGGTTTGCCCAGGCTCGGCCGGTTCATTATGTATCAATCGCACCTTCGGGTATTGAAAGTAGAGCCAGAGCGTAGGCTTGCCGTCCTTGGTGGCAAGTATCAATCGCACCTTCGGGTATTGAAAGCTACAGGTCCCGCGCGGTTGGATATTGATAAACTCCGTATCAATCGCACCTTCGGGTATTGAAAGGAACGTATCGGCCCGTAGCTGCTCTAAGGTGCGGGTAAGTATCAATCGCACCTTCGGGTATTGAAAGCTGGACAAATTCAGGCCCAAACGGAGCAAAAACAGTATCAATCGCACCTTCGGGTATTGAAAGGANAGTATCAATCGCACCTTCGGGTATTGAAAGCTGGACAAATTCAGGCCCAAACGGAGCAAAAACAGTATCAATCGCACCTTCGGGTATTGAAAGGATATTCAGCCAGCGTAATTTCATTCGGTCCGTCCAGGTATCAATCGCACCTTCGGGTATTGAAAGTTTCATTGATGTGCTTTTCGGCTGTGATGGTCAATAGTATCAATCGCACCTTCGGGTATTGAAAGGNGTATCAATCGCACCTTCGGGTATTGAAAGTTTCATTGATGTGCTTTTCGGCTGTGATGGTCAATAGTATCAATCGCACCTTCGGGTATTGAAAGGTATAGTGCCGCCCTGCCAGCGCCACCGGATGCCATCGTATCAATCGCACCTTCGGGTATTGAAAG
>NZ_KB893213.1:0-569 GCF_000374025.1 Spirosoma panaciterrae DSM 21099 | reverse complement strand
ATTGATGTATCAATCGCACCTTCGGGTATTGAAAGGGGTTGGTGTCCTGTAAGTCCAGACAGAAATCCACCAGGTATCAATCGCACCTTCGGGTATTGAAAGTCGTGCCTAACCTCTGCAATCTTTTTATCAGCCCAATGGTATCAATCGCACCTTCGGGTATTGAAAGAAGACTTTACGACGGCTTTGCTTACCAAGCTGAATGGCGTATCAATCGCACCTTCGGGTATTGAAAGTTCGGGGTCAAATGCGGCCCGTGCTCGCTGGTTCGGGGTATCAATCGCACCTTCGGGTATTGAAAGAAGGCGTACCATCAGCTACTGGCCAGAGCGGACAGCGGTATCAATCGCACCTTCGGGTATTGAAAGTCACCCAATGATTTGAACGAGATTGGCAATCACGCGGAGGTATCAATCGCACCTTCGGGTATTGAAAGGAGGTAAACCCGGACAGCCGCTACGGCAAAACAGAGCAGTATCAATCGCACCTTCGGGTATTGAAAGTTTTTTCCGAGATGGTGCGCCGGCTGGCCAGCGTTACCGTATCAATCGCACCTTCGGGTATTGAAA
>NZ_KB893212.1 GCF_000374025.1 Spirosoma panaciterrae DSM 21099 | reverse complement strand
CATGGCGGAAGCTGATAATCCCTATCAAAACGCGCATGCTGAGTCTTTTTGGGGACGCTTAAAAGCCGAGTTGCTGGAGGATGGCTGTTTTATGAGTCTAGATGATGCCCGTGCTGAGTTGTTTAACTATATTGAAGGGTATTATAACGTGCGTCGGCTGCACTCGTCGTTAGGCTACCGTTCACCGATTGACTTTGAAAACCAATTTTATCAAACTGTTTTGTCAAACTCTCATAAGTAAAGTGTCCGGCTAAACGGGACCACCCCACATATTTCATTCTGTGGCAATAAGCTCAAACTTATCTTGTATCAGCGCTTGATTACAGGTTTCAATCTGCTGCTGAATATATTCCCGTGAGCGTTTATCATCAGCCGGTAGCTGGCGCAGTGCCTTGCTTAATTCATCTTTTCTGGCCCATACCTGAGTGCGTTCTTTTCGATTCATCGTATATACCTGGTTTTATTTAACGATTAATATGTCCTGCCAGCGAGTCGTATAGCAGGGCGATAAGTACTTCGGCTTCATGGGCCATTCAGGATCACGCATCTGAGAAGCTAACCTCAGGGTATCCTTTCCGTAGCGGTAGTTTAGTTTGTCCACCACTTTAGCCAGCTTCAATGATTTTTCATTGGGGCCTTCTACAAACAATCCCTTTTGCCGATAATCCGCAGGCACCAGGTCAGTTAGCATGATACCTACCCTGAGATAATGGTAGCCAAAAACGAAGATTTCCTTCAGAGCTGCTGATGCATACTGCAACAGGTCGGCTGTCGAGCTGGTTGGATGAGGTAATCGTACCGTTCGAGAGTTACTGAACTGCTTACTGGGTAATCCATTGCCTGGCGTTTTGCGGTTGGGGTCGGTGCGCAGATAAACAATTACACAGCCTGCCAGTGAATCCTGTTTACGGAGCTTTTCACAGATTCTCGACAGGTGAAAAGTTAAGGCATCCTGAACTTGCTCATAGCTGGGTGTCACCTGGCCAAAACCAGGCTCGGTGCAGATCGACTTCCGGGCAGGGGGATTTACTTCCAGAAACTTAGAGGGCTTGCCTCGCAGTTCATAAACCAGCCTGACTCCATTCACCGTCATTTGCTGGCGTATCCAGTCATCCGGTACATCCCGCAGTTGTGCCGCTGTACGAATGTCGAACTTCTTCAGTTTTCCGGCTGATTGACGACCCACTCCCCATATATCCTCAACAGGAAACGTTTCCAGAACATTATCGATCTTCTCCGGTGTATCCAGAACACAGACCCCCTGATAGGCTGGATTCTGCTTGGCTAGCCTATTAGCTATTTTCGATAAGGTCTTTGTGGGGCCGAAGCCGATGCTCACGGGTATCCGTAGCCACTGCCTGATTTTCGCCCGAATCGTTTCACCTAAACCCTGATAAGATGGGTAGTATTGGTTGTAGCTATCATCAACCAGTAGGAACGCTTCATCAATCGAATAGACTTCTACGTCCTCCACAAACTTGGCCAGGCAGCTCATCAATCGGGCGGATATATCACCATAGAGCGGATAATTACTGCTGAATACAGCGATGTTATGCTGCTTAACCAACTCCTTCATTTCAAAGAAATAGCCAGCCATTTTGATGCCCAATGCTTTTGCCTCCGCATTACGGGCAATTACATTACCATCTCGGTTAGACAAAACGATAACCGGCCTACCTTCCAGAGCGGGGTTAAAGCTGCGTTCTACGGAACAGTAAAATGAATTGGCGTCAACGAGGGCGTACATATTTCGGCGGCTTAGAAATGATGTAAGTCACTACCCCCAGCACTTCGAGACGCTCCTGTTTAGTCAGGTAGATAGGGGCATAAGCAGAGTTACTGGATTCGAGTTTAACCTGCTTCTCTTCTTCGACGTAGCGTTTGACACACCAGTTACCGTCAATACTGACCACGATAATCCTACCCGTAACTACCTCAAGCGTAGAATCAATAACCAGGATAGACCCTGGAAAAATGTAATCTCCTGTCATTGAGTCGCCACTGGCTTTGACAAAATGAGTCATGTCAGGATGCGCTACACATAGGTCTTGCAGGTTCAGTCTGGCCTCGATATAATTTTCGGCAGGGGAAGCGAAACCCGCTTTTACTGTTGAGCTGTACAGGGGGATGAGTTGTCTGCGGGAGGCATCAACTTGGTATATATTTTCGGGCGGAACGGAATCAATAGAATCCAGCAGCTTAGTCATCGAATTACCCAGATTAATCACTAAACCGCTATGTTATGAATTTGTTATATACAATACAAGTCAAACACATCAATTGGTTGCCTTTGTCGCTGTTTTTTAGTTTGCAGTATACTATAATCAGGAATCTCCCAGGCATCGGGTGATGTTAACAGCTGGTAGTCTAAAGGATTTTTCGGTTTCTTCTGCCTTTTCCGCGTTAATAGAGGGAAAGCCCCCTCTCCTTCTTTTTATAAATGCTAATTGGTTGCTTACAAGGAAGACTCAATTGTCCTAAATTGATCTCAGTAATTTCAAAAACGAGCACTCGTCTACCCTACAAAACCTACAAAAGGGGGACTTATTCTACTTGTTCTACTCAAATTGTGCGAAAAAGGGGGTATAGGAGCCTTTTTATAAATTCGTTTTAGGCTCGTTCTCTGCCCTGTACATAAAATGGACAAAAAGGCGGCTTTCGAGGGAGTTATTATACTTTTTTAACTCAGTACGGGCTAAAAGGCAGTTTTCAAGCAAAAAGCCCAGCTTGATTGGCCAGACTCTATTCTTCTAGTTGGCTGCCTGGTATAAGACAGGCTTACCCCAAAAGTCACAAGCGAAAAAAAGATTGTTTTGAGCCTGCACTTTCTACACTTCCTACACGGAGTGTTCACGATGTTCACGATGTTCACGCGTTCATGGTGTGAACATCGTGAACGCTTACTTCTGTTTCAGGACCTGATGTAGCAATCGTTCTAGTTCCTCTAGCCTCTTCTGCTGATCCTGATTTACTTGCTCTTGCTTCTGGTTGGCTTTCTCCAGTTGAATGCTGTACAGTGTTAACTCCTCCACCTTTTCCAGCAGAGTAGCATTCATATTAACCAGGTCAACGCCTTCTTTAGCTACCTGTTCTGCCGAGGGGATGCCAGGTAAATGCCTATGTTGATCGATATAGGCCGCTACGGAGGATAATGGTCGAAGGTGGTAAGCTGGACTAAACACTTTATCACTCCACTCATTGGGACTGTTGATGCGAAGTTGATAACGAGCTTTAATCACATCGCCTTTTTCATTGACGGTTAGAAACTGGTCGGTCGCTTGGGTAGGTTTGCTCTGACTAGTTAGTTGGGTTAACCGTAGTCCGCTAGCGTTATCTTCATCCGCTACCACCTCTAGCTTGTTTGTTGGGGATGAGGTACCGATGCCTACGTTGGCTTGATTGCCTAGGATCACTGCATTGCTCACCGCAACAGTTGCACCTGCCCCAATAGCTGTCGCATTAGTTAAAGGCTCTCTAATTTCTGATAATAGAACCCCTGCCTGTGCTCCTAAAAATGTATTGCGTGACCCTTTGTCATGGAGACCGGAATTATAACCTATATATACATTGTCATCAGAATTGATCGATGCAGACCCGGCCTTATTACCAATAATTGTATTATGGGAGCCTGTTATAATATTCCCTCCAACGTTCACACCAAAGAAGGTATTACCAATACCTGTCGTTAAATTATAACCTGAATTATAGCCGACAAAAGTATTAGAGTCAGCTACAGCATTATAACCCGATTGATAGCCTAAGTAAGTGTTACTTTTGCCAGTATAATTAGCAAATCCTGCTTTACCGCCTAACATCACATTGTTTGAAACACTATTATAATATCCAGCAGAGTCACCAATAAATACATTATTGCGTCCATTTTCATTTCTATAACCAGCCACATAGCCTATCTCGACATTACCAGATCCACTTACGTTATTAACTCCTGTACTTACGCCAATGAACGTATTTCCGCTCCCCTCGTTGTTTCTTAATCCCGCTGTATTACCAATAAAAACATTACCTGCTCCACTCATGCTGTATTGACCAGCTTGGCTACCAATGAACGTATTTGCATATCCAGTTTGATTAGCATAGCCAGCCTGATTACCAATAAATGTATTAGTTCCTCCCGTCTTGTTGTTCTGACCGGCAGCACTACCGATAAATACATTATTAAAGCCGTACGAATTATTATACCCTGCTAGACTCCCAATGAAGGTATTTTGATCAGCTACATTACGGTAACCAGATTGGTAGCCTAAAAAAGTGTTTTGGGTCCCCACTTCATTACTATAGCCAGCATAACAACCTAAGAACACATTACTAGAACCTATACTATTGGAATAGCCAGCATATGTACCTAGAAATACATCATTCTCCCCACTGTCATTCTTGTGACCAGCATTTACTCCCAAAAATGTATTATAAGAACCTCTCTTATTAAAAATTCCAGATGCAGCTCCAATAAATATATTACTTTCCCCAGTTGTTAATGAGCTACCTGAACCTGACCCAACGAATATATTAGAATCCCCTGTCAAAGTTGTGTTTCCGGCATTTGTTCCAATAAGAATATTATTAATTCCTGGTGTAACAGAATTGGGTGACGTAACTACGTAATTAGTTTGAGCGAATAGTAATCTACTTAGCAGTAGGAAGAAAAGATAGAAGATTTTATTCATCTTAATTAATGGATCAACTTGATTAGAGGATGTAGGCCTAGAGACTAATGTAACAGAAATCATACCATGCTCAACAAAACGCCTACCCTTTCCAGAGCCAGCGTTTTCCAGATTTCACTTACAGTCAACAATCCAAATAATAGGGGTCTTTTGTTGGATAAAGGAAGGCAGAAAGCACTTACCCCTATGTCAATAACAGTACCATAACAGCTAGGTTTTCCACTGTGTACTCATCTATTGATTAATCGGTCTATTAATAAAAAAGGCCTGAACTACCAGTCCAGGCTTTTCCGATTCTATCCACACCTTAGGAATCAACTTAATCGACTCCTAATTCAGCCCCAGGCTTTCGCCTGAAGGATACATAAAGACACCTTCATTCGTCAGGGTTGTTTTGCTGGGATCGTTTTGTTGATTATTCGGCAAGCCGATCCAGCCCTACAGCCTTAATTCAATCTTCTGACATGGTTATAATGCTCAGCTGAAAAGGCAATCTCGTACTGACTGATGCGCTGTTTGAGCAGCATCACCATCTCTTCCAAGGCCGTTGCTTTACGTTCGTTCAGGCTGGTTATCTGCTCCTCGGCTTCGATCTGCTTACGGCTACAGTGGACCATTTCCCGTAAGAGCGTCGCTAGCTGTTGCAGCTCCACGATCCACTCCCGAAGCAGGTCTACATCGTCACAATCATAGGGATTTCCGGTGGTTGGGATCATGGGCTTTAGAGGGATGGGGTAGATAGATATGGATTACCGACAGGTATTGGACGAAGCGGTACATTACCTAGCCATTGCTGACGGGCAACCCGCTCCATTTCTACATCAATGAAAGAAGAGGTGATCTTGACGTAATGTTCCTCGGTAGTACGCACTGAAGAGTGCCCTAGGAACTTGCTTACTGCGTCTTTCGAGTAGCCCAAACGAAGGAAAATAGGCCCCGCTGTTTTGCGTAGAATCTTAGTAGTCAGCTTCCAGTCCCTACCGTCCTGGGTCTTGCCTATAAAGCCAATAATAGGCTGGATAACCTTTAAATGACGGTTCATGTCGGCTAAGTTTGGGTCCACAGGGCCGGTTGGATGCTGGGCCAGTAGGTCGTTCACCTGATATAACTTGGGGATCTCGCAGAGGTTACGCGGTGGCTTGGTTCGGTTAATGATGATCTTAACGCCGTAGGGTGTATGGTATTCGTATAGTTCAGGCTGACGGGCGTAGCGGATTGCATCGACGTAATCCAGGCCGGTAAAACACATGAGCCGCGTCCACCATAAAACGGCCGAAAACTGGGGATCGTCGGATGAAAGTTTCATTAAATTGGCAATATGGTTGGCTTCCATAAAATAAACTTCCTTGTTTTTCCCGCGTTTGGGACGAAACTTGTCCAGTACATTACTAGTCAGGTAACCTTCGTCAATGGCATGATTGATGGCATCGCGTACATGAGATAGGTATTTGTTAGCAGAGTCTTTCTGCATTCGACGCTTGCCTGTGTCAGGATGAGTTTGCAACCAGGCATGAAAGCGTTTACCCCAGCCTGTTGTCAGATCAGTAAGAAAGGAAGAGGAAGGGTCAAACTGTTTGACATACTCCCAGGCCTTATAGAGTCGATGGACTGTTTTCTCTGACCGGCCATCCTCTGTGCCATCTAGTGTATCCAGGTAGTCCAGATAGGTCTTAAACCACTGATGAAGTCGGGGAGACGTAGTACCGGGTCGCAGAAACTCCTGCTTGACTAATTGGGCGGTTGGGCGCTTCCCTTGCCCTTTATGATTTCGCTCTTTAAGCCGTCGAAGAATTTCATAGTGTTGTGCGGCCACCTCAGCCAGCTTTTCATTGGCTTGGGTGACTAACGGTCCGCTACCTTTTACTTTCTGGGCCTTTTGATCCCATTGAGTGGGTCGTATATAGATGCCAGAACAGTAGTCGCTGGCTGTTTCGCCATTGATTGTTAAGCGAATTTTTAGAGGGCGTAGGCAAGTGTCATTTTTTTGATCATAGCGAAGTCGGAATAAGACACTAATCTCGCGTTTACGTCGGGTATGCATGGTTTAGGAGGCTTTATAAATACTGGTAAAGGGTTGACGAATATGGTTCACTGCATCTTTTTTGACACGCAGCATGCCCGCTTTGACCATCGAACCGGTCGTAGTAACATAATGGCGAAGAGTAGTCTGAATGGATGAATGCCCGAGTACTTTACTTACCTCCTCAATCCTGTATCCTAGGCATATGAATAGAAATCCGGCGGTTTTGCGGCATATCTTGGTGGTCAACCGTTTGTCAAAGCCTATTAACTCCTGAATTGTCCTTGTATAATCATTAATCGTTTGATTAGTCAAGGTTGGAATGCCTGCCGGATAGTTAGCTAGTATGTACTTCACCTCATCCAGTAACGGGATACAGGCTATCAAAGCTGTTTTTCCCCTCGGTATGGCAATCATAACTCCTGCTTCGGTAACTTGGTGGTAGCGGCCCGGTTCTTTTACATAGCGCTCCAAATCCGGTTGATCCATACCGGTATAACACATCAGCAACAGCCAGTCTTTGACTAGCCTGGTCGTCGGATTGGTTGATTCAAGGTTCCATAGTTGGTCAATATGTGCCTGTTCCAAAAAATACACCGGTTTATCTTTCCCTTTATCAGGAAAATAACCGGCAATCGGGTTGTCACTCACCTTCTGAGTCTCTACCAGGTGGTTAATACTTGCCCGTAAATAGCCAACAAATCGAGCGGCTGTGGCCTGGCCTAATGGTCTCTTGATCAGGTAATAATAAAATCCTTCGGCCCATTTACGGGTTAACAAATCAACCGTTAGCCTTTCGCTTTTTTGCTGGGTGATATAGTCGGCCAGGTAACTGCGTCCATTCTGCCACTTATCAAGTGTCCTTTTCTCTCTGGCATCTGGTGTACCTTCGAGACCACGCAGGTACTTTACATATGTATCATACCCCTCTAACAAAGTAGGGATAAGGGTTGTCTTGCGAGTCCAATGATGTTTAACTGTTTCGGCCGAAGGTTTAGTCGGCAAAACACCCGCCTGTTTTAAACGGAGCAGTTCGGCCAATAGGTTTTTATGCTCAGCCTCAATCGTTTCTAGCTCATGGTTAATCTCCAGTGCTAGTTTAGATGAGCCAAGTACCCTTTGTTTGGCTGAGTACCATTGATCTGGCCTAACATAAACACCGCTGGCATAATCGGAGGTCGTTTGTCCATCTACAGATAACCGAATGTAGAGTTGGCGGGGCTTATCGCCTATGGTTTGCCCAAAGCGAAGTCTAAATCGTATTTTAAGAGACAGACGTTGGCGATGCAGTAAAGTGGATGAAATAATCATAAAGCCAGTAGAATAAAAACCCTATTACAGCTTTCGGGTGTATAAAAAAACGATGCGGTCACTGTACCACCGCCTTTGAAAGAAATAGTCTTTAGTTTGCTTCTGCTGCTGATTTGGCCCGATAGAGTTCTCGCAAAAAATCGATAAACAGAAGGGTGCAATGGAACTGGTCACTACTGGCCTGGGTAGAGAGTTCGTCAGCAGGCGTAGTAAGCCATTGAGTGAGGAGATGGCTGATGGCTTGTTGAGGGCCATGCTCAAAGCCAACAGCCACGAACTGATCGGTTAGTTCAAGCAGTGCCGTTTGAGCTTGAAAGATGCGGGGATTAATCCGAGAATCTGGCCGTTTGTCAGCCGGAAGGGGCGTTTGTGGAGGGGTAGTTGCATAAGTCCCCTTACCCACGTAGATTTGCTCCGTGATCATAAAGCTTAATAGATTTTGTGATTAACATGGGCCCCAATGCTGATCCGCCAAGATTACAAGCGTTGGGGTTTGCTATTTATTAGCAGTCAGTTATTGACTGATTGCTTTCGCAATAGTAAACAGACTTAAGATATATACCAAGTTTAAAGGTAAAAAATATCAATCAAATTGGGCTGAAAACTTAACACCTAAGGCCTCCGCGATTTTTGTAATTGTATCAACAGTTAGATTCTGTTTTCCGGATTCATATTGGTTGACAGTAGATTCTGAAACCCCTAACTTCTCTCCCAACTCCTTCTGCGTTAGGCCTTTTGCCTTACGAGCTTCCCGTATCTGTTGACCTATCTTTTGCTTAATGTCTGCCATCGGCTTCGCCTATTTGGCGGAAAGTTAGCCGTTTTCAACTGACAACCTCAACTTTATCAATCAGATTATTTTAGCGGCTATATCCATCTAGGCCCAGGAAATTGGAAATATAAACATAGACCCTGCTTTGTTTATTGCTGATCTTATAGCGAAACATGAGTTTATGTAAATTTGGCACAACTCTATTGCTTTAAACGATTCCTATGCATCTGTCCTACCGCTATTTCCTAGTAACGCTTTTTCTCATTCAAGGTAACATTCATATTCAAGGCTTTGCTCAGCATTTCATAAATTCCATCGACTCTACCACATACCAGTTTTTTCAAACTGGGCGTGACCCACAAGGCATCATATTAGCAAATCTCAATAATGATATATTTCCTGATTTAGCCATATCCAGTCGAGTTGATAATTCGCTAAGCATCCGATATAACGACCAAACAGGTCAATTTAAATCGGAAATTACTTTCTCCATTAATGGTAATCCACAGTCCCTAGCTGCGGCTGATGTCAATAACGATGGCCGCGTTGATCTTATAACTAGTAATCAAAATGGCACTACATCTATATTACTAAACACTGCTAACGGGATAATAGGCATTTCTGGTAATTATCCCAGCACTGCAGGTGATGCATCCTTAGCGGTTGCAGACTTCAATGGGGATGGCTGGCTAGATTTAGTTACTGCTGGGGGATGGGGAGAATATCGTATTCTGACTAATAATAGAGATGGAACATTCTCATCAGGGCAAGCAGTCTCAATGCCTGAACCTGTCAGGTCTATAACTGTCGCTGATTTTGATGGTGATTCACGCCCTGACCTAGCCCTTGTTAGCGGCATCAATAATTCAATACGCCTACTACGTAACCTTGGCAACTCTACTTTTACACAATTTAGTCAGCTACAGTTGTCTTCAGTGCCTTTTACTATCCAAGCGGGTGATATAAATTTAGATGGAACCCCTGACTTAATAGTCACATCTTGGTCTGCAAACCAGTTAATTGTATTAATCAATACTGGTCAGGGGCAGTTCAAAGCCCCCTCTACAATTGGATCAGTAGGATTGAATCTTAATATTGCAATTAAGGATGTGTCTGGTGACGGTGTTCCAGATTTATTAACTCCTGATGCTGTCCATACTTATATATTGGTTTGGAGAGGCAGAGGAGATGGTACTTTCGAAAGGAGTATTCAATACCAAGTCGGGGCCGGACCAAGTAGGCTCGCTGTTGAAGACATAAATCACGATGGGTGGCCAGATTTAGCTATTCTCAACCGTGACAATAGTACGGCTACCATTTTACTTAATCGTAATCAGGGCCTGTTTGGAAGTGCTAACATTATTCCCGCTGGGGCAAATACATCTACTCTTACTGATCTTGATAATGATGGATATGCCGATCTGATCGGCTTAACGGGGGACACGACATCTGTTCATGGGAATGCGCTATACATTTACCGGAATCAGCGTGACGGTACCTTTGCCAAGCCAATTTATCAAGCAATTGGGGTACAATCTAATGCTTTAACGACTGGCGATGTTAATAATGATGGATGGAATGACCTGGTCTCAACTAACTATAACAATAATAGCATTTCAGTTATGCTAAACAACCGGATCGGTTTGTTTTCCTCACCTGTCCATTATAAAACGGGCCCCAATTGTACAGAGCCCGTGACTTCTATATTAGCTGACATGAATAATGATACTTATCTCGATATTGTTACCAGGACCAACTGCTCTCCAGCAAGTATTGCCCTCTTTATCAATAATCGGGATGGTACGTTCGCCGAACCTGTACAGTACTCTCAGAATTACGACTCGATTAGCGATTATATAGTTTCTGATATAAATGGTGATCAGAAACAAGATATAGCTGTGCTAATTTTCAGATCGTACCCAAGTCGATATTCATTTATACGGTTTTATCTTAATGCTGGAGATGGTACTCTCTCAACTCCTACTGATTTTACACTATCAGAGGAAGCAAGTAGCCTAGTTAGCTTAGATTTTGATGCAGATGGGCGTTTGGATTTTCTAGTTGGCACATACCCAGGAGCCAAATTTTTACGCAACCTGGGTAATGGTTCATTCGACAGTCTAAAGCCAATACTTTCGGGCCTTATGAGTGTTGAGGCTATATGTGACTTGAACAATGATGGCTTGATGGATTTGCTGACACTTTCAACCTATTACCCAACGGACAATTCAAAGAATGTGATTTCTATTTGGTTTAATACGGGCAATAAGGGATTCAGTGGGCCATTTGAATTGCCTATTGGATATTTTGAAAGTTTAGCAATTGGAGACGTCAACCATGATGGGCGGCCCGATATTTTGACTGGAGCCACTAATGGAATGTACCTTTGGTATAATTGGTCACAACTACTTTCTTGGGGGATTACTACGATACAACCTGGTCTTTGGAATTCCCCTCAAACCTGGTCTCTAAATCGGCTGCCAGTTGCTACAGACCATGTACTAATCCGACATCTTATTCAACTTCCTACAGGCTATTCCGCCAATGCTTCTCGTGTCGGGTTCGATCAAAGCGGGCAACTTCATTATAACCCAAACGCCCAACTGCATCTGCAAGGTTATCCTTAGATATTATTCCACCCTCTTTTCCGCCACCTTCTTAACGTTTTCGCTACTGACTACAATTACCCTTCCAGCGCTGTCCGCTTTTACTTTCAACTTGCCTCTAGGCGTCCAATCGATCACCGTTGCCCGGTAGGGTTTACGGGCATAGCCCCGCACATAGGGGGTAACTAATACGCGGTCGCCGGGGGCAATGACAGGGTTCATAACCTGTCAACAACTAAAAACATCAAACAGTTGAGTAAGTAATCAGGAATAGCAAGGGAATTACGGCAATAAACGGATACTTTCAGCTATATTCCTTTTTAGCCGCTCCAAGGCCGAATCATCGCCCCTTAGATAATCCTGTAAATCTTGTTGACCCTGTACCCCGACGCATTGCCAGGCATCCGTATAGACTGAAGCGTTATCAGTGTTATCGATTAAATACTCCAACTCAGTTCGTACTAACCAGTACACTTGGTTTATCTGAACGGCACTGGCTGTAGCCGGTAGTCGAATCAGGTAGTGGACTAAATCAATGAAAGCTGTGTTCGTCAAATCAGGCTGGTACATCGAATAGCATACAGGGTAAGACTGTTAATATTTAGCTAATCTACATAATCTTGAGCGAGCAATGCGCCTATTTATTCAATTCATATATTGAGCTAATAATCAGCAACAATGGCTAAAACAAGAGCACCTAAACCACCCAAAAGAGATTGGACCAAAATAGGTACTCTATTTGGGATTTTGGCTGTAGTGATTTCGGTTATCAGCACAGCCATTACAACCTACTACTCCAACCAAAATTTGGAGCTAATGGAATTACAGCGTAAAACAGCCCTACTGCCTGACATTTCTATTCAATCACCTATACAATTTAACGCTTGTATAAAAAGGGCTGAAAAGAATAAACCGTTGATGTATAACTATAAATGCTATAGTGGCTGTGACTATTTTAAAACAGATTCAGTAAATTCTTTAAAATATGACGGTATCAATAGCCCATGCTTGGTTGAGTTAGAACTACTTAATGGAGCAAGTGGCATTGCCAAAAATATTACGCTCACCTGGAAATATGATAGACAAAAAGTAAAACAATTGTTAACTCAGTCAATTGCTGGTTTAACAATAGACCTTAGACCGACCGGGGAGTTGATAAGCTATAAAGATGGCTCAGGGGTCGCTACTCCAATAGAATCCGCTAGTATCAAAAAGTTAGGCTTTTTAAAGGCTAGTTCAAGTGTTCGTATTCCCCTACCAGACGACTATATCAGCCATTACGTATCCTATGTTTTAGATACTAAACCCGATGCAAACATTAGCTTCTCTGATTTTCCATCCATCAATCTTCAGGTAAATTTTCAAGACATCGAAAGTAAAGCCTTTGAAAAGGTATTTAAAATCACACCCTATTTTTCTGGATCTTCATTTGCGCCAAAAATGGGCCTAAATACAATCAGTATTGAATTTGTTATCCAAGAGACAATTCTTCCGAATAACACGGCAAAATAATAAATTTCATAAGATACCTTACTAGTAGAGCTAAAAAAAACAACAACATAACTGCTTGATTATTAGTCATTTTTTGTCTATTATTACATTGTCACAATTAGTAGTTAAGGCTACTATTTCCACACCACTAATAGACAACATATGGGCGTTAATAGCACTAATATTCGTCTCGGACTTATTGCTACAGACCTTATTGCAGGGTTTAAGATTAGCTCACAGGCGAGTTCAAACTTTACCAGTCAGTTACAGAATGACTTTAAGCGAATAGGGAGCTTTTCGCAGTCCGCAATAGCCCCTATTAAGGGGATTTCGTCAGGACTTAAGGATATAACCGCAACAGGTAGCGACTTTAAAACACTGGCCTCTACCCTAGGCGGCTTTTTTGCGGCCGAGAAGATTGTAGGTTTCGGTAATGCCATCATTTCTACCTCTGGCAAGTTTGAGAAGTTCCAAGCGGTATTGCAAAACAGTTTAGGTAGTCGATCGGGGGCAAACCAAAACCTGAATATGCTATCTGACTTTGCCGCTGAAACTCCTAACAGCCTGGAAGAGCTAACCGGCTCATTTATTAAGTTCATCAATCGGGGGATTGTTCCAACTCGTCAACAGCTAACCAATCTAGGCGATTTAGCGGCCTCACAGGGCAAAGGATTCGACCAGTTAACAGAGGCCGTACTAGATGCCCAATCGGGCGAATTTGAGCGCCTAAAAGAGTTTGGGGTAAGGGCGTCTAAATCCGGCGATCAGGTAACGCTATCGTTTAAGGGTGTAACCCAAACGGTTAAGAATACCAGTGAAGAGATAACCAACGCCATATATAAGTTTGGCCAGTTGGGCGGGGTAGCTGGCAGTATGGCGGCAGTCAGTCAAACTTTAGAGGGGAAAATTAGTAACCTGGGCGATACGTTCAACCGCTTATTGGTCGCTCTGGGTAATGGTGGTATTTCGGCGGTTTTTAAGGATGTTATCGACCTTTCTCAGAAGTTTCTAGGCGTTGTTACAGATCTAATCGCCAACTCTCCGGCTGAGGACCTACAAAAGCAAAAGAACGAGTTAAACGGCCTGGTAGGCGCTATCGCACTGGCTAATGACAACGAAACGGTACGACTAAGCCTTATCACACAGTTAAACCAGAAGTACCCGGAATTTTTAGGCCAACTAAACGCTGAATCCGTAACAACTGACATACTCACTACCCGGCTGGCGGCTGCTAATGTGCAGTACGAAAAGAAGATCCGTATAGCCTTAGGCCAACAGGCTATCAAAAAGGCAACTGACGATTTAACCGAGTCGATTAAATCACAGGAAGGAGCACTTCAACAGCTCGCTACGGCTTCCGGTAAGTCTATCACGGAATTAGAAAAGTTAAGCGCGGCTGACCGTATTGCCCTGGCTCGTAAAATAGCGGCTTCCCAACCTCAGCAAAATTTAGGTATGGGGGTTTACGGTGGTGGCTCTTTTTCTGCCTTGGCAACAGTACTAGAACAGGCAGGACGCAAACAGGCCACAGCTCAGGCAGAATTAAACCGATTAACGGGAGAGAACGCAGCCAGGCAAGCTGACCTTACCAAATCAACCGTTAGCGGGTATTTGCAACAAATTGGCCTTATACGGGAAAAAATCAGGCTGCATCAAATTGATACCAAGCTGGGAGAGTCGGAGATAAAGCGGCTACAGGACCAAATACGCATTGCAGAGGGCAAACCCTCAGATATGCCGAAAGCCCTTGCTATTACCCCTAAAAGCGCTAAGACGGGGCCTAAACCCCTACCCGCAGATAATATGTCTGTGTTTAAGCGGTACGAGGCCGATTTAGTCAAACAGATAGAGGCCATAGGGGGGGATTCACCGGAACTGACCAAAAAACAGGCTCAATTAGAGTCTATCCGTAGCGTTATTGCCGATCTGCAAGCCCTTACCAGTAAAAACCAAAAGACGGAAATTAAGGGGCTGGCTGAAATAGTTAGCCCAAACGCTAACGAGAAACTTAAGGCGGCATTAGTCAGTATTGTACAAATCTCAGCCGTTTCGCCCTTTATGTTCGCCAAAACTGGCGCTAAAGATTTCCTAGATAATGTCCAACAGGCTAAACCTAGCTTAGAGTTTATTCGGGCTAAAATTGACGAAATCCGCACGACCATTGCGGCACTGGCGATCAATAAGCAGATGATTCCCCCGGAATTAATAGAGCGACTTAAACAGTTTAAAGAGTTGCTTAAGCTCGGTATGGATTCGGCCAGTAAGGCTGACGCTATGACACAACCGGGCGAAGGGAACGATGAAAAATGGATCAAAAAGGCACAGGACCGGATTGACAAAATGAAGGCGGCAGGGCAGGAAGTAAAGACTACTGCTGAGGAATTGGGGCAGCAAATGAAAGGGGCGGCTATGGGTTTAGCTCAGGCCAGCTTTGGGGCACTTGAAGCCATAGGGACGGCCATAGGATCTGGGACAAATCCAATAAAGGCGGCAATTCAGAACCTAACGGATATACTAGGTAACTACCTCATCCAGCAAGGTAAGGCGCTGGCTATGGCGGCTCTGTTTGAACAGGCTGCTGCTTTGGCGGCTGGGCCTTTTGCTGGGCTTTTAGCCTTGCCTACGGGCTTTCAGTTGGCGGCTTCGGCTGTATTGATTGGCGGAGGGGCCGCAATCAAAGCCCTAGGCGTTAAAGATTTTGCAGGGGGTGGCCTTTTCAGGGGTGAACAAATTATCAGGGTTGGCGAAAATGCACGCGCCCTAAGTGGTGGAGGTGAGTTTGTTGCCCCGGTTGCCCTGGGTGCTCAGTTGATTGCGGGGGATATTATGAAGCGGCTTAACCTCTCTACCGATACAAACCCTAGAATGAACAGTGACTTAGTACAACGATTCGCCAATGTAGGCGCACGACAGCCACAGGTTATGGTTATGGGTGAGTTTGTAGCTAGGGGGTCGGAACTAATGGCTGTACTGGAACATACAAGTACAAGTAACTATTATACGGGTGGCCCATCTATTCAATTCAATCGCTAACTTTTTAAAACGCCATCTACTATGATATTGACAGAAAACACCTACGAGAAGGACGGAATTACCTATTTAAAAACAGAGTATTTCAAATGGCTTGTACGATCTGAATTATTGGTAGACGGAAGTGCGGGCGGACTCGTACTAGGGCCGACTAGGCGGCAAGGCGGCATTATTCTATTAAGCGCAACCAACGACGGAGATGTCTATATAACCGGGCAAACGGAAAACTGGGAGTTATTGATTAATCACTATGCCTACATAGAACACCAGAAAGAACTACTGGAACTGTCCAGACATACAGCTATAGACGAGACCTTTTTCATGGGCTATCTCATACCCTCCCATATCCACACGATCGATGCGCGGGCCAAAGATATAAACGGCGAATCAGTTACTCCGTTTATTTATCAGGACACACACCAAATCGGTACAATGCCCAAAGTGCCCGCTAAAAAGCATCTTACATACCTAGACACCCTAAACCGTGCTTCCTGGCTAAAGAACCGGGTAGAGAAGCAAGCAATAGATCAATTCAAGACAACATTGATTATTACCAAGTATAGGGATATAAGCCATAATTGAGGCCACTATCCACATTGTCAGCTTTACCATTCACCTACACCATGCCAACCATACATCGAACACCCAGATACTGGGAGAAGAAAAGCCAGAAGAAAGCCTCTCGCTGGTCCAATGAAGAGCAGGGAGGAGTGCCCAATCAGTTCTACCGCAATGCTCCGTGGCGAAACTTACGGAAAGCCAAGCTGGAAAAAGATCCACTCTGCGAGGAATGCCTGAAGAAGAAACGACTTGTTCCGGCTACTGTTGTGGACCATGTTAACCCCATTCGGCTGGGAGGTGCTCCACTGGATATAGATAATACCCGGTCCCTGTGCAAGTCCTGCCATGCCCGTAAGAGTGCTAAAGAGCGGCACATACCAACACCTTCTCTCCACTAGGGGGAGGGTGGGTTGAATCCATGAAGGTTGTTAAGCCATGAATCGCAGCCCTGTTTCAGCCATCTTCGTGCAATATTTTCAAGAGGGGATACCCCTAGCCATTATTTTGCCCATTTGGAGCCTGTAAACCTCAATTTAAGTGATTAATAAGAAGGTGTGAACAGCCACGAAAGCACCTCGAATACCCGGCGAAGATCGGCCGAAGAACGATTCATCTGTCTGTTCTTCTAGCCATTAATCGTTGCAGAGCATTGTCTTTCTTTGTGTCAGGTATCGCTTCTACCCGAGAGCGAGCAGCAGGAGTCGCGCCAAACTCAATAAGCATAGCCCGCACCCGCTTGAACGCGTCTGATGCAATATTAACTTGGGGATAAGCCCGTACAATCTTTCCACCATCTTTAGTTATGCTCTCATAAGTCGAGCCATTTGCAATGATGAACTGTCGGGCTTCCCGATACTCAAAATAGGCGTCAGCCAGCAGTTCCAAAGCTCGGCCATCTGTTTTGCTTAATACCCGCATATCGGCAAAATGTAGGGCCATTTCGTTAAATATATCCTTCACCTCATCGGGTAGCCAGTCAGGGGCAAGCGGTACTTCGAGCAGCGGTTTAGGCTCGTTGGGATTGATTCGACTGCGTTCCAGAGTACCCTGTAGCAGCTTCACTTCGGTTGGTTTGGGTCGGCGTCCTTTAGCCATGTCGGTTGATACTTTTTGGTTTGTCAATATGCGTCCGATTTTTTTTGAGGGAGACAGCGATTCGTGGCAAGTCCCTTTTTAAAGATCTTACCCACCCTCCCCTATGGGGTTAGTTCTCGCCACTAAGTGGAAAGGCCGTTAAAGCAGGCTTAGCATCCGATTCAGGGTTATAGTACTGATTAGAGAAGGTCATCCGTAATATGGCATCCAGCGTGGCCAATTCATCAGCCAAAGCCATCGTTCGCCGTACGGTGGTTAAGGAGTCAATCACCTGCTCAATCTGCTCCCGGTTCATTGTGTAACCGTCCGTTTCTTCGATTAGCTCCTGGGTTAAGTCATAGAGCCGTTCGGCGTAGCGTAGAATGATAGGGTCGTTAATAAACTCTAACTCATCCGACTCATCATCATACATATCAAGGTTATTACTCATAGCTATGTGCGAATAGGTGTTGTGTTTGAGAACTACCTTTTACTAAATATCCTGCACGCATTCGTGACTATTTTGATGTAGCTACATCTAATTAATATACCGTTCACTACTACGACAAATAACAAGTACTTACAATGAACTCATTAATTGATCTGGAAACGAATAAAGAGACGCTAATCGAAACAGATACCTGGTTTACGGTACTACTCATCGTCTCAGCAATCGCAGCGAGTGTAGGGTGCATTTTTACGCAGATGATTTAAGGCCCGCGACAGAGAGAGCTATATCTGAAAAGCTTTCCTGATGTGTTTACGGGCTTTTTGGAAACGGGGCATTAGCTCGTACCACTCCTCGGCCAGTAGTGTGTTATGGATCGTATCCAGCACGAAGATAGTTAGTTCCTGAGCCGCTACGGGATTACGTTTCTGAAACTCTCGAATCTCCCAGAACACCCGATGCAAGGTGACGGACTTCCCCATGAGGTACCTACGCACCCAAAAATCTACGCCATCGGCATGAGCCAGATAATAACAGGCCTCCTGACAGAGACCCCGGTGAACGCCAGCTTGCAAATAAGGCGGCAGCGCGAAAAAGAACTGGAATAACTTGACCTGATCGACAGTCGTATTATCGAACTGGGCGGTAATGGTGGTCATCGTGCGAAACTGGGTCATGACTGTTTGGTGTTGAGGGAGGCTAGTCCCATCTGTGAGAAATAAGGATTCTGGCATTGCCACTCGTGAAAGTTCATCGATTTAATGATTGGTACCGCATCCGGCGGGCTGGGCTCATCCCACTCAGCGGGGTAACTTGTTACATCCTCTACCGTTAATCGTTCAAGTTGGGATTCGTCAGGCTTTAAAACCGCTCCAGGATTCGCCAGTTGCTCTTGAATGGTCGTTACAGACTGTGGCTCATTCGGCTCCTCATCAGGCGCTAAACAGCGTTGAATGGCTTTATGTGTAGCGATCTTGTTCCACCACAATGGTGGTCTGCCGAATAGCTGCCATTTAGCTTCGAGTGATTTCGGTAACCGAATCGGAGTAGCGTTCAAGAGAGTAGCAACCCGAACCTCTTCTCTTCTAACGCTACCTTGTATACGTGATTCTTCATTCCCTGCTAGTCTACCCTGCCAGGCATTGGTCAACAATAAGAAATCAGCTAAGTCAAACCCTTTTTCTCGCTGCTCCTGATTGGCCTGACGCTCCAGGTAATCGGATACTCGCACATTAAACCCCTGTTGCCGTAGCGCACTTGCTTTACTCTCCCAGTAGTGGTAATCCTTACCGTCGGTGGATAGATCCGGGAAGAGAACAATAGGCCGATTACGGACGGGCGTTAAGCGTTCTGCATTCAGGTAGGATCGGCCAATCACAGCCAGCCAGATAAACTGCGGAAAGTAGGGCGCACAAAGCACGGCTGTTTTAGGCGCTTCTACGATAGCGACGGGTTTATCCTTTGGGGCATTCAGTAGCTGAGGTAATCCAAAGAGACAGGGGGCAAATTCGCCTTGTTCGATGTAGTCTGTCAACCAATCAGGACGCGGCTTTTCTGCTTTGTCATACTGGTAGGCCAGTACCGAATGAACCCAACTGGTCCGGCTGCGTTTGCGCCCTTCTCGATCCACATATTTGACCGTATGGAAGGTTTCATCAAACAGCTTAATCTGTCCACCACGAACCCGGTTTTGTTCGTCTATGAGCCAGAAAACGCAGGCTCCGGCATTGTCCCAACATCGGGAAGAGCCTACTTGAAATTGGGCCAACAATTTGTTGGCTAATTCTGTGTCGAAATGATTGATCAGATGATTTGCAAACTGGTTGTTGTCGTAGTGGCTAAGTGATTTCTGGACCACTTCCCAGGGGATAGTAGCTGGATCGATAGTACTAGCTGGCATGTTGTGAATAGATGGCTTCGGTGTCATGAGTGAGTTGAATCGCGCTGGTTTGGCTGGTTGGAGTAGTTGTTGGCGGCTGGCTTGGTAAACCTCATTGGCATAGGAGGAACCAGTAGCGTCTTTATGATAGGGGCTCAGGTGATAACCACAGTTGCTTTCCCGGTCACATCGCCCATATATGTCGGGCAAAGGTTCATCACTGCGGGTATCGATGTAGCGACTGAGCGTCTTCCGGTGCTTAGGAGCACATTGCGGGCAATCGCCTTTCAGTGCTTTAGCCGGTAGCTGGTAGCGGTAAGTTTTGGTAACGACAGACATGGTGAATTCGGCAAGGCATTTACTTATGTCAATGATGTGTTCTAATCCCTGAGCGTTCACGGTGTTCACGGTGTTCATGGTGTGAACACCGTGAACACCGTGAACGCTTTATTGCTTTGCATACTTATTGACAGCACCCAGCGAAATGCCTATCTCACTGGCGATCACACGCTGCGATTTACCTTCAGTGACCATTTCTTTGACACGGTCAACAATACCTGCTTTGTCTTGCTCTGACTGTTGACGCAGGTGCTGCCGTTCTGAGCCATAACCAATCCATTCGAACTGTAAAAAGTTGTGAGGTTTTGCGATTTGGTAGAGACAGACATTTTCGCTGTCATAAATAATCTCGGTGTTACGGGCTTTCACTTGCTTCAGGTAGCGGATTTGCTTATCCTGACTACTTTCCCCAAGAGCAAAAGCACTATCACAAAAGTTGATGAGCATCTTACTTCCCTGTAGGTCATTCCGGGTAAGTGGCTTTGTCAGGTCCCTTTTGGGAGTATGAGCTAAAGCTAGAATAGAAAGGCCGTAGCGGCTTTTAAGCGCCTTCAGGTGTTTCATTAACGGTAAGGCATCTTTAGCACGCTCGGTTTCGTTTCGCAGGTAGGTCAGGTTATCGATGATCAATACCCGAGCGCCGGTTTGGATTATAGACTGCTCCAAAGATGCGTTTAGGTAGTCTTCGAAAGTCTGGCTTTCTGGTAGAGTGCAGTCGGGGTTGATTTCTGCCCGCAAAAAATTACGGTCAAATCGATAATGTTGCTGGTAGTTTACCGAGTACCGAGCCTCGAACTGCTTATCCGATAATTCAAAGTCAAAATAAAGAATAGGCTGCTTAGGGGCTTCTAGTTTCGAGCCTGGAATGGCTCTACCCTGGCTTATACTATCGCCTATCTGAACGGTCAAAATCGATTTACCCAGGTTAGTGTCAGCAAAGAGAATGCACAGCTCCCCTTCGTGCCACATTTCCCCAAAAAGCATTTTCGGTATAGGCCGGTTATTGGCCTGTTCAAGCCATTGATGGGCGGGCTTGACATTAAATAGACCAAACTGATCGGCATTGGCTGACTGACTTTCAGTCGTTTGCTGACTAATTTCTTCTACCAGCATGTCGGCATAGTTACCAAAATCTCCGGCAAAAGAATTATCTTTGTGTTGTCTTTCACTCATTGCAGTAAATGTCAAGCCGCCTTCGGTTGCCCCCGTTGGCGGCTTTTTGATGTGGAGTTAGTTAAGTGTGGCGAGTAGTAACTGTTGTAGGGCACCAGCAGTAAGAATAATCTTACGGGCGATCAGTTCTTCGAGGAAGTTCTCGATCTGGGGGAGGGAGAGGAGGCTATTCATACTACACCTCCTTTCTTGTTAAGTTGACGCGATATTTGTTCGTCAGCTCGATGTTCAGCAAAGGCGTATTCTACGGGTTGACGTGTCTGACTACGAAGCCAATTCAACACAACTGCTTTCTCATAAAGGACGCGTTTGCCAAACTTAATAACACCCGGTATATCACCTGCTGCAGATTTAATACGCAAAGTACTTGGTGGCACATTCGAGCAAGTGTCGCACAGCCATTGAAAGCTGCCGTAGGGGTTGGTATCTGTGGAGGTGGTGGAATGGGATAATAATGCAAGTATCTCTTTTTGACCTTCTTCAATCGCGGTGAGCCTATCCGCAAAGATTTCAAACCAGTTTATCACGTTTATATTGTCCACCGGATAAGTTGCTCGATGAACGAAACAAACGTCAGTAAACAAAAAAAGTCACTTTTAAAGTGACCAAAAAACCACAGATAAATCCTTGACTATTATACCATTATAAAAAAGGTCAGAAAGGTCTCAAAAAAGGTCACTATACTTTTAATCGTATTTGGTTGTCTTTTCCAACCTCTATATTCCCACGTAAGACTTTATAAGCAGTAGCCTCAGAAACAGCTTTAGGGTTCTTCTTGCCCCAACTAAAGTAAGCGGCTATCCAGTTTGCTACTGATCTCATATCATCTATGATTTTGCCATTTGTAGCTTCTCTGGCTTGCTTAAAGATAAACGATAAAGAATCTGCTCGTAGTTTTACCCAAACTCGGTTTTCGCTTTGGCCATTTTCAAGTAATAATTCTAAGTCAGTATGATAATCCCCTGGAGTTGATTCTGATAGTGTCTTAAACAACCTTGTCTTCATCACTACTGGTATAAATATTTTGGGCTTTTCTTCATCTGGGGATTGAAAGACTCTTGTATTATCATTATTAGCTAAATTCTTACCTTTATTACTAGCATTTATCAAATTATTAAACCAATCAATAGCACTACGATATAGATATAAGTTTTTTAAAAGTCTCAAACCGACAAGAAAAGGTTTATTATATCCGTCACAGAATATATTTATGGATGATTCTAAGTCATTTATTTTTTCTACAGTTTTCCTTTCATCATCCCAGAAATCAGTATACCAACTTTCAATAATTACATATCTATCATTAATTATATTCACGTATTGATCTCGATGTTCTATTAGCAATGTAGCTTTTTTATCAGGCTGTTTTTTTACTGCATCGTCATAGGCTTTTATCAAAATAGCTACATCTCCTAAATTATCAATTACTTTTTTTACTTCATTTCGGCAAAACGCACGCATCTCGTCATAAGCTTTACCTTCCAGCTTTTGAGATAGAGTTGCAAGTGGCGCATATAAATAGGGGTTAAGTCCACTAACAAGCGTTTTATTCCTATTTAAGCCACTAATATGCTCAATAGTGGCAATCTCATCAAGGAAATTTTTATTCTTATCGCCCTGATCTTTCTGGCTGAATGTTTTTACAGATGATTCATCATTTTGAGGCTCCTTTCCCTCTGGCAATACTTCATCTCTCATTGAAATACCCTCATTTTTCAACTCTCTCTTTAGCATATTATCTACTGCACAGCTATACATCAATCCAATCGAAGCTGCATAACCAATTGTATCTAATTCTTCCCATAAGGTATTATCAATTTCACCCTTCAGATCTTTAAAGAAATTAGATTCAAAAAAAGTGACCAATTCCCTGTACTTCCCCTGAGTAAATTCACCTGTATGCAAACTTTCAACTATTCTTTTTAAGTAAGCTCTTCTGCTCTCTTTATCAGCAACCAATAAATTAAGAGTATTTTGAAACTCCTCATAAAATGTATTAAATACTAAATCAAAACCTCGGCGCATCCGCATCCATTTATTCTCATTCGCTAATTCAGGGTTTTGATCATTAAAAAGGTCTAATGCGATTTTATAATAAGGTGCATTCGTACCTGTAAAGGGAACGCCAGGAATTTTTGTAAGCTCCGTTAAAGCTTTATAATAGGCAGAAAACCTCACCAAACTTCGAAGATTATCAACTGCTTTAGAGCTTGTTGGGGAATTGATAAGGACTGGTAGTCGAGTCAACTTTGTATCGACCAAGAAACAAAGTAATGACTAAGCAGTGGCAACCACTGACCGACTACCAGTGGGCAGCAATTTCGCCTTTTTTTAACCTTCAACGCAAGCGTAAACACCAATTACGTGCCGTCATGGATGCCATCTTCTGGATGTTACGCACCGGCTGTCAATGGCGAAACCTGCCGCCTAGCTTTCCGCACTGGCAAGCCGTATACTATTATTTTGACCAGTGGAAA
>NZ_KB893211.1 GCF_000374025.1 Spirosoma panaciterrae DSM 21099 | reverse complement strand
GTGTATACGGTAACGGCTCGGGATGCCAACGGGTGTATGGCGGTACAGAGCTTCACCATCAGTCAGCCCAGCGAGATTGCGGCCGTCTTCCAGCCGACTCAGCCCACCTGCACGAGTGTGAACGGGGGCAGTGTGAGTCTGGTGAGCATCAGCGGGGGCACCTCGCCGTATAGTTATACGTGGAGCAACGGCAGTACGGCCGCTAGTATCAATAACTTGAGTGGGGGTACGTATATGCTCACCATCAAGGATGCGGCTGGTTGTGTGGCCTCGCCGGTGGCGATTCTGAACACGCCGACCGGATGCAGCACGCCCGTGTTCGACCTGGCATTGAGGAAAACGCTGGCGGCTGGTCAGTCGGCCAATGTGACGGCGGGTAGCAGCGTGACCTTCACGGTGACGGTCTACAACCAGGGTAACGTGGATGCGACTAACGTGCAGGTGACGGATTACATCCCGGCTGGGCTGACGCTGAACGATGCGGGCTGGAGTGCCAGCAACGGTCAGGCAACGCTCAACAGCGTGATTGCCAGTCTGCCAGCGGGTCAGAGTGTGAGCCGTAACATCACCTTCACGGTGGGTTCGGGTGTAACGGGCAGCATTACCAACACGGCTGAGATCAGCAGTGCGGGGAATGGGCAGAATCTGCCTGACAAGGACTCGGATCCGGACAACAATCCGACCAACGACGGTACGCCGATCAACGATGACATCAGCGGGGATCACAAGCACAACCCCTCGCAGGATGAAGATGACAGCGATGGTGAGGGTATCAACGTGACGCCAGCTTGTGAAAAACCTGTGTTAACGGCGGGTAGTCCGGTATGTAACCCAGCTAACGGCACCTACAGCGTGAGCCTCTACAGCAGTACGGCGAATGTGCGGGCCAGCAGTGGTTCGCTCAACCTGTCGACTGGACTCATTAGTGGTATTCAGGTGGGTACGCCGGTGAGCATTACGGCCAGCAATGGAGAAGGCTGCTTCCAGCTCATCACCGTTGATAGTCCGGCCTCGTGTCCGACCAGCCCAGCCTGTACCCAGCCTAATCTGACCGTGGGGCAGCCCATCTGTCAGGGTAATGGATACTACACCGTCAACTTTACTGTGGAGCAGGCCAGTGTACAGGCCAATGCCGGACGGATTTCGGGCAATAGTGTCGTCGATATTCCGCTGGGTACCAACCTGGTACTCTCGGCCACCGATGGAGCCTGTGTGACGCGCCTGACGGTGATGGCACCGGCATCGTGTACCAGCGCCTGTGAAAATCCGGCCATTAGCCTGAGCGGACCGATTTGTGACGATAAAGGCACAACAACCTATTATCTGAACTATACGGTGACCAGCGGGGCCACGGTACGGGTGAGTCAGGGCTATGCCAACGGCCACTGGATCTATGGTGTGCCTTCGGGTGTGCCGCTCAGCCTGACGGTGAGTACACCGGGCTGTGGCGATAAAGTGGTGACCATCCCGGGTAGGGTTTGTGGACAAACTCCGCAACCGTTGCTGGATCTGACCAAACAGGTCAACAAAACCCGGGCTGGTCTGGGTGACGTGGTAACGTATACCCTCACACTGACCAATAAAGGCACGGGAACGGCTACCAATGTAGAGGTTCAGGAGTCAATGAGTGCGGGTCTGGCCCTGGTGCCCGGCTCGATCACCACCAGCCTGGGTAGCTACGCGGCTACCAGCCCGGTCGGCATCTGGACGGTGCCCAGCCTGGCGGCTGGCGCTACGGCTACGATGACCTTCTCGGCTAGCCTGACTCAGGTGGGTGTCGTTTACAATACGGCAGCGATCCCCGGAGATACCGCTACGGTGTGCACTACGGTTCCGGTGAAGGTTTGTCAGGGTGCGCCCATCCAGGTAGCCATGTCAGCTCCAGCGGGTTATGGTAGCTACCAGTGGTACCGCAATGGGGTGGCCATTACAGGGGCTACCAGCCGAACCTACACAGCAGGCCAGTACGGTGAGTTTACCGTTCAGGTCAACGGTGGGCAGTGTCCCAATGGCGCCTGTTGCCCCATTGTGGTCGAAGAAGAAGCGGGCGTAACCTTTACGCTGGCCACGCAGGCTCCGACCTGCAACAGCGGCCAGCCGATGACCAACGGTACGCTGACCATCAGCGGACTGGCTGGTACCGCCAGCGCGTACCGCTATGCCATCAGTGCCGGTACCAGTTTCACCCTGACCAGCCCAGCCCTTCAGGCCGTGCCGATGAGTGGTGTTCTGGCTTCGAATCTGACAGGTGGTCAGTCCTATACCGTACGCATCTACAACGGTGCGGGCTGCTATAAGGATCAGACCGTGACGGTGGGGGTTGCCAATTGTGGATGCCAGGTTGAACCTCCTGTGGTGACCTGTGCCATTACCGAGATTTGTAAAGGTGGCTCGACAGTACTCAGCACCCGGGGTTGTGAAGCGGGTACGATCCGCTGGTCGAATGGCCAGTCGGGCGCTACCATCGTAGCTACACCGAGTGTAACCACGACCTATACGGCCAGTTGTGTGGTAGGCTCCTGTGTGAGTCCGGCCTCTAATGCCATTACCATTACGGTACTGGATGTGCCGACTCCGACGCTGAGTGCCAGTGTAGACCATGTCTGCCCCGGTACGTCGGTGACGCTGACCGCTACGGGTTGTGAAGCCGGTACCGTGATCTGGTCGGAACAAACCCAGACGGGTCGCTCGATTGTGGTGACGCCTTACGGCAAAACGACCTATACGGCGCAGTGCCGGATGAATAGCTGTCTGAGTGCTCCGGCGTTGATCACCATCAATGTGGATACGGATCTGCCAACGCCAACGGTTACCTGTAGTACGACGATTGTCTGCCCCGGTGAAACGGTAACGCTGACGGCCGAGAACTGCGTAGGTACGCCGATCTGGAACAGCACGACAGAAACGACCACCAGCATCGTGGTAACGCCAACCGCCAGCAGCAACCGCTACTGGGTATACTGTAAGAATGGAGCCTGCACCAGCAAGTCCTCGAACGTATACACCATTGCCGTGGTGACTCCGGTTGTGCCAACCCTTTCGGCCAGTGCCGATACGGTTTGCCTGGGGGGCTCGGTGGTACTGACCGCCAATGGTTGTAATGGTAGTGTTCTGTGGTCGACCGGTCAGACGGGAACCAGCATCACCGTTACGCCAACCGCCAACATCAGCTACTATGCCCAGTGTAAATTCCGGGCTTGCCTGAGCGATCAATCGTCTGCCGTTGCCATTGCGGTTGTCAATCCGCAGGCTCCGATTGTGAAAGTAAGTCAGACGATGCTCTGCAGTGGTTCACCCGTCTCGCTGACGGCCAGTGGCTGCAATGGCACTGTCATCTGGCACGGTGTGTCTCGTGTGGGTTCGGTGATTACCATCTACCCAACCGAAAGTAAAGAATACTATGCGACCTGTAAGCAGGGTACCTGCGAAAGCAGTGCCTCCAACACGGTTCGTATAACCGTGACCACCTCGTCGGCTACGGCCCCTGTGGTAACAGCTTCGACGACTCAGGTGTGTGACTCTGGGGTCGTAAGCCTGACGGCGACGGGTTGCAATGGAAACGTGACCTGGTCTGATGGACAGACGGGCGCCGTAGTAACGGTCCGTCCGACCGCCACCAACCGGGAGTTCTATGCCCTGTGTGTGCCCACCAGCGGTGTGGCCTGTGGCAGTGCCAAATCCAACGTGATCACCATCAGCGTGGCCCAGCCGGTAACCCCGACGATCGTAGCCAGCCGTACATCGGTTTGCGCTGGGGAGTCGGTAACCCTGACCGCCAGTGGTTGCAATGGAACCGTCAAGTGGTCGAATGGTCAGAGTGGGGCTACCATCCAGGTGAGTCCGCAAATGACCACCGACTACCAGGCAACCTGTAGTGTGGGCGCCTGCGAAAGTGCACTGTCCAGCAAAGTAACGGTGGTGGTTAACCCAGCTGCTACAGCTCCGGTCATTACGGCCTCGAGTCTGACGGTTTGCTCGGGTAGCGTGGTGAGTTTGAGTGCCACGGGCTGCAGCGGTACGGTGAAATGGTCGGATGGTCAGATGGGTTCGGTCGTGTCGGTGACCCCGACGGCTGCATCCCACGACTTCTCGGCGATTTGCCAGACCGCAGCGCAGTGTAGCAGTGGCTCATCGAATGTGATTTCGATTAACCTGGCTCCAACCGCAGCGCCAACCATTACTGCCAGCCGCGACGCAATTTGCAGTGGGGAGAAAGTAACCCTGACCGCAACGGGCTGCAACGGTACGGTAACCTGGTATGGCATCAACCGGATGGGGTCGAGTATCGACATCTATCCGACGGCTACGACCACCTACTACGCGACCTGTCGAGTGGGTACGTGCGAGAGCGCGGCTTCCAATACGGTGAACGTAGTGGTCAATACCGGTCTGGGAACCGTTCCGGTGGTGACAGCCTCGACGCAGCAGGTATGTGGCAGTGGCGTGGTTAGTCTGACCGCGACGGGTTGCAGCAGTGGCACCGTGATCTGGTCGGATGGTCAAACAGGGGCTATTGTCTCCATGACAGCCACCCAGGCCAATCATGAGTTCTATGCGCTCTGTAAAGATGCCAGTCAGTGTGGCACTGGTAAATCGAACGTGATTACGGTAACCGTAACGACGATGCAAACCCCAGTCGCTGTTTGCAGTACCGATTCGATCTGCGCAGGTGAAGAAGTAACGCTGACCGCGCAGAACTGTCAGGGTACCCCGCACTGGAGCACGGGCGAAACCACCTCCAGCATTATCGTTCGACCAACGGTAACGACGGGTTACACGGTGTACTGTACGCTGAACGGCTGTACGAGTCCAACTTCGAAGTCGTATGTGATTACGGTGGTGCCTGTGGCTGAGCCCACGATTACCGCATCGACAACGGTGGTCGAAGCGGGTGGAACCGTAACCCTAACAGCCAGTGGCTGCCCCGGTACGGTAATCTGGTCGGCGGCCGACATCCACGGCAACAACACGGGAACCTCGATCGTGGTCCGGCCGGAAGGCACTCAGACCTATTCGGCCCAGTGTAAATACCGGACTTGTCTGAGCGATCCGTCGATAACGATCGTCGTTAATCCGGGCAACTGTGTGGTGAAAGCAGGTGGCTTGACCCCCGTTAACGCTACCGTATGCGGAGCCAGCAACGCGACTGTAGCCGTAGCGGCTACGCTCAGTGGCGGCCTGGTACAGCCCAGTGGCTATTCGGTTGTCTACCTGCTGGCCAAAGATGGCCTCGTCCAGCAACTGGCAGCGACACCGCAGTTCAGTGTGCCCTCGGCGGCTGCTCATTACTCGATCCATACGCTGGTGTACAACGCCACATCGGGTGACGCGGCTTATCTCAACCTGGCCGATATTAAGCCGGGCCTGAGCCGGACCACGGATGTGCAGCAACTGATCAGCGGCAAGTGCGCGGCCTTCGATGCAACGGGAGCCAAACTAACCGTAAGCACCGTGAATGCGCCAACGCTGTCGACCAATGCCCTAACCGTTTGCAACGGCGGTATGGTATCGCTGACGGCTACCGGCTGTAGCGGTAATGTGAAGTGGTCGGATGGCAAAGAAGGGGCTGTTTACCAAACAACAGTCTACAGCGAACGAACCCTGACGGCCATTTGCGAGGTGGACGGATGTGCCAGCAGCCCATCGGCTCCGGTTCGCATCAGCCTGGGTAGCCCAGCCGTTCCGGTGATTGTGAGTACGCCATCGATTTGCCTGGGTGAAACGGTGTCGCTGACCGCGACCGGCTGTGCGGAGGGTGGCTACCTGTGGTCGGACGGCTCGACAACGGGCGCTATCCTGACGGTAACCCCGAACGCGGACGTTACCTACCGGGTGAAGTGCAAACTGAGTACCTGCGAAGGCGAATGGTCGGCATCGGCCACGGTCCATGTGGGTAAACCATCGGCACCGACACTCTCGGTTCAGGGTAGTGGTAGCACCACGGTTTGCTATGGCAGTCCGGTAACGCTGGTCGCTACGGGTTGCCCGGCTACGGCGGCTGTGATCTGGTCGAACAACATGACGGGCTCGTCGATTACCGTTTCGCCAGCCAGCACCGAAACCTACACGGCCTACTGTGGAGCGGGTACCTGCCGGAGCGATGCTTCTGCTGGAATCACGCTGACGGTTCTGCCCAAAGTAACGGTGCCAACGGTGGTGGATAAAACCAACACCTGCCCAATAACGACGGTCGATCTGTCGACAGGAGTGACTAGCCAGGTAACCACAACGGGCGGTATGTTCGAATACTATACCGATGCGGCCCTGACGACCAAAGTAGCCAATCCGGCTGCGGTTGGGGCGGGTACGTACTACGTCATCGAGCGGACCGTAACGGGCTGCACAAGCCTGCCAGCGGTGATTCATGTACAGATTACGACCTGTACCGAGCCTTCGCCCTGCGATGGTGTGAATCCGGCGACGGCCGATGCGGGTGCCGATGCGAATGTATGTTCGACAACGAGTTATCAACTGCGTGGCGTTCAGGGGGGCGGTGGTAAAACCGCCCACTGGACCACCAGTGGTAGTGGTCGCTTCGATAACCCGTATTCACTGAGTGCGATCTATACCGCCAGTGCGGAAGACGTGCAGACCGGTGCGGTAACGCTAACCCTGGCGGTGAGTACGTCCAACGTAAACTGTCCGGTGGCTACCGATCAGATGGTGCTGACCTTCAATGGGGTCAAAACCCAGCCAACGATCACAGTCGTGGGGGCTACCCAGCTTTGTGCTGGCGATTCGGTGATCCTGAAATCGTCCGAGGCATCGAGCTACCGCTGGAATACCGGGGCGGTCAGCCGGAGCATCGTCGTCAAGCAAAGTGGCGTATATAGTGTGCAGGTTCTGGATGATAAAGGGTGTATCTCGGTCAAATCGGCTGAGGTAACGGTGAAAGTAGCCGATCCTGTGTTACCCCCGCTGGTGCATAACCTGCGGAACACCTGCCCCTCGAAAATTGTCGATCTGACCCAGGCTCTGTCTGCCACTACGGTGGGTAGTAGCTACATCTATCGGATCTGTGAATGCAACACGTCCAACATCGTGATTCGTCCGGATTCGGTTTGTGAAGGTACCTACTGGATAGTGGAGAAAACGGCTCAGGGCTGCGTGAGCCACCCGGCCAAAGTGGTGGTACGCGTATTCAATTGTGCCACTGATACGCTGCGTTCGGATGTACGCATTGCCAAAACCGTGAATCGGACAATGGCCAATGGTTCGCCCGTGACCTATACCCTGACGGTGAGCAATGCGGGTCCACATACGGCCTACAACGTGGATGTGCGGGATGTACTTCCAGCTGGTCTGCAACTGTTGCCCTCGGCGGGTTACAACTTCGTCAATGGGGTGATTACCAAACGGATCGACAGCCTGAAAGCCGGGGCTTCCGCCCAGATCGTGTTCAGCGCCCGGATCGTCAAGAAAGGGGAGGATATTGTCAACAAAGCCGAGATTACCTATCTGGACAATGTTGATCCGAATCTGACCAACAACAGTTCCAGTGTGACGGTACGCGATACGGCCAGTGCGCCGATGTCGCAAACCGGCACGGCGGGTCTGGGCCTGGCGCTGAGTGTTGTCAACGTAGCGTCGCAACCCGATGGCTCCTACAACGTGACCTATAAGGGTACGATCCGAAACACGGGTAGTATTGACCTACAGGGCCTGAGCCTGGTCGATAGTCTGAGCCAGAGCTTTATGGCACCCGCTTCGTACAGCGTTGTGCGTGGTCCGATGGTGGGGGCTGGCAGCACGCTGGTGGCCAATGCCGACTTCAACGGCCATACCCAAACCGACCTGTTGACGGGCGCCAGTACGCTGGCCGCAGGTGTGCAGGATACGGTGGTGTTTGTGGTGAACGTGAAACCCAATGGCAACAGCGGACCGTTCTACTCCAGTGCTACCGTAACGGGAACCACGCCCGATGCCACCCAGACCGCCCACGACATCTCCAACAATGGGGTTGATCCGGTGGCCGATGGCACGGTAGCGACGACGGTTCGCTTCGATCTGCCGCAGGGTCTGCTGGGCATCAGCAACTCGGCGGGTACACCAACGATGGTTCAGAAAGGGATCTACGACATTCCGTACACCATCACCCTGACCAACATGGGTCGTGTGGCCCTCAAACAGGTGCAGGTGATTGACAACCTCTCCCAGACGTTCGGTAGTGGTGCCCTGGTGGCCAGAAACCGGATTCGGGTGTCAAGTACGGGAACCCTCACGGTAGACACGCTGTATACCGGCCAGGGCTTGATCACCAAAATGCTGGTGGATTCGGCCAGTACGCTGGCGGTAGGGGCGAAAGCCACGCTGAGCTTCACCGTTCGGGTCGATGTGCGCAACGCACCTGTCCAATCGGCGTCGCTGACGTTCTACAACACGGCCTATGGTACCGCCTTGACGGCTGACAACCAGATGGTCGCCGATACGTCGACGGCGGGTACAAACGCTGACCCAGACAATGACCTGGATCCACGCAACAACAGCCAGTCGACGCCGGTGTCGCTCAATGGGCTGGCGACGGATGCCCACATTGGTCTGGCTATGGCCGTGGCCGATACGGTTCGTCAGGCTGATGGCAGCTACAACGTCACCTATCAGATCGTGGTGAAAGCCTACGGACCTGATCCGTTGAAAAATGTGCTGATTACCGATACGCTCTCGAAGGTGTTCAACAGCCAGACAGGCTCGATCTTTACCCTGGTGAAAGCACCGTTCATTACCTCAACGGGGAGCGCCCTCAAGCTCAACCCGAACTACAACGGGGTATCCGATCCGGTAATCGTGCTGGGCGACAGCACCAGTTCGCTGGCCGTGGGTAAAGTCGATACGATTCGATTGGTGATCAACGTCATCTCCGATGGGTCAACGACAACATTCCTCAATTCGGCCTACGGTCTGGCTCAGTATACGGGGGGAACGGTGAGCGACGTATCTACGAGTGGGTTGAATCCTGACCTCAACGGCAACGGTGATCCGACCGATACCAATGAGCGGGAAGCCACTACGCTTACCCTGCTGCCAACCTATCAGGCGATATTCATCCCGCAGGGCTTCTCACCCAACGGCGATGGCATCAACGATCGGTTCGTGATTCGGGGTCTCAATGGCTTAACGGTGAGTCTACAGGTCTACAACCGCTGGGGTAATCTGGTTTACCAGAACGAGGATTACCAAAACGACTGGGATGGCAAGCCAAACACGGGCATCGTGCTCAGCTCGGCCGACTCCAACGGCGTACCCGATGGCACCTACTACTACGTAGTCAACCTGAGCGATGGCCGCAAGTTTGTTCGATACATGACTATTAACCGCTAATTCGGATGGCAAACCAGTTTNNAANTAAACTTTGGGCCGCNGGNNTNGNGCTGCTGATGCTGGGCATCNGCAGCCGCCCCGTGCGGGCTCAGCAGGACAAGATGTTCTCTCAGTACATGTTCAACATGATGGCTCTGAATCCGGCCTATGCCGGNAGNCGGGATGTACTGAGTATGTCGGCGCTGTACCGCAACCAGTGGACGGGCGTCGAAGGGGCACCCCAGACAGCGACCTTCACGGCCGACATGCCCCTGAANCANGAACGGGTNGGGGTGGGNCTGCAACTCTACGGCGACAAGGCCGGGGTGATTCAGGAAGCCGGCGCGTTTGCCTCCTACGCATTTCGCATTAAGGTGGGTCGTAAAAGCACATTGGCGTTGGGTTTGCAGGCAGGGGCTTCGAGCTATCAGGCCAACCTGCTGGAGGTGCGTACCTCGCCCGACAACCAGATCGATCCGGCCTTTGCCAGCAACATTTCCAAGATACTGCCCAACTTCGGAACGGGGATCTACCTCAGCAACGACAAGGCATATCTGGGTTTGTCGGTGCCCCGGCTGATCAAGAATCGGCTGAGTGAGTACAATGTAGGGGATTACCGATCGGTGCAGGCCCGTCATGCGTATCTGGCGGCCGGTTTTGTGGTGGGTCTCAGNCCGGTGGTGAAGATGAAGCCTTCGATGCTGGTNAAGTATGCGGAAGGGGCTCCGTTGGGCTTCGACGGGAACGTCAACTTCTGGTTTGCGGACCGGATCGCGATTGGGGCCTCGATTCGCCGGAATCAGTTTTCGACCTGGTCGACGTTCACGACGGATGCGGTGGTAGGGATGCTGGAGGTACAGTTGACGGACCAGTTCCGGTTCGGGTATGCGTATGACCGGACGATGAACGGNTTGCAGAGTGTGGCTCCGAGTTCGCACGAGATCATGATTCGGTATGAGTTTGGTTTCGGCAAGAACCGAATCCTGACGCCGAGGTATTTCTAAGGTAAAGCCGGAAAGGATGGAAGAGCGAAAGTCGGTTCCGGTTTTCGCTCTTTCGCTTCCGATTGGGCTACGGCTTTATGGGGGATGTGTGGCCTAACGAACCAATAGAGACTAGTTTAAGAACAGTTGAAAATTATTTATTATTTTATATACAAAAAAATATATTTTGGCACATAAAGTGATATTTAATAAGGTAGTGAATAAAATGATTATCAATTAGTTATAGGCTCGATAGCTGAGTCGTCCTGCTTGTTCGGTGTTTGTTGCTTACCTGTTAAATCTGCCTACTATGAGAAACTATTACGTAGCTGGCCTTCTTTTTTTGATAGTGGGCCTTATTGCCTGCCAGTCTGAACTCGCCATAAAGGACGTTACGGGCCGGGTTACCTCATCGGTGCATATTAAAAAGGAGGGCGTAGGCACATCAACGACTGCCGAACCCGACCACTCAGGTGCCCGGGATGCCACAATGGCCTTACAGTTGGAAGTGCTGACGTATGTAAATCAGGCCCGGTCGCAAACGTGTCTATGTGGCTCTACCGTATATCCGGCGGTTACCTTACTGACGCTGAATTCCCGGCTGAATGGGGCTTCAGACAAATATGCGGTGGATATGGCCACCTACAATTACTTTAGTCATACCGGACGGGATGGCTCCCAGCCCTGGGATCGCATGACCACCGAAGGCTATGTTTGGAGTTCGGCGGGTGAAAATATTGCTGCCGGATACCCGACCGCCCGGTCGGTAGTCGATGCCTGGTTAAGTTCGACGATCCATTGTCAAAACATCATGAATCCCGATTATAGAAATCTCGGGGTAGGGTATTCCTATAATTCAAAAAGTACATTTAAACACTATTGGGTGACCGATTTTGGTACCCGGCAATAAAGAAGGGCATCAGTACGCCTACGTGTCGGTGCGTACGCTTTTCGGTTGTGGTCATTGATTCAGAAGACTTTGTCGTAATGAACTATGAATAAACTAAATGTACTCATCATTGAAGATGATCCCATTTGGCAGTTTAGTCTTCAGGCGATGTTTAGCCAATTGCCCGTGGCGACGATTCGACTGGCTGGTTCGATTGCTGAGGCCAGTCAGCAACTCAACGCGCAGCTGCCCGACTTAGTCATTGCCGATATTGTCTTACCCGATGGCTTATCGTTGGCATTGTTTACGCAAAATTATAAGCACTTGCCCGTTATTTTCCAGACGGCCTACACCAAAGATGATTATTTGAGACGGGCGATCACCATGCCCCATATCGGGTTTCTGGTCAAACCGTTTGAGCTTTTCAGCCTGAAGGCTGCCATTGAAATCTTACTCTCTCAGCAATCAGGCAAGCTGATTGCGCCAACCGACAGCATTACGATCACCGATAAGCACAGGCAACGTATAGATGTACCGTTAGAGGAGATTTACTGGATCAAGGGCGAGGGTAATTATTCAATTCTCCACACAGTTGACCAGAAATATGTGTTGAAACGATCCTTGCGTAAATTAGCTCTTGACTTGACCGATCGGTTTATACAGGTACAAAAAGCCTATATTATCAATATACAGTATATCGAACGGATACTGGATTCGACGGTACAGATCAACCAGCAAGCCATCCCCATCGGGCGGGCGTATAAAAAGAACCTTCTCAATCTGGTCGATCCACGAAAGCGGGTATTTCTGCGGGGTTAGATCACAGCGTATCTGGGTTGGGTGGCCTTCAACCGATCACGGCCTTTTCTGTAAGAAAGTAACATTTTCAATAGCCTGAATTTCATGTAAAGAAGTAGTATAGGGCAAGCTTATTCGTGGGTAGTATCCACGATTTAGGGCTCAACTCACTACTTGCCATCCCGATTTTGCGGATGCATTCTACATGTTTGCATGAAACCAGTTGTTCAAATTTCTCTAGACCTGACCGATATTGACGAAGCGCTTGAAACAGCCTCTATGGCCCTTCGCGCAGGGGTTGACTGGCTCGAAGCGGGTACGCCTTTGATTCTGGCCGAAGGTCTGCATGGCGTACGTAAGCTGCGCGAAGCCTTTCCGGGGGTGCCCATTGTTGCCGACCTGAAAACAATGGATGGAGGATACCTGGAAGCCGAAATGATGGCTAAAGCCGGAGCTACTCATGTGGTGGTTATGGCCCGGGCTCACGCCGAAACCATTAAATGTGTCGTAAAAGCAGGACATGACTTCGGAGTGAAAGTCATGGGCGACAATATGGTATGTCCTGATATGATAGCAGGTGCCCGTTGGCTCGAAGATCTGGGCTGCGATTACATTATTCACCATATTGGTTATGACGAACGGCGAGGTATTGCCGCTCAGGGTTTGCATATGCCCAATCCGCTGGATCAGCTTCGGGAGGTTGTTCAGGCCGTTCGGGTTCCGGTTCAGGCAGTGGGTGGCCTTACGCTCGAACAGGCCATTCGTTGTCCCGAATATGGGGCACCACTGGTTGTTCTGGGCGCTCCATTAACGATAGATGCCGATGCGTTTAAGACCGCGAATGGTAATCTGGAAGATTCGCTCCGGCTAATCTGCGGAGCCATTCATGCCTATGGTGACGTGGCCGTTGGCCAATAGTGTACACAACATACGATAGCCTATTCCTTTCCTTTATCTTATGAAATCTGCTGCGGTAATAAATTATGCTCCGGAGAAAGGCTCCGTTGAAATTCGTGAACTCGACCGCCCCGCCATTGGTGAAGAGGATGTATTGCTTGAGGTCGCTAATGTGGGGGTTTGTGGCAGCGATTTACACCAGTGGACTGCTGACCATAGCTGGCCAGTCAACTACCCGGTCGTACTGGGTCATGAATTTGGCGGCCATATTGTTGAGTTGGGTAGCCGCGTGTCGGGTTGGCGCGAAGGCGACCGGGTTGTCAGCGAAACGGCGGCTGTTATCGATCCGGCTAACCCTATGAGTCGTCGTGGGCTCTACAATCTGGACCCAACTCGTAAAGGATTTGGGTACGGAGTCAATGGGGCCATGACCCGCTACGTACGTGTGCCAGCGCGCTGTTTGCACCATGTGCCCGATCAACTGGCCTTTGAGCAGGCTTGCTTAACCGAGCCCTGCTGTGTGGCGTTCAATGCGGTAGTTGAAAATACACGGCTGAAACCTGGGGATAGAGTAGTGGTCCTTGGGCCCGGCACCATTGGTATTCTGTGTGCGGCTGTTGCCAAACTTTGCGGGGCCGATGTGGCCGTAGTTGGTCTGGAAGCCGATCGGTACCGACTATCCATCGCTGAGCAGTATGGCTGTACGAGTATTGTGGGCGATGCTTCCGAATGGGCTAAGCAAGCTGATGGCCTCGGAGCCGATTGCGTAATCGATGCGGCTGGAGCCAGTGCCACTCTGAAAATAGCCATGCAACTGGTACGACCCAATGGGCATATTACCAAGGTTGGGTGGGGGCCGCAGCCGCTGGGCTTCTCGCTCGATCCGCTGGTGCAGAAAAACGTGACCCTTCAGGGAAGCTTCAGCCATAACTGGCCGATCTGGGAGCGCGTAATCGCGTTGCTGGCCAGTGGTCAACTGGATGTAAAACCCATTATCGGTGGGGTGTGGAGCATTACCGACTGGCACGAAGCCTTCGAAAAAATGCACCGGGGCGAGGTGGTGAAAAGTGTGCTTAAACCCGTATAGGCATGCGCTTACAGGATAAAGTGGTGATTGTGACGGGTAGTTGCACGGGTATTGGTAAAGCCATTGCCCGGCGCTGCGTGGCCGAGGGAGCCAGAGTGGTTGTGCATGGCCTTGAACGCGAGTTGGGTGAGGCTGTCGTAGCGGAGTTGGGAGCGGACCGTGCCGTACTGCATATCGAAGAAATTACGGCTGAAAACGCCCCGCGGCATCTGGTTGAGCTGGCACTGGCAACTTTTGGCCGTCTGGATGCGATTGTGAACAATGCCGCGATGGTCCCTTCCTCAACCATCGAAACTACCGACCTAAGTTTGTTTCGTCAGGTACTGGATGTGAACACACTGGCTCCCTTCGCCTTGATTAAAGCCGCTTTGGCGCATTTGCAGGCAAGAAGGGGATGTGTATTGAATATTGGTTCGGTAAATGCCTGGAGTGGCGAACCCTGTCTGATGGCCTACAGTATTTCGAAAGGTGCTTTGCTGACCATGACCCGCAATCTGGGCGATTCGCTACATCGGGAGTATGGCGTTCGGGTCAATCAGATTAATCCCGGCTGGATATTGACGGAGCGCGAAATCGAACGAAAACGCGAGCAGGGAATGCCCGACAACTGGTATACCTCGTTGCCGGAAGAACTCTCACCGGCAGGTCGTTTGCTGACGCCTAATGAAATGGCAGCGGCTGCCGTGTATTGGCTTGCCGATGAAAGTGGCCCCATTAGTGGTCAGGTGGTCGATCTGGAGCAATTCCCGTTTATTGGACGAAACTTACCTAAAAATTAATGAGTGATTGAGTGAATTAGCGATTGAGCGAATAGCTATTGCAAAAGTAATGGCTACGTTCACTCACTCATTCACTCAATGCAAGTACTCATTTACTCTTTAAATCTATGCCTCAATTAGCCGCCTTTCCGAAGGCATTTATGCAGCAGCTTTGTAAAGATGGAACCATGACGGTTTCGGAATGGATCGAGTTAGCGTCTCAATTAGAAATCGACGGGCTGGAGTGGTATGCCGGGTTTCTGGAAATGGCTGATGAAGCTAACTGGCTCCAGTTTCGCCAACAGGTAGAAGCGAAGGGGAAAGTGATTCCGATGATGTGCTGTTCCCCCGATTTTACGCACCCTGACCCCACCTTCCGGGCGCAGGAAATTGAGAAGCAAAAGCGCTGGATCGACATGACGTATATACTGGGAGGTTCGTACTGCCGGGTATTGTCGGGTCAGCGTCGTCCGGAGCTTTCCATTGAAGAAGGGGTGGCATTAGCCGCCGAATGCATTGAAGCCTGTTTGCCTTATGCGCAGGAACGGGGTATTACGCTGATTCTCGAAAATCACTACAAAGACGATTTCTGGACCTATCCTGAGTTTGCCCAGAAAATGGAGGTGTTCTGTATGCTTGTCGATCGGATTCACCACCCAAATTTTGGCGTCAACTACGACCCCAGCAATACCTATCTGGCTGGTGAAGACCCGCTGGAATTACTCTACCGGGTGTCAGACCGGGTGGTGACTATGCACGCCAGCGACCGCTACTTAATTGAGGGCACTATCGAAGATTTACGTCGCGAAGAGGGTGGGGCTGCCGGATATGCCAAACGGCTCAGTCATGGCGAAATTGGCAAAGGCTTAAACGATTACGATGCCATTTTTACGGAATTGAAACGCGTAGGTTTTGATGGCTGGATCAGTATCGAGGATGGCGTCGAGGGCATGGCCCAACTAGAACGCAGTGTAGCCTTTCTCCGTCGAAAAATAGCTGAATACTGGCCAGCCTAGCGGGGACAGGAGCGGTCTGCGTTATAAAAAATGAGCGTGATGCAGGTACGATTAAGCTATAAATCAGTATGTATACAGAGTCGATTACAAATGAGTTCTGCTCACTATTCCTAAACGCTTTAACTTTAATACCTGATTATGGAAGAAAATAATACGGCATCCCAGGCAAACAGTCGTCGTGATTTCTTGAAAACATCGTCGTTGGCAGCTACTTCCTTTTTTATTGTTCCTCGTCATGTGCTCGGGAAAGGGTTTGTTGCGCCCAGCGATAAGCTCAATATTGCCGGAATTGGGGTAGGCGGAAAAGGCAAAGGCGATCTGGCTTCGTTTGCGGCTAGTCCAAACGTAAATATTGTAGCCCTATGCGATGTTGATGACCGGCAGTCGGTTGATTCGCGTAAACGTTTTCCTAAAGCTACCTATTACAAGGACTTCCGCGAAATGCTTTCCAAAGAGCATAAACACATTGACGCCTGCTCGATTTCAACGCCCGATAACACCCACGCCGTGGCAACACTGGCGGCTATGCAGTTGGGCAAGCATGTGTACACGCAAAAGCCGCTGACCCACGATATTTACGAAGCCCGGATTCTGGGACAGGCGGCCAAAAAGTACAAAGTGATCACGCAAATGGGCAACCAGGGCGGGTCGGGCAATGGGGTTCGCCGGATGAAGGAGATTTACGATTCTGGTATTATTGGCGAGGTGCATAAAGTGCTCTGCTGGACCAACCGCCCAGTATGGCCGCAGGCTATCCCAACCGATAAGACGTATGAGGTGCCCAAAGAACTGGACTTCGATCTGTGGCTCGGGCCAGCCAAAAAAGTGCCGTACAATGAAGCCTACCTGCCCTGGAACTGGCGCGGCTGGTGGCCTTACGGAACGGGTGCTCTGGGCGATATGGCCTGTCACATTATGGACCCCGTGTTTCGGATTCTACCCATCGACTACCCCACTTCGGTCGAATGCAGCGTAGCCGGAACCTGGACATTTACCCTCCGCCCGCAAGACGATAATCCTGATTGGACCCCTTTTTCGACCTCTATTCATCTCGATTATCCCCGTAAAGACAGCAAAGGCAACATCAAAGTAAGCTGGTACGACGGAGGTATTCTGCCCGAACTCCCCGAAGAACTGCTGCCGGGCGAAAGCTTCGGTAATTCGGATGGTGGCGTATTGTTCATCGGGTCGAAAGGAAAATTAATGGCCGATTGTTACGGTGCAAACCCACGGCTATTGCCCCTGAAAGACAACCAACTGCTTACTATTCCCGAAACGATTCCACGGGTTCCGAACGAAGATCACTACCTACAATGGGTAGATGCCTGCATCGCCGGGTATGGAAAAGGGACGACGAGTTCGCCATTTGAGTATGCCGCTCCGTTTACGGAAAGTATTCTGATCGGAAATCTGGCCCTTCGGAGCTGGATGCTTCGTGATAATCCATCGGGCAAACGGACAGCGGACCGTTACAATGGTCGCAAGAAATTGTACTACGATGCGCCGAATATGAAAATCACGAACTACGATCTGGCTAACCAGTTTGTGAAGCGTGACTATCGCGATGGCTGGAGTCTGACGTTATAATACTGTCGGGTCAATAAAGCGCTTGAAATACGGATAGACATCGTATTTCAAGCGCTTCTTTTTTTACAACCTTGACGTCGACTAATAGCCTGTACGTGTCTGGCAACCATTAGATTATAGTCGCTGAGGAGGGCAGGTGCAAGGGGCTCGCAAAAGTCTGGACGCAAAAGGAGGTTAATCTTGAATGAGTAGGTTTTTGATTGCCAAAGAGCCCCGATTTCACTTTATGCATGGCCCATTCGGCTACTTCCCAATCCGTTTGGGATCCACGACTACGTACTTGATGGATTTGCCATCAGCGCGACCATCGTGATGCGAATACGTCATGTGGAGCAGCCCGTCGGCGGTTTGAATTAAACAGGGATACGAGTACCCTCCCTGACCTGGCTTGTGGTCTTCAATGCGGGTTTTCCATTTCCAGGTTTTACCCTCGTCGTCAGATAGGTACAGGCTGAGCTGGTAGCGTCCATCATCTATATCATTGCCCAGAAATGCCCAGCGGCCATCTTTTAATACCAGTAGCTCGACACTGGCCGTATTGGGAATGTCGGTTTTAGTGGTAGCGGTCCAGCTTTCGCCATTGTCTTTCGATTCGCTGTAATGAACGCGGGTAGGTTCGTCGCCACTATCGCGCATGAACGCCACCAGGGTACCATCGTTTCGGCGGGCCAGTGCGGGTTGAATAGGGCCTCGACCCACTACCGGCAGACTGGGCTTCCAGCTCGTGCCGTCATCGTCAGAAATCGCCATGAGCGAAAAATTGAAACCATCGGAGTAAAGTGGGAGTACGATCCGGTTATTTCCTAGTAGGAGGGGCTTGATCCGGGTCATCCAGCCAATGGATCGTTTGCCGACATCATGGCTGGCTTCGATAATCAGGTTATCGTACTTAGGTGCGTATCCACCCCAGCCTGCGGTGTTTTTGGTAAGATCTTTAAATTTTTTCTCAACTTCCTGGGCAAACGTATCGCCGGGTTTAAGCAGAATATTGTCTTGCCAGTTCCAGATGGGCGGACCGCTTTTGGTGTAGTCAGTTGAGGTTCTGTAGCGAAGTATGGAATACTCCCACTGATTGGCTTCGACCGCAATCCAGACCAGAAATAGCTTTCCCTGGCTATTCAGAAACAGTACCGGGTTGCAATCGGGAATATGGGGGGTATCGGCCATTACGAATGGTGCGCTCCATTGGGTTTCTCCTTTTCGCAAACGAGCTCCCATAATCTTAACATCATCGGCCGATCGTTCACCGCTGCCGTAAAACCATACCGACAGAAAATCACCATTAGGCAGGCTGACAATACTACTTCCATGTACGTGTTTATCCTGAGCCGGGAAGATGAGGGTTTGCCGAACAATGGCTGAATGAACGTCCTGGCCCAAACAGAATGTGCGGGCGGTCAGAAAAAGAAAAAAAAGGTAAGCTACTTTTTTCATGTGTGTTCAGAATGGGGGTTCATGGTCGATATATACTAAATAGGCGGGCAGATCAGGTCATAAACCGCAGCGGTTTAGTACACTCTTTCGGGCTAACTAAGCGCATGATCGTATACGGATTCAGCAACTAGCCGTTGGAAGGGTCCTTGTTAATGAATGTACTATATGAAACGCTTAGAAGAGATCGTCGACGAGTACAATGGGTATACTCTTTCAGGAAAAAATTGGACTATCGTTTATTTTTATAAAAGTAGATTATCAGTGAGAAGTAGTGATGTTTGATCGTATATAATGTTCTGATAATGAGTTTAATGTCTTTGCGGTTGAGACCAGGCTCAGTAGCGTAAAAATTCGTGATGGTTTTGTATGAGAAGGAAGTGAGTGGTAGGGTTTATAGGAGTTACCCAGTAGACATAACCCACGCCGATTACCTATCAGGCGGAGGTTTTAAGACGTTTTATTGAGATCAACAAAATTGAGGGGATGCTATCGCTATAGGATGTCCGGAAACATACATTTCTTGTCCGTTTTTGGACGCTACTTTGTTGAGAATATACTAAAAAATAATTGATAATCAGGTAGATATCATTAGTCGGCTACATGGCAAGACATTTGTTCTACAAAAGTTAAAGTATTCGTGGCTCCACTGATTTAAAACTCTGGCAACACAGAGCAAATAAATACGTCTGCGTGCCATGATCATTCTGAAACACTATCCTTTTTTGTTGTGAAAATCACTTACTACTTCCTGCTCATCACTGCCTGGCTAGTCCGCCCAATTCTATCTAATGCTCAGGCCAGCAAAGCCCTCGATAGTTTGTTTTATCGTTTGGATACAGCCCATGCTTTTAATGGGAATGTACTCATTCAGGAGGAGGGGCTAACTACTTACCAACACGCCGTGGGCCTGGCCAATTTAAAAACAGCTAAAAAGCACTCGGTGCAATCCGCTTTCCAGATTGGCTCCATCTCCAAGACGTTTACTGCCGTGGCCGTCTTGCAACTGATTCAACAGCACAAACTTGATCTTCATGAGCGGTATCAAACCTATTTCCCCGATTTCCCCTATCCTCAGGTTCGGATTGACCACTTGCTATCCCATACCTCAGGTCTGCCCGACAAGGAAGAATTATTCTTTCCCCTGCTGGATCAGGATTCAACCCGACAGGTAAGTAACCAGGATATTATCCCGGCTTTGAAGCAATCCAACAAAGTTCTGGCGTTCTTACCCGGCAGTCAATGGCGGTATTGCAATATTGGCTATGCCTTATTGGCTACGTTGGTCGAAAAAATAAGCGGTGAACGGTTTGGCGATTACTTGGCTCAGCATATTTTCCGCCCGGCGGGTATGCACCATAGCTATCTACTGGGCAGTCGGTCTGACGATACTAATTATGCAACGGGTTATTTGGTTCGTCATCATTATCTGGGTGATATGGAACCGATCAGCAGTAGCCGGAAAGTCAGGCGATGGACGTATAATCTGCGTGGGCTTTACGGACCCACCAACATTATCAGTACAACCAGCGATTTAGCCAGCTATGCCACAGCGCTGGATCAGCACAAGTTACTGAAAAAAGGCATGCAGGACCTGGCTTTTGCGCCCTATCAACTAACGGATGGTACCCTGGCCGCACCTGGCGGTGAATTTGGTGCAGCAAATTATGGATTAGGCTGGTTTTTGCCCAGAGATACCCAACTAGGCCGAATCGTAATGCACACCGGTCGTGAACCGGGTTTCTTTACCTTCTTTTGGCATGATCTGACTCACCATCGGACCATCATCTTATTGGATAATGCGGAGAGTATCGGTTTCGGCAGCGCCTGTAAGCAAACGGTGAATCTTGCCTACCAAACCTCTTTTTTTTCCGCAGACCTACCTGGCAAGCAGTCACTCTTCCTGCCTTATGTAAGAACCCTGCTCAAAGAAGGGCCGGATGCCGCTGCCACCTTGTTCAACCAACTCAAAGTTGATACTGCTCATTATTTTGCCGACGAGCGAGAGTTGAACGAACTGGGCTTGGAGCTTCTAGCGGACCATCATGACGCGGCTGCGCTGGAAGTTCTCAAGTTGGCGACGTTTCTTTATCCGCAGAGTTGGAATACCTATGATAGTTACGGAAAGGCTCTGCTGCAAACTGGCCGACGAAAGGAGGCCATCGCCATGTATCGCCAATCGGTGCAGATGTTTCCCGGCAATTTGCCTGGCCGAAAGATCCTGCAAGAGTTAACGAACGATAAATGAAGGGCATCGCGATTTAATTACTGCCGATTAGCCAGGGTTGCATTCTTGATGCTTAAGGGCAACCCTTCTACTATTTTCCCGCCGACTGAAGTTACATTCGTCTACGAGGGGTATACCCCTCGTATCGAGGCTTGGGTATAGGTAGAAAATTGTCCCAGCTTTGTGACCAGCCTGCTCGTGCCACAATGCTTCTTGTAGGCTAGACTTTTAGTTCGTTCCTGGTTAGGAGCATTTGGTGAGATGGATTCATAAAGGTGTTGAGTAGCAGAAATCAATTACAGATGTGACGGCTTAGAGCCTTAATTCCGTAAAGGCATTACTATCTCCTTTTTTCACCGCAGCCCATATAGAATCACCTATTTCTAAAGTAGTTTGAGAATGGACGGGTTTGGGCGATAACGACGGATCGTTTAGCATCGACATGAGATAAAAATATATCTATCAAATCGAAAAACTGATCCCTGCCAACAATAAATTTAACTATTGCCAGAAACCGGGCTAATTTGGCGAGTACACTTCCAGATTAATGCTTACGCATCTATGCCCATAAAATAAAGAAAATTAGTATCAGGGGCTTTTCCAAAGCCAGTTGGTACAACAGATGGTTAGCTGTTCAAATAAGTCAACACGAATACAAAAACGTTATGGATAGTATTAATCAAGAGCAACCCGAAGCCAATCACCAGGATCTACTTGGGACCGAAGCCGGAAAAAAGATTAAGGAATTGGTAGATCAGAACAAGACCTGTTATTTCTGTACGAAAATCACCTCAGGTCAACCCTTGACAACAAGGCCCATGTCGGTGCAAAAAGTGGATGAAGCCGGCCGTTTCTGGTTCCTGAGTGCGGCCGATAGTCATAAAAATGCGGAGATCCAGCTTGACGACCGAGTTCATCTTTTGTTTCAGGGCTCGGCCCATTCTGATTTTCTGAGCATCTATGGCGAGGCCACTGTATCGAACGATAAACAGCTTATCAAAGAGCTTTGGGAACCGCTTTTAAAAACGTGGTTTACCGAAGGGGAGGACGATCCGCGTATTACGGTGATCAGGGTAGATACACGTGAGGGCTATTATTGGGACAATAAACACGGTAATGCTGTCGCCTTTGTCAAAATGGCTGCTGGTGCGATTATTGGAAAAACCTTAGATGACTCGATTGAGGGTAAATTAACGGTCTAACCACTAGCTCATTTTACTATGGGGGTTACTGTCATGAATTAACCCGGAACAGGTGTTTTCGTAGCAGAAAATAAGGTATATGATCGCTGGACGGTCGGAGAAAGTATATTGGACTGGTCAAGACCAAGTGAGGGATAATGTAAAGACGAGGGGACGGATTGAATTTACTGGAACGTGTTATTGTAAAGTATTATAAACAGAAAAAGGCTAATCAGTTGAAATAGAGGGTCTTCGCTCTGAAACTGATTAGCCTTTTTTCAAAAACAGAGCCTCCTACGGACTTGAACTAAAAGGTATAACTTTCTGATTTTCAATAGTTATAATTCTGTTGTAAAATTGAGGGGACGGAATAGGGGACGGATTAGTTAATAATCAAAACTTTTTATCAATAGGAGACAGGCTGCTATTTAGGAGTATGTACTTTTGTCTTAAACAAGTGGTCTTTACTGACAACTTGGTTTGGTCAGAACCGAGCGGGTGGTTCCCTTGGTTCATAGGGTCGGGTGGGTGGTTCCCCCGACCCATTTTTTGAATTGCAGAATTGTCTCATACTTTGAAAAGGGGACATTTATTCGTGGGATGGTGATTTAAGACTGTATTCAGCTAAAATCAATAGTAGACACTAATGCAAAACCTGCCTCCTCGAAAAATGAGTTTTTAGTAAGAAAACGGTGCTATAACTTTTACAAGCATACGACGTTGGCCGTACGTTTGTAAATCTGTCGCACGAACTCATCTGCGATGCTGAAAATGGTACGTTGATTTGTGAGATGGGTTTTTAAGACCGTTTGCCAAAGCTGAGAGCGGTTACAGACCGTTGGTTCATCGTCTCACAAAAACGGGCGTTTAACAAGCTAAACACGGTCCCCTTGTTTAGCTAATGGCTAAACAAGGGCCAATCAGATAATTCCAAGCTTATTCACTCCGTAAGCTCTTCACCGGATTCAGCAGCGCAGCCCGAATACTCTGGAAGCTCACCGTTAAGAGCGTCACCATCAATGCGCCTACTCCTGAAGCAGCAAAAATCCACCACGACAAACCCGTTCGGTAACTGTACTGCTCAAGCCAACCCGTGAGAACATACGAAGCGAGGGGCGCAGCCAGGCTAAAGCCGATAAGCACCAGCACCACAAACTCTTTCGACAATAACACCCACAGGTTCGCCACCGATGCTCCTAACACCTTGCGTACTCCGATCTCCTTGGTGCGTTGCTCGGCCATGAACGAAGCCAGCCCGAATAGCCCCAGGCAACTGATGAAGATCGCCAGACCGGCGAAGATACCCGCCAGCCGACCGATTCGCTCTTCATCGCCAAATTTCTGGCTGAACTCCTCGCTGGCAAAGCGATACGTAAAGGGACTGCCCGGGTTATACCGGCGAAAGATCGGCTCCATCGCCGCCAGCGCCGTATGCGCACTGGCCTGCGGATTCAGCCGAATCGTAATAAAATTGACCCAATCATAATTCAGTTTGAAAACCGTTTGTTTAACCGGCGCAAAGGGTGAATTGGTCACCATGTCTTTAATGACCCCAATAATATGATAGGTTTCACCGGCCCATTTTATCCGCTGCCCGATTGGGTTTTGCAGGCCCATGTACTTAATGGCGCTTTCGTTGAAAATCAACCCCACCGAATCCGTGGGAAAGTCCCGCGAGAAATCGCGGCCTTCGTTAAGGTGCCAGGCAACGGTTTTGCCAAAATCATGGGTGCAGGCGACCACGTCGAAATCAACCTGGCGATTCGGATCCTTACCCGCCCATTCCAGCCGGTAATCGCTCGAAAATACGCCACTGATTGGACTCGATGATTCGGTCACCTGGCTAACCAGCCCCGTGCGCAGTAAGTCGGCACGGATGGCTTCGTAGTGGCTCACCAGTTGGGGCGTGTTGGTCCGGATGCTCAACGGGCCGCCCCGGTCGTAGCCGATGGGGCGGTTTTTGGCGTACTGGATTTGCCGGAAGACCAGCCCCGTGCCGATAATGAGCGTCACTGAGACGGTAAACTGAACAATGACCAGCCCCTTACGCGGCAGGGCCGACCACCGCCCCAGGCGAAACGAACCCAGGCTGGCCGCTCCTTTCAGCACTTTTATGGGCTGAAAGGCCGACAAATAGAGCGCGGGATAGCTACCAGCCAGCAGACCGGTCAGCGCCGTAAAGCCCAGCAGCAATCCCCAGAACCAGCCCGTTCGCCAGGGTATGGCTAGTTGCTTGTCGGCCAGGTCATTGAACCAGGGCAGCAACAGCACCACCAGGACTAGGGAAAGAACCAGGGCTAAAAAGACGACCAGGAAGGATTCGCTATAAAACTGGGTGACCAACTGGGTGCGCAACGAACCAACGGCTTTGCGAATACCGACTTCTTTGGCGCGTTTTTCGCTCCGGGCCGTGCTCAGATTCATGAAATTGATACAGGCCAGCAGCAGCACAAACACCCCGATGCTGCCAAACAGCCAGACAAACTGGATGCGGCCCCGAACGGGCTGGCCATTCTCCCACTCCCCATGCAGATGCCAGCGGCTCATGGGGTGCAGTAACAACCGGGGGTTGAATTTGGCCTCGTCGGGGGCGTTGGTTGCTTTGAGCCGGGCAATCTTGCCTGACAGAGACCCAAGCTGCGCGTTGGGGGCCAGTTGGACCAGTACCTCGAAGGCATTCAGGCTCCAGTTGTCGGCGGCCCGCTGCACCCACTCCTGGTCGGCCACGAACTGCTGCCATGGGAGCAGGTACGCGTAGTACCGGAACGATGAATTGGCCGGGAAATCCTGGTAAACGCCCGTTACTTTGACATTGATTTTGTTATCAATGCGGATGAGTTGGTTGAGGGGATCGGCCTGACCGAACAACGCCTTGGCCAGGGACGCCGACAGCAGGATGGATGCCGGATCGTTCAACCCAGCTCGGCTACCAGCCGTCAGCGTCAGGGGTAACATCTCAAGGAACTCGGGTTCTACGTAATCCCCATAGCGAATCAGTTGATTGGTGCCGTGGGTGAGAATCTGCTCGCCTGTTCCGTGCGAGAGGGCAATGTGGCTAAAGTCGCTGCCATACTCCCGTTTGAGGGTGGTACTCAGGGGCAGGGGAGTATAATCGCTCGTTGAAATAACCCCGTTATCGGTTTGCTGAAGCATGACGCGGGCAAGCCGGTCATAATTGGCGAAGGATCGGTCAAACCAGAGTTCGTCATACACCCATAGACTGATGAGTATGGCCACGGCCATACCGACGGCTAGCCCACCAATGTTGATAAAGGAATACCCTTTGTTCTTAGCCAGGGTTCGAAAGGCGATTTTGAAATAGTTGTTAAGCATAATGGGATGTAAACTAGCGAAAGGGCGGTTTGAGAGTTCAGTAGCCTTGGTTGGCGGGCTTTCTGAACGCAATACTAGCGGCTGGATCGGCGAGCGAGGTGCCAATTGATGAATTGGGACCTCTTTTTTTACGCTGTTTTTGTAGTCGACGGGGGTTTTGCCGGTCATCTGTTTGAAAACCCGGTTGAACGTCGTTTTGGAGTTAAAGCCCGACTCATAGGCAATGCCCAGCAGCGTGAGCCGGTCGTAGGCCGGATCACGCATTTTCCGGGCAATTTCACGAACCCGAAATTCATTAATAAAATCGCTGAAGTTCTTCTCTAGCCCCACGTTGATGATCCGCGACAGCTCATGGGGATGAATCGCCAGTTTCAGCGCCAGTGTAGTCAATGTTAGTTCGGCATCCTCATACAGGCGATTTGCCGCCACCACTTCCTTTAGCGTTCGGCCTTTCCGTTTGGCATCCGATCGATCAGCGATGGGCATTTCTAGCTTGACAGGGCTATCCGATTTGAGGATTACTTCTACAGCCATTCCCATCAATACAACAGCAATAGCCAGAAAGAACGCATCACTTACTAGTGTGAACAAGCAGGACCAGCCGAGCAGTACCAGGGCTTTGTCCAGCCAACGGAACGCCAAACGCGGCCTGTCCATCAACACGAGTTGCAACCGCTTATAGAAATCCTGAATGAGTCGGTGAGAGCCGTACACATAGATGATAACCGACAGTAAACAGGGCCAGAGGGGTATCCAATAGCCCACCAGCAAAGGACAAAAATGCAGCCAATCGGTTGGTTGGAACCGCTGCTGGGGGCGAGTTAGTTGCCTGGTATAAAAATACAGCAGCGGCCCCAGCGCTGGTAACAAAGCCGCTGAAAGCCCACCGGTTTTTAGGACGATCACGCCAAGGGCTAAACTTAAAAACAGGTTCGCCCGTTGGGTAGGCTTGTTAGCAAATCCCACCAGTAGGGCGAGCGTCAGCCCTGAGAACAAGGATCCCAGGGAAGCCAGATCGTATAGGCTTCTATGAAAAAAATCGGGGCTCAAGTGGTTACGAATTGCCAGGAGCCATAGCCTGGTTTTTCAGGCTGACTGCTCTTTCTGTTGGAACCGTTTAAACTAATCTACTTGATCTTCCACAAATCATTTGCCAAGCTAGTGAAGAGTTCAAACTAGGCCTTATTGATAGGATCGGACTCGATTTTAAGGGTCATCTTGTCCATAAGTGGACAAACTTGTATCCAAAAATGGACACCTAAACATAGGCTAAACACGGCTGGAATGTGCAGGATGGCGTCCGTAGCTGCTCGTCTGTCTATTTCAAATCACCAGCCACTCATTATGTTCAGAAAGAGTTTAAAGCCGATGACTACTTATCTCGTAAAAACGCTCCTATTTGAGACGACTTTGTAAACTTCTGGTGCAAACGACGAATTATCGGGGCGGCCCGTGCCGTACCATTCTGCAGAACTACCCGGTTTTGCTTTAAATCATGCAGTAGCTCAATTACTAATTCGCAATTCCGTTGCGGTTTGCTCTGCTCATACCCGGTAAATTGAGGAGGCATGGGCATTGACCCCTGTGGGGCGCTACCGCCAACGACCGGTCCATTGGCCAGGAATTGGCGGTAGCTTGCCTCGCTGCCCCTGAAGACCCAGCGGTCTTCAGGGGCCTGTAACGGCTGGTTGATAGACTAACTTTACGCGGCTACCGTTTCTACCGGTGATCGCTGCCAGTATCGCTTCCCAACGGCGTTCACAAACTGCTCAATGGTTGCCTGCACGCTCTGGCCGGTTTGGGTCAGTACACCCGCGTCAGCGTCGATGGCTCCCTCGGGCAGGGAATCCCGCAGCAAGTCAACGCTTTCGCCTACGGCTGCCACCGGCTTGCCGTGTTTGTAGGCCTGAGCCAGAAAAACGTGGGCATCCCCTTTGCGGATCAGTTCGCTCATGCCCGAACCACCGGGGGCAAACACAGCGTCGTAAAGCACCGAACTGGTGTTAGCATAGGTTTTTTTGGCTTCCAGTTTGCCGCCTTTCCCGTCGATATCGCCCAGGTGCGGACCAACCAGTTCGGCTTGCGCCCCGGCCTGGCTAAGTGCCTCTTTGAGCGCGTTGACCTGTTGGCTATCGACGCCATTGGTCACCAGAATCGCCACTTTCCGACCTTTAGCGCTGGTAGGCTGGTGAGCCATACTCAGTGCTTCTGACCGTTGCACGCCCCCCGATGCTGTTGTTTCTGAGGTCGCATCAGCCAGCCGCTGCGCGCCCGCTACCGAGTCAGCTGTACCGCGCGGTTCGGCCGGAACCTGCTCATTGCTAGCCGGTTCGCCCAGAGCTGCCGCCACCTGCCCGGCTAATACCTCGTTAATTTGGTGCAGGTGTCCCAACATCCGCTGCCGCACCGCCCGGGTTTCGACCATGCTCAGCTCAAACTGAAGCGCTTTGACGATATGTTCTTTCTCGGGGCCGCTCATGCTGTTCCAGAACAGCTTGGCCTGCCCGTAATGGTCACCGAATGATTCGCTACGGGCGCGTACTTTGGGACCGTTTACCGCGGCCGGGTAGCTGACGAACCCACCACGGGCCGGCGTAGCTTCATCGGGCGAATGGCCGTCGAGCGAAGCCGGTGCATACGAAACCCGGCCCTTATCGATGGTGTAGCGCATCTGGGCATCGCGCTGGTTGTTAGAAACCGGACACCGGGGGCGGTTGATGGGCAGTTCCGTGAAGTTCGGGCTGCCTAGTCGGCTCAACTGCGTGTCGAGATAAGAGAAATTACGACCCTGCAACAACGGGTCGTTGCTGAAATCGATACCCGGTACAATGTTGGTGGTGTTAAAGGCGACCTGCTCGGTTTCGGCGAAGTAGTTATCCGGGTTGCGGTTGAGCGTCATTTTGCCAATCCGCCGAACCGGCAGCAATTCCTCGGGCCAGATTTTGGTGGCGTCCAGAATATCGAAATCGTATTTCTGCTCCTCGTCTTCGGCCAAAGTCTGAATGCCTAGTTCCCACTCCAGGAAATTCCCCATTTTGATCGAGTCCCACATCTCGCGCCGGTGGAAATCAGGATCTTTACCAGCAATATGCTGGGCTTCGTCCCAGACTAGCGAGTGAACGCCTAGTACCGGCTTCCAGTGAAACTTGACGAAGGTCGATTTCCCCTGGGCGTTGATGAGCCGGAAGGTATGCACCCCGAAGCCTTCCATCATACCGAAACTGCGGGGAAGCGAGCGGTCACTCATAATCCACATAACCATGTGCATCGATTCGGGCGTGAGCGAAATAAAATCCCAGAACGTATCGTGAGCCGTGGCCGCCTGGGGAATTTCGCGGTCGGGTTCAGGCTTGGCCGCGTGGATCAGGTCTGGAAACTTAATGGCATCCTGAATAAAGAATACCGGGATGTTATTGCCCACAATGTCCCAGTTACCTTCCGGTGTGTACATCTTCACGGCAAAGCCGCGCACGTCTCGGGCCGTATCGGCCGAACCCCGCGAACCGGCTACCGTCGAGAAGCGCAAGAAGACGGGCGTCTGCGTTGAGGTGTCGGTCAGTACCTTTGCCGTCGTCAGGTCACTGAGGGATTCATAGAGTTCGAAGTAGCCATGGGCGGCTGCTCCCCTCGCGTGGACGATTCGTTCAGGAATGCGCTCGTGGTCGAAATGCTGCAATTTTTCGCGCAGGATGTAATCTTCAAGCAGGGTGGGTCCCCGTTCTCCCGCCCGCAGCGAATTCTGGTCGTCGGCAACGGGCTGACCGACGTTGGTGGTCAGGGGGCTGCGGTTTTCGGTCATCATCGGGTGCTGGGCGGGAATTTTGTTGGTCAGGCTTTGGCCATTCTGGCCTTCTGACGGAGTGGTTGGCCCTGGCTTCTGGTTGTTTTGCTGCATGGTTTTGTTGAAAAAATAAACGGATCAAAACTGCTTCCTACTTATGAACCCAGAATTACCCAGGCTGTTCATTAAGTTGGTGTCAGGTCCAGTAAATTTGAGGGAATGTAGGCTATGACATGGGCCACGGTTGGGGGTATTGCGACCATGGACAGCCAGTAAATTTCGGGGGACGGATAAAGATGAATATTCTCACCAAACCCTCCAATTTGAGACGAAGCAGACTTCATGAATCAGCATTGTAAAAGGAGCAATTAATAGAGTACCAATTCCAACCCTTCTCACAAACTGGGGGTCATTTCCGCAAAGTAGTACGATATGAGAGCAATATCTTTTCCATTTGTAAGCTTATTATTGATCATAGGCTCTTGTAAAAAAGAAGAGGCACTTGCCCCCCGCTGTGCTAATGCTGGGGCTTTGGTTAAACAGGTTAAAAGTGTAAGCGGTGTGGTGTACTATGATTCCTCGCAAAGCAGCTACTTCATTCGGGTCCCGAATAGCTTTGATTCCCATGATCTAGGTTACACCTGTAACCTGACTACTAACTATCAAAAATCTGGTCTGAAAGTCAAATTTAGCGGTACGTACTATCAGAGTGACAAACAACTAGGATTTGTCGCGGGTGACAAGAATTATTACTTATCACTTAGTTCCATCCAAGAACAATGATGTGCTAAATCAGCGTGTGATGAGGGTTCTCATAAATAGCTCCTACCTGAGACGATAGAGGTTTCATTCGTCCGTTTTGTTCACATGCATACGAACGTTTGCATGTGAACGCTTCTGCTTTAATCTCTATGAAGCAGTTGTCACAATACAAACGTCCGTTTACTTGTGTACGCTTATCTATCTTGTTACAATATATACGCTCATATATATTGTAACGGATCGAACCTATTCTCATAATCGCCCATTTTGTTGTATTTTCGTTTCTTCATATGAAGTCTACTAATACCCCCTGCTGAATTTTGACAGCGGATTTTTTTGGGTAGGCTAGCGGTCGCAACGGGGCTTACTTTAGGGATTTTACCTACCCCTCCCCCTAGTTTCATATGTTCGGTTTGTTTGGTTGTCAAATGGTGTGTTATTTGCCTGTCCGTAACCGCTGACACACAATGCAATTGAACGTCCTCACCCCGGCCGAATCCCTTGAGAAAACCTACCGCCTTCAATCGGCTCCTCGTGAGCAGATTGAGTTGTTTAAAGCCCAATTTGTCAAGCTCTTTGGCCGTATCAATGAGAATGAGAGCGAGGAGAACGCCAAAGATCATTTAATGGATTTCCTCAAGGAAGTCTATTATAAAGAGGATCATATAGTTGCCCCCAAGGGGAAAACGGACTTTGTTATCCATTTGGGTAAGGATGCTACAACCCCCGCAGGCGTACTGTTTGAGGTGAAACGGCCGACTAATAAAAGTGAAATGGTTACGCGCCAAAACCTCAACACTAAAGCCTTTCACGAGCTACTACTTTATTACTTTCAGGAGCGCGAGCGAAGCAAAAACAATGATATTCGCCACTGTGTCATTACCAATATTTACGAGTGGTTCATCTTTGACGCGGCCGACATTGACCGGCTATTCTACCGGAATGCATGGTTGACGAAAGAATACAAAGCGTGGAGGTTAGGGCAAAAGGTCAGCAAAAACAATGAGTTGTTTTACAACGAAATTATTAAACCGTTCCTAGCTGACCCTGCCTATGATGCTGATGAATTATCCTTTACGTACTTTGACCTACGTACCTTTCAGAAAATTGTAAAGGATGAAGACAATGTAAACGATAGGGGTTTACTGTCGCTCTATAAAATCCTGTCGCCTATCCATCTGCTCAAACTTCCGGCAGCAACCGACAGCAACCGCCTAAACCCCAGGTTTTATGCCGAACTACTGCATATAATCGGTTTGGAGGAAATAAAAGAGGGCGGTAAAAAACTGATCCAGCGCAAAGAAACGAGTAAACGGGATGAGGGGTCATTACTCGAAAACACCATTATTGAACTGGACACGGCCAACAAACTACGCCATCTACCCGACCCGGCGCAATACGGCACAACGCAGGAGGAACGGTTGTTTAGTGTGGGGCTGGAACTCTGTATTACCTGGATAAACCGGATTCTGTTTTTGAAACTGCTGGAATCCCAATTGGTAAAATACCACAACGGTAATCGAGACTATGCCTTTTTAAACCAGACAACGTTAACCGACTTTGACGAACTCTATAAACTCTTCTTTCGGGTACTGGCTAAGAAACCACAAGAACGGCAAGCGTCTATACAGGCTAAGTTTGGCCGTGTGCCGTACCTGAATAGCTCCCTGTTTGAAATTACAGAACTGGAGGACGAAACAATCAGTATCAACGGGCTGGATGACAGCCTGAAAATACCCTTGTTTTCTAAGAGTGTATTAAAGGATAACCCGGCTTATCGGCAAACCAAAGAGTTAGGGACGATGACCTATCTGTTTGCGTTTTTGGATGCCTATGATTTTTCGTCGGAGAGTAGGGAGGAAATACAGGAAAAGAACCGAACGCTGATTAATGCCAGCGTACTAGGGCTAATCTTTGAAAAGATTAACGGGTATAAAGATGGCTCATTCTACACCCCCGGATTTATTACCGAATACATGTGCCGCGAAACCATTCGTAAGGCCGTTGTACAGAAGTTTAACGACGCTAAAGGCTGGAACTGTGCCAACTTTGCCGAACTGGAAAACAAAGACCTGGATCGTACTGAAGCGAATGCCCTCATCAACGAAATACGAATCTGTGATCCGGCGGTTGGGTCGGGTCATTTTCTGGTGTCGGCTCTCAATGAACTGATTGCGATAAAATCAGATTTACGGGTATTGCAGGATGAAAAAGAAAAACGTCTAAAAGGGTATACGGTTAGTGTATTGAACGATGAACTATTGGTACTGGATGAGGACGACGAACCCTTTAGCTATCAACTACAGACCGCAACCAGCAAACCAACCGCCGAACGCCAACGCATCCAAAAGACGCTGTTTCAGGAAAAACAGACTATCATAGAAAACTGCCTGTTTGGGGTGGACATAAACCCGAACTCGGTTAAAATTTGTCGGTTGCGGCTCTGGATTGAGCTACTGAAAAACGCCTACTATACCGATGAATCCGGTTTTACCGAACTGGAAACCTTGCCCAATATTGATATTAACATCAAACAGGGTAATAGCCTCCTGAGTAAGTTTAGCCTTACTGAAGACCTGAGCGACGTTTTCAAAAAGCAGAAGTTCAATATTCAGACCTACAAGAACACGGTTAAGGCCTACAAAGAAGAGCGTAGTAAAGAGGCTAAAGCTGAGCTACTACAGTTTATCAACGAGATAAAAAACCAGTTTCGGGAAACGGTTATTAACCGCGACCCACGGCGAAAAAAGTTATCGAAGCTACGTGGTGAGCGTATTTTGCTGGACAGCGAACTGAGTATTTTCGATTCAGTAAAAGACCTCAAGCTAATTGAACTGGAAAAGAAACGGTACGATAAGCTGATTGAAAAGGCTGAAGCTGAAATAGCCGATATTGAAAATAATGCCCTCTACCGAAGTTCGTTTGAATGGCGGTTTGAATTTCCTGAAGTACTGGACGAAAAAGGTAACTACGTTGGTTTTGAAGCCGTCATTGGCAATCCGCCATATATCCGACAGGAGGAGTTAGGCGAGTCAAAAGAGTTGCTGAAAAAAGATTTTCCTAAAACCTACGCTGGTACAGCCGATTTGTATGTCATGTTCGTAGAGCATGGGTTACGGATTTTGCGGCCAAACGGTCAGTTTGTCTTTATTATTCCCAACAAATGGATGCGGGCAGGGTACGGCTCAAGTCTCCGTAAATGGCTGAAAACATTAGCGATTGAGCAAATTGCCGACTTTGGCGATTTACCTGTTTTCGATGAAGCCACTACCTATCCGAGTATTCTCAGTATTCATAATGCAGTAGCAAAGGATGCCTTTCAGGTTGCTCAAATTGATACGTTGACCTACCCGAACGGATTAGCTGATTACATTCTGACTAATCGGTTTGAAGTCAATACCAACTCATTGCAGGATGAAGGATGGCAACTGACCAACCAGGCTACCCAAAAACTCATGGACAAGTTAAGGGCTACGGGCAAGCCACTAGGTGAATACGTAAATGGCAAAATCTATTACGGAATTAAGACCGGACTCAATGAGGCCTTTGTAATTGATGCTGAAACAAAAGACAGACTAATCGCTGAAGATCCAAAGAGCGCCGAAATTATTAAACCATTTCTGGCAGGTCGGGACATAAAACGGTATCAAACACCGACAGTGGATAAGTACTTAATCTTTACACGTCGGGGTATTTCTATAAATGACTATCCTGCTATTTTAGCCTATCTGGAGCAATTTAAAGAACGTTTAATGCCTTGCCCTAAAGATTGGAAAGGAGAATGGAAAGGAAGGAAACAGGGAACATATAAATGGTATGAAATTCAAGATGCTGTTGATTATTACCCAGAGTTTGAGAAATCGCTAATAATGTATCAAGAGATTTGTACTTATCAGTCTTTTGGATGGAGCAACGGAGGTTTATTCTGCAATAATAAAATTTTTATTCTACTAATACTGTGAGCAGTTTATAGTTAAGTCTAAGCCGCCCTGCGCTGCCAAAATTGGCAATTCAGGCTATCCAGCCGATTTATATCAACTAAGCCATCAGAACTGAGTTGGCTATATATCAGTTTCCACACCCGACGGTTGGTTTCCCGTCGAACCAAAGCGTTCATCGACTTCAGTAATGAAGCATCAGCCGCCAGCAACAAACGAGCAACATTTACCGTGCTAAGCGTCGCGTTCAAGTGGTAGTCTAACTTCTCATCACTGCGTGCCTGA
>NZ_KB893210.1 GCF_000374025.1 Spirosoma panaciterrae DSM 21099 | reverse complement strand
GATCAAGCCTACAACGGCGTGTTTGCTCAAGAGCTTGACCGTTGGAGTATCGATTTTGAGAAAGCGTCGCGGCCTGAATCAGCCCAAGGTTTTGTACCGGTGGCCAAACGATGGGTAGTGGAACGAAGCATTGCCTGGACGAACTATTTTCGGAGAATCGTCAAAGACTATGAGCATACAGCATCTTCTTCGGTCAGTTGGCTGTATCTGGCCAATAGCCAGATCATGTTACAACGAATCGAGACTTATTGCCAAAGATGATTTCCCAACATACTCTTAGATCGTTTTATACACTTTTATAATTCATTCACTCCGAAACAGGTAAGACTTGCGGTTTATTTTTGCAGGCGATTTAATCCAATATAGGAAGAATTGTAGGCGAAGAGATATAAAGCGAAAAAAAATACGCGCAACCACCTAAAAAACAAAGGCTTTCCGAATAGCCTGATTTAAAAACCTTGCTTGAGCGACATGTGCGCGGAGGTTATCCGGCAAATTTACAAACAGATCACGGGTTTTACCGAAACTTCTTACGCGAAGTCAATCTAGGTTGAAATTAATCGGCAAGTAATACTTTACCTGGACCTTCTTTCCTCGTTGTATACCAGGTATCCAGCGACCGCTCATCTTTTTTACAACGTGCAGAGCTTCACGATCCAAATCAGCCCGAATACTTTGTGTAACAGCATAGTCACACAGGGTGCCATCTGTGCAAACGGCAAAACTCACCACTACTTGACCACTGACTCTATCTTTTTGTGCACTGATTGGATAGAAAAGATGCTTGTCTAAAAACTGCTTAAGAGCTGGCATCCCTCCAGAGAATATGGGATGGCGATCTTCCAGTTCATAGGGGACAGTATCCTGCCTAGCAATACAGGATTTTCCAGCTATTAAAACGCCTTTATCATAGTTTTCTTCGTAGAAATAGGAACCATCTGCATAAAGACCCGTCCACGTACCTTGTTTAAGTTGGTCTTTATAGTGTCCCTGCTCTACAAGTAATGTTTCACGATTTTTATCGGTATACGATTTCACACTTTGATGATATTGTGCCCATCCAGTCCCATTTTTGACTAACTGTCGCCCTGAACTATCCCAAAAAGCAGTTACTTTATCTATTTCTGACGATTCAAGAACATCTCCTATAAAGCGTTCCTGAACTTGCTGAATCTGCCCATTAGCATACCAGGACAAAATCATTTGTTTATCATTGCCGTAATCATGCCGTTTAGCCACAGCTCCGTTTGGATGATACGTGATCTGGGGTCCTGCTAATTTCCCAATCCTATAATTGGTTTCAGTCAGCAACTTTCCCGTAGCATCTACAGTACATATGAAGCCATTTAATTTCAACAATGCCTGCTGATGCCCAATCGTGTAGGTGGGTTCACCCGACAAACCAGGTTGTTCGTTTCGTTTATATACCAGTGAATCGCGGGCATACTCCTCCCATTTCGAATTAACTAATTTGTACAGGACAAGATCGCCAGAAGGAATACCATTAGTATCTAGCGGATTAACTTCCTTGAACCTCACTCGCTCGTTACTATCAGGAAGCACATTAAGGTCCGCATCCTGGTAGGTAATGAATTTACCATTTACATACGCTAAGGGTGCGTTTGGCTTGAATATAATCGGCATACTTACTCGTTGGTAAACAATTTCCCCTTGCTTTCTGGCGGGTTTCCAGGCATTATAAAGTTTGAAAACTCGTATGGCTTCGCGATCGCAATCTGGTCGTAGTTTTTTCGTAACCTGTACATCCGATATATAACCATTTAATCCCACTACACCTGTAAGGACAACAACTCCACCTACACCAGACACCTGTGCCATTATAGGCTTTCGTAGATTTGCCGTTAGAAATGTGTTAAAGGCCCCTATGCCTCCACGCGGCTGCGCTGCACTATCGACTTCAAAAGATTGATAGATTTGAGGCTGGGCAACTACCCAGGAAGGAACTAAAATCAGGAAGAACAAGGATAGATAACGCATAAAGGAAGTCAGCATAAGTAGACGAAAAGTAAGCAATTGATACTTTTCCACCAAATACACCGTCTCGAATCAAGCCATTACTTTACCAGCGACCAATTGACTTCCTTAATCATACCATCGCCCGGCCTTTACTTAAAAGCCGGGCGATGACGCGTATACACACCTAGAATCAAACTAAACTAGCCGGGTCAATTTCGTCGAGGTTAGCCCGGTTGGCATTCGTGTGGTTGCCGAAGCGTTTCTCCAGTTGCCGTTGTAACTTACTGACTACGCTGTGGATCAACGCATACCAGTTATCGCCCGATTCGTCGGCATATACATCGTTGCCGGGTACACCGTATTTGATGCCAACATGCTTCTCGTTGCTTCGTTGGTTAGGCTCCACTTTTAAATACACATCGGCCGTAATGACATCGCCCTTGTAAAAACGCTGAAGTTTCGACAGCGCATCCAGTACAGAAACCCGAAGGTCGTCGGTCAATGTAAATCCTACGGCCTCGATGTCCAACCGTACATTATCTAAATTCTGGTCTTGTTGCATAGCTTGTTTCGTTTACGTCGAGCAATCAGTTGGGTAAGCACTAACGCCCCTTTTATAAATCCCTACGCCTGTATTTTGTTTCAAGACCGACTAGTTTACCAGAACCTGTTCCGCAGACGATTGCCCGGAATACCCTGACTTACTGAAGCGAAAAATTGATAGGCAGATTGTATTTTACTTTAATTTTTTGCCCGCGCTGGGCCCCTGGTACCCATCGCCCACTCGATGCTTTTACCACGCGAACGGCTTCTTCATCCGTTCCGAAACCAATCCCTTTTAGTACCTCCACATCCTCTACCTCGCCTTCTTTATTAATGACAAAGCTGATGAATACCCGGCCCTGCACTTTGGCTCGCTGGGCAGCGGGCGGATAGTGTAAGTTCTGACTCAAAAATTGGCCGAGCGCAGGCATCCCCCCCTTAAACTCAGGCAATTGTTCTGGAACCGTATACTGTACCGTATCCTTTCCAATGGTCCGGGCCTTTCCTTTCTGGCAAACCCCTTTGTCATAGATTTCTTCGTAGAAATACGAGCCATCCTCATAACGGCCCGTCCAGACGCCCTGTTTCACCCGATCCTGGTAGACGCCCTGCTCAATAAACGTTGTCTGTTTGGTCGTGTCGGCGTAAGAACGAACGGTTTCTCTGAATACAGCCCGACCGTTGCCATCTTTAACCTGTTGATTACCTGTGCTATCCCAATAGGCCGATACCAGCACTGGATTTCTGACAACTATTGGTTGAGCTACATCGACCGTCCGTATGAGTTTGATTTGTCCAGTGGCATACCAGGCCGTTATCATTCGTTTGGTATCGACTTCGTCACTTTTCTCCGCTACCAGACCATTCGGATGGTAGGTGATGCGGGGGCCTTTCGGTCGGCCGTGCTCATAATACGTCTGGTCAAGAAGTTGCCCATCGCTGGTCAACGTATAGGCCATACCCTGCCATAAATGTTCAGCATCCTGGTAACCAATCTGATACGTTCTCAGTTTTGCTCTACTCCCCGGCTCGTTTTTCCTGACAAATGGTAATTGACGCTCGACTTTCCAGCTTTTCCCCTTTAGTCTGTACAGGACGATATCATCGGAAGGCAAGCCATTTGTATCAAGCGGAATTACCTGCCGAAAAGTCGCCTGGGTGCTATCCTTTGTCAGCTTATCCGCACTATCAAAGTAGCTGATGCGATTCCCATTTACGTATATAAACGGCTCATTTGCCTTAAACATGATAGGAATATTAACAATCTGTCGAACGGGCTTACCACCTTTGCTGGCTGGTTTCCAGGCTTTAAACAGGCTAAATACCCGTATGGCTTCCCGATCACAGTCGGGTCGGAGACTCGTTAATACCTTTATGCCTGACACGCTGCCGTCAGTTTCGGCAACGCCCGTCAGCATCACCCGGCCGCCAACACCCAGGGCTTCGGCCTGTATGGGTTTTCGTAGATTGGTCTGTAGGAAAAGATTTAAATAAGCCTGTCCACCCCGTGGCTCAGCTACAGAATCGACTTCAAATAATTGATAGGCCGTTTGCTGGGCAAACAGCAGTGCAGGACAAACAACCAGGAAGAGAAGGTATAGATAACGCATAAAAGGAAATGGTTATGGCACATGCAAACTAGAGAATTAGCACGTTTTCACCAAACATTCCTTCATGTGTTTACATCAACATTCGCCCGATCGACAGCCGCTATCAGCTACGATTATTTTTCAATCTTCTTTATCAACTGATCGATCTGTGCTTGCTGTTTCTCGATAAGTTTTTCTAATTGCTGATTCTTTTTATCCTGCTGAATACTATACAGAGTCAGTTCTTCGATCTTCTGGAGTAGTAGCGCATTCATTTTCACCAAGTCCACCCCTTTATTGGCTACCTCCACCGCTGAGGGCACATCCGGCAGGTGCCCGTTCTGCTGGATATAGCTTTCCACGACCGGAAGGGCTCGGAGCAAATAGCCCGAATTAAATACTTTATCGCTCCATTCTGATGGGTCAGAGACCCTGAGTTGGTACCGCGCCTTCATGACCTCACCTTTTTCATCTACAGTTAGGAATTGGTCCGAAAACTGGCTGGTTTTGCTCTGACTAGTCAAATTAGTTAGTCGAAGGCCGCTGTTGTCTGGCTTTTCGCTGACCACTTCAAGCCGGGTTGTTGGTGCTGATGTTCCAATACCCACGTTGACCCCATTGCCTAGGATCATTGAATTACTAGTCGCTACCTGGCTATTGGCACCAATGGCGATGGCATTTTGGAGGCCATCAACCGCCTGACTGTTATAGCCGATTATAACGTTGTCGCTTCCGGTTGTTACGGTTGTCCCTGAGGATGGGCCAACAATGATGTTATTTGTGCCGATTGTATTATAAAAACCGGCTTTACTACCAACAAATACATTATTAGAACTAGTAGAGTTATAACCTGCCGAATCACCAACAGCTACATTATTGTGGCCTGTTTTATTACGGATACCACTCATTACACCCAAGAAAATATTACTATAGCCAGTAGTGTTGTCATTGCCAGCCAAATAGCCCGAAAAGATATTATTACTTCCAGTAGTATTATTGTAACCTGAGTATGCTCCTGAGAAAATATTACCCTTACCTAGTGAGTTAAATGAGCCTGTATAAGGACCTAAAAACACATTAAATTGTCCACTACTATTAGAAGGCCCAGAAAGAAATCCAACAAATACATTATGATTACCACTTATATTGCCTGATCCAGTCCCCGTTCCAACAAAAATATTATTATAGCCTGTAGTGTTTTGCGTGCCTGCACCACTTCCCAAAAAAATATTATCATTCCCTGATGTATTACTTTTCCCGGAATTATAACCTATAAAATTATTATTGCTACCAGATGTACTACTATTGCCTGAATACGACCCTAAAAATACATTGTTGATGCCAGTCGAATATTTTCCTGCTTCATAACCGACAAACAAGTTATCGGAGCCAACTACATTACTATAACCTGTGTAGTAACCTAGGTATGTATTGCGGGGGCCTGTTTGATTGCTAAAGCCAGCCCATGTGCCGACAAATACGTTACTATATGCCGTTGTGTTGTTAATACCTGCTGCATTTCCCACGAACACATTTGAACCTCCAGTCGTATTGGATTGCCCAGCTTGGCTGCCAATTATGGTATTAGATGACCCCTCTGTATTATTCTGGCCTGTTTGGTAGCCAACAAAAGTATTATACCAGCCGTTTGAGGCCATAGCCTGCCCAACTCGAAGCCCTATTAGAACATTATAGGCTCCAAGTGATGTAGAATTTGGCGCACCAATAAAGTTAGTCTGCCCCCGTACAGAAACAGACATGATGATACTTAGGAGAGTAATCAGGTGTTTCAGAGTTAGGAAAGAGTGGAGCGGGGGCAATAGATTGGCAGAATGATCTATTAGGCCAATATTGAAGAAGTTATTTCTTTTGAATAGTTGCTTACTATAGGTGAAGAATAAAGATCGGTAACGCATAGATAGAAATGGTTTAAGTAGACGCAAAATAGAAAAACACTACTTTAAACCAAAATATCCCTCCATTTCTTCACATCAGCATTCGTCCGATTGAGAGCCGCTCTACGCCAGCGGCAACCAACGCTTCCAGTTGGCCTTCTGAAGCGCCATCAGCTACTACTTTAACGCCTACCAACTGAGGAACTTCCCGACGAAACTGCAATGCCGATTCCATAGAAAAATCGGTTTGGAAAGCTCCCGTTGCGTTTTTTATAAAGTCAGCCCCTACATCGGCCGCGAGTTTGACCATTTTCCGACACTGCTCGGCATCCAGCAGGGTCGATTCGAGAATAACGGTGAAGAATTTCTCCTGGGCGTGAACCATAGCCACAAGCTTGGCCAGTTCAATCTTGAGCCAGACTGAGGTGGGCGAAAATAAAGCCGAGGTATTCAAAACCACTTCGATTTCGGTGGCGCCATCCTTCAGAGCCCAGTCAATTTCGGTTTGCTTGGCTTCGGTACGCTGGTATCCGAATGGATAGCCAATCACCGTCGATAGAATAGCCGGATGATTATCGCCCAGTTCCCGCCGAATTTTTTTCACCCAAAACGGTGCCACAGTCATGCCCGCCATACCCAACTGAATCACCTCATCGAGCACTTCATACTGCTCATTGATCGTCACTCCAGGGTGCAGCAACGTCCGCTCGATATACGGGAAAAGGTGATTCATAAATAGTAAATGATTGAATGGCTGGCGCAACCCCTATTCAATCATTCAACAATTCTATCATTCAATCATTAATTAAAGTATTTCAACTTTACAACCTCTTTGGGTTCCAGGAAGCGCCATTTGCCACGGGGCAGGTCTTTCTTGGTCAATCCGGCATAGGTTGTACGGTCGAGCTTAGTAACCTGATAACCAAAGTGTTCGAAAATTCGGCGGACAATCCGGTTCCGACCTGAGTGGATTTCGATACCAACAACCTGAGCATCGGGGGTTATGATACTCAATGCATCCGGTTTGATAGGTCCATCTTCAAGTTCGATTCCATTTCGGATAGCCTCGAAATGCTCCTCGGTTACTGGTTTATCAATCTCAACCTGATAGATTTTACGAATATTGTTCGATGGATGCGTCAGTTTATCGGCCAGTTCGCCATCGTTGGTCAGCAACAGCAACCCTGTTGTGTTACGGTCCAGCCGACCAACGGGATAAATGCGAAAATTTCCGGCATCGGCCACCAGTTCCATCACCGTTCGCCGATCTTCAGGATCCTCGGTAGTTGTGATGTAGTCCTTCGGCTTGTTGAGCAATACATAAACGAACCGCTCAGGATTCAGGACTTTAGTACCATACTTTACCGTATCGCCTTCTTTCACTTTATAGCCCATCTCGGTCACGACCTTGCCATTCACCGAAATATCGCCCCGGGCAATGAGTTCATCGGCCTCCCGACGTGAGCAAACCCCCGAGTTCGCAATGTACCGATTAAGCCGGGTCAGGCCAGGCCTATCCTGCTGTTCTTCTGAACTGCCGCGCTTGGGCCTTTCGTCACTTCCTTTCGGCTTTCCACGCCGATCGTCCGACGATTTCTGACGAAAGGAGGCTGCTTCACGACCAAGCTCCCGATCATAGTTTGGTGCCTGGGTGTATTTTCCGGTGCGTCGATCACTGGATTCTTTGCGCTGCTGACCCGTAAAACGAGACGTTGCATCCTCATCATTGCCGGAACGTCGGCCCCTGCCCCGTTGCTCACCAGCATCGAATCGATTTTTAGGCCGGTCGGTATCAGCGCGGTTAAAGTCATCTGTCCGTTTAAATCGGGGTTTATCATCCCGATCGAAACGAGCCGGGCGCTCTGGCCGATCGTTGTCTTTCGCGAACCGATTGGTGCGTGGCCGATCATCATTACCAAATCGATCGTTGCGCGGGCCGGAGCGCGCGTCATTCCGGTCTCCGCGTGTAGTGCGGTCAAACCGGGGGCGATCTTCTTCCGAGTCACGGCGGAAGCGAGGCCGCTCATCCGATTCGTCACGAAACCGACGTTCGTTGCCAAAACGGTCATTATTGCGTTCAAAACGAGCGGAGCCACGCCGATTCTCGTCCCGCTCATCAAACCGACGATTTCCTGTATCTCCCGACCGTTTGGGGCTAAACCGTTTGTCGTCACGAGGGCCTCTGGCTGGCCGTTCGGAGTCACGATCAAAACGAGGCCGACGGTCGTCAAAATCATCCCGACGTCCCCGATCAAAGCGAGGTTTCTCATCGCGGTCAAAACGGGCTGGCCGTTCATCCCGACGCCGATCGGAAAACCGGCTGTCATTCCGACTGCCCCGGTCATCATCCCGCGAGGTTGGTTTTTGGCTACGGTCCCGGCTGAAACGCGGCTTATCCTGTCTATCGTCCTGCCGGTCATTCGTTCGGCTAAAGCGTGGCCGATCGCCATCCTGGCTACGGTTGAAACGTGGGGCATCGTCCCGACGGCCCATCGAACGACTACCATCACGGTTTTGTCGGGCACCCCGGTCGTTCTTTTCTGAATCCTGATTCATGGAAAAATACAGTAAATCGCCTGTTTATATAGATAAGCAACACTGATTTTCAGTGTACTGTTCTAGGCAAGTAAAAAATGGGTTACAAATTTAGGTTTTTTCAGGATAACCCCGTAAAACTTCTTTTTCCGAAACGCATTTTATTGAAAAAACAATCCAGAGGAGTGGTCAGTCGTTAGTCGATAGTTATTGGTTGCCGATTTGACGATACCGCTATCAACTGACGACGGATACAAAAACGACTAACGACTCCCTACCACCAATGCCCTCACCTACCGAAAAACCGCTATATACGCCCGATCGACGGACCGTTGAACAAACCCTGATGAAACGCTACATGGACTGGCTTTTCATTAAAAAAGGCCTCTACTTTCGTGATTATGCCGATCTCTGGGATTGGTCGGTAACGGATCTGGAAGCGTTCTGGGAGAGTATCTGGCAATTTTTTGACGTGCAAAGTCACTCGCCCTACCAGCAGGTAATTTTCCGACCGAGCGATGCCGATATGATTGGGGTAGAATGGTTTCGTGGGGCTACACTCAATTATGCCGAACACGTTTTCCGGCACAAACCCGCTCACCAGGCAGCCAGTCGACCCGCTCTTCTGTTTGCCTCCGAGCAACAGCCATTAACGGCCATCTCCTGGTCTACCCTGGAACGTCAGGTGATGGCCGTAGCGGCTTATTTACGACAGGCTGGTGTAGAAAAGGGTGATCGGGTGGTGGCGGTATTGCCCAACATACCCGAAGCGGTTGTGGCCTTCCTGGCAGCCAATTCAATTGGAGCCATCTGGTCGAGCTGCTCGCCCGATTTTGGAACCGATAGCGTTGTCGACCGATTCCAGCAAATTCAGCCTAAACTACTCATTGCCATCGACACGTATCAGTATAATGGCAAAGTCATCGATAAGGTGGATGCTATACGTGACCTTAGCACCCGTCTGCCTTCGCTTCAGGAAGTAATCTGGGTTTCTTACCGATCCGTAACCCCAAACGACGGGCTGACTCCACCGACCGACCCTGCAGTAGGGCGAACGGCCAGGTTTGTCCACTGGCAGGATGTACTGACTACGCCAGCTCCCGATGGCTTGACGTTTGAACCTGTACCGTTCGAGCACCCCATCTGGATATTGTACTCGTCAGGAACTACCGGAAAGCCCAAAGCCATTACCCATAGTGTGGGCGGCTGTCTGCTCGAACACATGAAAGCACTGGCTTTGCATCAGGATGTGCGTGTTGGCGAACGGTATTTCTGGTATTCGACTACCGGCTGGATGATGTGGAATTATGCGATGGGGTCGATGCTCGTCGGTGCTACACTGGTACTCTACGATGGGGCGGCTGGCTACCCCAATCTTCATGTATTATGGAAACTAGCCGAAACGGCTCAGGTCAATCACTTTGGTGGAGGAGCCGCTTATTATCTGGCCTGTCTACGAGCGGATATCCAACCGGGGCAACTTGCCAAACTGTCGGCTTTGCGTACCATCGGGTCAACAGGCTCCCCCTTACCGCCGGAAGGCTTTCGCTGGATATACGCAGCCATTAAGCCGACCGTCTGGCTGATCTCGCTCAGTGGCGGTACGGATGTATGCAGTGCGTTCGTTGGTGGTAACCCACTGTTACCCGTATACGAAGGCGAAATTCAGTGCCGTATGCTGGGGGCTCATATCGAAGCATTCGACGAGAACGCAAAACCCGTTCGGGAATCGCTGGGAGAAATGGTTATTCTGGCCCCTATGCCTTCCATGCCCATTTACTTCTGGAACGACCCCAACAACGACCGATACCGCAAGAGCTATTTTGTCGATTATCCGGGTATCTGGCGGCATGGCGACTACATCCAGATTACCCGCCACAACGGCGTGATCATCTATGGCCGCTCCGACGCGACCCTCAATCGGGATGGTGTCCGGATTGGCACCAGCGAGATTTATAGCGCGGTCGAAAACTTACCCGAAATCGCCGACAGTTTGATCGTTGGGCTGGAGCAGCCGGGTGGGCGGTATTTTATGCCTTTGTTTGTCGTGCTGCGCGAAGGGTACTCGCTCACGGACGAACTGGTGGGGCGGATAAAGCAAACACTCCGAAGCCAGTTCAGCCCTCGTCACGTTCCCGATCAGGTCTATTCAATCCGGGAAATCCCTTATACCATTAGCGGTAAAAAGCTGGAAACGCCCATCAAGAAAATCCTGTCGGGTATGGATGCTTCTCTGGCAACCAGTAAAGACACGCTCCGAAATCCAGCTGCTCTGGATCAGTTCACCGAATTTGTACGCTAACTAGTCAGGCACGGCTGGTTGCGATCTGTACAGGTCATAACCAGCCAGAATTAGGCTTTTCCGACTAGTCGTAATAGGCTTTAGCGTAGAGTTGCTGAATCTTATCCCGGCTTCGTTTGAGCCGCATTTTTACTGTACTTGGATTCAGGCTATACAGGCTGGCGATGTCGTGTACACTCAGTTCCTCTTCGTACTTGAGTTGCAACAGCATACGCTCTTTGGTCGAAAGGGTTTTCCAGATTCGGCCCACAAGCTGCATGGCCTCATCCTGTGCCGAAACATCTTCGGATTCGGGTATGTTCTGATCGAGTTCCTCTTCGGCAGTAATGAAGCTCATCCGCTTCGCCAATCGGATTTGGTCAGAGCAATAGTTGAATGAAATAGCGTATAACCAGGTTGAGAAACTCGACCGCTCCTGAAAAGCCTCAAGTCGATTAAATACTTTCAGAAATATGTCGTGTGTAAAATCTTCGGCCTTTAGCGGGTCTTTTGTCATTGACAGACAACGTCTATAGACCTTGTTGACATACCGTTTATACAATATCTCAAAACAGTGGTTAGGCTGACTCGACAGGTACTGACGAATCATATCCTCGTCGCTGATCAGATCAGTCATAATACAATAAATTATCTCTATGGGTTAGGGCGTAATGCCATTGAAAAGTTACGTTAAAACGCACATACTTAAGTCCTTGCTTTTTAAAAAATATATTAAAAGGTAGGTGACCTAAAATATATTTAATCGTACCCCTATATAATACAATATTATGTTACCATAAAGTACTTGCAATATATACTTAGTAACCGGTTTTAATCAATAAAATTTACGTTGTCGGCTATTTAATAGTAACGATATAATATTATTTGTATACTAATAATTTCTAAAATCTGTTGCTTGTTCCGCTTATTGAGAGCCTACTCCATCAGATTGATATTGATAGAGACTACGAAAAAAGACAAACTAAAACGCGGATATTGAGACGGCTGACCGATTTTTTTCCGGTTTACCGCTCAATACCCGCGCATGCAAACAGGTACTATTTCCTTAATTTCGCAGGGCTTTACCGCCAGTCAGCAGACTCTGAATTCGTTCAAGGGTTTTCTTTTCACCCGTCAGGGACAGGAAAGCCTCCCGCTCCAGATCCAGCAGATATTGTTCCGAAACAGCCTGTGGCGTACTCAGATCACCTCCACAAATAACATAGGCCAGCTTATCGGCAATTTTTCGGTCATGGTCCGAAATGTAGCGTCCCATATGCATGGCTGTAATACCTGCCTTAAACAAGGCAATCCCTGTCTTACCCTGTACTTTAATATCAGTTCGGGGCTTGGGTTGGGTGTACCCGTTCTCAGCCAATTCGATAGCCGCCTGTTTGGCTTCGGCAAGCAAACGACTTCGGTTCAGCACAATCTGGTCCGTCGAGCGGAGGTAGTTCATTTCGCGGGCCTCCTGCGCCGAAGTCGACACTTTTGCCGTTGCGATGTTCATGAACACATTTTGCACAATATTTAGCTCTGGATCGCCCGTCTGGTACAGATCCGATGCACGGGCAGCCATTTCTTTGGTGCCTCCACCGGCAGGAATCAGGCCAACGCCCACTTCAACCAAGCCAATGTAACTTTCGGCATGCGCTACCACCCGGTCGGCGTGTAATACGGCTTCGCAGCCACCGCCCAGGGTTAAAGTATGAGGTGCCACCACAACGGGGATGGATGAATACCGAAGTCGCGTAATGAGCTTCTGGAACTGCGCAATCATCAGATTGACCTCGTCGAACTCCTGCTCAACGGCAAACATGAACAGCGTAGCCAGATTAGCTCCTGCCGAGAAGGCTTCCGTCGAATCGTTGCCCACAACCAGGCCCCGGAAATCTTTCTCGGCCAGTGAAATACCTTTGTTCAGGGCTTCAGAAACCTCCTGGCCAAACGTGTTCATCTTGCTGCGGAATTCGACGTTCAGAATGCCATCGCCCAGGTCAATGATATTTGCGCCTGCATTTTTCCAGACAATGTTGTTACTGAGGTTTTCCAGAATAGTGAACGCTTCGGTACCCGGAATTACTTTGTAGCTTTTTGTCGGAATATCGTAATACTTACGCTTGCCGTTTTCTACCTTGTAAAACGAGTCGAAGCCAGCGTCGAGCATATCGTATACCCATTGGGCGGGCTTCTGACCAAAGGATTCGATCAGTTCAACTCCCTTCTTCACACCAATGGCATCCCAGGTTTCAAACAAGCCCATTTGCCAGCCAAATCCGGCCGTAATGGCGGCATCAATGCGATAGAGTTCATCCGAAATTTCGGGAATGCGGTAAGTCGCATAGCGGAACCCATCGGCAAAGGTACGTCGGTAAAATTCGCCTGCTTTGTCTTTCCCGGCAATCAGTACCGGAAAGCGATTCTTCAGGTTATCAATCGCTTTGGTGCTGTCGAGTGTCGCGAATTTGACCTTTTCCGAGGGCTTGTACTCGTATGTTTTCAGATCGAGCGCCAGAATCAGCGTCTGCCCTTTTTCGTCTTTGGTTTTCTTGTAATAACCCTGCCCGGTTTTGTCGCCAAGCCATTTATTTTCCATCAGTTTTTTCACTGATGCGGGCAGTTCGAACGAATCTCTCGACTCGTCGTGCTCCATTTTGACGAGGTTGCCGGCTACGTTAACGGTTGTGTCTAGCCCTACTACATCCGAAAGGCGGAACGTTCCCGACTTTGGACGGCCCACCACCGGACCAGTCAGTTTATCCACTTCTTCAACCGATAATCCAAGTTCTTCGGCTACCCGAATGGTTTGGATCAATGATTGAATACCGAGTCGATTGGCAATAAAACCGGGCGTATCCTTACACAAAACAGTTGTTTTGCCCAGATATAAATCCCCGTAGTTCATCAGGAAATCGACAACAGCGGGGTCGGTATCAGGCCCAGGAATGATTTCCAGTAACCGCAGATACCGGGGCGGATTAAAGAAGTGAGTACCACAGAAATTCCGACGAAAATCCTCGCTCCGTCCTTCGGCCAATAGGTGCATCGGAATCCCGGATGTGTTGGATGTAATCAGGGTACCCGGTTTCCGAAACTGCTCAACGCGCTCGTAAACCGACCGTTTAATATCCAGCCGCTCCACCACCACTTCGATTACCCAATCGTATGCGCCTATTTCTTTCAGGTTATCATCGAAATTCCCCAGTTTGATCCGGTCGGCAAATTTGGGACTATACAGCGAAGCGGGACTTGCCTTCAGCATCGCTTGAAACGAGTCGTTCACAATTCGGTTCCGAACCGCCGGACTGGTGGTGGTTAATCCTTTGGCCTGTTCTGCCTCGCTGGGTTCTTTCGGCACAATATCCAGCAAGAGCACATCAACACCAATATTGGCAAAATGAGCGGCAATGCGTGAGCCCATAATACCAGATCCCAGCACAGCCACGCGCCGAATCGTACGATTTTTTGTCTGAAGGGACCACCCCTCCGATTTGGGTTTTTCTAAGGTAGCTTCCATGGTTTAGTTTAACGCAAATAGAACAGGCTGAACCTGTCTTAACCAGACGCGTCCAGCCTTAATTGACAGTATGTTAGTCCAGCGAAAGTTCTTCGGATTCGGTTGTTTTGATGCGGGTATTTTCGTCCTCCACCATCTGGATAATGTCTTTCATAACCTCGAAAAAGATGACCAGTTTATCCAGCGGGATTTTCTCGCGAACCATATTATTGAACAGGATTACCCCATCGCGGGCGAGTTCGCGTTTGGCTTTGCCCTCCTCGGTCAGGAATATTCGGACAAACCGTTTATCGGTTTCGTCTACTTCCCGACGAATCAAACCCCGTTCTTCCAGACTTTTCAGCATTCGCACCAGCGAACGGGGTTCCATACCGAGCGTAGGGCCAATTTTAGTAGCGGGCGTACCTTCTTCCAGGTCGATGTTGAGCAGCACGTAGCCAATCGCCATCGTAATGTCGTAGCGGGCTGCATAGGCGTTATACATGCGCGAAATGGCATGCCAACCCCATTTTATATGAAAATCAACGGTTTTCTCCTTCTTCATGGTCGATGTCGTCCTATCCCTTCTGGACGTAAATCTACCAATTTTTACCAAAAATAGTATGCATGCATACGAATTTTATAAAATAGCAACAAAGCCTTCTAATGAATTCGTGGCGTCATGAAGTCTTTCAAACTAGACTACACGACGCCACGAATAAAATCCGTCAACTACTCTGCCAGCAATTTATCGATGAGCCGATTAAACTCTTCAATGTACTGGTCGTAGTATTTGCCAGTACCGGGGCCGGAGAAACCGGTATGAATATGACGCACCTGACCTTTTTTATCGATGAAGATCGTTGTCGGGAAAGCCACAACCGCATTCAGATCGGGCAACGCTTTTGACGCCTGCATCTTATCGTTGGTTCCGGCCAGTACAATGGGATAATCGATTTTGAACCGTTGTTTCATCCGCTCAATTTTTGGCCCCGACTCGGCCATATCGGGCGAACGTTCAAACGACAACCCCAGGATTTCGACCCCACGGGATTTGTTCTTTTTGAACCAGGGGCTCATAAAGTTCGTCTCGTCCATACAGTTGGGGCACCACGAACCCATGATCTGCACAATGGTCACTTTTCCTTTAAAACGTGGGTCTGTCAGCGAAACGACGTTGCCATTCGGTTCAGGAAACGTGGCCTTGAGGGTCTTTGAGCCAGGTTTCAGGTAGGTCAGTTTAGCCGGGTCGGGCAAATCTGCTTTGGGATCAAAGCGGGCTACCCAGGACTCATAGCCCGAAATACCAGCCCATAAACCGCCTTTAAGGGTTTTGGTAGCCGGATCATGTTTTGCTTTAAATAGATAGACGTGTGATCCATCGAAGCAGGACAGAAACAGACTATCGCCCACTACATTACCTTCCAGATACCGATAATCGCCGGTAGGAGTCAGGAATGTACCCGTCAGCTGATTCCCTTTCTGATCAAAAATACCAACCGCGTTGACGGTATCAACTTTCCCTGTTTCGCTGCCGAAATCGGTCGCCCATTTGCCCGTAACGTTCGATGATGCCGACCGCCCCCCTCCCGATTCGCCCTCCGGCACGAACCGATACGTCTTTCCATATTCGGCTTCGAAGGGCAACGTTTGCAAAGGCTGTCCGACTCGTTTTCGACGATACGTGCCCCGGAGCGTATTCCCATCTATCTTTGCAACCAGTTCCGACTCAAACAAGGCATTGGGTATACGGATCGAATCGCCCTGCACAGTAGCCGCGTCCAGTGGCAGCCGTTCGTTTCCGTTTAGAGCGAACACCGTGTAGGCATTTGCAGCGGAACCGGGCTGAATCGACAACCCAAATGGCAGATCGCCACCTTTGGTTTTAAGCACAGCCCGATATTGCCCCGGTTTGACGGAAGAAACCTGTCCGAAACCGACCGTCACAAACGACATAAATAAGCAGACTATGATTCCAACTCTACCCGCTTTGTAATTCATAGAATTTGTGAGATAGCTCCTGTTTGATAGCTTTGTACGTTGTCATTCCTCGCAACGTGTTATCCTCTAAAATAGTTGTTATCGGGCTACGTTCACACCAAATTCATTGAAATGCGTTTTCTTTTCACTCTTTTATCCTGTATTTTGTCGGGAACGTTATTGGGTCAGTATCAAAATAGGTCAGTATCGCTAACGGATAGAAATGATAAAACGACATCGGGCTTTATCCGTTTTTATGATTGGGATAAAAGCCCCAGCTACGTTGAGTTTGGGCGCGACTCGCTGAGTGCCTATACGCGCATCCAGGCACAAGACATACAAAGGCTGACTATCATTGATGGTCCTGTTTATGAAGGCTTATACCTAAAAATGCCTTACTATGTAAAGACCCCGGTAAAGGTGGGTGAAAGCATTTATGAACGAATCGATTCCACCTACTATTTGTCCGAGCTGTTGCTGGATAGCCAGTCGATCAAACTATACCGACTCTTCGACGCGAGTGCTACGGCTCGATTTGTGATCGCCAAGTACGACTCGCTGGCCCTGTTGCACAACATCACGATCCCATTAATTAAAGGCCCTACGCTTTACACCTATAACGATCCGGCCTACCGAAAACAACTTCGGGAGCTTTTATATGAATGTCCAACGCTACGTACAGATGCCGTTCAGTATACAGAGTCCAGCATTATTAAGCTTCTTAAAGCGTATCTGACATTTTGCCGGATAGATTCTAAAATATACCTGGAACAAAAAAAATGGAGCAAACCCATTATTGGCGTCGGTGGATTTGGCTCTACCTGGCAAACGAAGTATCAACGCACCGTTGGCTATGGGCTAACGGTCCAAATTCTTTTCCCAAGGCAATTTCATAATGTCTTTGCGTTAATTGACTTGGGTAATGTCCGCCAGACTACGTTTACCGGCGACGAAACTGTTTACCAAATTGGGCTCTACGCTGGGCGTTATTTTGGCAAAAAAGCGATTCAGGCTAAGCTTTATACAGGATTATCCACCGTTTTAGGTTTATTCGATACGGGGGCAGGAATAAGCTATAAGAAAATGCTTTCGGCCGAAGTTCGGTATTCCCCTTTCATGAACAAGATTTACGACAGCTTTCTTCAGGTAACTCCTCTGATTAACCTAAGAGCGGTTGTTCCGCTCAGCCGTTTAACTAACTAATCGAAACATTAGTAGCCCTGATCAAACAGGGATTATAAATGACAAATTACCACGAACCTGTTTTATTACAAGCCTGCATCGATGGGCTGAATTTACAACCTGGCGGCACCTATGTCGACGTGACGTTTGGTGGCGGTGGACACAGCCGTGCCATTTTACAGCAACTCGAAGGGGGGCGCCTGTTTGGGTTTGACCAGGATGCAGATGCCCGTGCCAATGCCCAGGCGCTGAACGATTCACGTCTAACGTTTGTAGCGGCTAACTTCCGTAATATCAAACGGTATTTGCGGCTTTACAAGTCCGAGCAGGTCGATGGGATTCTGGCCGATCTGGGTATCTCATCGCACCAGATCGACACGCCCGAACGGGGGTTTTCGACCCGTTTTGATGCCGATCTCGATATGCGGATGAACCAGCATGCCGAACGCACGGCCCGTGAGGTCGTGAATGAGTACTCAGAAGCAGATCTACATCGCATTCTGGGTATGTATGGTGAGATTACCAATGCCCGTACGGCGGCCAATACCCTCGTATCGGCCCGCTCAAATCGACCCTTGAAAACGGTCAATGACCTGAAAGCCGCTTTGCAACGGCTTGCCCCACGCGGAAAAGAGAATAAGTATTTTGCACAGGTTTTTCAGGCATTACGCATCGAGGTAAACGAAGAGCTACAGGTGCTGGAGGAGTTTCTGGAACAGGTACCGGAGATTTTGAAACCGGGTGGGCGGCTAGTGGTCATGTCGTATCATTCGCTGGAAGATCGGCTGGTGAAGAATTTCATCAATAAGGGTAAGTTTCAGGGAGAGGTAGAGAAAGATCTATTTGGGAATGAAATCAAGCCATTGCGGTCCGTTACCCGTAAGCCTATCGAAGCCACACCCGACGAAATTGCTCGTAATCCACGGGCACGCAGCGCCAAACTGCGCATTGCGGAAAAGATTTAACGGGTAGTCTGCTTTATAATTCGGGCTGCACTTCTGCAACGCTTACTCATGTACGACCTTACCCTTATCTAGCTATGAAACTGCTCTATTTCAGCTTTTTCGCCCTGTTGCTCCAGGCGGCTTTTGCTCAAACAGCTCCGCCCCGACTCATCGTTCGGGGCGACGACATGGGCTATTCGCACGCAGGCAACGAAGCCTTGATTAAGTGCTTTACCGAAGGTATCGAAACGTCGATTGAGGTTATTGTTCCGTCGCCCTGGTTCCCGGAAGCCGTTAAGCTTTTAGCCGAAAATCCAACGGTCGATGTAGGCATTCATCTGGCCATCACCAGCGAGTGGGATAACGTCAAATGGCGACCCGTTTCGGATTGCCCAAGTCTGCGCGATGCCGATGGGTATTTCTATCCGATGGTCCGCCCCAATAAAAACTACCCCAAACGCTCGATTGTCGAAAACGACTGGCAGTTGGCCGACATCGAAAAAGAGTTTCGTGCCCAGATCGAATTAGCGCTAAAGAAAATCCCCCGAATCAGTCATTTTTCCAGTCATATGGGCTGTTCAGATATGAGCGCAGAAGTAAGTGCATTAACCCAGAAACTGGCCAAAGAGTATAAGATCAATATCGTTCCCAAAGATTTTGGCGTTCAGAATGTGGGATACATTGGGCCACACGCCACTTCGCAGGAGAAAATCGACAGCTTTAGCAAAATGCTCGAAAGTCTGGAAGCGGGCAAAACCTATCTGTTTGTCGATCACCCAGGTCTCGACACACCCGAAGTACGTGCCATTCACCACATCGGGTACGAGCAGGTAGCCATCGACCGTCAGGGCGTAACCGACACCTGGACCAGCCCGCGCGTAAAAGCCCTGATCAAAGCCAAAGGCATTCAATTGATCAGCTATAAGGATCTTAGATAAAGAGCGAAAGAGTGAAAGAGCGAAGCCATCCGGCAGATAATTCGCTCTTTCACTCATTCACTCTTTCGCTCTTCAATTTACGCCCACACTTTTGTGCCTTCGGTGCAGTTTCGGCACATGTCGATTTCGGAACGGGAACGGAGTAACGTCTGGCGAAAATCCTGATAGGCTGGGCCTTGCCAGAGGTCGGTGAACGATTGGGCTTGCAGGTCACCAAGCCGATGATGAGCGTCCTTATCGAAGCAACAAGGGACAACGAGCCCATCCCAGGTAATCACGCAGGAATGCCACATCTTCCAGCAGTGATCACCAAACCCATTTTTGATGCGATACGTACCATCGGTTTGTTGGGCATACCGACTGTATTGATCCAGCGTCGGGATTAGGTCGGAGCCTTGCTCGTAGTCGTATATCTGAGCCGTTTTCAGGCCGACCTCATCTACGCCCAGTTCGCGGGCTAGCTTTTTAACTTCGGCAATCTGGTGTTCGTTGGGCTTTACCACCAGAAACTGAAACACTACGTGTGGTGTGCGTGATTTCAGCTCTTTCTTCCACCGCAGGATGTTCTTTGTACCTTCCAGCACTTTTTCCAGCTTCCCTCCAACCCGGTATTGCTGATATACTTCCTGCGTAGTACCATCAATGGAAATGATCAGCCGATCCAGTCCCGACTCTACAGTTTTACGCGCATTGGCATCGGTCAGGTAATGAGCGTTGGTGCTGGTGGCGGTATAGATATTTCGCTCGGTGGCATACCGAACCAGATCCAGAAACTGCGGGTGTAGGTAGGGCTCGCCCTGGAAGTAGAAGATCAGGTAAAGCAGAGTTTCGTGCAGTTCGTCGATGGTCCGTTTGTAGAGATCTTCGCCCAGCATACCCGTCGGACGGGTGAATGAACGCAGTCCACTGGGGCATTCGGGGCAGCGCAGATTACAGGACGTAGTCGGTTCAAAAGATACCGACATGGGTAAGCCCCGCTGAACTGGCTTGCCCGTTTTCCTGGCGATATGATAACTCGACAGCACCTTAAGCGCATTCGCCACGCGTTTGGGCGTAAGCTTGGAAGCAAAATTAAAGCCGTCGGTCAGGTTGCGATTCATGTAGTAAAGGTACAACTCACCGGCCAACAATTAAGTTGCGGCCGCCATCATGGTCATGTACAGATTGGCACCATACCCACAGGCTAACAGAAGTGTGATCAAGTCGGTGTTTGTAGTCGGCTTAAAGGTTTCGGCAAAGTCAACGCCATAATTATAAGCCAGTTTGTTCCACCGAAACTTGGGAATCAGTTGTAGCAGTTCCGTATGCTGTTCATCTTCAAGCACAAACCGAAAGTCCCAGAATCCTTTACTTTTTAGCCGATAGTTTTTCGTAATACCCGATTTTTCTTCCAAACGAATCAGGATATGCCCCTGCCAGTTAAAGGCGATGTCGCCTTTATCAACCTCATTGACCAGCACATCGAACGCCGAGTGCCAGAAATTTCGCGACTTAATCGTAATCTGATCCTGTTTAAAGCTGGCGGTGCCTGAACTGGAAAACCAGTTTTCGTATTGAAAATGCGTAACCATTGCTTCCTGACCGTCGATGAGGTCGAAGCTGCCATTGCTGGCGGTCGATGATAGTTGAAAATTCACTGTACAAACGGAAGATAGTACCGAAACACTTTTTTCAGATCATTTGACAGGCTGTCCAATTTTATGAAGTTGTTTAAACTTCCTGAACTTGAACGCTAACCCGTGTAGTTTTTGTCATTGCGAAGCAGCAGCACAACATTCAGCAATTTACCCGTGATGGGTGGATAAATCAAACGTCTGTCATTCGCCAGACCCGACAGCCTTCTTCCTCAAAAACCACTTCACCTTCAGGCAGCCCAGGTATATCGTCAGGCAAAGGGCCCTTCATAGAAGCAGCGAAAACATATCCCGACGTATCCACGTCCGGCGTGGATACGTCCGACGCGGTAGCTTCACCAATCGGCCCGGTAGGCTTCCAGGCAATATAGTCAGATTCGCCAGGCGCTACCAGCCATTCGGTCTGTTTCCCAACAATCTCTGGCCATATACGTTCGGCAAAGTCGCGTATCCGTAAAATGGCCTCGAATTGGTCAACATTTTGCCCCCATTGGAATGGTGCATGCGTCACCTTGTCGGTTTGTCGGTCGTCGCCAATCTGAAAAACATACAGCTTGCTGTATTCTTCATTCGCCCCCCGTTGCTCATGCCGATTTCGTACTTCAAAACCCAGCCCTACATAACTCGGCATATCGGTCAGAAACAGGGCCGTAAAGTAGCGAAACAGATTGCCGGTCCGGTAAAATTCATCGAAACGTGGGTCGTCTTTATCGGCCGTTATGACGGTAAAATTGGGAGCGAATCGACGGGTTTTCAGGTAGGTATAATAGGCTGAAAATTTGCCCTTAAATTCTTCTGATCCCACCACCATCGACTGCAGATCGCCCAGGGTCGAATCGGCTTCGATGGCTTCCAGATGGTCGAGTTCGTTGCCATAGCCCATCGTGTCGGGCGGGGCCAGAAAGGTTTCGGCAAAGAATCCGTAATAAGGCACCCCCTTTGCCTGCACATACTTTTTGATGGCTCGGAGTGGGTCGTAATAGGCATCCACTTCGGCCGGAACCCCCGTAGGGCGCATCTGCACATGGGCCATATCGCCCCGCATGAAATCAAAATTGTACGTCCGCTGGCAATCGTATACTTTCCGGCAAATGTAATCCCAGGCCGGTTTGTTCGGCTGATCAAAGTCCAGTTCCCAATGCTGGTTGTTATCTTTTGACTCATAAAACCGATACCGGGCCAACGGTCCAAACACGCGCGACATCGCTTCGGGTTTATCGAAGGCATACTGGTACCAGGTTTGCCCGAAATCGTCGATCACATAATCGTTTGGGTCAATATGGATGCCCCGATAAGGCGGGGCCATGGTCATGGGCAGCGTTTCATAGCCCTGCGCAACCAGATGCTTAATCAGGGCCAGTCGGCGCCGAAGTCGCCCACCGTAATCGTGCGGATACCCAAACAGCATTCGTAATCGTTGGGCGTCCAGAAGAATGGCCAGATCGGTCGAGAAAAAGGCATCTTTGGCAAACGCCAGCGGAGAGCCATCGGCAGAACCATGAAACTTCAGAAACTGCCAGATCGATTCTTCTACACAACGATGGATAAACCCCGAATGGTCGGCAAGCGTATCGGGATGCCCCCCTTTTACATCGCGCTGTACCCACTCAAACAGGCTCGGGCAGGCCAGCACCATCTCCGAAAATCGGTCGGTATGTGGAATCACATCCATCCCTACCGTACGGCCCATGGCATGAAGCAGATTGACAACGACCTTAAGCTGTTTTTCGACCGAATCGAGTGCGGGAACCAGCCGGGCCAGTTCGACATCGAAAAATTCCGGGTTGATTTCCCAGCTTACCATGCCATAAAGACTACCCACTACACCAGGTTCCCAGATCGGCAACAAATGAATACTATCGTGGCTGACAGACAGCGTCAGGGTGTAATTGATTAGCTTCCAGAACGAGCCAATGGTGCGCACATTGACCCCAACCATGTTGCTCCGTTTAAGCCATGAACCATCGGCACTGGCTCGGGCAGGACTGTCAATGGTTTCGTTGGGATTTAACGCCCGCCGTAGGGTATCGTTTCCCAATCGTTTGTGCAGTATATCGAGGGTCTGATAGACCGAAAACTGCATGGCCGTTTGAGGTAACAGATTCGTAATAAAGGACATACGCCCAGACTCATAGGCGTCGGTATGCAGCCTGTACTGCTGTTCCCAGCGAGCTTGAATAGTGGCGATTGAGTTCGGCATAGGGCAAATGTAAACGCACTTTTTGGAAAACCAAATGCCCGTTGTTTGTGTCAAAAAGACACGTAGTAGGACGTTTTACATCTACCCGGTTATGAATGTCGATTCGGTTTTCTTCTGCACGGCTCAATACGTCCGCAATACTTTTAGCCGATGATTTTTGTTGACCCGTATGTGCGGATTACTGATCAGGTGAAATAATACCCCACTCAACACCAGCGAGCCCACTACAGGCAGGGTATTGCTGTAAAAGCCTCGGTTATTCACGACATCAGCCAGCAAATAAACGCCCCCGGCAATCGGAAACAGAGTACCCGCAGCCGTTATGAACGGAATCCGGCGATGCAACAGAATAGCCTGTACTTCATCAAGCCGAAACGTGACAGGTTCATCCCGATTCATCACTTCATTGGCCATCAGAATGCTGAACGTGCTATCGGTAACATCGTACAGTTCTTCCCGATACTTTTCCCCTCTGGCCTTAAAATGCAGCTCATCACCAATAAAATAGCGATAGCGTCGAAATCCACCGACCGCATGATTTACATCGAACGCCAGGTAGCGCGAAGGGCGAATCAGGGCCGAATACGAAGTGCCTCTTCGCTGCAAGAGTTGTTCAGTGGTAAGGGTGTCCTGTGGCTGAGCATAAGCCATCGATATGAACATACCCAAAACCAGAGTCAGGTAAACGCGTGAACGCATAGTTGTAGTTAAACAAATCAGGTGGTTTCGTAATAAAGCGCAAACTACTGGTTTTGTTTCTTAAAAAGTAGTTAAGAGGGCCCAATGATCAGGTCTGCCCTTTCGATCTTATAGGAGTCAACAGACCGACCAACCGTTTAAATGTTAGTCAATTTAGTTAAGAGTTGCCAGGTTGTTTTGATACAAACCAATTGACCCCGTTTCGAACCGCCCTTGACTACTCCTGACTTTTCCTCAACTTTGCGGCCATGATTACTGCCCCTCAACTCCGAACATTTACCGAACAAGTTTTCATTGCCATTGGCTGTTCTGAAACCGACGCCCGATTAGCCGCCGACGTACTGGTTAGCGCCGATTTACGGGGTGTCGATTCACACGGTGTGGCTCGTTTGCCGGGTTACGTACGTCTATACGATCATGGGCGTATCAACCCAAAACCGCATATCCATATTGTTCACGAAAGTCCCTCAACCGCCGTCGTCGATGGCGACCGGGGGCTTGGCCTTGTCGTTGGCCCCTGGGCCATGCAGGTTGCCATCGAAAAAGCCCGCACAGCAGGCACGGGCTGGGTAGCCGTACGCAATTCCAATCACTTCGGCATAGCCGGTTATCATGCCCTCTTGGCAACCGAACACGACATGATCGGGCAGGCTATGACCCACGCGGCTCCGCTGGTAGCCCCAACGTTTTCGCTGGATAAACTCCTGGGAACAAACCCCATTGCGGTAGCGATTCCGGCAGCTACCGAACCGACGTTTCTGGCCGATTTTGCCTCTACCGCCGTTGCCTATGGAAAGCTCGAAATTTTGCAGCGCAAAGGCCAGGACATTCCTGTAGGCTGGGCGCAAAACGCCGAAGGTCAACCCACTACCGATGCCAATGCCATCCGCAATGGAGGGGCTTTACTGCCGCTCGGTACCGATCGCGAACATGGCTCACACAAAGGGTATGGCCTGGGCGCTGTTGTCGATATTTTTTCGGGGGTCCTGTCGGGCGCTAATTATGGTCCCTGGGTACCCCCTTTTGCTACGGCAGGCTTTATGCAGGCCAACGAAGGTGTTGGCATGGGAACGGGCCACTTCTTCGGTGCTATGCGGATCGATGCGTTTCGGCCAGCCGATGAATTTAAAGCCCATATGGATACCTGGATTCAACGCTTCCGGCAGGCGAAAGCCGTTGAAGGGCAACAGGTACTGATTCCCGGTGATCCCGAGCGATTGATGGAAGCCGAACGGCTGGCTACAGGAATTCCTGTGCTGGAACCTGTTCTTAAAAGCCTGGAAGAAATCGGTGAGCGATTTGGCGTGAAATTGTAACGAACAGGATGTCTGCACAGCTAGTATTTTAACCAATCCGACAGAATGTCGGATTGCCGCAATACCGCGTTATTATGAATTATCGAAAACTAGGAAAAACCGATTATCGTATTTCTGAAATCAGTCTGGGCACCTGGCAGGTAGGTGGTAAATGGGGCGATCCGTTTAATCACGCCAACGCCGACCAGATTCTGAATGCAGCCGTCGACGCTGGAATCAATTTTATCGACACGGCCGATGTGTATGGCGATGGCGAAAGTGAAAAAGCCGTAGGCCGATTGATACGTTCACGGTCGGAGCGAATCTATGTCGCTACCAAATGTGGACGACGACTGCAACCGCATACCAACGAGGCTTACCAGCCCAAGGCCCTACGCCAGTTTGTTGAAGACAGCCTGCGGAATATGGGACTCGAAACCCTCGACCTGATTCAGTTGCATTGTCCGCCAACCGAAGTCTACTACCGTCCGGAAATTTTCGAGTTGTTCGATCGGCTCAAAGACGAAGGCAAAATTCAGCATTTGGGCGTAAGTGTCGAAAAGGTAGAGGAAGGGCTTAAAGCGATTGAGTTTCCGAACGTAACCACCGTCCAGATTATTTTCAATATGTTTCGCCAACGCCCGGCCGAACTGTTTTTTCAGGAAGCCAGCCGCCGAAACATAGGTATCATTGTTCGGGTGCCGCTTGCCAGTGGCCTGTTGACGGGAACGTACAGTACCAGCACATCCTTTTCGCCTACCGATCACCGCACATTCAATCGGGACGGGGCCGCATTTGATAAAGGGGAAACATTTTCCGGAGTAGACTATGAAACGGGTTTAGCCGCCGTCGGTGAACTAAAGACTGTTTTTCCGCATGAAGCCAACCTGGCTCCTGATGCGCTACGCTGGATTTTAACCTTCGATGCAGTAAGCTGCATTATTCCAGGAGCCTCTAAACCAGCCCATTTAACGTCCAATTTACAGGCTCTGGACCGCCCTGCCCCAACACCGGAACAGATGGCGGCCGTAAAACGGATTTACGACGAACGGATCAAAAATCCAGTCCATTATCTGTGGTAGAAATGGGTTCGAACGTTTGTGGTTGGCGAATGCACAAATGCTACGTCAACCACAAACGCTTACCACTACTAACTACTTCCCGAAGTAAACCTGAAAGCCAAGAGTAATATTTAAGGCTTTGGGCACATTGGGCGTCAAGGCGTTGGGCGTTCCGACCAGCAAGGTGTTCAGCGCAGCTCCCTGCCCCCCAGTATAGGTAAGGCCCAGATCGAAGCTAACCGACCGATTGATGAAAAAGGCCACTCCACCCGTAAAACTATAGAGAGCATCTGTGCTTGAATCAGAATTACCCCCGTTGAACGATGACGACGAGTTAATGACTCCAACCGATGCGCCCAAAAAGGGCTTGATCTGGGAGGAGCCCATGTAATACCGTAAAAACGGCGCTATCCCAATCTGAGTGGCCCGCGTGCCGTTTGAGCTTATGTTCAGAAACGGAATACCAGCTCCTACAGCCAGACCATTTCCTACAAACCAGCCGTAAGTTGGCTGGAGACTGATTATCGTGCCCGACCCTCCCGAGGTTGGAATAGTGATGTTTCCTACATTAACCCCCATCAGTCGGCCACCGCGTTCGGTTTGTGCCATCGCGCCCGAACATCCGAGCGCCAGCAGCGTAAGTGTTACAAAAAAAGCTTTCATGGTATGTGTATACGTTTATGTTATACTACCATGACTAACGAACCCTTTGTTTGGTTGTAAACTTTAATTGATACCACAAAAAGCTCCGGCCACATCACACCTTTTAACAATCTCATAGTCAACCGATTATCGCCAAATTCCTGAAAGAGAATTTTCCTAAATGTGCTGTCGGCTGGACTGGGTCATCCATTCGGTATTTTGTTTTTGGGCCATCTTTTTTTTGTACTGATCGACATCAACGGGACTACCGAAAATAAAGAACCACTTTCGTCGAAAACCGCTGGCCGTTTTTACGTCCCGAATAATATCCAGTACCTCATGGAAATTGATGTGCAACGGGTTGGCCTTCTGACCAATATTGGTAGTAATGCCATAGATTGGCGGTTCTTCTTCGGGCTGGTAGGTGCCAAATAGCCGATCCCACAGAATAAACGTAGCCCCAAAGTTTTTGTCGATGTATTTTTCCTGGGAACCATGATGCACCCGGTGATTCGACGGTGTTGCAAAAATGTATTCTACCCAGGCTGGCAACCGACGAATGTATTCGGTATGCACCCAGAACTGAAATAAAACCGCCAATTGATTCGTCAGGAAGAAAATAATCGGGTGGAAACCCAGCAGTGCAACTGGGAGAAAAAAGATAATTTTCAGATACTGAATCCAGCTTAGCCGAAACGATACGCTCAGGTTGTAATGCTCTCCCGAATGATGAACCACGTGTGTAGCCCACCAGAAACGCTGCCCATGCGAAACCCGGTGCGCCCAATAACTAAAGAAGTCAAAGATGATGTAGCAGGGAATAAGTGTCCACCATTGCAGCGCCATCCGCCAGGGCAGTTGATTATACAGCCACACTACGCCGTATAGCAAAACAAGCTTAATCACGACGCCGATAGCCACTGACCCCAGCCCAACCAGGATCGACCCGACCGTTTCCCACTTCTCGTAGTACGGCTTCTCCTGAATGTACGAAATGATCATTTCGGCGACTGTTAGTACAACCATGATCGGTACTGCCCATAAAATTAGATTAGGTGCCCCCTCATCCAGTCGCCAGAGCTGGTCCAGCGCAATGGGAGGGGCACCGAATAATGCATCGAACATAATAACGTTTGCTTTTCAATACGTTGAATAACCTTAGCAGACACTCTTTTCGCAGCGTCAACCGATGTCTGCCAATTGATACTAGCTACAGTTGGCCCTGATTCGCCTAAGGTTCCGATTCGGAGGCAACTGGTGCAAAATGATGGGGGTTGACATATCCCAGTGTATTATCATCCAAACGAACCTGTTGCCAGTCGGGTCCCGTGCCAAACAAATCGGTATCAAACCAGGCAATGTCTCCTTTCTGGATCAGGCCACCACCGTGTTTCGTCGGATCGGCTGGTTTCTGTACCCATTCGGTATCTTGTACAGCTTGCCGGGGTATATCAAACCCCTCCGTTTGAAGAAAAGCCTTGCAGCTTACTTTTGTTGTGTTATCCATGACAAAACCGTGATTTAGGGTAAGAAAATGAGTTAATAGGCCGGTACTGGGGGATTAAGGCCCCAGGTTATCAGTTTTTAGTGGCATCCTCAAGGCGATCTCCGGCTTTATCAAATGAATCCCCCAGTTTACGCCCGGCCTGTTTAAATCCGGCCTTAATGTCCTGCCAGGCTTCCTGAGTGGCATTCTGTGCTTTATCAATATCTCTATTCAGATCTTCCCGTTCAGTTTTTAGTTTGTCTACTTGCTGTTTCATCGTCTTTTTAGCCTTGTTGCTTTTGTTCTCCAGTTTAGTTTGTAACTCATCGATTTCCTGATCCAGTTTGTCGCGTTGCGATTTCAGATCAGCGACTACTTCATCGCGCTCCTGAAGAAACTTTGCTTCTGTCTGGCTGGCCCCTTCCTCCGCACTGGCTTCCATGGAGTCGCCGGTTTGTTCTATGGCCTCTTCTGTGCGAGATTGGTTGGAGTCGGTATTACACCCCTGAATGGCGCCAATGGCACCGATAACTAACGACATCGCAAGTACCCGTCTAATCAATTGTGTCATCTTTTTCATAACGTTGCTATAAGTATGATTTGCGGCAAAGGAGACGATTTCCCCTTAGAACGACCTTAAGCTGATCTTAGAAAGTTCTTATAGATCGATACTAGACAGCCCCGCTGGTAGTAGGAAGATGTGTTATAGGCATAAAAAAACGCCCTTCTGATTTGAGCTTAGGCTGAAGTCTCAAACCAGAAGGGCGCTTAACCGAGGTATCCGTTTTGGGTTCAGGATACCTCATACTCTACTCAGTTGTTTCGGCTAGCGTTTACCGAGCAATACTTTCTTGAACGTACCGTCGGAGCCGAATAGTAGCAAAGCCCGTTTTTTATCCGACGTGAGAATAGCTACGATATAGTCGCTGCTTTTGGTATCCTGAACGGCTTTTTCAATCGTTGCTCCTGCATAGTTTGTGCTAATGTAAGTCGTAATAGCCGCTGGCAGACTCGATACGGCCACTGTTGTCGCTATTGGCCCCGTTGGTTTGGGATGATGTGCAGAATCGCCCGGGGCGGGTTTGGGATGATGCAGCGAATCGCCTTTGGGATGATGCAGTGAATCCCCTGGCATGTGATGCGTTGAATCACGACGACCATGCTTACGACCGTCAGCTTCTTTCACAAACGTACCATCGGCTTTGAATAGCAACAGCTTAAGAATATTATTCTGTACAATCGCTACGGCATAATCTCCATTCGAATCTTTGAGTGCTTCCTTGATGGTAGCCCCGGCATAATTTGTCGTAATGTAGGTGGTAATGGCAGCAGGCAAACTGGCCGCATCGACCACAGTTACGCTAAGCGGCCCCGTTGCCGACGTACTGGTCGTTGCGGTTGTTCGGGCCGATGCATCCGCATCGGCGGGGTCAACCGATGTCTTGTTACAGCTACTCATCCCTACCGCCAAAGCAGCCACAAAACTGAACACAAGCAATGTTTTCATGTTGGAAGTCATTAGGTTTTGTTAAAAAAATTAAACTGAGAAATAAGGTGCAGCCCGATTCGTTTGCCGGTACTATTCTGCCGTACGTGCAACGTATATCCGTCGTTGCAAAGCCGATAAAAAAATCTGATTCACTTTGGCATGACTGTAGCACAAACCCCTAAAACCATCCTAAACAATACCCTGGCTACCAATCCGTTAGTCTAACACCAACTGCTCATTCATTTCAGGCAGCCAGCCACTGAGGCCGATTAAAAGACGATAAAAGCCAAACCGTTGCACGCAACGTCCGATGAACTTTATCAATAGTGACTAATTGTGTATAAATTTTTACGTATAAAGCGTTTTATTTGCACAATGCTTTAGTCGCCAATATACTATTTGGCTGTCGACCTGATTATAAATAGATTGTTCTATGAAAAAACAAAATACCCGCCAATCGCAGTCACAAACACTCAATGGAATGACGCAATCGCAGGGGCAGGCCAGCGTCAATTTCTCGTTTTCAGACTACCAGACCGAGAATTTTTTTGATGAGATGTTCACCAGCGAAACGCAGGTGCGAGCCGGGTATGTACCTTTTCAGCAACGTGTTGAGCAACTGACCCGCGAAGATTTCATTAGTCGGCAACTTGCGGCCGAGCGTGCGCTGATGAGTATGGGCATTACGTTCAACGTGTATTCGGAAGGAGAAGGTACGGAGCGGATTATGCCTATCGACATCATCCCGCGTGTGATCGAATCGGCCGAGTGGAATCGGCTCGAAGCCGGGCTGATTCAGCGCATTAAGGCCATCAATATGTTTCTGGACGATGTATACAACGAGCAGCGTATTCTGAACGATGGCGTTGTACCCCGTGACCTTATCGAGTCCAGCAAATCGTTTTTGCCCGGTTGCCTGGGTGTGCGCCCCCCCAAAGGGATCTGGTGTCATATAACAGGCACCGACCTCATCCGGGGTGATGATGGTCAGTTTATGGTACTGGAAGACAACCTCCGATGCCCATCTGGTGTATCCTATATGCTTGAGAACCGGGAACTTCTTAAGCAGACATTCCCGGAAGTACTGACCCAAACGGGCGTCCGACCCGTATCGGATTACCCAACCCGGCTGCTCCAGATGTTGCAATACATTGCCGACCGGCCCAACCCAACCGTTGTAGTTTTAACCCCAGGCATTTATAACTCGGCTTATTTCGAACATTCGTATCTGGCCCAGCAAATGGGGGTAGAACTAGTCGAAGCCCGCGATCTGGTTGTATCGGGTGGCTATGTAAAAATGCGTACGACCAAAGGCTTCCAGATTGTCGATGTCATTTACCGACGGATCGATGATACCTTCCTCGACCCACAGGCCTTCAATCCTGAGTCAATGATTGGCGTACCGGGCATTTTCGAAGTATACAAGCGTGGTCGGGTCGCGCTGGCCAATGCACCAGGAACGGGCGTAGCCGACGATAAAGTGATTTACGCCTACGTACCCCGGATCATTCAGTATTACCTGGGCGAAGAGCCGATCATCCCCAACGTTCGAACCTACATTTGCCGGGAGGAGGACGATTGCCAGTATGTACTGGACAACATTGAGCAACTGGTCGTTAAGGAAGCCAACGAAGCGGGAGGGTACGGTATGCTGATCGGTCCGAAAGCCTCTCCCGAAGATCACGAACTTTTCCGGCAGAAAATAAAGGCTAACCCCCGCAATTACATTGCTCAGCCAACCATCTCACTGTCGCGCGTGCCCTGCCTTGTTGGCGATCATGCCGAAGGCCGTCACGTCGACCTGCGCCCTTACATCCTCTATGGCGACAATGTCAATGTGATACCGGGTGGCCTGACCCGCGTTGCTCTGCGCAAAGGGTCGCTGGTGGTCAACTCCTCACAAGGTGGTGGTGGTAAAGATACGTGGGTATTGTATTGATAGATACAGTTCAGGGTATACGATTTACAGTGGTCAACGCAGCTACACTCCTGCGTTGACCACTGTAAATCGTATACCTTACTCTATAAACTGTATACTGTAAACTTCTTACCTTTACAGCCCAACTATCGCCGGAATCGCTTTGCCTGACTTAAGCATCATCATTGTCAATTACAAGACTCCTCAGCTCATTCTTAACTGTTTAGCCTCAGTTTATGCGTACACAACAGGAGTCGATTTCGAAGTACTCGTTGTCGATAATCAATCGAACGACAACAGTCAGACGATCATTCAGGCAGCTTACCCCAATGTACGGTGGTTTCAGACGGGCTATAATGCGGGCTTCTCACGGGCCAATAATCTGGGCATTCAACAGGCCAACGGCCGTTACATCCTACTACTTAATTCGGATACATTACTGATCGACAATGTGCTGGGCCACTGCATCCAGGTGCTTGACAATCGCGCTGATGTAGCGGCTGTAAGCGTTATGCAACTCATGGCCAATCGACAGATGCGCCCAAATCTGTACACGACTTTCGGACAGATGCGCCGGGCATTTTACATCCTGCCGGGTGGTGTAGCCTCCGAAAAATTCCTCTATCGACTCATGCCCGATCCACAGTTCAGCGACCCCGACCAGGTCGAATGGCTGTCGGGCGCTTTTCTGATGGTTCGGAAGTCGGTGATTGATCGGGCCGGGAAGTTAGACGAAAGCTTCTTTATGTACGGCGAAGATGTCGAATGGGGGTATCGGCTTGGCCAAAAGGGGAAGCTGCTTTTGCTGCGCAATGAGCAGTTCATCCATCTCGAATACGGTAGCAGTGAAGACAATCAGCAGCATGTGGTTACGCACATTAACCGATTTAAGCCCCAGGTGCAGGTGTCGCAGTTGCTCTGGGTTCGTAAGCAATACGGCGTTGGGGCCTATGTGATCCTCATTCTGCATTATATCCTGATGATTCCGGTCGTATTTATCTGGAAAATGGCCGTCAATATCCGCGATCGTCGTTCCCTCCTGGCCGACCTGAGTAGCCAGCGAGCCTATACGAAAAATGTAGGCATTTTTCTCCGTTTCTTCTGGAAAACCCTTTTTAATAGTCCGGGCTTTTATAAGGTTTAGGCTCTTACTCAAGTCAATCAATCCAGTACTCCGGCTGGATAATACGGGGTGCCATTGAAGCGCACATACCGTTCAAAATCAATCGAATCAGAAGAATACGCTTTTAGCAGATTGCGACGTTGTAGGTGAACAATGCAAACATCTACATCTATGCGATTCGTTTACAGTCTTGGGCTTTGGGGGCTGCTGCTGGGGGCAATTCTATGCCCTACAGTCAGTGAGGCTACCCACGTGCGGGCGGGTGAAATTACGACTAAGCGTATTTCGCAAACTTCCCTTACCTACCTCATCACCTTTACGGCTTATTTCGATGAAGCCAATGGAAAGCCAGCCTCCGATGTGGCCGATAACTACACAATCTGTTTTGGCGATGGGAGCACTTCAGATATAAAGCGATGGCAACGCCAATTGATTAATGGCCGCACATCCTCCATCGACTCGTATACCATTGTACATACGTATCCGGGTCCAGGCACGTATACCATTGGGATAACTGTACCGCTTCGGAACCGAAATACCAACAACCTACCAGCCCCTTCAGACGCCATCCGCTTTTTTGTTTCGACGACGATCCTGATCAATGCGGCTCTTTTGACCAACTCCACCCCTGTCATGCTCAACCCACCCCTCGACTCGGGCCGGGTGGGCCAGAAGTTCTGCCACAACCCAGCCGCCTTCGATGCCGATGGCGACAGTCTCGCCTATCGACTTAGTGTGCCTCAGACCTCCCTCACCGATAATGGGTGTACAGGTAGGGCTATAACAGGTTACCAGGACCCAACCCGATTTAGTAGATTGAGCGAAAGCGGAGGCCCTCCAACCTTTTCGATCAACCCCATCACCGGCGAGCTCTGCTGGGATGCGCCCGGTGAAGCAGGCCAATTCAACTTTGCCTTCATCATCGAAGAATGGCGAAATGGCGTCCTCATCGGAGAGATCACCCGGGATATGCAGATTTTCATTATCGACTCACCCAACAAACGTCCGTTGCTGGCCCCCATCCCCGACCTCTGCGTCGAAGCCGGAACCCTCATCCAGCAACCCGTCACGGCCACCGACCCCGATGGGCAAAAGGTCGTTATATCTGGTTTTGGTGGGGTTTTCAACATTGGCCCCGACCGACAACCCTTGTCTCCCGGCGAACTCATTCAACCTCAATACGCTCAATTAATTAATGGAGATACCCCTCTGACCCAACCCGCCACAGTGAACTTCCGCTGGCAAACCAACTGCAACCAACTCCGCGAGGCACCCTACGACGTCACCTTCAAGGTCACCGACGTGCCNCCTAGAGGCACCCCNACCCTCACCTCCTTCCAGACTTTCCGAATCCAGCTCATCGGACCCGCCGTCAAAAACCTCGCCACAAAAGCCGTCACCAGCACCAGCGGCAGAGCCGTCCAGCTCTCCTGGGATCCCTACACCTGCTCCCCGTCCCAGGCCGGCAACCCCACCAAACTCGCCGTTTACCGTATCGAAGGNCCCTCCAACAAGGTGTGTGTGGATGCATGCCCGAGTTTTTTGCTGCCCAACGTGTTCACCCCCAACGGGGATGGCAAGAATGATGTGTTCCAGCCGCTGAAGTGTCCCCGGTTTGTGGAGCAGGTGGTGTTTGTGGTCTACAACCGATGGGGGGCCAAGGTGTACGAGAGTGTGGGCAGTAGCCTGAGCTGGGATGGTCGGAGCAGTGATGGGGCGGAGTTGCCGACGGGTCTGTACTATTATCAGGCCACGGTGCGGTATGGGTTGCTGGAGAAGGATGCCCCGCCCCAGGTTTTGAAGGGCTGGGTGCAGATTCTGCGGGAGGGTGTCTCCATGAAATAAGCTCACGACACGAGGCCAAGCAGAAATTGGCAATGAAAAAGGGAGTAGGCAGAACCAGCACGGATTCCCTACTCCGTCCTTTTTCATTTAAAAATCAACGAACTAGTCAATAGTACCAATTTTCTAATACACTTTTGGTAATTCAAATCGTTGTAGAGGAAAATAGGATACGTTTATGCGGTTCGTTTACAGTCTTGGACTTTGGAGCATACTGCTAGGGGCAATAGTATATCCCACAATCAGTCAGGCTACCCACGTGCGGGCGGGTGAAATCACTACCAAGCGCGTTTCAGCAACTTCACTTACTTATATCATTACCTTCACCGCCTATTATGACGAAATAAAAGGTCGGCAGGCGGCTGACCAGGCCGAGCCATACACCCTTTGTTTTGGCGACGGTACAACTCTGGACGTCAAACGGGCTAGTCGGAAGTATATTAATGGCCGTACGTCATCGGTTAACTCGTATACAGCGATTCATACGTATCCGGGGCCAGGCGTGTACACCATTGGTATAACCGTACCCAACCGGAACGCCGACACAAAAAACCTGCCCCCGCCGGGGTCTTCTGACCAGATCCGCTTTTTTGTTTCGACGACGATCCTGATCAACGCGGCTCTTTTGACCAACTCCACCCCTGTCATGCTCAACCCACCCCTCGACTCGGGCCGGGTGGGCCAGAAATTCTGCCACAATCCAGCCGCCTTCGATGCCGATGGCGACAGTCTCGCCTATCGACTTAGTGTGCCTCAGACCTCCCTCACTGATAATGGGTGTGTGGGGCGAAATATTCCTGTGTATCAGGACCCAACCCGATTTAGTGGGCTGGGCAGTGAAAGCGGAGGGACACCCACCTTTTCGATCAACCCCATCACTGGCGAGCTTTGCTGGGATGCGCCTGGCGAAGCAGGCCAGTTCAACTTTGCCTTCATCATCGAAGAATGGCGAAACGGCGTCCTCATCGGAGAGATCACCCGGGATATGCAGATCATTGTGGTCGATTCGCCCAACAAACGCCCGTTGCTGGCTCCTATCCCTGATCTCTGCGTCGAAGCCGGAACCCTCATCCAGCAACCCGTTACGGCCACTGACCCCGATGGGCAGCGCGTCATCATTGCTGGATTCGGGGGTGTATTTAACGTCGGGCAGGATGGAGCCGCTCTGGCACCCGGTGAGCTGATCCAGCCCGCCTATGCCCAGCTCATTAACGGAGGAGTTGCCCAGGCCCAACCCGCCACAGTGAACTTCCGCTGGCAAACCAACTGCAACCAACTCCGCGAGGCACCCTACGACGTCACCTTCAAGGTCACCGACGTGCCA
>NZ_KB893209.1 GCF_000374025.1 Spirosoma panaciterrae DSM 21099 | reverse complement strand
ATCAAGTTGGTCGGTTGTTAACCGAGTGGGCGCTCCAGTGGGTTTTCGCCATTGCAAGGCTGTTATGCCTTGCTGTCGGTATTTCTTGAGGGTCTGACTAACCCAGCCTTGGGTCAAGCCCAGTGCTTGCGCAATAGGGCCCTGCTTCCAACCCTGCTGATCCAGTTCGACACAGCGTCGGCGGAGTAGTTCGTACTCTGATTGTTTGTATTTTGCCATACCGACAACAAGATACGTTTATTATAAGCTTATTCACGAATCAATAATGTTTTGCTTCGCGCAGGGTAGCTGCCGTGTGACAGGACGCACGTCCCGAGGTAGAGTCTACAGCCCAACCAAACGAGGGTGTAAAGGTGCAGGTACGTGTGTTCAGGCACGTAGCGTCCATCCATCAGCCCCTGTTGGCGTTGGGTGTCTCGCAAAAGCAGTAAAAAAGCGTGTTTGCCATCGTCCCGGCGACAGGTCGCGCGACTCAGTAGGTAAACTTTGGGTTCGTTAGTCTGCTTCGGTTGACACGAGAACTGCGCCAATAGCCGATCCTGAACAATTAGGTGGGTTTCGTGCGACAAAACAAACGCCTTTGATGGGCACGTGTAATAGAAAAAGAGAATCTATGTGGAAACCAATATCTGCTGACGAATTGCAGAACCTAGTTTTAGACTGCGAATTAGATATTGAAGGTACAGTGGTGTCCTCTTTTTGGGAATTCATCAAAATACCTCCTCAAAAGTGGCAGAATTATCCAATGGGAGATGAAGGAGAAGGTTTTTGGGTAGTTGCCATTTTGGGAAAGCATGTAATCTGGTACAACGATATTGAAGACGGCTTTAACATTTCCACTTACTCGACAAGCGGTGTTATAAACGAATATTGGTGCTCGCAATCGGGCTTAAAAGCGATACTAACCTCGCTTCATGAAACACTGGCTGTAGTTCCTAGGCCAATTATTTAAGGTAGTTACTCCGCGTGGTTCATCTGTCTGCGACAGAGCGCCCGGCTCGTAACAAGGTGGCTTTGCTCGTTTATCAGCTCTCATCGACAAGCCAAAGGCCCCAAATTATGTTAGCAGGTTAGATTAAGACCGCTTAATAAAGTGATTCAGCAAAATAGGAAGTATGGTATTAGTTTCCACCATAAACGACCCTACTACTTCTTGGTATCAATATTGCCGATTGCCTTGAACGAACATTTTACACTTAAATGAACTACCTAAATGTCAACTACAATTGATTTGACCGGTTCAGAGCAAGAAATTGAAATAATCCTTGCTTGGGCGAAGGAACGACCAGAAATAGACCAAATTTCAGAACCCACAAGTTTAGATGCGAGTAGGCCAATGAATGTTGGTTTACCAGAGGTCCAAGAGTTGCTGGGGTTTATAACAGTTGTTTTTTCGACAGCCACGGCGGCATTGACATTTCTTAAGGCACTACGCGAGGAACTAAAAAAACGGAAAGGCGTCGTTTCTGTCTCTGACTCTATGGTTGGGAAGTCCCTGGGGCGGCTCCAGGGTGAGACGTCTGATTTAGAAGTGACTCAGATGGTACCTGAATGATACCTACCGCTTATTTTGACCCAGCGACCCTGGCCATTTGGACTACAACAGGGAATTTGATGGAGCGTGAAGCTGCCATCGCAAATGAAGCGATAAGGGCAGCCGTGCGCGGAGAAGACCCCTCAAAGATGCTTTTGGATATACCAAAAGAAGATATTCTGCGGTCTCGAATGCTTTGGTTCGCTTCCAGTATCTGGCACGAAAAGCGTCACTATCTCGACACATGCCTTACTAACTATGGTGCGCGTCGTTTCCGTGACCTGTTTATCCTGGCCAGTAACGTCAATCCTCTTTTGGCTCATGCTAAGAAATGCGGTGAGCCCGTCTGGTTTCCGGTTGAGATTTATGATAATTCCGTTCACCGCAGATGTTTAGGTATTGCAGAACCAGCACCGAATATCATCGAAATGGCACGGTTGGCGAAGAACTTGAAAAGCTTCATGGGCCAGCTTGATGCGCCTGTGAGCCTTGGTGATCAGGTCATCCATCTGGGTGGAAATGCACAAATGGAAGGCTTGGCTCAGAGTTGCCAGACCTTTTCAATCGAACACTGCTTCGGAATAGAGGATTCTCTTGCAGTAATGAAAAGATATGTACATTCCCTTCCTCAGGAAGGGCCATACCGAACTATTGAAGCTGTGTGCGGTGTGCTTGGTTGCTCGACAGATAAAAAAGGGTTGGTTGTTTTAAACCCAAATCTTGCAGCAGCTTTGTTTGTGACAGCTCTTTGCGGTCGTTTTTTCGGAGTAGGTTCGAAGCCAGATGCCAGCTTAGTTGCCCCTGAGCGCCGTTTAAGCATAATGATAGAAAAACTCGGCAAGGCAGGTCGCTTTGACATGCCCGATGAGGAAGCGGCTGCTTTGGTAGATGAACTTTCACGTCGGCTGTGGGGGCGAACTGCTTTAGAAGAAATTGGTGCAGATATAGAGGCTATGGAGGCAAAACTCGATTTTAAAGCGTTGCCTTGGTTAGTTGGTGAAGGGCTCGACGAAGCGTTTAAAGACTTTCTACGAATGCGCCGTCAGCTTTTAGAAGCCGCCCAATCGGCGGGCGGCTTGGTGAGCTTATTACCTCGCGCTTTTCCAACTGTCTGGCGCGACCGTCTGCTGCCTTGGCATGTAATAGCTACTCCTAATGGTGGTGATGCAAAACCTGGTAGTCGTGAAGTATTTGGCTGTAGATTAAACGTTCCTGCCGGGTTAGAACGCGTCGTCCCCCAGAAGGTCGTTTGGGGGCATTTGTACTCGGCCTCTTCAGCAACTTCGAAGGTTGGTTTCGCCCCAAGTGCCGATACTGCGTGGCTACAGATGTTAGAGCATCATGGTCCAAATGCAATGCTAATGCTAAACGGTAGGCGTCATCGTCGTATGATTCCCCCTGAGTTAGAGCGATCGATAAAAGCCATAGAGCAGTTAGGAATACCTGTGCGGTTTCATCCACGTTTCGAATGGCCCGAGCAGCGTGACCAGAAAACCCGGGTCGAAGAGGCTATCACGCTTGCTGACATGTCTGGACGAGATCATTTCTTTTGTGATATTACTGGAGACCAGATTGAGCCCAAGGATGCAATTGTACTAACGCCCTGGGAATTCCGCCATTCGCCACTCTTACCACAATTTAGACAGAGCGGAATCATTGCTGAAATACAGCTTATAACGGATTGGCAGGACTGGGTTGTGCGAAAGGATTTATTGGATTAGTGGTCAAAGCATTATATAAAAAAAGCTTTGATAATACGTTGTTGTCCCCTCCACGTAAGTGATTTTCCGGGGTGACAGGATGTTCGCCCCGCAGCCCAGCAAGGTGGAGGGGAAAGAGAGTATAAGGTCTATAATCCGGAAAAAATGACTCCAATGAGTTTGATGGTTGTGGGCTGATGCCTGAGCAAGCTGAGCGACCTTTCATAAGACAGGCTTGCCAGATGGGGAGCTAGTAAAGCCAATGTTCTGAACTTTTGGATAGAAAAATCGGATTTCTGCTGGATCTTTTTAGCTTCGTGCCGGACAATTAAACAGGAATACCATGAAAATAATATTTGCCGCATTTGTATTGGCTTTTGGCCTATGTTTTTCAACACTGGCTCAGCAGGGTAACTCTCCTAAATCCGATAAACAGACGGGAGGGGCCGATAAGGGTTTGATTAAGGTATCCATTTTGTACCCCTATTCAGAAGGGAAAACGTTCGATATGGATTATTATGAAAAAAGCCATATGCCGTTTGTGGCAGGTTTACTCGGCGCTAATCTGGTCCGGTATACCATAGAAAAAGGGATTGCCAATGGAATGCCTAACTCTCCATTGCCGTTTATGGCTATTGGGAGTTTCTATGTAAAAAGTCTTAGTGATTATCAGGCTGCTATCGCTCCTAATCGAGATGCGATCAGGGCAGATTTTCCAAAATACACGAACATCAGCCCTACCATCCAGATTAGTGAAGTAGTAAAGTGATTTTTTAGGTTTTCTGAAAACCTTAAATAGGCATCCTTTTCAAGAAACCTATTTAATCGGTTTACGCTCCATGTTGCTTGTTTCATAAAACAGGATTCGCCAAACAGTTTTGTGGATACAGACGGAGGTTATAGTTATTCGTTTACCAGGTTCTGCCGACAAGTCAGCCTACGGGCCGGTTGACTTGTCGGCCGTTCCATATAGAGTACAGGGCTTTTTTTAGAAAGATGCACAACATCGGTCATCGCACGTAGCCTAATACAGTTCTGCAATACAATTTTAGAGATAAAGTAAGGGGTTGATTGCCAGTTGAATGCGTTCGTATGCAGAACAAACTTATTTATCAAAACGATTTAAGGCGTAGGAACGAAGGAGGGAAAGCGTCTAAGCAACTGGTATCAAATTCCAGTTAGCTATGCTTTTCAACAAAAACGGTAAAAACGCTGCCTTAACAGTTGTTTGCCTGGGGATCGTGTCTCTGCTTTCACTAGGTTGTAATAAAGGCGATGAATCAACAACGGTTACTCCGACTGATGAAGTTGTGGTTGAGGTCGATCCCGGCCTTTTTATTCAGGCGGGTTTAGCCGAGCCTATAACCAAAATAACAAAGACCCTTTCGGATGGCACTTCGGCCGTCTGCTATAAAATTGTTACCAACAATACACCTACTGAGCATTCGGTAGGGCCCTGGTGCCCAACCAACATTACCGATAATGCCAGCAAAGGGGGGATTTGGTTTGAAGGGGGGAAGGTGTATGATGTTGATGGGGCATTTGTTAAAAATCTGGCCACTTTTTATAACGATGCCGTCTGGAAATTATACAATGCCGATGGGAGTATAAAAGTGACCAACACAAAAGCTGCCTGTGAAGCGGCTGCCCGCCCTAATGTCGATGCGGCCTATAATAACTATTGCGTAGAATGTCAGCCATCCTATGTATCGGGATTGAAAAAAACGTTTTATATCCCTGTGAAACCCGTCAAACTAAGCAAGTCGGCTTCCATTCAGGGTATGGGAACGGTGGTAGGTATCGCTTTTAATGGGGTTAATTTTGATCCACCGGCCCCTACATCCGCCATTCTGGGAGCCCATACGCTGGCTCCAATGGACGATGCAGGAGGCCACGTCAATACGGCTACTGGCTATCATTATCATGCTGCCACCGGACTCACCAAAAAAGTCGCCCAAAGTGACGGCCATGCGGCTATGATTGGGTATGCTATGGACGGTTATGGCTTGTATGAACGATTGGATGCAAGCGGTAATGAACCTACTGACCTTGATGCAAACCGTGGGCATTATGACAAAACCAGAGGATACCATTATCATGTGGCATCGGCTGGCAGCAATAGTTTTATCAGTAGCTTTCGAGGGGCGCAAGGCTCTTTTTCGGTAAGTTTCTGAGCCTGCATATTCTTCAACATTGCTACTAAATTGAGCTTATGAAAAAGAGCCTGTTCTTTATCCTGTTTATAGTCGTTTCCAGCTCCTTACAGGCGCACAACCCGCAGATTTCAACGATTATTTTCGTTCAGAACAAGAATAAGCAATGGAATCTGCTTGTTGGTGCGAGCCTTGCCGCTTTTCAGAATGCCTTACAAAACAAAGGCGTCTACAAACCGTCAGAGCCAATCCAGGCGCAAGCTTTCCAGCAATTAATTGAGGACCAACTTCGGGAAAACATACAGATTAGAGCAAACGGTGATCAGGCCGTAGCGCTAAAAAAGGGTTTATTCATTCTGAATCATCAGACAGATGTTCGCTTTGATTTGCCCGAAATGCCCTCACATTTACAAACTCTGACCATAAGCCAGCGGTGCTTTGCCAGTCTGAAAAACCACTATTGTTTACTGAAAATTTATCCGGATGGGGGCAAAGCCCGAAGCTTTATTTTGCAGGATAGCAACCAGTTTACGATTGCGTTGACCCTTAAAGATAATACCCTGATTGATATACAACCTCAGGCCGATCAGGGTGATATACCTTGGGTAGACTTGGTCACGGCCAGTGGGTTGGTTTGGCTATTGGGGGCGGGCATTGTGTTGTTCAAAAAGCGCAGGTCAAAACCGGGGGTTAGTAGCAATGCCGCCTGGATCAGTTTGTAAAAACAAGTTGTCTGGTCGGTATTGACGCGTATGGGGTTGCTGTGATGAACGTCTTATTGGCTTGCCTAATTTGTAAACTTCCTGATTTGAGACGAGTAAACAGGGTGTTGTTGAACAAGGGCTCCATGCCATAGGCTCATAAAACGGATCTGCCTAGGTCGGACATCGATGAGTTTCAGTATCGGGTTTTCTTTAGAGATAGATGACCATATAATCAAAGTTGTATTATGTCTGCTCGTCTATTTCTCCTTCTTACCCTTCTGTTTTGTTTTACGTATATACCTATGCGTGCGCAGGAACCCAACAGGCTAACAGCTCAGGAAAAAAAAGTGGGGTGGAAATTGTTATTTGACGGACATACGTTGGCTGGCTGGCACAGCTATGGTACTAAAGGTATCGGGGCTGCCTGGCAAATAGACGGGGATGCATTAAAGCTAAATCTACCCAATCAGATTGGAAGCAAAACGCCTAACGGTGGTGATCTAGTAACGGATGTTGTTTTCTCAGGCGATTTTGAGTTTAAAATCGAATGGAAAGTCGAGCGATTTACGAATAGCGGTATCTTCTTTTTCGTCCAGGAGGAATCCCAATACAAAAATAGTTTCGATACTGGATTGGAATTGCAGGTATTAGACGATGCCATTTATGAAAGGGCCGATGACACTAAACATCGTGCCGGTGATTTTTTCAGTGTTGCCAGCGCGCGTGTACGACAGATTCGGCCAGTAGGCGGGTGGAATAAAGTGCATGTTGTATTAAAACACGACAAACTAACGGTGACTGTCAATGGCTTTGTTATCCATGAGTACGATATTTCCAGCGCTGAATGGAAAAAACGGATAGCCGAAAGTAAACTCAAAAATGCGCCGATCAGTAAAGGCCGCTACAACGGACGCATTGGCCTTCAGGATTGGGGCAGTACAGTTTGGTATCGAAACATCAAATTCCGGCAATTGTAAATGGTTGAGTAGGTATTTGCCCTACTCAACCACCAGGCTAATCCAGCCGCACCCAGATGGTACCGGAAAGTGTGTCGCCGGGGCCTAGAATAGTCAATCCTTCGCCATTGTTGAAGGAATTTACATTGGCGGTCTGCGGCTCAATGGCAATACTGTCGCGCCGGGGTGGGGTGTAGCAAACGAGGTAGTTCATTTTCCCTTCCCCGGTTTGCTGTCCAACAATCAGCCGTGCACCTGTTTCTCCTGAGGTCAGAATGGTTTCAGCAAACGATTCATGGTCGGTAGGCAGGCTGGTTGGGGTAATTTGAAAGGGTGTGTCCAACTGGCGTTTGTGCAGATCAATCACTTCGGCCGGTTGAAACGGATAGCGACTAACCGGAATCATGTGATCGTCGAGTACGATAGCCGTTCGGCCTGGCAACGATAGCGTCATCCCGTCAACAAACTCAGCCGTTCGTTCAGCATCTTCCGTGAATGTGAAATACGGATGCCATCCAAAGGCAGCAGGAGCTCGCGTAGTGCCTGTATTCTGAGCAGTATAGGTAATTTTCAGTGCGCACATCCGGTCGCCGGCAGGGTTACTACCATGCGCGAGCTGATTCGCCTGGGTTAGTTGATACGTAATGGTCAGGACAAAGGGAAATGGATAACCGAATGTATCGCCCTGATACGAGTAACGGAGTACCAATTGGGCGTGGGTTGGGGTTACTTCTTCGTTGACAACCGTGAAAGGGCGCCCATGGACAAAGCCGTGTATGGCATTGTCGCGATGAACTTCGTTCATTTTTATGGCATAGTCAGTGCCTTCAAACCGATAAACGCCATGCCGAATCCGGCTGGCAAATGGATACAGGAAGGCACTGGCATAACTTTCGTCGGCCATGAGTGCCTGTGGAGATTCGGGAGCCTGGATCAGCGCAAACAGATGGTGGCCCTTGCGGAGCACTAATCGACGTAAAACCGCTCCAAATTCTGGAATTACCGATATGAATTCACCCGTTTCGGTGTGTTCGAGCAGGTATTCGGTAAGTGGGGTACTGCCCGTTGGGAGAGGGCCAAAGGATTGGGTAGTGATCTGAAATGGCATCCTGTTCGTTTGACAAGTTCGTATTTGGGTAATCCGTTTTGGCTAATGTTTGTTTATTAACCTTTATTAATCCCAATAAAAAAAGAGAATTGGGATAAAGGTAGCCAGAATGGCCATACAGTTTATAATTCGCCTTCGACGCCCAGCCCAAACAGAGCAAAATCATAACGAACGGGGTCCGTCGGGTCAAATTGACGCAGGGTTTCGGTCAGTTCCAGAGCGGCTCTCCAGTCGGTTTGTGGCCGGATAAGTAAGCCTAATTGGCGCGCTACCCGGTTCACGTGTACATCAATAGGCATCACCAACTGGCTGGGCTGAATGCGAGTCCATAAGCCAAAATCAACCCCCCGATCGTCCTGACGAACCATCCAGCGCAGAAACATGAGAAGCCGTTTGCAGGATGAGTTGCGGGCAGGGGTAGCAATGTGTTTCCGGGTGCGCTCTGGAAAGAAATCCGTAAGGCCACAAAATCGGTCGTGAAACGCAATCAAACCCGTTTCGACGGTTGGGGATGGCTGTAACGAAGCGGATAAATGGGGTAAAAAAGCATCTTCCAGGGAGTCGTACTGCTGGTAATACTGGCGGAAGAAGTGGAGAAAATAGAGCGCGTCGGTGGCGTTGAAGGTCCGGTGTTTGAACGAAAGGAAACGCTTCAGGTCGCTTTCCTGGTGATTCCGAATAAAATCGTACGGGGTGCCATCCATCAGGTCAACCAGTTGGGCCGATTTTTTCAGGATCACAGGCCGCTGGCCCCAGGCGAGTACGGCCGCCCAGAATCCCATGATTTCAATATCCTGTTTCTGACTGAACCGATGTGGTATGCTGATCGGGTCGCGCTCAATGAACGAAGGCCGATTGTATTGATCGGCCTTTGCATCCAGAAAATTATGTAGGGACGAAAAATGGTTGGGTATCATTTACTTTTTCCACCACTGACTACCCAGGCCAGGGCTCGTGAAATGCCTGAAAAGATCGCCAGCAAAGTAGACATGACAAAGGTAAAAACGGCAATGAACGGATAGGCCAGAGTAAACATAATACTGAAGGTTATGTAACCGGGCGAAGCTTTCATCTCCTCGTCGCGTTCCCGGTGTCTACGAGCAATCCGTTCTTCTTTAGTTTCCATAACTTATTTCACAATATAACTGACCTCTGCCCGAAAACGCCGATCCTCGGGCGAAAGTTTCGCGAAAGCCTGACTTGAGAGCTTAATTAGGATCTTATCGTTGATGCCTGTATTGGGGAGTCGGCCAATAACTTTTACCCATAAGCTCTGATTATTGAACTCGTTTCGGACTTGTACCAGGGTTCCGATGGGGGCTGTCCGGTGCAGGGCAAGGAATTTACCGGAGCCATCAGTACCGTCGATCATTTCGGCTACACCACTCGAGGAGATACGACGGCCCTGGGTTGGCATTGGCGCATCGTTGCCGGGACGGGGCGGCTCCGGCTCTGGTTCGGCAGGCTTTGTGCCAGGAGCTGAGGTGCGCGTGGGCGTATCCGTTTCGTTGCGGTGGTCAGGCTTGGGTTCGGTGCGGGTAGTGGGCCGGGTATCGTGGGGGCGAGATTCATGGGTATTAGTATCGACCGGATGCGATGGCGTTGGGCGGCTGGGTGTTTCGGTCGATTTGGTGGCGGCTACTGCATTGGATGGGGTTCGATCCAGATAGGCTTTTTCGGAAACAATCAGTGGTTGTCCAATCAGCACATTATTGCCCGGCAAATTGTTCCATTTGCGAATATCGGCCTGCGAAACACCGTATCGATTCGCAAGGCTGTACAGAGTTTGCCCCACTTCAACCACATGGATGCCTGACTGGGCTGGATCGTCCGGTTTTTTAACCTCCTTTTCCGGCGCTCTCTCAGCTTTAGCTACGGTTCTTGCGTCTGCGACTTTCTCGGTTTCTTTTTCTCGTTCGCGGGCTTCCCGTTTGGCTTCTTTTTCCTGTTTCTTTATGGCTTTATCAATGGCCTTCTCTTCTTTCCGGCTCAGTGCACCATCTGGAACCGGAATCAGGATAAGCTGGTCATAACGAACCGCTTCTTTCATGTCGGGGTTGGCCGCTTTTATCTCGGCTACGGATCGTTTGTATTTTCGGGAGATAGCGTAAAGGGTTTGCCCTTCATCGACCCGATGCAGGATAAACCGTTTTCCGTCTTTTTTTTCAATCCGCAGCGAGTCAATGATAAGGGTGTGGGGGAGGGGTACTACCATTGCCCGCGCCGAAGGAAGACTCAGGCTAGTTAATCCACTCAAAAAGACTATAGTGGAACAGAAGGAAATCATTTTCATGGGTTTATACACAGCCAAACCTAACTGGCGATTCGATAGTCAGCTATATAAACGGTTTATTTAGTGAAATATAGGTAAATGTACACCTGAATTTACCAGAAATATGTAGCGTGTCGAGTTATTCGATTCAATGAGGTATCTGCCCGTCGTTTGAAAGTAGCGTTAGAGTGCTTAGTATCAAGGGGGAACTTATAAACAGTCATGCCCGCTACTTGTTGGAGTAGCGGGCATGATCTGATCGGTAAATGGCCTGAGCCTAGTTGGCCGTCATTTTAACAATGATTCCGGGGCCATAATACAGTACATAATAGGTGTCTGTACCGACTGAACTCAGCAGAATGTCGACAGGGGTGATGGCTGGTGTAAATAGGGTCTTGTTTGGATCTTGACCGCTCGCTACCCGGGCAGTAGTCGAAAAGCCAAACTCCGTAACCAGCAGTTGGCCGCCAGACGAGAAGGTTAAGTCGGTTAAACCCGAAAAGCCTGATTTATAAACGGAAGGCGAAAGGGGGGGCGTACCGGCACCGGCCACCTGATAGATCTTAGACTGCCCAGCCGGGAACGGAAATCCGACCAGCGAAGTAACGAAGAAGTTCGAACCATCGAAGACGATACCCGTAGGAACAGCATCGAGTGTAGGAGGGCCTGGGGCATTTGGAAAACCTGGGTTGGGTGTATCGGGGAAAATAGCGTATACACTCAGTGTACCCGTTGTTTTATCCCGGCGAATAATGGCGTTACCACCCGAATCGGTTATGAACAGATCACCGTTCGGCCCGAAAGTGAGGTTGTACGGGTTGGAGTCTTCCGGGTCAGGTGCGTTCGTGTGTGCTTTGCGAACGAAAGTGCCGATGTCAATACCCGTGAGTGTGCTGGCTAGGATAGGTGAACTGACGCCAGGAACGAAACCTGAAATATCAACAATGTACAGTTTTTCTTCTACACCGTGCAGGATGTAGAGTTTGCCGTCTCTGTAGGCCAGGTGGTTAAGACCTTCCGGCGAATTTTCGGGGCTGATCGCAGACACAAAGCCTGTAATAGCTGGATACTTGGCACCTGCTGGTGTAATGACCGTTACCTGGCCATTATTGACCGTACCACTACCGGCTTCGGTAACCCACAGATTACCTTTGGGGTCGTCGGTAAGGCCGATGGGTGATTTTAATCCAGATGCAAAAGGTGGTCCCTGAACGGCCGTCAGACCTTCGGGCATGGGAATTCGGTGATCCTGTATCACGCAACTAACAACGCCAAACAGGAAAATGCTTACGACCAGTAAGGTCGGCATGGAAGGAAATGAGTAGCGTTTCGGCAACATAATCAGAGTTGAAATAAAGTGATTGAGATTAGTGGTCAATAAGTACTTTGTGGAAAGTATACAAAGTAAATAGGAATGTTGTGTAGGTGTGGGGAATTGCTTAAACAGTTGATTATACGGTGCATCAGGGTGGGTATTTTGAGTAAACGGTCGAAAGCTCGGGGCGCAACGATCCCGACGTCAGATCGCAGGAGCGGGTCGATTCGTGCGATGCTTTTTGGGCGCTGATTGGGGGGCGCCAACTGCGTCGTAGCAGATTATCAGATGGCTGAGATTGTATCCACTCAATAGTCAGCTATCCGCTTCCTGATTGAAAGTATCTATTCTCAGGAATTCTAAAAAAATAGACTACGTCGGGTCGACATAGTCTATTCTGATTGAATCAAGGGAAACGCTGGATAAAGGATATAAGGTTGTAAGCAACATTGTTGCCACTTACATATGAATAGTAACTTATTTCTTCTCGGCCCCGGGAATTTCTTTCTGAAATGCGACTGCTGAGAGATAATCGTGGGTAAATCGTTGGGATCAGGGTCGAAAAAGGGCTTGCTGAAATTTATGCCAAAAATAAGCCCGGATTCAAATTCGAATCCGGGCTTACCTGTCATCTACTATTATTCACACGAAATAAATTCTCATTACTATGTACAGACTGTCGGGAGAAAATGTTGTGTGCGTCAGTCGATTATAACTGGAATTTAATGCAGGCCTACGGCGTGGACACAGGCTACTCCAAGATGAAAAAAGCCTGACTTCAAGCGAAGCCAGGCTTTTTGTTCTCAACCTAAGTGCTTTCCAAATACCTTCTAGATTAACATTAAAAATAGATTAAAACGGTAAACCTACTCGTTATACTGATTAAATGGGGAGGTATCCGTAAAAAAAACACCCGATTCAACTGATCGGGCGTTTGAATATCCACCGTAACTGTGCTTACTTAATTCACAGTAAGACAATCGCAATGAATTAGATGCCAAATCGTGCAGAAAGTAATGGATGATTCGTGTCAAATCGAAAGAAAGTAAGCAAACGAGCCCTTGGCTGTTGAAAACCAGATTACTAAGCCAGAAGTGGACCCGCATCCGTTGGATTCCTATATATAAAGCCTTATGAGCGATTGGCCTTTAAATCTATAATTGAAAAGAATCCAATACTTTTTTGTCCCGCTTAAAACTCGCTGGGTGGGTCCGAAACCAGATTTAGAGTTGTTTTCAGGCTTTAGTATGCTTTTTTCTTAAAAAACCTTAATTATGAACTGCTAAAACACAAGTGGACGTTTCCAGTTAAACTAAATGATACAGTTTCGTTCTGCGTGCCGGATAGGGCCGAACGAAATTCAGACGAATAAACCACCAACTGAACACATGCAAAATTACTCGATACTCTGGGCCGACGACGAAATAGATCTGCTAAAACCACATATCCTGTTTCTAAAGAACAAGGGATACGACGTCACCTCCGTAAACAGTGGAGCCGATGCGTTGGACGAAGTTGAGCATACGAATTATGATGTCGTTTTTCTCGATGAAATGATGCCGGGGATGACTGGTCTGGAAACCCTGTCACAAATCAAACAGATGCGCCCGAACCTGCCCGTCGTTATGATTACGAAGAGCGAGGAAGAGCATATTATGGAAGAAGCGATCGGCTCAAAAATTGCCGATTATCTAATAAAGCCCCTTAATCCCAATCAGATTCTGCTATCGGTAAAAAAGATTCTGGATAACAAACGGCTCGTCACCGAACGAACCAATATCGGGTATCAGCAGGATTTTCGAAATATATCCATGCAATACAACGACCGGATGGATTTCGAAGAGTGGGCAGATGTCTATAAAAAGCTGATTTACTGGGAGCTGGAATTGGATGGGTCGCAGGATCGGAGCATGTCGGAAGTGATGAACATGCAGAAAAGCGAGGCCAATGCTGAGTTCTGTAAGTTCGTGATCGACAACTATGAAGACTGGCTGAACGATCCAAAAATGAGTAGCCCCATTATGTCGCATCAACTGATGCGGAAGAAGGTTTTTCCATTGTTGAATCAGGGCGGCAACCAGACTCCCTTGTTTTTTATCCTGATCGATAACCTCCGGTACGATCAGTGGAAAGTGATTGAGCCAATCCTGGCAGAATACTTCACTCTGGAGGAAGAAACTTCGTACTACTCCATTCTGCCGACAACGACCGGATTTGCCCGGAATGCCATTTTCTCAGGCATGATGCCCAGCGAAATGGAGCGCAAACACCCCGATCTTTGGGTCAACGACGACAGTGAAGATGAAGGGTTGAACAACCATGAGGAAGAGTTTTTGCGTCGACAGCTCGATCAGAGCCGCCTAAACGTAAAAATGTCGTACAATAAGATCTTGAACGTAAACCAGGGAAAAGCACTGGTCGATAACTTCAACAATCTGTTTCAGAACCAGTTGAATGTGGTGGTTTACAACTTTGTGGATATGCTATCGCATGCCCGCACCGATATGGCCATGATCAAGGAACTCGCACCCGACGAGTCGGCGTATCGGTCCATTACCCGTTCGTGGTTCCTGCATTCACCGCTGCTGGAGTTTGTTCAGAAAATTGCAGCCAAAGGCGGCCGACTCATCGTGACAACTGACCATGGTATGATTCGGGTACAGAAACCCGCCAAGATTGTAGGGTATCGAGAAACCAATACCAACCTGCGCTATAAACAGGGGAAAAATCTCGGTTTCGACGAAGACCATCTGTTTGTTGGTCGTAAGCCCGAACGGTTGTTCCTGCCGAAACCCCACGTATCGACGGCGTATGTCTTTACCCTGGAAGATTACTTCTTTGCGTATCCGAACAATTACAACTATTACGTAAACCATTACCGGAATACCTTCCAGCATGGGGGCGTATCGCTTGAGGAAATGATTATTCCTTTTGCCTATTTGCGAGCTAAGTAAGCAGTTTGCTAACTAAATAGTGGAGTGGGTGATTCGTTGCCAAAATGGATGCACTCACTCCACTAGAACGTAGCGAAAATATCTTCCATCACATACGCATGGATTCCCAGCCAATTGGCGGCCCCGTCGAGTTGGGTGACTTCGATGCGTAGGTCATTTTGAAAATCGCCCAGGCAATACTGCCGGATGGCTTGTTCAATAGACGTCAGGATGAACGTTGAGGCTTTCGCCAACACACCATCCACAACGATCATTTCCGGGTTTAGCAGGCTGATCGCTATCGACAAACCTTTTCCTAGCTGGAAACCAGCTTCATTCAGAATCTGGATGGCATACATATCGTCCTGCTGGGCGGCCAGGATGAGTTCGTCAATATCGATCTGGTCTGCCCGCTCACGGAAAACCGACAGTTTTGAGGCTTGCCCGGCCAGAATATCGCGTTTAGCGCGGCTAACCAGCGCTGAGGCCGATGTGATGGTATTCAGACAACCGATTTTGCCACAATGGCAAAGTTCACCTGCCGGATCAACCTGAATATGGCCTAGTTCGCCCGCAAATCCACTGGCACCCTGAAAAACCTCACCATTGACAACGATGCCCAGCCCAACACCCCAGTCGATGTTGATCGCAAGCACTTGTTTCTTGCCTTTGGCTCGCCCAAAACGGCTCTCCCCCAGTACAGTAGCCTTGGTGTCGTTGATAAGATAAACGGGTTTGCCTGTCTGTTGAGAAAACCAGTTGGCCAATGACGTCTCGGCAGGATTCAGACTTTTGTAGGTCAGGTTCAGGCCACGATGCGCATCAATTAACCCCGGCATGGAAATACCAATCGCTACTATGTCGCTATGGGTCAGGCCCGAAGCAGTGAGCGCATCCGTGAAATACTGGATCAGCGACGGTAGAAACGTTGGGTTGTCGACAATCCGGAATGGGTAGTCTTCGCGAAAAACCAAATTCCGCCGGGCGTCCATCAGCAGAACCTTGGTGTCGTGCGTACTAACGTCGAGTATGGCGATGTAATTCCGTTTTGTATTCAGGCCAAACAAAACCGGGCGTCGGCCATTGCTGCCGATGGCAATGCCGATAGGAGACACCCATTGACTGTCAATGAGTTCTTCGACCAGTCCCGTTACCGAAGGCACACTCCCATGCAACATCCTGGTGAGCTGGGCTAGTGTGCTGTTCCCTTCAGAATACAGATACGCAAGTACTTTACGCTGTTTTTGTTTTTTCTTATAATCAACCACCGACTGTTGACCCAGTGAGTCGTCGTCGGGTATAACGGCAGCATTCATTGACTACAGACAGATGAGACGTTTGAATTTAAGAAAATGATTCATACGTCGCTTAGGACCCACCAATGGGATGAGTTGCTTAATTAGATAATTGGGTAGTGAGTAGATACAAGAGCACTAAAGATAGTAAAGTTTTAAATTAGTTCTTTCTGTAGGCGTATAGATTGTAATAAGAAGTTGCCTAAATAGGTTTATTGCCTACAATTCCGGAAGCGCACCCGAAAAAATAACTCGTGGTCCGGCACGACAGTCCTGCATGCTGAAAGAGTTGCTGAGCCTGCTGAGTATCCTTGAATTGCGAACAATAAATGCCCAGCATTCGGTATGTGTCTGGATTGCTCAGAAAGAGCGCCCCCAATACAGGAATAATCCGACGCAGATAGAAAAGATACAGTGCCCGAAGCAAAGTGGACCGGGGTACCGACACTTCGATGCATGAAAATTGGCCACCCGGTTTAAGGATTCGGTTTATTTCCTGAGCCAACTGGGCGATCTGTTTGGGATTGAAGGTTTTTAATCCAAATGACACAACCACATGATCGGCCGATTGGTCGGGTAACGTTCCAGCCAATACGTTCTGTTTGTATATGTGAATCGTGTGTTGGGAAAACCGTTTTCGGTGTCGTTTCTGATGCGCATACTGGAGCATGCCTTCCGAAAAATCGACACCGACCAACACGCCATGGGGCCCTATCCGCTGGCAGATATACGCCCAGGTTTCGCCCATCCCTGTCATCAGGTCGACCACAGTTTGCCCCGGCTGAATAGCCAGTTCAAACACACATTGCCGACGCCACCGGTTGGAAAAACCGAACGAGGTAATGGTATTCATCCGCTCGTAGGTCAGGCTCATCTCGTTGAAAAGCTTTTCGACGAATTCGGGCTCGTAGATCGATTGGGGTGTTTTAGGGTTCTGAAAAGCCATAGTTAATTGCCTGGTGTTTGAAAACCCCCTCCGCCAGGTGTTTCGATATGGATGCGTTCGCCGGGTTGCATGGCCCGGGTAAACAGGCCCGGTAAGACCTCTTCGTCGCCCGTCAGCAGCCTTACCCATTGACGGCCCGGTTGTCCGGCATTTCCCCCTTCAAGACCATAAGGTGGTACTACGCGGTGCTGGCTCAGAAGGGTAGCCTGAACCGGCTCGATGAACTCGATTTCGCGAACGATACCATCGCCCCCCCGCCATTGCCCGGTTCCCCCCGAACCCGCCCGAATGCTGAATTGATGGAGCCGAACGGGGTAGCGTCGTTCCAGTTCCTCGGGATCGGTAAGTTTGGTATTGGTCATGTGCTGATGCACCGCTGAGCGTCCGTCGGCACCATTCGTTGCTCCGGCCCCTCCACCGATGGTTTCGTAATACCCAAACTTATCGTTGCCAAATAAAAAGTTGTTCATCGTTCCCTGACTACAGGCCGCTAAGCCCAAGGCTTTCAGAAGGGTATCGACCAGTCGCTGACTGACTTCGGTATTGCCCCCCACTACGGCTGGGCAAGCTGACGGCTCATCGGGGAAAACAGGGTTCAGAAACGAGGATTCGGGCAAAATGAGGTCAACAGGTGCCATGAGCCCTTCATTCAGGGGAATATCGCGTCCGCACCATAACCGCAACACGTACAAAATGGCACTGTAAAGAATCGATAGGTTGGCGTTGAGGTTATGGGGATGAACGTCGGAGGTACCCGTAAAGTCGAAACGAATGCGTAGCCCGCCCTGATTCGGAGCCGCTTCATCCGTGGCCGAAATGGTAATTTTTAACCTAATCTGATGTCCGTCGTCCAGGTATTCTTCGGCCTCGAATACCTGTCCGGTAAGCGGGTTTAAAACAGACCGTATAGCCTCTGTTGCCGACTGCTGAAGGCGACCCATATACGTATGGATTGTGGGCAACCCGTGCTCCCCGACCAGGTTTTGCAGGGCCTGCTCTCCGGCCCGGAGTGAGGCCAGGGCGGCTTCGATATCCGCTTTGTTTTCGGCCAGCGAACGGGTGGGGTATGGGCAGTTAGTAAATCGGGCAGCCAGCTCTGAATCCCACAAAAACTGGCCCTTCTTTACCACATAGGTTGGCTCCAGAACAACCCCTTCTTCCACCAGCGATACGGCATCGGGCGGCATCGATCCCGGCACTTTACCCCCAATTTCGGCATGATGCGCGCGGTTGATCACATAGCCAATGAGTTGATGGGCTTCTGTAAATACCCCACTCAGTAAAGTTAGGTCGGGTAAGTGAGAACCGCCGTATTTGGGGTGGTTGGTAATGACCACATCACCAGGTTCGAGGGGAGGTAAGGCGTTCAGAACCAGCCGGGCACAAATTCCCAGACTACCCAGATGGACCGGAATATGCGGGGCATTGGCAACCAGTTCGGCTTTTTGATTGAGCAACGCGCAGGAGAAATCAAGCCGTTCTTTTACATTCACTGAAAACGCGGTTCGTTGCAGTTGGGCCCCCATCTCTTCGGCGATAGCCCGAAAACGCTGTGTAAATAACTCCAGTTGAATAACGTCGCCATTCTGCTGACCCGTCCCTGTCTCCTGTTCCTGAAAATCAACGGAACGCACTTCATCCAGGTCTGCGATGTAATCGACAAGGGCATTTTTATTGGCCTGAACGATGAGCCGCCAGCCGGGTTCAATAAAGGCGGAGGAGGTTGTATTGAGTAATAAGGCTGGTCCCCGAAAGGTATCGCCCTCCTGCAACTGCGTCCAGTCATAAGCCGGATAGGCATCTGTCGTAAAAGCAGGTACCGCATGGCGATGACTAACTGGGGAACCGTTTAGCACCTGATGAGGGCTGGTTGTACTGACCATCACCCGAATACTTTCAACTTCGATTGGGCGGTTTTCGGGGAAGTGTCCGTACAGATGCTGGTATTTTTGTCGGAAATCCGTTTCCAGATGGTCGCTAAACGGAACATCGACGGTAGCTTCCTGACCCAGCAGACGCAGAAAAACGGAAATGCTTTTTGTTTCGACGGCCCCATCCTGACCGACATCCTGCCGTAGGGTTTCGGTGGCTGAATCAAGTAAGCGACCGACCAGGGCAGGCAGTTCGTCCTGAACAGTTGCCAAGGGTTGCAAAGCCGAGCATGAAGCCAGCCGTTCGATTTGGGCCTGACCAATCCCATAGGCACTCAACAGGCCACCATCGAAGGGTAAAATGAGCTGATCCATATTCAGCAACCGGGCAATTGCGCACCCATGTAATCCGCCTGCTCCGCCGAATACCAGCAAACTGTAGTCTTTCGGGTCGAATCCGCGTGATATCGATATTTTACGAATAGCCCCGGCCATGGTTTCGTTGGCAATTTGCTCGAAACCACGGAGCAAGGCCAGACCATCGGTGTGGTTTCCTGTTTTTTGTTCCACCTGCTGCAAAACGTTTTTCAGGGCTTCCTGGGCTTTTTCGGGGAAAACCGGGATGCCAAATTGGTTGGGGTGGAGTTTGCCTAAAAGCAGGTTGACATCGGTAATGGTCAGTGGGCCTCCCGCACCGTAACAGGCTGGACCAGGATTTGCTCCGGCACTCTGCGGCCCAACGCGTAGCTGCCCTGATGTAGCGCCGTGACTTTCGAACCAGCAGATTGAACCGCCCCCAGCCGCTACGGTTTCGATAGCCAGCGAGGGGAGCTGCAAATCGAATGGACCAATCTTGGTCGAAAATCGGTAATCTAACCCGGTTTGGATACGGGCTACGTCGGTGCTGGTACCACCCATATCGAGCGTAAGCACCCCTACGGTCGACTGGGTAAGCTGGAGTTGGTGACTAATGTCAGCGGCACCGATAACGCCCCCGGCGGGACCGCTGAGCAGGCTATCTTTCGGTTGGAACAGATCAGCGCGAACCAGCCCACCAGAACTGGTCATGATGCGCACCGGATTGCCTCCTAGTTGGCGTTGCACATTATCCAGATACGACCGCATAACGGGAGTCAGGTAAGCATCGACTACGGCTGTTTGCGTTCGCGACACGTACTGAGGAGTTACGGATGTATCGGTCGATAGCGTTATGTATCTGAACCCCGCTTTATTGATAGACTCTCGAAGCTGATGTTCATGGGTCGGATTTCGGTAGGCATTCAGCAACGATACGGCAATGGCATCGGGTTGTAACTGCCGAAGGTCCTCAATCAGATTGATGCAGGTTTGGTCCGACAGTGTTGTTAACGGCTGGCCATCCGCAGCGATTCGTTCATCGACTTCAAGGACCGTATCATAAAGAACCTCGGCCGGTGGAATCGCTAGCTGGAACAAGTTGGGTCGTTGCTGTGTCCCAATTCTGAGCAGGTCTTTAAAGCCTTTGGTCACCAACAGAGCCACACGTCCCCCTTTTCGTTCCAGCAACGCATTGGTGCCTTTCGTTGTGCCCAACCGCATTTCGAGTGCCGGAAAGGATTGGTTTAAAGGCGTTTGTGTCAACAGCCGGGCCGCTAAGACTGGAGCTTCTTCATGGGTGTACAGTTCGATGGTGTGTTGGGTGTGGGGTAACGTGACGATCTGATCCGCGTTTCTTACTATTAATGTTCCATCAAAGCGTAGCGATTCAATCGTATATACCGCATCGGTTTCGAGAACGCGGAGTTGATAGCCGTCGAAAATGGGGGCTGTCAGCCAGGGAGCCACTAGCTTGCCATCGATCAATTGCCCGCGCAAACGGCTACTGCTGAGTACTTTGGTTCGGTGTAAAGCTCCATTTGGATCAAGAGCCAGTCCGTCGGTGAAGGTGCCGCCAGTGTCAATCCAGATTTGGTACATAGATCGGTAACGCGCTCTGTCGGGAGGTTGTAAGAAGGTTAAAACACAAAACTAAGACTGGGCTGAACCAAATAAGCGAGTCGGGGTGAAATATCGAGTTGTTTTCTGAAAACAATCCAGGCTTGGTGAAAGGGCTGCTGCCTGAAAAGGGTTCGGTTGGAACGGCCTGTCAATACAGTATCGTAACTCCGGCCTGCTGGTAAGCCGTCAACAGGTCGGGTGAGGCTGCGTTGTCCGTTATCAGCACATCGAATAGGGTCAACGGGGCAAACTGTAGGTATTTGGTTGTTTCCAGTTTTGACGAGTCACAAAGCAGATAGACCTGGGCCGATTGGCGGGCCATCGCTACGGCTGTGCTGGCTTCTTTTTCGCTGTTGGCCGTTAACCCATTTGCCAGCGAAATCCCGTCGACACCGATAAAGGCACGATTGGCACGGTAGCGGGCCATGTGTTCTTCGGCAATGAGGCCATGAACCGCCTGCCGTTCCTTATCGACTTCGCCCCCAACCAGATTGACGGCTACTTCTGAATGCATCAATTCAGCTACAACGGGCAACGAGTTCGTAATGACGGTGATTCGTTTATTACGAATAAATGGACAGAGCCGGAACACGGTACTTCCGCAATCCATAAAAATGACATCCCCTTCCTGAATCTCGTTGGCAGCCAACTGACAGATGTAGTCCTTACGTTCGGCATTGACAGCTGTTTTGTTGGCAAAGCGGTGCTTATCGGTAGCCAGACTCACTTTCATGGCTCCTCCGTGCGTACGATAAATCAAGCCCAGACTAGCCAGTTGGGTCAAGTCCCGGCGGATGGTCATGTCGGAGGTTTGTAGTAATTCTGCCAGTTCCCGTACATCAACCGAGCCTCGTTCGTCGACCGTTTGTACAATTCGGCTCTTCCGTTCTTGGAAATTCATTCGTTTCTACGTTGATTTGAACAAAAATAAACAAAAAATAACAAAAAAGAACAGATGCTTGCCGATCGCATACAAATCACGGAAGAGAAGTTGCTCTCCGATAATTGGTACATCCTGAAACGGTTTACGTTCAATTACCTGGGTAAAAATGGGCAATGGACGACGCAGCAACGCGAAGCCTATGACCGGGGCAATGGCGCTACCATTTTGCTCCACAACCCGCAGGCCGACACGGTAATCTTGACGCGTCAGTTTCGATTGCCCACTTTTGTCAATGGAAATCCAACGGGGATGCTTATCGAAGCCTGTGCCGGACTGCTGGACGATGAGCATCCCGATGATGCGATCCGACGTGAAACGGAAGAGGAAACGGGGTATCGGATACAGTCGGTTCAGAAGGTGATGGAAGCCTATATGAGTCCAGGTTCGGTTACAGAGAAACTGTTTTTCTACCTTGCACACTACACGGCCGATACCGAACGCGTAGCGGGCGGAGGCATCGATGAAGAAGAGATCGATATTTTGGAATTGCCACTGAGTCAGGCCATGGACATGGTGGCGCGGGGTGATATAATGGACGGCAAAACCATTATGCTGTTGCAGTACCTGCGGCTACAGCAACTTACCAACTCGTTGAATTAATCGCCGTGTGCAGTCGTGTTGAAGAACACGACTGCACGACAAAACGACTAGTTACGTTGCGATCCTGATACGGAAGCCGCCGGACTACTTGCTGCTGAGATCATATTGGCAAACAGGCGGTAGGCACCCGGCACCCCAGCGGGAAGTTCTCGGAAGAAAACCAGCCCCGTATACATAAAATGCCCTTTACCATAGGTAGCGTAGAGCAGACTGCCCAGTTTGGGAGCTTCGTTCTGGTCGTTGGCCGAAAAAATGGGTTCATAGGCTTTGTCCCACTCTTTAGCGAAATAAATGCCTCGTTCCTGAATCCAGCCGTTGAAGTCGGCATCGGTAATTTTGTTGGGGTAATTGAGCAATGGATGCTGCGGATTGATGAACGTCATTTTCGCGTCTTCTTCCGTAACCCGCTCAGCACCAATCGAGAAAGGATAGGGGCCAAGTTGGGGTAAAGCCGGGTCATTGCGCAGGAAGGAACTGCCGGGAGTTACGTATTGAACGATCAGGTTCCCGCCATTCTTGACGAAATCCAGTAGTTTAGGTTGATAACGGGCCAGCCAGGGATTGGTATTGTAGGCCCGAACCCCCGCAACAATTGCATCGTAGCCAGACAGGTTGCCGTTGAGTTCGGAAGGACCGAGAATTGTCACTTTACAGCCCATTTGCTGAAGCGCAGCCGGGACTTCATCACCCGCACCCACAATGTAGCCAATATTCTTCGCCGTTACCTTGATGTCCAGCTTTACCAGTTTGGCTTCGGCGGGGGGAAACAGGGTTTGAGTCGGAATATGTTTGTAGGCAATTTGTCGTAAGCCCGTGGTAAAGGTCCCATTGGAAGTGGTCATGGTGGCCTGAAGTTTACCATCTTTAGCTTGAGCCGTTGGCGCCAGCGTAAACGTTACCCGTTGCTCATCCCCTTTGTAGGTCAAAGAAAACGGAACGGAAGCTGGCTCAACTTTCCAGCCGGTCGGGGCCGCCAGGGTTAGCGTTCCCGATACGTTGGCACGGCCTGCTTTCAGGACCAGGTCGGCAGTTTTGGGGGTGTTGTCGCTGAAGGTAAATACACGTTCGGTCAGGTTGGCCGTCACATCGGGCTGGATGATAAACGGACGGTAAATTTCGCCATCAACTGGATCCGTCGATTTATACACGACTGGCCGCGTATACACAAACCGTTGACCACTAATCTCAACCGTGTAACTGGCGGCTACGGCGGGTGGGTTTTCGGGTAGGCCAATCAGTGGCTGGTTATCGACCTGAAACAAACCTTTGTCGATTGGTTTTTCGAGCCAGTAGGGTTGCGAAATCGTGTGCGTTTTTGGAATCGTGAGCGAAGTAGGGTATTGAACGACTTCGTTCGGTTTCAGCGGTAGGTTGAGGGTCGTATCTTTTCCGGTGGAGTAATGAACACCAACCAGTTTAACCGGAAACTCTTCCCGATTGACCACATTGGTCGATACTTTGATGGTTTCGCCAGGGGTAGCTGCAAAATCGGTCGGGTTGGTTTCGAACCACAGCCCCAGGCATTGCTGGATGAGGGTTTGAACCTCCTGCCGTTTTACGTTCACATAATTATTGGTCGTGTCCAGCTTTCCGAGCGCACTATAGAGCTGAACCAGTGTAGGTACGGATGCCGAAGGCTGATCGGGCTTGAAGGATGAAATGAGTTGGGTTACCTGGGCCTGAACGGCATCGCTATTTTTGACCCGCTTCCAGCTAACATCAACCCCATCGAACGGGTCTTTTTCAACCGGATCACCGCCTTTGAGCAGCAGATAGTCGATACGGGCATTTCGATTGGGGGCTACACCAAATCCCTGACTTTTGTGCTGACTCCGGCTTTCAGAGGCTATTTCACCATACGATTTGCCCAGCAGCGGGTTATATAGGCCCGTTTCGATCCCTATCAGATTCCCCGCTTCGTCGGGTTTTTTATTGCTCATAAACGCACCCGGAATAAACACATTCCAGAGAATCCGCTTTGCCTGCCAGGGCTTTACATAAGCCAGTTGTTCGGGGAATTTGGTGGGATCATTCGAGATTTTGAATGCTTCCTCAGCCAGATACCCTGATGCACTGTGGTGGCCATGACCCGCGCGAGCATCAGGTGGAAAACGGGTGATGATTACATCGGGCTGGTATTTGCGAATGATCCAGACTACATCGGCCAGCACTTTATCCTGGCCCCAGGTTCGCACGGCTTCGTTGGTCGATTTGGAAAAGCCAAAATCATAAGCCCGGCTGAAAAACTGATCGGGCCCATCGACCCGCCGGGCAGCCAGCAGCTCCTGGGTGCGGATCACCCCAATATTTTCACCCTGTTCGGCGCCGATCAGGTTTTGCCCGCCATCGCCCCGGGTCAGCGCCATATAACCTGTTCTGACGAGCCGCCCTTTTGCCATATAGGCCAGAAACAGCGTATTCTCGTCGTCGGGGTGAGCCGCTACGTAGAGCACCGTACCAAGAACATTGAGCTTTTTTAGATTGGAGAGAATTTCGCCAGCCGGAGCCGGTTTGATGGGACCATAAGGGACCTGAGCGAATACGGATAAGCTGAGCAGTAAACCAGATAGTAGAACGAGTAGGCGTTTTGGAAGCAACACAGTTAGGAGCAGTTAAGATGGAATGGACAAATTTACAACGAAAGCATAGAAAAGGCTACCCCAAAAGGATAGCCTTTTAACCCGCATTACCTAACAACTAAACGTATTGTCTTTATTGATAAATGGGAAGTTTCAGAAACTGCGTCGGCAACGGATTCGGTACATTCGGGTTGGTGTTGATTTCATTCTGGGGGTAGATGTACCGTTCTGGTTTTTGAGTACCTGCGTATAGAGGAATTGGCAGTTGAACAACTGGCGACGCTTTTTCAAGCCTACGGACGTCGTTGAACGATTCGTATTGCATCAGAAAAACGATGTACCGCTGGGTGATAATTTCGTACAGCAGCGCTTGCTGAGTAGTAGCCAGCTTGGCGGGGTTCGCCAGCCCTGCCGCACCAAAGTCACTCAATGCGTATGCATCATACTTACGGCCCGTTGTTGAAAACGTTTTGCCATTGATATATCCATTGGCCAACCCGGCCCGCACACTGTTGAGGGCATCCAGTGCCTTATCGGTAACTCCAAGCCGGGCCTGCGCTTCGGCCAGAATAAGTTGGTTTTCGTAATAGGTAAGCAGAGGGTGGGGGGCATCTTCGGTAAACATACCATCTTCGGTATTGGGGTCCAGCGCACCCGTTGTTGAAATACCGACCTTGAAAAAATGGTTGTAAAGTGCGGTTTCATTGGTTTTGGTATTGCCAGAGGCAACCCGCGATTTCATCAGAGTCGGCAGATAAGCCCCGTCGAAGCCCGTATCGCCTGCACGGGTAATCCGGAAGAAATCATAGTTCTGATTATCGTCAACGCCCTGGCTGGTGCCGTGGGGCGTGAGCGCATCGCCAGCCGTGCTGCCAATACCCGAACTGGCGTTGGTAACGGCTTTGGCATAATCGCCGGTGTGGAGGTATAAACGGGCTTTTAGGGTGTAGGCAGCCGCTTTCCATTTTTTTACATCACCTTTGTAGATAAAATCCTGCCCCCCGAAAGCCAGACCCGCCGGAGCCGATAAATTCTGGATGGCATTGTCGAGCGTAGTTTGTAAAGCTGCGTATACATCCGCCTGTTTATCAAATACGGGCGTTGGGTATTTCACATCGTCAAAAGCCTGGCTGTAGGGAATATCGCCGTAAAAATCTGTAGCCTTGGCCAGAACAAGTGCTTCTAGTACCTGCCCAACGCCTTTGGTCCATTTATCGCCCACGGCATCGGCTTTTGTCTGAATCAGACGGGCCTGACTGGCTACCGGGTAGAGTGGGCTCCAGCTAAACGTTCCGGCCGAAACGATGTAGCTGGCAAAGGTCTGGTGCTGCCGGGATAACCCATTCAGTTGACCAGCCCAGATGGCAGCTATCCGAACGTCGGTATCTTCGTGGAGCATCGCTACGCCCAGCATCGTTCCTGAAAGCAGGGTTACCACGTCGACGTCGGTTACGGCATTGGGATTGCTTTTGATATTGGATTCATTGAATAAATCCTGGCAACTGCTTAGGAGTGTCAGACTCAGCAAAGCCGTCGTAAGTATATGCGAAAATGATTTTTTCATGGAAGTATCGTTTTAAATGGCTGGGGAGGCCGTTTAATAATTGATTTTGATCGATAGCAGGATCGATTTGGTATTCGGGTTCGTGAACCAATCCTGTCCACGCGCCAGACTCGGTCCGGTGATGCTTACTTCAGGATCGGTACCCGTGTAGTTGGTCCAGAGGAGGACATTTCGCCCGGTAAGCGCAAAATCAACAGACGAAAGATGGGTGAACTGCCGGAAGCCAGGACTACGCAGACTATAAGTAAGCGTTACTTCGCGCAGGCGGGTAGAGCCGCCATCTTCGACGAACTGTTTGGTAGAGGCCGAACTAAACGAGGTACCGGGTCCCTGATACCAGGCCTGGGTAAGGGCTACGGGGCCTCCACCAAAGTCGGCGATATTGCCCTGGAATTTCGTACCTGCTGCAATCAGGGCTCCATTATAGTCTTTAATGCCACCGGCTGGGGCTACCGACGTATGGCCTACATCGCCATGGGTTCCGATCAGATACAAAGCTCCCCGTGTACCGTTGTAGAAGTCATTGCCGTACACTTTATCGAACAGTACGTAAAGCGATACGCCTTTGTAGGAGAAGGTGCTGCCTAACCCACCCCGCCATTTCGGATTTGGGTTCCCCACAATTTCGTTGCTGGTGCCGCCCTGGGGGAAGCCATTGGCATCGAGTTTGTACCGACCTGATTCGTCTTTAAGAAAATCCGTTCCATAAAACACGCCAAATGGCTGCCCCGCAATCAGGGATTGACCCGCGTAGGTGTTGGGTAGTGTATAAGCGGCTGCTCCTGCCAGCGAAATCACTTTGTTGCGGTTCAGCGAGAAATTGGCCGACAGGTTCCATTTGAACGCACTTTGTGGAAACAGATCGGCACTGGCATCCAGTTCTAACCCTTTATTGGACAACTCGGCCGCGTTGATGTTACGTACCGAATAACCCGTTTCGTAGGGAACAGGCAGCGACAGAATAACATCCTTTGTGCTGTTGCTGTAATAGGTGCCTGAGAAGGTAAATCGGTTATTCAGGAAACGCAGATCGACCCCCACTTCGCTTTCGGTTTTTCGCTCAGGTCGTAGGAAGTCATTGCCAGCCGTTGTGCTGCGAACGTACCCTCCTCCGTAAAGTGAACTAGCTGCCGACACACCATTCGCGTAGGCATCGCCATAAGTTGCCGGGGCAAATGTGGTAAAGTTCTGGTAGGGTTGCGGCTGAATACCCACCTGCCCCCAGGTCAGGCGAAGTTTACCGAAGCTGAGGAGAGGGCTACTTTCCAGCCCTTTTAACTTACTGAATTGCCAGGCCAGCGCTGCCGATGGGAAAAAGAAGCTGCTGTTTGTTTTTGACCCAAACGTCGATGCACTTTCGTCGCGGCCGGTCAGCGTCAGAAACAGCATGTTATACGCCTGTAATTCAGCCTGTGCATAGTAGGCATAAGTCCGAATCAACTGGTTATAGTTGCTGGCCGACAGGTTCGAGTTGAGCGCATTGGTCAGGATGTCGGGCGCAGTAGGCACAATCAGATTGGTGATTTGGTCCGACAGTGTCGACAATCGGCGGCTGTTGTAATTGACACCGACTAGTACAGAACCGTTAAAATTGTCGCTGAAGGTTTTGTTGGCATTGACGAAAACATCGGTGTTGAACTGCTTTTCGGTAATCCAGTTTTTGGATAACAGTCCCGTCAGGAAGGACGCTGAGTTACGGGCAAACCGTTCTAGCCGGGCATCGGTATAGTTGTCGATACCCGTACGTCCGGTAATGCTTAGCCAGGATTTTGGGGTAATGTTTAGCTCTACATTGCCCGTAATTCGATCCACATCGCTGGTGTTACGATTATTATAGATGTTCCAGACCGGGTTCGAATAAATGGTATTCTGGTCGATTCCGAGGGGGTTTCGATACGATACATGAACATCATTGAACACTTGTCCGGCGGCATTGGTGTACGTTCCGGTATAGTATTGGTTATTGAAATCAGGTGGTGTACGCGTACCGCCAAGTAAAATACCATCGAGGTTGTCGCCCTGCTGAATTCGGGACGAAGACACCTTTGAGTAAGCTGCTGACGCGGATGCCCGGAACCATTCGGTAAACTGGCTGCTGGCATTAAGACGGGCCGTGTTCCGCTGATAGTTACTGAATGCTTTGATGATGCCATCCTGGTTCAGGTTGGAGTAGCTTAGGGCAAAATTTGACCGGGCATTACCACCACTGATGTTTAGTGCGTTGTCGGTATAATGACCAGTCTGAAACACATCGTCGGTATGGTCGTAAATGTCCTTCGAATTTTTGCCCCCATGCGGGTTGGCGGCTGTGCCAGAGGCTATCGCATACCGTTTGGTGCCGTCTGGGAAGGTGACAAATCCCTGGTAACCGGCGGCATTGGGGTCTGTAATGTAGGTGTCTGGCCCGCCAGTTCGGTCGGCAATCAGATCGCCATAGCTATACTTGTTGCCCTGAATGAATCGGCCGTTGTTTCCCTGCCCGTAGGTGGTTTGCAGAGAGGGCATTTTATTGACTTTATCGAACGAGACGGTCGATTTGAACGAAATGTTCACTTTACCCTTCGAATCTTTGCCTTTTTTAGTGGTAATAACGACCACACCATTGGCCGCACGAGTGCCCCATAAGGCGGCCGCCGACGCCCCCTTTAAGACCTCCATACTTTCAATATCTTCTGGATTTATGTCGTTGATGCGTGACTGCTGCACAATGGCGTTACCAGCCGCTGAGCCATCATTGAAATTGGAATTGCTGACCGGAATCCCATCGACAATAAAGAGGGGCTGAGCATTCCCATTGATGGTGTTCTGACCGCGAATCTGTATGTAAGCCCCTGCTCCTGGATCACCCCCACTTTTGGTAATCACTACCCCGGATGTTTTGCCACTGAGCCCCGACAATAGACCTGTTTCGCCGGAACGGGCGATGTTTTTACCCTCAACGGTCGAAATAGAGGAGGCAAACTTGTCGCGTTCTTCTTTAACACCCAACGCAGTAATAATTACCTCATTCAATTGCTTGGTGTCCGTTTTGAGCAGAATATTAATCTCCGTTCGTCCGCCAATAAGCTCTTCAATGGTTTGCATACCTACTGCCGACACAACCAGGGCAGTGGCATTCGTCGGAATACTTAGGCTGTATTCTCCTTTCGCATCGGTTACGGTTCCCAGCGTGGTACCTTTTACAACAACGGTAGCTCCCGCAAATCCACCAACGCCCTCTTCCGCCGTAACGGTGCCACTTATCCTGCGACTCTGCGCCCACGACAATGAGAAACTTAAGCCTACTATGAGTAGACTCAGCAGTAAAGACTTCTTCATGGCAATCAGCTTAGTTAAGTTAAGAAAGTGTACTGTCAAGCCTTTCCTTTTGGGAAGGTTAGCCAATTATAGTGAAATTATATTTTATTAATAAAATTAAAATTAGAATAATATTCTGTATTTATGATTTTATATGAAATTATTTATAATTTAATGGAGATTTAATTTTGTTACTTCGCTGAAGGGCTGTTCAGCCAATAACAGTCTGTCTTGTTCATGCAGGAGAATGAGTATAATTCTGGTTGCTGGAGTGAGTGCTTTTAAGGGTAATGTATTAATTGATAGTTTATATGGATAGGTTGGTGAATCGAAACACGTATCTCTTTTACTATGTATGTTTAAGTAATCGAAAAAGTTGAGTATAAACCCTGGGTTTTGTAGCGTATAAGGATCGTAAATACGCTTTTTTGTCGTTTTGGTTCCTAAAAAAAACGTAATTAACCTCAAAAAAAGTCAACAAACGCTGATTTCAACGTTGGGTTATTTGCCTCAAAAGCTATCTTTGGGGCAGTTTATTTCTAAAACCTATACTTAGTCGCATGAATTACAGTGTTTATCTGGTTCCCCTATTGGGTCTGGTCGGGTTGGTGATTATGTACACCAAATTCCTGTGGGTTTCGAAGCAGGAAGCCGGCGATGACCGGATGCAGGAGATCGCGTCGTACATTGCCAATGGTGCCATCGCTTTCTTAAAAGCCGAATGGCGCGTACTTACTTATTTCGGTATTGTTGTAGCCCTCCTGCTGGCTTATTCAGGTACCCTGGTTGAAAATTCCAGCCCCGTTATTGGTTTGTCATTTGTGCTGGGGGCTTTCCTGTCGGCTCTGGCAGGTTATATCGGGATGAATATTGCTACCAAAGCTAATGTCCGTACCGCTCATGCTGCTCGTACCAGTCTGTCCCGTGCGTTAGACGTATCGTTTACGGGTGGTTCGGTAATGGGTATTGGGGTAGCTGGTCTGGCCGTTTTAGGCTTAGGTAGCCTTTTCCTCGTATTGTATAATACCTACGTAGCCTCAACCGGCGATATGAACGGGTTACCGATGGAGCGAGCCCTGGAAGTACTGGCTGGTTTCTCCCTGGGTGCGGAATCGATTGCTCTGTTTGCCCGGGTAGGCGGTGGGATCTATACCAAAGCGGCCGACGTAGGGGCTGACCTGGTTGGTAAAGTAGAAGCGGGTATTCCGGAAGATGATCCACGTAACCCGGCTACGATTGCCGATAACGTAGGTGATAACGTAGGCGACGTGGCGGGTATGGGTGCTGACCTTTTCGGGTCTTATGTGGCAACGATTCTGGCTACTATGGTGCTGGGTCGTGAAATCAAAATCCCTGCCGATATGAATATTATTGGTCACGCGCCCATCGTATTGCCGATGATGATTGCGGGGCTGGGATTGATCTTCTCTATTATTGCTACCTATTTCGTAAAGATCAAAAATGACGAGGGTAGTGTTCAGGGGGCCTTGAACATGGGTAACTGGGCATCGATCATTATTACCATCATTGCTTCCTATTTTCTGGTGACTAACTACCTGCCCGATGTGACGATGGAAATTCGTGGTGTAGAGTTTTCCCGGATGGATGTGTTCTATGCGATTATTACGGGTCTGATTGTCGGCGCCTTGATGTCGTCGATTACGGAATATTATACGGCTATGGGTCGGCGGCCGGTATTGTCAATTATTCGCCAGTCGGCTACCGGGGCAGCTACCAATATTATCGGCGGTCTGTCTGTTGGTATGGAGTCAACGGTATTACCGATTCTGGTACTGGCGGCTGGGATTTACACGTCCTATCACTTCGCAGGTCTGTATGGGGTAGCTATTTCGGCGGCTGGGATGATGGCAACCACGGCTATGCAGTTGGCGATTGATGCCTTTGGGCCCATTGCTGATAACGCAGGTGGTATTGCTGAAATGAGTTACCTGCCTGAGGAAGTTCGGGGTCGTACCGATATTCTGGATGCTGTAGGCAATACGACAGCAGCTACCGGAAAAGGCTTCGCTATTGCTTCGGCTGCGTTGACTGCGCTGGCGTTGTTTGCTGCGTTTGTTGGTATTTCGGGTATTTCGGCCATCGATATTTATAAAGCTGACGTACTGGCCGGACTGTTTGTGGGGGCCATGATTCCGTTTATTTTCTCGTCGCTGGCAATTGCCGCTGTAGGCCGTGCTGCCATGAAAATGGTGGAAGAAGTACGTCGTCAGTTCCGCGAAATTCCGGGTATTCTGGAAGGCACGGGTAAACCTGAATATGAAAAATGCGTGGCGATCTCAACACAGGCATCGATCCGCGAGATGGTTCTGCCTGGTGCCATTGCGTTGAGCGTTCCAGTTATTGTAGGCTTTATCTTTGGACCTGAGGTGCTTGGTGGCCTGCTGGCAGGGGTAACTGTTTCCGGGGTGCTGATGGGTATTTTCCAGAACAACGCCGGTGGCGCATGGGATAACGCCAAGAAATCATTTGAGAAAGGCGTCGATATTAATGGACAGACCTATTACAAGAAGTCGGAACCACACAAAGCATCGGTTACGGGCGATACGGTAGGTGATCCGTTCAAAGATACATCAGGTCCATCGATGAACATTCTGATCAAACTGATGTCGATTGTTTCGCTGGTCATTGCGCCTTACATCGCGGTTCAGTCGTCCGAAACACCAGGTTACAATCGGGAAGGTAAAGAAGCAGCTGGTACAGAGCTACCCCTTGAAGAATCGACAGCCGCCGATAATGATAAAGTCAGCACACCCAATGCAAAACTTGGCGAGTTCAGCGTACAGAAGCTGAGCAGTGGTATTGAACTGAACATTCCTGAGTTCGGTATCGAAAACAAGCTGCTGGCCTTCATCAAAGGCGATAAGCCCGTTGACAAAACAACCTGGTTCGATTTTGACCGGCTGCTGTTCCAGACGGGTAGTGCTACCTTGGAGCCGCAGTCGCAGGAGCAGTTGAAAAACATTGCTGAAATCCTGAAAGCCTATCCAAATGTGGCTGTCAAACTAGGCGGCTATACCGATAATACGGGGAATGCGGCTGCTAACCTCAAACTCTCGCAGGATCGGGCTAACTCGGTTCGGGCCGAACTGGAGAAGATGGGCATTTCGAAGGATCGGCTGGAAGCAGAAGGCTATGGTCAGGAACACCCCGTTGCTTCCAATGATACGGAAGAAGGTCGTGCGCAAAACCGCCGAATTTCTGTTCGGGTGACGAAGAAATAATAGAAACGTCCTAAAAGCAGAAAGCCCTACAACGAGAAAATTAGTCTCGTTGTAGGGCTTTCTGCTTTTAGGACGTTTAGTTTCCCAGAGCGTTGTAAATCAGAAGGTTGTTGGCTGTTACAACCCGGTCGCCGGGAGCAAGACCACCTGCCAGATACGTTTTCGGGCCGATGGATTTATATATGTCTACTTCACGGACCATTGGCTGGTTCTTCTGGTTGACCATGACCACGAAGTTGCGGTTTTTGTCGAATACAACGGCTTTTGCCGGGATCGCTACCCGCTTGTCATGACCGGCGTAAGTTACACTCACATTGGCAAACATTTCGGGCTTAAGCCGATAATCGGCGTTGTCCAGCGTAACCCGAACTTTCAGGGTTTTACTTTCAGGGTCAAGTACGTTAAAGATTTTATCGATGCGACCATGAAAGACTTTGTCGGGGTAGGAGAGCGTTGTAATGGTTGCCTGATCTCCTTCTTTCACATTGGCAAGATCGGACTCATACACGTTGGCCAATACCCACACATGATCAAGATTGGAGATGGTGAACAAATTTTCGGGATCATCGGAGCGAAGTTCCATACCCTGAGCCGCCGTTTTTTCAACGATAAAACCACTAACAGGCGCCTTGACAATGTATACTGATCCATTGCCACCTACAATCCGACGACGCTCATTGACTCGGTTTACTTCGCCCTTAGCCGCTTCCAGTTGCTCTTTACTGGCCACCAGATCTTTCTGCGAACTCAGTCCTGCTTTGGTCATATCTTCCGTTACCTGCATATTTTTCTGAGCTAACGAAAGCTGGCTTCTAGCCGCTACGGCCTGTTGTTCCAGATCGGCCAGATCGCCCGAGCGAATAACCGCCAGCGTTTGCCCTTTCTTCACATAATCGCCCAGGTCTGCCTTCAGGGTTTCGATATGCCCACCAACTAACGGGAATACTTTTACGACCTGGTCCTGATTGAATGTGATCTTACCCGTCAAATTCAACTCATTACGGGCATTTTCCAGTTTGGCAGTGTCCAGTGCGGCTGTCGCCAGCAGATTTTTTTCCTGGCGGGCCTTAGACTCATCAACGGCCGTTGATTGTGAGGCTGAATGACTACAACTGCTTAGCCCCATAGTCAGTAATAACCCAGCACTTACGACCATTAACCGATTGCGGTAGGCTTGTATGTGCTGAGTATAGCCGGGAAGTGCCGAACGATTGGATTTAGCAAACGCGTGTTCGGCCTCTGGCAGGATACGTATTAGCATAGGTTGGGCCTCAAGGCCAAACCTGAATTGAAGGAAAGCAAACAGATACTTTTTCATGTAAATGATTCTCCTTTAGCCCATTCTATGTATATGGCTGGTTGGATCGGCTAAAAGATGAAGTAAAAGTCTTATTTGCTAATTAAAGGACGCTTAAGGCCACATTAAAAGGTTATTAAACACATTAAAAACAAGATTCCCCATCTGGTTGGCCAGATGGGGAATCTTGTTTTTTCAAAGACGTTGAGTAAATCCAGAGAATCGATTAGTTCAGTTTGGCATTGTCGGCCAGTTGGTCAACTTTGTCATTGTACTCCTCTTTAGCATTCTCTTTGTTTTTATTAAAAGCAGCCTGCGCCTGATCTTTATACTGATTATACTGATCTTTGGCTTTGTCTGCATATTGGTTCACCTGGCTTTTGGCTTGTTCTAAACCTTCTTTGACTTGCGAAACGCCTTTTTCCCATTGATCTTTCAGATCGTCGGTACGTTTATTAGCTTCCTCCGTCAATTTGTCACGTGTTTCTTTTCCACTGCGGGGAGCCGTTAGAATTCCGATAACGATCCCTGTAATAATGCCGGCCAGAAAATCTCTTGAGCTTCTCATACTGTATTGTGTGTTTTAGGTGAGTGTCATTTTAGTTGAAAAGCATTGACTATTGTTTAGCCTTCCGCTTTGCCTGAGTGGTTAACTCGTGCGTTTTTTCGGCTGCTGAATCAACATAGTCATTGTATTGCTTTTTAATACTGTCTAAGCCCGACTGAAGTTGATCCTGCAAATCTTTAAAAAACGTATCTGATTCAGACGAAATACGCTTACGGGTTTTTTTGCCGCTCTCTGGAGCCAGCAGAACACCTATAACTGCGCCAACCGCTAATCCTACTAAAACTCCTGGTAATGATTTCATGGTTTCTAACTTTTGTGAATGACTTATGGTTCCAATCATGCTAATGTAGTAGAAAATACTGTACCATAAAGCTAATCAAAAGGTCAATCGTCTGTAAATTAGTTATTTAAGCGTAAAGCTGATATGTTGATCTGAGGATTTTTTTCTACAATGACGTCCACGTTTTACGCAATTAGTTGTGGATTCAATCCGTTTGCAGTCTATCGTTTCAACAAGTTTCGGATGCCGGTTAGGCGGATCAAGGATAATACTTGTGGAGTAACTTGGATTAAGCATATAATTGAGACAGCCTATATAAGAAGAATGCCACGTTACCAACCCCTCTGAACTGAGCCCGAAACGCCTTGATCTTGGCATTGAATGACTCCGCTGAGGCATTCGTACTGCGGTTGTCAAAGTAGTTGAGAATCGTTTCATAGTGATTCTGGATCGAACGAGCCACCGTGTTGAAGGCCTTAAAACCCGCTTGGCGGACTTTCTCATGCCATTTAGCCAACCGGGC
>NZ_KB893208.1 GCF_000374025.1 Spirosoma panaciterrae DSM 21099 | reverse complement strand
ATTGGGTTGGGGTATAGCCAGGGTGAAACTGGTCTTGGCGATGTCAATACCGACATAGATGGTGTTCATAGGCGTAGTTGATTAAGGCGTTTACCGCTGATGCTTATCGATTCTTTATTCGGGCTTTATGCCCCACGAACTGTTCAAGCTGGCGGTTGAAAACCTCCGTCGGCGACTCGCATTCCGAGCGGTCTTGGTGACCCTTGACAAAAGATAGTCTACCGACGGAGGCACTCAAAAGGACTGCTACAAACATAGAATGACAAAAACGGGATAACAAAAAAACAACGCTATAGAATCCCTTAAGCCATTTGTGCTTGAGTACTTATAATCCCTTAGCCTTTACAAAATGACCATGAATAAAATCGGTTTATTAGTCCTCTTTGCCCTTCTCGGCTTTAGGGTTTCGGCTCAGGACAAAAACTTTTACATCTTCCTCTGCTTCGGCCAGTCGAACATGGAGGGCAACGCCAAAATAGAACCGCAGGATACGGTCAATGTGAACAGTCGGTTTCAGGTACTGGAAGCCGTGGATTGCCCCAGCCTGAATCGAAAAATGGGCCAGTGGTATACGGCCGTTCCACCCTTGTGCCGCTGCCGGACCGGACTAACACCTGCCGATTACTTTGGTCGCGAACTGGTCGCGAATCTGCCCGAAAAGGTTCGAATAGGGGTCATCAATGTAGCTGTAGGCGGTTGTAAAATCGAACTGTTCGATAAGGATCATTATGAGTCGTACACGACCAATGTACCGGGCTGGATGAAAAATTTCATCAACGAATACGGCGGAAACCCATACGCCCGACTGGTCGAGATGGCAAAACTGGCACAGAAAGATGGCGTCATCAAAGGGATTCTGCTGCATCAGGGCGAGTCGAATACGGGTGACACGCTGTGGACGAAAAAGGTGAAGGTTGTGTATGATAACCTGATGCACGACCTGAATCTGAAACCTAAGAAAGTGCCGCTGCTGGCGGGCCAAACGGTCAATGCCGATCAGGATGGCAAATGTGCGAGCATGAACAAGATCATTGCTACGTTACCGCAAACGATCAAAAATGCACACGTGATTTCATCGGCAGGCTGCACCGATTCGGCTGATAATCTACACTTCAATGCGGCTGGCTATCGGGAATTAGGAAAACGATACGCCACGCAAATGCTGACATTGCTGGGACATAAACCACTTGCCACGAATTAGAAAGGATGTTAGCTGACACGAATAATGGATAATTGCCTTTGTCATCCCGACGCTGGAGGGATCTTCGGTAATTAACTCTTTAATGGTTTCATCCGAAGATCCCTCCTGCGTCGGGATGACAAAGTCTCTGAATTTTTATAAACCCCACTGATATGAAGCGTTTTAATTCAATAAATAAAGTCATTTGGGCCGCATCAGCTGTCTGGTTGCTGGCAGCCCCCTTTGCCGTAGTCGCTCAGGAAATTATGCCGCTCTATCCAGGGGCTATTCCGAATGCAAAAGCATCTGACTTGCAGGAAACAGGAGCGACAACGGGTGTTTTGAAGGGGATTACAAAACCCACACTGGAGTACTACAAACCAAATCCTGCCAAAGCGTCGGGTACGGCAGTCGTTATTATTCCCGGTGGAGGGTATGGGGTTGTGGTCTATCAGGGGGAAGGGATAAACATTGCCAAAGCCTTCGCCGAGAAGGGTGTGGCGGCTTTCATTCTGAAATACCGCCTGCCCAGCGATGCCATCATGCCCGACAAGAAAATTGGTCCGTTGCAGGATGCCCAGCAGGCTATAAAACTGGTTCGCGAAAATGCTGAAAAGTGGGGTGTCGATAAATCCAGAATTGGCGTCATCGGCTTTTCGGCGGGTGGACATCTGGCATCGACAGTCGCTACGCATTTTGAAAAATCGTATATCGAAAACAGCCAAAACACCAGCCTGCGCCCCGATTTCCAGATGCTGGTCTACCCGGTCATCAGTATGCAGGACAGCCTGACACACGGGGGTTCGCACGACAATCTGTTGGGTAAAAACCCATCGCGGGCGGACGTTGAGCTATTTTCCAACGAGTTGCAAGTCCGGGCCAATACGCCACCTACCTACCTGACTCATGCGGCCGACGATAAACTGGTCGATGTTGACAACAGCATCGTCTATTTCGAAAAACTGAGGCATCTGAAAGTGCCGGTCGAAATGCATATCTATCCCAAAGGCGATCACGGATTTATTTTCCGGCACCCCGGCTGGATGGACCCCCTGTTTGCGTGGATGAAACAGAATAACTGGATCAAAGAATAGCTGTCTTTGTCATCCCGACGCAGGAGGGATCTTCGGACTATTCAATGGGCTTGTCCGAAGATCCCTCCTGCGTCGGGATGACAAAAAGCTATCCATGATTCGATTCGGGATAGTTTAAAAATTACCATCATAACCAAATTAGTAGAATGAGGCAACATCTTTTTAGTCTGGGGTTAATCCTACATCTGATTTCCTACACAATCGGATGGGCTCAGCCCACACCACCGCAACCCGTTGGACCGCTTCCGAGCGAAAACCAGTTGCGTTGGCAAAAGATGGAATATTATGCCTTCATCCATTTTTCGATAAATACCTATACCGACATGGCCTGGGGACTCGGCAACGAAGACCCAAAGCTGTTTAACCCGACTAAACTGGATTGCCGGCAGTGGGCTCGTATCTGCAAAGAGGCCGGTATGAAAGGCATTATTTTTACGGCCAAACACCATAGCGGATTTTGCCTCTGGCCCTCGAAATACACCGAATATTCCGTTAAAAATGTGCCCTGGCGAAATGGCAAAGCCGATATAGTGCGGGAACTGGCCGATGCTTGCAAAGAGTACGGCCTGAAATTCGGCGTTTACCTGTCGCCCTGGGATCGGAACCACCCCGACTACGGAAAGCCTGAATACATTACCTATTTCCGCAATCAGTTGACGGAACTCCTGACCAACTACGGGGACATTTTTGAAGTCTGGTTCGACGGGGCCAATGGTGGGTCGGGCTATTACGGAGGAGCCAACGAAACGCGGAAAATAGACGCCAAAACCTATTATGACTGGCCTAACACGTACAAACTCGTGCGTAAACTCCAGCCCAAAATTGTTATCTGGAACGACGGGGGCGACCGGGCCGACCTGCGCTGGGTGGGCACTGAAGCCGGGTACGTCGGCGAAACCAACTGGAGTCTATTACATGCTACCGGCGATGTGCCGGAGCAAATGCTTCGTCATGGGGTCGAAAATGGCAATGCCTGGGTACCGGGCGAAGTAAACACCTCCATTCGGCCGGAGTGGTTTTACCATGAGCGGGAAGACCGAAAAGTGAAAACGTTACCCCAACTGATGGATATTTATTACCATTCCATCGGTCGAAACGCTACGTTACTACTCAATTTCCCGATCATGCCCAATGGCTTGATTCACGAAAAAGACGAAAAAGCGGTTCAGGCGTTTGCCAAAGCGACCAAAGAAGCTTTTGCCGTGAATCTGGCCAAAAATGCCCGTGCCACAGCCTCGCAGGTACGCGGGGAAAATACGGCTTATGATGCCAGCAAAGCCATCGATGCCGATAAGGAAAGCTATTGGGCGACGGACGATGCGGCTCGTAGTGCATCGCTGACATTACAGTTTGCGAAACCCACGGCCTTCAATCGGTTTCTGGTGCAGGAGCCGATTCGATTGGGGCAACGGGTTAAAGCCTTTACGGTAGAAGCGTTTGTTGATGGGAACTGGAAAGAAATTGCCAAAGAAACGACCATTGGTTATAAACGCATCCTGCGATTTCCGACCGTCGAAGCCACGCAACTACGTCTGAACATTCTGGATGCCAAAGGTTGCCCGTTGATTTCAAATCTTGAAGTCTACAAAGCGCCCCTGATTCTGACGCCACCCGGCATCACGCGCGATCAGGCGGGTAACATACTCATCAAATCCGGTGATACTGAATCGGAACTATATTACACCCTCGACGGGAGTATGCCAACGGCAACGTCGAACCAATACACAGCTCCGGTAAAAACCAGCGCGGGTAAAGCCGACATAAAGGCAATTGCTTACAATCCATTCACGAAGCAAAGCAGCATCGTCAGTGAAGAGAAATTCGACATCGCCCGCAGTGCCTGGAAAATCCTGAGTACAGATGCTAAATCGGCCTATCATGTTCTGGATGGTAACCCCAGCACCTCTTGGCATCAGCCTAAAGGTCAAGCAATGCCAGCCGACCTGGTTATTGATCTGGGTAACGAAGAAACGCTGACTGGGTTTCGGTATCTACCCGCCCAGAACTGGTGGGAGGAGAGCAGCATCATTACCCACTATGAATTTGACGTCTCGACCGATAACAAAGACTGGAAGCGAGTTAGTGAGGGTGAATTCTCGAATATAAAGAACAGCCCGTTCTGGCAAACCAAAACCTTTGAACCCACAAAAGCCCGATACATTAAACTGCGCGCCCTGAAAAACACACAGGACGGCTCAGCATCGGGCTATGCGGAAGTGGATGTTATTACTCCGTGAATGAGTACAGTCTTTTTTGTCATCCCGAGGAACGAGGGATCTTCGGGCATAGGCGTTTTAGCATTTAGCGAAGATCCCTCGTTCCTCGGGATGACAAAAAATGAATTGACTCCTAAACCTTTATAAAGATGAATCAGCAACTAATCCACCGAGCAGGGCTTTTCTGGAGTCTGTTTGGTCTGTATCTGGGGGCGCTGGCCCAACAGCCGACTCCTGTAAAAGTAGTGGGTGGTCTGGTACAGGGAACGTCAGAAGATGGCTTGACCGTTTACAAAGGCATCCCATTTGCGGTTCCACCTGTGGGGGATCTTCGCTGGCGAGCCCCACAACCAGTAGCCAACTGGGAAGGGGTTCGACAGGCCGATAAGTTTGCCCCCGGTCCCATGCAGGGTGGCAATCCGCCATCGGGCAAAAGCGAAGATTGCCTATATCTGAACGTCTGGACACCCGCTAAGTCTTCGAGCGACCGTATTCCCGTACTCGTCTGGATTTATGGCGGAGGTTTTGCGGCCGGAGCTACTTCCGAACCAACCTATAGTGGCGAAAAGCTGGCTAAAAAAGGGGTAGTGCTGGTGAGTATCGCGTATCGGGTTGGCACGCTTGGTTTTCTGGCTCACCCGGAGCTAAGTGCCGAGAGCCCGAAGCATGTTTCTGGCAACTACGGTTTGCTCGATATGATTGCCGGACTCCAGTGGGTGCAGAAAAATATTGCAGCCTTTGGCGGTGACCCTAAAAAGGTGACGATTTTCGGCGAATCGGCGGGTGGCATTGCCGTGAGCATGTTATGCGCATCGCCAGAGGCCAAAGGGCTGTTTCAGGGAGCTATTTCGCAAAGCGGTGGGTCGTTCGGGCCACCACGCCCCACCACCTTTCCGGGCGAAAACATGAAACGTCTTCCCGATGCCGAAACGGTTGGACTGGCTTATGCTAAAACAGCAGGAGTTTCATCGATTGACGATCTGCGAAAAATAACCGCCGATAAACTTCCGCCGGGCCGTGGCTGGCCCATTATCGACGGTTGGGTAATTCCCGACGATCAGCATAAACTTTACGAAGCAGGCAAGTATAACCACACGCCCATTCTGGTTGGCTACAACTCGGATGAGGGTGCCAGTTTTTCACCGCCCAAAACGCCCGATGACTACATTCAGGGGGTACAGAAACGTTACGGCCAGTTTGCCGATGACCTGATTAAAGCCTATCCGGTGGGCACAGACGTTGTTCCGAAAACCGCCCGCGACCTGATGCGCGATGCTGCCTTTGGCTGGCATACCTGGAGTTGGGCAAGGCTTCAGGCTAAAACCAGTAAATCGAAGGTGTTCTACTACTATTTCGACCAGCATCCCGATTACCCTGCCGATTCGCCAAAGCATGGCTATGGGTCGGGGCATGGGCAGGAAGTTGCCTACGTTTTTGAACACCTCAACCCCTCGAACCCGCAAACCACTAAAACTGATCTGGCCATTTCGGATGCGATGGGAACATATTGGACCAACTTCGCCAAGTACGGCGACCCGAATGGCAAAGGCGTACCAAATTGGCCAGCCTTCAACGAAGCAAATCCGGTTGTCATGTACTTCAGCCAGACGCCACACACGGGACCCGTACCGAGTGCCGACGCATTGAAAACACTGGATACCTATTTTCAGTGGCGACGAACCCCCGATGGCGAAGCGTGGGCCAAATAGCTCTGATTATCAGTATTTTTTATCGTTCCTCGGAATGAAAAAAATGAATTAACTCCTAAATCTTTATAAAAATGAACCAACAACTAATCCGTCGAATAGGGCTGTTTTGGAGCCTGTTTGGCCTGTATCTAGGGGCACTCGGCCAGCCGCCCCGTGGCCCGCTGGTGGTGTCGCCCCAGGTGAACGCCGACAAGTCGGTTACGTTCCAGTATCTGGCTCCGCAGGCCAAAGACGTGCAATTAAGCGCACAGTTTGAGAAAGGTCCCGTGCCTATGACCAAAGATGCGCAGGGTATCTGGAGCGTCACGGTCGGCCCGGTCAAGCCCGACATTTATCCGTATAGTTTTCGGGTCGACGGTGTTACGGTCATGGACCCGGCCAATGTCGCCTTCTTCCCCAACGAGCGGTTCAAAGCCAGCCTGGTCGATGTGCCGGGCGATACGCCCCTGATCCACGCCATGCGCGATGTACCCCACGGCTCCATCAATTACGAGTATTACCCGTCGATAGCGGGCACAACGGGTTCGCTGGTTGTCTATACGCCACCGGGCTATGACCAGAATCCCAAACAGAAATACCCCGTTTACTACCTCATCGGTGGAACGACCGACACCGAAGAAACCTTTTTCAAAGTCGGCAAAACCAACCTGATTCTCGATAATCTGATTGCGGAAGGCAAAGCCAAACCGATGATTATCGTGATGCCCTATGGCAACATTGCTGCACGGATAGCCGAGCAAAAGGGCGGTCCGAAACCTGCTGACCCAACCGTTCGGGATGGGGCCGATGCCGTCAAACGTGCCAACGATTTCACCGAGGATCTGGTCTCCAACGTGATTCCCTACACCGAGAAAGCGTATCGGGCTATCCCGAACCGGGAGAACCGGGCCATTGGCGGGTTTTCGCGCGGGGGCGGTCAAACGCTCCGAACCGCCTTTCACAACATGGACAAATTTGCGTGGGTATGTGCCTACAGTTCGTACCTGTCGCCCCAGGAGATGGATGGTAATTTCAGCCAGATCGTGAATAAACCCGACCTGACCAACAAGCAACTCAAACTGCTGTGGGTGAGCGTAGGAAGCGATGATTTTCTGTATAAGGGTACGGTGGAGTTTATGGAGTATCTGAAGGCGAAAAAGGTGAACTACAAAAGCCTGATTACCGACGGGGGCCATACCTGGATGAATGTCAAAACCTACGTTGCCGCCACCACGCCTTTACTTTTCCGCTAACATGAATATGCTGTCATCTCGTTTTTGTCATCCCGACGAAGGAGGGATCTTCGGGTGAGGCTAAAAAAACTCCGGCTACCCGAAGATCCCTCCTTCCTCGGGATGACAAAAACCGGATGACAAAACTAAAATCTAACAATTTGATTATGAGTAGTTTGATGTAATAGACTTTCAAAGTTTAGCATACAATAGACTGAACCTTTGCCATGAAACATATCAACTATTTCTTATACGCTTTGCTTTTTTCTGCTAGTGCAGTATTGGCTCAGCAACGGCCACCCGCCATCAGTTCGCCCGATGTACACCCGGACCACAGCATCACGTTCCGGTATTTCTCCCGAAACGCCAAAAAAGTTATGCTGTCCGGCGAGTTTCTGAAAGCCCCGGTAGCCCTGACCAAAGACACATCGGGCATCTGGAGCGTAACGGTGCCGCCCGTCAAACCCGACATTTATCCGTACAGCTTTACGGTCGATAGTGTTCAACTGGCCGACCCAAACAACACCTACATTTTTGCCAACGAACGTTTTAAACGCAGCATCGTCGATGTGCCGGGCGATCAGCCGCTGGTGCATTCGCTCCAGAATGTACCCCACGGAAAAATCAGCTACCGCTACTACAAGTCGGGTACGCTGGGAACAACCCGTCAGTTGCTGGTGTATACGCCACCCGGTTTCAACCCGAACGGCAAGACCAAATACCCGGTGCTGTACCTGATTCATGGCGGTTCCGATACGGAAGAAACCTGGACAAAAGTAGGTCGCGCCAATCTGATTGCCGACAACCTGATTGCGCAGGGCAAAGCCAAACCCATGCTCATTGTGATGCCCTATGGCAATGTGCGTCCGGCTCCCATGCCCGACTTTACCAAAGACATGGTGAATGACATCATCCCGTTTGTGGAGGCCAACTACCCGGCCGACAAAGACAGCAAAAGTCGAGCGGTAGCCGGTTTCTCCGTCGGGGGTGGGCAAACGCTGAACATTGGCCTGACCAACACGGACAAATTCGCCTACATCTGCTCGTATGCGCCGTACACGGCTACGGAGGAGTTTCAGAAAAACTTCACCAACTGGTCGCCGGATGCGAATAAGATCAATAGCCAACTGAAATTATTCACCATCAGCGTGGGCACGGAGGACTTTCTATACGAACCCGTAAAAAAGAACATCGCCATGTTTGAAGAGAAGAAAATCAAGACGAAAAGCTACATCGTTCCCGGCGGCCATACCTGGATGAACTGCAAGCAGTACCTGGCGACTACGTTGCAGGAGCTGTTTAAGTAATGGATTTTTTGTCATTCCGCTTTTGTCATCCCGAGGAACGACCGGGCCGCCGGTGCGGGGACCTTCGGGTGAGGCTAAAAAACCTCCGGCTACCGAAGATCCCTCGTTCCTCGGGATGACAAAAATTCACTGACACATTAATTCTAACCAGTTTCAATCTCATTTCCCTAAACCAATAACAACATGATTACGAAACCATTAGCAATGCTGTTCGCAGCCACATTCACAAGCCTAGCCTGCCTGGCGCAGGGTAACCAACCGGCTATCGTTGAGGATTTTAAACCCTCGTCGTTGAACCAGCCGGGGCAGGAATACCCGCAGGTAAACTCGCAGGGCTACGCCCGATTCAAGATCAAGGCACCCAAAGCCGATAGTGTTCGGGTAAGCCTGGGACTGGGTGGACGCGGGGGAACCATCCTGACCAAAGGCGAAGACGGATTCTGGACGGGCACCACTGCCGGACCGATGGACGAAGGGTTTCATTACTACAACGTAACGATTGACGGCGGGAAATTTAACGACCCCGGTGCGTTGAACTTCTACGGCTCTGTGCGCTGGGAAAGTGGTATCGAAATACCCGCGCACGATCAGGACTTTTACGCCCTGAAAGATGTACCTCACGGAAATGTGCAGCAGATTCTCTTTCCGTCTAAAAGCACCAATACATCCCGTCGGGCTTTTGTCTACACACCACCGGGCTACGAAAAAGAGAAGTCAAAGAAATATCCGGTACTGTACCTGCAACACGGTTGGGGCGAAGACGAAACCGCGTGGAGCAATCAGGGACACGCCAACCTGATTATGGACAACCTGATTGCCGAAGGTAAAATCAAGCCGTTTATCATCGTAATGACCTACGGCATGACCAACGAAGTGAAGTTTGGCAAGATCAGAGAGTTTAAAATTGACCCGTTTCAGACGGTGATGGTCGATGAACTGATTCCGTATGTCGACGCCAATTTCCGCACCCTATCCAACCGCGATAATCGGGCCATGGCGGGTCTGTCGATGGGGGGTATGGAAACCAAAATGATCACGCTCAACAAGCCCGAGGTGTTTGGGTATTATGGCCTGTTGAGCGGGGGAGTCTATGCGCCCGAGGATTTCAAGGACAAGACAAAACCGAAGCTGGTTTTCATTAGCTGCGGTAGTAAAGAACGACCCGATGGGGTAAAGAAATCTGCCGACGATCTGAAAGCGGCTGGCTACAATGCCGTTTCGTACGTTTCCGACAAAACCGCCCACGAATTCCAGACCTGGCGTCGGAGCCTGCATGAGCTTGCCCCGTTACTGTTCAAAAACTAATCGCAGACGGATCATTCCCTTGACCTTCCCATGAAAAAAATACTTGCCTTATCCCTTTGTGTTGCTGCCCTGTGGTTGCAGGGCCATGCGCAAAATGCCGGAATGCCGGCTACAACCAATATCCCAGGGCAAAAATACCCACAGATTCTGCCCGACAACCGGGTGGTATTTCGGGTAAAAGCACCGGATGCTCACAAGCTGCAAATCGACTTGGGGAAAAAGTACGATATGGTGAAAGATTCCAGTGGTTTCTGGACCGTAACGACCGAACCAATCGTTGAAGGTTTCCATTACTACTCGCTCATTGCCGATGGTGTGGCCACCTGCGACCCATCCAGTCAAACCTTTTATGGCATGGGCCGCATGGCCAGTGGGATCGATATTCCCGACAAGGATATGGAATACTATCAGGCCAAAAATGTGCCGCATGGTCAGGTTCGTTCCGTGAATTACTATTCCGATATCACCAAAGCCTGGCGTAGAGCCAACGTCTACACTCCGCCTGGCTACGACGAAAGCCCGAAAAAGCGATACCCTGTTCTGTACCTGCAACACGGCGCGGGCGAAGATGAAACCGGCTGGCCCGGTCAGGGCAAAATGGATTTTATCCTCGACAACCTGATTGCCGAAGGCAAAGCGACACCCATGATCGTGGTGATGGAACGTGGGTATGCGACCGACCCTACAAAACCTGTCAGTACTACAGGGAATGGCCCTGGCTCGATGAATAGCAATGTTTTTCCCGAGGTGCTAGTCAAAGAAGTGATCCCAATGGTCGACAAAACCTTCCGCACACTGACCGACCGGGATAATCGGGCGATGGCCGGACTGTCGATGGGTGGGTTCCAGACCTTTCAGACCACAATGACCAACCTCGACAAATTTGCCTATATCGGTGGATTCAGTGGAGCAGGCCGTTTGCAGCCCGGAGCCGACATCAAACAACTCTACGACGGAGCCTGGGCCGATGCGGATGCGTTCAATAAAAAGGTGAAAGTAGTTTATGTCAGCATTGGTACCAAGGAGCCTGAGCGAATGTATACCGGCGTGAAGGGTTTTCATGAAGCATTGGAAAAAGCGGGCATCAGGCACGTGTATTACGAGTCGCCAGGTACGTCGCACGAATGGCAAACCTGGCGACGCTCACTTCGCCAGTACGCAAGCCTGATTTTCAAAAAATGATACTACTTAGAAAACGATAGACACGAATGAACCGATTTACCTTATTGATAGCGATTGTAGGCTTGTTCTGTGCCGACAGCTACGCCCAGAAAATCGAAAAAGAAATGCCCAAAGGCTTCGAGCAGGTGCGCTCGGGCATTGCCACGGGCAAATTGGATTCGATTCAGTACGAATCGAAAACCGTGGGTACGACCCGTAAAGCGTTGGTGTATACGCCACCGGGTTATTCAAAAAAGAAAAAATACCCCGTTCTGTATCTGTTGCACGGCATTGGCGGTGATGAAAAAGAATGGCTCAAGGGGGGAAACCCACCTGCAATCCTGGATAACTTATACGCTGAAGGAAAACTGGAGCCGATGATCGTGGTCATGCCCAATGGCCGGGCCATGAAAGATGACCGGGCCGTTGGCAATATCTTCGAAAAAGACAAAGTCGAAGCCTTCGCGACCTTCGAGAAAGACCTGCTCAATGACCTGATTCCGTTCATCGAAAAGAAATACTCAACCCTGACCGACCGCGAACACCGGGCCATTGCGGGGCTGTCTATGGGTGGCGGGCAGTCGCTGAATTTTGGGCTGGGCAATCTGGACAAATTTGCGTGGGTGGGCGGTTTCTCGTCGGCTCCCAACACCAGGCCCCCGCAGGAACTGGTGCCCAACCCGGCCGAGGCCAAAAAGAAACTGAAACTGCTCTGGATTTCGTGCGGTGATGCCGATGGCCTGATTACGTTCAGCAAGCGCACCCACGACTACCTGTATCAGAACGATGTGCCGCACATCTACTACATTGAGCCGGGTGTGCATGATTTCAAAGTATGGAAAAACGGGCTGTATATGTTCTCGCAGTTTCTGTTCAAGCCGGTTGATACGTCCACATTGACCAAATACACGATTCTGGGTACGCCAGCCTCCACCAACATGCGGAATGCCAAATACCCGCAGATTCTGCCCGACAATCGGGTTGTGTTTCGGGTAAAGGCACCCGATGCGCAGAAGGTTCAGGTCGATCTGGGCAAAAAGTACGACATGGTGAAAGATACAGCCGGTTTCTGGAACGTAACCACCGATTCCATCAGCCGGGGTTTTCATTACTATTCGTTACTGATCGACGGTCTGCCCGTAGCCGACCCCGCCAGCGAAACCTTCTACGGCATGAGTCGCATGGCCAGCGGCATCGAAATACCGGATAAAGACGAGGGGTATTATGCCTTGAAAGACGTGCCCCACGGCGATATTCGGATTAAACGCTACCTCTCGAAAGCCTCAAATTCCTGGCGCGAAATGTACGTCTACACCCCACCGGGGTATGATAAATCGACCGAGAAATATCCGGTGCTGTATCTGCTGCACGGCGGGGGAGAAGACCAACGCGGCTGGGCCACGCAGGGCAAAACAGGCCTAATTCTGGATAACCTGATTGCCGAAAACAAGGCCAAACCCATGCTGGTCGTGATGCTTGATGGCAACATGAATATGCAGGGTGGTCTGGCAGGTTTCAACGAAAACGTACTGAAATCTTTTGAAAACGAGCTGAAACAGGGCGCAATTCCTTTCGTGGAAAGCAATTTCCGGGTCGAAGCCGATGCAAAGAACCGGGCGTTGGCGGGCCTGTCGATGGGTGGTTTACAGACGCTCTATGCCGGTATCAAAAACACCAACATGTTCTCGAGCCTGGGTGTGTTCAGTTCGGGCTGGTTTGCCAACAATCCCAAGCTGTCGGACCCACAATACGCGTTCATGAAAGACAACGCCAGCACCATCAATACCCAGCTGAAACCGTTCTGGATTTCGATGGGCGGCAAGGAGGACATTGCCTACCAGAACTGCCAGATCATGATGAAGAAGTTCGATGAGATGGGCATCAAGTACCAGTATAGCGAATATGCCGGTGGGCATGCCTGGCCCGTTTGGCGGCACGATCTGTTTATGTACAGCCAGTTGCTGTTTAAGTAAAGGCACTATCAGGAAAATAGCTCAACTCGAAAAGCAATACCTTATGCTATCAAACAAATCAATAACCTCCCTAAGTACGGCACTTCTTTTGCTAATCAACGTCGCTACGGAGCAGGGGGGTGCTCTGGCGCAATCCATTCCGTCCTTAAGAGACGCGTTCAAAAACGATTTTGGCATCGGAACGGCACTCAACAACGCTCAGATTGAAGAACGGGACCCGCAGACGACGGAGTTTATTGCCCGGCAGTTCAACATGGCAACCCCCGAAAACATCATGAAATCGGCGCTGATCCATCCGAAGTGGGATACCTATAATTTTGAGTTGGCCGATAAACTGGTGGAGTTCGGTAAAAAGCACAAGATTAAAATCAATGGACACACGCTGATCTGGCACAGTCAGTTACCCATGTTTATTCGTGGCATAAAGAGTCAGGACTCGATTCGTACGTTCTTCACCGACCACATCAAAACCGTTGCCGGACGCTACGACGGGAAAATTCTCTCCTGGGATGTGGTCAACGAAGCCCTGAACGAAGATGGCACCATGCGGAAAACCGTATTCCTGCAACAGCTTGGCGATGATTACGTAACCGAAGCGTTCCGGCTGGCGCAGCAGGCTGCCCCCAAAACCGAGTTGTATTACAACGACTACAACAACGAACAGCCTGCCAAACGGGCCGGATGCATTGCGCTAATCAAAAAGATTCAGGCGGCTGGGGTTCGGATTGATGGGGTCGGTATTCAGGGACATTGGCATGTAGGAAACGTGCCGTTCAAAGACATCGAAGAAAGCATTGTTCAGTATGGGGCTCTGGGCCTAAAAGTTATGTTTACCGAACTGGATATTGAAGTGCTTCCCCGAAACTTTCAGGGGGCCGAAGTAAGTCAGCGAATGACCGCCAATGCCGAATCGAACCCATACACCAATGGACTGCCCGATACCGTGCAGCAGCAATTGGCGGCTGATTATGAGGCCCTTTTCAAGTTGTTCCTCAAGCATAAGGATAAAGTGACCAGGGTGACATTCTGGGGTGTAAACGATGGGCAGAGCTGGCTAAACAACTGGCCAGTCCGGGGCCGGACGAACTATCCGCTTTTATTTGACCGGAACAATCAACCCAAGCCTGCATTTTATAAAGTGTTGGCCGCCAGTAAGTAAGCCTTAAGCCATTGATTGTCATTAGTTGAGACCGTACGAAAAAGTCTTTTGGGCTTTCAATCAGGCTTTTCGTACGGTCTCAACCGATGGATTGGTCAGACTAGTCGATACCGCAAGTCATCAAACATACCATAAGCTCAAGAACTGTCATGTCAGCTTTCCTGAAAGTAGAATCGGTTGAATACAATGGCTTAACCCTATGCCATCTGGAAGATAATATTCTCTTCTGCATCGATGATGGAGCCATTATTGATTGGCTTAGCGAATTCGACTATCCCATCCATCTCTTATCGGAAGATAGTATCCATGCCGAAGTTGTTTATCGGGATGGGTTTCTTGACTTGGTGGTTATCTCGAATTATATGGGCGAGACCAACAAAGGATTGACGGTTGGCGTTTGGCTGGACTTTATTCAGCATCAAAGCGACCTTAGTAATTTGGGCAGGCCCTACGAAGGCAAGTTTGTCAATAGCTACCTGGATCTGTGGAAGGCGATTGGCAGGCAGTTGCAGGAACTTCAGAAGTCCATGAATTTGCCACCGATCTACTTTGCGCTTACCGACGGAGAGTTCTTTAAACCGCATTTTCGTTACGCCTGAAAACGCGTATATTGGTTAGACCATTCGTTTCTGACTCGATGTGGTCTGCTCAGCAAAACGATACCTTGATCGATTCAAACGGATACGGGGGGAATCGGTTTAATCCTAAACACCTATACAGCGTATCCATGAAAACGTTGATCCTGTTTGCTGCACTCCTGACTAGTTTAACGGCTACCCGGCCCAGTCTGGCTTCGGCTCCCCCGGCTCCTGTGCCCTGCAAAATGAGTAATGGCCAGCCACGGCCGTTTCCCTGTGAGTTTCAAATTCACACGCTCTATTTTCTGGGGAAAAATCAGGAAATCGTCGGGAAGGTTACTCCCACAGCTACGTCCGTAAAGCTACCCAAAAGCAAGGCGGTCAAAACCATCCACTCCTCCAGCGGTGACTCATACCTATACAACGTATCCGTCAGTTTTAGCCGCATCAATACCCCCAGTTTTTCGCCCAAACCCAACCCCATACCTAATCCGCCACTACTGACGGGATTTTACGAAATCGGAACCTCTACGGTAAGTAGTCCCATTTCACCGGGCGAAGTAGTCGTGGTCAAAAAAGTGGATGTCAGTCCCAAACTACCAGCGCCGGGTACTCGGCCCAATCGGGTTAGTTTTACGATTCAGTTGAATTATTCATCCGGTGCGAATGCCGTTCTGGTAGCCCCGGTGCAATATGTTCAGATCAAAAACCCCATCACCTTTGCGAAATTTCCAAATACTATAAACCTGTATCGCGACCATTCAGAAGCCTGGCTTGCTTTCAACCTTCAGGTTGATCAAACGAAATAAGCCTTTCTGGATCAATAAGGTTTGCGCCCCTGGTCCAGGAACCTTTGGATCTGAAATCAAGGTAGATAGCGCCCGATAGGTATAGGCCTAACCCTCAGTCAAAAGTAGTCGATGAAAAGTCGTTCCGAGACCAAGGCAGGAGAAGTACGGCAAAGTATAAGGCTGTAGACGGGCTCTTTATAGGTTATACGCTAACTACTGGTGAGAAAAGGCCGGATAACCAGGTAATTACGTACATTTAAACCAAACACGTATTCGAACGACCATGAACCCCATCCGAAAAGAAGATATTCAGCAGGAGGTATTTGACCTTTACGACGATTACGCTCACAGCCGCATTGATCGGCGCGATTTTGTCCAGAAACTATCAGCCTATGCGGTAGGTGGCCTTACCGTTACCTCGCTGATGAGCTTTCTGATGCCAGACTACAAAGGGGCTATTCAAATTAAGGCTGATGACCCACGCCTTCGCTCCGAATTTATAAATTACCCGTCGCCAAAAGGAGGGGGCACGATCAAAGCCCTGCTGTCGAAACCCGCCGATTCCAAAGGGAAGTTGGGAGGGATTGTGGTCGTGCATGAAAACCGGGGATTGAACCCGCATATCGAAGATGTAGCGCGTCGGGCAGCACTCGCCGGATTTGTTACGCTCGCTCCCGATGCACTGACACCGCTGGGTGGGTATCCCGGTAGTGACGATAAAGGGCGCGAACTGCAAAGCAAGCGCAGTCGGGATGAGATGCTCGAAGATTTTATTGCGGCCGCCGAATACCTGAAAACCAACCCAAATTGCAACGGTAAAGTTGGTGTGGTAGGGTTTTGCTTCGGAGGATGGATTTCCAACATGATGGCGGTCCGTATGCCCGACCTGGCGGCTGCTGTTCCGTTTTATGGCGGCCAGCCTGCTGCCGAAGATGTCCCTAAAATAAAAGCACCGCTGCTGTTGCACTACGGTGAACTGGACAAAGGGGTTAATGCCGGTTGGCCAGCCTATGAAGCCGCGTTGAAGGAGAACAAGAAAGAGTATACGGCGTATGTGTATCCGAATGCCAATCATGGATTCCATAACGACACAACTCCTCGGTACGACAAAGCAGCCGCCGAACTGGCGTGGCAACGAACCATCGACTTTTTTAAGAAAAAACTAGCCTAAGGGCATCACTCGTACGTAGGGCGTTGGTACAGGTTGTAGAATGATCCGAATCAGGCTACACCTGTACCCATTCCTGATAAAACTCCTTCGGAAATCTGTGGGACGGCACGCGTAGAGCTTCGTTTCAGTGAAGTTTCTGGATGGTTTCATCAAGCCTGCCGCCATTGTTGCCGCCCATCGACTTCCGCTGATTATGGAAGGGGTGAGCTTGTGGTTCAGTGAATATCGGCATCATAATAACTCTCCCTCGGGATCGGATTGCCGTTGATACCGTTCAGCATGGGCTATTAGTTCGTTGTCAGGCATGCTAAAATAGGCTAGTCTGTGTTGGCTTCGCTCAGGCTGTTTGTTGAGCCGATGAGGCATCCGTCGTGTAATGGCAGAACACCTGATCGGCTTTGCCAGCTGCATCTAGTCTAAACACTTCACAAGCCAGTCGGTTCTGCACGGAAGTGTAATAAATCGTAAGCGTGTCGACACCCACAAATACGTGATGCAGCGTAAACTGTAGATCGGGGTAAGTAGTCAGCCCTAGTTGAAAATAGCGCTTCAGGTCCTGTTTGTTGGTAATACAGCCTGCTTCGTTGACATTCAGAAGGGAGATAAACGGCGAATAAAAGGTGAGTTCGTCGGCGTAGTGTTCCAGAATACCAGTCAGATCGTGGGCGTTAAAGGCACTGATCCATGCATGCGCAAACTCGGTAGCCTGTGGTTGGTTCATAGCATTTTTAGGGTTTGGGGTGTCCTTCCGAAAGAGGTTGGTCCGGTTTCAGAAACTCATCGGTAAAATGCTCCCGGTGTTTGGGCTCCGCAAATTTGTTGGTATTAAACGACTGGGATTGGCCTTTGGGGATAGACAGTGATGCCCAGTGCGTTGCCTGCATTTTTCCGATAAAAACGATTTGCCCGATGTGGTACGGATAATGAGCCAATTGTCGGTTGATGGCTTCCAGAACCGTATGCCCCTGATTGCGGATGTAAATAAGTTGGGTCAGGTCGTCGTCCTGTAGCGATTTGAGGGATTCTAAAAAAACCGACCAGCCTTCCTGCCATTTCTGAAGCAGCTCGGCTCTCGATTGAAGATCATCCACAAATTCTCCATCCCGGTCGCGCCATTCTTTCTCGCCGTCGGTGGTCCGAAAATCCGTCCATCGGCTCATCATATTGCCCCACAGGTGCTTGATCAGAGTGGCAATGCTATTGCTTTCGGCGTTGTACTGCCAGAAAAGGGCTTCGTCGGGAAGTTGGTCCAGGGTTTTCTCACCCAGCAATTTATAGTATTCGAACTGACTGATCGCGCTTTTCAGAAAATCGTTTTGCATAGGATAGATTGGTTTATGGGGCATCGGCTTCGGTATGCGCAACCGTAAAGATCGGTTAATGGACCGATCGATCAAGGGCATCGACAACGGCATTCATTTCGTCCAGCGTATTGAAATAATGGGGGGATAGCCGAATGAGCCAGTCAATGCCTTTTCGCTGGAAGTCAATCAGGGCAGAAGCGGCATTTTGAACGGTAAAGATGATCCGTTCCCGCCGGAGGGCAGCGTCCAGTGTCGCCAACGATTGGCGGGGTGTATGAAAGGTCAACAGGTTACTTTGTTGGGAACCCCGGTCCAGCAGAACCAGACCATCGATCTGCTGCAGACCCGCTCGCAGCCGATGCATCAGGCGTTGGTTCTGTTGAGTAATTGCTTCCAGGCTTACATCATTGGCATACCGAATGGCTTCGGCCAGCCCGACACTAAGAAGCGAAATCTCCTGCGGCTCAAACCGACGGGCATTGGGCTGTAGGGTAAACGTATCCGGCGTAGTCCAGCCAGCAGCCCGACGGTCGATACAGAGCGGAGCGAGCCCGGCCTCCAGTACACGGTCGGAGATATACAGAAAACCCGTATTGCGTGGCCCCCGTAAAAACTTGCGTCCGGTGGCTATCAGAAAATCGGGCTGAATCTGCGCAACATCGAGCGGTAGCTGGCCCACCGACTGGGCCGCATCGAGCAGATACCAGACATTGTGTTGCCGACAGAGCTTGCCTACGTCTTCGGCTGGCAGTACCAGCCCCGAGTTGGTCGGAATGTGGGTAATGGCTACCAATACCGGCCGATGCGTGCGAATCAACTCGTCCAGATGGGTCAGATCGAGGTCTCCATTAGGCAGGTCATTGATGCGCAGCAACCGAATGCCCAGCCGTTGTTGTATGGACAGAAAGGCCAGTTGATTGGAAACGTAGTCATTTGTGGTGGTCAGAATGGTGTCGCCCGGCCGAAACGGGATGGCCGACAGCACCTGATTGCAGGCATGGGTAGCACTGTAGGCATAGGCAATGTGACCCGGTTTGGTATTCAGCAGTCGGGCGGTTTCGTCGTAAAATCGGCCGATCTGGTCGCTTCGCAACCGTTCGACTTCGTATCCGCCCAACTGGGTTTCCTGCTGGAGGTACGCCATCATGGCCGACACAACGGGTGTAGGCATCAAAGAGGCTCCAGCGCTATTCATAAACAGATGGTCGTAACAGCCGGGCGTGTCGGCCCGCAGTTGGGCCAGGTCTGGAAAAGGAGTTGATTGACTTTGCATGGGGCAAAAAAAGCAAACCCGACTGTACGGAAACAGATACAGTTCAGGCATTCCTGAATCGTACAGATGAGGTTACAGGCCGGGAAGTGAAGCTGGCAAACTGTACGAGTAACTTTAGCAAAATCTGTATGGTACTGCGTACAGATGGGCGTACTACTTTTGCCCTGTAAATTACACTCGTGCTCAGCAACAGGTTATGAATGGATCGATTCCCAAGTATCAGCAGGTGGCTCGTCAGTTGGGGGATAAACTGCGGATTGGTGTGCTAGCCGAGGGGGATAAACTCCCCTCTGTTCGCCTGCTTAGCCAGGAGCTTGGCGTCAGTATCAACACCGTGCAGCAGGCCTACTATTGTCTGGAAGCGGAAGGGTTGGTCGAAGCCCGGCCGCAGTCGGGATACTATGCGCGAACCCTGATCGATCGGATGGATACCGTACCCCGTCGGTCGGAACCCCAGGCGATGGCTCATCAAACGAGCCTGTCCGATCAGGAGTCGATAGTACAGAGGCTGATGCATCGTCAGCAACAGCCCGGCTGGCTTTCTTTGTCGCTGGGGGTTCCCGCGCCCGATTTGCTGCCGGTGAGTAAGTTAGCGAAAGCCCTTCAACAGGCCCAGCGCGAATTGCCGCACGGAGGCATCGAATACGAACAGATGGCCGGAAACCCGGCGTTACGCCGACAAATTGCCCGGTATGCTCTGTTTTGGGGTGGACAGCTTACCGATGCAGAGATTATTACGACCGAAGGCTGTACGGCTGCCTTAACCCTCTGTCTGAAAACCGTTACGCGCCCGGGCGATACGGTTGCGGTAGAAAGTCCCGTCTACTTCGGGATTCTTCAAACCCTGCTTTCATTGGGGTTGAAAGTGCTCGAATTGCCGACCGACCCGCTAACGGGTGTGGATCTGGATGTACTGGAAGGCCATTTGCAGATGGGGCAGGTACAGGCCTGTCTGCTGGTGCCCAGTTTCAGCAATCCACTGGGCTGCTGTATGCCCAATGCCCATAAGCAGCGGCTGGTCAGGCTGATGGAGCGTTACCAAACTCCGCTTATTGAAGACGATCTCTACGGTGACCTGCACTTTGCGCCTGACCGACCCCTGCCCTGTAAGGCTTTCGATCGGCAGGGGCTGGTTTTATGGTGTGGGTCGTTTAGTAAAACGCTGGCTCCGGGCTATCGGGTGGGTTGGGTGGCCCCGGGGCGCTATTATGAGGCACTGTTTCAGATAAAGCGGTATCAGAGTGGGTTTTCGCCGGGTCTGACACAGCAGGCCGTGGCTAATTTTCTGGCCAACGATCGCTATGAATTGCACCTGCGCCGACTTCGGCAACGGTTGAAAAGCAACTGCCAGCGTTATCAGCAGATGATTCGAACCTATTTCCCGGACGGTACACGCATCAGCGAGCCCCAGGGGGGATTTACCTTGTGGGTAGAACTGGACCCTCATATCAACACGCTGGCCCTGGCCGATCAGTTGGCCGTGCATAAAATCAGCATTCTTCCCGGGAGTTTATTTAGCCTCCAGCCACAGTATAGCCATTGTATGCGACTGAGTTATGGAATGCCGTTTAACGAGCGCGTAGCCTGGGGGCTGCAAATCACGGGTCAACTGATTCACCAGCAACTGACGTCATGAGCCCACCCTTCTGGACAACGATCATTCAAACCGGCCTTTTCGCCCTGGTCCTGCCGGTAAGTCGGCTCCTGTCGGCCGATCAGCGCTTTGCCAGCAAACGCCCTGATGGACACATTTTTTAAGCAGATTCTCACTCCGTCAATTCATTTCCTATGGACTCTTCTCAACACCTCTGGAATGCCGAGCTGTATCAGCAAAAACATGCCTTTGTCTTTCACTATGGAGCCGATGTTCTCCAGGTGCTTGACCCACAGCTGGGTGAACGGATTCTGGATCTGGGCTGTGGTACAGGTGAGCTGACGGCACAGATTGCTGCGCGTGGTGCCGATGTTCTGGGGGTTGATGCCTCGGCTTCGATGGTCGAAAAAGCCCGACAGTCGTTTCCTCATCTTCGCTTTCAACAGGCAGATGCGCGTGAACTGGGTACAGAACAACCCTTCGATGCGGTATTCAGTAACGCTACGCTCCACTGGATTGCTGAAAAGGAGCAACCGAGCGTGTTGATGAATGTGTTTGCTGCCCTCAAACCGGGTGGGCGTTTTGTGGCAGAGATGGGTGGGCAGGGTAATGTGCAGCGCATTCTGACTGCGTTTTCGAATGCCTTGGCTGCGGTAGGAATAGGTGAACCAGGAAGCCCGAACTACTTTCCGAGTGTAGGGGAGTATGCAGGACTGCTGGAAATGGCTGGCTTCTCCATAGCCTATATGCAGTATTTCGACCGCGATACACCTCTGGCTGATCCTGAAACTGGCATCAGCGACTGGCTTGCCATGTTTCGGGGGGATGCATTGAATGCTCTTTCCGTCAAGGATCGGCATAGGGTGTTATCGGCTGTAAACGACCAGCTTCGATCGACCAATTTTCACGATGGACACTGGTTCGCTGATTATAAACGGCTCCGCTTTGTTGCCATAAAACCGTCTACGGTTCGTTACGCATGAAAACACCTATCTACATTATTGGCGCCGGTGCCATCGGTATGACCTTAGCCGTCCTACTGAAGCAGGCTGGTAAAGATGTGATCCTGATTCGCGGTCGCCAGGAGAGCCCGACCGAAGCTGACGAAGCCACCATCACGGTTGACTGTGTGGATGACACCACAGTATCGGCAACAATCCCGATTCGTTCGCTGGAAGCACTTCCAGCGTTGGACGGGCCTGTTCTGCTAACGACGAAATCGTTTGGTAATGAGGTGCTGGCTCAGCGACTCAGCGGAAAGACGGGCCAGTCGCCCCTGATTTTACTCCAGAATGGGTTGACGAACGAAGAGCCATTTTTAGAGGCTGACTTCCCCCGGTTGTATCGGTGCGTGTTGCTGGCAACAAGTCAGGTGCAGGCTGCCTATGTGGTTCGCTATAAACCCGTGGCTGCTTCCCCCATTGGCGTCATTCGGGGCCATGAAGTGGAACTGGCAGACCTGGTGGCGAATCTTACAACAACCCGGTTCCCATTTCGGGCAGAGGTCGCCATTCAGCAGGCCATCTGGGAAAAAGTCATCACCAATTGTGTCTTCAATACCATTTGTCCACTGCTCAACGTCGATAACGGTATTTTTTATCGGAACACCTCCGCCTTGGTTCTGGCGCGTGAGGTCATCGCTGAATGCCTGGCCGTTGCCAGAGGAGTAGGGGTGGTGTTGAATCCGGCGGAAGTAGAGCAGCGGTTATTGCAAATCAGTCAGCGATCGGATGGGCAGCTTATTTCAACGCTGGTCGATATTAACCAGGGTCGGGAAACGGAGATTGATTCCCTGAACCTGGCCGTAGCCCGGCTGGCCAAACGGCTGGGCCAGCCCGATCTGGCCAGCAAGACTCGTCTTCTGGGGGAACTGACACGATTGAAGGCCGAAACGAGCCGGATTTCCTAGCCGCTATGGGGTTTCCAGGTCAGCACAGCGGATCGACCGCTAAGGTCTGCGTCAGGCAGAAGGTGCGGTAAGTGTATACTGCCTGACGTCTGTTCTGGCTGCGGATTGCCTGGTCAGTAGCCGTGCAAATCCAGGTTGGTAGTGTCGATTTGCGCCACCCGTTTCCCCATTTTTTTCTGGATAATTTTGAAATGATGCGCATCGTCGGGCGTGATGAGCGAAATCGCCTTCCCTGTTGCTTCAGCGCGACCCGTTCGACCAATTCGGTGGACATAGTCTTTGGGCGAACGCGGCAAATCGAAGTTGATCACGAAAGGCAGCAGTTGAATATCGATACCACGCGCCAGCAGGTCCGTAGCAACCATTACCTGTAGCTTTCCGGCTTTGAATTTATGGAGCACATCGGTCCGAACCTGCTGCCCTTTCTGGCCGTGGATGGCAGCCGCCTGAATGCCATTTTTGCTCAGCTTGACCACCAGATTGTCGGCCGTTCGGGTCGACGAAGCGAACACCAGCACCTGCTGCATGTTGTGGGTTTTGATCAGATACCGAAGCAACGGGCCTTTGCGGGCGGGGTCGACCTGATAGGCTACCTGTTCGATCTGTTCGAGGTTGGTGGCTTCTTCGACCACTTCAATTTTAACGGGCGCGCGCAGCAGGGTTTGATGGATCGCCTGAATAGCCTCGCCCAGTGTTGCCGAAAACAGAATCGTCTGTCGATTTTTGGGTAGTCGATCAAACAGTTGGTTCATTTCATCGGCAAAGCCCAGTTCCAGCATTTTATCGGCTTCGTCGAGAACCAGGATTTCCACATCAGAGAGTCGTAGGGCATTCTGGGCGAGTAAATCCAGCAGTCGGCCCGGTGTGGCTACCAGAATATCGGCCCCATGCACTGCCTGCATCTGCGGATTGATAGACACCCCACCATATACGGCCACTGTTTTTACTTTTGGGAAAAGATGCGCTCCCAGATTCTGGAACACATCGGCTACCTGGCTCGCCAGTTCGCGGGTGGGCACTAACACGAGGACGCTGGCGTAGCGGCTACCAACGGTTTTTGTTCGATGAAACAACTCCAGAATCGGCAGAACGAAACTGGCGGTTTTTCCTGACCCTGTTTTGGCAATGCCCAGAATATCTTTGCCACGCAGAATCGGCGGAATGGCGTCCCGCTGAATAGGGTAGGGGCGTGTGTACTGCTGCTCCTCTACGGCGTTCAGCAGGGGTTCCGATAGCCCAAGAGAGGCAAAGGTGACCTTACTTTTTTCCGCTTCGCTTAATGGGTCGACCATATTTTTCTCGTTTTTCGGCGGCATAATCGCGCCGGACATTTACTTTTTTATTCTTGGCTAGTTTCTCATGAAAAGCCGGGCCAACATTTTCCCGTTTAGGAACTTTAACCTCAACGGGTTTCATATGTACTTTGGGCATTTCAGCCTCGGTAAGCTGGTCTGAAATAACCAGATCATCGGGCTGCGTAAGCCTGGGAATCGTGTATTTCATTAAAGCTTCCACTGCCTCCAGCCGTTCGTCGTCGGCGGGCGTCAGAAACGTAATGGCGATACCCTTCTGGTCGGCCCGACCTGTTCGGCCAATCCGGTGAATATAGGCTTCCGGTACGTCAGGCATATCGAAATTCACCACGTGCGAAACCTGGGCTACGTCGATCCCCCGGGCAACAAGATCGGTGGCAATCAACACCCGCGTATGCCCCGATTTAAAGGCTTCGACCGCTTCAAAGCGCAGGTTTTGCGCTTTACGGGCATGAATAAGACCAATCTGGCCCGGGAATTCTGGGGCAAGTTCGTCCTCCAGTTGATCGGCCAACTGACGGGTTGCCACAAAAACAAGTACTTTGTTCATCTCTGCGTCCTGACGCAGCAACAGAGCCAGCAAGTTTACTTTGGTGTAAAAATTGGGAACCTCATACGCTGCCTGGACAATATTTTCGAGGGGTGTACCCATGGGAGCCGCTTCTACCCGAACGGGACTATTGAAAAAGGTATCGATCAATTGTTCGACATCGGGCATAAGCGTAGCCGAAAACAGCAAATTCTGTCGTTTGGGCGGTAGCAGGTCCAGAATGGTTTTAAGTTGTGTCCGAAAGCCAAGATCCAGCATTTCATCCATTTCGTCGATAACCAGTTTCTTTACCGATTTGGTCTTTAAAATACCATTCGCCAATAGATCGACCAGGCGGCCGGGAGTGGCTACCAGTATATCCATTCCCTGCTGAACCTGAGCTACCTGCGGTTTCATATTGACACCGCCATAAACGCCTACGGCTACCAGGTTCATATACGTGGTTAGCTGGGTTACTGTTTCGAGCACCTGCACGACCAACTCGCGTGTGGGCACAAGGATAATCAGTTGAGGAAGTTTTTCCCTGGTAAACTGAAGCTGGCGAAGACAGGGGAGTAAATAAGCCAGCGTTTTTCCCGTTCCGGTCTGGGCCAGTCCGCAAACATCCCGTCCCGACATAACGACCGAAAACACGTTTTGCTGAATCGTAGTCGGGGTTGTATAGCCCAGGTCATTCAGGGCATTGAGGAGTGGTTTATTCAGATTCAGGTCATCAAACGTCATAGTCTTTTCGCATCTACCAATCAACGAAGGTAGGGCTTAATTGACTACGAAAGAGAAACGAACGCCAACAAAAGCCGATTACGGACAGACAGTTGCAGAAGAACCGTCTCCGCCAGAGCTGTATATTTCAGGAAAGGGCAGAGGGCGTGTCGCGGAAGAGTAGCCCTGCATAAATCCGTTAGCTGCCCGTGGGGCCAAAACGTTCGGTATAAATAACGGAGGGTGGAAAGCCTATTGCCGCCAACTCGTTAGCAACAGATTCTACCAGTTGGGTTGGGCCACAGATAAAGCTAATCGGCTGTTCAGAAAATGGACGAATTTCCTGCTCTACCATCGACCCATCAATGCGTCGATGGTAGCCGCTCCAGTCAGGAGGGGCCTGTCTGGTAAACGTCAATACCAGTTCGAACGAAGGGTCCTGACGGGCCAGATTCTGTAATTCGGTACCGTAAATGAGGTCTTCTGGTGTGCGAACGCTATAAAGCAAGCGAGTTGGGTTGGTTGCGCCAAGGATAGACCGATGACGCAGGATCGCCATCAGAGGGACGATCCCCGAACCACCACCCACTAAAAACAGAGGCCTGTCGGCCATGCCATCATGCCAGGCAAAATAGCCGCCAATCGGGCCTCGAACTTCAAGCTGATCACCCACCCTGACTCCTTCGTGTAAATAACCGGAAATTTCTCCATCATCAATGCGTTCAATGGTCAGATCAATTTCGCCAGTTTGTTCCGGGGCCGATGCTATGGAATAGCTTCGCTCAGCCTGATAGCCATCTTCGGCGGTCAGGCGCAGATCATAATGCTGCCCGGGCAGATGAGGTATCCATTGGGGCAGTTGAAGTCTGAAGGTTTTGACCCGGGGTGTCTCCTGAATAATGGTGGTCACTTTCCCCAGTTGCCATTGAATGCGAGCCATCTAATCGTCGCTACGGTAACGTTGTTCATTCCACGGATTTCCATACATACTGTAGCCACCCCGTTCCCAGAAGCCAGGTTGATCGTGTTCCATAAACCGTAAGCCGGTAATCCATTTGGCACTTTTCCAGAAATACAGATGAGGTACTACCAACCGGGCCGGGCCACCATGTTCGGCCGCCAAAGGGCTTCCCTCGAAATGGAGGCCAATAAAAGCTTTTCCATGGCGTAGGTCTTCCAGTGGTATATTGGTCGTGTACTCCCCGTAGGAATAAGCCATAACATACCGGGCTTCGGGTTTAAGGGTCACCTGTTCCAGCAATGTTTCGATGCTTATTCCCTGCCAGTGCGTATCTAACTTCGACCATTTGGTCACGCAGTGAATATCGTTGGTGAATGACTGCTGGGGCAAAGCCGTAAACTGCTCCCACGACCATTTTACGGGCGATTCTACGAGTCCATCCAGGGAAAATGTCCAGTTGGCCAGGGGTATACGGGGAGTTGGCCCTGCCGTAAGTACCGGCCAATCGTGCGTTTCGTACTGACCCGGTGGAATCCGTTCGGCATGGGTAGCAGGGCGTTTGCGACCAAAGCCTGGGTTAAAAAAAGAGGGCATCTGGAGTTGAATTTAGTGTTCGCTACATGACCTTTCTCATCAAGTCTGTAATATAATCACTCATCCTGAAATCCTTACGTGTACTGATGAATTCATTGACCCAGTTTTATCGGGAGGAGGATTTCTTTCGCCCGGTGGCGTGCGATTCGTCTGGCTACACCACGACTTGGAATCGTTTGCCAAACGTCTTCAGATGTTAGAAGTCAACGAAGCTCAGGATGGGTTGATTTTGACCGCATCGATTTCCAGGCATCCGCCCTTGCCTAATCCAGAGCATTCGGAGTGGTTCCTTTTTCAGCCGCGCTGTTTCTTGTTGCTCTTGACTGAGGCTAGTTCTTAACAAACTGAATGATAAACCCTCCTTTGGGAGCGAGCATGTACTGCCAACTCGAGGTGATCGGATAGGTCTCCGTTTTAAAACTCATCAATGGATCTTTGCCTTCCGTAATGACCCTAAATTTAGAAAACCCCCTGGCGTACTTGGCCAAGTTTATACGGACAGGTACTACGGTATTGGTCCCATTGATGCCCACAATGTAAGAAAGGCTCTCCTTCTGACGCGCGAGTATGAGCTGTTCCCCCGGTTTGGCCACAATACTTTCTGTTTTATCCCAGGTAGAAGGCATGTCTTTCAAGAGCTGTTGAACCGGCACCGGCAGGGAATCGAATACCTCTTTTGAATCCGCAAAATGAATAATGCCGGACGTGTAGATCATCGCCGTAGCTAGTTCATGAACGGCCGTGTTTAGTCGGGGGTATTTTCGAATCGTTAGGGCAAACGGTGTGTAATCCGTAGGTCCGGCTACATTTCGGGTGAAGGGTAACACGGTATTCTGCTCGGCGGCTTTATCAGGATAACGAGGTTCATAAAAATAACTTTCCGTTCCTAAAACGGCTTCGGCGGTCATGAAATTGGGCCAGGTTCGATGCCAGCCTCTTGGCACAGTAGCGCCATGCAGGTTGACCAGTAAATGCTCTTTGGCCGCATCCTCAAAAAGGGAAGGTAAGCAGGCCATTACCTCCTGTCGGTCTGAGCACCAAAAATCGATTTTAACCCCTTTAACGCCCATTGCCGCTAATTCCTTAAATCGCTTTTTTCGTTTTTCGGAATCGAAATACGCAGCCGAATAACCCCAAACCATGGGTTTTATACCCTTAGCAGTCGCCTTGGCGATGATTCCGCCTTCGGTGTTGGCTTTCTCCCAGCCTGCATCAAACAAAGTATATCGGAAGCCAAAAGAAGCCGCCAGATCGGTGAAGGCATTATACATGTCCGGTGAATGATCCTCAGGGTGTGACCACCAGGACCAGGTAGCCTTTCCCGGTTCAATCCAGGACGTATCGTCTAGTTTGGCAGTAGGTGCCAAATCCGTAATCAAACTGGAAAGTAGGATGTCTCCGGCCTGCTCACCCATAATGATTACCCGCCAGGGCATCGTCCAGGGCAGTGTGGATGCGGGCAGAGGGTTATCGCTAAGGGGAAGGGTATATTTTTCGTCTTTTTCCGCAAAGGCAATTTTATAGAGCCCGCCCTGGGAATCGGGCTGCAAATGACACCCTGGAAATGAACCGTCTGTTCCTGACTCAGCCAGTAAAACCCAACTTTTGCCACCATTTACCTGAAAAAGAGCTGGCATGCACCAGCCTACAGACGGGTTACGGGGATTGCGAATTGAGTCGCCAGGGTGTACTTTGAGGTAAAAATCTTCGTAGCCTGGGGTGTATTTACCTGCTTTGTTGTAAGGCTGCAACCAACCCGTCGCTTTTTTTTCAATCTGAAATCCGGTACGCTCCTGGTTGATCACCCGTATTGTATTCGTCTGATCTGGAAACCGATAGCGGAAAGCAACTCCTTCCTTCCCGGCCGCCAAATCAATAGCCATTAGCGAGCCTGACTTATTTTTAAACGTAATGGTCCTGCATTCCAGAACATGATTGATCGTTTTGACATGACTGACCTTCAATTCGTAGTTTTCCCGTCTTAGTTCAATAGGGGAGACGCTAACCACAGACAGTCCAGATGTAAAATCCTGGTCGTCACAAACCAGACCAAGGGGCGACTCGGTAATGATGAGTTTATTCCGGTGCGTTACCTGGTAATGCAGTTCTCCCTTTTGGGTCAATGATAAGGTAATTTGACTGGCTCCGGGCGTTGAACGCAGGACCATCGATTGGCCTGTTGCCTGAAAGCCACTGAGCAGTAAACTGGCTGGAACTAAAAAGGTAAGTACTTTATCAATCAGGCTAGTTCTCATTCTACAGATCGGATTCTTATTGCCAACGCGGGGCCACCCGTGAAAAAGAATAGTCTATAACCAAAGCTACTTATTCGTACTAAAGTGAGTGGTTAACTGAACAATCCCAGGCGGCAGCTTTCTAAGTGGAGGCTGATTGCCGGGCAGTGTTCACTCGCCTGGAGCAGAATTCAGTAGGCTTTCCCAGTTTTTAGCTTCTCTGTTTTTAAGAAACTTTACTGATTCAATTCTTAAGCAACTTCCGATGACAGAGATCAGTCAACTTCTTGTCGATGAGCTTACCGGCTTCTTGGGTATTCACCATTGGATGGAAATGTTTCGCTCGGGCGATTACCACTCCCTGCTTACCTGGAAAGGCATTCAGGCGGCTCTCTCACCCCTGATACCGGCCCTTTTATTCATCGAGCTAATTCGGGGTGGCTTATACCGGAACTTTAAGGTGGAAAACTATAAGATGCCCTTTTTGATCTACATCTTCAACCGCTTCGTTTCCCGGTATCTTTCCATTGGTGCCGTCGCATATTGCATTGGCTTGTTTGAAGGGCACGCCCTCCTGAAAACGACCCTTACCTGGTACTGGTTTCTCTACGGCTATGTCGTTTGGGAACTGGCCCACTTTGTCTATCATTATCTGGGGCATAAAGTACGGCTGTTCTGGTGCTTACATGCGACCCATCATGCACCGGAAGACATGAACCTTTCAGTCACGTATGCCCACTTTTTTCTGGAAGCCCCTTACGCCGATGTCATCCGAACCACCATCTGCATTTTACTGGGGGTAAATCCCCCCCTTTTATTTCTGATCATGTTTGTTGACGGAACCTGGGGCTCCTTTATCCACGTAGGGGAAAACCTCTTGAAAGATGGTCGATTAGGCTTTCTCAATCGTATCCTGCTTACCCCCTCTCATCACCGCGTGCACCATGCTAAAAACCCGCTTTACATGGACACTAACTTTTGTAATTTATTACCTATCTGGGATAAAGTTTTCGGGACGTTACAAACCGAAGAAAAAGATTTAAAAATTGAATACGGCATATCTCGGCCGATCAAACGAGGGCATTTTGGGGATGTTTATTTTGGGGAATTCTATGCCCTATTTCACGACATAAGGCGGGCTACTGGCCTGAAGAACAAACTTTTATATGTGATTATGCCTCCCGGTTGGAGTCATACAGGGGATCACAAAACGGCAAAAGTGGTTCGTCATGCTTATCTTCAGCAAGCTACCGGAGAACCTGTGGCTCCCGTGAGCTAGCCATGCATAAACTGGCTAGCCTAAACATCCAGTAGACCTCGTTCAGTATATATGTTCTCGTCTTTCAACAACTCATCAACTTGCTTTTCAAGTTTGGGTAAGTACAAAGCCTGAATATAAACGACATCCACCGGGTTAAACGACACTCCACCGGCTAACTCGTAGCCACTTGACAAGCGATCAACTACTTGCGATTCGAGCAATTCAAGGGTTTCGGCTGATTCTACTACGTATAACTTCATCACAATTGGAGGTTGGTTCCTATTAACTGGAGGTTGGTCAATCTGTGCCTCTTCCTGACCATAGTCGGTTATTGACAAACTAGTTTAGTGTAGTATAGTTTCTGTTCTCGCTGTATTCGTTGTGGCCATAGGGATTTTCACGATCGATAAAAACCGTATATGACGAGCCCTACCAGTATCGATTCAATGATCCAGATGGTGCGTGTGTTATCGTGGGTGAGACGCCGAATTACCCAGTGGCCTCCCAGGCATATGACCATTATCGGCAACCCAAGGACTATTTCGAGCGGATAATCTCGCTGCTGGTCGGGGGTTCCGTAAAGCACGTAGTATAGGCCATGCAGAATCTCGTACAGACCCAATAATGCCCCCAGCATCAGGGGTGTGATCCAATGTAGTAACTTCTCAATCGTCATACAGGTGTTTAATGATGGGTAAAGGCTACAGTCGAACAAGGATTGATGTCGAATACAAAGAGTATAAACTGTCCTTACCCCGTTTGGTTGCTTTTCCTGAAAGTGATGGGTTGAAAAATAGAAGCTTTTCGTAAAAGGGCGGCCGTCGCGCAGAAAGCAGCAATTGAGTTTGACCAGGTGGATAGCTCTAACCAAACTCCGATCACCTGGCAGGGAATAGCACATTTTTTTGGGGTGTACCCCAAAAAATACCCATCTCTAGAACATTGTAGGAGAGAAATAGAGGGAAAAAGCAAAAGCCTGCTGTATATGAGCAGGCTTTCAAGGAATGAGCAGTATATCTGGTGCACTCGTAGGATCTGCGTTATATAAAGCTAACCTGTTGTAAATCAATAGTATAGATACTTATTTTACTTACTGTGACTCAGAGGCAAATAGAATTGACTCTATAATATTTAAATAATAACTCATTTGAAGTGAAAACCACCTTATACATGTGACCTAGTGTAAGGAAGTGTAATCTGAAAAGTAATCAAGAAAGGAGTATTGCAAGGAAGGTACTATTACAGTACATTGTCATTTTAAAGCTATCAGATCACACAGTAGTCTTAAACCGGAATGATTGAAATTGTTGATTTAGGTCAAACTCCTCAGGAAATTTCTCGAATTATGATTTGTCAATTAAATTCAGCTGAATTAAACTGGCAAATGGAAAGCGGTTTACATTATTTACAAAATGACGACAAAATTAACTTGAAAACTAGAGATTTTTTGTCTGTAGCCAAGCAAAATTCAGTCGATGTAATATTATTCCCAGAATTATCAATTCCGCAAAAACAAGTTGAAAAGTTGCAAGAGTGGTCAAAGCAGCAGGAATGTATAATAATAGGCGGTAGTCACTATTATGAGAATAATGCCCATATTATCTCCAGGTGCCCTGTAATAATTAAAGGAGATGTATATTTTACAGAAAAGATTAATTTATCACCTTTAGAAAAGTCACCTATTCTAAATGAAGGTGCTAAGCGTGGAAATAAGATTATAAGATTCACAAATACATTTGTTGGCGATTTCGCAGTATTAATTTGTGCTGATTACCTTGAAGATCACTTGAAAAATGAATTAGATCTGCAATTACTAGATATTTTATTTGTGCCTGCTTTTCAGCGAGATTCAAATATGTACTATCGAAGAATGAATATTGATTGTGAAAACTCTCAAAATGGTATATTTATTTGTTATTCCAATTTTATTGATAGTAAATATGGCGATGGAAATTCTGCATTATTTGGAATTATGGATAGAATGTATAGTGATAAGATTGCTTATGCAGGATATACTGATCAAAATCCAGATAAAAAAATCGTTCAATTTTCGAGCAAAAGTGAGTATTTTATTTTTGATTTAAATGTAAATAATAAAAGACCTTTTGCAAATAGAAATATTGAAACTAGTCCTAATGTTCAAATAGTATCTACGAATTCAGGTGCACAAAGTAAGGATTTCAATTTTTTGAAAAAAATATCTCACGATGATGAAAGATACAAAAGAATAAATGAGCTATATGTTAAACCAAATGAATATGAGGATATTTTAACAGTACTAAATACAAAGAATATTATATTTATTGTTGGAGACCCGGGTATTGGCAAGACATATACCGCTGTCAAGATTTTAAAAGAATATTTTGAAAACGGTTACGAACCTATATGGATTGCTGGCTTAGAAAAAGAGGAGCGAGAACTTCAAAGTAAAGTATTAAGAGATTTTGAGCCTACAGATAACCAAATTGTATATTTTGAAGACCCATTTGGAAGGACTGTATTTGAAAAGAGAGATAGTTTATTTCAAATATTCTCTCCCTTAATAGATAAGCTTACTAATTCAAATTGTAAAATAATTATTACTTCAAGAAAAGAAATATTTGAAAATTTTGCAAAAGAGAGTTTATTGGAGAGAGAAATACTGAGGTTTAAAGAAGAGTTAAATGTTAATAAACCTTCATATAATAAAGGAAAGTTAATAGATATTTTCAATCAACTTGTAATAGTTTTTTGTGATTGGGAAGATAATGAAGATTATAAAAAATTAGTTTATGATGCTATCAATAATGGTGCTCTTACAACTCCATTGGCTATTAGAGATCTGGTTTTTTCATCTAGAAATATAAAGTCAATTGAAGAACTATCTAGCCAAATCAATAGAAGAAAAAGTGATACCGTTAGAGTTTTTAGCCTAGAAATACTATACACTTCTATTAATACCAAATTAATTTTGTTTCTAACTTATTTTGTAGGTGCTAAAGGCAAGCCATTTTTATCGGAGTTATATAACTATTCTATTAAAGAGTTAGTGCAGAATAACTTATCGGTTAATTCTTTTACTTTTAATATAGAAATGCGCTCGCAGTTAGGCTTTAGAATTGAACAATATGGATATAATAAAACTGCTTATAAGTTTTCTCATCCTATCTATGAGGAAGCCCTTTCAAGTTTAATTATATCTGATAGTTCATGCGAAATAATTGCTAAAGTTATTATTAACGAGATTATAAAGGTAAATATAAAATTAGTGTACAGTATAATAAATCGTCTTGTGACTAAAAGTCCTGATGTGGCATTTATTTTATTGCATGATTTATTAGAAAGAAATATCAAGCTTGGAGATTCTAAAGAAAAATATTTGCTTACTCAGAATTTAATTTCAATTTATTATCAAACTAAGAAAGAAGAATTCTTTGAATTAGCTTGTCAAATTTATCCATTAAAAAGTGTTATTTTCGATATTCATAATAACTTTACATCATGGAAAGAGTTGTCAATTCAATTAAATATTTGTCAAAGGTATATTAATTTATCTCCGCTATCATTTGATGCATCATCAGTTGGTGATATAGATTGGGTGAAAATATTAAGTAATAAAAGTGATTATTATTTCAATCACAGCCAAACATTGCAATTTTTAACATTGTGTTGTTCGATCAATCCAGTTTCTCTTCATATTTTCATAAAATTAAAAGGTTCGAATCTTATAAAAAAAATATTTTTGTTCTCTGACTTGAATGACCGTAAAATATTATTTAAACTTTTAAGAGGTCATTTTTTGCAAAAAGAACTAAAGAGGTATAGAATAGAATTGGAAAAACTTGAGGATGGAGGGAGAGTTAATAAATATGTATTATTTAAAAGAGTTTTATTTTCAGAGCATAAATATTATGGTAAAATATTTATTGATCCTGGAGCATACAAGGCAATTAGAAAACCTTGGGCGAACTTACTACCAATAGGAATAACTGATATCTATGGTGATTTTGAAGCAGGATCGTTAATTGGTTTATTTACTAATAATAAATTAGTTGCGGTCGGTATTTCTGAATTCTCTTCTAAAGATTTAACTATTTTAAAAGGACATCAATCTCATGAGTTTTTTAATCTGATTGATTATTATCATACAACTATTGCTGTAAAAAAAGATTTTTTGAAGTTATTATATGACAATCAATTAGCTAAATGGATTTACGTTAACGATTAGCAGTTTTTTACTGATTTTACTTAAAATACATTGATATTATTTTAAGTAATTGAGTTTTTGATTATCTATTTACACAGTTTAAGTCTGTTATTAGCCGAATCGGAGTAGACCTACCGCTTTGTGTTTCCATCTTGCGGCATCTTAACGAAAACCTAAATGTATACAGTCCACAAACGGCTATTGGTCTTTTAGTGGCGCATGACAAACTTTGGACTAGCCAAGTATTAAGTGCAGCCAATGTGCGTACTCCCTTGACTGTGTTTGCGGTTCGGTCGAACCATGTAGCCTTTGCTATTGAAAAAGCTGGAGGTTTGCCCGTGGTCGCTAAGCAACTTACTGGCTCACAGGGTGCTGGAGTATCTATTTTGGAAACGCCTTTAGCGGCTAATACCACCTTAGAAAGTTTTCATAAGGCTAACATCCCTATGAAGCTCCAACGCTTCGTAAAGGCCCGCAACAGTAATAGTGGCAGTCCAACCGACATAAGAGCCATCGTTGTAGGTGATGAAGTTGTATCCGCTATGGAACGAACGGCTAGCCAAGGCGATTTTAGAGCCAATCTATCTAAAGGCGGTTATGGCCGTACAATTGATTTGAGCTCTGATGAGACAAGCATGTGCATCAAAGCAACCAAAGCGGTAGGATTAGAATTTGCGGGAGTGGATTTAATTCGTGAAAAGATGGGCCACACTTATGTAACGGAGGTAAATGGCAATCCAGGAACTGGTATTATAGATATTACAAAGAAGAATCACTTTATAGACTTGGTAAAGTATATTGAAACCAAGTCGAAAAAAAATGAGAAAGTACTTACATCGCTGCCCGATAACGATGACAAGCAGCAGGAGAACAAGGAAGAAGCGCCGATAGGAAAATACCGGGAATTACTAACTAAAGAGAGTGAGGCAAAGTTAAACTACAATGAAATTGGTGTGTTGACTTTCTTTAAAAAGAAATATAGCAAAAAATACAGTAAAAGGCGAGAAATTTTCTAATTCAAAAACTTAAATTAGTTATTAGAATCGCTAACACAAGTAAACTAAAAAACGAATACGTCATATGAGTTTACTTGTGTTAGCGATTAATTCCTATAAGGATTAAAAAGTCTGCATACGATTTATCAGATAAATCATACATCGATATAAAAGGCATTTCAAGTTTAATATTCTTCATAAACTGTATTGCCAAAGATTCATTTGTTATAAACAGAGAGTGGACAACAAATTGTGAAGTATCAATGTGAAAATATTGCCCTACTAAATATTTATTATTAACTAACCAATCATGTCTATTTTTATGTTTTAATATATATCCATTTTTTTTATTTAAATACTTTTCTACTTCTTCCACTACTTCCTTGCTGTTTCTAGACGGTTCTGTTCTCTTGCATTCTATGGATAGAATAATCTTATTGAGATTATCAACAATTAAAATGTCGATATCTCCTAAATTCTTATTGTTTTTCAGTGCCCCATGAGAAGATATACCAACTTCTTGCCTTATCAGTAATAAAGTGTTTGAGTGAAACCACTCAAAGGCTTTTATCTGTAAAGCCATTCTTCTCTCTTTGGTAATTTTACTAATACTTGCTTCAAGCTTACTTTTTGCTTTCGTTTTGAATCTGCCTGAATGTATCAAGTTGTTGAAAACAACCCAACCTGAGTTCATACTTCTTGGAGTCCAAAGTAATATAGGGTTGTTTCCATAACGGCCATAGTTAACATAAACGATTGGTCGTTGTAAATAAGATAGTCTTCTGTTATATCTCCAAGGTGAAATATCAGTACTATCAAAGCCGTTTGGTATATTCTTAACGGAATCTCTATTTTTTAACGATAAGAATTGAAATGCCGCTTCTATTTCTTCTTCGCTGTAATGAACAATAGAATCCTTATTTATTTCATAGTTCAAATCACTTCTTTGTAAACTAGCTACCGGTTCTGTTTGGGAAAGTCCCAAATGACTTAAAATTTCTATAAATGCTCCAAGCTTTGCTATAGCTATACCAACTTCCTCTATAAATGAAGAATTTAAGTTTTCTGGAGCTGGATTACTAGTTAAAACCTCATCAGGTTTTGGGAAAAAAGCATATTGATTGTCTTTTACATATTCATGAGTTCTTCTTTTTTTAAAATCTTCAAAAAAATTATTCATAATATCTTTCGAATTAGTACCTATTCTTCTAGAAGGCAAAACAGATAATTCAATATCAAACAAATCGTACTGAATTTGGTCGCCTACACTGCCCCAGAAGATGATTAAAGACATTATAGATATTAGAGTGTCAATTGTTTCTATGCTAATTATTTCTTTACCAAAAGAAGGTTGCGCAGATAAGTGCTCTATTAAACATCTCACAGATACAGAGGTTTCATCTAGGCGTCTAAACTCCTCTTTAATTTCATCCAGAACATCTTCGTATTGGGAAAAACATTCAATTCTCGTTGTAGTATTTATTTTTGAAAAACTGTTCTCATAGAGCAATCTCTCATATAAAGCCATCAGCGATTTGAGTAAATCTATAGAATCATATTTGCTTATTTCTTCTTCTAACTTAGGTAACAACGCACTAATTACAATATTTTTGGTTAGTTCACGTTTTTTATTTTTATCCTTTATCTTTCCTGCTGGAGGGCATTTGTCATTTAATAAATTTACCAATTGGTCTAATATTATCTGACGTGAGGCATTTTGTATATATCTTACTTTAGTCAAATTTCTAGTATCAAGGCCAATATCTTCTTTTGTATAAGATAATAAAAGCATTTTCTTTAATCCAAGGGGACAGTGTTTATCAATTAATCTAGAAATGTTTTCATTTGTAAGAGTATTAGACAATTTTTCATTTGTTAAAATAAGTGCAAATCCGTTCAATATTTTCTCAATCAATATTCTTTCTCCCTCATTATCATTAGCCCCAATATATCCGTCAATACTCAATGGAATATTTAATTTTATTGTTGAAGCTTTAACGGCTATAGTAAATTCATTGGTAAGATTGTGGCTTTTGTGGTATATTTTAGTATGATCTTTAAATAATTCTTCTTTAGGAAGATCAAATTCAATTTTTATAAATGGGTATTTTAGGATTTGTAAATGAATTTTCAAATCCTCTATTATTAGTGAAATCCAAAAACAAATAGCTTGTGTGAAATTGCTATATGTAGTAAGTGTTTCACTGTTTAATGAGTCCAGCCTCCTTTTGCCTTTTATCCATATAGGCATTGTATCGTTATTAATACAAATCTCCATATATTCTGGACGTTTATATATATAACTATATTTTGGTAAATACTTATCAGCTTTAATAACAGGAATCAAATCAATAGTACTATTTTCTTTTTCATATGGAACTAATATTGGATCTTCATTCAATATTGAATCTTTAATAATTTCAAACCCTGTTCCTGGAAATGCAACAACGTTTGAAGGTAGCGTATTATCATCAATATAAAATGACTCCTTTTCTTTGTAAATCCCATAGTAATCTAAAAAAGTAAAAGGTGAAAACATTTCTGCTGCTTTATTGATATTCTCTAAGTTTTTCAAATAATACCATAAAGATAATTGATCGTATTTGTCACTTTTTAGCCATGTGATGAAATTTAGAGCTTGTTGGGGAATTGATAAGGACTGGTAGTCGAGTCAACTTTGTATCGACCAAGAAACAAAGTAATGACTAAGCAGTGGCAACCACTGACCGACTACCAGTGGGCAGCAATTTCGCCTTTTTTTAACCTTCAACGCAAGCGTAAACACCAATTACGTGCCGTCATGGATGCCATCTTCTGGATGTTACGCACCGGCTGTCAATGGCGAAACCTGCCGCCTAGCTTTCCGCACTGGCAAGCCGTATACTATTATTTTGACCAGTGGAAAAAGGCCGACT
>NZ_KB893207.1 GCF_000374025.1 Spirosoma panaciterrae DSM 21099 | reverse complement strand
GTTCAAAGTAGTCGGCCTTTTTCCACTGGTCAAAATAATAGTATACGGCTTGCCAGTGCGGAAAGCTAGGCGGCAGGTTTCGCCATTGACAGCCGGTGCGTAACATCCAGAAGATGGCATCCATGACGGCACGTAATTGGTGTTTACGCTTGCGTTGAAGGTTAAAAAAAGGCGAAATTGCTGCCCACTGGTAGTCGGTCAGTGGTTGCCACTGCTTAGTCATTACTTTGTTTCTTGGTCGATACAAAGTTGACTCGACTACCAGTCCTTATCAATTCCCCAACAAGCTCTTATAAAATAGCTTTATAAAATAGAATCGAAACAAGTAAAAATTATTTTTTTCAGAAAAAACACAAAATAGAACATCATATATTAAATCAATAATTATTATTTTTTCTTCATAAAGATGATTTAATTATTTAACTTTTTTTCATATAATTAATCGTGTATGCGTAAAAAAAGGTAATGAATGTTTCTAAAACATATATTTTTTAAATTTCTCAAATAAATACTTAATTTTCAAACTAAAAAAGCCGATATGTATCGGCTTTTTTAGTTTGAAAATTAAGTATTTATTCAATTAATAGTCTTAAATCAATTTTTTTCTGTAGCAAAGCGTCTTTTAGTTCCATGTAATATTTTGGATACGATTTACCGAACGATTGCCAATAATCTGGTGGTAATTGATACAGCAAATGTTGAATTGTGATATTATCAACAGATCCTGTTGTATTGATATGCCTTTTTACATCTAAAAGAAGTGTAGATCGGGTTACCGCCCTAAGTGGTAAATCACGGATTTTCAGGCGTTCATCGATAGCCAGCGTGCGTTGTTGCCTACGAATCAACTCCTGATTAATTAGTTCCTGCATAATTAACAAATTAGCCGTTGAGCTTGCTTTTAATTGTTGAATTGTTTTCATAATTAGTGAGGGTGCGAAGAGGTTTTTTCTTTTGATTTATTAATACAAATTAAAAGAATTATTTAACAGAATTTTATTTACTATTTTAAGTATTATCTATTTTTTTATTAAGCGTAATTAATAAAATACAACTATAGATTAGTATTAAATCTAAAACATTTTCTTACAAAGAAATAAATTATTTTTACATCCATACAACAAAAAAATACAATAATTATATTACACTATTTATCTAAAAAACTTTTAAATAAAGTGCATTATATACACAAATAAATTCTGATGTGAGAAAAAATAATTTTTTATCATTTTTGAATAAAACTACACAACCTATTATTGATAGTTAGTATATCTTTTACTGCCATTAAATCAATTCTTTCTTCAACTTATCAATATAAAACCAGGCTCTGTATCATTTTTTTTTAGTTTTCAGTTTGCCAAATCTATCTGCGCTTGCTTATTCGTGACTAGGGCAGTCAAATCCTTTAGGAAGTATGCATCGATGAAGTATAGGATGCAGGGATAGCCGCACATCTGCCACTGTGATAGGTTCCGGCCTTATCTCCCATCTCAAAGTATAATAGTTTATAAATCAGCATCTTACCAGACATAATCATCAGCAATCTCCGGCACCGAGATATGGAGTGATCCGGCCGCATTCTTCCAATGCAGCCGCGCCCGAGTAAGCGCTATACTCCTGTTGCCATATAGCAGCCAGGCAATCCGCAGCGTTCTAAAACACGGCATAAAAAAGCCCGACAGAGGGTTATTCTGTCGGGCATAACAAATGATATAGAGAGATCCTACCTACCGATCAACGTAGAAAGAAGAACCGCCTGAGGCACTCTTAATAGATTTCTCCACGGGCAGCTTTCAAGGTATTTTGCATCAACGAGCATATGGTCATTAACCCAACTCCACCAGGTACGGGCGTAATAAAACTCGTTTTGGGCGCTACTTCATCAAATTTCACGTCCCCTTTCAAGGCGAAACCACTTTTCTTGCTGGCATCCGGCACCCGCTCCAGACCTACGTCGATCACGACGGCACCTTCCTTAACCATATCGGCCGTCACAAATTCAGGCTTACCAAGGGCAGCTACCAGAATATCGGCTGAACGGCAGATCTCGGCCAGGTTTCGGGTTCGGCTGTGCGTAAGTGTGACCGTACAATTGCCCGGATAGGTATTCCGTTGCATCAGGATCGACATAGGCAACCCTACAATCTGGCTTCGCCCAACGACCACACAATGCTTGCCCGATGTTTCGATAGAATATCGTTTGAGCATTTCCAGTACCCCTTGTGGTGTAGCGGAGATATAAGCCGGTAAGCCTTTGGCCATGCGGCCTATATTAATCGGATGAAACCCATCGACGTCTTTGGCCGGACTAATGGTTTCCATAACCCGATCGGGGTTGATGTGATCGGGAAGGGGTAATTGTACGATTAGTCCGTCCATATCCGGGTTTTCATTCACCTCGCGAACTTTATCCAGCAATTCGGCTTCTGAAACCGACGGATCGAACCGGATCAGCGTTGAATGCATCCCAACTTCCTCGCAGTTTTTCATCTTTGAGGCCACATAGGTTTCGGAAGCACCATTGTTCCCAACCAGGATAGCTACCAGATGAGGAATTTTGCCCCCTTGCTCACGAATCTGAGCGACCTCGGCCGCAATTTCCTGTTTGATTTGAGAAGATAGGAGTTTACCGTCTAACAGTTGCATAGGAATTAATAAGGTCTGAAAATCTGGTGCGAAAGTACCACCTTATCCAGTATTCACCAGCAACAAGGTTGAATAGTTTACGGTTTTCTGACTCCGGAATCACTTACCTGCATAGTCAAATTTCAGGATATAACCCTTTTTCCCATCGCCTTCACTGGCAATGAACAGATCGCCATTGGGAGCAAAACAGATGCCTTCGGGCTGGCGAAACAACTTGGGATCGAGTGGTTCGGAGTACTTGATTTTTGCCCGACGACTGGTAATCACCAATCGTTTTCCGGCCGAGGTCAGGATGTACCAATCGCCCGTTATGGGGTGTACGGCAATACCCGACGGCTTGTAGGTCTTCGTATCAATACCGGCGGCTTCAAGTTGCTCATCATTGAGGCTCATATCCCTGAATACCTCCTTATTCAACAGATCGAACGAATAAATGGCTTTATCGGCCGAGCCCTTGCCTTCTTTCACCGCAATTAGTAGTCGTTTCGTTTTAGGGTCATAGCCTAGGCCTTCCACTTCGGTTTTTTCGGGCAAATCGGTCTTTGTCCGGCCTATTTGCTTCGACTCCGGCTTGAATCGAAACAGATTGCCGTTGCTTTCGAGGATGTACACCTCATCATTTACGTATTCAATGCCTTCAAAGTCACCATATCCGCCAAAACCATAGTCGCTGGTCACTTTGCCTTTCTTCGTATCGAAAACGTATACGACCGCTTCTTCATCCTGCACGCAAAGCAACTTGTCATCTTTAAAATAGGTCAGGCCCGATATTTCTTTCAGCTCTTTAGGAAGCGTGTAATTCTCAGCGGGTTTGCTGAGTTGATAGGGCATTTTGAAAGGTGTTTCGAGCGTTTCGGCTTCGGGCTTATCCGTCTTTTTGGAGGAGGGCCCACAGCCTGCCAGCAAAAGCAACAGGCCGATAATCAGACGATTCATAGTCGTTCAGAATTTGAGAAGTGACAAAAATGCGCCATTTCCTACAATCCCTAACAGTTTTATCAGCCCATTACTGATTTTTTTGTGTGATCTTTCAAATTTTCGACCATATTGCAAGTAGTAACCAAAACCGCTCTACCACGATTAATACCATTTACCTGTAATGCCCAATTTAGCTTCCGTAAAACGATTCCCAGGGATTCTTTACGGCTTAATAATTGGCCTGCTGCTGGGGGCAATTAGCTATGCCGGTACGTTAGAGAGTGCTAATTTTCAGCAATATTATATTCTGGTCCAGGTACTTGCGTTGGGGATTGGTATACTCCATGTATGGCTCAGTCCTCGCTTCGCGCCTAATCTGATGACAACCTTTGGAATCGGGTTTGTTACCACACTACTTATCCTGCTGGCAGGCATCGGTTTTTCGCTCCTACTCTACACGCAAACAGGTGATCTCGGCAGCCGCTGGCCGTTCGTTTCCAGTTTGTTACCGTTTCTGATTCCGTTTTTAGTCGTTCAGGCTTATCAGTATTACCGACAAATCCCTCCTGCCGATTACAAAAAATGGTATTATCCCATCAATGGTGATATGCCTGACCTGGATCTGCTTGATCTGTCGAAGATTTTAGTGATTCAGTTTGAATTTCTCAAATCCCCTGCCGATTCGAATTACACCAATTTCAAGGCCAAAGCCCCGGTGGCGATGTCGCTGGGCGATCTGTTTCTGGTATTTATCAACGACTATAACGAACGAACTCCCAATAGCCCTATCCAGTACACCGACGCAGCCGGGCGGCCCTATGGATGGGTATTCACCCAAAAAACGGCCTGGTGGAAGCGCCCGGTTTATTTTGATCCGGCACTCGATTTTACCCAGAACCAGTTGGTCGATAATGCCACGATCATTGCTTTGCGAGCGGAGTAATCAATACAGTTGAAATTCATTCAGGAATCTGACTCATCAGGTTCGGCCGAATAGAACGCCGATTATTATGATCACTATGATTAACTAAACTCCTGAAAATCATAGTGATCATAATAATCGGCGTTCTATTTATTTTTACATAATCTTGCCTGTGAATCCGACACACAATGGCAAACGAGCAAGCGTAATACGTCTTAAACCTAAACCTTACGAACCATTCATGAAACAACTTCTTCTTACCTACTGCCTGTTGGTGGGGCAAATCAGTTTCGCGCAATCCAGTAGTATACTCATTGACGCGACAAATCGGTTTCTGGCTACGCTCAGCACCGACGAACAAACCAAAACCCAGTACGCTTTTACAGACAGTCTTCGCTTCAAATGGACTAACCTGCCTGTAGGGCTGGTTCCCCGACCGGGTATTCAATACGGCTCCCTTTCTGACCAGAGCCGGATGGCCTTCCATCGGGTACTATCGGCCATGCTGAGTTCGCAGGGGTATCTGAAAACGACGAGCATCATGCAGCTCGACGATATTCTGAATACGCTCTACCAACAGGCATACGACAGCGGTAAAATCGACCAGAAAATGCTCAAAATGATGCAGGACCTCAAATGGGCACATGGCAACTACTATATTTCCGTATGGGGTAAACCACAATCCAGTGACCCGTGGGGGTTAAACTTTGGCGGCCATCATATTGCCCTGAATCTCACCTGCGACGGCCGTCATGTGTCCATGTCGCCGTATTTTATTGGCACCGACCCCTCAGAGGTAAAGTCGGCAAAGTACGCTGGCTGGCGAGTGCTCAGCAAGGAAGAAGATTACGGTTTTATGCTCATCAATGCCCTGACCGACACGCAGAAGAAAGTGGCGGTTCTGCAACAGAAAATACCGGGCGATATTATTACCAGTCCGCAGAGTAACCAGCGCATCACCAGTTATTATGGTATTGCCGCCAGCCAGTTTACCCCTGATCAGAAAGACCTTCTGAAACTGCTCATTCAGGAATACACCCACAACTTTGAGCATCAGAAAGCGCATCAGCTTTTCAACAAAATTCTCAAATCGGGTATTGATAAGGTTTATTTTGCCTGGATAGGGAATCTGGAAGCCAATAAACCTCATTATTACATCATCAACGGTCCCGACTTCCTGATCGAATATGACAACGTAGGCTTTCAGAATGATGGCAACCATATTCACGCCATTCTGCGCGAAAAGGGTAGTGAATTCGGTGAAGATTTATTGAAGCAGCACTATTTGCAGAGCCATAAGTAATATACACCGCGAGGACACTAAGGCGCAAAGAGTAGGTTTATACATCTTTGCGCCTTAGCGTCCTCGCGGTGTGTACGAATGGTATCCAGGCTTACAAGGCGTACGTTTTCAGATAAAGCTGTGCGACAAAGTACCCACCACCAACAATTAGGAGCGGTATGGCTACAGCCAGCCAGATGACGGCCCAGCCGAAAGCGCCAAAATACGTCAGGACAACCGGATTTTCGGGGTTGCTGGGGCTATAGACAACTGTTGTTTTTTCACCCACCTCCCAATCGGGGGGCGAAGCGGCAAACATATACGAATGCATAATCTCCTGACCATTAACGGTGTGGTACTTGAAAATGGGTCGGTACGTGTATCCTTTCTTTGATTTTTCTTTTTCAAGTCGATCGACGACAGCCATAACCCTATGGCCTGACTGAATGAGGCTGATGGCTTTGGAAAACTTCGATAGAGAAAGGATGAGCAGGCCAGCACCCACCAAAAATGTGATTAAATAGCCCATACGAGTTGTTGTTAACATTGGACCAGCCAGTCCGGTTGCAAAAGTCCATTAGTTTAGCATAATGACGCCCCCCTTCACCTCAACCATGGCATCGCCTTTCAGTGAGGTCTGCGCACCCTGAAGCGAGAGCTGCCCGTTGGCTTTAACTTCGGCTGTCGCATCGGCTTCGGCACTGACCTGAGCCCCTTTGACCTCTACTTTGGCCGTTCCTTCGATCTTGACTTCGTTGGTGGCTTTTAGCTCAATGTTGTTCTGTGCTTCGAGGGTAATATTGTTCTGCGCTTTTACTTCAATATCTTTCCCTTCAATGTGCACAACCCCCTGGGTTTCGATGGTGATCTTGCCATCGTCGGCAAACGACAGGAGAATACGGGTATCACTCTTGTTAACGTTGGTCAGTTCAATTTTTTCATCACCGTCTTTATCGTACAGACTAATCTTGTTGCCCGCCTTGGTCTGGATGGTCTTTTGAATGTTGTCGCGATACGTATAGTCTACACCGTCTTTTTTCGGATACAGACTGGTCATTACATACGGGTACTCGGCCAGGTTTGCTTCATAACCAATCATGACCTGGGCATCAACCTCCGGTACAAACAGCATACCTTCCCCATCAGACGTGTACGGATGGGCCACCCGAATCCAGTCGGATTCCTTACTGTCGCCCGGCCACATATACTCTACCCTGACTCGCCCCAGTTTTTCCGGATCTTCATTGTCGACAACTTTGGCTAGTTCAGACTGACCGATGGGCAATCGGAACGCAGGATTAGGAGGTGGATAGGCAACCGAATCGGGAACGGCCCGAAATGTATTGGAATAGTTGCCGCTACTGTCCAGGGTGTGCGATACGTGCGTAACCCGATAACTGCCAAAGTTTTCTTCCGACGAGCCTCGCTCCGTTATGCGTGTGCCTTTTACGGAAACAACCGTCCCAACCGACACGTCAGGATTTTCGCCAAAGCCCTGAAAATCGACCAGTCGGCTGGCATCCATCGCCTTTTGCGTTTTGGTGACATCGTCCAGTTCTTTTTGGGCATACACCAATTTGGGAAGTGGCACCTGCGATTCTTCGCTAAAAATCTTCTCCGATTCATCGAGCGTGAAATCACCCCACTGCCCCAACCCATCCACCTTCTGGTCTTTGGAATGGCTCTGGTAGGTTTCGTCAGCCAGGTAGTCGTAGCGGTTGAAGAGAAATTTGGCGGGCTTCACGCGCAGACTCATGGCGAAGGTCTGCATACCATCGACGTTGAAGTCTACTTTCTGGTCGTTGGGTTTGCCAAAAATCAACTGCTGTCCATCGTAAAAGCACCACTCGCCGTACTCGGCCGCCAGTCGTGCCAGAAACTCAAACGCCGATTCGTCGTACTGAACCACGTACCGTAACGAATCGGAATGCTTCGGCTTGACAGACCGTTTGAGCAGGTTACTGGGATACGGACTCAGCACTTTATCGACAATATCGGCCAGATTACACTGAAGAAACGCCCGACGCAACCGACTGTCTTCCAGTAATATAGTCAAACCATACCCGGTCAATACAAACACATTGGAGGTATCGCTGGTATTCTTAAGCGCGAGTTCGGTAACGATTCCTTTAAATTTAAAATCGAAGGACCCTTTTTCAAGCAGCGGGTCAAACGAGAACTGAATCGTTTTGCCGATAACATTTTTGTGCGACTCATGGAAAAATAGCTCGTTGGCATCTTCCAGATCTTCGAAGGGTACCGCCAGACTAAACTGATGATGGCCAAACAAGTCCTGCTCAATGCTCAGCGATCGAACGTTTTTGAGTTCTTTACCGCCTTCGAGTTCAATATGCGGGACAACCTGTTTCGCCATAAACTAGGTATTTTGATGGTCGATACCATCCAGCTTAATTTTCTCCGCCGACAATCGGATCATGGTACAGTAGCTACTTCCGGTGCGCTCAACAAACCGAATCAACCGTCTGCGATTGGTGATTAACCGCAACTTATAGTCATCATCATGCGGACCAGCGTCTGTATTCATCAAGTCTTCTACATCTTCCGAAATACTGGCATGACTAAGGGTAGCCGCCGACATAAATTCGCTATACATGGTGGCGTAAGCATCCTCAAATTCAAGCTTTTGCAAGGTCGATTGCTGATCGGTTCGGTTGAAGGTAATATCACCACTTTTTTTGGTAGTTGCCCCCGTTGCCCAGTCGCCCAGCAGATCCTCATCAGAACCGTCCAGGATGAGCACGATAATACCTCCCCGCACCCCCGATGTCGGGCGGCCCCGGTCATATTTTTGAGAAAGCGTATGATGGCACTGCAATACGTTGAAGGTTTTTCCTTCAACCGTTAAGGTTGCCTGAAATGACATAGTATTTGGAAGTAAAGATCAGGTAACGCGCAAGGTTGCCTTGTTAATAACTAATTCTCCGCCCGTTATCAAAATTCGGGTATTCATGTAGTTCATATCAGCCATGAAAATATCCGAGTAATTGACGCAAACGGACTGTTTGAATTCAATTTCCTTGAATGTGGCCGATTCGTCGATACGGCTCAGGATAATCTTTCCATCTTTCTGCATATGCGGATCAATCATCCAGTTTTTAATGGTTTTATCGTCCATCACATCCAGGCAAACCACCAGCCCCCAGGAAGGGCGGGAAGCCGGTTTGCCCCGCTGGTCCTCCTTCCGTCCAACTTCCAGCATCATCCAGTTGATGTTGTAGGGATTACCGTCAATATTTAGTGTTGCTTCAAAAGCCATAGCGTACTCATTAGTAAAATTTGTGTCTGGAAATCAACACATTCCAGACACAACCTGGTTAGCTACTTCTTCCCCCACTGGTTATCATGTTCGACATCCCGCACCCGAATTTTTTCGCAGGATAACGAGAAGTACGTAACGTAGGCATTACCCGTACGGCGCTGAAAGCCCCTAGCCGTATCATAGGCACCCAGCAAGGGGCGATAGTTTTCGTCTCTACCCCGGATCTGATTATGAACCCGATGCCCGATGTTTCCATTATCATCCTCCTCTGCTGATACTAGATTAAACTCATTGCGAATGCCCATAGCATCATCAATAAAGTTCTCGTTAACGTCGGTTATAAAGGCATTCTCAAAGGCATATTCAACGAGTGTACTTCCAGAATCGTCGATGGTCTTGATCTTGCCACTTTCAGTTCGGGTAGCTTCACAAAGCCATTCGAAGAAAGTATCATTACCCCCTTCTACAATTAAAAAAATATCACCTGTAAATACGCCGGAAGCAGGGCGTCCCTTGTTATCCATCGCCTGTTGAAACGAAATAGCAAATTCATAAATCGGCAGTTCTTCGAGGCCGGCAACCGTTAAGTTTGCTGTGTATGCCATAGTGTTACAAGGTCTTGTGGTTAGCTCCAGTTATGGGTCAGGGTTGCATTTCCATTGCTTATTTCTGCTCCAGAAATAACCAGCGTGGTCATAAGGATGGACGAGTCAGCGACAAATCCTTCTATCATTGAATAACAATGGGCATCTTTTAATGTCCATTGCTTAAGCACCGATCCTTCTTCGTCGATCTTGTAATATTTGACGGTAACAGTCTTTTGCATCGTTGGATTGACCATCCATTCCGTAAACGTACCATCTTCATCCGTATCAATAGCGACAGCAATAGCCCACCTGGATGCCGAAGATGGCCGCCCCTTTGCATCCCGCTTGCGGTGGCAGGTGACAAAAACTTTTCTCAACTCAATTGGATCGCTAACGCCATCGATCTCTAACTTGGCATTAAATGAAGCCATACTAACTAGTGTTAAAAGGGTGAATAAAAGACCTTACTGTTGATCATAATCTGCTTTCCACTCGGCCGAATCGGGGTCGTCGCCCTTCTGTCCGTCGAGTTTGAGCAGGAACGTTTTAGCGGGAAAATAAGGAACCATGTGAATGTCGAGGTATATCCGATCTTTCTGTTTGGGGTCCTGCTCAAAGCGCAACAGCTTGAACTTTTCGATGAGCTTACCCGGCCCCGTTACATTGTCCAGAAACTTCACGATCTGCTTCTGAATATCGGCTTTCGTATTGTAATTGAAATTCTCAAACGCCCGGCGGTTCAGGAAATCGATCAGCACTTTGGTGATGTAATCGAACACCCGGACAACCGAATACGTCTGCAAACCGAGGTTATCGCCACTGAAAAGCGTCTTGGCCGAAAAAGGCATTACCTTGCCGTATTCGTTTACCATCGGAATCAGCCCCATTTTTTCGAGGGTCGATATTTCGCTTTTCTTCAGCGGGAACCGCACGCCATCCGCTCCATTCAGCGAACCATGCTTTCGCCCAGCCGATACCTGCGACATCACCGTAGCGTATAGCTTGCCTGCCAATGCACTCGACCCCGGTATGTACAGATCTTCTTCTTCGCCTACGTCCTGGTGGCGTCCGCGTCCGGCCAGCCAGTTGCAGGTCATCATCACATTGGAAAGATAGGCGTCTCCACCCGTCAGGTCAGCCGATTCGAACAGGTCCACCACATCGTCGGGCGCATCGAGGTGCTGGAAGTCCGTCACCATCATTACCTTGTTTTTATACGCAATCTGGGCCCAGGTATCCACCACCTTCTTTGACCCCAGATAACCGGGCAACACCATCAGGGCATAGCTATCGCGAAGATCAAGCCGGTCGTAGTTGCGCGCAAACTCTTCGGCAACTGCATCGATAAAGGTGGTGTTGTCGAGGTCGGTGAGTTGCTCCGGCTCGGCATTCATGATGTTGACGTTCTTCACCTTGTCCTGTTCGGTATTGGCGTAAAAGCTGGCAACCGACCGATAGGCTTGTTCCAGCCCGCGACTGGCTTCGAAGGCTCGGCGTAAGTTTTCGCTCAGCAGTGTCTGGGCCGCTTCGGCCTTTGTCTGGGCGGTTTCGGCCAGCTCTGCTACCGAATCGGCACTGGTGAGCAGGTCGAGCATGAGTTGCAGCCGTTTACTTAGTTGCGCCCGTTCCTGTTGTTTCGACTGCTCGGTAAGGAAAATCTTCTTTCGGGCCTTCTTTTCGGGATTCAGGTTCTGAACCCCCTCCAGGGTCGTTTCCAGAATGGAAAACCCGCCGTATTTGGCTAGTTTGGCCGAACTGGTTTCGAGAGAGGGAACATCTTCAGCGAGTTTTTCGCTGGTTTTGAGTGGTTTATCCTGTGCTTCCATGGTCTATTGTTCGGTGTACAGATTATTGCGCTTCTTCCAGTTCGCGAATCATTGCCTGAATCGCGGCTATGTAGGCTGCTTTCCCATCCGGATTTTCGAGCATCGTTTTCAGGATTTTATTCGATTTCAACTGCTTTACATAGCGCTGAAAATCTTCGAATGTCATGCTCAACTCCTGTAGATACTCGCTCTGGGCAATGACGCCTTTACGGCCAAAATCGGCCAATGACATAAACTGAAGGGTTTCGCTGGTGCTGCCTCCCTCATCGGTCTCAAATTCGACCTCTACTTCGGGTCTGAAATGAGCAAACACTTCGCCTACCGTTTTCAGGCCCTCGACCACTTCGGGCCGAACCGGCGGATCGGACGTCAATTTCTCAATGAGGAGGGTTTTATTCTGTGGGATATCGACGATACTTTCGCTGACATTGAGCTTTCGCTCCTGCCCACCAATTCCGTAATCGAACATAATGTATACGCAGTTAAACGGTTAGAAATCAATCTTTTCAGCTCAACCCCCAATCAGCACTGTGGGGCATCCGGCCACAATGCTACCCCCGTGGGCGGTTGTGTCGCCCATTCGGGCTGCGGGCTTCCCACCAATCAGTACCGACGTCGACCCCATCACGATTACGTCTGGAGGGCCTACACAGGTACACAAATCCCCTACAACAGAAGCGGGCTGCCCTCCAATCAATACGGTAGGCATTCCGGGGCCCATGATAGGGCCACCTACATGCGGAATCGGTACTACAGCCGGGGTTTGCATCGGGCAAACGTGCATATCGGCTAAGCGGGCGGCAGGCTGTGACATAGCTTAGTTTAGGAGTGGTCAAGAATGGTCAGGTATGGTCAGGCGTGGTCTTTCTCTGTCAATTCCTGCCCTTCCCTGGCTACTTCTGACAGTACCTGGCCAGTTGTATCTTCATGAGTTATCGTCCATTGAAGCTCTTCATTTTTCACATCGACATGAATGGTAGAGCCTTTGGTTACGTCGCCCGCAATAATCATCCGGGAAATGGGCCGACGTAGCTGATTCCGAATAACCCCTTTCAATTGCCGGGCACCGTACTGTGGTGTAAAGCCAGAGAGTGCCAAATGCCGACGGGCCTCGGCCGTGAGATCGAGTGAAATACCCTGCCGGGTTAGTTGGTCAGTCAAACTCCGCAAATGCAGGTTGAAAATCCGAATGGCATTCTCTTCCGAAATCGGGGCAAAGGGCACGATTTCGGTCAGGCGAGCCAGGAACTCCGGTCGAAAGTGACGGCTCATGGTTTCCATCAGTTCGGTATTGGTCGGAATCTGCCCCTCACCAAATCGCTGGATAACGAGCTGGCTTCCAATATTTGATGTAAACAGCACTACCGCATCCGAGAAATCCCCTTCTTTTCCCAGCCGGTCGTGCAGGCGCCCCTCGTCCAGAATTTGCAGGAAAATATCGAATACCGAGGGGTGTGCCTTCTCAATTTCGTCGAACAGAACGACGGAGTAGGGTTTCTCACGAATTTTATTCACCAGCAACCCGCCCTCTTCGTAGCCTACATAACCCGGAGGAGCGCCATACAGCAAAGCCGCTGAATGCTCTTCCTTGAACTCCGACATATCGAACCGAATCAGAAACGACTCATCGTTGAACAAAAAATCGGCAAGGGATTTAGCCAGTTCCGTTTTACCTGTGCCGGTCGGTCCCAGCAAAAAGAAAGAGCCAATGGGTTGCCCGGCTTTGGTGAGCCCGGAACGAGATTCCAGAATAGCATCGGCAACGGCTTTTACGGCATGGTCCTGCCCAATAACGCGCTGTTTGAGCACCTCATCCATCGCCAGCAGTTTATCCCGTTCTTTGCTTTGAATTTTACCTAATGGGATACCCGTTTTGTGCGAAATGACAGCCGCTACATCCTGCCGATCAACGGTCGTTTTGGGCACATCGGTCAGGGCCGAAAGCCGGGATAGTTTCTGCTGGATATGCTCGGCCAGGGCCGAAACCGATTCAAAGGGGTCGTCCGCCGATTCATCATCCCCTTCACTTTCTGCCGCCAGGTTTGCCAGCAGAATCGGGCTAATTTTTGCTTCCAGTTCCTGATGAAGATAGCGCAGATTGCTCAACGAGCCGTTTCCATCGAACGAGTTGGTCAATTGGTTAAGCCGTTCGGTCAGTTGGGCTACCTCAGCGGGCGTTCGTTCGCTGATCATCCGAACGGCCGACAAGGTGCGGTCGAGCAGGTCAACGGCAGCATCGGGCAGCCGACGATTTCGGCTATAGCGTTTGGCCAGGCTAACCGCTTCCGAAACGGCATCGGCCCCTACAGTAAGCTGATGATGATTTTCGTAGAACGGTACCAGTCGCTGTACCATTCGGGTCGCCATTTCAACTGAGGGTTCTTCTACCCGCAACACATCGAATCGGCGGCTAAAGGCTTCGTCGGTTTCAATGTATTTTCGGTATTCATCAAGGGTAGTAGCTCCAATCACCGTCAGGTTTCCTTTCGCCAGCTCGGGCTTAAGCAGGTTGGCCACACCCGTGCCCAATGGCCCCCGGCTGTCGAGTAGCTGATGGATTTCGTCAATGAACAGAATGATTTTGGCATCCTGTTTTAGCTCTTTCAGGATGCTTTTCAGCCGATCTTCGACCTCACCTTTATAGGAAGCCCCTGCCACTAAAGCGCCCAGATCGAGTTCGAGTAATCGGGCATTTTTCAGATGACCCGGCACATCCCCCGCTATAATATTGAGCGCAAACCCATCGGCCAGCGCGGTTTTCCCTACGCCCGGCTCCCCAACCAGAATTACATTAGGCTTGGTTCTCCGGCCAAGGGTTTCGGTCATCATTCTAACCTCCCGGTCACGACCCAGAATTGGGTCCAGACGCCCTTCTGTAGCCATGGCGGTCTTGTCTACACAATACCGGAGTAATGCCTGTTCGGCTGCGGGTTTGGCTGCGCCTGTTGCCCGTGCCCCTCCCTCCGATGCAGCCGATGGGGCAACAGCCGTTTGTACATCGGCATCGGCCAGAGCCGCCTGCATTAGTTCAGCCTGAGTGAGGGGAAAGCTTTTCAATTGCTCCGGCGTAAACGCAACCCCTGGCTTGAGCAAAGCCGCCAGCACACAAACGGGGTCGGTCTGGGTTTTGCCCAACTGCATGGCCACCAGATCAGCCAGTTCCATAGCTGCCTTAACCTGTTCATCGCCCGGTGGGTTGGTCGATAGTCGACTCGCTTTGGGGCTGGCTTCAATCCGCACCTCGGCCCACTCCCGCAGGTAAGGTACATCCTGACCCAGTACACCCAGCCACGAAGCCAGCCCTACCTCATTGTGGAGCAGGCCCATGAGCAGATGCGCCGGAGCGAACAGTTCATTCTGATATTCCTTCGAAAGGGCTTGGGCAATCTGTATAGCCCGTTTTACTTCTTCAGTATATGCCATCAGAACAGGGTTTAGGAAATGGGACAAGGGTAGTCAGGGATGGTCGGGCATTGTCAAAGGTGGTCAAGAGTGGTAAGTCACAATGCTTGACCACCTTTGACAATGCCTGACTTTCGTCAATCGGAACCCAATCGGCGCAGCTTGGCATTGATGGTCGTAATGCGCTGCTGGGCATCGGGGCGGGTATTTTTTTCCAGAGTTTCTACTGCGAATTCGTAAAGTGGCCGACGCCAGAGCGGTGGGCGGTTTGTAGCATCAGCCTTTTTCTCACACCGATCAACGATTTCCATTTCCACATCAGCTCGTGACACGCCCCCTGAGGCTGGCGCCGATACCGTTGGGGCGGGTGTACTGCCAGCCGCTTTCAACTGTGCAGTCAGGTCATTGATCCGTCGTTGGGCATCGACCAGTTTACCCGTACATTCCTGAAACTGGGATAGGTAATTGGGAACATTTCCACCCCCACCCGATGGAGCCGGAGCAGCCGCTGGCGCTGCTGATTTAGCCGCCAGGAGTTTCAGCATTTCGTTTTCCTGCCGGGTCTGCGTGAGCGCTGCCGTTAGTTTATCGATCTGGCTGGCATCGATCCCTTCTTTTTCCAGCAATTCACGCAGATAGCTGATGCTATTTCGGTACGTAAGTACGGCGTCGTAGGCATTGATGATCCCATGCGACAACTGCTTGTTCATTGGCTTCAACTGCACCGTATCGGCTTTCAGACTATTTACCTGCTGCTGAATACCGCTCTCCAACCCAGAGAGTTGTGTTTTTAAGCTCCCCTTCTCAATATCGGTCGCTTTTAAATACGCCTGATCGGTAGTTTGGAGCGTTTTCAGGTTTGCCGTTACACCTTCCATGGGTTTCATCAGCTTTTGGGTCTGCTCATTCAGGGTTTCGGTCAAACGAGCGTTTTCCTGTTTCAGCACATAATTTGGTGCGCTGAAAAGAAGATATACAGCCAGTAGGGGAATACTGAGCGAAAGACAATACACACCCAGAAATCGGCTGAAAGCTTGCTGGCGTTCGGGTTTATTGAGAGGTTCCATCGATTATATAGAGAGGTTTTTTCTATTGCTTCGGGCAGACCACCGAAACAGTTGCATCAATCAATGTTAACTTATTTTCAGACAGCTACTTAGAACGACTTATTTAGCGGTTCTACCCTAGCGGGCTCCAGCGCGAACGGGGTTTTTCGGGAGGGGTTTCTTTTACCTCATGCTCGATTATAAAGACGTTTTGCCCTTTGCGTTTTCCAATAAAATCCAGTTGAGCCAGCTTGTAAAACACATTCGAAACCGTTCGGTAAAACGTATCCAGCTCTGTCAGCAGGCTGGTTAGCTCTGTGTGTTCATACGGTAATTGCAAAACGGCATTCAGTTGGGCCTCCAGTGCCCCAGGCGTCAGATCGGCCCATTCGCTGATATAACCAATAAACTCTTCCCGCTCACGTCCACTAAGCATGGTCATTACTACTCGCATCGCCTGAATAGGCCGTAAAAGGGTTTCGGCCATGTATACAGGTGGTTCATAGGGTACAATCCAGCTATAGCGTGTGCTGATGTCGCCCAGCGTAAACACAATCCGCTCAGCCATCAGTAGGGTGCTGGTTTGCAATCCATTTTTCGAATCCCGCTCCTTGGTACGCTGCAAGATTTTGTACGCATTCGTTTCCAGCGATTCGAGGTGTTTACCAAATTGCTGATGCCACTGCTGGAGTCGGGGCAGGCTGTAGACCGATGTACAGGCAGGTAGGTAATCGGGGTCCTGCTGAACCTCACCGTTCCCATACCGAATTCGACCGACAATCAACTGGTAACTTAATTCACCCGCTCGTACCTGCGCCGATGGCACCACATCGAGTCGGTATTCGGGACGGGTATGCGGATGCCGGGGTGGGGTTTCGGTCAGGATCGGCTCACCAGCCGGTACCCGTTTGAAAGGATCGACCGTCAGTAACACATCGAACGTTTGTGGCTTGCCCGTTTGCAAGCCATAGGTGGCTGCCAACGTCGAAAAGGAGGTTGTACACGTCAGCGAGTCGGTCGGGTTGTGGTAATCGATTCGGCCTCCGTGTGGGCTAACCGCCCGACAGGTGCGAAGCTGCACTTTTATATTCTGGTTGTAATCACATTGAATCTGCATGTCGAGGGCATTCGAGGCAGGCAGAATACCATATCGAAACCGCGACAGCCCCATAGCGTGGCTATCCCGCAGTTGGTCGTGCATGAAATTTTCCCATTCCGTAAAATGGCGCCGGGCGATTTTCATGCCATCGACCCAGTTTACAGGCAGATACGAGAGTTCGGGTATTGTCATAATAGAGAGGGCGTGTTACTGATGTATGATGTAGGATATAGGATGTATTCAGAGTACATTAAATACATCCTATATCATACATCATACATATTATACGTGTGTTGTGAAATCCAATCGTCCAAATACTTCGTTTTCTGCCAGCACAAACGCATCGCTCAGAACCGACGTGTCCAGTTCGATACCGACCGCAGCATCCAGCGGAACCAGATAGCCCGCCAGCCATTCGATCATCCAGCGACCATCGTTGCCGGGCAGATAATAGGCCACCCGCTCGGTTCGGTCGATATGTACGGTCATACGCAGCAGCGGTTCCTCATCGCGGAGCCACCCGTCGAATACGGAGCTTTCGCCCAACTGCCACTCACCCAGTGGTGCCGTATCGACTTCGACTAATGTCGTACCGCCCGGTTCAAGCCGCAGACTTACGCGCTCTTCAAGCACTTGCTCGAAACAGGCCGTCATGGCCACCAGATCGCCCACCATAAGGTGTATCTGCGGCAAGATGTACAAGAGACGTTTCACCTGCTCTGAGGTCAGAAAACCGGGCAGATTCCAGAACCAGCTCAGCACTTCATTCGGCTGTTCGGTATCGGTGTGAATCGGATAGGCCCGCTGCTCCTGCTCAATTCGAATCCGCTGGCGAAAAAACTCCTGCTCAAACGGCAGAAAAAACGCGCGGGCCGCTTTTTCCCGCTCACGCTGAATGCTCATTTCGCGCAGAATAACCTCTTTGGAAGTCGCTACCTCGTTCGCCGTTGGCTGATGAAAAACTCCTTCTGGCAGGAGATCGTACAAGCCGCTGCGATTCAGGTCAATTTGCAACCACCGCTTTGTCATATGCTGGGACTCTGCCCATCTGGTCTGGCTGATGTCGCGCCCAAACGCTCGTTTGGTAAGCCCAAGCGGATTCAGAATCAATTCATCGAGTGAAACTCCATCTTCGAGCATATCCGCCAGCACTACCTCAGCCTTCAGGTCGACAGGCAGGTGCTTCAGTTGGTCGGCATAGATGGAGAGTACATTCATACGTCTTCGATTGGCAATCAATTCAACGAATTCATTTTATTTAACCCTGTTTTCCCTGAATAGGAGGCCCTGCATCTGCCTTTACCCCGGCTGCACAACCACGTCAAACGGTAAGGCCGATACCGACTGCGCTTCAAGATGGCGGTTCAATAAGATGGCTTGCTGCTCCCAATCGGCAGCCGAATAGGTACTTCTGGCGGAGGGCTGTAAACTGACCCGGATACACCGTTGAAATCCATTGGTCGGTAATGGGTCGATCCGGTAGGCCCGTTCGATATGTACCGTCTGAAGATGATGACCTAATTCGGCCTGACAAACGACTCGAACATCTTCCAGGGTTACAATCCGATTTCGGGTCAACAGGGCCCGTTTGTATTGAATAATTTTCTCCGATTCTTTCAACCGTTCACGTCCTCCGGTAGTCGCTGTAAGTAGAAACCCAGCTTCTTTCCGAAGATTATTGTCAGCGTAAGGGATCAGGCGACTACCCATCGGTATTCGGTTAGCCGCTTCACCATCACAGGTCCAGTACTCTATAAAAACCGTTTCGCCCGTTTGTTTGGGCTTGATAATCAGGTAAGGAATTGTATCTCGTTTACGGGTATTCTGGTCAACTTTAGCTTCGAGCCGGGCCAGTGCCTGATTCAGTTCCCGGATAACAGACGTCAGAAAATCCTCGCCCAATGCCGCAAAGGAAGCGCTTTCGTCGCGCAGCAAATCCTGCAAATTGGTCAATGCCTGCCGGGCATCCCGGTCATCGAACCGACTGACGCCATATTGAACTGTATAGGTTTCAGCTTCAACGTCAGACATACTTCCCAGCGGAATAGCCGTCAATGAGCGGTTCTGGCTGGTTCGTACATCCCGGACCGCCAGGAAGCATCGATCCGTTTCGAGGGGGATGATGTTCAGGTTCTGCTGCAATCGGTACGTAATCCGGTGTAGCCGTCGGTTTAGAACTGGAAAGCAATTGATTCCACAAACCATACCTGCCAGCGCCTGCGCACTAACCGTATGCGGCAACCTTAGTTCGACCCACCAAACCGACTCCCGGAGTGTACGCAACTCCCGTTCCGAAAACCAATTCGCGAAAACTGATGGGTAAGATTGGCGCTGATCGGGTATGGATGAGAACAAAGGGGCCGATTCAACGGTCGCAAAATGGCGTTCATAGGTAGCCATGGCCAGTTTCTCGACCTTGTGCATAGCATTGAATTCATTCTCCAGCAACGAACCGGACGAAGAAGCCAGCGTATGGGTCGGTAAGCCTGGGCGTACCTGCATCGTTTGCCCACCCAGCCACCAGGATGCCGTTGTCAGCATGGCCAGATGCGCCTGTCGGTCGACTTCAGAAGGCCAGTCGAAAAAGAACGATACCCCCTCCAGCGAAGCCACCTCTCCATCGATGTCAATACCTAACCAAACGGATTGATAGAGGGATACAGCCGCCCCCTGACGCTGGGCAATGGGTATTTTCTGAATGCCCTCATCGATCCGGTACAAGGTTTCGGTGGTAGCCATATACCGAATAGCCCCGTCGACAATCGGACACGTAGCAACGGGCGAAAAAAAAGCTTCGGGCACCGTATTGGCATCGGCCCGAGCCCCACCAGCCCGTTTGAAGCTAAGCTGGGTAACGGGCGAAAGCATGGCGCTGGGCTCTACCGAACGCGTCTGTGCAATAGCAAAAGCAGGACGTGCCACATCGGGTTCGGGGTGTAGCACCTGCGCCAGCCGATCAAGCAGGCGAGTCTGGGTATTGCCCACTTCGACCGAGAGCCGTTCAAATTCCATCGCACAGGCTTCGATCAGCAACGCTACCAACGGATCGAAACTATCCAGATCGGTTTCGGCATACCCCCATAACTCAGCCGCCCGGCGCAACATCCGGGATTTGACTCGTTCGCGGGAAAAACCTTCTGAAGCCAGATCGGTAGCCATTTTGTATGGGTTAGTTGGTAGTTGGCATTCCATTTACAGGATTTCGTTCAGGTTGGCTAACGCACCTGGTAGTTCCTCCAAACCGAATCCCACAAATCGGTTACTCCGTCGACAGCGGAGCCAGAAACAGGCTCCGCTGAAACGAAAATTGTTCATTAGTACGGACCAACTGGCCATCAATCCAGACCGTCAGCCGCCGTTTTACTCGTTTGCTTACCCGTCCAAGCTGCATCTCCTGGTCGTTCAGATCAACCCGCACCCGCACCTGAGTGAGTCGCTTTTCGTGCTCGGCTATCGACGCTTCGATGGATTGGCGAACCTCTTCTTTCCATCGGCTATTGGCCTGATTCGAAAAATCTTCATCCCACAAACTGCACCCAAAGGATTCATCGAAACGTGATTCCGCAAAGTGCGTTGTCAGCATCAGGTATAAATTCTGGGCAATGGATTGTGGCAACGAGCAGGTAGGATGCGGTTTATGTTGCAACACCTCATCGAAACGCAGGGGCAATGCATAATAAGGTTGTGACATGCTAGCCGTGACTTAAAATCGGACTATAATACCGGCCCCAACGCCAACGCTATTCATCACCACATTATAGGTTGGCGACTGGTACACATCCAGGCCATCCTGTTTGCTGTTGAAATATTCGCCCTCACTCTTGTACTGATAGATGTAGCTGGACTTTGTTGTAGAACCCGACTTCGTACTGGAAGAGGTATATAGTGATTCTTTAGGCTTAAACGACTGGTTATAGGCAACAATCTCTGCGAAGCCACGCAGGCTCTCACCCAGCCGAAACTGTATTCCTAGGGCAGCCTGATAACCTATAGCCAGTGAATTCTGACGGTAATCGGTCTCACTAAGCGTAGTAGTACTGGCGCCGGTCGTTGGGGCGTACAAACTGTTCGACGTTGTCTTATAATCCATAACAATTCCACCAACCAGCCCAAGGCGGTTATAGATATAATAGGCAGGACGAGAGAGCGCTTTGAAGGTGATGTTGGGGGTAATGGACAATACCCGTAGTGTCGATGAGGTCGTTCCTGTAGAGGTATAGTTGGAGCCTTTGTAGTTATTTTCGGTGGTTAAGGTCGAGCCAAAAAGCATATCGGCATCGATACCCAGATTAATAAATTCGCTGACAATCACCCCAACGCCAACACCAGCCCGAGGGCCTGCTCCTAAGCCAGTGGTGTTATTTTTATATCCTGTATTGGTCATGCCGGACTGGCCCGACGTATAACTGGTCGAAATTTGTGAACCCGGTGTTAACAGTCCATAAAATCCGTAAAGCTTAATGTAGAAAGGCGCTTCGACGGTTGCCTTTGGTTTACGCGGAGCATTTTCGATGGCTGTCGACTCCGACGACCGCCTTACGGCATTTAAGGAAGCAATGGGTTGAGCCTGTATGGCAGCAATACTGGCCACCAGACAGGATACTGTAAGAAGCGGGCGATGAGTAGTCATTTGGCATGTTATTTAACGAGGTAAAACTGACACACAATCAGCCGTCTACACGGCTCGGTAACATGATGTTCTCCGATGAAGTGACAAGCAAAATAAATCGTTAAACAGACAGCGTCATAGCGTATAACTACGCGTCTCTATGAGCAAAAATCCGGGTTTTATTCCTTACCGTTGCCCGCACAGTATTAATCCAGCTAATAGGGGAAAGATCAACGGCTTATCTATTCCCTGCTTATTGATTAGGGCAAGCCCATCCAAAGAAATAACCTACTGATTTATAAGTACTTACAAGGAATAATAACGATAAGTGTACAATGAAAAAAATTATATACACCTAATAATACACCTTTCTTTACACAAAGACTCCTTCTACAGGCTTCAGTTTACGTAAAGCCTGTAGAAGGAGTCTAATACTATGCAGTCAAACTACTCAACCGATTAAAGCCAACTTGCGGGAAATCCTCTTTCCTATAATACGATCTCTTCCTTAGCGTCGGGGACTGCAATTCGCTCGGCTTTTCCTACCATAAATATGTAAGCGCAGGCACCGATAAACTCAACAATCCCGATAAAAACAATGGCGGGCTTAAAATCAGTGCCGGTGATCAGATGCCCAATGGTGATGGGCACCACAATAGAAGCCAGATTGCCCATGAAATTGAATACGCCCCCCGTCAGACCGATCAGATGTTTCGGCGATAAAATGGACACAAAGACCCAGGAAATCAACGCCATTCCAACCCCAAAAAAGGCCAGCGACATAAAGAAAATAATCAGGGCCACATCGTCGGTATAGTTGGCTCCGATAATAACTACCGACAACAGCAAACCCACAATGATTGGCGTTTTTCGGGCCATACTCACCGATTTACCCTGTTTTACCAGCCGATCCGATACAAAGCCCGACAGCAGAAGCCCTGCACAAGCCGCCAGAAACGGAATAGACCCCAGATAACCCGATTGCCGGAAATCGATGCCCCGGTATTTGACCAGATAGGTTGGAAACCAGGTGAGAAAGAACCAGAGCGTGGCATTGACCGAAAACTGTCCGATGTACACACCCCATAAGGTTCGTTTCGAAAAGATCAGTTTGAAATTCTCCCAGCGCCACAACGACGGGGTATCTGTTCCTGATTTTTTGCCATGAAACAGTCCACCCCCTTCTTCGATGTAGTCCAGTTCATCTTGATTTACGCGTGGGTGTTCCAATGGGTCGCGGTAGAACAGATACCAGACAAGACCCCAGACAAGACCGACCAGACCCGTAACGATAAATAGCCCTTTCCAGCCTGCATAATATTGAACCGTCACCAAAACTGGAGTCAGGAACGCCAGGCCTATGAACTGCCCGGAGACATACATGGAGATAGCCGAAGCCCGTTCGTTGTCGGGAAACCAACTCGTTACCACCCGATTGTTGATCGGATACGAAGGCGCTTCAAACGTACCCGTCGCCAAGCGAAGCGAGAAGAGGCTCAGAAAGCCACTGGCTATCGACTGCGCCATAGTTGCGATTGACCAGGTAATGAGGCAAAAAGCGTATAAGATTCGTGGGCCAAATCGGTCGGCAATGATCCCGCCCGGAATCTGCAAAGCAGCATACGCCCACCCAAATGCCGAAAATATGTTTCCTAACTCAACAGTCGACAATTCCAGATCTTTTCCAAGCTCGGTAGCCGCCACCGACAGGTTAGCACGGTCCAGGTAGTTGATCGCCACGTTGACAAAGACGAGTGCTAACATGCCATAGCGCACACGGGTTGGCTTTTTATCCGTTGAGAGGTTCATGCGTTCGGTTCAGGTTTTATAGGTTTTCGGAATAGGTAACTTATCGGGCCGTCCAGCCTCCATCGACCGTGAGCATCGAGCCAACCATGTACGTGGCAGCATCACTGGCCAGAAAAATAGCCGCGCCCTGAATTTCCCGCAGCTCACCCCAGCGGCCTAAAGCCGTAGCGCCTACCACAAACTTTTTACCCTCTTCGGTATCCGCAATGGGCACATTCATGGCCGTCAAAAATGGACCAGGGCAAATGGCGTTCACGTTGATATTGAACGGAGCCAGTTCAAGCGCCAATGCACGGGTCATCTGCACAACAGCCCCTTTGCTGGCCGTGTAGGGGGTACGATTCGACAAGCCGACGAGTCCGAGCGTACTGGCCAGATTGATAATACTACCCCGGCCAGCCTGCTTCATAACAGGGATGACGGCTTTAGAACTCAGCCAGGTACCCGTCACGTTGATGTCCATTACGGCCGTAAATTCGTCGAGCGTGAGTTCGTCGATAGGCCCCCGGATGTTGATACCGGCACTATTGATCAGAATATCGATTCGGCCAAAGGTGTCGATAGCAGCCGTTGCCATTGCTTCCGTTTGCTCCTGCTTCGTGATGTCGGCGGCAAAACCAATGGCTTTAACGCCAAAATCCTGCGCTAACTCCTGCGCGGCTTTTTCACATTCGTCGGCATTTCGACTAACCAGCACAAGGTTAGCCCCTGCCGATGCCAATCCGGCAGCCATGGCCAGCCCCAACCCTTTCGAGCCACCCGTTACGATGGCGACTTTGCCTGTAAGATCAAACTGTTTAACTCCCGGTAATACGTCTTTCATCATACTGCTGTAATTGATTATCAATTCGCATAGAACACAGACAGGTATGACTCTTACGCTTGATTAAGATCTGCGCAAATCATAATTATCATAACCATCTGCGTTCTATCTATACCATTCCCAATTTGCCTTTACTGTAATTGATACAGGCCACTATGTTTTCTTCCTCAAGTGCCAGTTTCTCTTCGGCACTCAACTGCGACACCCGGGGTAGCCCACCGGGATATTTGTGCTGCCGAACCATACGGAGCGAGCGGGCCAGATCGGAGCCGGGCAACGTAGGAAACGTTTCCCAGTAGGCTTCGGTCAGGCAGGGTATTTCCAGAGGGTCACGGGTGATCATTTCCAGGCTGAACGTACCCGATGGATTATACTTTTTACAGAGATCGACCATTTTCTGCAAATCCAGAATCCCCTTGCCCATCGGTACTTCCGACAGTAGAAACCCGTTTGGATATTCCTCAACGGCCATGTCTTTCACATGGGTGCTGAAAGTATACGGCGCTAAGGTCTGCACCACCTCCATAGGGTCTTCAAGCAGGGAAATACTATTGCCAAAGTCGAGCGTTACGCCTATCCATTCGCTATTGACCTGTTTCAACAGACTGACCAGATCCGGCGCTCGCCAGTCCTTATGGTTCTCGACTCCCAGTTTGACTTTGTGCTTACGAAGAACAGGTTCGGCCAGTTGTAGCGAGGCCAGGGCATTCTTTTTCAGTTCCTCGAAAGCAGCAACGGAGTGATAGGTTTCGTACCGACGTCCACTCGAACAGACTGTTCGGAGTACCTGAGCGCCCGCTTCACGAGCGCCGATCACGTCCTGCTCAAACTTGGGTACATCCTCTGCTTTTTTGGGCAACCCAATCGACCCTTCCAGATAAAGCCCCAGTTTTTCCCGTTTCTCGCGGACTTGTTTGGCAAAATCACTCGACCAGCCATTGACAATCACCTGTACTCCACCAGCCCCTAGCTGGTGGCAGTGGTCCAGCAGTTGAAGCGCATTGGTAAAAGAAGGATATTTCTTACTATCTGCTTTCGAATTCCACCGACTCCAGTACGAGTGAACCACAATACCCATTCGTTTGTCGGCCAGAAAGTTGGGCAACTCAGGCCATGAAAACGCCATTGCCCCTACCGAAGCTCGCTGTATAAAATCTCGTCTATCCATGTTGGTTTAGGAATTTAAGCTAATGCCATTCTGTGTCATTGTACACCTGATGACTACGGAATGACAATCCATGACTATAATGACTCTCTGTCGAACGACCTTTAATTCCCATTTGCAGGTGCTTTCGCTTCGAGGACATACTTGTTCAGCTCTTTAGCCGTCCAGGGCACTACTCTACCCTGCGAGGTCACACGGGTCATGCCAACGGTCCGTCGGCCCATAGGCCCTGCATTGTTTCCCCACTCATTGCGTATGTAGGTCAGGATGGCCGTGATCACCCCATCATCCATAGTGGAATGCGAAGGCATTACCGGCAGAATATCCGGTGCGTCGTACATCTTTTTGTTCACTTCGATCGGGCCTTCTATTCCATGCAGTACAATAAGTGCCAGCCGTTTCTCGTCGCCCAGTACCCAGTCAGAGCCAATGAGTGGTGGAGCAAACCGCGCCAACCCTGCCCCATCGGTTCCATGGCAACCCGAGCAAGTACTCAGATAATGCTGGCGACCCAGTACAAAGAGTTTCTGTTCCTCATCGTTCAGCAGGCTTTTGGTCTGTGCAACGGCCTTACTGGCTACATGGCCGGGCCATTCAAACAGGGTATTCAGCGTAGCCAGCCGGACAGGGTCTACCTTTGCGGCCGAACGGGTCAACAAACTGGGAGCCGATACCAGTTTTACGGGCTTCATTTTACTACTGCTTCCTCCCATCGACAAGCCCGTCAGTATTGCTTTCTGCTGCCAGCCCAACGGCTCTTTACCCGTATCGAGTTTCGCAAGCAATGCACTTAGCTGAGCAGGATTCCGATTGCGGGCAGCCGCCGTTGCCAGCATTTCGAGGAATATTTCTTTCGTTGGCTCGTGCGTCTGCCATTGCGGAGATGCCAGCAAACGTTGTAAAAACGCTGTTTCCTGATTCGGCAGGCTACTCATGACGGCATCGCGAATGAGTGCCGAATCACCATACCGTTGTACAATACTGGCCAGCAAGGATTGGGCGTCAGCGGGATCAAGTACACTGGCCGAGAGGGCCATCTGAAGGATTTGCTCAATGGGTGCCTGTTCCCAAATACCCAATAATTGCTTACCCAACTTCGTCCGAACCGTTTTATCTGTTTTGGCAAATGGTTCCAGCAATCGGATAGCGGTAGTTTTGACAAGTGTGTTTGGATCGGTCAATAAGCCAAGCAAGAACTCGGACTTGCTCAGTTTTAAACCATCTAGTGTCCACAAGGCCTGAAAACGGCCTAGCGGCTGAGTCCCCTTTAGCACGACATTGGTCAATGCAGCCTCCACCCGTTTGTCGGCCCGGTCGATCAGTAACCCCTGTGCCATGTCCCGGTGCCAGCCATCCGGGCTCGATAGCTCGGCCACTAATTCATCGACCGAAGCTTCCGACAGTTTTTTGGCTTTCTGGGCTTTCCAGTTTTGCGGCACAATACGCCAGATACGTCCCCGATTGATAGGCAACACCAAATCACGAGCCAGCGTCTGTTCGCGTAAATAGGGCGTTACATAGGCTTTATGCTGAATTAACCCCCGGTACATATCAGCAATATACAAAGCCCCATCGGGTCCAGTTGCCATATGAACCGGACGGAAACGCTCATCGGTTGAAGCCAGAAACTCTTTACCCGGATGCGGATCATGAGCGGTCAGCGATAGCCCTTTGGACTCGGTCACGTTGCGCTTAACCAAATTTCCGGCGGGTTCGCAAACGAACACATTGCCATAGTAGGCAGAGGGCAGTGCCGTACCTCGGTAAAACAAGGGCGAGCAGGCAGCCGTAAACTCCAGCAGATGCCCTTCTTTATCCAGTGTGCCGGGAATATACCCCCGGTTAACGGCCGGATTTGGCCGGATCGGGTACACGCGTCGGTCGATGGTCAGGCCATAGTCAATCCCCGTCGTTGGTTTATGATTTTTATTGCGGGACAGGTAGTTCGGAGGTACCAGATCGGCATGGAGCTGCGACCAGTTGTAGTTGTAGTACAGTCGTCCCTGATCGTCGTGACTAATCCCCCACTGCCCCCGAAATTCCGTACTGTCGCGAAGCCATTTTCCATTGGCTAGTTTGTAGCGCACCCTGGCTTTGGCATTATAGTACCAGTTATCCATACTACGCCAGAGGCCATTTGGTGCGTGTTCGGGAAGTCCGGTAGCCGCATATTGATCATCGATGAGCGTTTTGGTATCGGCCTTCAGATCGCCGTTGGTATCTTTCGTTAGCCAGAGGGCTCCGTTTTCGGCAACGAGAGCACCATTGGGTATCAGCGCCATGGCGCGGGGCATTACCAGGCTATCGAGATACACTTTGCTGACATCCATCCGTCCGTCGCCATCGGTATCTTCCAGAATCGATATTCGACCCACCTTTTTCTCTTCCCCCGCTCCGTCGATGTTCATCATAAATCCACGCATCTCAACCACCCAAAGTCGACCATCTGCATCAAACGTGATGGCAACGGGATCTTCGACCATGGGCTCTGCCGCTACCAGTTGAATGTCCAGTCCGGGCTCAAGCTGAAACGTGCTGAGTTCTTCGGTGGGTGTTTTAGCAGGTGACGGTCCTTCCCCTGGTTCCGTTCGGATGTTTGTTTTAAAACTCAGGAGGCAGAAAAGTCCAATACAAATCAGGCCGGAAAAATAAGCAGGCTTACCCATGATACATAACGTAGCATTATTACCAGAAAAAGCATTAAAACCCGGATACTACTTGTGCGGCAGTCGGGTTTTACCATCGGTCTACGAATTAATTCCGTATGGGCGTCGACCTAAATAAACGGTTTTGATTCGTTGGTATCGTTTTGTAGATTTGTCCATAACGAACGACATACTCAATCATGCAATTGCCCCTGAATATTCCTCAAATCGAACGCTTCACCGATGAAGAGTTAGTCCGGTTCTGCCTGGCCAATCCTGATATACGTGTTGAACGCGATGAAAACGGCACCGTATACATTGATATGTCTCCTACCCATTTATTAACCAGCGCGAATAATAGCGAGTTGAACGGTGAATTTGTCATCTGGAACCGTAAGACAAAAGCCGGTAAAGTAATCGACTCGAATGGCGGTTTCTTCCTAAGTGATCAATCGATGAAAGCGCCGGATGTAGCCTGGATTCGTCGTGAACGTTGGGATACCCTGAGTAAAAAAGACAAGCACTCGTTTCCATATCTGGCTCCAGATTTTGTGCTGGAACTGGTAAGCGACTCAGACCATCTGGACGCGGTTAAAGCGAAAATGGAGAAGTGGCTGGCCAATGGTGTTCGTCTGGGCTGGCTGGTTTCGCCCAATGAACGGCTTACCTACATTTATCGACCAGATCAACCTGTTGAAGCCAAAGCCTTTACAGAAACATTATCGGGCAATGATGTCCTGCCTGGTTTTGAAACGGTGCTGGCCGAAATTCTTGAATTCTGATTTATACAGGCTTCTTTAACGCACTCCGGCCCTATCCTCTCTCCAGCTCGAAGCCCCACACAACAAAGCCTGTTTTTACTGTCTATAAAAAACAAAACCGCCAGTAATCATTACTGGCGGTCAGCTACAGGCATGCTTACGTTATGGACAGTTAGCAACATAAGTTTCAACAATTGCATTCCTATTGGCATCGGTATAGGTTATTAAGAACGACGTAGGGCTGAGAAATGCTATTGTCTGACTAATGGGGCCAATGGGGTTAAAACCTCCAAAGGTGACCGTTTTCGACAGCGTTACCGTACCGTTACTGCACGTATAGGTTCCCCCTCCTGCGCCACCTGTGCCGCAATATTCGGGATCTTTCAGCAAAACAAATTGCCCCGACAGTTTTCCTCCCGGAAACGTGAGGATCAAACCTTGCTGGCAGGGTGTGATGGCTTCTACAGCATTAACTGTTCGACTTGTCAGTTTCCAGTTCGCACAACCAGCGATCCGGGTGGCAACATCATCGCAGGAAATGGCAGGGGGAAGCCGGTGGTCAGTACATGACCAAACGAGGGCTAAAAAGCCGTAAAATAAAAGGCGTAATAGGTTTTTCATACTATGTGTGTGTTAAGTGGTTTTAACCTACTCATATATAGGTACTTACAAAGCTAATCATATGTTTTAAAGTTGCAATAAACTATAACAAAATATAAATTCGCTTATACTTACCCAAGAAATATAGTCAGATACTACTATGCTAAAACTATGGGTTGTTGAAGGTTTAGGCATATAGAAAATCGCTTCGGTGTCGTCAGATACCTACATCTGACGACACCAAAACGATTATAAAAGAAATTCATATGTGTAATCCTGTTAAGCAGTAGCCAGGGCCTTACGCTCACCAATCTGCTGCCGCCACATCGCATAATACAGCCCTTTCTGCAGCAATAGTTCTTCATGGCGCCCCTGTTCAACGATTTGGCCCTGTTCCAGAACAAAAATCCGATCGGCATGGAGGATCGTACTCAGCCGGTGCGCAATCAGAATAGTAATCTGCTGGTTCATAGCCGATACGGTGCGTACTGTATCCGTAATTTCTTCTTCAGTGAGCGAATCCAGCGCCGATGTCGCTTCGTCAAATACAAGTAATGAAGGTTTTCGGAGCAAAGCCCTGGCAATACTAAGCCGCTGTTTTTCACCACCCGATACTTTTACTCCTCCCTCGCCAATGACTGTATCGAGCCCTTGTGGAGCACGGGCCAGCAGAGAATCGGCGGCTGCCTGATGTAAAGCCATAAGGCATTCTTCGTCCGTAGCGTTGGGAGCTACAAACCGGAGGTTTTCCCGAATGGTTCCGGCAAACAACTGCGTATCCTGCGTAACAAAACCGATTTGCTCTCGAAGCTCATCCAGATTTACGTCCGATCCCGGAATACCATTGTACAAAATCTGGCCATTCAACGGTCTGTACAAACCAACCAGTAGCTTAACGAGCGTCGTTTTGCCCGAACCACTAGGCCCAACAAAGGCGAGCGTTTCGCCCACCCGCGCATCGAATGAAATGCCGTCGAGAGCGGGTTTGTTAGCCGTTAGATGCTTGAAATGTACATCATCGAAGGCCAGGGTTCTAAGCGAATGAACCGGTTTTGGAAGTGCAGGTTGCACATCGCGGGGGGTATTGAGAATCTGCTGAAAATTAGCCAGCGACGCTTCCGTTTCCCGATATACGTTGATAATGTTGCCCAACTCCTGCAACGGTCCGAAGATGGCGAACGAGTAAATGAACAGAGAGAAAAATTCACCCACAGTAATGCGCTCCTGTACAACCAGAAACAGCATAAACAGCATGATGGCATTACGAAGCAGGTTGACAAACGTACCCTGGATAAACGACAGCGACCGGATGTAACGAACTTTTTTGAGTTCCAGCTTCAATATCTTTTCGGTCGTAGCATTGAGTCGTTCGGTTTCCTGCTGTGCCAGACCAAGACTTTTCACCAGTTCGATATTGCGAAGACTTTCTGTTGTTGAACCGGCCAGCGCCGTGGTTTCGGCAACAATCGTCTTCTGAACGACCTTGATCTTTTTGCTCAGTAATGAACTTAGAATACCCAGTAACGGAATCGTCAGAAAATACACGGGAGCTATTGGCCAGTAAACGGTTGCGGCATACCACATCACAAACACAATCCCCACCACAGACGTAAAGAGCACATTGACAAACGATTGGATGAGCTTTTCAACATCGGCCCGTACTTTTTGAAGCTTACCCAGGGTCTCGCCCGAGCGTTGATCTTCAAATACCTGATAAGGCAATTCGAGTGAGTGCCGAAGGCCATCGGTATAGAGTTTTGCTCCCAGTCGCTGGGTAATCACGTTGACGTAATAGTCCTGAAAGTTTTTGGCAATGCGGCTCACCATCGCCACACCGAGGGCCTGTAAAATCAGCAAACCCGCCCCATTTCTTAGGAAGCCCCAAAAACTAAGCGGCCGAAGGCCCCCACCCGGTTTAACCACATACTGGTCAATAATTTTTCGGAAAATGTACGGATCGAGCAGAGAGAAAACCTGATTGATCGCAGCCAGGAACAGAGCCAATGCCAACAGGCTCCAATAACGCCGTAAATAACTGTAAAGAAGTTGCATAGGTATTTGTGTAGGAGGTCACTAAGCAGCGTAGATGGAGAGGGCTGCCTTGCTTGTACAACACAAAAAGAATCAATTTAGGTCGCTGATTGACCGTAAAGCCTATCGATTTGTAAACTTTATAAACGCTTTGCTCCTTGACGTTTAAGCCCGAACTTTACCGCATGAAAAACGCATCTCTACTCGTTCTGACAATCGGTTTATTAATAGCCTGTGGGCGCTCTGAAAAAACACAGGAAACCCAAACTTCATCAAAAACCGAATCAGTAGCCACTACAGCTCCTAAACCCAAAGATTGCAAAACCGTTGTTGATGCGGATAAATTAGGCAAAGCAGACGTGTATCAGGAGTCGGGCAAGTCGATCAAAGTGACCCTAACACTAGCTCAGGATACCAGTTCAACCGAAACAGCAAATGGCTGCTATTTCAATAATGCCATTACCGTACTGGCAACGAAAAAATCAGGCAGCCAGTTATTTAAACGTACGTTGCTAAAAGATGACCTGCTCTATTTTATCAAAAGTGATGAGGTAGTAGAACGCTCAGTGTTGAAAACGGTGTCCTATAAGCCAACCTTCAATGGCCAGCGATACATCAACCTGGTTATGCGCGTCATCGACCCCGTCAGTCAGAAAACCGCCGACTACACTCTATTCATGAATTACTTCGGCGAGATTGTGAAAGTGAAGTAAAAAACGCTGGATGTTTCCACCCAGCGTTCTCAACTTTAAAAGAATGTCATTAGCTATTTTGTATCTATTCACAGCGCCCCCGCCTTTATCTCTTCCACAACGGCTGGGTCGAGTAAGGTAGTGGTGTCGCCCAGGTTGCTGGTGTCTCCTTCGGCAATTTTGCGCAGAATTCGACGCATGATCTTGCCCGAACGGGTTTTGGGTAAACCACTGACAAACTGAATCTTATCCGGTTTGGCAATCGGGCCAATCACCCGGCTTACTGTGGCCAGAATATCGCGTTTGGTCAGGTCAGCATCGTGTCCGTTTGGCTCCTGATCGGTGATCACATAGGCATAAATGCCCTGCCCCTTGATGTCGTGCGGATAACCCACTACGGCACTTTCGACCACACCCGTGTGCATGTTGATGGCATTTTCGACTTCGGCAGTCCCAATCCGGTGACCCGATACGTTCAGCACATCATCGACCCGGCCCGTGATGCGGTAATAGCCATCTTCATCGCGCAGGCAGCCGTCGCCTGTAAAGTATAAGCCCGGATAGGTAGCGAAGTAGGTTTGCCGGCAGCGTTCATGATCACCGTAGGTTGTCCGCAAAATACCCGGCCAGGGAAATTTCATGCAGAGATTGCCACTCACGCCATTGCCTTCGATTTCCTTGCCGCTTTCATCGACCAAAATCGGTTGCACACCGGGTAAGGGTAGCGTGGCATAGGTGGGTTTGGTTTTGGTGATACCGGCCAGTGGCGAGATCAGAATCCCCCCTGTTTCGGTCTGCCACCAGGTATCGACAATGGGGCAGCGGCCTTTGCCGATGTGTTCGTCGTACCAATGCCAGGCTTCTTCGTTGATGGGTTCCCCAACCGAACCCAATACCTGAAGGCTACTCAGATCGTGGCTCTCAACTTTGTCAAGCCCAAAACCCATTAGTGATCGAATCGCTGTTGGAGCCGTGTACAATATATCGACCTTGTATTTATCGACAATATCCCAGAATCGACCTGCATCAGGATAGGTCGGAACGCCTTCGAAAATAATCGAGGTAGCTCCACAGGCTAATGGCCCGTATACAATATAGCTATGTCCCGTTATCCAGCCAATATCGGCCGTACAGAAATGCGTATGTCCGGCCTCGTACTGAAATACATTCTGGAACGTGTAGGCCGCATATACCATGTACCCCCCGCAGGTATGAACTACCCCTTTGGGTTTGCCGGTTGATCCCGACGTGTAGAGAATGAACAGCATATCTTCAGCGTCCATTTCTTCGGCAGGGCATTCGGCCGTTACCTGCTTCAATTCCTGCTCCCACCATACGTCACGGCCTTTCAACATCGAAACAGGTGTTCGGGTACGGGTCAGCACAATCACTTTCTCTACACTTGGGCAACCAATGAGGGCATCATCGACCGTACTCTTCAACGGAATTTCTTTATTGCCCCGATATGCGCCATCGGCCGTTACCACGACTTTACACTGCGCATCATTAATCCGGTCAGCGATACTTTGTGCCGAAAATCCACCAAACACCACCGAATGAATGGCGCCAATGCGGGCGCAGGCCAGTACCGCGATAGCCAGTTCGGGTACCATCGGCATATAGATACAAACCCGGTCGCCCTTTTGTACACCATTGCGTTTCAAGACATTGGCAAACCGACATACCTGGTCGTAGAGCATTTTATAGGTCAGCGTAACGCCTGCTTCAGCCGGATCGTTTGGCTCCCAGATAATGGCCGGTTGATCGCCCCGTTCGGCCAGATGACGGTCAAGACAGTTTTCTGTAATGTTGAGTTTACCTCCTATAAACCACTTTACATTGGGTTCCGTAAAATTCCATTGCAGGGTTTTGGTCCAGGGTTTACGCCAGTGAAAGTTCTGGGCGATTTCGGCCCAGAATTCTTCCGGGTCATCTACGCTTTTCTGATAAGCGGCCTGGTACTCGTCAAAGGTTCGGATACGCATAATCAAATGAGTGATTGAGCGAATGAATGATTGAGTGAAAAAAATTCGCCGACAAAGCTATTTACTCATTTACGCATTCACTAATTCATACGCTAGATTTAATAACTGACGGTGCTATAGTGTCTGTCCGCATTATATCGCCGACGAGTAACGCGAGTAAGTCTACTCGCTCACCCGTTCATTCTTTAAATAGATCACTCCAATGATCAGACAAACGCTCGCAACCAGAATCGGATACCAGAGTCCTTCCAGATACGGTTTAGAAACAGAACCCGATATAGCTTCGTTTGCTTTGGTAGCCGAAGCCACCAGGGCCGTTGCAATAAATGGAGTAAGCCCCCCGAAAATTCCATTACCAATATGGTAGGGTAGTGACATGGACGTATACCGAATCCGGGTCGGGAACAACTCAACCAGAAAAGCGGCAATCGGGCCGTAGACCATCGTCACGTACAGCACCTGTATAAATACCAGCAGAATCATCAGCCAGAAGCTGCTATTGGGTAGCACCACCGATTTGGTAAGCTCGGATTTGGCGGTTGGGGTGGTCGAATTCGATGGCGTAACGGTTCGTTCAATGTCTTTGGCAACGAGACCATCCGAATAAAAGTGAGTAGTCGTCATCGTTGTTACCAGGTTGCCGTTGTCCTGTTTAGCTAGCTTCCGATCAATGGTGCGGGCATCCGTAAACTCTTCGCGCTGGCTCAGATCAGCCAGATTATACATTTTATCATAAATGGGTCGGTACGTCAACACACCCAGCGCCATACCCGCCAGCATAATCGACTTCCGACCAATCCGATCCGACAACCGCCCGAAAATGACAAAGAAAGGCGTAGCGCCCAACAGCGCAATCGCCACGATGACATTCGACTGAACGAACTCAATAGCACAGGCTTTTTGCAGGAACGACAACGCGTAAAACTGACCCGTATACCAGATAACCCCCTGACCGGCCGTAGCTCCGAACAAGGCCAGCAGCACCATTTTCAGATTCTGTCGTTTACCAAAACTTTCAGCTAATGGGTTTTTTGAGGTTTTACCTTCGGTTTTTAATTTGGCAAACAGGGGCGATTCGGCCATACGCATCCGAATGAGTATGGATACGCCCACCAGCACTATGGACAGCAAGAAAGGCACGCGCCACCCCCAGTCGGAAAACTTATCAACGCCCAGCGACTCACGGGTGAGCAGAATCACACCCAACGACACAAACAGTCCCAGCGTAGCCGTCGTCTGAATAAAACTCGTGTAGTAGCCACGTTGGCCTTCAGGGGCATACTCCGCTACGTATGTAGCCGCTCCCCCATATTCACCCCCCAGTGCCAGACCCTGTACTAATCGTAATAAAAGAACCAGCAGCGGAGCCCAGAAGCCAATGGTGGCATAGCCCGGTATCAGGCCAATGGCAAAGGTAGAGCCGCCCATAAGGACTAGCGTAACCAGAAATGTATATTTACGACCCACCAGATCCCCCAGTCGCCCAAATACCAGAGCCCCAAACGGACGCACCACAAACCCAGCTGCAAACGTCGCTAAGGTAGATAACAACGCAGCCGTCGGATTATCGGTCGGAAAAAATTGTGTGGAAAGAATGGCGGCTAAACTGCCAAAAATGTAAAAATCATACCATTCGATCAGCGTTCCGACCGACGAGGCCGAGATCACGCTGAATAAGGTACGATTGTTGATTGTCTTTTTGGCACCTGCTTTCTTCGAAGGCATGAAAAGAGTCTTTTGTCAATAAGCAACCAGCCAAGTGTTTTTACCGTACCCATTGAGTGGTTGAGCGAATGAGTGATTGGGTGAATAGCTGACGCAACCAATATTCACCCAATCACTCATTCGCTCAACCACTCAATAAATCAGGGAGAAAGCCGTTCGATGACCCATGCTCCATCTACTTTCCGATAGCGAATGCGGTCGTGTAACCGACTGGGGCGTCCCTGCCAAAACTCCAGAGCGTCGGGTACTACCCGAAAACCACCCCAGTAGGGTGGCCGGGGCACGGCCTGACCCGCAAATTGCGCTTCGAGTTCACGCTGACGGATTTCCAGCACCTCGCGACTGCCTATCACCTCCGACTGGTGCGACACCCAGGCGCCAATCTGACTTCCGCGAGGCCGGCTACCGAAATAAGCGTCCGAATCCTCATTACTTACTTTTTCGACCCGGCCTTCGATCCGAATCTGACGCTCGAGTTCAGGGTAAAAAAAAGTCAGACAGGCAAAGGGTTGATGACTGAGTTCGCGCCCTTTACGGCTTTCGTAGTTCGTATAAAAGGTAAACCCATCGTCCGAAATATCCTTTAAGAGCACAATTCGTCCGTCGGGTCTCCCTTCATTTGTCACTGTACTAACATGCATAGCATTCGGTTCGGGCACCTTCGCTTGTAAGGCCGCATCGAACCAAACACGAAACTGAGCAACCGGATCTGTCAAAACATCCGCTATGTCCAACCCGTTCAGGGTATATTCATTTCGTAACTCACTAATTGCTGAGGGCATTATATTAAGGCCTTTAACGGCTTTTCAATTTCTGTACTACAAGAAAATCCGTATATTATCGTACTTTTGCAAAAGTAATCGGTACGTTCCCAACATGGCAAACCAAGAACAGGAAATTAACCAGCAACCAGAAACCACCAATCAGGCCACTGAGTCGCTGGATGTGAATACCCCCGAAGATACCAGTACATCCCCCGAAACCACCGTCGAGGGCCAGGAAACTACGCCCGAACAGGCAGAATCGTCAACTACCCCAATCGCTGAAAGCCAGTCAGAAATCGGGGTTGACAGTACTTCTATTTCTGAACCGACAGCCTTAGCTACTAACGAAGGCTCAATAGAAAATACGGCAGACAACCCATCGGATTCGACATCAGTGGAAGAAACACCCGTTGCGGAAACACCTGTTGCCGAATCGGTAGAAGAACCTGCGGCCGAAACACCAGAAGCCGTAACCAGCGAAGTATCGACGGCAGACGAACCCGTGGTCGAAGCGCCTGTAGCCGAAACGGAGGAGACACCCGTTGACCACGAGCAACTCCCCACTGAGTATGCCGATTTAGCTGAAACCGAAGAAGAGGCCGCTACCCCGGAAGCCGATTACAGCCATTTTTCGAAGCAGGATTTTGTTAACCTGCTTGAAACCCAACTGGCTTCTGTTAGTCTGGCCACCGTAACGCCTGGTGATTTCAAGAAAGCGGACCAAGTCCTTAAGGAGGTAAAACCGCTGTTCGATCAGATGAAACGGGCGGAGCGTGAAGCCGCTTTGCAAGCTTACATCACCGAAACAGGTGCCGATGAAGGATTTGACTATAAGTTCGACGACGCGGTTCTGCGGTTCGAAGAATTGTATAAGCAAATCAAGAGTCTGAAAAACACCTACTTTCAGAACCTCGATAAAGCCAAAGAAACCAACTTCGCGTCGAAGACGGATTTACTTACCCGGCTTCGCGAATTAGTCGAAAACGACGAAAATAACGCGGGTGATCCTAAGGCTAGCTGGAATGAGTTCAAGAAAATTCAGGACGAATGGAAAGCGGCCGGAAACATGAACTCCCCACATAATGCAACGCTTTGGGCTACCTATCATGCCCTGGTTGATCGGTACTACAGCAATCGAAATATCTATTTCGAGCTAAAAGAGCTGGATCGCAAACGCAATGCAAGCCTGAAAACAGAGGTAATCGAGAAGGTTGAAGCCATGGCAAAAGCTTCGGAAGAAACCCCGGTTACACGGCAAACCATCGACGAAGCCAATGCCCTGTTTGAGGAGTATAAGCACATAGGTCCGGCCCCTAAAGCCGAGCAGGAAGTGCTGTGGGGCCGTATGAAAGCCGCTCTTGACGTCCTCTACGACAAACGCCGGGACCAGACCAACGAGCAGCGCAAAGAGTCGGCACAACTGTACGAAGAGAAGTCGGCGATCTATGAAGAACTAGTTCCAATAACCTCCTTCACCTCCAATAGCATTAACGACTGGAATGATAAAACGAAGGTCGTTATGGGATTGCAGGACCGCTGGAACGCGATAAAAGGTCCCATGCCCCGCGAAGAAGGGAAAGAACTGAGCAAGAAGTTCTGGGCAGCGCTGAAAACCTTCTTCCACAACAAAGGTGAGTTTTTCCGGCAGCTTGAGAGCAAACGGGAAGAAAACCTACGTGCCAAAACGCAGCTTTGTGAGCAGGTAGAGGGCATTCTGGCATCGGGTGAAGAATCGCCTGAAATCACGCAGACGGTTATCGAACTGCAACGCCAGTGGAAAGCCATCGGCCAGGTACCCGAAAAGCAGAAAAATACAATTTTTGATCGGTTCAAAGCAGCCTGCGATGCGTTTTTCAATAAGAAACGATCGAAAAACCAGGAGACCGAGCGCGAATTTGAGGAGAACTTAGCGCAGAAAATCGCCTTAATCCAACGGATTGAAGCAGCAGCAAGCGCGAATGCTGACCTTTCTGAACTAAACGAGTTCAAAAAAGAGTGGAACGCAATTGGCTTTGTTCCCAAAAAGGACATGCAGTCGACGCAAAAACGCTACATCAACGCCATTAATGCGTTGGTAGGTGCCACAGGCAAGATTCCGGCCAAAGATAAAGAGCGCATCATGCTCCAGAGCGAAGCCGAAGCTACCCGGTCAGGTAGTGGTTCGCGGGGTGGACGTGATTTCAACCGTGGTGATCGGGATGGCGGTGGTAATAAGCGTGAAAACGACATCCGTCGGAAAATTACAGCGATTGAAAATGACATTGCTACCTATCGGAACAATATCGAATTCTTCGCTCGTTCGAAAAATGCGGATAAACTTCGCGCCGACATCGACAAGAAAATTGCCGAGGCAGAAAAGCAATTGGATGAGCTTCGCCATCAGCTACGTGTAGCTCAGGCATAAGCATAGGTCAAATTTTAGCTATAACCTAGCTGAAACGAAAAAAGAAGAATTGACTTGCATGGAATAGAAAATAACTCTATTTTTGCACCACAATTCAGGACTGCCAGTGTCGGATAGCGGTCGATTCCGCCTGATTTGTAATCAGGATGCGCAAGCGCGTCGGGGGTTCGAATCCCTCCACTGGCTCTCTCAAAATCAGATAGTTACAAACGAAAAACCGTCTTCAGCAATGTTGACGGTTTTTCGTTTGCATACGTATTTGCATACCTTTGATTTTATATTCCTGCTGGTGTCTTAATTATCTAGCTCACTACGATTCATTAACAAAGCAGTAGAATCTCCTTAAATAGCCTGTATACCACGTTCGTCGATTCTACTTTTCCTATAATCGATAGTATAAAGTCCTGCAAAAGAAGGATCAATCAAGCGTTTCAAGCTGCTGGCTTGAGGTTCGGCAGGAAAGTAGCCATAAAACCTTCAAGAAAGCTGGTGTTCAAAAGTTGATCTCGGTTCCAATCCACGGAAACAAAAATTTGAAACCGGGTCTTCTGAACTTTAATACCCGAAGGTGCGATTGATACAGGCGCTGGCCGCTCGCCTGAGAACTCGACATTTTCCTTTCAATACCCGAAGGTGCGATTGATACGGTCGAGTAGGCTCTGCTGGAGCAACACTTTGGTCAGCTTTCAATACCCGAAGGTGCGATTGATACTAGACGCGCTAACCATCCTTTACTGCCCCCCATTAACTTTCAATACCCGAAGGTGCGATTGATACTTAGAAAACAACTCTCCCTGGCCCGGTACTACCTGCTTTCAATACCCGAAGGTGCGATTGATACACTACTCAAAGATATTTCCCTGGATGCCGAGCTACTACTTTCAATACCCGAAGGTGCGATTGATACGTCCGAGGTTCAGGAGGAGTTACACACGATTAAAAACTTTCAATACCCGAAGGTGCGATTGATAC
>NZ_KB893206.1:214864-349784 GCF_000374025.1 Spirosoma panaciterrae DSM 21099 | reverse complement strand
TCGTCGAGGTCAGGTTGAACAGGTTCACCCCCGCACTGATGCTCACCGGAGCGGTCAGGATCTGGCCCGTGATCAGATTACCCAGCCGGAACACATTCGTCAGACCTGACAGGGCCGACAAGGAACCCGTTGGGCTTACTAGTTCACTCAGGTCCAGATTGGTGCCCACGCATAAGCTCAGGTTGAGTGGGGGCAGCAAGGGCGCTTCCACGCCTGTTACACTGATGGCCGTGGTAGTGGTACAGCCCAGCGGGGTGGTAGACGTCAGGTTGAACAGGTTCACCCCCGCACTGATGCTTACCGGAGCGGTCAGGATCTGGCCCGTGATCAGATTGCCCAGCCGGAACACATTCGTCAAGCCACTTAAGGCTGACAAGGAACCCGTTGGACTTACTAACTCACTCAGGTCCAGATTGGTACCCACGCACAAGCTCAGATTGAGTGGGGGTAAGATCGGAGCCTCTACCCCAGTAATGGCAATGGGAGCCGTTGTAGTACAGCCTAACGGATTCGTAGATGTAACATTGAAGAGATTGATGCCTGCGGATACAGAGACAGGTGCACTCAGTATGGAGCCTGATCCCAGTACATTCCCAAGACGCAACACGTTCGTCAGTCCGGAAAGCGCTGTCAGGTTCCCGCCCAGGCCGCTCAGATTCGCCGGATCGATGGTTGTTCCCACACACAAACTCAGATTGAGTGCAGGCAATGTCGGACCATTTATCCCCGTCACGGTTACTGGCGTCGTTGCCGTACAACCCAGCGGAGTCGTCGAAGTTACATTGAACAGGTTTACACCAGCGCTAACACTGATTGGGGTACTAAGGATAGAACCCGAACCAAGGACATTTCCCAGGCGCAATACGTTCGTTAGACCCGATAGGGCTGTTAAGCTTCCTCCTAGTCCACTCAGGTTGCCCGGATCGATGGTTGTTCCTACGCATAAACTTAGGCTTAGCGCAGGCAGCGTCAAGGCAGGATTGACCGTTATGGTAACGGGACAACTACCCAAGACGGAACCCACAATGGGCACTACTACGGTAGCCAGATAGGTTGTGGTAGCAGTCGGGGAAACAACATTCGATGTAAATGTATTGACAACATTCCCAAGCGGCCCCAATTCGCTGAAAGTTAATAGACCACCTATGGGTATTCCTGCAACATCCAGCTGGACGGACTGACCTGCACAGATCGTGGACGAAGATGGGGTTAGATTAATAAGTGGTGTTGTACTGACCGTTACCGATGCGGTAGAGGTTACCAGACAAACCGGGCTACTATAGACTGTAACGGTAAAATTATTTACCCCTGTGGGCAGATTGGTAGCGATTGCCGTTGCCGTATTGGCCCCCGTCAATGAAACACCTACAGGCCCACTGACTACATATGTATAATTATCCGCTGGACTGACCGTCGTAATCAACGCGACGGTTTGTCCCTGGCAAATGGCGCTGGGAATAGCCGTTAAGGTCAATGAAGGGGGTACACAGGGCGCATAACCTGCGTCGAACGAGAAATTGTTTACGCCAGCCTGCCCCAGTGTGAAGGTGACCAGACCAGCCGTATTCGGATCTGTATCGATATTATCCGTATTGGTTCCGGTCGCCGAATTCGGTTTGGCACTCAGGCTGGCCGTGCTAAAGCTGGTTGGGAACGCCAGTGTATACGAACTCCCACTGGTGAGCCCCGTCAAACTGTAGACAGAGCCCAGCACATTCGTACCGGTTGCATTGGAGAAGTAATACTCCCCCGATGCATTGGTCGTCACGCTTACAGGCGACGCCAGACCAGGACCACTTAGCGTAACCCTGACACCAGCCAGAGGATTTTCGCCGGGGTCCTGTATACCGTTGTTATTTGAATCCAGCCAGACCCGGTTACCAATCTGAACCGGCGCAAGATTACACATCAGCGTCAGCCCTCCCAGACCGTTGGCTTTCCCATATCCAAGCGCGTCGGACGTATACAGCTCTGCACCGGCCGCTACGTTCGTTGTACTGCTTACGTACGTGGCATTGCCATCTTTAGCGCCTGTAGCATTGATCAGGCGCTTTATCCCCCCCGTATTAAAAATATCCAGAGGGTCAATGGCCGTCATGGCCACTTTAGCACTACCGGGCAACTGGGAAATACCTCCCTGAGAGCTCAATCCGTGGTTTGATGCATTCTGCACCTCATCGCCCCAATAGTATTTACCCTGGCCGGGACCTGCTGTAGCTGATTGTGCCGACGAAGCTGTACTTCCACACAGTGATCCTCCATTTTCTATCGACCATTGTACATCCGTCACATTACACTTTCGGGCACGTAATATCTCACCAGGCGTAATTGCGCTATATAAGGTTGTCGATGATGTAAAAGGCAGGTAATTCTGATACCCCATCTGGTCGCCATATCGGTCCCGTACCCCTAAAATCATGTCGCCGGTTGCAGGCTCGAATTCGATGTCGGTCAACCAGGCCTGCGGGTACGACAGAACCCCATCGCTCCGATCCGTCTGAAATACAGAGGTCCAGGGACGCCAGTATTCGGCGCGGGATTGCCCGGTTCTGTCGGCGTTTGTGGGTGCCTTCTGGTAAGTTAACGGGAAAGACAGCACCGTCGTAAACGAAGATAAGGCCGTTGGGTCAATCGCATAAACGGTAGCACTCAAACCGGCCGTCGACCCATAGGTAGCCGTTGTTGACCCCAGATCTTCGCGCGTACAAACCACCCCAACATATACCTTGTCCCGGTAATATTTGACCGCAAACGGTCGATAACTGCCATTGACGACGGTCCCGCTGGTTGTACAACCGGGGTTCGGAATGGCAATACTCGTGTAAGATTTATCAGCCGTATTGATCTTGTATAAGTTACGATCCTTAAGGTTGACCACAAAAAGGGATTGGTTATCATCCGAAAGATCCATTCCCCCCAGGCTGGTCTTACCGACAGCATCGAAAGCCGCATTATCATGACTGGCCACACTGGTTGAAGTGGGCAGGTCGGTACCATGTGCTTCCGTGGTTGAGGTCACTGCCGAACTACCTACCGTTGTGAAGTTGAAGAACTCGGTTGTATTACCACTGGTAGCTGAGGTTACGTTCGTGACATAGATCGCATTGGGTCCACCAGCGGCAAACCCCACATGCCGCTTTGTAAACGCTGCCGAAAATAGCCTGTTATTGTTTCGGGTATTATCGTAGGCAATTCCCCACACAGCCCCCACTTCGCCAACCGTAGCGTAATCAGTCACTACCTTACTCGTTTCCACAACCGTGTATGAAACACTTACCGTGGCAGGTCGGGCCTTAACGGAAGCTACCGCGTTGACCGCATCTGTGGCGACAAAACAACTGGTTATTAACTGGGGAGAGGTCGATTGACAATAATCGGCCGGATAGTTTAACCCAAAATTGACGTTCGTAGCGCCCCCGTTGACAAACTGTATGGATGTGGCATTACCCGTACCATGAAACCCCTCGTAATCAGGCCCAATAAACCCTGTAAACTCGATCCGATAGGCATTTGTATTACCTACATTTAAAGTGTAGCTGCCCAAGGAAGCAGCCAGTGTACTACTCGTTGTAGAGTTTACCACACTACCACTGGCATTATAGGCTTTAATAGTTACTCCCCCTACACCGGGTTCACCATAGGCGTACGTTCCTGAGGTTGGTGTACTGGTGTAGGCCCCGTCGCTATTGAAGTCGCGAAACACCGTTCCGGTAATGGTCTGGCCCAGACCGGGCACCGATGCAGCTAAACTGACCGCCAGCAAAAGAAATAGCCAGCTTAAGGCTTTTGTAGTAGAAATAGGCATATTTTCTTGGGGTTGCAAGTAAATATTTAGAAGACACGAGCCTTCTTTTCAAAAAATATGCCGTAAAGAGCCTTATATGATTTTATATTAAATTATAGTCAACTAATCGTATTTTCTATAAAAAATTCTTACGCTATTCCATCAATTTTTTAATAAAAAAACACCTCATCAATATTTATACCAATTACAAGTTACCTTATAAATAAATCAATACATCAAAAACAGCATTAATCTACAAATACAGTAAAATCGATAAATTAAATATATTTATATAAACTAAATACCCCTGTTTAATAACCTATATTGATATTTCACCCTATATACCTGACATTCAGCGGCCTTAGCTACTAACCTTTTCCGTAGCAGAGGCCAATACTCGTTTATTTACACGCATCAGTGGTATCTTTTTGCCTGGGTGGGTATACGAATGCTCCGATTCTCAGCACGTAAATTCTGAAAACCGGAGCACCGACATCATCGTTACGATCACTTACTTCCCGATGGTAATCTCTTTTTCTTTGTAGCCACCCCGGGTTGAGAGCAGTTTCACCTTGGCTTTAACCGGACCTGCCTGATTCAGTTTCACCCGGAAGGTGGCTTCTTTCTTCTCGCCGGGCCTGGTATAACCAGCATAAACCGTTTTATCAAACAAGGTGGGCTGAGTGATAATGACCTTTGCGTCTTTGAAACCTTTCAGCAATGCTTTGTCGAAGTCCAGGCTAACCCGATCTTCCTGTACCATTTTCACCCGCTTGGCCTGTTCAAGCGCCACGGGCAATTTGCCGGAGTTGGTCCAGGTAGCTTTTACTTCATACTCGTTGTCGGGCAGTGGCTTTACCGTCACGTCGGTCAGTTCTACCTGCGGAAGATCTTTGGCCATGGCCAGGTTAAACAGCGACTCTCTCGAAATCCAGTTTTCCAGTTGCCAGGCCGGCCCATTCTGCGCAAAGAATTTCGGATGAAAGCCACCGATTTCAACAGCCCCCAACTGCGGGTGAGTAAATTTGGTCCAGAGCTTGAAGCCCTGCTTTTTGTTCGCTTCGTCGTCCCACATCAGGCCATCGTATTCGTCGTAATCGCCATCGCCATCATAGTCTTTCATGGCTCCCCCATTCCAGAGTTCATCGCCATACCAAACGGCCCCGTATTGAAAATACCCAAAATCCGGCCCATGCCCAAAAAGCGGCTCCGGTTTGGAAGGATCGCCAGTTAGGCGGTTCACTTTGTTGCGGGTATTGTACACATCATACACATCACCCGCCCATGGATAATGCGTAAACGACAAGCCCAGACTATCCATATGTTTGTAGATAGCCAGATCGGGGGGGAACATACTTTCGGCGCTGGCCGAGGTGGAGGGCGGACGCAGGTGCATCGGCACGCGGGTATCCATCGAGTTCACGACCGTAATATTCGGATGCCCCATCAGCCAGACAAACGTGGCGCGGGTTTCGGGCTCGCTCAACGGAAATTCGCTGGCTCCGCCCTGAGTATACCCTCGTCCGGTAAAATCGCCCCCCTGATCGGGCCGCCAGTTTTCGGGATAGTTCCGGTGATTGTCCAGCCCACCGATACCGTCTTCGTTGTATTTGCCATCGCCATCATTATCAATCCCTTCGGTATAAACCAGATAGTCGCCCTGCCCAGCCTGAACCCGCTTCATCAACCGACCTGCCTTGTCTTTCGGGTCAATGACGTAATCGGCTTTTTCCAGCTCTTCTTTCGTTACGGCCTTCTTCCGAATCTGATAAATGATGCCGTCGCCGTCCAGATCATCTTCGGCATCTTCGTCCAGCAGGCCATCCCGATCGTCATCGCGGGGGCGCATGGAGCTACGGTTTCGTTGTGCCGTATAGAGGTACATGGTAGCCCCATCGGGGTTATTCTCTGGCCGCAGGTAAATGGATTTGGTATCCAGCAATTTGGTGATGGCGGGGTCTTTTCCGTAGTTATCGAGCAGGTGTTTGGTCAGCCAGAGTACGGCTTCACTACTGGTAACTTCGCCACTGTGTCGGCCCCCTTCAAAATAGGCTGCGGGTTTATCGGTATGCTTGCCCGTTTTCTTGTTGGTCAGCGTCATCTGCAAAATTGGGCGGCCTTCGTAGCTTCTGGCTACTTCATACAGATCGACCAGATTCGGGTATTGCTCGGCCCATTTCCGGCACCAGCTATACATCACATCGGGGGTGTGATAGACATCGAACGTAAGCGTTGCCCCAGGCTCATACTGCACTTCCTTGAACCGATGTTTTTTGAAATAACTGATCCCATGCCGTTCACCTTTTACGGTATATACTTTGCGAGCCGTGTCCTGCTCGGGCCATTTTTCTTCTATGCCATAATACGATTTCTGAGCGTAGGCGGCTCCGCAAATAAATAGAGAGAGTAGTACTGTACTAGTTTGTTTCATGGAAGAGAGGTTGTGAAGAAGCAATATATTGATGATTTTGCGAATGACGAAAACGAACGAATACACACGGGGTAAATCAGTCAATTTGCCAATTAATAATGCAGCAAAAGCCTATTCTTTACTTATTTTATCCAATCGACCAAAGCAGGATGCCCCATGTACCGCTCCCTAAACCATACGTTCGTATTTTTCCTTTTTGCGTTCGAAATCACGTATTTGCCAGTCGATCCGTTCATTTCCTAATGCCCATGAAACCCTGGTTACTGATTGCCTTCCTCTCCTTTTCGTTCGCAGGTTGTTCCGATAAATCTACTAAAAGCGAATCGCCCGAAACTCCGCTTTCAATCGAAGCCAATCCGGGTTCAGCGATGTATGAGCATTCGGAACCCGCATCATTTCAACTCCTGAAAAAAGACAGTACCCAAGGCTGGCAGTATCGAACAGACGAAACGACCTACAAAGTGGTGTATGTGGCTCTGGAAGGAAAAGATACCCAACACTACATCGCCAAATACCGAACCCTAACCGATGGGGCAACCGGCCTGGAAAGCCAGACCCGTAGCATTCAGATTTCGCTCAGTTCGCTGGACAACCCAGGCAAAACGCTATTGACGGCCAAACACGATTGCGACGAACTCACCCTGAACGCCCGAAATTTCCAAACCGTAAAGCATGGCTGCTGCGGCAGTCTCGACGAGGTGAAGCTGTATGATTATCAAAATCGACTGATCATCGAGGGCGACAGTAAACTGATTCCGGCCGAAGTACCCAACCAGTTCACGTTTTACCTATCGTTTCAGGCGGGTGGCCCAGACACCACTACCATTGGAACGGTACACCTGAGCTACAGCAGTGCAGAAACGTATCATATTCAAGTTAAAGCCTCAAAACCAGCATCCGAAAACTGCGGCCCGGTCGTTCCGGCTTTAAGCCTCCGGTCAACGAGCAAAAAGGATTCGTACAACGAAGGACTGAGTCAGTATGACCTCTGGTCGCTGGAACACAGCACCTCTCCAGAACAGGTCAACGGCTTAACCATTCGCGCCAATTTCGACTGTGACCCCGCTATCGGCCTTATCGAAATCCCCATCATCAACGGCCGACCGTTTGGAAAAGCTGATAAAAATCAGGTGTATTGGGTGAAGGGGAAATAGACCATTTCTTTAAAGATTTCCAGAAGGGTTTTACAGACTTAATTTTAGCTTGATACGAACCAATTAAGCCAAATTAGTTTAGTTATTTTGGGGCATATCCCTAAACCTATGCATAAGAAAATCTCCCCAACGCTATCCCGACGGGATTTCACCGCTGGCCTGATTTCGGCGGGCATCGTGAGCCATCCGGTCGCTGAATCGGTCGACACATTACTGAACCCAATGGCCAGCCATTCCGACAAACTCGTTATCTATCAGATTTTTACCCGCCTGTTCGGTAATCAGAAAACCTTAAACAAACCCTGGGGGAGCCGCGATGAAAACGGGGTTGGGAAGTTCAACGACATTACGGCCAAAGCTCTGAACGAACTGAAAACGTTTGGCATTTCGCACGTTTGGTACACGGGCGTAATCGAACACGCCATCATGACCGATTATTCGGCCAACGGTATTCAACGGGATAATCCGCTGGTGGTGAAAGGCCGGGCGGGGTCGCCATATGCCATCAAAGATTATTACGATGTCAACCCCGATCTGGCAGTTAATGTAACGAACCGGATGGCCGAGTTCGAGGCCCTGCTCAAACGCTCGCATGCGGCTGGCCTGAAGGTCATTATCGATTTTGTTCCGAACCATGTGGCTCGTCAGTACCACTCGGATGCCAAACCGGCTGGCGTTCAGGACCTGGGGCAGGGCGACGATACCACAAAAGCCTTTTTGCCTAACAATACTTTTTATTACCTGCCGGGCGAACCGTTTCAGGTTCCCGATGGAGTCCATATTCCAGATGGATTATCGATGGGTCCTTATGTCGAAAATCCGGCCAAAGCAACGGGCAACGATGCCTTCAAAGCCAAACCCGCCCTCGACGACTGGTACGAAACGGTGAAGCTCAACTACGGAATCGACTATGCCCACAATCGCCAACCCCGCTTCGACCCCATCCCGTCGACCTGGGTCAAAATGCGGGACATTCTGCTGTTCTGGGCTAAAAAAGGCGTCGATGGGTTTCGGTGCGACATGGCCGAGATGGTGCCGGTGGAGTTCTGGGGCTGGTCCATACCCCAGGTAAAAGCCGCCCGGCCCGGATTGATCTTCATTGCCGAAATCTATAACCCGAAGCAGTACAGGGCGTATATTCAGCAGGGAAAATTCGATTACCTCTACGACAAAGTAGGCCTGTACGATGCACTTCGTCGCTTGATGGAGGGCAAAGGCAGTACCGAAGACATTACGAACGTCTGGAAAACCGAGTCGGGCGACATTTCTGAACACATGCTGCGGTTTCTGGAAAATCACGACGAACAACGCATTGCGTCCCGATTCTTCGCGGGCGATCCCTGGGTAGCTGTACCTGCCATGACCCTCTCTGCCACCCTGCATACCGGGCCAGCCATGCTCTATTTCGGGCAGGAATTGGGGGTAAATCCGACAAAGGCCGAGGGGTTCCAGGGCGACGATGGCCGCACCACTATTTTCGATTACTGGGGCATACCCGAATACCAGGCCTGGGTCAACAAAGGAGCCTTCGACGGAGGCAAATTAACCCCAGACCAACGGAAGCTTCGCCAGTTTTACCAGCAACTGATTCAGCTTGTAAACACCAGCGATGCCATACGAACCGGCAGTTTTTACGACCTGCAGGCCAGCAATAACAACGGCCAACGTTCGGGCTATGATAATCAGCGGCTCTATAGTTACCTGCGCTTTTCGACCAAACAAAACCTCCTGATTATCTGCAACTTCGACAAGCAGAAAACCGCCACTACAACGGTACAGATTCCAGCCGAAGCGTGGAAGGCCATGAATCTGTCGGGCTCGCAACCACACGTATTTCGGGATATTTTTCGAACAAAAACCCGGATTACCGCCCGCACTAGCGTTCCGGTTACTCTACCTCCGCTCGGTGTATTGGTTTTGGAAATTAAATAGCGTAATTTCTGCAAAGGGCACGAAGGTAGTTGGCCAATCCACTCCCATCGGAGTCGAATGTATTAGCGTACATGATTTCTACAAACATTCGACTCCGATGCGGTATATCATCATGACTTCCTAAAATTCCGGGAGTCGCTTTTAGCTGGTGACTCAATTTTCGGCCAGTCAAAAAGCGTTTTCGGCCCAGTGCGTGCTTTGCAACAAACTTTGCGTTCTTTGCGAGTAGAACAATTTCCGACAAACTGAAACAACCTAACTATGAAAAAACTACTCCTTTGTCTTCTTACGGCTACCTCAGCCCTTGCCCAAACAAGCCCAAATCGCTCTGTATCGCATGTATCCACCTATCAGCCGCCCACCTTCATTGATGGTGATCGACTAAAGAAACTGGAAGCGGCTTTCCCCATTGTTGAGAAGCTATTTAAAGACGCAGCCGAAAAGCGACACTTTCCGGGCGTGGCTTTCGGCATTGTGCTGGATGGCAAACTGGTATATGCTGGTGGAATTGGGTATACCGACGTAGCGAAAAAAACGCCGGCAACGCCTAAGTCCTTATTCCGCATTGCGTCGATGACCAAAAGCCTGACGGGCATGGCCATTCTGAAACTCCGCGACGAAGGCAAACTCCGGCTCGATGACCCCGCCGAACTATATATTCCCGAACTAAAATCGCATAAGTACCTCACAGCCGATGCGCCAAAAATTACGGTTCGCAACTTATTGACCCACTCGGCTGGCTTTCCTGAAGATAACCCCTGGGGCGACCGTCAACTGGCCGATTCGGACGCGGATTTGCTCAAACTCATTAAAGACGGGATTTCCAATGCCAACGTACCGAGTTTTGCGTATGAGTACAGTAACCTGGGCTTTGCCATGCTGGGGCATATCATCACAGTGGTTTCGGGCAAACCGTATCAGCAGTACATTACCGACACCATCCTGAAGCCGCTGGGTATGAACGACACGCAATGGGAATACACCCGCGTACCCGCCGACAAGCTGGCATTGGGCTACCGCTGGCAGGGCGACACATGGCTGGAAGAGCCCCTGCTGCACGACGGTTCCTACGGGGCAATGGGTGGATTGATTACCTCCATCGACGATTTCAGTAAATACGTTGCTCTGCACGAAGCGGCCTGGCCTCCTAAAAACGATGCGGATACAGGCCCCATCAAACGAAGCTCGATCCGCGAAATGCAGCAGCCCTGGACCTTTTCGGGCTTATTTACCCAGGCTCGAAACGGGGCCGGTCAGGTATGCCCTACCGCCAGCGGATACGGATACGGGCTGGGCTGGAGCAAGAATTGTACAGGGCAGGTTGGGGTAGGCCATAGCGGTGGCCTGCCCGGTTTTGGGAGCCAGTGGCGCATTCTGCCCGATTATGGCATTGGGGTTATTTCGTACGCCAATCTAACCTATGCCGGAATGGGTTCCGTTAATACCGCTGTCCTGGATACACTGGTAGCTATCGGCAAATTACAGCCCCGCCAACTTCCCGTTTCACCCATTCTGGCCCAACGCAAAGCCGAACTCATAAAGCTGTTACCCGACTGGACCGGTGCCGAGCAAAGTGGCCTTTTTGCCGAAAACTTCTTCCCCGACAAATCGGTCGCCATCCGCCGGAAAACCGTACAGGATTTATACACGAAGGCCGGAAAAATTCAACGGGTTGGTGAACTGATTCCCGAAAACCAGCTACGGGGCCATTTCCTGCTCGAAGGCGAAAAAACCAATATCGACGTATTTTTCACTCTGACGCCCGAAAATCCTGCCCTTATTCAGCAGCTCGATTTCAGAGAAGTTGTTAAATAAAGCCATCCATTTTAAGCGCTATCCGTCATTTGATTGCCAGTTAACCACCAAACAGGCACCTGAACGACGCGTAGCGAACGACTCTAAATGACCATCAAATGACCGAGCTAACACCCGCTACCGAACTCGACATTCCCGCTTTAAATAGGCTGGTTAATAGCGCCTATCGGGGCGAAAGCTCCAAAAAAGGCTGGACCACCGAAGCTGATTTGCTGAGTGGCATTCGTACCGACGAGCCGGGTCTGACAACCATGATCCAGAACCCGAACGCCATCATTTTACTCTACAAAGAAGATGCTCAACTGCTGGGCTGCGTTTATCTGGAGAAAAAAGGCGACGAGCTTTATCTGGGTATGCTCACGGTTTCGCCCGAAGCCCAGGCAAAGGGGATTGGAAAAAACCTACTGACCGCTGCGGAGCTAATAGCCCGTAACCAGCACTGTAGCGCCATTATCATGACCGTCATTACCGTTCGGCATGAGCTGATAGCCTGGTATGAGCGACGTGGCTACCGATCGACCGGTGAAATCAAACCGTTTCCCAATGATCCAAGTTTCGGTTTGCCTAAACAGCCACTGGAATTTACAGTTATGAGAAAAGAGATCGTTTAAAACGGGGATTATCTAAACCTCCAGCCTAGTTATGAATCGGCTTCCTTAAGGTATGAAAACCAAAACGTTTTTACGATTTCAAGCTGGTCAGTGTTTTCAAGACCGGTAGGTAAAAAGCAATTATGGATGCATTTCGACCAAAATACCGTTTTGCGTTTGCCGATTTAACTCCATAATTTCACCACTTTAATTAGAAACCACGATCTCATATAGCTTATGTCAGCTTCCAAACGCGTCCTGATTGCCGAAGATAGCTCCGTTATCCAGAATCTGGCCCGCAAAATTCTTGAGTTCCAGAACTACGACATTACCGCCGTTAAAAATGGGGAACAGGTATTGCAAATTCTGGAAAAAGAAGATTTCAGCATCCTCCTGCTCGACATCAACATGCCGCTGATGGATGGTATGGAGTGCGTTCGGCGCGTTCGGGCATTATCCGATCAGACCAAAGCCAACGTTCCCATCGTGGCCATTACCGGCAACGCCAAAAATTACACGGAAGAAGAATTCAAAACAGCCGGGTTTAACGACGTACTCGTAAAACCCCTCAATTTTGACCGACTGGTCGAAGTTGTTAATCAACTGACGGATAAATAATGAGTGAAAGAGCGAAAGAGTGAATGAGCGACGGGCTCGCAACGGCTTTTCACTCTTTCACTCATTCACTCTTTCGCTCTTTATGCTTATCACCCTGCTTGGTACTGGCACTTCGTCAGGTGTGCCGCTCATTGGCTGCCAGTGCGATGTGTGCCGGTCTGTCGATTTTCGGGATAAACGCCTTCGTACCTCGGTTCATATTGCCGTGAATGGGCGTAGCTTCGTAATCGACACCGGACCCGACTTCCGCCAGCAGGTACTGCGGCTGAATCTTCAGCAGCTCGATGCCGTCCTGTTCACCCACGAACACAAGGACCACACAGCCGGACTCGACGAGATTCGTGCCTACAATTTCCGTTCGGGGCAGGATATACCCATCTACGGCCGCCCAACCGTTCTGGCCCAATTACAACGGGAATTTGCCTACATTTTTGCCGAGCACAAATACCCCGGCACGCCCCATGTTCGGTTGCATGAGATTCATAATGAACCGTTCGACCTCCTCGATATTCGGGTAATTCCGATCGAAGTAATGCACCATAAATTACCCGTTTATGGATTCCGCATGGGTGATTTCACCTACCTGACCGACCTGAATTACATTTCCGACGAGGAATTGGAAAAGGTGTATGGCACACGCATTCTAGTGGTCGATGCGCTTCAGCGGCAGGCACATATTTCACATTTTACCCTCGACCAGGCCATAGCCCTCGCCCAGCGTGTCAATGCCGACCGAACGTATTTTGTGCACATCAGCCACAAACTGGGCCTGCATAGCGAGGTCGAAAAGGAGCTACCACCTAATATCCGGCTGGGGTACGATGGCTTGCAGATCAAACTGTAAACCGAAAACCTGAAAAAGATGTTGGTTTTGAAAGCCCGTTCCCCAATGCCAACGTTCATCAAGCCTACCCGTGTCTTTTCCGACGCCATACTGGATCAATACCGCCAGCAGGGCGATCCTGTAGCCGATGCCGTGATAGCCTCTGTAGTCGAAATAGGTGGAGCCGCCGATTTACGATCGCTGATGAGCTGGCTAGGGGATACAACTGACTTTTCAACGGCTACCCTACACCCAGCGGTGCAGGATTTTTTTGCCTCCTATACCCATGTGCCCGACTGGGCCGACTCGGCAACGATGAATCGGGGCATGCGCTTTTTCCAGAAACACGCCCAGCAGATCGGCCTTATACTTGGCTTTTTTTCGCTGCCTTACTCCTATCTGGGTGCCAAAGGCGCTCAGGTACTCTGGCTCACCGAGCGCATTAAAAATGACACCGTTCGTCGCTTACGCGAAACCGGCGAATGGGTGTATGCTGTCAACAATCCTAAAGAATGGTCTACTGGACAAGCCGTATCCCGAACGGCAAAAATCCGGCTGATTCATGCGGGTGCCCGCTGGTTTTCGCTGCACTCCGGGCGGTGGAATATGGACTGGGGCTACCCTGTCAATCAGGAGGATATGGCCGGAACCAATCTTACGTTTTCGTATATCGTTTTACTCGGATTGCGAAAACTCGGCATCCCGGCCAGCGAGCAGGAAGAGGAAGACTACCTGCATCACATCAATGTAGTGAGTTATCTTAACGGTGTGGCAAAGGAGCTACTGCCTAAAAACCTACGCGAAGCATTTGTACTTCATCAGGCCATTCTCCGCCGACAGTTTTCGCCGTCCGAAGCTGGTGTTGGGCTAACGCGTGCCTTACTGAATGCAATGGCCGAAGCTCTTCCTGTTCAGGCCAATGCAGCAGGGGATATGAACCCGTTCGGCCCATCCAGACAAGCTCGTCCCGAAACCATACGGAACCTCGCAGCCGGTGAAATACGTTTCTTCCTGGGCGATAAATACGCCAACTGGCTTGGTGTTCCGGAAGTATCATTCGAAAAACGGATGGTTGATCTCTTGAATCGCTTTTCTATTTTCCCTCGGTAAATCTTCGTTTTCTCCGTATGTCTCTGTACAGCAGGTATTACCCGGAGATAAAAGAGCTATACAGAGACTCACAGAGTTATGTCTATTTTTCAATTAGAACCTATTGCGGCCTTAGCCACCGCACCCGGTATTGGAGCCATTGCCGTTATTCGGGTATCGGGCGAAGGAGCTATTGTCATTACCAATCGTATATTCCGGGGTAAAGATCTTACCCAGCAGGACAGTCATACCGCGCACTTCGGAACCCTGCGAAATCCTGACGGAAGTATCATTGATGAAGTCTTGGTCACCGTTTTCCGGGCCCCAAAATCATTCACGAAAGAAGACGTCGTCGAAATCTCCTGCCACGGCTCCGAATTCATCATCCAACAAATTCTGCGTCGGCTCACGCAGGAGGGGGCTCGGTTGGCCCGACCAGGCGAATTTACGCAACGGGCCTTCCTGAACGGCCAGTTCGATCTGGTTCAGGCCGAAGCCGTAGCCGATTTGATAGCCTCCGACTCCGATGCCAGCCATCGGGCGGCCTTAACCCAACTACGAGGTGGATTTTCGAAACAGTTGAAAGAACTGCGCCAGCAACTGATTGATTTTGTGGCTTTAGTAGAACTTGAACTTGATTTTGGCGAGGAAGATGTTGAATTTGCTCACCGGGATCGACTCCGTCAGTTGATGCTCGACATTCGGCGTGTACTCCACCCGCTGATCGACTCATTTTCGACCGGAAATGCCATTAAAAATGGGGTCCCAACGGTCATTGTCGGCAAACCCAACGCGGGTAAATCAACCCTTCTGAATGCGTTGCTTAATGAAGAGAAAGCCATCGTTTCGGATATTCCCGGCACCACCCGCGATGTCATCGAAGACGAGTTGTTCATCAATGGCATCCGTTTCCGACTCATCGACACCGCCGGATTACGGCAAGCTACCGATCAGATCGAAGCCATTGGTATTGAGCGAACTCAACAGAAAATGCGGGATGCCGCTTTAGTGCTTTATCTGTTCGATGGAACAAACACAACTGTCGATGAGCTAACCCATACCCTGGCCGAACTGCAGGCCGCCGAAAAGCCCTATTTGCTGGTTGGCAACAAAGCCGACTTAATGACCGACACGCAGCGAGATCATATAAACCACAACCTTGCAGACGAGTCTATCGTCTGGATTTCGGCCAAAGACCAGCGTATCGACGAGTTGAAAGCGTCGCTCTCGAGCCGTGCCCGCACCGATACCGCCATGCAAACGGGCAGTGCCGTAGTAACCAACGCCCGCCATTACGAACACCTGACCGCCACTGACAATGCTCTCGCCCGCGCTATTATTGGCCTCGATAACCAGGTAACGCCCGACTGGCTTGCGATGGACTTACGCGTGGCCTTGCAGCACCTCGGCCAACTAACCGGCGAAATCACAACCGACGATTTGCTCGACTCGATTTTCAGTAAGTTCTGCATTGGAAAGTAACCGCGCTCAACAATACAATTACATCTTATTAACCAGCCGCCCGAGCGATGGCGCTGCGTTCCAAGTCTATTTACCGGCTTAACCGCGTATTTATTTGTCGTACTGATGAATGCTACAACCATGTCAGACGGTTGAATGAAAGCTATAATAGGTTGAGAGTGTCAAAAACGCTGGCTCTGGAAAGGGCTGGCGTTTTTGTTAAGCATGATATGATTTCTGCTACATTAGCCCTTAGTTTACTAAATTAACCAAACCATTCCTGTGTTAATGAATAAAATTTACTACCTACTTTCTTTTCTGCTAAGTAGTCCTTTACTAGCTCAGACTAATTATGTAGTCAATAGCCCCAATTCTACCACACCGGCCAATTATAATACATTTGTGGGCAACAATGCGGGGAGCAATCCTAATATGACAGGTAACTTAAATTCTTTTCTAGGCTGGCAGGCTGGAATTAATAACACAACAGGTGCTTCCAATACGTTTATAGGAGCTTCTGCTGGCACTAATAATACAACGGCTTCATATAACACGTTTATGGGGTTTGCTACAGGATACAGGAACACCATTGGTACTAATAACACATTTATAGGTGGCTTGGCAGGCGCAACAAACACAGATGGCAGTCAAAATACATTTATGGGTTATTCAGCAGGCCATGGCAACCAAGGTAGCAATAATACAATTATTGGCTATTACAGTGGTTTTTTAAATTCAACAGGAAGATTTAATTGCTTCTTGGGTGATTTTGCGGGCTTTAACAATACAACTGGGCAATTCAATACGATTTTAGGAAGTAATGCAGGGCGAAATGTCACTACAGGTAATAACAATATCATTATTGGTCCCCTATCAGGTACTGCTATTACTACAAGCGATGACAATGTTTTAATGGGCTATAACAGCCAGGCGGAGGATGGACTGAAAAACGCTATCGCCATTGGTGCTAACAGTCGGGTAGCGGCTAGCAATGCCTTAATTCTGGGCAATGGCGTCAATGTTGGCATTGGTACTTCAACCCCAACCAGCAAGCTGGAGATCGTTGCCGATGAAGTAGACCGGAGTGGGCTACGCCTATCTAACCTAACAAATAGTAGTCAAACGACACACGCTACTGACCAGTTTCTAACCGTCAATGAAAAAGGGGAGGTCGTTAAAGCCCGATATCAACTCCGCATCAACAGCCCTAATGAGTGGAGCGATAACGTGTTTAGTCCATCCTACCAACTACGTTCCTTGCCCTCTGTAGCGGTTTATATTGACCAGCATAAACATTTACCGGGTATTCCCTCCGCAGAGCAGGTAGCTAAGGAAGGAATTGACCTGGTGAAGATGAATGCAACCTTGTTGGAGAAGGTAGAAGAATTAACCCTGTATAGTATTCAGTTGGAAAAGGCTAACCGTGATCAGCAGCAGGTAAATCAGCAGCAGCAGGAAAGATTACAGGCGCTGGAACAAAAACAGGCCGAATTAGAACGACTGCTAAAACAGGTTCTGAAGCAGCATTAACTGTGTCGAACGAGTGGGCTTAAAACCATTTATTGGCATGTAAATCTTTGGATAGCCTGTTGGTAAACCGTATTCCGCTAACTGGCTGTCCTTCGTGACTGACGCATATAGATTTCATGGGTAGGCAAATACCGGAAATTCACCCTTGTGTAGGGACACCTAAAGGCGTAGGTTGGCCGGCCATTTAAACGACTAACAACTATTTCTAACCAATTGATGCATGGATTTTACGCAGAATTATCGACAACTATTAAAAGCTGAAGCGTTTCTGATTGCCAGCAATCTCCAGTGGATTATTCAGAAAGTGACGGATGACTACGCTGCCTTTCGGATTGCTCACCCTGTCGGTCATTCTCAGGATGATCGGGTTCATGGCATGGCTATCCGCTCGTATTTTGAGGCTGGTCCTGGTAGCCGGGTTCGTGGGCGACTACTATCAATCGTCTCAGCGATTGAGTCCGAATTAAATATTGACCAGAAGGATAAGCTGGAGAGCATCATTGCCGTTGTTCAACTGAGCGAATCATTCGGCGAAAACAAAGGTATTCTGGAAGATTATCACGACCGCTTGATTAATTTGACCGCGAAATTATAAGATAGCTATTGGTAACTGTAGGCCCAATCTAAAACCAGATTGGGCTTTACTATGGAAATAAATTAAGCGTCTGATTGATTTTATATTTCAATCGCTCCAGGGCATCGTTATTGCCTGTTTCTTGGTACGCCAGCAGTTTCGCTCAGGCGTATTTAGCACTCGTATTCCAGGCCACAAAACCAGCGTTTCAAAGAAAAAATTGTTGCCAAGCCGCATAGGCTGGTATATCGTCGACCGCATTTACTTTGTATCTGAAATCCACTTAACCTTACAATGCATTACTTTCTGTATCGGAAAGTAACCGAGCTTAGTAACATTATAGTACTCCATCAGCACCTATTATTTGAAGCCCTGAAAATGGGCTTTTTTCATATACTGCATTCTATAAATCAGATCTGGGATACCATCTCGTGCTGTGGTACTAAAGCGTGGCCGATGAGTTTTGAAAGGAGTTATCTTTTTCCAAAAAGTCAATATTTGCCCGTATTTACCAACTAACGACCTGTCATCCGTTCATATCAAAGACCACTTCGTATACCAGGATAGTGAACATCTACGAACCCAATCGCTGGCTGTGTATTCGGTTACGAGTAGAAGTAGACTCGGTTGGTACGGGCCAGCGGATGGTTTACAAGACATTTACAGTAAAGCCTGGTCAATCGGTAATCCACACGTTCCCGTCCGATTTTCAGGCCCGTTGGGTCCGTTTCCGCACAGACAAATCCTGCACATCAACGACCTTGCTCAACTACCAGCCAACGTATTTAGCTCAGCCGTAGCCTTTCGTGCTTTATGACGTGCGAAAGGCTACGGCTGAGCTAAATACGTTGGCTCGAACCCCGAATGATAAGTTCAGTCTTTAGTACCCGTGTGATTGGTTTCCATACCGAAGAATCCGTATGAATCTGATCCAGTAGAAGCTGAGCGGCAACCTGACCAATCTCGCGGGTGGGCTGGGCCATAGTGGTTAATCCGGGCTCAATCAAGGCAGACCCATAATCGTTACTGAAACCAACAATGGCAATCTGTTCGGGAATTGATAAGCCCTGTTCTTTAATCACCTTTATGGCCTCTATGGCGGTTGGGTCATTGACCGCAAAAAGCGCGTCGGGCGGAGTTGATAAATCCAGCAGGTACTTTATATAAATCTTTACTTTTTCCAGCGTCAGGTCGTAGCTGATGATCAGCTCATCGATGACCGGACGCCTATGTTTTCGTAGTGCATCCTTATACCCTTCCAACCGCTTTCGACTAATGTAGAGGGAGGGCGGACCAGCCAGGTGGGCAATACGCTGTTTTCCCAACAGAATCAGGTGCTCGGTTGCTTTAAAGGCCCCTTCGTAATCATCGACTACGACTTTAGGCGTTTCAATATCATGGCAAACTCGATTGAAAAAAACTAACGGTATCCCTTTTCGCTTAAAAACGTCGAAGTGTTCATAGTTTTTGGTTTCACGAGTCATTGAAATCAGGACGCCATCGACCCGATTAGCCAGCATAACCTTCGCATTGGCTACTTCCGTTTCATAGGTTTCGTTCGATTGGCTGATCAGTACGGAATAACCGGCCTGATCCGCTATCTCCTGCGCGCCCATAATCACGATAGGAAAAAAAGACGTGACAAACTCCGGTACAATGATGCCGATTGTTTTGCTCTGACTTGAGGACAGATTAATAGCCAGCATATTACGCTGATAGTCCATTTTCTGGGCTAACTCCATGACCGCCTGTCGCGTATCACTGCGCACACTGGGGTGCCCGGTGAGTGCCCGCGAAACGGTGGACTTTGAAATATTCAACTTCTGGGCAATGTCAATAATGGTTACCTGGTGTCGCTTCATATGAATGTAGTTATCAGCATTGTATTATACCAATAATTTAGAAGACAAGCCTTTATAGGTTTGAATTATTTTCATGGGAACGCTCCCACAAAATGGGAGCGTTCCCATGAAAATAATTACTTAAAGCTCCGAAAATTTAGTACTATATATTTCAATGTTTGTACTGTTCTGTGAATTAAGAGCAGAAAATTTTCGAATTGCGCATAAACTGAAGCTTCAAAACCCAACTTCTAAATTGGTACTGGGTTTACCCAGGCGCTTTTAAGCTACAGAATATTTTTGACTTATTCCAATACAGACCCTTTAATCATACGCTCATTTATGCTCCTTTTTACCGCTTTTACCAGAAGGAAGAAAAGCCGTTGGCTGGTCGGCTTCATGCTCCTGTTGAGTGTTTATTGCCAGGCACAGTCTGGCCGCTCGATCACGCTGAAAGGCATTGTTTCATCCGCAGATACCAGACAGGGGATACCAGGTGCCAACGTCATCATCAAAAACACGCAGCTTGGCACGACCACCAATGCGGATGGGGCGTTTGTTATTTCTGTTCCCGAAGGAGCCCGTACCCTAACGGTTTCCTACATCGGTTATCAGACGAAAGACGTTTCGATCGTCGGGCAAAACAACGTCAATATAGTGCTGGAAACGGATGATCGCTCCCTAAATGAAGTGGTTGTCGTGGGTTATGGTACCGTGAAGAAAAGCGACCTGACGGGGGCTGTATCGTCGGTAAAAGCGGCAGAATTAAAACAAACACCCATTGCCAACTTTGTTCAGGGATTGCAGGCCCGAGCCTCCGGTGTTCAGGTAACCCAAAATTCGGGTGCTCCTGGCGGCACCATCAGTGTACGGATTCGGGGCAATAGCTCCATCAGTGGCAGCAGTGAACCCCTTTATGTGGTCGATGGGTTTCCGATCTCAGGCAATGATAATCCACTAGCGGGGGGCGGTAGTAGCTTCGGTACCGACAATGGCAACCGTCTTTCTGTACTCTCCACCCTCAACCCCAACGACATTGAAAGTATTGAAGTGCTAAAAGATGCATCAGCTACCGCTATTTATGGTACCCGGGGTGCCAATGGGGTTGTATTGATTACAACCAAACGCGGGAAGGCGGGCCAAACCCGGGTTACGTATGAAGGGTATTACGGCCAGCAGCAGATACGTCGTATGCTGCCGCTTATGAACGCTACCCAGTTTGCACAGTACGAAAACGAAATTTCGGGGCAGAATCTTTATCCAAATCCTGAGCAGTTAGGAGCAGGAACCGACTGGCAATCCTACATTTTTCAGAAAGGGGGTATGCAGAACCACCAACTGTCGGTGTCGGGTGGTACGGAAAAATCCCTGTTCAATGTATCGCTGAACTACTTCGATCAGGACGGCATCATCATCAATTCGAACTTTAAACGGGGCTCGGTTCGGGTCAATCTGGATAATACGATCAGTAACCATTTCAAGATCGGCACCAGCCTGACCTATACTTATTCCCAAAACAATGGCGCCGTGACCTCAACTCTGGCCGATGCAGGCGCGGGCGGGATCGTTATATCGGCCTTGTTTGCCCCGCCGACCGTAGCCCCCTATGATGCACAGGGAAATCCGACCATCTTCAGCGGTCGGTATATCGACATTAACAATCCCATTTCCGTTGCAACGAACGTGTTGAACCGCAACACAACCCGCCGGTTTCTGGGTAACATTTTTGCCGACTGGACAATTATCGACGGGCTAACGTACCGGGCTTCGTTTGGTGGGGACCTTGTGAATGACACCCGCGATTCGTACGTGAATCGGTTTGTACGGACGGGGGCTCAGGTTAACGGAATCGGTGGCAAAGGGAACACGTACAGCAACACTTTTCTGCATGAGAGTTTATTGAATTATCAGAAAACAATCGGCGCGCATAGCCTGGCCCTAACGGGGGTTTTCTCGACCCAAAGTCAGTTACAGACCAGCGATGCCTCGACGGGCCAGACCTTCCCCAACGACCTGATACTCAACGACAATTTAAGTCAGGCCTCCATTGTCACCATTAGCAGTAACAAACAATCCTGGCGGTTAGACTCCTATACGGGTCGTATCAACTACAACTACAAAAGCAAATACCTGCTTACGCTAACGGGTCGGGTTGATGGGTCGAGTCGCTTTGGGGCTAACAATAAGTATGGTTTTTTTCCGTCAGTAGCGGGCGCCTGGCGCGTTTCGGAAGAGAAATTCATGCAGGGCCAGCAGATCGTGAGCGACCTTAAGCTGAGAGCCAGTTTTGGTATTACGGGTAATGCCGATATTCCCCTTTACAACTCATTATCGCGCCTAAGTTCGGTTGGTAATTACAACTTCAACAACACCCGGAATATTGGTATTCTGGCGGCCAATATTGCCAACCCGGACCTGCGTTGGGAAAAAAGTGCACAGACTGATATCGGGGTTGATCTTGGATTGCTCAATAACCGGATTCAGCTTACCGCCGATGTATACCTCAAAAACACAACCGACCTGTTGCTATCGCGAGCCATTCCGCTCTCGTCGGGTTTTGGTTCGGTGTTTGGCAACTTCGGAGGGATTGAAAACCGGGGTATCGAACTATCGCTCAACGTGGGTGTCCTGAATGGACCACTAAAATGGGCTATCAGCGGGAATATATCGGCCAATCGGAATAAGCTGACGCTGATCGATGGAAAACGGACCGAGATCATTCCTGGCGATGGGGGCGGTTCCGTTGCGGCCTTTTCAAACACCAGTCTACTTCGGATCGGGGCGCCAATCGGCTCATTTTACGGCTATTTCTTCGATGGTATTTACCAAACGGGCGACAATATTCCTACCGGAAAGACGGCGGGCAATATCCGCTACCGAGATCTGAATGGCGACGGTATTATTTCGGCTGCCGATCAGGATATTATAGGTAACCCAAACCCAAACTACTATTTCGGCCTGACCAACAATGTAAAATTCAAAGGTTTTGATTTCAGCCTGTTCATCCAGGGCGTTCAGGGAAATCAGCTTTTCAACGTAGCAAGACTACGGATGGAAAGTGCCTCTGGTGGCTTTAACCAATACGCTACGATGGTTGACCGCTGGACACCCTCCAACCCGTCGAATCGCTACCAGAAAGCGTCGATTGGGCAGCGGGTGAGTCAGTCTGATTTTCAGATCGAAGATGGCTCCTTTGTCCGGTTCAAAAACGCAACGCTAGGGTACACCTTCCCCCAGATCGGCAAGCTCAACTGGCTTAAAAACAGTCGTGTTTATGTCAGCGCCAACAACTTTGTGACGATCACGAACTACACGGGCTTCGATCCAGAAGTAAATACGGCTGGACAGAACAACCTGAACCTGGGTGTCGACAACATTGGCTACCCGGTTGCCAAATCCTTTATCGCCGGTCTTCAACTAACGTTCTAAGCATTCCTGAACCATGAAACGGAACTATCTTTTACCCCTGTTTTTTGTCGCCTTAGCGTCCGCGTTTATCGGTTGTCAGTTGGCCGAAAAACCGTATTCCTTCATTACCCCAAACCAGTTTTACAATACAGCCTCAGATGCGGAAGCAGCTCTTACAGCGGCCTACACACCCATTACGGACCTGTATAGCCGGGTAGGTACGCAGGTACCCGACTACTCGGCGGACCAGTGCTTTCCCCGGGCGGTTGTCGGGCGAGAGCAGCTAACCGTCTTCTCCTACGACGCCACCAACGATCTGATCGGTCAGTACTGGCAGCACTGCTACAACGGGGTCAATCGGGCCAATCAGGTCATTGAAAATGTGCCCCGCGTTACGATGGATGAAACGCGCAAAAAACAAATTCTGGCTGAAGCCCAGTTTCTTCGCGGACTTTACTATTTCCATCTGGTAAAAACGTTTGGCGATGTACCCCTAAAACAAACCAGCACCAAAGACATTGCCAGCACTGAGGTTCCCAAGAGTAAGGCCGAAGATGTGTACGCTTTTTTGATAAAAGACCTGGAGCAGGCCGTCAAAGACCTCCCAGCTCAACCCAAAGACCGGGGGCGGGCCGCCAGTGGAGCCGCGCAGGGCTTGTTGGCCAAAGCCTATCTCTATGCGGGCAATTATGCCAAAGCGGCCGAAAATGCGCAGGCCCTGATCCAGTCGAATCGGTATAGCCTCATGTCCAATGTGCTTGACCTCTACAACCCGCTCAAAGAAGATGCCGCTCGGGTGGAGATGATTTTTGCCGCTGAATTTTCAGCGCTCAGCGGATTGGTCGGATACGATCTGGTTGGTTTTTATGCACCCGCCAACTCGCCCCCGGTCTTTTCAAAAACAGCCTTCGGTTCGGCCTTTGGGTATATGTCATTCTACAAGTCATTTAGCCCAACTGACAAACGCCGACAACTGTTGGACACCGCCTATGTAAATTCGGCCGGTGTGCTGATCGGTCAGTCCGATGTCACGCTGAAAGACCGTATACTGGTCAAGAAATTCCTCGACCCTAACTCGAACGGTGCCAACGGCGAAAACAACTTTCCAATCCTGCGCCTTGCCGATGTGTATCTGATTGCTGCGGAAGCCGAAGCGCGTCAAAATGGCCCGACGAGTGTGGCCTACACGGCGATCAACACCGTTCGTCGGCGGGCGGGTATTCCCGATCTGACCCAGGGTTTAACCAAAGATGCCTTCATTGAGGCTGTTTTGCAGGAGCGGTCGTGGGAACTATGCTACGAAGCAGATCGCTGGTATGACCTTACCCGAACGGGCAAATTTAAGCTGGTGGCTAATGTGCTGAACTCCTATTACCCATCACGCCCGGTTCAGGATAAACATCGCTTCTTTCCAATACCAAACCTGGAGGTTCTGACCAACTCGCAATTGGAGCAGAACCCAGCCTGGAAATAGTACAGCGTTTATTATAGGTTGGTGTTTATGCAAACGGCTCTGTTGAGTGCAGAGCCGTTTCATTGTCAAATGTAGGGTATGGATTATCAGATGAAGTGGCTTCCTGGGTTATTACTGCTGATTTACTGTAAAACGGCCACGGCCCAAAAGCAGCATCTTTTCCTGATTGCGGGCCAGAGTAATGCCGTTGGACAGGGAACCGCTACCCAATCGGTGATCTGCTCGCCAGGTGTAGCCTGGGCCTATCGGGTGTCTACCGATTCGCTGGTGGCGCTGGCCGATCCCTTTGGTGAGCGAGTAGGGCATTTCGAACCGGCGGCAACGGGCAGTATAGCCCCTGCCTTTGCGCAGGAGTTTTATCGGATCACCGGAGAAAGGACTGTGTTGCTCTCAACAGCACGCGGTGGGTCATCCTGTCATCAACGGGCCGAATTAGGCAACTATGGCACCTGGGCCGAAACGGGTCACCTACCCTTACTCAATGAATCGGTAGCCAATACGAAACGGGCTATGCTGAAAACCGGACTTCCGCTCAGGGGTATCATCTGGATTCAGGGCGAACGCGATGCCAATGCTATTGCCGATACGCTAATGACAGGGAACGACTACGCAAAGGCGCTTACTCAGGTTATTCATCGCTATAGACAGGCCTTCGGTACTGACGTGCCCTTTTATATCGTGCAGACAGGCTATCAGGCCGGACGTACCCCAGCCGGAAGCAAGGCTGTTCGGGCTGCGCAGCGGGCTGTGAGCCGACGCCTTCCTAAAACCTATGTGGTTTATCGAAAAACAAACGAGTTCGCTCAACGCGGCTGGATGAAAGATTTTGTGCATTATAATCAGACAGGACTCAACGACATTGGGCAGAAAACGGCTCGATTCGTCCGTAAACAGCTTAACTAACCCCGAACCCGTTTGCCATGAACCGTTTATTCCTAAACCGACGAAAGTTTTTGTTGTCGACGGCACTCCTCTCGGCTGGAACCTGTTCACGGTATCTCGTAGCCAGTGACTCAGGCTCGACCGAAGCCGGGGACATTATAGCCCCTGACACACTCAACCTCAACGCCATGATGCAGCCCGTACAGGACAGATCGGTATTGTGCGACCCCGACTGGTTTATCTGGGGTGGCGGTATGGTTCGTACGGCAGATGGGCTTTGCCACGGTTTTTTTGCCCGTTGGCCCCGAAAAGAAGGCTATAATGCTTGGGTAACGCATTCGGAGATCGTATACGCTACCAGCCCCGATCCGCTCGGACCCTGGACGATGATGGGTCCCGTGTTTGAGCGAAGGGCAGGCTTCTGGGATGCCGACAATCTGCATAACCCTTTGATTCAGGCATTCGATGGCAAGTATTACCTCTATTATTCCGGTAACTATGGTCCACGCAATGGCACGAAAGAAGGCTGGTGGATTCATCGGAACAACCAGCGGGCGGGCGTGGCCGTAGCCGATCATCCAGCGGGTCCGTGGAAACGGTTCGACAAACCACTGATTGAGCCAACGCCCGGTGGCACCGACCATATGCTCACCAATTCGCCGACGGTGGCCCGCCGGAGCGATGGGAAGTACGTACTCATTTACAAAGGAGTTTCTGACGGGCCACGTCCATTTGGCGGCAAAGTCAGGATGCACGTAGCCCTGGGCGATAGCCCGATTGGTCCGTTTACGAAGCAATCTACTACCGTTTTCGGCCACGAATCGATGCAGTTCCCTACGGACGACAATGTGATCTGGAACCAGCAAGGACGGCTTTACGCCATCGTGAAAGACTACCGGGGCCTATACAGCCAGCAGGCCCGGCCGGGTTCGACGGAAAAAGAATCGCTTGTCCTATTTACCTCTGTAGACGGCCTCGACTGGCAGCTGGCGGCACACCCTTTTGTATCCGACTTTCACATTCACTGGGCCAACGGGCGGGTAAGCGAGCGACTGCACCGATTCGAACAACCTCAGGTGTGGCTCCACGGCGGAAAGCCTTCCGTATTGTTTCTGGCCGTTAAAGCAAAATCCGACGACGACGATACGGACTTATCCTATAACATTCAAGTCAAACTCGACGCATGAATACAACCATCGACACGGTAGTCATTGTCCTGTTTTCAGCGTTTGTGCTGGGGATTGGGCTGTTATTTGCCCGCACAGGCCGCAACCTGAAATCATTCTTTGCTGGGGGCGAAGCCGTTCCCTGGTTTATCGGCGGCTTGTCGTTGTTTATGAGCTTTTTCTCGGCCAGTACATTTGTGGCCTGGGGAAGTATCGCTTACAAACACGGCTGGGTAGCCATCACCATTCAATGGATGATGTGTGCCGGGGCGCTGGTAACGGGACTTTGGCTGGCACCTCGCTGGAAAAAAACGGGGGTGCTGACAGCCGCCGAGTATATCCGGCAACGTTTAGGATTAACGGTTCAGAAGACCTATATCTTCATTTTTACCCTCGTTAGCATTTTCATTAAAGGGTCGGTCTTGTATCCGGTGGGCAAACTGGTAAGCGTCTCGCTGGGTCTGCCCCTGGTTCCCACGACCATTGGGCTCGGCATTTTCATGATTGCCTATACGTCGGTGGGCGGGCTTTGGGCCGTAATGGTTACGGATATCCTTCAGTTTGTGGTCCTGTCGGCAGCCGTTTGTATTCTGCTGCCATTGGCCTTCGATCAGGTAGGGGGTGTTGCTGGTTTCGCGGCAAAGGCGCCCGACGATTTTTTCAAGCTGCTCAACGGCGAGTACACCCTTGGCTTCATGCTTGCTTTCTTCATTTACCAGGTAGCCTACATCGGTGGAAACTGGACATTCGTGCAGCGCTATACCAGTGTCGACAGTCCGAAATCGGCCCGAAAAGTGGCGTTTCTTTTTGCTGGTCTGTATCTGGTAAGCCCGGTCATCTGGATGCTGCCGCCGATGATCTACAAGACGATCAACCCCGCACTGACCGGACTGGATACGGAAAATGCCTATCTCGAAATCTGCCGGCTGGTGTTGCCTCCCGGCTTGCTGGGTCTCATGCTGACGGGTATGTATTTTTCCACCTCGGCCAGTGCCAACACCACCCTCAATGTGGTCTCGGCGGTGTTTACCAACGACATTTACAAGGGGCTGTTGAATCCCCGCGCAACCGACCGTCAATTGATACGGGTAGCCCGGTTATCTTCCTGGGGTTTTGGTGTCGGTATGATCGTTATCGCCTTGCTGGTGCCTTACATTGGCGGTATTGTAGAGGTAGTGCTCACCATTGGTGCGGTGACGGGTGGGCCGCTGCTGGCTCCCCCTATCTGGGCACTCTTCTCCAGGCGATTGACGGGCCGGACCACCCTGCGTATAACCCTGATCACGCTGTCGCTGAACCTGATCGGCAAGATTATTTTACCACTTACGGTAGGCGTTAAACTCAGCCGGGCCGAAGAAATTGTTATTGGGGTGGGCGTTCCCGTTCTGGTATTGGCGTTGGCGGAATGGCTGGCGGCACGCAAACGGATTGACAGTCCAGACTATCGCGCTTACGAGACTATTCGCGCTGAAGAGCAGTTCGTTGCCAGCCAGGAGCAAGCCGATGAAGTTGCCGAAATAAGCCGTCAAAACCAGTTTGGCCTGCGGGTTATAGCCGTCTCGCTGGTCGTTACTGCCCTCATTTTGCTTGGGTTGAGTTTTCTAACCTCGCGGGGGGCTGGCATAACGGCCCTATTGGCCGGGGTGATACTCCTTACGGCCCTGATTCCCTGGCGGGCTGCAGCCCGAATGAACCTTCCGGAAAAATCGGCAAAAACGGCCGAAATCCCCAGCCTTTAACCCAATCAGACAGCCTCTCAATCCATCTGCGTAATGCGTCATCACTTATTCCTGTTTTTTTTAGTAGTACCCTTCTCGCTGGCAGCCCAGTATGCCATTCGGGACCCCAACGCCATACCGCTGCATGGTGACTGGGCGTTTGCCCTCGACCCGGCCGAAATGGGCGAAAGTAACGGGTGGTTCCGTACAGGCGCATCGCTGCAACGGTGGGATAACGTAACGGTCCCCCATTGCTTTTCGAGCGATAAACGGTACCTCAACTATACAGGTATAGCCTGGTATCGGCGCACCTTTTCGTGGCATAAAAAGTCCGAAAAACGGGTACTCCTTCATGTCGATGCCGCTTTCTATAAAACCACGGTCTACCTGAATAATCAGAAAATCGGTACGCACGAAGGCGGGTATACGCCTTTTCAATTCGACATTACGGATCAGTTAATCTCAGGAGAGAATACGCTGGCTCTGTCGGTCGATAATAATACCCTGAAACCCGGCACAGTACCCGGTGCTAAAGACAATGGACAGCCAAACGACCCCTTCATGGGCTGGGTGAACTACGGCGGTCTGATTCGGCCGGTATACCTGACGGTTGAACCCGCGCTGTACATTGAACGGGTAAAAGTGGAAGCCCTTCCTGACTTAGCTACGGGAACGGCCACCATCACCGTGCGAACCCGCGTTCGGAATACCCGCGCACAGACCGAAACGACCCAACTGGCGCTGATGCTGGAACAGAATAAACAGCCAATAGCCACCAAGTGGCTGGCAAAGGCTGGCTCGATTGCTGCCGGACAAACGGCCTGGCTGGAGGCTACCACCACGCTCAAAGCCGCCCAGGTAAAGCGCTGGCAGCTCGATTCCCCTTCCCTGTATGATCTTCAGACCAGTATGGGTACCGATACCGTACGCACATCGTTCGGTATTCGTAAGGTGGAGGTCAGAAATGCCCAGTTACTCCTCAATGGGGAGCCGCTGCGACTGGCTGGTGGCAACCGGGTTGTCGATTACCCAGGTCTGGGGTCGATGGAGCCCGACTGGCTGGTCGAAGCGGATTTACGGCAGATGAAACAAACGGGTATGGAATTTCATCGGCTGACGCATTATACTCCTTCCGAAACGGTGTATGACTGGGCCGACCGGAACGGGATGCTGATCGTAGCCGAAGCGGGCAACTGGCAATTAACCCCCAGGCAAATGGCCAATGAGGCTATCCGGTCCAACTTCAGGCAGCAATTTCAGGAGATGGTGGAGCGCGACTGGAACCATCCGTCGGTGATTGCCTATAGCGTGGGAAACGAGTACGAGTCGCGCACACCCGAAGGCCAGCAGTGGACCAAAGACATGATTGCCTATGCCCGCCAACTCGACCCGACCCGACTGTACACCTTTGCCACCATGCGGCTCAACCAATTGCCGGAGAAACCGGAAGAGGAAGCCAGTCAATACGTCGATTTTGTATCGACCAACACCTATGGCAACCCGGCTAAGGTCCTGGATCGCATCCATGAATTGTATCCAGACAAACCCATTCTGATCAGCGAATACGGGATCCGGGCGGATGGTCAGCAGGGCGAAGCAGGACAGGTAGCCTACCTGACCGATTACCTGAACGCAGTCCGCAAACGGCCCTATGTAGTAGGTATGTCCTGGTGGTCATTCAACGATTATCAGAGCCGATTTCAGAACACAAATCCAAACGGATTCCGGCCCTGGGGATTGGTCGATAATGACCGTAATCCGCGCCCACTGTACAAGGCACATCAACGCGAAATGGCACCGCTTACGCTGGAAAAAGTTCAGGTTACACCCGGCGACGAAGGCGTTCATACCCTCCGTGTCCGGCTGACGGCCCGCGCCGATTTCCCGGCTTACCCCATTCGATACTATTTGCTCAAAACTCCTTTTCAACAGATACGTATTCCCGACTTACAACCTGGCCAACACATCGACATCGACCTGACCGTTCGCGGCTTCGAGCGTCGGTTGCTGCTCGAAATCCGTAAACCAACGGGCTATACAGTATTCACCCAAACGATTGATTTAACGAATGATACGCGAACAGGCAACTGATAAACGTCCCCTTCGGACGATACGGCACGACGCCGATTTACTGGTAATTGGCGGGGGGCTTTCGGGCGTTTGTTGCGCCATTACAGCAGCCCGGGCCGGTATTCGGGTGGTTCTGGTCCAGGACCGACCCGTACTGGGGGGCAATGCATCGAGCGAGGTGCGGTTATGGGTGCTTGGCGCTACCTCGCACATGGGCAACAATAACCGCTGGGCGCGGGAAGGGGGTATTATCGATGAACTCCTGCTCGAAAACCTGTATCGGAACCCGGAGGGTAATTCGCTGATTTTTGACACGATTCTGCTGGAAAAAGTAGTCACGGAACCCAATATTACCCTATTGCTCAACACAGCGGTGTACAACGTAACCATGGCTGCTAACGGTACGGGCCACATTGAGTCGGTACAAGGGTTCTGTGCCCAGAACAGTACACGTTATGAACTGGCAGCCCCTCTGTTCTGCGATGCCTCGGGCGATGGTATCGTTGCGTTTCAGGCGGGGGCGGCCTTTCGGATGGGCGCTGAATCGTCGGAAGAGTTTGGCGAAAAGTTTGCCCCCTCAACGGACTATGGCGAACTGCTGGGCCATTCGTTGTATTTCTATTCCAAAGACACGGGCAAACCTGTCCGGTTTGTACCACCAGCCTACGCCCTGGACGATATTACCCAGATTCCTCGGTTTCGCTCGTTCAACACCAGTGATTACGGCTGTCGATTGTGGTGGCTTGAATACGGCGGCCGACACGATACCGTTCACGACACCGAAACCATCAAGTGGGAACTCTGGCGGGTGGTATACGGAGCCTGGAACCATATCAAAAACTCAGGCCAATTCCCCGAAGCCGCTAACCTGACCCTGGAATGGGTTGGCCATATACCCGGCAAGCGCGAAAGCCGCCGATTTGAGGGCGATTATATCCTGACGCAACAGGACATCGTGGAACAACGGCACCACGATGATGCCGTTGCCTTTGGCGGCTGGAGTATTGACCTGCACCCGGCAGATGGGGTATTTTCGGAAAAACCAGGCTGTAACCAATGGCACAGTAAAGGCATTTATGAGTTACCCTACCGCTGTTTTTATAGCCGTAATGTGTCGAACCTGTTCCTGGCAGGACGTATTATCTCGGCTTCGCACGTAGCGTTTGGGTCATCGCGGGTGATGGGAACGAGTGCCTATGGTGGGCAGGCGGTAGGTATGGCGGCTGCGCTATGTGCCCGTCAGGGACGGTTGCCCCGCGACATCACAACCGAGCCGAAGTTACTTAACCAGCTCCAAGTCGCATTACTCAAAACAGGTCAGCATATTCCCGGCCTACGACTGCAGGATGAGCAAGACCTCATGCATCAGGCTACCCTGTCTGTATCGAGCGAATTCGTCCTGAATGAACTGCCCCCTGATGGCCCGATGATGGTCCTTCGGCATTCGGCTGGGCAGATGCTTCCGTTGTCCAAAGGCCCAACCCCGCAATGCACATTCTGGGTAGTAGCCAATCAGGAAACGACACTCGTCGTGGAGTTTCGGGTGAGCAGCAAACCACAAAACCACACGCCGGACCACGTCCTTGAACGACACGAAATCCATCTGACCAAAGGCAGACAGCCTCTGCAACTGGCTTTTGCGGAGCCAATGCCGTACGATGGCTATGCGTTTATCTGCTTCCTGAAAAACGATCAGGTATCGGTTCAGTGTAGCCAGTTGCGGGTGTCGGGCATTGTGTCGGTATTCAACAAGACCAATCCGGCCGTATCGAACTACGGAAAGCAGGAACCGACGGGCGACATAGGCGTAGATACGTTCGAATTCTGGACCCCAGACCGTCGCCCTAAAGGTCACAATCTGGCCGTTCACCTGGAGCCTGGGATTCGGATGTTTGGCCGTGAGAACGTACGAAACGGCTTTCAGCGCCCTACAAACGCACCGAATGCCTGGGTAGCTGCCCCTACCGATCGGCATCCAACCCTGACATTAACCTGGCCCGAAGTAAAACAGATTCAGGAGGTAGTCTTAAGCTTCGATACGGATTTTGACCACCCACTGGAGTCGGTACTGATGACTCACCCCGAAACGGCCTCCCCCTTTTGCGTCCGCGACCTGGTCCTTTGCAACGACCAAAAACAACGGGTTTACGAACTGACTAACAATCATCTGAGTCAGCACACGATTCGATTTGCGCAACCGATCAGTACGAGGAGCCTAAGTATCCATCTGAACGCCATGAATGGTGCTGCGCCAGCGTCGCTCATGGAGGTTCGATGCTACCCCCTTACCTAAAGCTTTCATTTTGACTCTTATTTGTCATGAGAGTGGATTTACCGAATAACTGACCTCATTATGGTGGCAAAGTAATGGATGGCTCACGATTGAAATTCTTTTCTATGCATAACAGAATAAAGGGAAAAAGTTTATGGGTATTGCTCATCTGCCAATTGGCCATAACGACATGGGCAGCGGGTCAGTCCACAGCCAGCCAGGGCTCTACCGTGCTTTGGTATACGAAACCAGCTACGCAGTGGCTGGAAGCCTTACCCATAGGCAATGGACGAATGGGAGGTATGCTGTTTGGGGGCATCCGGAGTGAGCATCTACAATTCAACGACCAGTCGCTGGTGACCGGGACCACGCAGAAAATGGGGTATTATCAGCCTTTTGGCGATGTGTTTGTTGAGCTGGATTCAGTGGGTCCTGTCCGAAACTACCGTCGGGAACTGAACCTACAGAACGCGGTGCATACGGTTCAGTATGAAGCCAATGGAGTGCGGTTCGAGCGAATCGCTTTCGCCAGCTTTCCCGACCAGGTACAGGTACTTCATTTTTCTGCCAATAAGCCCGGACAACTCACCGGAATCATTCGACTGAGCGACGCCCATCAGGCGCCCGTTCGGATTGAGGATGACAAGCTGATGGCCACCGGAACACTCGACAATGGCATGACGCATGAGTCTCAGGTCCGAGTCATGGCAAAAGGAGGTCACGTTTCGGTAACAGCCGCCGGGATTCGGATCAGCAAGGCCACAACCGTAACCGTGTTATTGGCCGCTGGTACTTCGTTTATCAATGATGAATCCCGCAACTTCACAGGTCTACATCCGCACCCAACCCTTAGCCATCGACTAGACAAAGCTTCCAAGAGGTCGATTGAGGAATTGAAATCAGCTCATACGAAGGACTATCAGTCTCTTTTTGGGCGGGTCAATTTACAACTGGGGGTTTCCGGTACTGAAGCCGCACAACCTACGCCAGATCGGCTGGCGGCCTACGCGCAGGGGAAAACCGATCCGGCACTTGACGCCCTGCTATTTCAATATGGGCGTTATCTGCTCATCAGCTCATCGCGGCCGGGTGGCTTACCCGCCAATTTACAGGGGCTCTGGAATGCGGAAACAAAACCAGCCTGGTATTCGCAGTATACAACGAATATCAATGTGGAAATGAACTACTGGCTGGCTGAGCAAACCAACCTGCCGGAATGCCATATGCCCCTTTTCGACTGGACCGAGAACCTCGCCAGGGTGCAAAAGAAATCCCCCGACCCCGCACTAAAAACGGATAAAGGATGGATTATCTATAGCACCAATAACACCATGGGAGGCACCTCTGGCTGGCATATTCACCGGCCGGGGAGTGCCTGGTTGAGCCAGCATTTTTGGGAACATTATGCGTTTGGGGGCGATAAGACGTTTTTGAAAGACAGAGCCTATCCGTTGCTCAAAGCGGTCACAGAGTATTGGGTAAGTCATTTGGTTGTAGGGAAAAACGGCAAGTTGATCACGCCCGATGGCTGGTCGCCCGAACACGGGCCGGGACGGAATGAAAAGGATGTCTCTGAATACCCAGGGGCCTCCTACGATCAGCAAATCGTGTATGATCTGTTTACCAACTATCTCGATGCGGCCCGGATTCTGGGGGTCGATAAAGCGTATTGCACAAAGATCGATGCCATGCGAAATCAGTTGCTGGGGCCGCAAATTGGTAAATGGGGGCAGTTGCAGGAATGGATGGACGACGTAGACGACCCCAACGATCATCATCGGCACAATTCGCACTTGTTTGCCGTGCATCCGGGTCGACAGATTCAGCCGTTAACGACGCCCGACTGGGCAAAGGCGGCTCTTGTATCGCTGAAGGCGCGTGGCGACAAAAGCGTTGGCTGGAGCTCGGCCTGGAAAATCAACCTATACGCACGACTGCGTGAGCCAGGCCATGCCTATGCCCTTGTTCAGCGGTTGGTAACACCCCGTGACCTGAAAAAAACAGGGTACTCCGATGAAGGGGGCTCCTACCCGAACCTGTTTGGCGTAGGACCACCGTTTCAGATTGACAGTAACTTTGGCTATACGGCGGGCGTAACCGAAATGTTGTTACAGAGCCATGCCGGTGAAATTGACCTGTTGCCTGCTCTGCCCACTGCGTGGCCCGAGGGGCAGGTGTCGGGGTTGCGGGCGCGGGGTGGTGTAACGGTGGCTATGCGTTGGAAGAAGGGCGTTCTCGATCAAGCCCAGTTGAGGGCCGATCGGACGGGTTTATTTACAGTACGATATGGGCAGTTGGTAAAACAGATTCGGTTGGTAGCCGGGCATCCAACAACCGTAAATCAGGCTTTACAATAATTCATTTGCTCAATCGGTATGCCTTTAATCCCCGGATGATTGACTTGAACCCTTCTAGAACAACCTTCTATGCACTGCAAACGTATCATCCCCTTCGTGTTGCTGAGTCATCTGGCTTTTGCCCAGCAGCCCAAACTTGATAAAAATGGCTGGCTCGTTTCGATGGACCGTGTTGACATTCGTGCGATGGTGCAGCCGGTTCCCGAATCAAATCGGTTCATACTACCCGATTATAACATCTGGTGTGGGTCGATGATTAAAGGGAAGAATGGCAAATTTTATATGCTGTATAGCCGTTGGCCACGCGACAAAGGGCACGAAGCCTGGGTTACTCATTCCGAAATTGCCCTGGCACGAGCCGACCGACCCGAAGGCCCGTATCAGCACATAAAAGTGGTGTTACCCGCCCGGGGGAATCAATTTTGGGACGGAGTCTGTACCCACAATCCTGCTGTGATTGCCTACCAAAACAGGTTTTATCTGTATTATATGGGCACAACGGGTAAATCGTACGTAAAACCGCATACAGCTTATGAAAACCCCAACTGGTGGGAATATCGGAACAACCAGCGAATTGGAGTTGCCATCGCCGATGACCCGGAAGGGGAATGGCAGCGATTCGATAAGCCAGTACTGGACGTGAGTGCTGATAGTACTGCCCACGATGCACTGCTGGTGTCGAATCCGGCGGCTACTGTCGACGAAACAGGCCGGGTAATGCTGGTGTATAAACAAGTCGAAAAAAACGGCACCCTGAAAGGGGGTAAGGTCCGGTTTGGGGTGGCGTTTTCACCGTCACTGACCGGCCCCTTTGTCAAACACCCTACCCCTATTTTTGACGCCAAAGACCGGGGTAGTGAGTGGATGGTGGCAGAAGACCCCTATATCTGGCATTATAAAGGGAAAAACTACGCCATTGTGCGCGATGTGGTGGGGAAGTTTACCGGCGATACGGGGCTGGCCTTGCTGACGTCTACCAATGGCTATGACTGGCAACCTGCCCCTTACCCCAAGGTTATCGGCAAAACCGTTTATCAGTCGAATGGTCAGCCGTTTGATGATAAGCTCGAACGTCCATGCTTATACACGGAGAAGGGCGTTCCGAAACTTCTTTTTGGCGCTATGGGCATTCAGAAACGCGCCCATGCGATGAACATTTTTGTCCCTTTATCCTCTTCCAAATGAAGTATTTAATTCTGGTTACCCTAATAGCCTGCTCTGTTCAGGGAATAGCACAACCCACAAAGCCACTGGCTGTTCCGCTGGTGAATCAGGCCGGTTATAACCGGGGCGAAGCGAAACGGTTTGTTTGTTACGAAGCCGCCGATGGCACTCCGTTTCAGATAATCCGTCAGTCGGACAAAGCCGTTGTTTTCAACGGAACCATCAGGGATCGGGCGGGCGTTTTTTCAGCGTTCAATCCCCCAAAGGGCCAGACAGAATACATTATTTCCGTAAAAGGTCGTGAGCCGTCGGTGCCATTCCGGATTGCCGATCACCTCATCGAAGGAATTTCGTCAAAACTAGCCTACGATTTCTTCGTGGACGTACGAGGTTCCGAAGATCCGGTGCATTCCAATGAAGCGAAGGTGTACGGGGGCGGCCCCTCCCGTGATCAGGGCTCGTATGGGCTGGAAACTACCTTTGAAACGCTCTTCTATGCGTCGAACCCGGCTTTGTTTGACCGCTGGACAACCGAACTGGGCGATAAAAAAACGGCCGACCTGATTGATCTGATTCTCTGGCACGGTGAATTTGCCTACCACCATGTCGACTACAATGGTCCGGTCGCTAATCGGCATGGAACGTTGGGCTACGAAGGTCAGCCCCGTATGACGTACGACTATTGGAATACGCTCGATCAACTGGCGGCCGTTTGCGCGGGTTATCATAGTTTCTTAAAACCCTATCTTCCCCGAGAAACGTATCTCAAGTATCGTAACGAATGCCGTAAGCGATGGCAGGCCTACGACCGCCACAAAGTTGTACGGTACTGGACCTACAGTACCAAGTGGGTAGATGAAGGTTTTCAGGAGTTCAACGAGATGGGGAACGCCTTCGGGCAGTCGGTATTCAGCAACTTGTATATGTATCTCTCTGAGAAAGAGGAAACCGACGGGCAGCCCGAACAGTATCTGCGCTGGGCCCAGGAAAGTGCCGAAGACATCATCAAAAACTGGGATTTTAACAACCCCCGGCATATGTGGTGGATTCGCAATGCCGAACACATCACGCCACAGGCACTGGCTTTTTTTCTACTGGTAGCACCCGACAAAGCCCCCAACGGAACTCGTGAAAAATTGATGGCCTGGCGTGACCACATGAAGCAGAAAACGGCCAATTTCTGGCAATACCGCGTACATAGCGATACCGAATGGGCGCACCCGCGTACCAAAGAACTTGGTGGTGCTCCAGCCCTGGGTGGGTCTATGTTTGCCGTGGCCCATTTACTGGGCGACCGCGAGCTACGAGACATCGGCTGGTCGCAGGTTAACTTTGTGTTTGGCCTTAACCCCATTGGAGCCCATCTGAGCAACAAAAGCGCCGACCGACTGGCCATTAATGGCTATTGGGATGGAGTCGAATACGGCTGGCCGCGTAGTCACCCCAATGGTTATGGAATGCTCGGTAAGGTACGCGGCACGCTCGATGGTACACCCCTTGATGCACAGTTTCCACGACCGGGTCAACTAGTGGCTACTGATAAATCGACCGAAGGGCAGGTAGACCATATCGGACAAAACGCCTATGCAACGGAAGGGTGGGCCATCTCGAACCGGGGCTGGATGGCGACACTCACCTTTGCCCCCCTGGGCACCCAATCTGTGCGCATCTTGGATAAGCAGGGCAAAAAGCCGCTGAAAATGGTAAAAGCAGGCGCATCGGTACGGCTGGAACTCAAAGCGGCCCTCAACCTGGACCCAGCTAAAGTGGAGTCGGGATGGGTACTTGTCCAGCTTGATGAAAACGATCCGGTCAACGTGGCGGTGCAGGAAACCGGGCCTGATTCCGGGATTTTCACAACCCTTTACGCCCTCCCATCGGGGGGTACTAAACAACTTAAGGTATCGTACGGATATTGGGGGCTGGGCAGTCTGGCTACCTGTACTATTCGTTAAGCACTGACTCATGAAACACATACAGCGTGCATTTATCCTGCTTTGGGCCTTACTGTTGGTCATGCCGGGTTGCCGAACGTCGACGACCCATCAACGTAAAAAAACAACGGATCTGAACATACAGACCATGCTGCAGCCCGTACCGACCACGGCGGTCATGAGCGATTCGGCTTATTTTATCTGGTGTGGCACTATGGTACGTGGTAAAGATGGCACCTGCCATTTGTACTATTCACGCTGGAGACGCGAACTGGGATTTAATGCCTGGGTAACCCATTCCGAAGTGGCCCATGCTACCGCGCGTGACCCGCTGGGCCCTTATGTTTTTCAGGACGTAGCCCTGCCTGCCCGTGGCGCACAGTTCTGGGATGGCCTTTGCACACACAACCCAACTGTTCATGAATTTAATGGAAAGTACTACCTGTATTACATGGGCAATACAGGCGACGGTAAGAACATGAAGACACTTAATTTCGTGCACCGTAATAACCAGCGCATTGGCGTAGCCGTGGCTGACAATCCCGGTGGCCCCTGGAAACGAACGAATACGCCACTGATCGACGTAAGCCCTGACTCAACGGCTCCCGATGCTCTTTTAACCAGCAATCCGTCCATTACTCAACGGCCCGATGGCGGATTCTTGATGGTCTATAAGGCCGTCGGCAAAAAACGACCCGGCGTGTTCGGTGGACCGGTCGTACACATGGTCGCCACGGCAGACAGTCCAACAGGCCCCTTTACCAAATACCCACAAACCGTTTTCAATGCCAAAGGGACCGACTTCCCAGCCGAAGATCCGTTCATCTGGTACCAGGGCGATCGGTACTGGGCCATCGTAAAAGACATGCACGGGGCTTTTACATCGGCAGGCCGATCACTGGTCTTATTCGATTCACGAGACGGCTTCGACTGGAATCTGGCCAAACATCCGCTGGTATCGACCCTACAGATTCGGTGGGCCGATGGTCGTGTTCAACCGGTTGGGTACCTGGAGCGTCCTCAACTCTGGTTCGACAAAGGCAAACCCGCCGTGCTTTTGCTGGCCACTACCGTTGATCAGACGCAGTCCTACAATGTGCAGGTTCCGCTTAGGTGATGGCTGAATAGTGGCTGAATTCCTATTTTTAAGTTCCCTTACCTCGAAGCTGTTTAAACCTTCATAAATAGCTGGCAATAAGTATTTTTTGTCATCTCGAGGAACGAGGGATCTTCGGTAATAGGATTGTTTTTGCCCCTACCGAAGATCCCTCGTTCCTCGAGATGACAAAAAACACCTAGTTCTTCTTGAAAAAGAAAAGTTTAAACAGATTCCTCGATAAGCCATACGGGAAGTAAACGACTTCCTATATTTATAATTACTCGCTGAAGTATTTTAAGCGAAAGATTGATCTACCTAAAATAGCTCCCTCAATTCATTTAATTGCTAAAGCATTCTGTCGTTATTTCAAATCCAGAACTGGAGAATTCGATTCGCAATTTCTGCTTACACAACAAAGTTCATGCTTACGATTGCGCGTAAAATCGCCCTAAAGGTGTATTTTACAATCTACTCCTTTTAGTGTATCTGGCGGAGAAAAACCCACGGATCAAACCTCCGAAATGATGATCGAATGGTCTGAGCTTTTCTAAATAAAACTCCAGGCAGATTGCTTATCGTCGCATCTAACTTCCTCGTTCTGGATGCGGTGTAGCCCACCAGCCAATGCCACAACCGTCAATCACGTTGACGGATAAGACCTTGAAGCTTCTGTTGAAATTTATGACCATCTATTTGCCCATTGCCTATCAAGATACCATCTTTGCTGACGTGTAGAATTTTGCCCAGATGTACGGTCAGCCCTACGAATAATGGGTACATACTATCCTGAATGTATAGGTCTGTAAAAAGAAGCCATTTACAGCGTTTCTGAAAAGCAGACTGGATAGTTCGCCCAAATGCCATTATGTTTCTAGAAAAAATCAAATCTGCAGAATCAGGTGTGTTGCTGTATGGCATTACGCCCCCCAAAACGGGTACTTCCCCGGAACGTGTTGCCGAGATTGCCCAAAAAACAATGGAGCGACTGGCCACGCTGGATATCGATGCCCTGGTTGTTTATGACGTTCAGGATGAATCGGCCCGAACAAAAGAAGAAAGGCCTTTCCCGTTTATCAATGCACTCGACCCGTTTGCTTTTGCGTCTTCGTATCTGGGGCCTTTGACCATCCCCAAAATAATCTACCGACCTGCGGGTAAATTTTCAGCCGCTGAGCTTTCCGACTGGCTGGAAGAACTCCATAACCACTCGTTTTATCCTGTTTTTGTCGGTGTACCAGCCCCCGATTTTCCGGTAAAAACGAGCCTTCAGGAAGCCTACGACCTATGGAAACAGTATCAGGACACATCCGTTATCGGTGCGGTGACCATTCCCGAACGACATAATGTGCTGCACGATGAAGATGTCCGAATGCTGGACAAAATGAACTGCGGAGTGTCGTACTTTATTTCACAATGTATTTTCAATCTCGACTATGCGAAGCAGGTTATCGAAGACCTGGCGCTCAGTTGTCATCGACAAAACACCCCTCCCCCAACGATCATTTTTACAATTACCGCCTGTGGATCGGCCAAAACCCTCCAGTTTATGGAATGGCTCGGTATTCACGTTCCCGATGAGTTGAAAGAAGACCTGAAGACGTCGGACGACATACTCGAAAAATCGGTAAAAATATGCCTCGATATTGCCTCGGCACTTACCACATTCTGCCTGGAACGTGCCATTCCCTTCGGATTTAATATTGAAAGTGTGGCCATTCGCAAAGCAGAGATCGAAGCATCTATCGATATAGCTAACGGAATCGGTCAGATGCTGAAAGATAAAGGCCTCAGGCAGTCGGCAATCGCTTCTCCGGTGAGTACAGCCGTAAACGAATAGCGGGTCAACAGAAAACCTGTAGAAGCCAGGTTTTCTGTTGACCAAAAAGCTATCCTAACCCCCTATCGACCCATAACGAGCCGGACTTGTGCGGGCGATTGTGGAGCTTCCTGCAACTGAATGCCTAATTGTGGAGCTGTAAACTGCGTGCGGTCGATGGCTAAGGTGATGGTCTGAACACCCTGAGGTAGATCGGCAATTACGCCTTGAGCAGACATTTTTAAGGCTTTGTTTCCTACCCAACCCGTCAGCCCAGCCGTTGACGTAAAGCCCAGATCGACGTTGCCTTTGCTAACCACTTCCAGGTCGAACCGAACAAAACTGTATCGTTTGTTTGGCCCTACCTCTACAATCGGTAATTCGTGGATGGGCAGGGTTCCCGATACCGTACTATAAATGGGCATGGTTGGCAGTTTCCCGGCATCTTTTGTGACATAACTTGTTCCCTCAGCAGCCAATTTGCGGACCAGCTCTTTACTGGCCGAAACCGTACTCCAGCGCCGGACAAACTGGGTTGTCGGTACGCGAAAACCACCAGACCCACCCAGCTTCGACAGGAAGCCGATCAGATTGATAAATTCCTGCTTGTCCAGGCTTGCTGTCAGGCCAGAGGGCATCAGCGTACCGGGTGTTTTTTCAATTGTGCTGATCTGGCTTTTCGGGATCGCAAAATCCTGGCCGCCCACATCGCGCACAACGACCTCCGATACCCCGTTACTGACCAGATAGGCCATCATTTCCGAACCGTCTTTTTTGACAATGCGCTGAAGTTCGTACCCTTCTTTGATCGACAACGACGGATATAAGACCGAACGAATGATGGTTTCGACGGGTGAACTGGTCCCTAAACTACTCAGATCTGGCCCGATTCGCCCACCAGCGCCCCCAAGGGCGTGGCAGTTCTGGCACAGTAATTCGCTTTTCCGGAACACCTGTTCGCCCAGCGCGGGGTCTGCCGATTGGCTGATGGTTTGGGCCAGAGCCGTGATTTCGGGATTGCTTAGCTGCTGGGGCATTCGTTCTACCGGCAGTGTACCTCCCGATGCTTCCAGGGCTTTCTGCAATCGGGTTATCTCATCCGCCCGCTGTCGGTTGAAAGGTACATTCCGGGCCATCAGCTGGCGTCCCGCTTTGGCGAAAGATGCAGGAATCTTTTGGGCGATGAGGGCATCCGCCAACGCCTGTAGCCCCGCTTTGGAAGTAAAAAACGCCTGAAACAAATCCGTAGCGTCTGTCTCGGCCGGAAGCGTCCGCAGGAGTTCCGTACCGATGCGGGCGGCTTCGGGGGCATCCACAGAAACCAGTTGTGCCGTAGCCAGCAAGCGTAGGGCGGGAGGATTTCCGGGACGACTCAGATCGACCAGCCTCTTTTTCGACTGATCACTGCCGATTGCGGCCAAGGCGCCTAAAGCGGCTTTCTGAACAGGGGTAGTGCCTTTGGGGATAACGCCGACCAATCGGTTGCTCAAGTCGTCCATCTGCCATAGGCCGATCAGGCGCATGGCGGTAGTGGCTACCTCTTCATCAGTGCTATTGATCAAACTGGCAATCCGGCTGAGGTCATCCGTGGGCTTAACCTTTCGCTGACGGGCCGCATCGGCCAGGGCGTTCAAACGGGCTACGGTCTGTTTGTCGCGTTGGGAATTACCTTGCACAGCCAGGTCGAACAATGTATTCAGTTCGTCCGGTTTACCCCATTTGGCAATCGAAGCCAGTACGTCTTTCTGGTACTCGTCGGGCACCTGCCCTTGTCGATAAAGTCGGGTCAATTGAGCGACAGCCTCGGCATTACTCACCGATTTCAACGCAAATACCGTTTTACGGGCATCGCCCAGGAAGTTTGGTTCCGCTTTCAGCCGATTGGCCCACTGCGGCTCCAGTTCACGAATGGTTTGCCAGAGAGCGAAATCCAGAAACTCATCTATCGGTTGGTCAAGGGCGGCAAGTGCCGCACGAGCCGCTTCGGCCGATTGGAGATTCCGTAAAGCAATGACGGCTTCCAGCCGCACACGCGGATGCTCATCCTGTACCGCTTTGGCCAATAAGGCAGGCTCATCCTTTATTTTTCCATGCCACAACTGAAAGGCCCGTAAAGCGGCTGCCCGAGCATTATGATCGCTGGCTTTCAGCAGTTTCAGCAGTAGCGGCTCGTTTACGGTGTCGAGGGTCTGGTAGGTCCAGAGGGCTTCCAGCAGCAGGTGTTCGTAGTCGGTCGCTTTTGAATCCAGCCCACTCACCCATTGTGCCAATACAGGAATCACCTCTTTAGCACCATGCCGTTTTAGCACTTGTTTGGCCTGTAAACGGGTCCAGTCTTCGGGTTGGCGAAGTGCATCGAGCAGTTCGGCCACGGTAGCTTTTTCCAGCTGGGGGCGTTTGACCAAGGGTCGATTTTTAGCGACGATTCGCCAGATGCGTCCGTGCTGCTGATCGCGACGGGGGTCGTGAAAATCGACTTCCCCATGCTGAATGATCGGATTATACCAGTCAGCCACATAGATGGCCCCATCGGGACCCACCGAAATATCGACCGGGCGAAACGCGACATGGTCTGTCCACAGTAAATCGGGCAATTGTTTCGAAGCAAACCCACTCCCCTGCTCTTCCAGTCTGAACCGATTGATTCGGTTAGCCCGGAAATCATTGGTGATCAGCGTTCCCTGCCAATCATCGGGAAGATGTCGGCCCGAAATAACATCCAGACCCGAGTGTTTGGGCTGACCGGGGTTAAGTCCTCGCAGAATCCGCTCTGCGCCGGGAGCCGTCAGGAAGGTTGCCCCCGGAAAGGCGTAGTTAATCCCCTCAAAGCCAGCGCCATCGGTCATAAACGTTGTTCCCCAGCGTGTAAACTGTAAGCCCCACGGGTTGACCAGCCCTTTAGCGTAAATATCGAGGTCAAGATGTTCAGGGCGAAGTCGCCACACGCCCCCCCCTTCCAGTCGCTTGATTCCCGATGGGGTTTCGACATGGCTGTAGATATAGATGGACTGGTTGAAGTACAAACTTCCTTCCGGCCCCCAGCGAAACGTGTGAATCAGGTGGTGGGTATCGGCCGTACCAAACCCGCTCAGGATACGCCGTTTTTTATCGGCTTTACCGTCGCCATCGGTATCGGAAAAATGCAGAATCTCGGTCGAGTTGGCTACATATACACCCCCATCGCCCGGAAGAATTCCCGTTGGCGTAAGCAGACCTTCGGCAAAAACTGTCGATTTATCGGCCTTACCATCCCCGTTGGTGTCTTCGAGCACAAAGATCTTGTCGTTGGCCTGTTCGCCCGTTTTCAGATGCGGGTAGGCGGTACTACTCACTACCCACAGCCGTCCCTGCGCATCCCAGTTCATCTGAATGGGTTTGGCTACCAGCGGTTCGGCGGCAAACAAAGTTACCTCGAAGCCATCGGCCAGTTTGAACGATTCGAGTTCTTTCTGTACATCGGGGTCCGGTACATCAGGTGCTTTATCCTGGTTGACGAGTGCCGTTGTCAGCACCAGCATTGGAACGAGCAGACTTTTACGGAGTAGCGAGAAAGGATGTAGGGTACGATTACGCGGCCTCATGGCGGGTTACTTTAGCAGAGTAAGGGAATAGGTTACGGGCTTCGGCTGGTTGGTAGCCATAATTTCTCCTTCCAGCCAGGTAATGAGGTAACTTTGTTCCTCCAGCCCTTTTTTATGACGCCCCTGTTCGTAAGAGCGAAAGCCGATGATGTACGTTTGATTGAGCGGTCGGTACTGGAAGAAATGCAGCTTGTTCTTTTTCTGAACAAGGCTCTGCAACTCCGTCGAACGCGTAAACGAGGGGCCTTGCCGAATGACAACCCCCTCCGCCCATTGCTTCGCCGACGCTGTAATCACCTCATCTTCATCAATACGTAGCGAATAAAATCCTTTTTTTAGCCCTTTAATGGTCAATAGCTGTCCGTTGTCAACCTCCAGCGCTTTGTCATCCTGCTTTGGGGCCGGTAGAGGCAGGTAGGCTTCGTTGACAACAAAACGCACAGTGGCTGTTGCCTGGTCTGTATTCATCAATTTGAGAGGAGTAGCTGAGTCAACAGTCTGTTTGGCCAGATCGATCGTCATGTTGTTGGTACGCGGTGGCAGGCCCAGACCCGTTTCAAAAGCTTTAGCCAGATAATAGTAGCCTGTTTCATTGAGGTGGATTCCATCATCCGTAATCAGCAGTTGTTTTCCGGCCTCCTGAATCGGCTTAAACACATCGATATAGCGTTTTTTTCGCTCAGACGCCGTCTGGGCAATGGTCGATGCATAGCGTTCCAGAGCTGCGTTGCGCTGGGTTACATTGGTCGATGAGGGTAACAAGACAGGGATAGGCGACACCAGAATGGTTTTGGCTCCAAGCTGGTCGATCTTGTCGAGCAACTGATTCAGGCCCTGCTTAAATCGCGCTAACCCCGTCTCTCCATCCTGCGCTTCGACGCCACCATACGCCAGAAAGACCACCGTTGGTCTGGCGTTGGTAATTTGCTGAATGAGTAGTTCGTAGGGCGTGGGGGGCGAAGTAACGTAACTGCGGGCATCGCCAAATACATTATCGCCCGACCAGCCAAGGTTGCGATACGTAACATTTCGGCCGGGCCATCGGGTGGTGAGCGCCAACTCAAGATAGCCGAACTGGACATCGTCTTCGATCAGCGAATTGCCCAGAAAAACAACGCGATCGCCATCCGTCAGCCGAAAGGCAGTGTCGGAACTACTGACGCCAGAAACCGCTGGAGACTGGGCTGAAGCCACCAGGCAAAGCCCTATAAACAATAAACTTGAGCAATAGGTCAATACAATCAACTGCTTTCGCATGGAAGAGTACGGGAGGAGTATTGGTTCTCGATCTTACCAGGAAAGGCAAACTACCTACAGAAAATACCGATTTTAGTTAGCGGGGTTCATTAAAAAATATGACCAGCCCATCTTTCCCGGCAACGATTATATCCTTTCGGCCCGTACCGCGCAGGTCGGCCACAGAAAAGTAGAGCCCTGCCCCTTTACCTTCGCCAAACGGTCCGTAGCTGATGAAATTCTTTGTGAAAGACTCCCCATTCCACTTGAAATAATAGAGGCCCAGAGGATCATTCGCCCCCGGATCATTGCCATTATGCGCCCGGTATCGTTTGCCGGTTATTAACTCCATCTCACCGTCCTGATCAATATCTACCCATTCCATGGTATGGTACTGCGACTGAAATGGATCGATGGCATGCCGGGTAAAAGTTATCGTTTGATTGACTCGTTTTTGCTCGTACCAGTCCAGTCCATAGTTATGCCCCTGTCCAACGATCACATCCATCAGGCCATCCTTGTTTACATCGACTACCAGAATCGGAACGCTCGCATGGTCCAGATTGAAGGTAGGGTGATGTTTCCACAGCGTTTTATCAGATCGCTTTTCGGGGGCTTCCAGCCAGCCATCGGCCACAATAAAATCGCCCCGGCCATCGCCGTTGATATCCCCAAAGCCAAGACCATGCCCATGTTTTTCCGCCACTTTCGTAGCCGAAAACTGCCCCGTCGGTTTTCCGGCCTGATCGAGGACCAGACTGTAATAGACCAACGGCAGGTTGGGTGTGTTGGGGACAATATCGATCCGCCCATCGCCATCTACGTCCCAGGCACGAATCGTTTCCACATTGCCCGACTGAGCCAGGTCATGCTCTTTCCATTCGCCCTTATTGCCGGGGTTTTCACGCCAGACCATTTTTTTGCTGAACCACCCCCCGGTTACGTAATCCAGTTTGCCATCGCCATTAATATCGAGAGGAATGGTGGCAAAATCATCGAAGTACTCCCCTTTGCGTTCACTCTGCCCGATCAGGTGGCGGTTCAGAAAAGTGGGGCCTTCGTACCAGTAACTTCCCGAAACTAAATCGGGGTGCTGATCGCCATTGACGTCGAACACTCCTACCGATTCGGCACTCTCGGAAGCAATCAGTTGCTTGCGAAAGGTAGCCCGCTTCACCGATTGCCCAAACAGTTGCTGAACCGTAGTCAATAAAAAAAGGAAAATGAGAAGGTGCCGTTTTAGTGCGTTCGTTCGTGGGGTACTCGTGGCGTAACAATTCATCGCTTACCAGCTAAAAGTCTGGAACATATAATAACCTTGTATAAATAAGGCTGCCGCACCTGAATTTTACTTTTCCATCGACTTTTGATGGGTAGCTATCGGTACGTAATAGGCTCGATTTTTGAAGGCACACAACTCGTCATTCAACCAGTTTTCGATACTTTTAAGTAACCGATTCCGGCAAGGCAAATTAATCCGTTTAGTAAAGATTTGGGATGCCGTTTCAGAGAAACCGACGCTTCCAGCGATCACTTATCGGCAACGGCAATTCGTATTTACTCAATTGTGCAAACAACTTTATCCGCCCCCTCCACCAGGTTATGCGCTAACCAGCCAGTATGTATATTCAATCAAACAGCCCGAAATGAAACGTATTCTGTTCTTCGTTCTATCGCTGACGAGCTTTCTGGGGTTCGGCCAAAATGCTGACATAAGCCGACAAATCAATCCAATGTCGAGCCGTATTCAGGCCGATGTAAGCAACCAGCCCCTCAGCACGACGCTTTCCGGAAATGTGACCATAAGTGGGGTTAATACGGTTGATAAATTAACCTATCACACCCTTAATACGAGCGGCTCGCTATTCATCGGTATTGACCCCATAAATGGAGACGACTCAAAAGCACCGTCTGCCTATACGGTTCAGACCGAAAGCTTTACGGGCGGGGTTGTATTCAAGTCGTTGGATAAAGCAATTGAATGGATAAACGGCAGTTCGGGCTATAGCTACTATGTTAGCCTTCGTAACACGACGCCAGAGAATCCGGTTGTGCTAAGCACCGACCACGAGGTTATCAATAAATCCGTTATCCTGTATTCACTGGCGTATCCTACACCCGCCCATATGACCCTGAATGCAGGACTATATGCGAGTACGGGCACCATGCTGCAACTCGCGACCCTCGACCTGACCTTACATGGATCGAATCGGCTGGTGGTAGACGGGGGCGATGTTATTGTGCAGGGCTGTACGATACGACCTTCTGTGTCGTGCTCAAACCTGTATGTCATTACGGTGGGAAGAATGTATCTCGACAATTCGACCTATGTATTCAGCGCCGATAATCAGAGCGTTTTACGACCATCAGGCGGATACGGAGCCCAGGTGAGTGTGGGCATGCATGGCCCGCTGGTGTTCACAATGGGTTCATTTACGGGCCTTTCGCTTATATCGGAAGCGCATCGAGGCTATAATCTGAGTGTAAAATGCAAGGACAACGCAACCTTTCCGCCAACGTTAAACATCGAAGGTGGGCTTTTCCAATATGGCCAAACACTGGTACAGGGACAGGCTTACTTCGATCCTACCAATCATAATTACAAGAGTGTATTATACGGCCCTACGCCGATCCGAACACCGGATATGACGAGCAACAGCACAGATCTGACGGGTAGTTTGAAAACGGTAGTCGTCGATGAAAATGGGCGATTTGGGGTTCTTGGCAATCGATTTACCACCGCCCAACGCGATGCATTGACGCCCTACGAAGGGCTGGAAATCTACAATCTGACAACGCACACCAAAGAGTTCTGGAATGGAACTACCTGGAAAACCATGCTGACCAACTAGCCCCAGTCCGCCGTAGCTGGCTCTTCATTTTCCAAATGATTCCTGACAGGTCAGGGTGAATCAGGGTTTAGTCGCCGATGAATGGGAAGCAGGTTTACGTTTGGAGCGATCGACGCAACCCGTTAACGCCCGATACGTATGATAGGCCGCTTTCCAGATATGCCCTTTCAGGGCTGTTTTCCGCTCGGGGTCTTTGTCCAGTCCTTCCTCATACCAATCGCCATGCTCGTGGTCGATCATGTAGGTCTGCACGTACTGCCAGAGCAATTTATACTGATCAAAATAGTGCATCGAATCGTTGGGAAACCGATCGGCCATCAGCAGCAATGTGTTCAATCCTTCGGCCTGTGTCCACCAGTTCTTGCTTTCATCGATGATGGTCATGCCCGGCTTGTTTTTAAAGTAGTAGCCCTGATCGTAGAAACCACCTGCTTTTTTGTCCCAGCCGTTGGCTAAGGCATGGTCAACCATTCGCTTGCCAATCTGTAGGGTTTTGGTATCATTTTTCAGGCCCAGCAGGTGTGAGGCTTCCAGCATCAGGTAGGCAGTTTCGACATCATGCCCGAACGATACATGATCCAGATTCCGGTGTTTCAAAACGACCGCTTCCGACGAATCGCGGAACGATACGGGTGTCCAGTCGGGCTGAAAAAACAGAACCAGATTGCCTTTGGGTGAGGTGATTACATCCCGAACGAGATGCAGCATTTCGGCCAGCCGTTCGCGGACGAGCGGGTCAGGCCAGACACTATAGAGTTCGGTCAGGGCTTCAAGCAGGTGAATGGAACTGTTCTGATCTTTGTAGCCTACATCGGATGTAGAAGGAACCGATGCATCCCGTTTTATCGGCGTTCCATCCCGGCGCATATGCTGAAAATACCCTTTGTATACGGGATCATGGCTATGCTTTTCGAGCCAGGCAAACGATTTTTTTGCCAGATTCAGAGCCGCTGTATCATGCGACATGTGATAGTACGCACTCAGGGCATACAACCCAAAGGCGTTTCCATAAACGAGCTTCGTATCCCCACCTTTTACATTCCCCTTCCGGTCGACCAGGTTGTAAAAGCCACCGTATTGCTTATCCCACATCACATCCTGTAGAAACAGAAAACCGTGGTGGGAATTTACTTTGTAATAGGCGACAGACGGGTATCGCTCAGCCGCTTTAGCCGTTGTCCAGACATGCCGGGCCTGGGTCACGATCATTTTGTCCTGCGGTCCGGTGGGAGTAAAATCGTAGGTGAACGTACTCAGAAAACCTCCAAACTCTTTATCGACTGCCTGTGGATACCATTTATTCATCATTTCGGTTTGAATAGACTTCTCCATTTCGGCCGCTATGCGCATCCGCTCGTCAACTGACTTTTGTGCATACGACAACTGGATGAGCATCGAAGAAGCGAGAACAAGTAGGGACGTCTTTTTCATAGAATCAGGTTAGAGGCAGTAGGGTAATTTCTCCTCACCTAGAAGCTATTTCTCCTGGTTTTCTCATCACCTGTTTAGCTATTTGCCGAAAGATAAGTCCAACACCTGTCGCCCATTGTTTCACTACTTATTACCGCTACCAGGCAAATGCCCACCCTTCAGCCGAAGGGTGGGCATTTGCTTTACCAATATTTACACTTATACAACTTACCGTTGATTGCCGTTCGACGACGAATCCCGATTCATCCGGTTACTGTTGCGCTTCATTTTTCGCCCATTGCGACCCTGTCCCTGCGAATTCTGCTGATTGGTCATCCCACTGCCGGTCGATACCGAACTATCGCTGTTACCCGTCGAGTTCATGTTCCGATCCATCGACCGTTTGTTCATCTTCGATCGGGGTGGCTGCCCATTTCGGCTCGTTGGGTCCGATGATCCATTTTGAGCAGCTGAGCCATTTGTTCCGTTACCTGTGCCACTGCCCGTGGTCGACTGTGCCTGTGCGCTGAAGCTGGCTACGGCCACAAACAGCGCTCCCATCATTACGATCTTTTTCATTGATTCTGTTGAGTATTGTGTTTTACTGGCTAACTGCCTGTTCAACGGAATGGCCACGAATTAATCAAAAATTAATCAATAAATGAGCATACGGGAATACAACCCAACAAACCAAACCGGGATTTGCGGGTTTAGGGGATAGTGCCTTATACTGAGCACCTATGAATACCATTAAACCACCATCGTCACGTTCTATTTTCCTGATACCTACGGGCCCTCAATGGATGGCCGTGCTGCCTATGGCGTTGCCTGTCCGGTTAAGTCTGCTCACAAGCCTGCTGGGTGTGCTGATGTCGGGCTGTACTAAAATGTACCACAGCCGACGGAGCATTCAGGAACTGGACCAAACGTTCGCTGTCAACAAAGCCCAGACACTTTTCTACACGGATCATGCGGGCAGGACCCAACACAAACAGCTTGCGCAAACCATATCCGCAGCGCTCTATTTACAGAACGACACCCTGTTTGTAGAACCACTGAAGGCATCGCTACGCCCAAACGATAATAACCCGGCTACGCTGGATGTATCAGACTCGGCCTTCGTCTTTTTTGTTAATCCAAAGCCAAAAAAAATACCGGTCGATGGTAAAAGCCCCTGGTTTCGCTACCACTTTACCTCGTTCGATATGGATCTGGTGACGATTCCGTTCAAATACCGACTGGCGCAGCAGGGCCAGCCCCCCGAACTGAATACCAACGCCAATGCTGCGCTTTATGTAGGTCTGCGTTTCGATCAGGGTTATCAGCGGAACGTCTTTTATCATTACCAGCAACGGTCCGACATTCGCTCGTTTAGTCTGGGAGTCGGTGGTCTGATTGGGATTGGTTCAGCCACAGTAGGGCCTTTCTCGACTATGGACCAGGTCGCCGATGAGTACGAAGGCGCCTGTCTGAGTTATGGACTGGCTACTATTTTCGGTTATCGGGCGGTGAGCCTTGGTCTGGCCTTTGGCTATGATACTTTGTTTGATCGCAATCGTGCCCGTTGGATTTACCAGCATAAACCCTGGCTGGGGCTAACCCTTGGTCTGAATTTAAATTAATCCCTCTATTTACAAGTCATGTCTAAAAAACACGTTATGGAAGCTTCCTTCAACCCCGCAGAACATACACACAAAGGCTTTTTCGAACGCTTTTCATCAGCCGTAGCTAAAGCCACCGGATCATCACCCGCCTTTATTCTGGCCATGGCCTCCGTTATTGTCTGGGCCGCGCTGGGTCCCGTTTTCGGCTACTCCGAAAACTGGCAACTCGTCATCAACACCGGAACAACGATTATCACGTTCCTGATGGTATTTGTGATACAGAAAGCGCAGAATAAAGAGTCGCTTTCGGTTCAACTCAAATTGAACGAGCTGATTGCCGCTACCAAGGGAGCCAGCAACCGACTGGTAGCCAGCGAAAACCTGAGCGAGGAAGAACTGGAAATTCTGTATAAACACTACTGCGCTATGGCCGAACTAACCAAGCAAACCAGCGACCTGCGCAAATCGCACTCGGTGGAAGAAGCGATTGACAAAACGGAAGAAAAGCTGGGGGTGCATGCGCACAAAGTAGACCATAAAAAGGAAGTAACGCCTAAAAAGGTGGCCCATAAAAAAGCATGATAGAAGCTCTATCATGCTTTCCAACCAACCTACAATAAACTATTTACCTATCTTGCTTTATTCGCTCTTTTCTGCCCGGCGATCACCTTTCTGAGCAGACATTGGTTTCGTTTGCGCCACAAACTCGATAAAATCGACACGGGCGGTTTCTTTACCATCGGCCACACCCGTTAGTTCAATCGTATCGCCTGTGTTGATTTTTACATTGGGAATGGTTTTCCGTCGCCAGCAGTCCACATCTTCGCTGAGCTTCCACGATGCTTTTTGCTTCCCCGCTACGGCCAGCGATAAATTGCCCTGACCACCTTTTTCATCGACATACGAAACCACCACATCATACACGCCCGACGGATGATTGAACGTCGATTTAGCCGTTCCTTTACCAGTTGTCTGCACACCCTGTTCGATCAGGAATTTATCGGGAGTATAACCGGACAACGTCATGTCTTCGGCTTCGATACCCATAATGGGCGTAAAACCCGCTACCCCGGCTTCGCTTAATCCATTCCGAACCGCCCGCAGATTCGAATAAGGTGATCCATCGTAGTGTTTGATACCAATGCCTTTCGAACCATTTTCGACCGAGATTTTAATACTCGATTTGATGATGTCGGGCGTGGTAAGCAGGCGGGTTGGTACACCAGGGATAATCCGAATATCGTTGCCCATGAAATATTGGGTGGTCAGTATCCGCGATTTCCGATCCGATTTCTGATATCCGTTCTGCTCGGTATGGGTCGAGAGATGGACCGAGTTGATGTTTCCTTTCAGTTCTTCCAGCGTTAAGCCCGAGGTCCGGTCGTTGAGGTCGTTCAGCCGGAAATCGATAGCCTGGTTTTCGTGGTGAATCTTATCCGTTACTTCCTTATAAATCTCGGTGGTACAATCGCGTCGGAATTTGCGCCAGTTGCTCAACTGCGGCTCGGCATAGGGGTTATCTTTCAGAACGGGCATAGCCGCTTCCATGTCGAAGCCCATTGTTTTGGCCTTATGCTTGCAGGACTCGCAGAAACAGGATCCGCCCTTCACTGGATCGTCGGACCGGCTGAACAGCAGCATACAGGTCTGAATGTAATCCACATCATAATGCCTGGCCAGATCGGTGTAAAGCGTGGTTAGGTACGCCCGTACATCGGGATTATTCGTACAGGGCCGGTCGACCGGATTGTTATTGATGTCACGCTGTTTGTATTCCGGATGTGCGTTCAGCACTTCGACGGGTATGTAGGTATGCGACACTTCTACCCCAGCCCGCAATCCACGTGCGTGCGCTTTATCGAGTACAATTTTTAACCAGTCGGTATCGTTCAGCCAGGACTCTCGCGACATCAGCGGCTTTATCTTTCCGTACATAGCCATGTCCGGTTTGAAATAGGCACGGGAGTCTTCGGCATCCCACTGCGACCGAACCGGATTGTGGATAAACGTAAATGTACCGGGCAATTTATCGTTATTGAACGGGCGGTGTTCTTCGTGCATAACGGCGATCAGGTACACCGAATTAACACCCGCAATTCGGGTCATATTGTCCAGAATCAGGTCCATCCCTTCGTCATGCACTTCCCAGGGGTAAATACTGCCCGTAACCTCGAAGGCTGGAGCGGGAACATTCGACCGTTTTAGGGCCTGAGCCTGTACCCATTGCACACACAGGCAAAAAAGGGCTGCCAGCAAATGGCGTTTAGGAAGAGTCATCAATGTCATGAGGTTTACTATATAAAAGTTGAGTTTAGTAGATTCGAGATAGTTTTTGTACTACCTCCAACCCTCTAAAGGGGGCTATGAACATTCGTAAGCTAAGCCCCCTTTAGGGTAGTGCGATTAAGAACAGAGCCCAGTATGACTCAGTCGACCAGCGTCGGTACTTTAGGCTTTTTCTTTACCATGGTCAGAACCGCCACAGCAAAGACGACCAGTATGACAATCAGGCCAATGAGGTATGTATAGCCTTTCGACAAGTCAGGAACCGCTGTGGTTTTCGTACCTGCTACCTTTTCATAGACCGGTATTATCCATTGAAACACATAGGCCTGGGCCAGCGTGAGCACACAGATAAAGACCAGCATGATGAAACTGTGCTTGACCGTAAACCGGAACAAATCCGACTCCCTGCCCACCAGATCCCCAGCCGCTGCCGCCACCGCTATCGACTGGGGCGAGATCATCTTACCCACCACGCCCCCCGACACGTTGGCCCCTACACTCACCACCGGGTCCACCCCAATGGATTGAGCCGTAGCGTACTGGAGCTTGCTGAACAGGGCATTAGCCGAGGTGTCGGACCCGGTGATGAACACACCCAGCCAACCCAGTACCGGCGCGAAAAAGGGGAACCAACTTCCTGTACTAGCCAGCACTCGGGCCAGGGTGAGGGTAATGCCGGAGTCATTCACGATATAGGCAAACCCCAATACCGAGGCCACCGTCAGGGTTGGGAACCGAAGCTGATGCAGGGTTGCCCCAAAGACCTGTAGCCCTTGCCGATAGGTCAGCCCCACCAGCGGAATGGTCACCAGCGAGGCAATCAGAATGGCCGTACCGGCTGCCGAGAGGTAGTTGAACTTGAACACTTTGGCCAGCAGCGTTCCGTCCTGGCCCTGAATGGCATTGTGCAGACCCGGAAACTCGAACTGAAGCTGACCATGGGCGTTGAGCACATCCTTGATCGACTGCAATCCCCAGAAAATAACCATGATGGTCAAGAGCAGAAACGGGCTCCAGGCTCGCAGTAGCTCCCCCCCCGAATACTGAATGGAGCTATCGAAAGTAGCCGCGGGCTCGTTGGCAAATCGCCAGATGGTTTTGGGCTTCCAGAACCGAAGAAAGGTCATCAGACAGATGATCGAGCCCAGTCCAGCAATCACATCGGGCAGGGCTGGACCCAGGTAGTTGGCCGAAAACCACTGCAATAAAGCAAACGCTCCGCCCGACACCAGCACGGCGGGCAGCACTTCCTGGGCTTTTTTGAACCCGGCAATGATGGTCACTAGATAAAACGGCAGGATCACCGACAGGATGGGCAGGGTGCGGCCCACCATCTGGGAGATGGGCAGTTCGGGAATACCCGACACCTGGGAGGCTACCGTGATGGGAATACCGATGGAGCCAAAAGCGACCGGGGCGGTATTGGCAATCAGGCAGATACCTGAGGCATAGAGGGGGTTGAATCCCAGTCCGACGAGCATGGCGGCCGTGATGGCGACGGGGGCACCGAATCCGGCTGTACCTTCGAGGAAGGCTCCGAAGGAGAAGGCGATGAGCAGGGCCTGGAGTCGTCGGTCGGAGGTGATGGATGCCATGAAGTGTTTGATGATGTCGAACTGTCCGGCCTTAACGGTGAGGTTGAAGAGGAATACGGCCATGATCACCAGCCAGCAGATGGGAAACAACCCATACAGGGCCCCGTGTAGAATCGAAAGTCCGGCCAGTTGAACGGGCATTTTGTAAACGGCAATGGCAATGACCGCAGCGATCCCGATAGCAATCAGACTGGCCTGATAGCCTTTCATCTTGCGGATGATGAGTGCCCAGAAAATGAACAGAATGGGCAGCGAAGCCACCAGAGCCGAAAGAATGAGGTTATCGAACGGGTCTATTACTTGTTTCCAGACCATAGTTAGTTAAAGCCTAAAGAATTAAAATCATACATTCACAGTATCATCTCTGTGCCGCTCCGTGCTTTCTCTGTGAGTCTCTGTGTTACAATCAAACTCATCAAAAACTCAATTTTGCATGTCCCATTTTTTATCGGTCTTCTCGCCCATATCCAGCACCAGCGTACCACCCTGCATCAGTTCATCATGCGTAAACGAGAGGGAGGTGAGTGGCTTGCCATTCAGCGTGGCCGACTGGATGTATTTGTTGGTGCGGGACGACTTGGGAGCCGATATGGTAAATGTCTTGCCGTTGGGTAGCGCGACGCTGACTTTGGTAAACAGCGGACTGGTGATCGAATAGCGGGGAATACCGGGCGTGGTCGGATAAAAACCCATTGCCGAGAAAACCACAAACGACGACATCGACCCACCATCTTCATCGCCCGGAACGCCGAAGATGGTATCCTGAAACCAGGTATCCAGCAGTAGCCGGGTGTACTTCTGGGTTTTCCAGGATGCGTTGGTGTAGTTGAACAGATACGGAATAAAGAACGTAACCTGATTGCCCATCGCAAACTGGCCGATCATGCCCGTCTGGTTGGGCCACATTTCCCAGAAAACGGGTTTGCTCTTCTCCATACCTTCACGGAAAAGCTGGTCCAGATTCTGCTCCATTTTTTCAGGCCCGCCCATCAACTCCCGTAAGCCCGACAAATCCTGCTGGGCGTTCCACATGTAGCTCCAGCCGTTGTTCTCGTTGTAGTAATCGAATCCGTTATGCCCTCCATCGAATTTCGGGTCGATGTCGATCCAGTTGCCCTGCGCATCTTTCGGGATGAACATATTGTATTTGGGGTTCCACAGATTCCGGTAATTCTGCGTCCGGGGGGCGTATTTGGCGTAGACGGTTTCGTTGCCCAGCGTTTTGGCCATCTCACTCAACGCCCAGCTATCGTAACAGTCGCCCAGGGTGATCGCTACCGCCGACCGTTTCTGACCGGGTTTCTTCGACGCAAACGCATCCGTTTCTTTTTCGCCGGGACGTAGCGCCGGATAATAACCATTTTTCGCGTAGAAGTCTTCCAGATCACCCTTGGGGCCATTTCGAAAGGGGAGCATCGTGGCCTGTTCGGCATTTTTCAGCATCCCTTCGAACGCAGCTTTCACATCGAAATTTCGGATTCCCTTGCGATAGGCATCTAAAAAGACAACTGACGATTTGAAGCCGAACATACCCGGCCGATCCCCGTAAGGCTTGGGGTATTCGGGCATCCAGCCGCTCTCCTTATACATCCGCACGTACGATTCCAGCATGTCGGCTTCGCCTTTCGGATTCAGGATAATTTGCAGCGGATGCAGGGCCAGGTAGTTACCCCAGGTATAGTCGTCGGTGTAGAACGGGCGCGCATCGGTATGAACGGTCTTGTCGTAGCCGCTGTAGTATTTTCCACCTTCGGTCATGTCGACCATGCGGGCGTAACAGCGGTACAGTGATGTGTAAAACGTGCGTTTCTGAGCGTCGGTGCCCCCTTCTACCGTGATTTTCCCGATGGCTTTGGCCCAGGCCGCCTGTCCATTGGCCTTCTGCTGATCGAAACTGACGCCATTCAATTCAGCTTCCAGATTCTTTTTCGCCTGTTCGATACTGATGAACGAAACTCCGTACCGGAACTCCACCACCGGTCCATCCGACTCCGAATAACTCGCATACGCCCGTTCGCCCGGCACTTTTTTAGGCTTTTCAGGAATGCCACTTACCGTATATCGTCCCCAATCTTTTTCACCATCCCGCTTGCCGGTTTGCGGTTTGCCCGTAAATACGCCATATATGTAAGCCATACCTTTCTGCTCATGGATGGCATCGTTTACGGCCTCGGTACCGACAATCGTGTTCCCATTCTGAAAATCGTAGGTACCGTTGGCGTAATTGTGCGACAAAAGCAGATTTTTCTTAACCCCAGCCGGAAAGGTAAACCGATAAATACCCGTCCGTGCACCCGGTGTAAACTCCAGCAGAATGTCATCGTCGGTCAGTTTGACGGAGTAATACCAGGGGCGTGTTACTTCCAGATCGTGGTCGTAGGTGAGCCGACGGAACCAGGCCGTATCGGCTAAAGCCCCTTTGGAAGGTTTGATGGCAAACACCATCTGGGGAGTAATGATATTCTGCGAGAGCATCGGGAAATCCGTAATCTGCATATCCAGATGATCCTGCCGATGCGGAAACACACGAACCATCTGATTGGGCAGATGTGCTACCGGCCGATTGGTATTCAGCAGCGGGGCCACATTGCCAATGGTCGGATCGATGTAGTTCAGGGCCGAATTAGTCGGTTTGCCAGGTTGCGCCAAACTGAACTGAGCCGCTAGTACGCTCACCAGCAAACTCGCCAGCCCTCGCTTTATTCCGGATTGATTGCGCGTTGAGATCGTCATGAGGGTTAATAGAGTATCGCCCATTTTTTATCGGTTTTTTCACCCATATCCAGCACCAGCGTACCGCCCTGCATCAGTTCATCATGCGTAAACGAGAGGGAGGTGAGTGGCTTGCCGTTCAGCGTGGCCGACTGGATGTATTTGTTGATTCGGGAGTTGTTCCGGGCAACGACCGTAAAGGTTTTACCATTGGGCAGAGCCACACTGATCTTAGTAAACAGTGGGCTCGTGATCGAATAGCGGGGAATACCGGGCGTGGTCGGATAAAATCCCATCGCCGAGAAAACCACAAACGAGTTCATGGAACCGGCATCCTCATCGCCCGGAACCCCGAAGATATTGTCCTGAAACCAGGTGTCCAGCAGCAGTCGGGTGTATTTTTGGGTTTTCCAGGGCGCATGGGTGTAGTTGAACAGGTAGGGAATGAAGAACGTCACCTGATTGCCCATCGCAAACTGGCCAATCAACCCGGTCTGATCGGGAAATTTCTCCCAGAAAACGGGTTTAGGTCGGTCGGCTCCTTCCCGAAACAGTTGGTCGAGGTTTTGCTCTACCTTGTCGGGGCCACCCATCAGTTCGGTCAGCCCTTTGATGTCCTGCTGTACATTCCAGCGGTAATTCCAGCCGTTGTTCTCGTTGTAGTAATCAAGCCCTGCATGCCCGCCGTCGAACTTCGGATCGATTTCGATCCAGTTGCCCTGGGCATCTTTGGGCATGAAAAAGCCCGTTTTGGGGTAGTATAGGTTTTTGTAGTTCTGGGCGTAGGGCGCAAACTTTTGGGCTACCGGCTGATTACCCAGCTCTTTAGCCAATTCACTCAAAGCCCAGCTATCGTAGCTATTACCCAGGGTAATCGCCACCGCCGACCGTTTCTGTCCCCGCTTTTGCGACGCAAAGGGATCAGTTTCCGTTTCGCCGGGGCGCAGGGCTGGGTAATAGCCTTTGGCGTAGTAAAAATCTTCCAAAGCGCCTTTAGGCCCGTTTCGGGAGGGTAGCATAGTCGCCTGCTCGGCATTCTTCAGCATTCCTTCCAGCGCCGTTTTAGCGTCGAAGTTGCGGATTCCTTTGCGGTAAGCATCCAGAAACATCACACAGGATTTGAAGCCAAACATACCCGGTCGGTCGCCGTAGGGCTTCGGATACTCGGGCATCCAGCCGCTCTCCTTGTACATCCGCACGTAGGATTCCAGCATATCGGCTTCCCGGTCCGGGTCCAGGATGCAGCGTAACGGATGTAAGGCTAAATAGTTGCCCCAGGTATAATCGTCGTTGTAAAAAGGCCGTTTGTCGGTGTGAACAGTCTTGTCGTAGCCGCTGTAGTATTTCCCGTCTTCGGTCATATCGAACATGCGGGCGTAGCAACGGTAGAGAGCCGTGTAAAAACTCCGTTTCTGCGCTTCAGTGCCCCCTTCTACCTGAATCCGACCAATGGTTTTGGCCCAGGCGGCCTGTGCTTTCGCTTTTTGCTGATCGAAACTGACGCCCGTGAGTTCAGCTTCCAGATTCTTTTTGGCCTGTTCGACGCTAATGAACGAAACCCCATACCGGAACTCCACCGTCGGACTGTCCGACTCCGAATAACTCGCATATGCCCGTTCGCCCGGCACTTTTTTGGGTTTCTCCTGCGTACCTGTTACCGTATAGCGTCCCCAGTCTTTTTCGCCATCGCGTTTGCCAGTTTGCGGTTTGCCTGTGAATATCCCATACAGATACGCCATGCCTTTTTGCTCGTGGATACCATCATTTACGGCCTCAGTGCCGACGATAGCATTTCCATTCTGAAAGTCGTATTTGCCGTTGGCGTAGTAGTGCGATAAGAGCAGGTGTTTTTTCACCCCAGCCGGAAAGGTAAACCGATAGATTCCGGTGCGGGCACCCGGTGTAAATTCGGTCAGGGTATTGTCGTCGGTAAGCCGAACTGAGTAATACCAGGGGTGAATGGTTTCAAAGTCGTGATCGTAGGTCAGGCGTCGATACCAGCCCGTATCAGCCAACGCACCAGAGTACGGTTTGATGGCAAAAATCATTTGGGGGGTAATGACGTTCTGCGAGAGCATCGGGAAATCCGTAATCTGCATGTCGAGGTGGTCCTGCCGCTTGGGGTAGATACGGACCATCTGATTCGGCAAATGAACCACCGGCCGATTGCTGTTCAGCAAAGGCGCTACATTGCCAATGGTCGGATCAATGTACCTCAATCCATCCGCTGAATTCGACTTCTTCTGCCCCAAACCCACCTGAACACCCATCAGATAGCTTATGAGAGACAAGACGACGAATGAGCTGATTTTTTGTTTCATAATTATGAAGAGGAAGGTTCGGAATAGGTCTATTAGGGTTAACCTCATCCTTGCCCAACTCCAAAACGGGAGCGGGCAAGGAAGGACATAAAACGATTAACTATACCCTGGATTTTGTGGCAGAATAGATGGGTTGTTGATAATCTGTATTTCGACCAGTGGAATCGGGAAGAGGGCGTTGAACGGCTTGTAGCCCAGTGGCCCCATCACCGCATCCAGACGTCCCGTCCGGGCCAGATCGAACCAGCGAACGCCCTCCATCGATAGTTCGTAGACGCGCTCGTCGTAAATCTTGGTCCGTAGCTGGTCTTTGGTCATGGTGGTGTAGGCTGGCATTTTAGCCCGTGTACGCACCTGATTCAGGTAGGTAAGCGCCTGATCGGTCTTCCCATTTTCGTTGAGGGCTTCAGCATACATCAGCAGCACATCGGCGTAGCGGATTACTTTCCAGTTCACTTTACTGTCGTTCAGCGAGTTGGTGGCGGCCAGGTATTTTTTGGTGAAGGTGGCAATTTGTAAAAAGCCCTGAAACACGCCATTGTTATCGGTATAGCCTTTGGCGACGGTAATATCCCGGCGGGGATCTTTCGGATCGAACGAATCGAACAAAGCCAGCGTGGGCGTGTTCTGCTCACCTGCTCCTCCTTTGATTCCGTAGAAGGTTTCGGCGGCTGAGTTGGCTGATTTAGGCAAGAACTTATTTGAAAAACCGCTACCCGCGCCCAGGTTACCATCCTGATATTCAATATCGAAGATGTACTCGCTATGGTGTTCGTCTTTGGTGTAGTCGAACAGGTCGCTGTAGTTCGGCAGGAGCGCATACCCTAACGTGGTCACTTCCTGAAGTTTGGCTTCGGCTTTTACAAAATCTTTGCGGGTCATGTACACGCGGCCCAGAATCGCTTTAGCCGCTCCTTTCGTAGCCCGGCCCACATCGACACCCGTATATTTGGCAGGCAATTTCGTTTCGGCCTCCATCAAGTCCTTGACGATCACCTCATCATAAATCTTATCGACCTTCTCCCGAACTTTCGTGTAGCCTTCGTCGGCCGTTGTTGGCTTGATATTGAGCGGCACATCACCAAAAATCCGTACCAGATCGAAGTAGGCAAACGCCCGCAGGAACTTCGCTTCACCCATATGTCGGTCTTTATTCGTTACCACAGCCGGGTCGGCCGTTTCCAGTTTCGACAGGACCAGATTAGCCCGGTTGATGGCGCTGTAATAGTTTCGCCAGGTCGAAATCATCAGGTTGGCATCGCTGTTCATGTTGAACTTATCGACCGACACCAGGAAGGCATCATTACCGAGCGCATGCCACGAATCGTCGGCCCGTAAATCACCGAAAATCCAGAAGTCCTGATACTGATTCCGCAGCATGGCATAAATACCGACCACGGCATCCTGAAAGTCTTTATCCGTTTTATAGACGGCATCCACACTAACGGTGGAAATAGGGTTCAATTCGATGAAACTCTTTTGGCACGACGTGGTAAGCACCGATGCCAGCGTAAGTAGACAAATTATCTTTTTCATTTGGCTAAGTCGTTTAGTTGTCGTGATACGGCTCAAAATCCTACATTCAAGCCAATCATCAGGCTTTTGGGCAGTGGATAATCGTTGGCCTCTACGCCCGGCGTCAGCGGATTTTCGGTCGTACTGACATCGGGGTTAAACGCCGTGTTCTTCGTGAAGATGAACGGATTATTGGCGTTGACATAGACCCGCAGCGAGTTCAGCTTGAGCTTCTGGCTAATGGCCGACGGGACCACATACGCTAAGGTTATGTTGTTGATCCGCAGGTAGGTCCCTGTATCCAGAAACAACTGACTCGGCAGACGAACCCCACCCGTTGGGGTATCGTTGGGGCGAGGAGTTTTGCCATCGCCGGGGTCCTGCTCCGACTTCCAGTAGTTGTTGCTGAAGGCGTAGCCTCTCACCCGCGCCCGGCCGCTGTTGCCTCCACCCCGCGAGGTGTTGTAGATCATGTTGCCTTTCGACCCTTGCAGACTGACGCTCAGGCTCAGGTTTTTATACGTAACCCGGTTGGTCATGCCATAGAAGAAATCGGGATAGGGCGACCCCATGATGGTTTTATCCGCATTGGTGATGACTCCATCCCCGTTAATATCGACAAACCGAATGTCGCCTACGCGCGAACGGTCGCTGCCACCGGGGTTATAAATAGGTCCCCGATCCAGGTCCGCCTGCGTTTTGAAAATCCCGTCGGTCAGCCAGCCAAAGAACATGCCGATGGGCTGTCCAATCATGGTTACGTTGTTGCCCGAATAGATTGGATCGCCCTGTGGCCCTAGTTTAACCACTTTATTGCGGTAGGTCGACAGGTTGAAATCGGTCGACCATTTGATTTTCCGGTCAATGTTTACCGTTCCCAATACAAACTCCCAGCCCGTGTTTTTAACCTCGCCGATATTCTGCAAAGCTGTGCTGAACCCCGTGTTGTTTGGGATGTTTACGTTCAGCAGCAGATTGGTATTGTGCGAGGTAAAATGGTCGATGGAGGCCGTAATCCGGCTATTGAAGAAACTGGCATCTACGCCAAAATTGAGCGAACTCTGGGTCTCCCAGGTCAGGCTCGGGTTTGCGATCCGGCCGGGTGCAATGGCCGTAGCGACGCTGTTGCCCAGCCCATAGTTTTCGTAGCTGACGGTCGCGTACTGGTCGTAGTTACCAATGTTATTGTTGCCCGTTACCCCATAACTGGCCCGAAGTTTCAGCTCCGTGATTTCGGGTCGGTTTTTTAGGAACGCTTCATCCGAAATACGCCAGGCAACGGCCAGCGATGGGAATATACCGTACTTATTCTCCGTTCCGAACCGTGACGAACCATCGGTCCGAATCGAAGTGGTCAGGTAGTATTTGCTATTGTAGTTGTAATTGACCCGCGCCAGATACGACATCAGCGACCACTCGTAAATGTTTGCCGTTCCGTTGGTGATCAACCCACCCACGGCACTCAGTGTAGGGACCAGGTTGTTCGGAAACTTGTTGCTCGTCATGGAGCTGGTTTCGCCCCGTTCTTTCTGGGCCGTAAAACCGGCTAAGGCAGCAATCGAGTGTTTATTGATTGTTTTGTTATAGTTCAGTGTGTACTCCGTGAGCCAGTTGGTGATCAGGCCCGCGTTGTCCGTACCGGTGGGCAGTTCGTTGGCGAAATAGGCGCGTTGCGGACGGAAGTACATGCCTTTGTTCGTCAGCAGGCTACCGCCCAGGAGTACATTAAATTTTAAATCATTCATGATCTGGTATTCCAGATTGACATTCCCCAACAATCGAAGGTTCTTCTGTGATGTGATCGTTTCCTGAGCTACGGCGAGTGGATTGTAGATGTCGGCCATATCGGCCAGACCAGCATAATTGAAATAGCTTCCGTCGGGATTTAGCAAGGGACGGAAATTATGAATCTGTAAAGTAGATGCGACAATACCTAGTGTACTGGCCGTGCCGCCACTAACGCCCGTTGACGGCAGGGAACGCAGTTCGGTATACGCAGGATTAAGACTAACTTTGAGGGCTAACCGCTTAGACAACTGCGCATCGATGTTGGAACGCATCGAATACCGCTTGAAACCACTGTTGATAATAATACCATCCTGATTGAAATATTCCCCACTGACGGCATACCGAATATTTTCGGACCCACCCGTCGCCGACAATTGAATCTGACGCTGGGGTGCCGTAATGAGAACTTTATTCAGAGAATTTTCGTCGGTGGTATTCCGGCCTTCCAGCACATCCATGATGATGGCGGGTACGGGTGTAGCCCAGGATGTTGGTGGCCCCGATACGTCTTTACCCGCATCCATGTTTTTGTTACGCATACCATCGTAGAAGAACTGCGCCTGTTCTTTCGAGTTCTTCATAATGGGTACTTTCGATACACTCTGCCAGCCGTAGTAAGTGTCGAGTGTGATGTTGGCTTTACCAGCTTTTCCTCGTTTGGTCGTGATGATGACCACCCCATTGGAACCGCGCGACCCGTAAATAGCAGTGGCAGAAGCATCTTTCAGAATATCCAGGGTTTCAATATCATTGGGGTTCAGGGTCTGGATATTATCGGTGGGGAAGCCATCGACCACATACAGCGGACTGGCCCCGGCCGATATACTCCCAATACCCCGCACACGAATTTGTGGAGCGGCACCGGGTTCGCCCGAAACAACTTTTACCTGAACCCCGGCGACGCGTCCGGCCAGACCCTGTTCAATCCGGGTAACCCCCAAATCTTTAATTTCCTTATTGCTGATAACCCCAACTGAACCCGTCAAATCTTTCTTTTTAACCGTACCGTAGCCCACCACCACAATTTCGTCGAGGGTTTTGTTATCGGCTTTCAGGGTCACATCGAGCGTGGTCTTATTACCCACGACCACTTCCTGCGCCAGGTACCCTACGTAACTGAATATCAGTACGGCGGATGCGTTCGGCACATCCAGTCGGTACTTTCCCAGCGCATCGGTGGTGGTCCCCTTCTGCGACCCTTTAATGACGATACTAACCCCCGGCAACCCCTCGCCCTTATCGTCTATGACTGTCCCCTGCACCGGAATATCCGCCAGTTTAACCTCCGCAGGTAGCCTGGAGGGTAGTGTCAGGGATGATTCCCGGCTATCGGTTTCCTGATCGGATTTGGTCTGAAGCTCCTGAAGAGACGTAGCATTCTGGCTACTGCTGGCTTCGGCTTTACCGGCGGGTTCTTTGGCCATCACCACATACCCACCGTTTCGTACCTTCTTATACCGAAGGCCAAGCGGTTTCAGCACCGCGCTGAGGTTCTGCTCGATGTTCGCGTTGAAGTTGATGGTATTCTCGGTTACTACCATGCCTTCTACATTCCGGTCGAAAAAAAGAATATCGACCTCATAATGGTCCTGCAACTTTTTGAGGACATCCTTCAGCTTCAGGGCCGTCCCTTTCGGGTAGGCCTCCCGCTGCTGAAGTTGTTGGGCTTTGGCCAGCACCTGCGAAAATCCCGGCCGTACTCCTCCCAGGACTACCCCGAAAAGGAGTAGCAGACGTATCAGTTTTTTCATCGTTCGTTAAGGGGTTCTTGGTTAATGATTCTGGGTTATAATGATGGTATCGCCTTGTTGTCGGTAGTTCAGGTTGGCTATACTCGTCAGGGTCTCAAGGAGTTCATCGGCACTATAGGCTTTAAAAGCCCCCGAAATGGTCTCCTGGGCCAGGGCCTTGTCAGGAATTTGCAGCACGATACCGTAGTTTTCCTTAAATAGAGTGCCGATTTCGGAAAGCGTAGTGCCATCGAAGACATAGCGATGTTCTTTCCAGGAACTGTAGTTTTCCGGTTTCTCGGTTAGTTTTAAGCTTACTTTTCCGGTATTGTCGAAGGTAACCAGATTGCCCGGCTTCATTGTGAGCTGTTTATTGGTCTGCCCTTCCTGATACAATAGCTGAACCTTTCCTTTATTCAGAACCACCTTTTTCGTTTGCTCGCGGGTATTGACCATAAACTCCGTACCCAACACCACGACTTCAAAGTGCTTATCGGTCCGCACCACAAAATTCTGATGGTTAGGCAGGTGCTTGATGGAGAAATCGGCTTCACCCGCCAGTACCACTTCCCGTGTTTTCTGGCCAAAGCCAAATCGGGGCACCCGTAGCGATGAGTTGGCATTCAAGGTAATCCGACTGCCATCGGCCAGCGTCAGCGACCGGGTTTGACCAAAGCCGGTTTCGAAGGTGGTGTAGCGGATCGAGTCCCGAAACACATAACCGCCAACCAGCAGAAGCAGACTCACCGAAGCGGCTACCAGCCAGCGATACCAGGTTGAACCAAGTTGTTGTATAACAGGCTCTTCAATGGGGGTGGATTCAGTCTCTACTTCCCGTTCTACTACGCCGAGCATCCGCTGACGATGCCGCTCCAATGCTTTCCGGTCGTCGGCAATGAATTGGGGGTTTTGACTTTCCCACATGGCCAGGTACTCGAAAAACAGCTCGCGGTTATCCTCTTCTTTTGCCCACTCGTCAATAGCCTGCTTTTGCAGAGCCGTTGCCCGGCCAGCAAAGTAGTTGAGAAGTGATTCTTTCGATACCTGAGTTTTCATCGATTAACTATTAATGCTATCATGACGATTTCAACACAAAAAACACGTAGTCATCATAGAGAAAAATACGCAATCATTGCCAAAGCTGTCCTACCAGGCAGGCAATCAACAACCATTTATCTTTCAACGTATTCCGAATTTGCCGCATGGCCTGAAACAGATGCGCTTCCACAGTGCGCAGCGACAGGTGCAGTTCGTCGGCGATCTCCTGGTACTTTTTGCCCTCAAACCGGTGCATGATGTAAATCTGCCGACGCTTTACGGGCATAGCGTTGATGGCATTTTCGACGTCGTGATAGAGTTCTTCATACTGCGTAATCGAGTCTGGGCTCTGGGTTTTGTGGGCGGGCATCAGCTCGGCATTTTCCAGCGAGGTATTATGCCGCATTTCAGCCCGCACATAATCGAACGCCCGGTTGCGAACCGCCGTAAACAAATACGCCCGGAACGAACTGGTGATGCTCTTATACCGCGACTCCGCCTGAAACTCATAAAAAATGTCGGAGACTATATCTTCAGCGATGGCTTTCGACGATACGAACCGGACCGCATGGCTGCACAGCAGGGTATAGTATTGCCGAAACAACAAGCTGATCCCCCGTTCGACGTCTTCCTGAAAAGCTTTTCGCAGGAATAATTCATTATCCCAACCCGCCTTTCCAGAAGACGGCGTACCTGTTTCTTCCGACTCCAAAACATACACCGCCCCTAACTCGGGCCGTTGTCTTAAGGGCAGGACTTGTCCCATCTCTACGGGTAAATGAAGCGGTTGGTTCATTTGATTATTTCCTCTAGAATGATTCGTAACTGGGCCAATGAATCGTTCGTAAACTACAGATCATGTATTAGTAAAGACGATAATCAGCCTAAAAACACTTAGTCCATTTTCATTATTTTTTCAAAAAATTGAATTTAACAGTGCAGATAGGGATTAAAATCCCATTAACCTGGAGATATACTCTATAGGCGTGGACGAAACGGTCTGATTAGTCCGGCTGTGGTACAGGTAAGCAGAAGGTGCTTGTGAACAGAAGCTTCTTAACCAGAAAAGCAGCGCTACAGCATTATATCCTGACCCTATCCATGATTTTTTATAGCCACATTTTTCCACACCAGCCTCAAGAGGCTCAAATCCTTCTATTCTAAAGCTGTTATCAAGAAAAATAGTGAAATCCGGGGTATTAAATGCACCTGCCAGTCTTTATACTACGTCGCTATGTGGTGATTTAGAGAGCAATCGACAGGATCGCTCGTTTGAAAGAATAAACCATCGAAACTAATACACGCAAATGAACAGACGGGACGCTTTAACACGAACAGCCTGGTTACTGGGTGGCACGCTCTCGGCTCCTACCCTACAGGCCATGAATCGCTGGGAACAACTTGCGTTGAGCGGTCGAACACACCACCGGACGAACTCGTTTCTGACCGAAACCCAACGCGAAATCGTAGCCCGAACCGCCGATCTGATCCTACCCAGAACCGATACGCCGGGGGCAATCGATGCCGGTGTTCCCGACTTCATCAACCTGATGCTCCAGGATTGTTACAAAAAACCAGCGCAGGACGCCTTCCTGACGGGTTTGAGCGACCTGGAACGTAAGAATTTCCTGACACTAACGCCCGATCAGCAAACGGCGCTGCTCAAACAGGTAGAAGCCGAGGCCCAAACATCGTCAGCGCCCACGTACTGGCTCATTACCAAAGAACTAACCTTACTGGGTTACTTCACATCGGAACCCGGCATCAAAGCATCTTTCGACTACCAGCCCATTCCCGGTAAGTTCGTAGCCATCAAAATCAAACCCGGTCAGAAAGATTTCATGTACGGAAATCAAGTGTAGTAGTAGGAGTGAGGAGCGAGTATTAGGAGAACTGACGCAAGCCTTTATTCTGACGCCAGCTACTCCCAATACTCGCTCCTCACTCCTACTACTAAACAACCACTCCTGTAAAAAACTATGAACCTCAATATCAAAGCAGATAAAGCCCAGACGTACGACGCCATCGTGGTCGGGTCGGGCATGACGGGCGGCTGGGCTGCCAAAGAACTCACCGAAAAAGGCCTGAACGTACTGGTCCTCGAACGGGGTTACGAACTGAAGCACGTTGCCGACTATAAAAATGCGATGAAAGATCCCTGGGAATTTCCGCACCGGGGTAAAATCACGAACGTTGCTGCCGAAGAACACTATGCCACGATGTTCTTCTCGGCGAAGGAAGGCTCGCAGTATCTGTTCACCAACGACAAGGAAAATCCCTACATCCAGAAACGACCCTTCAACTGGATTCGGGCCTATCATACGGGTGGGAAGTCATTACTATGGGGCAAACATACCTACCGCTGGAACCCGCAGGATTTTCTGGCCAATGCCAAGGAGGGCATCGGGATCGACTGGCCCATTCGCTACGAAGATCTAGTGCCCTGGTATACCTACGTCGAAAAATTTGTCGGTGTCAGTGGGCAGGCCGAAGGGTTAGCCGTGTTGCCCGACAGCTATTTCCTGCCCCCCATGGCGATGACGGCTCCAGAGATTCACCTGAAGAAATCCGTAGCCCAAAAGTTGAATCGACCGATTACGATTGGTCGGGTCGCTCACCTGACCAAAGCCCAGCCCCAGCATCTGGCCGTAGGCCGAACGGATTGTCAGTTTCGGAATCGCTGTACACGCGGATGCCCGTATGGGGGGTATTTCAGTTCACTGGCTGCTACCCTGCCAGCCGCCCGCCATACGAACCGGCTGACGATGGTTCACAACGCCATTGTCAAGGAGATTCTGTATGACGAAAAAACCCAAAAGGCCAAAGGTGTACGAGTCATCGACCAGAATACCCTCGAAGTGCGGGAGTTCTATGCCAAAGTGCTTTTCCTCAATGCAGGTACCATCGGCTCTACGTCATTGCTGATGAACTCCAAATCAGCCCGTTTCCCGAATGGTCTGGGCAACGATAGCGAGCAACTGGGCCGTAACCTGATGGATCACCACCTGGCCATCGGTGCCCGTGCGGATGTGGAAGGGTTTGAAAATGACTACTATTTCGGTGCTCGTCCGGGGAGTTTATACATTCCGCGCTTCCGCAACTGGGGTGCTGATAAACGCAGCTACCTCCGGGGCTTTGGCTATCAGGGAGGAGCCAGCCGGGCCGACTGGTCGCGCGGGGCGGCTGAAACAGGCTTCGGAGCCGATTTTAAAAACCAGATGACGAAACCCGGACCCTGGAAATTCAGCCTCACCGGATTTGGCGAAGTGCTATCAGACCCCAAAAACCGATTCTATCTCAGCGAAACCGAAACAGACAAGTGGGGCTTACCCCAGCTTGTGTTCGACGCTGATTTCGGTGAGAATGAGTTGGCGATGCGGAAAGACATCATGAACGATGCCGCCGAAATGCTCGAAGCCGCCGGGTTCAAAAATGTAACGCCCTACGACAATCCGGTAGCGCACATGGGCTTGGGGATTCACGAAATGGGTACGGCCCGCATGGGCAGAGATCCCAAAACCTCGGTTCTGAACAAATACAATCAGGTTCATGCCTGCAAAAACGTGTTCGTGACCGACGGTTCGGGCATGACCTCATCCTCCAATGTAAACCCCTCACTGACCTATATGGCGCTCACAGCACGGGCTGCCAGTTATGCGGTTGCCCAGTTGAAAGCGCGGAATTTATAGTTGACTAACCCCTAAATCCCCTGAAGGGGACTTAGCTCGTCTTTGAATTAAGTCCCTTTTAGGGGATTTAGGGGTGCTATAGCCTGCTCTCCCCTAATACCCAAACGATCACTCAATCGGCATGACTAATCAATTCTTACGTTCCGGGTTCGTTATGCTGATTTTCTGGCCAGTATTGCTTTTTGGTCAGACCCAACAATCAGTGCTGACAATTGCCTATGACACCACAAGCCGTCCGATTCGTTTTGGAGTTGATCATCTGGAAAAGGCACTGCAACTGACCGGTTATTCAATTGACAGAAAGCCACAAAATTCGACTGCTGCGATTGTCATTCGCGTGTTGCCTGGTCAGACGAATCCATCCATTCGGGACGAAGGCTACCGGATCAGCTATCAGGCCAACCAACTCCAGATCACAGCCACGAATGCAACGGGTGCCATGTATGGATCAATGGATGTTGCCGAGCAGATTCGGATGGGTAAAACCTGGAAAACGGTAGTTCCGAAAACGGTAAATCCCCACTTCACAGTTCGGGCGCTGAAAGTCAATTTGCCGTGGTCTTCGTACCGGGTAGGTCAGGTGATGGACGTGCATAAAGAAACCTGCCGGGATTTGGCATACTGGCAAAAGTTGCTGGATCAGATGGCCGAGAATCGGTTCAACGTGCTGTCACTCTGGAATGTCCACCCGTTCTCGTTTATGGTCAAACCGACGCATTTTCCCGAAGCCAACAGCTTCTCGGACAAGGAAATGGCCGACTGGAAACAGTTCTGGACGGGCTTGTTTCGGATGGCCAAAGAGCGAGGGATCGATCCATACATTGTCAACTGGAACATCGCCGTATCGCCCGAATTTGCCAAGCATTACGGGGTGAAAGAGCGAAACGACACCTCAGCGATTGTCAAGCGGTACACGCGTGAGGTCGTTACGCAGGTTATCAACGAGTATCCCGATTTGGCCGGCATCGGCATTACGCTGGCCGACTGGATGAGCAATTTCAAAGCCGAAGGGACTGCTCTACCCAACATGACGCCCAAAGACCGGGAAGACTGGCTCGAAGAAACCATTGTGGCGGGTATCAAAGCCGCCAATCGGCCGGTTAAGTTTCTGCACCGTTCCGTCCTTTCTGCCGATCCAGCCGAGATGCGCCGGGTGATCAACAACGCGCATTTATCTGATACGACGCTGGTTGAGATCAAATTTAACTGGTCGCATGGCCACTCGACTCCCTCATTTCTTCTAACGCACGATTCACATTCGGGCAAACGCGACGATGGCTACTGGAATCCGATGCCCAATAACTACCGCATTGAATGGATGATTCGGAATGAGGACTTTTTCATTCTGCGCTGGGGTCAACCCGATTTTATTCGTCGGCATATTGCACAGAATACGGCTCCGTATGTCAACGGCTATTTCGTTGGCTCAGAAGGGTATATTCCGGCCAAAGAGTATTCGCATGTCGATAACGCGCACCGCACCTGGACGTATGCCTTCGAGAAACAGTGGTTGTTTTATCAGCTCTGGGGTAGATTGCTCTACGACCCTAAAACACCCGATGCCGTATTTGAAGCCAGCTTTGCCAGTCGGTACGGAGCCAAATCGGGTAAACCGATGCTGGAAGCTACCGCTGCTGCCAGTCAGATGCCGCTACGACTTGCTTCTTATTTTGCCTCGACCTGGGATTACACACTCTATTCAGAAGGTTTTTTGTCCCCTTTTTCGGCAGGGAAAGGATTTCAGGATGATGTATCGTCGTTTATTTCTGTCAACGAACTTATTGAACACCAACCCTTAGACCCAACCTATCTGTCGATTAAGGACTATGCCGCACTGAAACAGGCAAATGGCTCGCTGCCCGCCGGAAAAGTCGGCCCGCTAACCCTGGCTGACTGGCTGGATGCTGATAGCAAAACCGTTCTGGCACGAGTTCAGCAACTGCGTCCGGGCGCTCCACCTACGCTGGCCTGTGAGCTGGCCGATCTGGAAACCTGGGCCTATTTGAGCCGGTATTTCGCCGATAAACTCCGGGCTGGGGTGGCTCTACAAACGTACCGGCTTTCGCAAAATAAGGCCCATCAGCAAGAGGCCATTACCCTACTAACCCGATGCCTGACCCATTGGCGTACCGTCAGTGATATTACTGCCAGCCATTACCACGAAGTGCCTTATATCGACGGGTATGTCTCGAAAGAAAACGCCTTCAACGATGCCCGAACCTTCATCTGGTCCAAGTACATACCGCAGGTGGAGCGCGACATTCTGTTGGCTAAAGACAGCGATGGGGTCAATAGATAATAGCATTCTAACTAAAATGTAAGTTAAAGTGATTTTTTAGAACAAAACGAAGTATTCTGGTTAACTTGCTAGCGATTCAACGAAATGGTATCTACTAATCGGGTAATGGATTTCTCCGTTCAACAGGAAGATGAAACAGGCTGGTGGATACGCCTTCAGCAGGGAGAATCGAATGCACTGGCTTACTTTTACGAAAACTATGCGGACTGGCTGTTGCAATACGGGCTATCAGTAGCGTACAATCGGGAGTTGGTACAGGACTCGGTTCAGGAGCTTTTTGTCCAGATCTGGAATCGACGGCACAACCTCAGCGTTCCGCAATCGGTCAAATATTACCTGATGGTTTCTCTACGACGAATCATTCTGGCCGATGTTCGAAAAGAACGACTCACCACCGATTCATTTCCCGACAATACCTTATCGCTCGAACAGCAGTATGCTACCGACGTCAGTGAAGTCGAAGCGTCGAATGTTCAGAAATTGCAGCTAGCCGTCCGGTCGTTGCCCCCTCGTCAGCAGGAGATCATTTTTCTCAGATTCTTCGAAAAGATGAGTTATGAAGACATCTCCGAACTGACCGGACTGGAGTATCAGATTCTGCGAAACACTATTCACCGGGCCATTAAAACGTTACGACAAGCCCTCATTCATACCATCGATTTTCTACTACCGTTCTTGGTACTGGCCAATATCTAACTGTTTATCAGCGGCTTCTTCTCTTGCTTAAATTTTTCTGAAAAATTTTCCAATTCGGAAGGTTACAAAAACCTTATTGCCCTTTCTATACGGGTATACACCGACACAACTCCTACTCCTTTCCAATGAACTATCTGCACTTTACGGAAGAAGACTTTGCCGCTGATGATTTCTTTCAGCGATGGGTGCTGGAAGCCGACTCAGCGAGTGAATCGTTCTGGCAAAACTGGCTTGCCGAGCACCCAGAAAAACGGCCTGTCGTCAAGAAAGCGCAATGGCTGGTTCAGCACATTTCGTTCGGTGAAACCTGGACCCCATCGGAGCGGTCGAGTATGTGGCAGGCTATACAGGCCAACCTGAACGACGACGCGACGCCCGTTGTACCGCTGTGGGAACAACCTGCCCATTCGATAGGCTGGTGGAAACGGCCTGTGTGGGTGGTAGCCGCTGGCATAGCCGTCATCCTGCTCAGCTACGCCCTGATTTATAACCCATTGCGAACTAAAGAAATCCAAACGGCTTATGGTGAAATTCGTCAGATAACGCTGGCCGATGGGTCAACCGTTACGCTGAACGCTCATTCCAGACTGCACTTTGCCAACGATTTTCTAGACAGGCCCAGCCGCGAAGTCTGGGTAGAAGGCGAAGCATTTTTTGACGTCGTCAAGCGTAGCGCCAATGGCAAGCGGGTTCCGTTTGTGGTTCATGCCAACACCCTGAAAATACAGGTATTAGGCACCGCATTCAATGTGCTCAACCGCCGGGATAAGGTCGATGTGGCTCTTGAGCATGGCTCGGTGAAAGTGGTCGATGAGCAGAACGAACAAAATACCGTGATGCTGAAACCAGGCGAAAAAGTGAGTCAGTCGCACGAAAAAGTCCGACTGGTCAAGCAGGCCATTCAGATTGACGATTACACGGCCTGGAAAGACAAGGTCATTTTATTTAAACAAAAGTCGCTGGCCGAAATCGCGGACATGCTGAAAGACATGTATAACCTCGATGTCGTGATCGACAACCCCGCACTCAAACAGGAAACCTTTACAGGCTCATTTCCAGCCGATTCGGCCGAAGTATTCTTTGCGAAACTTCAGCGCATGTACCCAATCTCGATTCATAAAGATGGCGATGTGGTTCATCTGAAATGATAAAAAAATCCCGCCCTTGTCGCTGGGTCTTGCCGGACGAATAGCGAAAGGACGGGCGTAATCGATTGTCAACCCTAAACCTAAAAAAAAGAATGTCTCCATCCATACGAGCAGTTCTATTTTTTTTGCTTTTATCGAGCGCTACCCTGCTGCCTACTGCCGCCAGTGCTCAGATATTCGCAGCCAATTATGTTCGCCCGGCCCTTCAGGGCGAGGTCAATGCCACCCGGCTTTCGCTAAACGAAGCGTTAGACGTTCTCAGCCGCCATTATAAGGTAATTTTTGAGTTCAACGATAACTTGCTCAAGAATAAAACCATCGATCGTAGCCTGCTCGATAACAAACAAAATCTGGAAGGAAAGCTCGAACGTATATTGGCACCGTTCGGACTGAACTTTGAACGATATGGCAAAAAATCGTACCTGATTTTCCCATTGAACAACAGCGTAAAACCAGTTGCTGACCCCAAAAGCAATGAAAAAAGTCTGCTCAAAGAGTCGGCTCAAAATGGCTCCGTATACAACCCGCTGGAAACAAAATCCGAACAGGAACGTTTCAATCGGCTGACAACCCTTTCCGTAACCCCATTACCCATCGCCGATCTGCCGATTCAGGGAACGGTATCCGACGAAAAAGGGGAAGGACTACCTGGCGTCAGTATCATTCTGAAAGGCTCGCAGCGGGGTACCACCACCGATGTGAATGGTCGGTATAAACTGGATGTCCCAAACGGATCGGCCACCCTGATTTTCAGCTTCGTAGGCTATCTATCGCAGGAAGTGGTCGTAGGCACCCGCTCTACGGTCGATGTTGTGCTCAAGCTCGATAATAAAACGCTTGAAGAAATTGTGGTGGTGGGGTATGGTTCGGTAAAACGTAAGGACTTAACCGGCTCAATAGCCTCGGTCGGTAGCCAGGAAATTAAGGAGTTAGCCGTTGCCCGAATCGACCAGGCATTGCTGGGAAAAGTAGCCGGAGTACAGGTAAAAACCGTGTCGGGCGATCCAGGTGCCGCTCCCCAGATCCGAATCCGGGGGATCGGGAGTATTTCGGCCAGTTCCAATCCGCTGTATGTAGTCGACGGGTTTCCTATCGATAACATCCAGACGCTAAATCCCAATGATGTGGAGAGCATGGACATTCTGAAAGATGCTTCGGCTACAGCCATTTATGGCTCTCGTGGTGCCAACGGTGTAATTATCATCAATACCAAACGGGGTAAGTCGGGCAAAGCAACCATCAGTTTCGATACCTACTACGGATTCCAGAGTATTCTACGACGGCCCGAATTTTTCAATGCCCAGCAGCAGGCGCAGTACTACTACGATGGCATCCGTAATCGGAATATCGATAACGGCAACAACATCTCCGGCCCTATGAATACCTGGGCCATTCCAGTTCCGCAAACTATCCAGGATGTGCTGTCTGGCAAAAACACGTACAACACCGACGCGCTGGATGCCGTCTTTCGGGTAGCCCCTCAAAGTCAGTATCAACTATCAGCAACGGGCGGCACCGACAATGTACGGTATGCCATCAGTGGCGAGTATTTCAACCAGGAAGGGATTATTCGGAACAGCAACTTCAACCGGTATTCATTACGCGCCAATGTCGATGCTAAACTGACCAATCGGTTATCAGTCAAACTGAATTTCAATACGGCTTATACGGATGCCAAAGTAGTGACGGCCAGTGGCCCTGGTGGTGGTGATAACGACGGTATCATTGCTCAGGCTACGTCGGCTCAGCCTTACTATCCCCTCTATAATGCTGACGGCAGCTATTTCGTCTATTCCAATCTGGATGCCTCCACCATTCTGCTGAACCCCGTAGCCCTGGCGCTCGAAATTCAGGGAAAACGGAAAGGCATGCGGGTGTTGGGCAACGTCAATCTGGAGTACAAATTCTCCGAGGCCGTGAGCCTGAACGTATTGTTGGGCGCTACGTCGTACAACACGCGGGGAACGCGCTTCCGGCCACAGATTCCAGCCTTTTACAACAATGCCGCCGTAGGGGCCGACAGCACGTCCAATACCCTCAACTGGCTGACCGAATACACTCTCAACTACCGGAAAAGTTTTGGAAAACATAACCTTGTCGGGCTGGCAGGGTTCACGATGCAGAAAGAAACCAACGAGTCGAGTTTCCTAACCAGCAACAAATTTCCGAACAATCTGGTACCGACATTAAGTGCGGTCAGCGGCATTCTGACGGATGGCTCATCGAGTATGTACCAATGGTCGCTGATTTCGTACCTGGCGCGGGTCAATTACAACTACAGCGATAAGTATTACCTGACCGCTTCGATTCGGACCGATGGTTCTTCCCGGTTTGGCGACAATCATAAATACGGCATTTTTCCATCGCTGGCCGTGGCCTGGCGGATTTCAGACGAGGACTTCCTGAAAAGTGTCCGTAACCTGAGCGAGTTGAAACTGCGGGTCAGCTACGGTGAAACGGGCAACAACAACATCGGGAATTACGAGCATTACCCAACCATCAACTACGAAAAGTACACGCTGGGCGGGGTAGCCATCGGTGGATTCGCAGCGGCCCGACCCGCCAACCCGAACCTGACCTGGGAAAAGCAGAAATCGTTTAACATCGGTCTGGACGCCAGCTTTTTCAATCGACGGGTAACTGTCAACCTGGACCACTTTCAAGCCCGCAACACCGACTTACTGCTGAACGTCAACGTCCCCGACGTAACCGGCTTCAGCACAGCGTTGCAGAACATTGGCGAGGTCAAAAATACAGGTTGGGAGTTTGTACTGGGAACGGTCAACATCGACCGGGCACTCAAATGGTCGACTGATTTCAACATTTCAACCTATAAGAACAAGGTGGTGAAACTGGGCGTACAGGGCGACCCCATCATTTCAGGCCGGAATATCACCATGATTGGTCAACCCATCGGGATGTTTTACGGCTTTCTGGTCGATGGTATTTACAAAACCCAGGCCGATGTCGACCGAGGGCCCGTCTACAATCCAGGTGCTGCTGACCGCTCACGACCTGGCGATATTCGGTTCGTGGACGTGAGTGGCCCGAACGGAAAACCTGATGGCGTTATCAACAGCTACGACAACACAATCATGGGGACGCCCTACCCCGATTTTTACTACGGAATGACCAACCGAATTTCGTACAAAAACCTGAGCCTAAGCATCAACCTACAAGGTACACACGGCAGTGAAGTGATCAGCACAGCCCGCAACATCACCCTACTTACCCGTTCGCGCAGCCGGACGCTGGCGACCCAGATCAATTACTGGAAATCGGAGCAGGACCCCGGCGATGGTGTTACCCCACGGCCTAACGATGCCCCAACGGGCGGTATTCGCCTGTCGAACCAGCGCTATGTGGATACGGGAACGTACCTGCGGATCAACAACGTCACCCTCAGCTACCAGCTTCCGAGTGAACTCGTAAAACGGTTGTCACTCAATAGCATCCGGGTGTATTCGAGTGCCAACAATCCCTTCCTGTTCACGAAGAACACCTCGTTTAACCCCGACGTCAGCAACACGGATAACGCCCTCACACCCGGTATCGACCTGAACAACTATCCTTTGGCAAAGAGCTTCCTGTTCGGCCTGAATGTTACGTTCTGATACCCATCCATCTGCAAAAAATACGATCATGAAAACCTTACTCTCCCTTTTTGCATTGACCGCACTGCTGATGGTTTCCTGCAAAAACTTTATTGAAGTGCCGCCCGTTTCCACCGTGAGCGTCGATGCGCTCTACAAAACCGACAAAGATTATCAGGACGCTGTGGTGGCCGCCTACAACACCCTGCAACTGCAATACCAGGATTTCTGGATTTTTGGCGATATGCGGGGCGACGACGCGCGTCAGGAAGTTGTTAAAACCGACCCCTGGTATTTCTCGGATGCGTTCATTCTGAGCAGCGACAACGATCTGCTCCGAACCACCTGGCGGAACTACTACAACATCATCAACCGGACCAATACTATCCTGACCCGGATCGAAAATGCCGACCCAGCGGTTGTCACCAACAAGAATCGCCACATGGCCGAGGCTAAATTTTTACGCGCCTTTGCCTACTTCGATCTGGTCCGCATTTTCGGGGACGTTCCCATGCTCACCAAACCCGCCACGACCGACGAAGCCTACAAGCTGGCCCGTGAAAAAGCCGACAGGATCTACGATGAAATCATCATCAAAGATCTGATGGATGCGGAGAGTGTCCTACCAACCCGATATACTGGAACCGATGTAGGCCGGGCAACCAAAGGAGCCGCCAAAGCCATTCTGGGACGCGTGTACATGACCCGCAAGGATTTTGTAAAAGCCGAAGCCAAACTTCAGGAAGTAACCACGCTGGGGTATTCGCTGCTGCCCAATTTCAACGACCTGTTTGTGTACACCAAAGACGAGCACCACAGCGAATACATTTTCGACATCGAATACGAAGAAGGCATCGGCGAAGGTAGTGTATTTACCAACCGTTTTTTTCCTAATTCGGCCGCTATGGCCGATGTATACGGTGTAAAAGGCGGACTGACCGAGGCCAACTCACCATCGCCCGGCCTGATTGCCCTCTTCACCGCCGATGACCGTCGTAAAGATATTACCGTACAGAAAGACTTTTTCATCGATAAGAACGGCAATCCCGTAAAACTTCCTTCAGCTACGTCGCAGGGGTACACCAAAAAATATATTACACCCGTCGCAACCGGCAACGACAGTCGGGCCAACTGGAAGGTCATCCGCTATGCCGACGTGCTACTCATGTATGCTGAAGCCCTCAATGAAAACGGTAAAACGGCTCAGGCACTGCCTTTTATCAATCAGGTTCGTACCCGGGCGGGTGTGGCCCCTTACAGTGATTTGAGCAAAGATGAATTACGGGAGAAAATTTACCGGGAGCGTCGGCTGGAGTTAGCATTTGAAGGAGTCCGCTGGTTCGACCTGGTCAGAACAGGACGGGCATTCGACACCCTCAAATCGTTGGGTATGAAAGACTACATGACGGTATTTGCCATTCCGTTAAGTCAGATTCAGCTCATCAACAACCGGACGATTTTCCCCCAGAATCCCGGATACGAATAACAGATAGGTTGGTACTATCCACACTCATTTTCTCAAAAGCCTGACCGGCCCTTCAACACCCGATGACCTAACGTGAGTTTTTGAACTCACCCATTCTTATGGAACGAAGAGACTTTATAAAAACCAGTGGCCTTCTGGGTGGTGCCTATGCTCTCTCAGGCGCACCGCTGCTGGCATACCCCTCCCTCCTGACGCCGGGCGCAGCTCCTGCCGAAACCTACTGGCTCGATGGCCCCATGCGCTGGGTACAACTGGCCTTCGTGGAACGCGACCCCGGCCACTACGATCCCGATTTCTGGCTAAATTACTTCAAGCGGATTCATGCCGATGGGGCCTTACTCAGTGCTGGTGGCATCGTGGCCTTTTATCCAACCCAGATTCCGCTGCACCACCGGAGCGACTTCATGGGCAATTCGGATACACTAGGCTATCTGGTCGAAGGCTGCAAAAAGCAGGGCATGAAGATCATGCTTCGCACCGATCCCCACGCTGTACGGCAGGATGTGTACGACGCACACCCCGAGTGGATAGCGGTAACCGCCGATGGGCAGAAACGTCGTCACTGGGCCAATCCTGATCTGTGGGTTACCTGCGCGTTAGGACCTTACAGCTTCGACTTTATGACTTTAGTCAACAAGGAGATCATGGAGAAATTCCAGCCGGAAGGTATTTTCTCGAACCGCTGGCATGGCCATGATACCTGCTACTGCGATAGCTGCCAGCGTAATTTCAAAGCCTACTCCGGTCTGGATCTGCCCCAGAAAATCGACAAGCTTGACCCTACCTACCGCAAATGGGCAGAATGGCGCATGAAACGGCTTCGGGAAGTGTGGGCGACCTGGGATGCGGGCATCCGGCAAATAAAACCCAGCGCCCGATTCATTCCTAACGGTTTCCCAGACAAAGTCATGACGGGAAAAGAGGCCGATCTGTTCTTCGCCGATCAGCAGGCTCGCCGGGGCCTAATTCCGCCCTGGGCCAATGGCAAAGGGGCTAAAGAACTCCGCTCGACGCTGGGTATGAAACCCCTCATCGGTATTTTCAGCGTGGGTATTGAAGAAGAATTTCGGTGGAAGGATTCGGTACAGAGTGATGCCGAAATACGAATCTGGGTTGCCGAAGGAACCGCCAATGGCATGCGTCCCTGCTTTGTAAAATTCGGGGGCGACATCTACGACAAACGCTGGATGGAATCTGTAGCGAAGTTGTACGAAGGTTATTACAAGAACGAGAAATACCTCCGCAACACCGCACCAATGGCCAGAGTTGGGCTGGTTTATTCCGAACAAACCGACCGTAACTACGGTGGAAAACCCTGGCAGCAGAAAAGTGGGGATCACCTCGACGGTATGTACCACAATCTGGTAGAAAATCGGATTCCGTTCGACATGGTGAACGACCGACTGCTCACGGCCGACGACCTTAAGCGGTTCAAGTTGCTGATCCTTCCCAATATTGCCGCTCTTTCCGATGCGCAGTGTAAACAGATACAGGCCTTTGTCGAGAAAGGTGGCAGCGTTATGGCTACGTTCGAAACCTCGCTGTACGATGAAGACGGCAAACAACGGTCTGATTTCGGGCTGGCGAGTCTGTTCGGTGTATCTTACGACCAGAAAGTAGAAGGTCCCTTGCGGAACAGCTACCTCCATCTGCAACAGGGCGGCAAAGACAGCCAGACGCAACTGATTCTCAGAGGACTAGAAGATACCCCGCGCATCATCAATGCCATTTACAAAGTCAACGTCAAACCTACGGCGACCAATTTCCCCAGCCCGGTCACGCTCATCCCAACCTACCCCGACTTACCAATGGAAGACGTATACCCGCGTGTGCCGCAAACCGATACGCGCGAATTATACCTGCGACAGATTGGCAAAGGTCGGGTGGCCTACATCCCGGGCGATCTGGATCGGTCGTTTTGGCAACTACTGGGCGTCGATCACGGTCAGCTTCTCAGCAATGTAGTAAATTGGGCATTAGATGAGGAACCCATTGCCACCGTAACCGGCCCCGGTGTGATTGATGTACATGTATGGCGACAGGCGAATTCGATGACTGTTCACCTGGTTAACCTGACCAATCCGATGATGATGAAGGGGCCGTTCCGGGAGCTAATCCCTATTGAGGCTCAGGTCTCTGTAGCTGTTCCGCCAGGGGCCAAAGTAACGGGGGTAAAACTATTGATGAGTGAGCAAAAACCTAAATTTGAGATCAAAGGCGGCAAGCTCATGGTAGCAATTCCCAAAATAGTCGATCATGAAATTGTGGCTCTGGATCTGGCCTAAACATGTAAAAGCTCCGGCTCCCGTGTTGGTGAGGACACAGACACGGGAGTCCCTGAACGAATAAAAGTAGCCCAAACCCAACCAACTTATGACCTGGAAACAAGTAATAGACCCGTTTGGTAACCTCCCACTATCGGTAATCGTAGCCGCCCTACCCATCCTGTTCATCTTCTGGGCGCTGATTATCCGCAAGATGAAAGGCTACCAGGCTGCCCTTATCGCGACGGCTCTGGCCATGCTCATTGCCATTGCCGTCTATAAAATGCCCATTCAACTGGCCGGGCTGTCGATTCTACACGGAGCACTCTATGGCCTGTTTCCCATCTGCTGGCTGGTGATCATGGCCGTATTCCTCTTCAACCTCACCGTTAAGGCCGGACAGTTCGACATCATCAAACATTTCATGGCATCCATCACCTCCGACCGACGACTCCAGGCCCTGCTCATCGCCTTCTCCTTCGGAGCCTTCCTCGAAGGTACAGCCGGATTCGGTGCCCCCGTCGCCATCACGGCCGCCATGCTCGTCGGACTCGGCTTCAACCCCCTCTATGCCTCCGGCATCTGCCTGATTGCCAATACCGCCCCGGTAGCCTTTGGCTCCATCGGCATTCCCATCACGGTAGCCTCCCAGGTATCGGGCATTCCCGAACTGCCCATCTCCCAGATGGTGGGCCGCACCCTGCCCATTCTGTCGGTGATCCTGCCGTTTTATCTGGTGACCATCATTGCCGGGTTTAAAAAAGCTCAGGAAGTATTGCCTGCCGTGCTGGTGTCGGGCGGAGCGTTTGCCTTGTTGCAGTGGTTTTCGGCCAACTATCTGGGGCCAGCCCTGCCCGATGTAATTGCAGGACTGGGATCGATCATCTGTCTGATGACCTTTCTGCGTTTTTGGAAACCCAAAACCGTCTGGCGGTTTGCCAACGAACCGGCGGCTACTTTCGATAGCTCCATTCAGTATTCGGGGGGGGAGCTACTGCGAGCCTGGAGCCCATTCCTGCTCTTGACCATCATGGTCATCTTCTGGGGGTTGCATTCGATCAAGGATGTGCTCAACGCCCACGGCCAGCTTCAGTTTGAGTTTCCGGGTCTGCACAATGCCATTCAGGGCCAGGACGGGACGTTGTTGGCTAAAGTGTTCAAGTTCAACTACCTCTCGGCGGCAGGTACGGCTATTCTGATTGCCTCGCTGGTGACCATACCGCTGGTCGGGTTGACCTATCGGCAAGGGCTACAGGTCTTTGGCGCTACGTTGCACCAATTACGATTTCCTGTTCTGACTATCGCTTCTGTACTGGGGTTTGCCTATATCGTGAATGATTCGGGCATTACGCTCACCCTGGCAGAATCGTTGGCACAAACAGGTGTTCTGTTCCCTTTTTTCGCGCCGGTGTTGGGCTGGCTGGGGGTATTTATCACCGGGTCCGACACCTCAGCCAATGCTCTGTTCAGTAAGCTACAGTATGCCACAGCGCAATCCATTGGCGTAGATCCGGTGGTGAGTGTAGGGGCTAATGTATCGGGTGGTGTAGTGGGTAAGATGATTTCGCCCCAGTCGATAGCTGTGGCGGCAGCGGCTGGTGATCTGGTGGGCAAGGAGTCGGATCTGTTCCGGTTTACGGTCAAGCACAGTTTCATTATGTTGGGCTTCATCTGCCTGATCACGTTAGGGCAAGCCTATGTGTTTCAATGGATAATACCGGTTTATGAAAAGGTAGCGGGAACAAAAGCCACAGTCGTTCCCGACTTGTCGAAGGGCTATACCTATCTCATTGGTCTGGCCGTTCTCCTAGCCGTATTAGCCATTTTGGTACTTACAACTAAAAAGAAAACGCAAACTCCGGCTCCTGCCAACTAAGTAGTACAGGCTACCTTTTTCGTCTCTGCTCGTAGAGGCCGTAGGCATCTTATTCTTTTCTCGTATACGATTCCATTTTATGACTGCTCCACTTAGCCACTACATGAAGGTTGGCCTGGTCCACTTTATGGCTTTCCCCGAAACCATGAAAGGAGACGGGCCCATCGTCGAAACCATCAAAAAAGTAGTTCTCGACGATTATTTCAACGCTATTGAAATTACCACTGTTAACGATCCCGATATTCGTCAGAACGTAAAACGCCTGCTGGAAGCCTCGCATATGCAGGTGGCTTTTGCGGCCCAGCCTCGATTACTTACTACCGGACTTAATCTCAACGATACCAACGAAGACGGTCGTCAGAAGGCACTCGCCAATGCCAAGGAAGGCATCGATCAGGCCTATGAATTGGGGGCTTCGGGCTTTTCATTTCTGAGTGGCCGATACGATGAAGCAGACAAAGAAAATGCGTTTCAACTGCTGGTCGATTCGACGAACGAACTCTGCGCCTACGCCAAGAGCAAGGGCGATATGAAGATCTCACTGGAAGTGTTCGATTACGATGTCGATAAAAAATCGCTGATCGGCCCGGCAGATCTGGCCTTACGGTACGCGCAGGAAATCCGGAAAACCCACGATCATTTCGGGCTGATGGTCGACCTGAGCCACATTCCGCTCATTCACGAAACCATTGAAGAGTCGCTGCTGCCCGTAAAAGATTACATCACCCACGCCCACGTTGGCAACTGTGTGGTCAAAAGCCCCGACATGCCCGCTTATGGGGATGTACACCCCCGCTTTGGCTTTCCGAATGGCGAAAACGATGTGGCCGAAGTAGCGCATTACCTGAAAGTGCTGCTCGACATAGGCTATCTGAATACCGAAAACCCGCCAATCTTTAGCTTTGAAGTCAAACCATTTGGCGATGAAGACCCGGATGTCGTAATTGCCAACGCCAAACGCACCCTGAACGAAGCCTGGGCGCGGGTGTAAGGTAATCTATAACACAGACAATAGAACACGGATTTTTATGATGATTATGATTTGTCATGATCCGCAGAAATCATAATCATCATAAAAATCCGTGTTCTATCCTAATCGAGACCGAACAAACATGAAGATTGTAGTACTGGATGGATACACCCTGAACCCCGGCGATTTGACCTGGGAAGGTATTGAACAATTGGGCGAATTAACCGTATACGACCGCACACCAGCCGACAAAGTACTGGAGCGGGCTGCCGATGCCGAAGTCCTTTTTACGAACAAAACTCCGCTGGGTGAAGACGTTCTGGAAAACCTACCCAATCTGAAATTTATTGGCGTACTGGCCACCGGCTACAACATCGTTAACACAGAGGTCGCTAAAGCAAAAGGGATTATTGTCAGCAATGTACCCGGCTATGGAACGGCCTCGGTTGTGCAGATGACTTTCGCTTTATTGCTCGAACTGACCCAGCATGTCAAACACCATAGCGATACCGTAAAAGACGGTAAATGGGCGAAATCGGCCGACTGGTGTTATTGGGATTATCCCCTTATCGAACTCGCTGGCAAAACGATGGGTATCATTGGGTTCGGTAGTATCGGTGAGAAAGTCGGCGATATTGCCACAGCCTTTGGCATGAACATTCTGGGTTCCAAACGGCACCAGACGGACCAGTCGCACCGACCTAATTTCCGCTGGGCCGACGTACCGGAAATTCTGGAGCAATCGGACGTAGTGAGTATTCATTGCCCACTAACGCCCGAAACCAAAGGGTTGATCAATCAGGAAAACCTGAAGCGGATGAAACCAACGGCGTTTTTGCTCAATACGTCCCGTGGGCCAATCATTGTCGATCAGGATTTGGCCAATGCACTCAACAGCGATGTGATTGCCGGAGCGGGTATTGATGTGCTATCAGTTGAACCGCCTGCTGCCGACAACCCGCTGTTTACGGCCAAAAACTGCCTGATTACCCCGCACATTGCCTGGGCAACCAAAGAAGCCCGGTCACGATTGATGGCTATTACCATCGCGAACCTGGAAGCCTATCTGGCTGGCAATCCGGTTAACGTGGTCAATACCTAACCGTTTCATTTTAACCCATTTTCTTCCCTGATCGGGAGCTTGTCCGGTAGCCGCCGAATAAGCTCCTCAGGTGTTCATTGCCTTTGAATTCCTACCCCTAAACCTCCTTTATCTATGAAATCGACTACATACCTTCTGGGTTTTGTCCTCCATATTCTGATCGCAAGTAGGGGATTTGGGCAAGCCGCACCGTCGACATCGAAAGCGCAGAAATTCGACCTTACCTCCCTTAATCCGGGAAGTTACGACGGCAGTTGGTGGAATCGGACCCCGGTTCGGCTGATCCAGACCAATCTGCGCGAAATCGACGCTCTCATGGATACCGACGCGTACGTTCAGTCGATGGTCGATGCGTCGGCTACCGTGGTGATGCTGAACGTGGGCGGTATTGTGGCCAACTACCCCAGCAAACTGACCTACCACTTTGTCAATCAGCATATGAAAGGAGATCTGGTGGGCGACTTGGTCCGTAAACTTCATGCGAAGGGCATAAAAGTCATCGGACGGTTCGATTTTAGTAAAATCAACGAAACGTTTGCCGCTCAAAAGCCCGACTGGCTATATGTAGGCACCAGCGGGCAGCACGTAAATTACAACGGGCAGGTCCACACCTGTATCAACGGTGGCTATCAGCAGAACTACGGATTCGAGATTCTGAAAGAGGCTATTACCCAGTACTCATTCGATGGTATTTTCTTCAACATGATCGGCTACACCACGTCGGACTATAGCGGCACGTACCACGGTATTTGCCAGTGTAATAACTGCCAAAAGCGATTTCACGACGAAACAGGGCTGACGCTCCCCACCAAAGCTGATATGAGCGATCCGGTGTTCCGACGGTACAATACCTTCAAGAAAACTACAGCCGACGAGTTATTCTATAAAACGGGCGAGTTTATCAAAAAGCTGAACCCCAACCTGGTCGTCAACACCTATGCTGATGCCGGAGTGGATATGATCCGTGACGAATCCAGTTCCTGGCTAACCGACAATTACGAGTGGAATTACTCCGGCACCGACCACGTCAAGCGTGTATTGGGGTCATACAAAGACAAAACGCCCAGTAATGTCTTCATTTATTTTCTGGCCATTCCGTTCCGCCATACCGCCACTTCACCAAACATCGGCCGGGTGTGGCTGCTTGGTAATATGCTCAACGGTGCTCCCCTCGATTTCAACGTCATTGGCACGCTCGTAAATCAGGACGACCGCGTATTCATCCCCATCCTGAACGACCTGTACGGCTTTCATAAGAAGCATGAAGCATTCTTTACCAACCTGAAACCCGTGAGTCACGTCGGTCTGCTGAAAGGGTCGGAAAAAGAATACCGGGGAATGATCAAGCTGCTTTCCGAAGAACACATCATGTACGACATCATCGAACCCGCTACCGTCGGCAGCAAAACTGCTCCCCAGCCGTTGCAGGCGTATGATGCCATCCTGGTGGGTGATGTCGCCAATATGTCGGACCAGCTCACGGCTCAACTGGATGAGTATGTGCAGAAAGGCGGAAAACTGCTGGTCACCGGGTTCAGTTCAACCAATGATGAAACAGGTAAACCACTCAAACGTATTCGGCTGAAGTCGTTGGGGGTTTTACCAGACTACGAACTATTTCCGCAAACCAAATCGACCTACCTCCAAATCAGTCAGGCCGACAAAAAAACGCTGGGAGCCGACGGGTTCAAAGACCTCGATTTGTTGATGATGTATTCCGACCTGCTCAACTGCAAGCCCAGCGGATCGGCTCAGTCTTACCTGCGATTAGTACCGAATACCCGCTTTGGCCCGCCCGAAAAATCGTACTTTACTGCCACCGACATTACCGACGCTCCAGGATTAGTAGCCAATACGTATGGGCAGGGCAAAACCGTTTTTATCCCCTGGCGCCTGGGCACCCAATATGAGTTCAAAGGCCATCACGGTCACCGGGCTTTATTTATTGCCGCTCTCCAAACTATCTTACAAACGGCCAGTTCACTCAAAACCAATGCATCACCCCTGATCGAAATGACACATCTGGCCAACCGAAACAGTGCTTTCGAGTGGATCGGTCTGATCAACCACTCAGGTCAAATCGGCGCGTCGCTTCGCGAACCAATCTCCATTCAAAATACACGTGTTCGTTTCAAGCCCGCTAAACCCGTTAAGCAACTAAGACTGATGCGGGCAGGTACCCATTTGCCGTTTACCCAGACCAATGGCTGGGTCGAGTGTATCGTGCCGAAAGTCGATGACTTCGAGATGCTGGTCAGCTTGTATCGATAGCCAAACAAACAAGCCACCTAAAAAAGTAATTTTGTCTTTTCTTCCTTACCCTTATGCCACAGACCCGCATTCTCATTGCCCCTAATGCGTTTAAACACAGTCTTAATGCGCTGGATGCTGCCCTTGCCATTCAGGAAGGATTTCAACAGAGTACGCTCGACTGTACGTGTGAATGCTTCCCCATTGGCGATGGGGGCGATGGAACGGGCGAACTGATGATTCGAAAGCACAACGGCCAGCGGGTTTCGGCCGAAGTCGATGATCCCTTCGGACGAAAAATAACCGCTTCGTTCGGACTCGTCGCCAAGGGCAAAACCGCTATTATTGAAATGGCCAGCGCATCAGGGCTTCATCTGGTTGACCCCAGTGAACTGAACCCCTTGAGGGCTACGTCGTTTGGGACTGGCGAACTGATTAAACTGGCGCTGGATATGGGCGTTACCCAACTTGTTCTGGCCATTGGCGGCTCAGCCACGGTCGACGGCGGCACAGGTATATTACGGGCTTTAGGCATTCGTTTTCTCGATGCATCGGGTAACGATCTTACCGAACCGGGCCGATTTACCGAAATCACAACGATCGATGTTTCGAAACTGGAACCGCGCGTATTTACCTGCGACATTTCTATTCTATGTGATGTCGACAATACACTCCTGGGCGATCAGGGTTCAGCGGCTGTATTTGGCCCCCAGAAAGGCGCTACCCCCGAAGCGGTGCAAACGCTGGATGCCGGGCTGGCTACCCTGGCGAATGTGGCTCAGTCCTTAACGGGCATCGATATGGCCGCTGTTAAACATGGGGGAGCAGCCGGGGGAGTGTCGGCCGGACTTTACACCTTTCTGAAGGCCAAACTGATCAATGGGATTGAGTTTTTCCTCGACTTCACCCGCTTTGACGAAGCGTTAGCGGATGCCGATCTGGTCATTACGGGTGAGGGAAGTATCGACGAACAGACCCTACATGGCAAAGGGCCTTATGGCGTAGCGTTTCGGGCGAAAGCGAAAAATTTACCCGTTATTGGCCTCGCCGGGAAAATACCGCTTGATCAACATGATGGACTAGGTAAGTATTTCGATATGCTGCTGGCCATCGGCAATGGGCCAACCGATTTGCCCACAGCCCTTACGAATACCAGGCAAAACTTAATTCGAACAGCGCAACAGCTAGGTAACCTATTGAAAACCAGACAATAAAAATGCAGTAAATAAGCTACATATACTTTGTTACGAGTTGATTGTCTATATAAACCAAAAAGCCCGATCGCTAATCGACCGAACCCTATTCACAACAACAGTAACATTTAATCAACCTTTTGACGTTAAATAAAACTTTTAGTCACACAAAAGCAGAAAAAAATTTCAATATTATCTGTTCAATTCAAAACGTGCTGGGCGCAAAGGCTGTATATTTTCTCACGGCTTCGCTTCAGCCGCATTTTCACCGCACTGGGTTTCAGATCGTATAACTGGGCAATTTCGTCAATACTCATACCATCCTCATACTTCAACCGGAGCAGGGCCCTTTCTTTTTGAGAAAGCTTATCCATAGCCTGTTTCACAATATGAAGGGTTTCTTCATGCAAGTGTGTTTCTGTCGACTCAGCTCTATTTTCTTCCAGTTCTTCTTCGATGGCCGTTGTCGGCAGCCGTTTAGCCAGTCGCAACTGATCCGAGCAATAATTAAACGCAATGGAATAGAGCCAGGTCGAAAAGCTTGATCGCTCCTGAAACGCATCAAGTTTATTGAATACCTTTATAAAAATGTCATGTGTAAAATCCTGAGCCTGGTCAGCATCTTTGGTCATTGATAAACAACGACGATAAACCTTATTAACATATCGATTATAAAGTGTTTCAAAACATTGATTCGGCTGCGATGGTAAACATTGACGAAGTAGTTCTTCATCAGTCAATGAAGTGAACATGCGTTAGGTTAAACAACAAGTTTAGTGTACACTAATTATAAAATCTAAATTTAAGTATGTGTGATTTTATTCTTTAGATCAAAAAAGCCCTTCTGAGTAACAATTTATTTACTGAGCGGTGTATATCTACTTATTACACCAATTATCGGCAGGTTCTCAGTTACATTTATCAAACAAAACCTCCCAATAGTACAAAAGCCAAACGAGGCTCCTGGCGCTTCATTTGGCTTTCGTACTATTGGAGGGTTATCGGATTTATTCAGGTAGGTGACCCGTTTCTTCTGTCTGTCCTACGTACACTTTTTCCTTAACAAAGGCTGTCGCAATGAGATAAAGGACCAAATTAACAGCCATCAGTTCAACAAAGAACCAGTAATAATTGGCCCCTTCGAACCGGGAGAAAAACCCTTTGTTCGCAATACTCTGGTTGACGAAGGACACAAATAAGTTACCTGCCGAAATCACCAGCAGGTAGAACGACGACATCAGGCTTTTAATGGCTTTGGGCGAATGGGTATACGCATACTCCAGGCTCGTTACCGACACTAGTACTTCACTGGCCGATAACACCAGATAAGCCAGAATTTGCCACCAGACCGTTGGGTGCTGGCCGGCATCGATCCGCTCCTGCAACTGGGCAATAATAACAAACGACACTCCCGCCAACAGAAAACCTACCCCCATTTTCCGAAGTGGAGTAACCTTTACGCCCAGTCGCTCCAGCAACGGATAAACCCCGTAGGTGAAAACAGGAATCATAGTTACCAAAAAGAAGGGATTCACAGTTTGAACCTGTTCGGGCAGCACGGTAAACCCATCCACCAGGGTCAGGTCGAGCTTGGTGGCCTGCAATACCCACTCCGACAGGTTCTGATCCCAGAGCGCCCAGAATACCGGAATAAAAATAAAGACGGAGAGCACCCGCCCCATAGCTCCCAGGTTCTCTTTCCACATCTGCACATCGGCCAGCGCATTTTTCAGACCAATCGGCGGCACTTTAACGTAGCGATCACGACCCAACCAGAAAATCAGAGTAGCCAACGCCATCAGGATACCCGGCACACCAAAGGCAACACTGGCTCCATACGTAGCATACAAATACGGAATGAGCATAGTCGCGATGACCGACCCCGAATTGATACTAAAATAAAACCATCCGTATATTTTCGACATCAGGTGCTGATTCGACTGATCGAACTGGTCACCCACATTGGCCGATACACAGGACTTAATTCCACCCGCACCAATCGCAATCAGCAGCAACCCATACGTAAACCACTCCAGGTCCGTATCGAACAGCGCCAGAAACAAGTGCCCTACGCAATAGATCATCGACACGTACAGAATCACTTTGTACTTTCCGAAAAACCAGTCGGCCACCAGTCCACCGATCAACGGCATGAAGTAAGCCAGTGCTACGAAAAAATGAACCTGGTCATTTGCCTTGGCTTCAGCCACCGATTGCAGCGCCGGATTATGCGTGGGGTTAAAAAACTGGGCTACCAGAAACGTACTAAGAATGGAGCGCATGCCGTAGAAACTGAACCGTTCGGCAGCTTCGTTGCCAATAATAAAAGGGATACTCCGGGGATATGTAGCAGCAGATTTTGCGTCGGTTTGAGCTGGTGTAGCTTCCATTCAGTTTTGAGAATCGATTAGTTTGCCAAAGAATATGGGTAAATAACGAAAAAATAGCTGTAAATATACCCTCATCCCCGAAAAGTGGCAAGCCGCATCAATACGACGGATCGTATGCCCACGTATCATCAAGTGGTGCATTTCCGGTTAATCCCGTTGTCACATACCCTCTCGAACCGACCGAAAAACCAACGGCTTTAGACCGGGAAGCCCCTTCAAACGAGCCTTTTATCGCCCAGGAATCCGTACCGGGCGTATAGGCTAGCACATTGTTTATGGTTGTAGTACCCGTTACGACATAGCCTGTCCCATTAATCGTGAAACTGACCCCATACGAACTGGAAGGTATGGATGCGGGCAAACTTTGCCGTTGAGTCCAGGTATCCTGGTCCATATCGTATTGCCATAAATCGTTGCGATTGTTTCCGCCCGAACTGCCCATACCTACATACACCAGGTTATTGACCACAAAGGCTACAGCCCCTACACGAGCCGTATTACTAAAGTATTTTCGCTGTGTCCAGATGTTGGCCGAAGGGTTATAGCGCCAAAGATCAGCCCGTTCACTCCCATCAAAACCCAATCCAATAAAGCCAACGTCATACAGGCTGAAGCCAACTGCCGATCTGCGGGAGGTTCCGCTAAAGTCGGCCACGCGCTGCCAGGTGTTGCTATAGGTATCATACGCATACATATCCCGAAACATGTTGCCCTGTGCATCGGCCCCAGTACCCAGATACCCCTTCGTCCCAATGGCAAAACCAACGGCTTCGCTTCGGCCTTTTCCGGGAAATGCTGCTTTCTGCGTCCAGGCGTTACTGGCTGGATCATACGCCCAGAAATCGGTAAGTGCATTTTTCGATGCATCCTGCCCGGTGCCCAGGTAAGCTACGCTGCCAATAACAAAACCAGTTGCTCCGGAACGGCCGACGCCCTCCAACGCTGATTTTGCCGTCCAGTCTCCCAAGGTGGTATTTACTGACGTCATTTCTGTACAGCCGTCCAGCAGACTCAAAAGGCCGACGCCTATACACATCCATAGAAGCTTGATTTTCATGTATTGAACAGGCTTTTTAGGTAAAAAGAACGATTTTCTGCTGATGAATCGTTGGTCAACAGACCAACTTACCCTATTTTGAGCCAACGTTTCGTCATTGTTTTCTTCGTTGCCGTCTCTTACTGGATTCCAGCATGCTTCTTCCCTTCGACTTCCGGAAAGACCCGTATTTGATTCTCGACTTCTCCGCTACCAATCCCGATCTTGCCAGCCTCAATTTAACCGATACAGCTGTTTTTACCGACTACGTTTTTAGTAAACTGAAAGCCGCTGGTGTTCAGGTCGGTGTAGGCGGTTATAATGAACACCGGGTCATTTACCGTCGGAGTCCTCATTTTAACGATGCTGAAGCCGAACCCCGCGAGATTCACCTTGGTATCGACCTTTGGGCGAATGCCGGTACACCCGTTTTTGCCCCGTTGGACGGTATCGTTCATAGTTTTCAGGACAATGCTCATTTTGGCGATTATGGGCCGACGATCATTCTGGAGCACCATGATCTGGCTTCTGGGCCGCTTTACACTCTCTACGGGCATATGACCCGCCAATCGCTGGAAGGGTTGTATGAAGGGAAATCGTTTAATGCTGGTGATAAACTGGGCGAGATAGGCCCCTACCCCGAAAACGGCGACTGGCCCCCGCACCTGCATTTTCAACTCATGACCGACATGCTGGGGCTGAAAGGGGATTTCCCCGGTGTGTGCTCAGTAGCTGATCGGGCGAAATTCCTGGCTATTTGCCCCAATCCGAACGAGCTGCTGCAAATCGACGGCTTGTGAATCAACAAGTTGATTGGAGGCCATCAGAAATGCATCAGCCAGTCCAACGTTTCCTTTGGATCAATGATAGACCATGAATGCGGGTTTCTGTTTTTTTGTTGTTTTCGATAGCCTTTGCCGGATGTGGGCACAAAAACGGCGTTCATATTTCCAGTGGTTCGTAGATAATTGATCAGGCCAACACAGTCAATCGTATTCAAATCATACAAATCCCGATTCCGTTCTGTTAGTTGCCAGACCAGATCAGGCTCACTAATCAGTCTGATGGGCATATTTTTTAACAGATCAGCGTTGCTATTCATGGTATCGGCACGGCAATAGGGAGCTAAGGCAACATACTGCGAAAATTTTCGGGTTGGCGGTCCGCCAAATTCTTTGTCCATCCGATCTATCAGAAAACTGGCTTCATTGACGGCTACAGCTACTTTACCGTATTTCCGCTGGTGCAAGGCAGCCTCATAAAATCGCACAAAATCCAGCGGTGGATCACCTGCAAACACCGCATTCGGTTTAGGTAAAGCAGCATGAGCACTAGCGCGTTCGGCGTACCGAACGGCACCGCTTCCGCCTAACGAGAAACCACCCAGATAAAGCTTTTTCCCTGCGAGTTTGTAGCGGTCCTGGATTTCTCTGATTACCTCACCTATGGTCTGTTGAGAAGCCTCATCAATGTAAAAGGATTGCCAGCCTTGTTGGAGTGTAATAATAGCCGTTACAAGTCCCCGTTGCGTAGCTTCTTTTGGCAACTCTGTTTCAACATAGGCAGACTCGGGCAGCTCACCAAAACCGGGCAGAAGAACTAAAAGCCCTTTGGGGGTTCCAACAGGCTCAACCGTTACATAATAGTTGGCAGAGCTATCTTTTGTATTGCGAAATGTTGTTCCGGTTTTCTGCGCACAGACAAAACCCGGAACAATAAATAGTAAGCTAAGCAGCGTGGTAGCTTTCATAGTGAGTATCCTTGACCGATCGGTAAAACGAACCGAGACTGTAACCTGTTGAAAACGCTTAATGATTATTTCGTCAGAAACTCGACTACAGCTTTGGCGAATTCGGGCGTCCGCATGGCACCGCCGTGATTTCCCGGTACAATGACCAGCCGTGAACCCGGAATGGCATCGACCAGCGTTTGCGGATCACCATTGTCCATATCCTGATCCCCGTTCACGACCAATACCGGAATCCTGATTTTCGCCAGCTCGGCTTTGGTAGTTACAGGTTGAAACTCCTGTAAACGCGCCAGTACCACCGTATCGGCCCCGGCTTTCTTGGCATTATCGACGGCGGGTTGCAGTTCAGGGTGGCTTCCGGGCTTCGTTAAGGCTTCGAAGAAATTCCGACGTCGAATCCAGTTGGGGTCCGAAAAATCGACACTGATGCCTCCCATAACCGCCCGGCGCACCTGTTTATCCATCGTCAGCAATTTGGCCGTCAGGATGGCTCCACGTGAATAGCCTACTACATCATAGTTCTTCAAACCGAGGTGCTTCATCAACGCCATCACATCCTTCAACTCGGTGTTATCGCGGTAGGCTTCGGCTGCATGGGGCTTGTCGGACAGGCCATTGCCCCGTAAATCGAGCGTCACCACTTTAAAACCGGCATCGGCCAGGGTCTGCCGTACCGCCGACCGTTTCCAGCTTTCGCTGGTGCTGATAAAGCCATGTATGAGTACAACCGGCTTGCCTTCACCCAGAATATCGTAGTGGATTTTTGTACCATCGAACGAGGTAAAGAGCGGCTCCCGATTCGATTGAGCCTGGCCCAGTACAGCGATTAGCAAACAAACAGACAGAAGTAGTGATTTCATACAGGCAACACCGTTGGTTATCTCGCTCATAAGATGATTATCTTCATCAGGAACAGGCCAATAAGCCTAACCTTTCGGCATTCTACCGGGTTATCCCTATGAAAACCAACAACTCAACCGTATGAAAACGATATTCGATTATCCCGTCGCAACGGACACAGGCGTCATTGGCTCCCGAATCGACCGGATTGACCCTGACATTTTCCGAAACCAGAATGACCCCGCCGTCGACGAGAAAGATGAGGTGGATGAAAACGGGGCCGACGAGGAATTATACGATGAACCCCTCGATGAAGATGGGGATCCAACGGGTGAACATGATCATCATCAGGACGACAATTATGCCTTAGGTGGCCATGTGACACGTTCGGGCTCCTAACCAACACGTCCTGAAAAGTATCCAGAAGTTCTTAAGACGATACGAACCAATCATTCGATGAATACAAATAACAACACATATAATCCTGCCGACGACGACAATCAGGGCGTTGTGCAGGTACTGGCGCAAAGCGAAGCGTCGAACACGGGCGTTCCTCAGGATAGCCCATTACGGGCCATCACCGCATCAGGTCCCGAACCAGAGAAAGCCGAAGTGGCCGACCCAGATGGAGACCCGGGCATAAACGACGATCTGCTGGCAGAAGAAACCGTAGAAAAGGGCGAGGTTGAACTGGAGAATGAAGAATGAATGCCAAAGCGTTAGCTCATCTCGTTATCCGGCTCGGCCTGGGGATTAACATGCTCATGCATGGCCTTGTACGCATTCCCAAGCTAGGCGCATTTGTGGCGAAAACGGAGGCTGGTTTTGCAAATACAATGCTGCCCTCTTTACTCACAAAAGCCTTTCTGTATACCCTGCCCTTTGTTGAACTGACGGTTGGTATTTTGATCCTGGTCGGTGGTCAGATCGGTAAATGGGGCTATTTTTTGGGCGGATTGACGGTCAGTGCCCTCCTGTTCGGTACTACCCTGAAAGAAGATTGGACTACGGCCGGAAATCAATTAATTTATATCATTGCTTTCTACCTAGCGCTCAGTGGCTTGGAAGAATCTGGGCCAAACCGATTCCGTTAATTCCTAAAACCATTACAACGGTCGTTCAGCTTGGGGAGTCTGTAAACGAAACAAACCAAGTGTATAATGCAATCAACGTTCATGGTAATCGCCGTTTTGGCAGGCAGTTTATTCACCTTTTCAGCTTGTAATCAGGACAACGTACCCCTCCAGCCCGGACTGCCGTATCAATCCTCGTTTCAGGCTGGCTCGGATGGATGGTCGGCCGGGATTACAGATTTTGGAAAGGCGCAGGAAAACAGCATGGAGTTTAAAGCAGCGTGGAAAGGGCTGCCTGCCCCGTTGGATACGACTCGTAAATCGCTTATGCTATCGAGCATGAATCGGAGTGATGATGCTTTCATGTTCATCAAAAAGAAAGTGGTTGGTTTACAGCCCAACAAGGAGTATAAGCTGGTGTTCACTATTGAACTAGCCTCCCAGTATGGCGAAAACTCAATTGGCATTGGGGGATCGCCGGGAAGCAGTGTCTTCCTCAAAGCCGGAGCTTCTGTGGTTGAACCTGTAAGTGTGTTGAAGGACGATTTCTATTCGCTCAACCTCGATAAGGGTGCGCAGAATAATGATGGGAAAGATGCCATTCGGTTGGGCAATATCGCTACCACCGACGACAAAGAAGGCTACTCGCTCATTACCCGTACGAATGCCGATAAGCCTTTCAGCGTAACCACCAACGACAAAGGAGAACTCTGGCTGCTCATCGGCACGGATTCGGGTTTTGAAGGCCTAACAACCCTGTATTACAGCAAAGTAAATGTGCTGTTCCAGTAGTACCCATTTCTATTCAATTGTCACCCATGCCTCTACGAATCTGTAAGGGCATGGGTGTTTTTTTATAGATCGTCTGATTGTGAGGTGATGTCGGTTTTATGAAACCAGCCTATTGAGGTATTCAGCACACTCTGCAGCCAGGTATCGGCACTCAAAACGTTGCTGAGATGCCGAGGAGCCGTTCAATGTTGAAACGGGATTTGGAAACAGCCATAAGCAGATAGGCTATTGGTAGAAAATAGACCTGAAATAACGGAAAGTTTCCGATATTTGTCCAGCCTGCCCGGAACGTACCTATCCGGCAAATTGTTAAAAATACATTGCACTGGTTCTTTCTACCAGTCAATTAACCGAGACTATGAGCAAGGACGTTGAAATTTTAGAGAGTATTACCAACGCCGAGTATAAGTATGGATTCGAGACGTTGATTGAGGCCGATGAAGCCCCTCCAGGTCTTGATGACGATATTATCCGTTTTATTTCTGCGAAGAAACAGGAACCTGAGTGGCTGCTCGAAAGTCGGTTGAAAGCATTTCGGATGTGGCAGGAAATGACGGAGCCTACCTGGCCTAATGTTCATTATCCCAAAATCGACTATCAGGCGATCAAGTATTACTCTGCTCCCAAGCAAAAGAAAACCGTTAATTCGCTCGACGAAATCGATCCCGAATTACTGGACACCTTCAATCGGCTCGGTATTTCGCTGAGCGAACAGAAACGGCTGGCGGGGGTTGTCGATGAGCCCCAGGGCGATCGGCCACGCGTAGCGGTCGATGCTGTCATGGACTCTGTGTCGGTAGCAACGACCTTCAAAAAAGATCTGGCCGAACGGGGAATTATTTTCTGCTCGATCACCGAAGCCGTACATGAACACCCCGAACTGGTCAAAAAATACCTGGGATCGGTGGTTCCTGCCAAAGACAATTACTTTGCCGCTCTGAACGCAGCCGTCTTTACCGATGGATCTTTCTGCTACATTCCGAAAGGTGTTCGTTGTCCAATGGAGCTGTCGACCTATTTCCGCATCAATGCAGCCGGAACGGGGCAGTTCGAACGGACGCTGATCATTGCCGACGAGGGTTCGTACGTGAGCTATCTGGAAGGCTGTACAGCCCCAATGCGCGACGAAAATCAGCTCCATGCGGCTGTCGTTGAACTGATTGCCCATGCCGATGCCGAAATCAAATACTCGACCGTACAGAACTGGTATCCGGGCGATAAAGACGGGAAAGGTGGTATTTACAACTTCGTAACCAAACGCGGTATCTGCGATGGCCCGAACGCCAAAATTTCGTGGACGCAGGTTGAAACGGGTTCGGCCATCACCTGGAAATACCCCTCGGTCATTCTGAAAGGCGATAACTCCATCGGTGAGTTCTATTCGGTGGCCGTTACCAACAACATGCAGCAGGCCGACACGGGGACCAAAATGATCCACATTGGTAAAAACACCAAAAGCCGGATCGTATCGAAAGGGATTTCGGCGGGTAAAAGCCAGAATTCGTACCGGGGTCTGGTGGAGGTGATGAAGCGTGCCGAAAATGCCCGTAACTACTCGCAATGTGACTCGTTGTTGCTGGGTGATAAATGCGGAGCACACACGTTCCCGTATCTGGAAGTAAAAAATCCAACAGCCACCGTCGAGCACGAAGCGACAACGTCAAAAATTGGTGAAGATCAGTTGTTTTACTGCAACCAGCGCGGCATTCCAACCGAACAGGCGGTAGCCCTGATTATCAACGGGTACGCCAAAGAAGTGCTGAATCAGTTGCCAATGGAGTTTGCCGTTGAAGCCCAAAAACTACTCGCCATTAGCCTGGAAGGCAGCGTTGGGTAATAAACAGAAATCGCTATATGAAAAAAGCCCCTGCAAAACAGCAAGGGCTTTTTTCATGCTCGGCCCATCTGGTCACAGTTGGGAAGTTATTTGATCAGCGTTCCTATAACCTTGCCCACACTGCCATTCGGCTCCAGAATTTTAAGCAAAGCGGCCAGGGTAGGAGCCGTATCGGCCACAGACGTACGCGCAAACGTTTCGCCCGGCTTAACCCCCCACCCATAAAACAACAGCGGAATGTGCGTATCGTAGGCATAAGGCCCACCGTGACTTGCTGCAATCGAACCCGCCATCCACCCCGGTTCGATCACAAGCTGAATATCTCCGCTACGCTTGGCATGCGTTCCATTTTTGTAGAGGGTCAACTGATAATCGTTAAGACTGGCGGTTCCCAGTTCATGTAGGTTAACAACATTGGCGACCCCGTCTGTATTTCGTGTAACGTCGCGCATAACCTGGCAGACATCCTGTACGGTAATCTTCTTTGCGCGCAACACATCATGATTCAGGTAAAACTGATAATTGTCCGATGTACGGATATAATCACCGTCGCCAAACGCGGTAGTCAGGGCGGCTTTAATCGCCGTATTGATCGCCCCAATATTCAGTCGACCCGCAGGCAGATGATGGTCTTTCCACAAATCGACCACATCCATTACCCCGTGGTCGGCGGTTAAAAAAAACAGATAGTTCCCTTTACCAACCCAACCATCCAGAGCCGTCAGCAGATCGGCCAGATCGCGGTCGAGCCGGAGATAAATATCCTCTTCTTCTACCGAATTCGGGCCGAAAGCATGGCCAACGTAATCAGGCGTTGAAAAACTAATCGCCAGAAAATCGGTTGCCTCACCCTTACCCAGGTTTTCATGCGTCAAGGCTTCAAGGGCTATTTCTTTCGTAATCGTATTGCCATGCGGGGTGCTGGCTATAATCCCAAACACATCTCCCGACTGCCCGGCCAAATCGTAGGGGAACACCGACTTTTGTGCGCCCGGCAGTTTATACTCATACCGCTGGTCGTCGGCCGTACTCTCGGTATACTGCTCGATCGGCAGCAGGGTTTGCCAGCCCGACTTCATCAATTCGGCCGGTCGTTTTTTGCTGTTATAGGCACTTACCCATTGGGGTAGTTCGGTGCGATAGAATGAGCTGGTAATCCAGTTGCCTGTCTTGCTATCAAACCAGTATGCGCCGTTGGCCGTATGACCAGCGGGTAAAATTGCCCCCCGATCTTTGAGCGCAATACCAATGGTTTTGGACTGGTAGTTGGTAGCGATCCGTAACTGATCGGTAATCGTACTGACCATCAGGTTTTTAGGCGACATGCTTCCCGCTCCGGCATTGGTAGTCCCTACGGCTTTTACCGTACTGTCTTCTACGCAATACACTCGTCTGCCCGATCGCTGATCGTACCACTCATTCCCAACAATACCATGCATAGCGGGCTGCGATCCGGTGTAGACCGAAGCATGCCCCGCTGCTGTAACCGTGAGGGCATAGTGATAATGGTGATCCCGGCACGTAAACCCCTCACGCAGCAGCCGTTTAAAACCACCGTCAGTATATTTATTGTAATAGCGATACCAATAGTCGTAACGCATTTGATCGACAACTACGCCAACCACCAGTTTAGGTCGCGTAATTAACTGGGGGCTAGTTGAAGCCTTTGACATCGGGCTGACAGGCTGAGCTATCAAACAGGCTGGAATCAGACAAAAAAGAAACGCGAACCGGATCATAAAAAATAGGAAAACGATTATCTGGAGCGATTGCGATTTTAACAACCCCTCCCCTGAACTTCAGAGAAGGTGCTTAAAACAGAAATTAGTAAAGTCCCTCCCCTGATTTCAGAGGAGGGATTTAGGATGGTGTGGACACTACGGAGCGGTATTGAGTTCGGTAAGACGAGGGAGAGTAGCTTTATCCCCCTTGCTGAACTAGAAAGAATAGGTGAGTGACGCCCAGAAACTTCTTGGCAGAATGATCCGGCCAATCTGTAAGGAGCCGGTTTCGAAATTTCCATTTTGGAGGAACTGGTCACCGCGCACATTGCCTTCGGTCAATCCTCGGCTATTTAGCAGATTATCGCCCCAAACACGCAGATTGACAGCCTTCAGAAGCCGGTAATCGACTCCCACCGACAGCTCGTTATATCCCCCTAACTGATATACGTTACTGGGCGAACTCCACCGTTTGCCGATGTGCCGGATACTGGCAAAGAGGTCTGTCTTTTTATAGGTGTATGTTGCCGAAAGCTCAAGCAGTGCGTCTGGAATCCGTTCGGCTTTGTTACCCGACCAGACAAACGGTTTGCCAGCCAGATCGGCCCGTGCCGTCGATGGGGCTACGACTTCATAATTGGTGTACTTGCTATTCTGGAAGGTAGCCACAAACCGGAAATTCAGGTTGGGCTTTGGCATGTAGGTGGCTTCGATCTCCGCACTCAGATTCCGGCTCGATGCAAAGGTTGGAATCGTAATGAACGACCCTTTCGTGTCAGGAATCAACATACTGGACGAGATATTGGTCAGACTCGCGTAAATCAGCGAACTAAACAGCGAAAACTTCGGCATGTTGACTTTGTAGCCCGCTTCGGCCATGAATACCCCCCGATCTTTCACTCCGGCCGGATCGAAGTTAAAGTTGGCATAGTCCCCAATCGTGAGCGCGCTGTATGTACGGGTAGACCGGGCAAAAAGCGCATGCTGCTCATTAATTTTATAGTTCAAGCCGAGCGAAACCGTAGCATAGGTATTGTTTTCGTCGAACGGGGTATAATTGCTGTAAGGCGCTACATTTTGCAAACGCTGTCCTTTGATGCGGAAACGATCCATCCGCAACCCCAGATCGACGGTCCAGTTACCCCAGTTCACCTCATCGGAAGCCCAGGCTGAAGCCGTGGTCGTTGTGCCCTTCCGATAGGTCGAAATAGTCACATTGGAAAACCCATTGCCCTGATCGGTATTTACCAGCAGAATTCGGGGCTTATCCACTATTTCGGTATTGAACGCAGCCCCAATGGTGAGCATATCGATATCATACGTATGAATACCGGCCCCGATTGATAGGGCATGGTTCCTGATCTGCTTGGTTATATCCAGATTGTCGGCAAATTGCTTATCGGCATTGGTCGTAGCCGTAAGCGACTGGCCCGTGTAGTATCCGGTTGGATTAACCAGTTGCTGACCGCCCAGATAATAATACTTGGCGTCACTTCGATAGGCCGATGCCGCCGTCACGATAGCTCCGTTGAAGCTACCATCCGTTTTCTGGTACCGCAGATTGTTTTTGATCGTCCACTCATTTTGCGTAGTATGTTTAAACTCGACCCCTCCTGCCAGTGACTTTGTATGGAAACCATCGGCCAGGTCATAATTATACGTAATCCCATTGGGCGCTTTCACACTGACCTTTGTATCGCGGGTAGCCAACGTCTGGGTCAGCAGATCGAACGAAGGTAGCGCCTTCCCTACTCCTGAGCCATCATAACTGTAGTAGGCTGGCACCAGCCATGAGGTTTTGTCGTTCAGGTATTTACCATATACTCGGATATAACTGTTGGGCTTAAACTGATACGTCAGGTTAGCTTTTAGCTGGCCTCCGTCGTTAGCGCGATACGAAGGCGGGCGAATGCCATCATCGGCCCGATAGAAGCCCCCTACATTGAATTTTAGTTTAGGAGCCAGAGGGCCGCCCAGATTAAAGTCGAATCGATTGGCATTCTGCGACAAACCGCGTGTAACTTTCACTTTCCCCGACAATCGGTCAGTACCCGTATTCGAAATCACGTTGATCAGCGCCCCCGGCGTATTCGCCAGCAAAATAGCCGCGTGACCACCCCGAACGGCCTCTACCGTTTTTACGGTTAAGTCAACTTTATAGTATTGATCGGCCGATGGGATGCTGCTGAAGCCGGTTGGCAATACGGGCAGTCCATCTTCCATCACACCCATAAATACGTACCCACCACCGGGCAGTCCACGCACTCGCACGCTACCAGGCCCATCGCCCCCACTAGCCTCCGGCGACAGCCCCGGAATGGCTTTGAGCATATCAGTACTGTTGAGGGGCGGCCGCTGGCTAAGCTGTTTGGCATTAACCGTTGAAATCGCGACACTGGACTCTATTTTCTTTTTAGGTGAGCCACTGGAGGTAACAATGACCTGTTCTAACTGTAAGTTATCTTCCTGTAAAGTCAGTTCAAGCTGAACATCATTTGCCCCAACAGCCACATCCTTTTTTAACGTAATGAATCCAATACTGCTCAAACTGAGTGTGTATATACCTTCAGGAATGTTGTTGAAGGCGAACGTTCCGCTCTGATCGGTCACCTGGCCCATATTCTGGTAACTGAGCATAACGGTCGTTCCGATCAGCGGTTCACCTTTGGCATCAGTCACCCGTCCCGAAATTTTGTGATTGGCTTTGGGAGCTTCTTTCGTCACATTGGTTGCCGGAGCTTCTGATTTAGGGGCTGGGGTTATAATGATCAGTTTACCCGAAACCCGATAATTCAACTCCAGAGGGGTCAGTAGTTCTTCAAGTACCCTGACCAGGGGTTGCTGTTCGGCATGAATACTAACTTTTCGATCAGCCTGAATGAGCGTCCCGCTGAACACAAAACGGGCTGTCACCTGTTTTTCGAGATGCGACAGCAACGTTTCTACGTTCTGTTTTTGTGAATGGAAGGTTACTTTCTGTTGCAATACCTCCTGGGCTTTACCATCAATGGCATAAGCACCGCTCACAAACGATACAATAAAAATGAATTGAGTGAGCGATAGGCGCATAAGGGTCAGGACTATTTGGAAGTATAGTCGTTTTTTCATTGTTTTGGCTTTGTATTAAGGTGAAAATTTTGATACAGCAAGCCCCGTCATCTTTATAGAAGATGTTCGATCAGGCAAAAAGTGGCGGGGAATCAGACATAGGGCACCGGTGCTGGAACCACTGGTGCTCTTTTGTGTTGAAAAGGCAGGATTACGCTACAGGCATAGGGAAAATACAGGGGAGAAAGGGTAGACAACTCATTGATAGATTCTCATTTACAACCTTTACTATCGACTACAATCTGCCCATCCAGTACTTCATAATGGGCTCCGATAGCTTCGCAGATCACGGTTAGTTTTTCGAAAAGTGGCTGATCGGTCAGGGTGGCCGTCAATGGGCAATGGCTCAGCACCTCTTTATCGAACAAAATATCGACCTGATACGCCTGCTCCAGTTCCGTCAACACCTCTGAAATCGGCGTATCCTTAAATTGAAAGGTCGGAACCTGGCTGGCAGAAGGCACAATTTCTGGTGTATCCCGGAGGGTTTTGACCATACGATCCTGCTCCCGTTCAAAAATAACTTTCTGGTTAGCCGTTAAAATCAGCCCTGTTAGCTCCCGGCTCGCTTCCAACTGGTGCGATGGGCTGTTTGCCGCTTCCATTACCGACACCCTCCCCTCTTTCACCTCCACAATTGTCCGGGCCGATCGGTCGGGGGCCCTGACAATAAAGCTAGTACCCAACACCTTCGTAACCAACTCATTGGCATATACCAGAAAGGGGCGTTTCGCATCTTTAGCCACGTCGAAGAAAGCCGTTCCCGATAAGTACACCTGTCGTTTACTGGCCGAGAACTGAGCCGGATAGCTCAGCCGGGCATTTGGTTCGAGGGTTACTTTGCTGCCATCTGCCAGCCGAATAAGCTGCCGGGTACGGGTATGGTTCGTATGTTCGGTAAGCGACTGCCCCGCTACCCGCTGATCGTAAGCGCTTTTGGGCGATTGAGCCAGCCACAACCAGCCCGCAACACCCAGCACCAGAACAACACTAGCAGCCCGTAAGAGCCATCCATACTGCCCCCTGAACGAGATGATTTTGGGTGCTGGCGACTCTTCTTCAACCGTGAACTTACCAGCGCTGGACTCTTTACTGGCGCGTGCTCTGGCAATCAACTTCTGGATTTCAAGATCAATTTCTGAATCGCTCAGTTGGCTTTCATAACGCCGATAAACACTTTGAAGCAATGTTCTGGCTCGTTCAATTTCCTGGGTTTGCTGCGGATGCTGTGCAAGAAAGGTATGCCAAAAGGTTTCTTCATCGGGAGACGGATACCGCACCCAACGCTGAAAACGCGCATCCAATACAAAATCTTCAAGGCAATAGTCGGCGTAGTGGTCCATCGTAGCAAAGGCTTCTACCATACATAGGCAGCCTTTGGCAGGGAATAATCAAAAAAAATCAGATTTTTTTTCAACGACTGGACCAGACCTGAAAAGATACCCTTACAACCTGCTTTTCAACTCCTGCACCGTTCGGTAAAGCAAGTTGGCTACGGCAGGCCTTGAAATAGACATTACCTGCGCGATAGCCTCATTTTCAAGCCCTTCGTAAAATTTAAGATAAATAATTTCCTGCTGCCGTTTGGAGAGTGTAGCCAGATGCCGGTTCAGTTGCTGTAGCTGTAAATGATGCGTTTCGCCTTCAATGATCTGCTGTTCGATGGAAAGTTCGCCCAGACCATCGGCTTCAAAATCCAGTTCCTCTTCACTGGTAAGCCATTGGTGTTTAAGACTTTCCCTGTAAATCTTCCGCCGAAGTGATTTTAGCAGATAGAATTTAACGAACTCCGTATCGCCCAGGGTTTCGCGCCGATACCAGAGTTCCATAAATAAATCCTGCAAACAATCCTTGACGAACTCGCGGTCTTTTGAAAACTTTGCTCCGTAGCTGAACAAACTTTTATAATACCGCTGGGCAATCTGACCAAACGCCAACTCATCGCCCCGCCGAAAGGCGTCCCATAGCTCAGTATCAGGTACGTCAGAACGAACAGGGCTTGTCATAATGCATCATCAAAGGGCAGTGTAGGCTTTAATGACAGGCAATATTACAGATTTTTCCCGCTATCATTCAAATTACCTTTATCTACTTTCTCCCTGAACCCTATCGGCCAAAAACCCTCAGAAAGTCGGTGGTAGCCTGATTAAAAAGAATTTGAGGGCGTCTTTTATCAAAAAAAATCTGAATTTTACCGCATGAAACTTTTCCGCTTCGGCTTACCCGACCACGAACACCCTGGCGTTGTATTACCTACCGGCCAGCACATTGATGTCACCCATTTTGGTGAAGATTATGACGAATCGTTTTTCGCCAGCAACGGCCCCGAACGGCTCGCTCACTGGCTAACGGCGCATGCCCATACCTGCCCGGAGGTGACACCCGACCGCTTTGGCCCTTGTGTCAAGCGACCTTCCAAAATCGTATGCGTTGGCCTGAACTACGCCAAACACGCAGCAGAAACCAATGCCCCCGTACCAACAGAACCCATTCTGTTTTTCAAATCAACTACGGCACTATCGGGGCCAAACGATACCATTGTGATCCCGAAACGCTCCGAAAAAACCGACTGGGAGGTTGAACTGGCGATCATCATCGGCAAACGAGCCAGCTATGTCGAACTGGACGACGCTTTCGATTACATCGCGGGTTATGCTGTTCATAACGACTACAGCGAACGCGCCTGGCAACTGGAGCGCAACGGCCAATGGGTAAAAGGCAAAAGTGCTGACACCTTTGCTCCACTAGGCCCCTATCTGGTTACGAAAGACGAAGTGCCTGAACCCAATAACCTACCGCTCTGGCTGAATCTGAACGGGGAGGAATTGCAGAACTCGAATACCGACGACATGATTTTTAACGTACCAACGCTGGTTAGCTACATCAGCCAGTTCATGACGTTGCTCCCTGGTGATGTGATCTCGACAGGTACGCCAGCCGGTGTCGGTATGGGTCTGAAACCCCAGCGTTTCCTCAAACCAGGCGACGTCGTTGAATTAGGCATCGAAGGGCTGGGCTCACAAAAGCAAGTAGCTGTTAGTTTTCAATGACCATCGATTCGCACCAGCACTTCTGGCATTTCGACCCCGTCCGCGATAGTTGGATAACGGATGATATGGCCGTCATCCAACGCGATTTTCTGCCGGCCGACCTGGAACCTGTGCTCAAAGCCAACGGCATCGACGGTTGTGTAGCAGTTCAGGCATCCCAGTCGGAAGAAGAAACGCTGTTTCTGGTCAACATGGCCCAATCCTACGACATCGTGAAAGGCGTTGTTGGCTGGGTCGATTTACAGTCGGAGCAGCTAAAGAATCGCCTGACGGTTTTATCGGAACATAGCCAGATCAAAGGATACCGCCACGTTGCTCAGGCCGAACCCGACGATTTTCTGGCCCGACCTGCCGTGATCGAAGGCATCCGTCAACTGGCTGAGTTTGGCCTGACCTACGATATTCTGATTTATCCCAGCCAGTTAAAAGCCGCGCTGCAACTGGTACGCGCGGTACCGGAGGTCAACTTTGTGATCGACCACCTGGCAAAGCCGTACATTACGAAAAAGGAAATCAATCGCTGGTCGAATTACATGACCGAGATTGCCCACCACCCGAATGTTTCCTGCAAACTGTCGGGCATGGTGACCGAAGCAGACTGGCACAACTGGAGCAAGCAGGATTTTTTCCCGTATCTGGATGTGGTATTTGAGCAGTTTGGTCCGGATCGGCTCCTGTTTGGGTCCGACTGGCCGGTTTGTCTGGTAGCTGCCAATTATACTCAGGTCAAAACATTGATCGAAGAGTACGTAGCACCCTGGGGCGACGAAGTACGGGCTAAAGTTTTTGGTGCGAATGCCGTGTCGTTTTATCGGTTGAGCTAAAAAATTAAAACACAGAGCTACACGGAGGAGATAGGGAGATTCACAAAGGTTTATTTTTCTCAGTGAACCTCCATGATGTCTTCGTGTAGCTCTGTGTAACAATTAATTACCACCAATTGTATGGATTGTTTTGTTGGGGTTGATGTCGGCACCACAAATGTAAAAGCCATGGCTATGCCTGCCGATCTGAGTCAGATTCTGGCCCATGCATCGGCCCCGCTGACAATGCTGAACCCTGAGCCCGGCTATGCCGAACAGGACCCCAACGAAATCTGGTCAGCATTTGTACAGGTTATTGCGGAAGTAGTTCAGGAAACGGCCAAAGGTGGGCATACGATCACCCATCTGGCCTTCTGTACCGCTATGCACAGCCTCCTGCCGATGGACGATGACGGAAAACCCCTGGGCAACGCCATCCTCTGGTCCGATAACCGCGCCGAAGCGCAGGCTACCGAACTTCGAACTACAAAAGCCGATTTAGGCAAGTCGATCTATCAGGAAACGGGAACGCCGTTGCATCCGATGATTCCACTCTGCAAACTGGCCTGGTTACGCGAACATGATCCACGTATGCTCCGCCGGACCGCTCACTTTGGGTCCATCAAAGAGTTTTTGTGGCATAAGCTTACCGGCGCGTTCGAAGTCGATTTTTCGATTGCGACCGCTACCGGGCTGTTCAACGAAAGCGCCCGGGAGTGGAGCAAAATAGCCCTCGATTATGCCGGTGTCCGCCCCGACCAGCTTTCACCCCCTGTACCAACCACCTACCAGCGCACGTATCAGCCAAATTCCAGCTCTCGGTCTACCAATTTACCCGCTGGCGTTTCGCTGCTGATTGGGGCATCGGATGGGTGTCTGGCCAATTTGGGCGCAGGAGCCATCAAACGCGGTACGGCCACACTGACGATCGGTACGAGTGGGGCCATTCGCCAAACCGTTCGAAAACCCCTCCGTGATGCCCAGATTCGCCTGTTCTGTTATTATCTGGACGAAGGCCATTATGCAGTGGGCGGACCGACCAACAACGGCGGGAATGTGCTGGAATGGGTTTCCGAAAAACTTACCCAGCAGGAAACAAAAGCGGTTTTGGAAGAAGCCGCTACAATCGATCCCGGCTCCGACGGGTTACTGTTCCTCCCCTATCTGCAAGGAGAACGGGCTCCGTTATGGGATGCTTCGGTACGTGGGGCTTACCTCCACGTCGACTGGCAGCATACGCGGGCGCATTTTGTACGGGCGGCACTGGAGGGCGTTCTCTTTAACCTGCTCAGCATTAACGAGCTCCTGACCGAATTTACAGGTCCAGCCCGTGTTATTCATGCCAATGGTGGATTTGCGCAATCGACCCTGTGGGTGCAGATGCTGGCCGATATGGCTGGCGTACCCGTTCGGTTGAATGCCAGCAATGAGAGTGGCTCGATGGGCGCTATCTTGCTGACCATGAAAGCCATTGGACTAGTCAAAACATTAGAAGAAGCCGCCGAACGCGTGGCCTTTGGACAAACCTTTGAGCCGGATTTACATCGACACAAAGTGTACCGGACAGCATTCAAAAAATGGCAGGATGCGTTGGCTCGTCTATGATTTTTTCTGACAGGATTTACAGGATTAACATGATTTTTATTCATTTGAAATCATGTTAATCCTGTAAATCCTGTCAGAAAAAAATTACTGAGCACGGGCAAATAACCACGACTCTTCTTCGTGACCATTTAATCGAACGCTGCGTTCATAATGCATGCCCAGCTTTTCAAGCAGCCGGATCGAATTGGTATTCTGCGGATCAACCACCCCCACGATACGGCTCGCGTTTAGCTCATTACGGGCAAAATCCAGCACAATAGTGGCGGCTTCCAGGCCATAGCCCTTACCAATGTGCTCAGGCAGATAAGCGAACCCGATGTCCATATCTTCCAGCGTATCACGCTTGAATAAGCCGCACATTCCGATAGGCAGCCCCGCTTCTTTTAGCCTGACCAGATAGGGCCCAAAGCCATGTTGTTCATAGCTCCGCAGAGGCCCTTCCAGAATATACTGCCGGGCATCACCAAGCGTCCGAACGCCCCGATCACCTATAAACCGAAGCCAGGCTGGGGTATTCAGCAACTCCAGAATGAAGGGTGCGTCCTCGACCGTGAACTTTTGAAGTAATAGGCGATCGGTTTCAAACATATCTGTAACGCGGCTGGGAAGCCGTGGTTATTCTGGCTAGGCTGCGGCTTCCCAGCCGCGTTACGACATTAAAACGCTACCGACTTCAACCGAAGGCCGGAATCCTCCGGTAAGCCAAACACCAGATTCAGGTTCTGAACGGCCTGACCCGATGCGCCTTTAGTCAGGTTATCGATCACACTGGTAATGAGCAACTGGCCGTCGTGTACTTCGAGATGGAGCAAACATTTGTTGGTATTCACCACCTGTTTCACATCCACAGGGTTGTCGCTCACGTGCGTAAACGGATGGCTGCCGTAGTAGTTTTTATACAATTGTTTCGCTTCGTCCAGCGTACCCGAAAAAGGCGTGTACACATTAGCCATGATGCCCCGCGTAAAATCGCCCCGGTACGGAACAAAATTGATAGCCGCTTTAAAATCAGGCTCCAACTGCGTCAGGCTTTGGCGGATTTCGGCCAGATGCTGGTGCGTAAACGCTTTATAGATCGACACGTTGTTGTTCCGCCAGGTAAAGCCCGTAGTGGGAACAAGCGCCTGTCCGGCCCCAGTGCTACCCGTAATAGCGCTCACCTGTACAGCATCGGTCAGTTTACCCGCTTTCGCTAAGGGAAGCAACGCCAGTTGAATACTGGTCGCAAAGCAGCCGGGGTTGGCAATCCGGGTAGCCTCCTGAATCCGCTCGCGTTGCAGTTCGGGCAGGCCGTATACAAAATCGTTGTGCTCATCCCGAAAATCAGCGCTGAGGTCGATCACCATCACATCGTCGGATACGTCATGATCGGCCATAAAGGTCGCCGATGCGCCATGCCCCGAGCAAAGGAAAATAGCATCCAGCCCCTCCTGAGCCACCAGTTCAGTCGTTTCCGCGCCCGAAAAGGTCAGATCGGTATCGCCTAGCAGATCGGTATGCGTTGACCAGACGGGTTTTCCGGCCTGGCTCTTGCTGTGTACAAACGCGACGTTGACAAAGGGGTGATTAATCAAAATACGCAGCAGTTCGCCACCCGTGTAGCCTGCTCCGCCAATAATACCAACGTTAATTTTTTCCATTATGTAAAGAGTTGGAACACAGAGATACAAGGAGGGATGCAGAGATTCACAAAGAAATACTTGATACTGAATCGGTTGAAATTTCCTGAGAAGGCTCCGATTAGAGTGTTTTTGTCAAGGTTCCAAACACTCAGAGGTAGGAAACTATTAAGATTCCTCCTTCGTCGGACCGGGTGGCCGGAGCCATGACAAAAACAGCCATTTCAACTTTTATTCGGATTTTTAACCGCTCTTAAACAGAATCTAAAACCTCTGTGAATCTCCGTTTTTCTTCATGTATCTCTGTGCCATAGCTATCTAACCAGTTATTGTCCGAAACCATTCCATCGCCCGATCCAGTACGGCATCATCGAACGTAGTGACGTATTCGCTGGTAAAATCGGGACGGTCGAGTGTGAGGGATCGGCTGAGTTGGTGATTGTGGATGACCAGTGTCGGCTGACTCGAAATGGGAAAGAACTGAATCCCCATGCCACTTTTCTGAAACGAAAGCGTAGGGCAGCCTAGACAGCACAGGTGCATCGGCAACGAATCGAGCGTAAACGCGGCCCTGGCCTGTTCGCTCAGACTGGCCATATCCTGTAGCGTTAGCTTACCCACCGCCGATACCAGTCGGTCGGCCAAGGCAGGCTCAGCCGCCCGAACCTGCTCATACAGGTTTGTCGTAAACGCTTTCTGACCGCCAAAGACAATGGGCGACGCACTTTCCTGCAACAGCCGAACGGCAAGCTTAGCCCAATACGCAATTGGCAGCATCCGCACTTCATCGCCCGATTCGGGGAAGATCAAAATCGGTTTCTGATCGGGAACGGGTCGCCCTAGTTTAGACCACAATTGCTCAGACGATTCGGCTGGATGCACGAAATAAGGCGTAACGGTTCGTAGATCAGCTTCGATACCCATCGGCTTCAACAGCTTTAGAATCAGGTCGAAGTTATGCACCTCCTCGTCGGGCATAAAAAACTCGTGATCGAGCAGGCCACCGAAGCCGCGCGTGCCATAGCCGATTTTACGCTTCACTTTCAGATAAGGCAGCACAAAGTGCATGGGCGAATCCGAAAACCGTACATCAATCGAAAAATCGTAGACGGTATCGTGCAGGGTGTCAATCGCGGCTTTTGTGGTCTGGTAAAACGCCTGCCATTTGGCCCATGTCGACAGGGGCCGCCGATTGGTGTTCGGATGGTCCAGATGGACGACCCGCCGGATGAAGGGATTGCCTTTCCAGATGGGGTCGCACCAGCTTCCGGCCAGCACATCGATCTGTGCGTAGGGGTAACGCTGCCGGATAAGCGGGAAAATGTACGACAGGATCAACGCATCGCCCAGGTGACCCGATGTCATCACCAGGATAACGGGCGCATCCAGGTTTGGCGCACCAAAATCCCGACGGGAGTAGCTACCCCGGGCATAGCCATCCACCACGACATCGAGCAGTTGCAGCGGATAGGCTACACTCCGGGGAGCGCAGTATTTTCGGGCTTTACCGATCACTGGTTGTTAATTTTCTCGTAGATCATCACCTGATTGGAGGCCACTTTCGAGAAGCCCCGTACGTCGTCGCCAGTCCAGGCATTGTTCATTTCGCCATAGGAACCAAACTTCGACGACATCAGATCATGCTCCGACTCAATCCCCAGCACCTGGAACCGATGCGGAGCCAGCAGTACGTGTACTTTTCCCGACACATGCGCCTGCGTATCGGCCAGGAAGGTTTCGATGTTGCGCATGACGGGGTCCATAAACTGGCCTTCGTGCAGCATGGTGCCGTACCAGTTGGCCAGTTGCTCTTTCCAGTATAGTTGCCATTTACCCAGTACGTGCTTTTCGAGCGTATGGTGCGCCTTGATCAGAATCAGCGGTGCGGGAGCTTCGAAACCGACACGCCCTTTGATACCGATGATGGTGTCGCCTACGTGGATGTCGCGGCCAATGCCGAATGGCCCGGCGAGTTCAGTGATTTTGCGGATGGCATCGACCGAATTGGGGTACATTTCGGAGAACGTAGCGCCCGACACACCCCGGATTTCGCCATGCTGGAACGTCAGCGTAATGGTTTCGGGTTCAGTTTTGGTGATCTGGGTAGGCCAGGCCGCTTCGGGCAGGAACTGATCGGATGTCAGGGTTTCCTTACCACCCACCGATGTTCCCCACAAACCTTTATTGATCGAATAGGCCGCTTTGTGCCACTCCTGATCCACGCCTTTCGACTTGAGGTATTCGATTTCGGCTTCCCGCGACAGACGCAGATCGCGAATGGGCGTGATGATTTCAGCGTCGGGCGCTATGATCCGAAACGCCATGTCGAACCGCACCTGATCATTACCAGCCCCCGTACTTCCGTGGGCTATGGCCGACGCACCGATTTCACGGGCATATTCAGCCGCAGCAATCGCCTGGAAAATTCGTTCGGCACTCACGCTCAGCGGATAGGTATTGTTTTTCAGGACATTACCGAACACCAGAAACTTCAGGCACTGCTGGTAATAATCGTCGGTTTTCGAAATCGTTTTGTGCGATTTCACGCCCAGCGAATACGCCCGCTCTTCAATGGCTTTGAGTTCGGCATCCGAAAAACCGCCCGTATCGACCAGTACCGAGTACACATCCATACCCCGGTCTTCGGACAGATATTTAACGCAGAAGGAGGTATCAAGACCTCCACTAAAGGCAAGAACTACTTTTTGAGACATCGGCAAAAAGATACCGGGCTACTAACCACCCGATGATCAGTCTAGTTTTGGAGGGGCAAATATCGGGCTTGTTCCCGAAAAACCCGCCTTAATTCCAGCCTTTCGTTAGTGAGAGTGTACCGATGCATGAGTATTGCTCGCAACAAACCACCTTATGTTGCGGTCTGCAACGTGCCGCAAAGAAGTTGCCTACACAACGCCCATTACAATGTCTTTTGCACGGCTAATACAAATTCTGTACTTACGCTATTGATATTTCTGCTTTTTCAAAATTATTCCTACACCAGTTCAAAGATAATGGACTGTAACTGAAAAAATATTGAAAAGCACTGGCTATAACATGGTGTTTATTGCTCCGTGAATTAATGTCGTAGTGTTTCCGGTAGCACTTATAAAGTTGACTTAAATACCAACCCGATCACCGAAGCGACTATATCTTCACCTTTGAACGCTTGGTTCTGGCCCGCCACGTAAATACGACCGTTGGGAGCAATCTCGGCAATCAGGCTTACGTAGGTTCTTAATTCGTATATTCAAGAATTAGCGGCAGTGCTGTTAGCCTTAAAACAGTTAATCTAATAAACCTTTCAGGCTTCTATTTAACGTACGGATTGTAACGCCCAGATAAGAAGCCATTTCTTCTTTTGAAAGTTTAAGGTCATATTTGGCTTGTAGTTCCAACAATTTTTTCAGGCTATGTTCTACCGTATAAAGTTGTTGATATGATGCACGGATGGATGTGTTAATAATTCGCCCGGCAAATGAATTTAACAGCAAATGATTCAATTGTAAATCGGTTTGTAGTAAGTGAAGAAAATATGGAGTTGAAAACGCAAATACCGACGTATCGGTTATGGCATCTACACTGCATAAGCAGGTGATTGCTCTTATACTCTCTATTTCGCCAACGATTTCGCCTGTTCCCAGAAATTCAACAATGTACTCTTTGTCATTCTCTTCACTGAGATAACATTTTGTAATGCCTTCCTTTATCAGCATTACTTTGGTAGCAGCTTCGCCCTGCCTCAACAGATTTTGCCCCTTTGTAAACTGCTTTATACGAATTTCCTCTTTGTGCTGCTGCTTTTCGTAAAGCGTTTCGATGTATTCTAAAAACGTCTGATTGGTGCGTACCATAAAATCTGTACGGTGAGACAAATGTCCTTTTTTTTGTTTTGCGCCCTGCTCACTTTTGCCCACCGAATATAGACAATATGCTAAAAGATACCATCACCACCGTAGTCTTTGATGCCGACGACACGCTGTGGATAAACGAACCTTATTTCCAGGAAGCCGAAAAGCTGTTTTGCGAACTGATGGAAGACTACCTGCCACAGCACTCAACAGCTCAGGAACTGTTTAAAACTGAAATGCAAAACCTCGCTTTGTATGGATACGGCGTAAAAGGGTTTATGCTTTGCATGGTAGAAACAGCAAACCGGATTACAAACGGGAAGGCCAATATAGACCTGGCAGAAAAAGTCATCCAGATCGGAAAGGTATTGTTGCAAAAACCAATTGAATTATTGCCGGGCGTTGCTGAAACGCTGAAACAACTACAAGGAAATTTCCGGCTGGTAGTGGCTACAAAAGGTGATTTGCTCGACCAGGAAAACAAGCTTAAACAATCGGGGCTGGAGACATACTTCCACCACATTGAAATCATGAGCGACAAGCAAGTTACTAACTATCAAAAACTTATCAAACATCTCGATTGCAAGGCCGAAAACTTGCTCATGCTAGGCAACTCCATTAAGTCAGACATACTCCCCGTCCTGGAACTTGGCGGCTTTGCTGCACACACCCCTTATCATGTTACCTGGCAGCACGAACGCTACGAAGCAAGAGTGGAACACGATCGTTTTTTTGAATTACAATCCATTGATGACATTCTTACTTATCTGCTGTAGCAATGAAACGGGGTATCAATATTGACCATTGGAACCGGAAAGAACACTATCTTTTTTTCTCCCAATTTGAAGAGCCATTCTTTGGTGTTGTTATATCAGTTAATTGCACACTGGCTTATCAACAGGCAAAATCCAGGAACATTTCATTCTTTCTCTATTACCTGTACCGGGCTATAAAAGCAGCTAACGAAGTAGAAAATTTCCGCTACCGGATTTACGAGAATGAAGTATATGTATATGATAGCACACAAGCGTCGGCTACTGTGAATCGCCCAAACGGAACATTTGGGTTTTCGTATATTGATTATACAACCAATGAAAATGAGTTTTACGAAAGCGCTCGTGTGGAAATGGAAAAGGTTCGTCAGGTAAGTGGTTTGCGGCCAGCCGTTTCGGGTGAAAGTGTTATTCACTTTTCAGCAATTCCCTGGCTGAACTTTACAAGTTTATCGCACGCCAGAAGCTTTTCTTTTCCCGATAGTTCTCCAAAAATATCTTTTGGAAAACTGACAGAGCAAGATCAGATCAAATCGATGCCCGTTTCAATACATGTTCATCACGGCTTGATGGATGGTTACCATGTTGGGCTATTTGCCGACCGATTTCAGGAACTGCTAAATGAAAAGTAGTATAAGGTGCTAACGTTTATCCCCAGCATCTGCCACTTTTTATAATTACCCTAAATCCAAGAGAATCTAAAGTTCGCTGAATCAAACCCTATGTAATAGCTTGAGTAGGTTTGCCTAAACTACGCTTACTGTATAAACACTGATCCTTACCAGGGCAATCTGCTATGAACAGACACAATAAACCCTTGTTGCCGTTTCTATCGTTTGTCGTTTTAGTAAGCTTACAACTAGGCAGCCTTACGGCTTTTGCCCAAGGGCCGGGGCCACGCATCCCCCTCCCACCCATTCCGCTAAAAGGCGATACGACCCATACCCTATCCAAACACTTTACCCCGGCCTCTGCCGCTAAAAAAGCACCGGATGCCCAGGGCTTTATTCAACGATGGCTGGTGCTGGAACCCGTCAAGAAAGATATTGTCCGAAACAATATATTCACCGACAACTACCTCCGAACCACGTTTTCGACCGATAATTTTTCCAGCGACTACACCCTCGTTCCCCACAATGGCGAAACCGTAAAAGTAGGAAGTCAGGATCTAAAGTGGTATGCGCTGGATAGCAAGGCGTTCAACTTCAACCTATATCATTTTACCTACGCCCTCAACAAGCCTAAATACGGCATATTGGTCTGGCTGGTCACGGTCATCGATAGCCCCGAAGAAGTCCAAAACGTCAGGCTGGCGGCCGGGTGTAATTCGGGAAGTATGTGGTGGCTGAATGGTCAGGAAGCCCTGCTACTCTCCGGCGACCGGGATATGATTGCCGACAATGGTACCTCTGGCCGTTTAACGCTCAAAAAGGGCAAAAACATCATCCGGGGAGCCGTCATAAACGGACCGGGCATGGCTAACTTTTGTATGCGCTTTTTGGATAAAAAAGGGGCTCCCATCAAAAACCTCCGTATTGGAATTGAGTGATAGGTTCCTTTTATACTTTCTGTAATCGATTCATTACGAACACGTTTGTCATCCCGACGCAGGAGGGATCTTCGATAATCGAAGGTTTTCAGCCTCACCCGAAGATCCCTCCTGCGTCGGGATGACAAAAACGCTTTTGACAAAAAGGTTCAAATAAGTTCTTAGTCTGTTTTACGCTAGTTAAGACAACATAGTCCATAAAATAATGAAAACCACCCTGACTACCTTCTTCGCCTTATTGATAACCCAAACCGTGCTAGCCCAGGTCGGCAGACCCTTTATTCATGATCCGGCAACCGTTACCGAATGCGACGGCAAGTATTACACCTTCGGCACAGGCGGTGGTGGATTAATTTCCAACGATGGCTGGACGTGGCATGGGGGCGGGATAAGACCGGGTGGTGGTGCGGCCCCCGACATTCTCAAAATTGGGGATCGGTATTTGGTCGTCTATGGGGCCACGGGTGGTTCGCCCAACCACAAAGGCGCCATCCTGACCATGTGGAACAAGACATTAGACCCCAAGTCGCCTGATTTTAAGTATTCTGAACCGATTGTGGTGGCCACGTCGGATGGCTATGAAGAGAACGACGCCATCGACCCCGGCCTTATGCTGGACCCAACCACCGGACGCCTTTGGCTCACTTACGGCACCTATTTTGGCTATACGCGCCTGATCGAATTAGACCCCAAAACCGGCAAGCTCAAGGCGGGCAATAAACCCGTCGATGTCGCCATTGTCTGTGAAGCCAGCACGTTGGTCTATCGCGATGGCTGGTACTACCTACTGGCCACGCATGGCAGTTGCTGCGATGGAGCTAATTCGACTTACAATGTGGTGGTGGGTCGTTCCAAAAAAATAACCGGCCCATACCTCGATAATGTTGGCAGAAGCATGCTGGAAGGCGGTGGTAAGCTAGTAGTCGCTACCCGTGGCGGATTGATTGGCCCCGGCCATTTCGGGCACATCGTTCTGGAGAAAGGCGTTGAGAAAATGTCTATCCATTACGAAGCCGATCTGGAGCAGAGCGGTCGAAGCGTATTAGGCATCCTTCCGGTGGTCTGGAAAGATGGATGGCCCATTGCCGGAGAAAAATTTAAAGAAGGTACGTATGAGATTGAATCCGTTCGACGCGGCTATGCTTTAGAACTGGCCGTTGATTTTACACGGATGCCCGTTGTACGGGGATTTGGTCAGCCCAACAATGAGCCCATCAAGCCCGTTCCGGCTCAGCAACTCGCCGATGTCCAGAAAACCTGGCCCACCGGGAACATCAATTTGCGAATAGGCGATTACATGTCCCGCCCTCATCAGCAATGGACCATTACCGATGCGCCGGATACCACCGGGTATTTAGGTGGCCCCTATTACAAAATTGTACTGGCCGGAACCGATCGGGCCCTAGCCGCCACGGCCAATGAAGACGTGATCACCGTGCCGGCCTTCACCGGCGCACCCGAACAGTTATGGCGAATCGATCAGTTGACAGACGGCACCTACCGGATCATGCCGAAGGTAGTACCGAATTCAGGCAAGAAGTTAGCGCTGGTATCATCCGGCGATAGCACCCCAACCTTAGCCGAATTTGAGTTTGACAGCGATAATTCGAAATGGAATTTTAGAAACCACTGAGTATTCCATTTGTTGTATTACTGTACTAAAACCCACCACACCCCGAACCAAGGCACATTGACGGCTAGGAGCATAGGCTGCACAGCAGATACAAATTACATGAACAATCTATTAAAGTATATTCGCTCACTGACCGATTTTTCAGACCAAAGCTGGGAACTATTGCAGGGTGCATTAACGAAAAAAGAGTTTAAGAAAAATGACTATCTACTGAACGAAGGGCAGGTTTGCAACTCACTTTTTTACATTGAGAGGGGTTATTGTAAAAGCTATTATGTCATTGACGGAGCTATAAAAAACACAGGGTTTTTCTTTGAAAACGATATCGCAACCAACATCAGCAGCTTTGGAAACGGGCAGAAATCGACCTATGCTATCGTGGCCTGTGAACCGCTGACCGCAATCGTGTTCGACAAGGACAACTTATTTCAGGCGTCTAAACAATCCAGCGAGATAGAAGCGTTGGGACGAAACTGCATCCGCTTGTTTGCGATCAAGCAAGAAGAGTTCTCAACCTTATTCAACCTCTATTCAGCCCAGGAGCGTTTGGAATACCTGGAAAGCAATCACCCCGAAATTTTACAACGGGTTTCACTCACTCAATTAGCCTCTTTTCTGGGGGTAGCCAGGGAAACGTTAAGTCGGATAAGAAAGCGTAGGGTGTTGACGTAATTATGTGACGTTTATCACAGGTAGCCCATTGCGCTGCTTTTGACCTTTGCAGAAAAAACTGGAAACTATGCAAAAGCTAAAGAAGATTGACGAGGAAACGAATGTTTTGACCTGGTTTGAAATACCTGTAACCGACATTGACAGGGCGAAAAAATTCTACGAAACTATTTTGGACATTGACATGGTGAAACGGGCAGACGGAAACGATGAAGCCGTTTTCTTTCCGTTTAATCCAGGCGTTATTCAGGCAACATCGGGGCGGATCACAGGCGTATTATCAAAGTCGGCAAGGAACCATCCGTCAAGCAACGGCACGGTTGTTTACATCAACGCAAGCCCGAGTATTCAACCTGTTCTTGACCGTGTTGATCAGGCAGGTGGAAAGATCATTGCCCCAAAAATGCAAATCCCGGCAGGGTTCATCGCCATCATCCTCGACAGCGAAGGAAACAAGGTCGGGCTTCACGCTGAACAATAAAACGAATGCATACTATGGTAAACAACAACCTGCTACGAATGGACAATGTCGGTATCGTAGTAGAATCTCTGGACGAAGTTATTTCTTTTTTTACTGAGCTGGGTCTGAAGCTTCAGGGGCGATTCATGGTCGAAGGTGAATGGGCCGGGCGGGTCACCGGGCTAGGCGATCAGAGCGTCGAGATTGCCATGATGGTAACCCCGGATGGCCACAGCCGACTCGAACTCTCTCGGTTTCTCAACCCGCCTGTCGTTGCCGACCATCGAGATGCCCCTGTCAATGCGCTGGGTTATCTGCGTGTCATGTTCGCCGTCAAAGACCTTGATGAACTACTCACCAGACTCTACAAACAGGGTGCCCATCTAGTTGGCGAGGTGGTTCAGTACGAAGACGTATATCGGCTGTGCTACATTCGCGGTCCCGAAGGACTTTTGATCGGGCTAGCCGAAGAACTGAATGCTAAATAAAGCAGCGCACAACAGCTATTTTCGTCAGGCAGACCATGATCTTACCAAAAGAAAGAGACCCCCGATTTATTACCCTACGCCGTGGCGGTACCTTGACCGATTCAAACCACCAGTTGCTTGCCTTATGGGCGGCTACCTGTGCCGAACACGTGCTTCATCTGTTTGAACAGGCTAACCCGAATGACGAACGGCCCCGAAAAGCCATCGAACTGGCGCGAGCGTGGGTCAATGGAGAAATCAGCATGAAACAAGCGCACAAGGCGGCTTTCGCGGCCAATGCTGCCGCCAAAGGCATGCCCGAAGCGGCCCGGTTTGCCGCCCTGGCTGCCGGACAGGCCGTGGCAGTAGCCCATGTTGCGGCCCATGAACTTGGTGCGGCAGCCTATGCCATTCGAGCCGTCAGAGAATCTGTCGACGAAACCGGGAAGGACAAAATGGGGCAGGCTGAATGCCAATGGCAGCGTGACCAACTTCCCCCCGACATTCGTGAGCTTGTTCTGGATGACCAGACCTTAAGAAATCCTCTCTGCTGGTTTGTATTCGATTGCTGACAAAAACCGACAGTTCCGTTGATCGTCAATAACCCAGGTACTATTCAATTTTTATCTTCCGCAATTCGCTCCTACAACAACACCAGTAAACTACCCGGCAACACGCGCACCTCGGCCCGGCCTGTGGGCAATGTCAGCGGCTCGCCATCGGCATGAATGCGCAGCGGTTCATCGGCCTCAACCACAGCTTTGGTAATGGAGCGGCCACGCCAATAGGCAGATTGGTTCAGGCTTTTGTTGAAGAGCCGCCAGGTGAGCATACCTGCCGACTGAACTGGAAATGGTCTGATTTCGCATTGTTCCAGTTTCCCATCGGCAATGTTGGCAGTTGGGGCCATCCAGGCATTGTTACCGAATTGTCCGGCATTGGCGAAGGTCATTGAAAACAAGGCTTTCTCCTGTCCGTCAATTCGGTAGCGTTGCGGCTTGTAGGCCCAAAAGGCCCGAAAAGCCGTTCGGATATAGGTGGGTAGCCCACGTATGGGAGCCTTAGCGAATTCATGCGCAACGTACGCTTCAAAACCCATTCCTGCCGTACAGAAAAACGGATACTCGTTAATCTCCGCACTATCGATCACCACCGGGCGCCCACTCAAAGCCCGGTCGATGGCCTTCATTGGATTCAGGGGAACGCCCAAATGCCGGGCCAGACCATTGCCAGAGCCGATGGGCACAATACCCAGAGCGGTGGATGTTCGACGAAGGGCCTGGGCAATTTCGTTGATGGTGCCATCGCCCCCAATGGTTAGCACCCGGTTCACTCCGCGCTTTACGGCATCGGCTGCCAGTTCGGTAGCGTGCCCTGCGTGCGTCGTCAGCAGGACTTCGGGATCATACTCCAGCGCTTCGGCACGACGCATAAACGCATCCAGAAGCACTTGCTTTTGCTCGGCCGAGGTTGTGCCTGAGTTGGGATTAATAATGGCCAGAACTTTTGACCGGATTGCCACGTAGATGAATTAAAGGTTACAATTGTACAGTCTGCCCCTACCCTGTCAGGAAAAGAAAATGAACAGGATGAGAATAAACACGACGATAAAAATATAGTACCAGCCGTCTGAAAACACATACGGCTTATACTCCTGATAAAAGTCCAGAATTTTTTTCCACATGATCAAGTTACGGTAAATGCGTTTGTAAAGATAGTCAGTTTACGGTTTCAGGTGTCAGGCACTACCCTTGTCAGGCAACTTACCAGAATACTTGAAACCGTAAACACTCAAAGTGCCTGCCCGCCATTTACGGCCAAGACATGACCATTCACAAAGGAGGCTTCGTCGGATGCCAGGAAAAGGTAGGCATAGGCAATATCTTCGGGTTTTCCGATCCGCCGGACAGGGATGGCCGCAACGGCATGATTCCGAACATCTTCGGGCATGGCATCGGTCATGGCGGTCTGGATAAAACCGGGGGCTACGGCATTGGCCGTGACACCTTTGGGCCCCAGTTCTTTAGCCCACGACCGGACCATCCCGATAATACCGGCTTTGGCGGCTGCGTAGTTCGTCTGCCCGAATGCCCCGTGTACGCCATTGATCGACGACGTACAGATAATTCGTCCGTACTTCTGTTCGACCATATAGGGCGCTACGATTTTCGTGCAGTTGAACACGCCCGTCAGGTTCACGTCAATCACTTGCTGCCACTCGGCAAACGACATTTTCAGCAGGGTTTTATCGCGTGTGATGCCCGCATTATTGATCAGAATATCAATCCGGCCGTACGCGTCAATCACTTCACGGGCAGCGGCTTCAATACGTTCTACATCCGTTGTGCTCACATGCTTAAACTCACAATGGAATCCCTGCGAACGTAACGTATGGGCGGTGGTTTCGCCTTCGTCCAGTACATCCCAGATAATGACCGTAGCCCCTTCCCGGCAAAATACGTCGGCTGCTTTCTGGCCAATGCCCCGTGCAGCCCCCGTTATGATAGCCACTTTATTCTGTAATCGCATAACTTCCGGTTTAGAAACAGAGTAATCGAATAATGCAGCGAATAACGCTAAACTATTGCGAACTTGTCAATCAATTCCTGATTAACTTACTGCCAGACAATAGTCCCGTATTCGGGTTGTTGTCTCGTTAAACTCCACAAAACCGGCTTATGATGCGCCAACTAAGTACCCTCCTTATTCTTAGCTTATTTTTCGAGATAGGTGTACGCGCCCAATCCATTGGCACTGCCCCCGACCGACGGGCAATTCTCCAGCTTTTAAAGCGTCAGACCGACGACTGGAATGCCGGGCGTATCGACAAGTTCATGACTGCTTACTGGACATCCGATTCGCTGACGTTTATAGGCAAAGCCGGCATTACGTACGGCTATCAGGCTACCCTCGAAAACTATAAAAAGCGATATCCCGACCGCGCTTCGATGGGGAAACTCCGGTTCGATGTGCTCAATATGGATTTCCCAAGTCCGAATGTCGCCTATGTGATTGGTCGGTTTCACCTCACGCGCCCCAAAGTAGGTGATACCGATGGGTATTTCACCCTGCTCTGGCGTAAAGTCAAACGGCGCTGGGTCATCATCAGCGACCATACAAGCTAAATGAACGAGGGAATTTTGCGGCTGTGTCAGCCTACTCGTTCACTCGTTCATTCATTAACAGGGTTGGTTCTTTGGCTGAAATTCGTTCGCGGAGTTCGGTGACAGGTTTTTCAAAGAAATGATATAAAAGCGTCGACGCAACCAGGACCAGCACCCAGAATACACCAACTTTGGTCCAGCCAACGGCAAACGATGTAGTGGGTATTCGCTCCACAATAGTCAGCATAATGGGCGTTAGATTCAGGAGGTACATCGAATACGAAATCAGACTGATATGCGTAATAATCCGACTGATTCCGGCTTTCGCCCAAATGCCCGTTGCTGTCCGCCAGCCGTCCATATAGGGTACAATCAGGGCCATACTCAACCCCATCAGCGGAAAATAGAAAGTCCGCTTAAAGAATGTATAACCCAGATGGATACCCGCTTTATAGTAATAGCCAATGACCAGAATCGATGCCGAAAAGGAAACCAGCGCACTAATCAATATACCAATCAGCAGCAGTCGTCGCTGAAGGGTCTTGTTGGTCCAGTAGCTCGGCCAGTAATTTTTGGCATAAGCCGCCAGCACCCCGTAAGAAATCGCATCCAGCCGGGTTATTACCATGCCCCGATATTGCAACTCGCCTTCTGAAAGCGGAATTTGAAGGGCTGTAATGAATCGATATAGATTGGTTCCGACGATAATGATCAGGATGGTCGACAAAACAATCCGCTGACGGGGCCACCGGGACGAAAACAGCGTATGCATTACCCACAAAACCAGTGGTAGAGTAATGTACGACCATTCTTCAATGGCCAGGCTCCAGGTTTCGGGGAAAAAGTCGGGAACCGGGTTTGCAAAATTCTGAATGAAAAGGTAGTACTTAATCAAGGTTACTTTGCCCGGTAAGGTATGGTGCAACCCACTTCGCCAGGCACGTACCAGCGCGAACAGGATCAACCCACTCAGCACAAGGTAATAATTCGGCAGGGTCCGAAACCAGCGTCGCGTCCAGAAATTCAGCAATAGCTCCCGATTGAAATGGCCTTTCTTTTCGTACGAACGGATCAGTATACCACCAATCAGAAAGCCACTCAGAACAAAAAATAACTCAACGCCATCGGGCAGCAGATGGTGTATAAATAGCCCGTTATAGTACTCTTTAAGCGCAATGGTAGCATGGGCGTCTACAACAATCAGGATAGCCAGCGCCCGCATTACATCCAGCCCAAATACGCGCTTTGCTGTCGCCGTATCGGTTGAAAATAGTTTCGTAAGCATAAGTATCCGCGAAGGTACGGAGGAATAAATAATGGATAATGGATATTGAAAAATGGAAAATGGAATTCCATGACGAACTTTGCCGTCATTGGTATTCATTTTTCATTGTACATTATCCATTTCCCATATGGAATTTGGTCTACATGCTGTTCATCGCTACGGCTTTCGGTTCTCACAGGCCGACGTAATTGATTTTGCCAGAGTTACGGGCGATAACAATCCATTGCACCTTGATGCTGATTTCGCAGCGCAAACCCCATTTAAACGACCTATTATTCATGGTATGCTGGGGGCAAGTATCTTCACCAAAGTTCTGGGTACCGAATTCCCAGGCTATGGGTCGGTTTATCTGGGGCAAACGCTGGAGTTTTTACGGCCTATGTTTGTCGATACCGACTACGAAGCCACGTTTACCGTTCAATCGGTCGACCCGGTCAAACATACCGCCCAGATTCTTGGCGAACTTAAAGATGTCCAAACGGGGAAAGTCACCACACGGGGTATAGCTACACTGATGCACCGGGAAAAAATATAATCCATAGCAAGGGCGGGCGGCCTATAGGGTAATACCCTTTGGGAGTCGGCGAATGGCTACTCAACCCGATACCTTCCTGACCTGATGACCAGCCAAATAAAAACTCCCCTGTAAGAACATTGCCTGACAGGGGAGTTTTTATAGTTGGCCAATCGACCAGATGCTAACGCTACTTAGCGGGTGTGTTCTTGGTATTTTGAACTTCAGCCCGAATGTTTTGCGCCAGCGTTTTTAAATCTTGCATTCCTTTCCGAACGCGGGTACCGGCAGCCTGGTTATTTTTCTCGTAAAATTTCTCGAAATCGCTCTCGAGCGACATAACCAAATTCTTTACTTCTTCGAAGCGTGCCATAGCGATACGTATGGGTTTAAGTGTGAAAAATGCCCAAATTCCGCTAAAAACGCGGTTTTGGTTGGAAATTTAAGCATTCTATCATACAGCGCAATAGCTGAGCCAAAAAAATGCCCAAAAAATCCTATTTTCGGCACAAAACCCTATTCTGTAGCCGCTTCGGCCGATACTTGAAGCGTTTTTTGGGCGATTTCAGCCGCAAATTTCTTGTAGTAACCCTTTTGCAGCCGTTCGCCTACTAACGAAAACGCATTCAAGGTATACTCTACATCTTCCAGCGAATGTGAAGCAGTTGGAATGATCCGTAACATAATGGTTCCCTTTGGCACAACGGGGTATACCACAATCGAACAGAACACGCCCATATTCTCGCGCAGGTCTTTGGTAAGAGCCGCTACTTCGGGAACACCCCCTTCCAGATTGTGCAGGAATACGGGGGTCACGGGCGATTGTGTATCGCCAATATCGAAGCCGCGCTCACGTAAACCGCTTTGCAGCGCCCGAACGTTTTCCCACAACTTGTCGCGGAATTCCGACGAGTTGCGGATCATCTCCAGCCGCTTCATTCCACCTACTACATAAGGCATTGGAAGCGCCTTTGCGTAGGTTTGCGACCGCATGTTGTATTTGAGGTACATGATGATGTCGTGATCGGCCGCGATAAAGGCTCCGATAGCGGCCATCGACTTGGCAAACGTCGAAAAGTACAAATCGATACCATCCTGGCAACCCAGCATTTCGCCTACACCGGCGCCTGTTTTGCCCATCGTGCCAAATCCATGCGCATCATCGACCAGCAGCTTAAATTCGTACTTCTCTTTCAGGGCAACAATCTTATCCAGACTACCGACTTTACCCGACATCCCAAACACACCTTCGGTAATCACCAGAATACCTCCTCCTTTTTCAGCGGCTTTTTTGGTTGCCCGTTGCAGGTTTTTATCCAGGCTGTCGATGTCGTTGTGGTTGAACTTATAGTACTCACCCATTTTGGCCTTGTGCAGACGAATACCGTCGATCAGGCAGGCGTGGCATTCAGCATCATATACGATGACATCCCGATGATCAACGACGGCTTCGATAGCCGACATAACGCCCTGGTAACCATAGTTTAGCAGAAATGCGTCTTCTTTACCAACAAACTGAGCCAGCTCTTTCTCAAACTGCTCGTGGAGGTCGCTATTGCCCGACATCATACGAGCGCCCATTGGGTAAGCCAGCCCCCACTGCTTCGACGCTTCGGCATCGACCTTCCGAATCTCGGGATGATTGGCTAAACCCAGGTAATTGTTCAGGCTCCAGTTCAACACCTCCTTGCCCCGGAAACGCATGTGAGGACCCAGTTCTCCTTCCAGTTTTGGGAATGCAAAATAGTGGTGGCCATTAAAATCCCTAGCCGGTGAACCGATAGGCCCTAAGTTGTTACGCAGTTTCTCAAATAAATCCACTTTTTATTGGTGTTTATCAGGCTACAGCCTCGTTTTTTTATACGGTAAGTGCAAAAATACGGTTATCTTTTGGTAGCGCAAACGGAAGTCATAAAATTCAATTCCGTATTATTGTCATGAAGTCGTCATTCAGGGTCATTGGTTGTCATTCAGGGCCATCCATTGATCGTCACTATTCATGACGACCAAGGACCATGAATGACCGATACCCAATGACCATAAAAAAAATTCTCGTTGCCAATCGGGGAGAGATTGCCCTGCGGATCATGCGAACGGCCCGCGAAATGGGGATTCAAACCGTTGCTATTTATTCGGAAGTCGACCGTAATGCCCTGCATGTCCGCTATGCCGACGAAGCAGTTTGTGTTGGCCCGCCCCCATCGACCGAATCGTATCTCCGCGCCGATGTTATCATTGACGTATGCCGAAAACTTCAGGTAGATGCCATCCACCCTGGGTACGGTTTTCTGTCTGAGAATGCCAATTTTGCCCGGCAGGTGCGTGAGGCTGGACTCATTTTTATTGGTCCATCGCCCGAAAGTATCGAGGTTATGGGAAGTAAGCTGGCCGCTAAAGCAGCCGTAGCCGATTACAATATCCCGATGGTACCGGGCACTCCGTCGGCTATTACGGATCGTACCGAAGCCAAAGCCATCTCAGCCAAAATTGGCTATCCGATTCTGATAAAAGCCAGCGCGGGTGGTGGGGGTAAAGGGATGCGTGTGGTGGAGCAGGAAGCTGATTTCGACGAACAGATGGATCGGGCCGTTAGTGAAGCTCAGTCGGCATTTGGCGACGGGTCGGTGTTTATTGAAAAGTACGTTACCTCGCCCCGGCACGTCGAGATTCAGGTTCTGGGCGATCAGCACGGCAACATTATCCACTTGTTTGAGCGGGAGTGTTCCGTTCAGCGCCGACACCAGAAAGTGGTAGAAGAAGCGCCATCGGCTATTCTGACGCCCGAAATTCGGGAGGCTATGGGCCGTGCGGCTGTAGACGTAGCTCGTGCCTGCGGCTACTATGGAGCAGGGACAGTCGAGTTCATCGTCAACGATAACCTGGACTTCTACTTTCTGGAAATGAATACCCGCCTTCAGGTAGAGCACCCGGTTACGGAGCAAATCACGGGTGTGGATCTGGTAAAACAAATGATTTACATTGCCGAAGGAAAACCATTGACGATCAAACAGGACGATTTACAGATCAAGGGCCACGCTGTAGAAGTGCGGGTGTATGCCGAAGACCCGGCCAATAACTTCCTGCCCGATGTGGGTACGCTCGACACCTATGTGCGTCCACAGGGGAATGGCGTTCGTGTAGATGATGGATTCGAGCAGGGCATGGCGATCCCGATCTACTACGACCCGATGATTGCCAAACTCATTACGTATGGCGATTCGCGGGAGGAAGCCATTCAGAAAATGATCCGGGCTATCGATGAGTATCAGATTTCGGGGGTACAAACGACCTTACCGTTCTGCCGTTTTGTGATGGAGCACGAAGCGTTTCGCTCCGGCCAGTTCGATACAGGATTTGTAAGCCGCTATTTCACCCCCGATAAACTTACCCCTACGCCTGATACCCAAGAACGCGAACTAGCCGCCGTACTCAGTGCCTGGCTTCTGGAAACAGCCAAACCCAAACCGAATGGCTCTACTGCTATTACAACCAGGCAGAGCAAATGGAAAGCGAATCGGCTTTAGCTTAATTTTTCTAAGTATTTGATATACTCCAAAAAGCCCTCCCGCTTAACTGGCTAATTTTAATGATCCAGTTAAGCGGGAGGGCTTTTCATTAAAGCGGATTAGACAAAAAATGCGGGTCAACGCACTGCCCTAGAATCCCATTCTGACCTCCTGCCGCTCGCCCGAAACGGTCTGCTCATCGAGGTTGAAAATATCGGCCAGCGTCATCGGCTGACTGGTACGGTACTCCATGCTCAGGTGTTCGAGCAGTCGGTTGGCTTTGGCAGGGGCTAGCTTTCCAAACGCATAATCGACCATCAGACGGCCTTTCCGGAGGAGAGCTTTGTCAAGAAGGTGTTTACTGGCATTAAAGGTTGCAATAACCTGGATGTGCATACAGTCGGCCAGTAGACCGTCGGTCAGGTTCAGGATGTTGGACACACTATTGGTATCCCCACCGGCTTCGCGCGATTGCAGAATCCGTTCGGCATCTTCAATAATCAGTACCGAATCTTTATTATCCAGCAAGAACGGAATAATTTCGGGAGAGGTCAGGTAGTTGGTCATATAAGGCGGCAAAATGAGCATATCCTTTTTGACCAGCGAACTGAGGTATTTGATGTAGGTTGTTTTGCCCGTACCAGGCTCACCGTGCAACAGAATCAGACCTTTACTCTTAGGCTGCCCCAACAAGGCTACCAGCCGCTCGTGGACGGCGGGAAAATCGTCGTTATAATGAAGCTCCAGATCAATTTCGGGCGGCAGAATTTCGACCCGCTCGGTGTGCAGTCCACCCAGCCCGCTTTGAATGAGGTAGATGTGTGTCTGGTTATCTTCATGCACATACCTGTGCTCCTCAAAACCATCCAGTAAGCTTTTTGCGGAGGTTTCGTCCCGAAAGTAACCGTATAGACGGATGAATCGATCCCCAACGAACTCTGCCTTTATCACCAACCCCTCATCATGCTGATAGATTCGCTCAATAACATGCCATCCTTTATCGGTAACGCGGGTTGAATGATTGATCAGTACAAATCCCCGGCTATCGAGCAACTGTTGAGCCGATGGCTTAAAATCATCGTTGAAATGAAGGTAATTGGGATAGCTACCAAATGCCTGGACAAAATGAGGGGCCAGCGGAAACTCTCGGTCGAGATCGCTGGGAATGTATAAATTCTGAATACTGGATTGATTAGGCATACGACTGCTGGCCGACAAATAGCGCAACATATCGTTCCTGAAAATCTCTTTGTTGGCTTCCAATCGGGCGGTATGTTACGTTTCTAAGGTACCAATGTACTGTTTTTTTGGTTGACTCTTGCGGTCTTTTAATCAATAGGTCGTGGAAAGTACGTTGGGGGCAAATCGCAGCATGATCTCGTGTACGCTCTTCTGATCATACTGCATGGCGTTAGGACTTTCGGGGGTTTGCGAGTTAAAAATATACCCTATCCGAATCGATTTACTCAATTGATACTCGGCAAGGGCCTGCACATAATTGGTCGAGATATAGCCCGGACTGTTTTGCCGATAAGATAACCCAAACCCAAATTGTTCCTGAAACCAGGCTCGCATATTGATATCGAAACCCAGTGGACGATCGGCTATTTTCGACAGCAGAACCGACGGAATCAGGACCGTAGTTTCGCCCACTTCGAAGGGAACACCTACCTGTAGCATAATCGGCTGAACGCCCTTAAACGAATAGCGGCCCGTAATATCCTTGATCTGCCCGCTTAGCTCAGGCGCTGAAAGGCCCGCAAAAAAACGATCGGATCGGTAGTAAATCCCAACGCCTAAACTGCTTACCGCCCGATTGATGCTTGTGGCACTGGTCACATCATAGAGTGGAACAACACTGACGCCCCCCTGAACACCTATGGACAATTTGGCCAGTGCAGGGAGGTTAAAACGGTACGCCACACTTCCATAAACTCCCGTTGCCGTAAACAGCCCCATCCGGTCATTTAATGCCTGAAAGCCTACTCCCAGCCGCCCATTGGCAATGGCCCCATCGGCCGAAACGCTCTGGGTAACGGGCGCATACCGTACACTAATCCATTTTCGTCGGAGAAAGGCGGTCAGATGAAACGACTCACGACTGCCCGCATAGGCCGGATTGATACTGAGCGGGTTCAGGAGGTATTGCGAATACAGCACTTCCTTCTGGCCATATGCATGCTGACTGGAAATCAGCAAGGTAGCGACCCCTAAACAAAATGAGACGATAACAGACGTAAAAACACGCATAAAGCTGCAGGAAAAGTGGCCCAAATTGCAAGGTTTTGCCTGAAAAACCTACTTAAAATTAGTACCCAGCATTACGCAGAACCGATCGATAGGTTCAGGGAGGATCAGCTTGTATGCTCCCTGAACCTACCGATCGGCTCTGTCTATACCTGTACTACGGACTAGTTTTCTAAAATTTCAGAATCTTGATTTCTGTCCGGCGGTTTTGCTGATGGTCTTCTTCAGGGCAGTTCACACCGTCTTTGCATTTATTCAATAGCTGGCTTTCGCCATACCCTTTAGCGATCATCCGCTTGGCAGCAATGCCTTTCGATTTGATGTACGATACAGCTGCTTTGGCCCGATTGCTCGATAGGGTAGCGTTATACTTGGTCGATGCACGGCTATCGGTATGTGAGCGCATTTCGATATTCATAGTCGGGTATTTTTTCATCAGCGCTACTACTTTATCCAACTCAACAGCGGCATCGGGCCGAATTGCTGATTTATTCAGATCGTAGTAGATGTTGTCGATTTTAATAATATCCCCCTTTTTGAACATAGCGATGTCTGTTGAGCCAACGCCCTCTTTGGTAATTCGGCTCCCGGTTGTGCCCATGTTGTCTTTCATGGCTTCAATGGCATAATCGCAGCCGGGTTTTACCGAAAATTCATAACTGCCATCTGGTCCGGTAGTCGTTTCCTGAGAGGTTCCATCGCACTCGTTCACCAGCACGACTTTTACTCCCTCAATAGGTTGCTTATCGGTTTGGGTCGTAATACGCCCACGCAACGTGGTCATACCCAGGGTCGGCTTTTCTTCTACCTTCGGTTTCGAAAGCGGAATTTCGAGCCGCGACGGCTGGTCGTCGGACATATCTTTTGTTGAGAATCCGATTTGGTTATCCAGATACCCTTCCCGAGTAGCCAGGAATTTGAAGTCGCTATCGACCGTCAGACAGACCCGAACCAGCCCTTCGGTATCCGTTTTAAGCTGTTTTTGACCGTTGCTGGCGGGATTGTCCATCGCAATCGACGTATTAGCCAGTGGCTGCTTGGTTTCGGCATCAACAATACTGACGGTAAGTTCGCGGCAAGGGTACAGAGAGCCTTCACGGGTAAACCGATACAGGTCATCATCAGCCCCTCCATTTTTACGGTTGCTACTGAAGTAACCGCTCATTCGGTCGCCATCCGTTACAATGCCAAAATCATCTTTTGACGAGTTTAGTGGCTCACCCAGATTCCGCGACAGTAAAGCCTGTTGCCCATCGGGCGAGAGCTGGGCATAGAACATATCCAGATCGCCCAGGCCGGGCCGTCCATCGGAGGAGAAGTAGATGTTTCCTTTTTCATCAACAAACGGGAACAGCTCATTGCCTTTTGTATTCACTTCTTTACCCAGGTTGACGGGTTCGCCCCATTTGCCATTCACCCATTTTGACACGTAAATATCGGTGCCACCGAATCCGCCGGGCCGATCCGATGCGAAATAAAGCAACTGGTCGTCTTTCGATAGCGCCGGGTGCCCGGTTGAGTATTCGTCATTGTTGAAAGGCAGTTCTTCCGCTTTACTCCATACCCCACTCGTTTGTGTAGCCGTGTATAGCTTTAATTTGTTGATGCCATCACTGCTTTTCCGGTACTTTCCACCGTTGTAGTTGTTCCGGGTAAAGATCACCCGTGAGCCATCTTTGGTAAAGGTCGCAGGCCCTTCGTGGTATTTGGTATTCAAGGTCCGGCTAAACTGATCGGACTCGCTAATGGGCTGATCTTCATACCCCTGGCTGATGTTGGTACCTCCATAGAAGCCAACCGTCCGGGAGTCGTTGGCGGTTGGAGCCGTAAAGTCGTCACTACCAAGTGGGCGAATCAACTGGGTACGAATGCGTTTGGTAGCCGCCGAACTCCCCCCCAGACTAGCGGCTTTTGACCCACGGATCGATTTCAGATCGGGCAGGTAATACAAATCCAGAAAGGGGGTATTATTCCATTTAAAAACCCGTTTTACACCAGTGCTCCCATTGCCCGTCGATACAAAAACCAGCCCATCTTTATACATCATAGGGCTAAACTCAGCCTGTCGGGTATTCATACTCAGGTATTCAACCTTATAGCTCCCGGCATTGCGGGTCAATGCGCTTACATCCTGATACAATTTTGAAAATCCCTGACCGCGTTTATCACTCGTCTGGGTAGCCCCATATTTGTCATAGGCCTCCTGGGCTTCGCGATATTTACCGTTACTGGCCAACGTCTGAGCGTAGTACAAGTAACATTTGGTATAATCGGCTGGTAATGCTCCCTGGCTGATAAGTTCCCGGTATACACGCTCGGCGTTGGGCATATCACGCGTTTGCTGATAGCTGTAGCCTAATTTAGCGCGGGCCGCCAATCGATCCGTTTCAGCAAGTGTAGATGGATTCTTTAGCGCCTGTTCATACAGTTCAATAGCTTTGGTATAGGCTAACTGATCAAACTGCCGATCGGCCTGTTTTACTAACGACTGAGCCAGAGCCGGTCTTACCAAAACCCAGGCAAGTACGATAATAGAGAAAATATGCTTCATACACTATAAAAGTTGGAAAACTTCAGTAGCAAAAAAGAAAGGGTACACTCCGCCGGAATCCAGAAGAATATACCCTTTCATAAGCAAAATCTACGCCGAAAATCAATACATAAACGAGCGAATGATCGAAAAATGAAAAACCGCCAAATGGCCTTATGGCCTACGATAAAGGGCAAGCGTGCCCCTGTGAAAGAGCGAAATGCTGATGCAATTTTTCGCTTCTTCACAGGGGCACGCTTGCCCTTTGTCGCGCTTTCGCTTTAGAAATACCTCGGCGTCAGGATCCGGTTCTTGCCGAAACCAAACTCATACCGAATCATGATCTCGTGCGAACTCGGAGCCACACTCTGCAANCCGTTCATCGTCCGGTCATACGCATACCCGAACCGGAACTGGTCCGTCAACTGTACCTCCAGCATCCCTACCACCGCATCCGTCGTGAACGTCGACCAGGTCGAAAACTGATTCCGGCGAATCGAGGCCCCAATCGCGATCCGGTCCGCAAACCAGAAGTTGANGTTCCCGTCGAAGCCCAANGGAGCCCCTTCCGCATACTTNACCAGCATCGAAGGCTTCATCTTCACCACCGGNCTGAGACCCACCACAAAACCGGCCGCCAGATACGCATGACGGGCCTGCACCGATCGGTAATCCCCTACATTGTACTCACTCAGCCGATTCTTGATCAGCCGGGGCACCGACAAACCCAGATATGCCTTGTCGTTGCTGAGGTAGATCCCCGTTCCGAAGTTGGGCAGTATCTTGGAAATGTTGCTGGCAAAGGCCGGATCGATCTGGTTGTCGGGCGAGGTACGCACCTCCAGCAGGTTGGCCTGATAGCTCGAAGCCCCCGCCTGCAACCCTAACGCCAGTGTAGTCCGACTCCCTACTTTGATCCGAAACGCATAGGAAGCAAACGCTCCGGCTTCCTGAATCACCCCGGCCTTGTCGCCGTAGAGTTGCAGNCCCACCCCNACCCGTTCNTGNTTCAGGGGCATGTCGGCCGTGAAGGTCGCTGTCTGGGGTGCCCCTTCGACGCCCGTCCACTGGTTGCGGTACAGCGCCGACATACTCAGTACATCCCGNCTNCCGGCATAGGCCGGATTCAGAGCCATCATGTTGAACATGTACTGAGAGAACATCTTGTCCTGCTGAGCCCGCACGGGGCGGCTGCNGATGCCCAGCATCAGCAGCNCNANNCCNGCGGCCCAAAGTTTANTTNNAAACTGGTTTGCCATCCGAATTAGCGGTTAATAGTCATGTATCGAACAAACTTGCGGCCATCGCTCAGGTTGACTACGTAGTAGTAGGTGCCATCGGGTACGCCGTTGGAGTCGGCCGAGCTGAGCACGATGCCCGTGTTNGGCTTGCCATCCCAGTCGTTTTTGTAATCCTCGTTTTTGTAGACCAGATTACCCCAGCGGTTGTANACNTNNAGACTNACCGTTAAGCNA
>NZ_KB893206.1:214673-214858 GCF_000374025.1 Spirosoma panaciterrae DSM 21099 | reverse complement strand
CCCCGAATCACNAACNGNTCGTTGATGCCATCGCCGTTGGGTGAGAAGCCCTGCGGGATGAATATCTCCTGATAAGTTGGCAGCAGGGTGAGCGGAGTGGCTTCCCGCTCATTCGGATCGGTTGGATCACCGTTGCCGTTGAGGTCAGGATTCAACCCACTCGTAGATACGTCGCTNACNNNNCC
>NZ_KB893206.1:67296-214668 GCF_000374025.1 Spirosoma panaciterrae DSM 21099 | reverse complement strand
TNNACTGAGCCNNNNCNTANGCCGAATTGAGGAATGTTGTCGTTGACCCATCGGAGATGACGTTGATCACCAATCGAATCGTATCGACTTTACCCACGGCCAGCGAACTGGTGCTGTCGCCCAGCACGATNACCGGATCGGATACCCCGTTGTAGTTCGGGTTGAGCTTGAGGGCGCTCCCCGTTGAGGTAATGAACGGTGCTTTCACCAGGGTGAAGATCGATCCCGTCTGTTTGTTGAACACCTTCGACAGTGTGTCGCTGATGGTCACATTTTTCAACGGATCAGGTCCGTAGGCTTTCACCACGATCTGATAGGTGACGTTGTAGCTGCCATCCGACTGGCGAACCGTATCGGCTACGGCCATAGCCAGACCAATGTGCGAATCGGTCGCACGACCATTCAGTACAATTGGTGTCGGCTGGCTGTTGTTGCGTGGATCCAGGTCATTGTCCGGGTCATTATTCGTACCCGCCGTCGACATATCCTCAACTACCTCATCAGCTGGTGTCTTCGCCGATGCCTCAGCCGTATTGTAGAAGGTCAGCGAATCAGGATTCACTCCCGATACATCAACCCGTACGGTGAACGACAACGTTGCTTTGGCACCTACAGCCAGTGTACTAGCGGTATCTACCAGCATCTTGGTAATCAAGCCCTGGCCGGTATACAGCGTGTCTACCGTCACGGTTCCTGTGCTGGTCACATGAATCCGGTTGCTGACAATCAGCGCTCCTTTACCGAAAGCCGTAGAGAGGTTATCTTCTACCTGTACATTCTTCAGCGGTTCCGATCCCATGTTGGTCAGGGTGATGGTATACGGAATGTCATACACACCATTCTGCACCAGCGTCGGTGTACCTACTTCCTTCGCTACCCCCAGCAAGCCTTTTGGCAGATCGAAGCGAACTGTGGTTAAGGCAGAGCCCTGTGGTGCCGGATCGAAACCGTTGTTGGAAATATCCATCACGGTTTGCGACGCATCTGGTGTAGTGCCTGTTACAGTAGCGCTGGAGTAGAACGGACCGTTGTTGCCATTGGTTTTGACGTTCACAACAAAGACTACCGTATCCTGGGCGCCAGCCGCCAGTTTGCTGGCGTTACTGAGCAGATCGGACTGCGAAGATCCGTCGAAGGCTGTGTTAGCGACTAAGGTACTACCTGCGCCAACGATCGGGCCACTGACAACGCTGTAGGAAGCAGGCGAGATAAACGCCTTGCTCAGGCTATCGGTCAGGCTCAGCCCTTTCAGCTCAACACCACCGAAGTTCTTAATCGTTGCCTTATAGGTCACGTTGTACGAACTATCGGGTTGCTGTTCGATTTTAACAACAGCCAAAGCCAGACCAATGCTTGGTTCCTGTGGCTGGCCAGCTCCCAGCGTGAAGCTGGTAACCACCGTGTTGTTCGTTGGATCGCCGTCGTTATCCGGATCGGCTACACCCCCATCGGTCGACATATCCGTTACGGTTCCTTTACTGCTGATAGCCGAAGAGCCTGCCAGGTTGTCGAACGTTTTCGTCGTATCGCCCATTGCGCGTTTCACCGTCACATCCAGTACCATGATCTGCGACTTACCGGGCAGGATATAACTTGCCGAGTCGAGCAGGTTTGTATGGCTGCCACTTCCAGTGAAGCCTGAGTTCACCTTCAGCGTGGAAGCAGCATCTGACAAGGTTACGCTGGCCGACACGGTGTTCGGACGGAAAGCGTATGCCAGATCGTCATTTACCTGAACGTTGCGCAGAGTATCCTCACCGAAGTTGGTCACGACAAATTTGTAGGCCACCTTCACGAGCGAATCACCAATTGCCTGCGGTGTACCCAGCACCGACTTCGCCAGACCAATCACACTGGCTTTGTGAGCCGAGGTGTCTTTCACCGTTACGCTTGCCGTGTTGTTAGTCAGGTCATTGTCCTTATTGTCGAGATAAACGATCTCAGCCTTATTGACAACTTCCTGATTTTTCACGGTCAGACGAGCGTTGAATACGATCTGTGTCGACGCGCCAGCCTTCAGGCTATCGATGTGTTTCGATACTACCCCGTTGGAGACAGTGAAGCTACCACCGGCATCGGGCATTACCATCGATCCGTTCGAGATCGTGAAGCTACCACCAGGCGTTGGAATCAACTCAAGTCCTTTGGGCAGTACATCGCGAACATCAATGTTTTTCGCTGTATGTGGGCCTGCGTTGCTTACCGTAATGGTATAGGTTACAGGCGCACCGTTTTGTACGAATGCTGTGCTTGCCAGTTTAGCAATGCTTACATCCGTGTTCAACGTATCCGTTGCACAGTTGAATACTTTCACAACCACTTTGGATGGTTTGCTCACACAGCCTTGTGCTGTCCGTTCAACTACCCAGTAGGTTCCTTCGCAAACCGAATCCGGACGGATCACAATGTTCGAAGTCGTGCATTCGCAAATCCGGTACGTGTAGGTACTACCAGCCGTTGTTGTTGACAGCGCCTTGGTCAGATCCACGATTTTCGATGGGCATTCGTTGCGCAGGTTGTGCACCAGCGGTGGCAGCACCGGCTCAGCTACATTGACCTTGACAGGCTCTGAACTTACCGAGCTACAACCCGAACCATCCATTAGTTGAACACTGTAGCTTCCGCTATGCTTCACCACAATGGTTTCAGTGGTCGCCCCATTGCTCCATTTGTAGCCTGCATAACCCGTTGGGGCTTTCAGGAGTACGGAGTCGCCATAACATAGGTTCTGCGAACCAGCTACCGTCACGACGGGTACATCCTTGATACCGTTGATCGTCAGATCCATAGCATCCGTAGCCACTGGGCAATTTGGATTCGTGGGGCTAACGGTCAGGGTCAGGGTTACTTTGCCCGACTGCAGATCGGCCGCACTAGCCGTATAGATTGCATTCAATGCATACGGATTATCGAATGTACCTGTACCACTGGTGGTCCAGTGGGCGGTTTTACCTGAACCGCCCATGGCTCCACTCAGTTGATAGGTTTTCGCTGCACACACACTGGCATCAGCGCCAGCACTAGCCGTAGCCGGATTCACACCATCGCAGGGCGAAGGCTCGACACAGGTGTTAACCTGCACGTGAATAGCGACTGGCAGACTTACGCAACCGTTCGTCGTTTTCTCAATCACATAATACGTACCCGTACCTACATGCGCTGGATCAGCGACTTTAGTACTCAAGGTAGCATCCGTGTAGTATTCGAACGCACCACCTGTTGTGGCTGGGTTGCTGGTTACGCCTTTCGACAGATCAGCCGTAGTAATCGGACAGGTGTTGGTCAGATCCGTTACAGTTGGTACCGGCACTTTCGGCAGCACATTCACACCCACCGTATTCGAAGCATCGCTCTTACAGTAGGTCGAGTTGCAGCATTGTGCCGAGAATGTTGCCGAGCTAGCTGGCGAAACAACCAGGATGTTCCCTACCTGATTATTCGACCAGGTCACGTAACTATCTGGCGAGCATCCCTGTGCAACCAGCGTTACCGACGCACCGAAGCAAACCGTAGCGTTGCTATTGCCACCCAGGATCGAGATCGTTGGTGCCGATGGCTTACCTACCTGGATCGTTGTGGCTGCCGACCATTCACCTTCACAGCTACCCACTTTACACTTCACGCGGAAGGTAACATCCTGGGTTGGGGTCACGGTCAGAATCGAACCTGTCGTTTGCTGTGCATCGGACCATTGATAGTTACCATCTGGGCAACCAGTAGCCGTCAGCGATACAGTCTCACCCACACACAGTGCCGACTTGTTGCTCACAATGATCGGGATTGGTGGTGTACCGAGGCTGATGTGTACCGTTGCCGATGGCTTGCTGGCACAATGATCAACTTCGCAGATGGCAGTCAGCCAGGTTTCAGCGTAGACACTTGTCGTGTAAACAGCGCCTTCCTTGCCATCAGACCACTTCACGGTACCATTTTCACAGCCGGTTGCGGTTATCGACACAGGTCCACCCGAGCAGACGGTGAGCGAGGTAGCCGATAGCGTTGGTGCATCGATGACGCATACTTTTATAGCAGCACCCGTTGCATCCAGGCTGGCACACTTGCTACCGATCAGTTGCCGTACGTCGGCAATGGTCGAGAGATTCGATTTCACCTGCGACAGGTCGAGGTAGTTAGCATCGCCCGAGGTTGCGTTGTAAACCAGCGTATGGATCGTGTAGTGGGCATTCTCAGCCGCTACCGTAAACTGTGGCGTGGTTCCGGTTTGCTGAACGACACCATCTTTGGCCAGCAGGTAAACCAGCGAGTAGCCGGTGGGCTGTACTGTACCGCCATTTGGTGTTGCAGCCACAATAGCCGTTGTACTGGTGCTGGCACAAACTTTATCGTTCACAGGTGTCAGGCTTCCAGCTTTAACGACACAGTCGCCAGGATTGATGATGACTGGGTTCGATGGATCGCTCAGACAGGCATGGTACTGGCATTGTGCGTAGTACGTCTGTGTACCATTTGGCATCACGACGATGGACGTGCCTTTGTTATTACCATTCACATCGTTAGCCGACCAGATCACCGTACCTGTGCAGCCCGAAGCGGTCAGGGTTACCGAACCACCCGGTGTTACACTCGTTGTTGAAGCCACGATCGTCGGAGCCGTTACCGGGATTACCGTAATCGTGTAAGGCTGCGTAGCGGTGCTCTGACATACGCCATCCTGACAGTATACGGTGTAACCCGTGGTCACGGTTGGCGAAACAATGATGCTTGTCGTGGTTTCACCCGTGCTCCAGTGTGGCGTACCCTGGCAGTTTTTCACCGACAGTTTCACCTCTTCACCTGGGCAGATGGTATCTGCACTACACAGGCAGCGAACGATCGAAGGCGTTGGCGTTGGGGTTACCTGAATGTTGATCACATTCGACTTGCCAGAGCCACAAGCGGTTCCGCTGGTAGGCACACATAGGGCGTAGAACTCGTGGTTCGACGGAGTAACCGACACCGATACGACCGAGCCAGTCTGTCCATCCGACCATTTCACGGTTCCGTTGCAACCCGTAGCTGTCAGCGAGACGAGTCCACCACTACAGATTGCCGTAGTTGAGGCCACAACCGTTGGTGCTGGTGCAGGCGAAGTATTTACCGATATGCGAACTGTGTTGGAAGCACTGCTTTCGCAGGAACCAATCTTACAGGTTGCGTAGTACGACTTGCTTTCGGTCGGATAGATCGTGATGATCGACCCCGTTTTATCAACACCATGCCAGACAACCGTACCCGTGCAGCCTGTTGCTGTCAGCGATACAGGTTCGCCACTGCAAACACTTGTGCTGCTGAGCCGCACAATGGGCGCTTGTGGGTTAACTACGGCTACAGATACCGTATTCGACGGATTGCTCAGGCAGCTACGGTATTTACACTGTGCGTAGTAGCTGATATTGGCCGTTGGATGTACCGTAATGCTGGTACCCGTTTCGCCATTCGACCACATGACCGTACCGTTGCAATCAGCAGCTGTCAGCGTGATCGCACCACCTGCACAGACCGTATCGGCACTCGCTGTAATCGTTGGGATTACTGGAGCTACCACCTGAATCGTGTACGTTGGCGACGACTTGCTGGTGCAGCTACCGCTCTGGCAGTATACCCAGTAGGTATTGCTACCCAGCGATGGGGTTACAACGATGCTCGAGGTCGTAGCCGTTGTGCTGTTCCAGTGTGGTACACCGATGCAGTTCTCAACCGTTAAGGTTACCGTTTCGCCAGGACATACCACCGACGTGCTGCACACGATGGTTGGCTGTGGCTGATCGGAATTCATATTGATCGTGATCACGGCCGGGTTGCTGAGGCAGCTACCCTGACGGCACTGGGCGGTGTAGGTCGTTTTGCTGTAAGGAGCTACAACAATCGAGTTTCCGGTTTGTGCTTTATCCGACCATTCGATGATACCACCCTGACAACCTGATGCCGTCAGCGTTACCGATGTACCTGGGCAAACGTTATCCGCACTAGCTACAATTACCGGGGTCTGAGGCTCAACCACCGTGACGGTGATTGGCGCTGACGCCTGACTTACACACTGGCCAATCACGCAGCTAGCCGTATAGGTAGTCGTAATGCTTGGGGCAGCAAAGATTGTGGTGCCTGTGCTACCGTTCGACCATCTGACCGTACCGTTATCGCATCCTTTTGCACTGAGTGTTGTCGTATTGCCTTTACAAATCTGGTTTATCGCGCAGATCAGCGTTGGCGGTGCAACATTGCAATCGATAATTGGGGTTACCGTTCTCGATGTATCGTTCAGTGCATGATTTGGATCATTGTTCGACCCGCTGATGATGGCTGTGTTTTTCAACGAACCACCTGCATTGATGGTTGCTTCGATCAACAGTACCCGGCTCGATCCTGGTGTCAGTGTACCGATGGTCCAGATGCCCGTTGCAGGGTTGTACTGGTTCACCGGTGTCGAGCTTACGTAGGTCAGCGTAGCCGGTAACATATCGGTTACCTTCACATCTGTACCCGTAATCGGGCCATTGTTGGAGGCCGTAATCGAGTAGGTGATTTTCTGCCCTACTGAGAACGGACCAGCCGTCACGACATCTTTCACAACTGCCAGATCGGCCAGACACTGACCTACTGTAATCGTCAACGATGAGCGTGTGCTGCTTACACAACCGTCTGAGCTTACTGCTTCAGCGTAGTATATAGCCTCTCCAGCTTTCGAAGGTGTCACGGTCAGTTTGCCTCCGCTTACAGTCGTTCCGATCAGGGTTCCCGTCTGGTCATACCAGTTGATGCGGCCGTTTGGTGCGAAACCAACTAGTTTGGTACTGCTACCCTGACAAACGAGCGTGTCGTCGCAGGCTACGCCCAGCGGAGCATCAGGCCGTTTGTTAATTTTAACCAGTACCGAGTAGGTTGCCGGAGCACAGGTACCCTGTCCATCTGGATCATTCGTCGTAACTGTCAACAGAACATTACCCGCAGCAATATCTGCAGCCGATGGCGTGTAGGTTGTTGTCAGGCTACCTGGTGCACTGAATGAACCTCCCGTTGTTGTGGCCGACCAGGTTACGCTTGTGGCCGAACCACCGAGGATGGCTTTCAGCGAAATCAGGTCCCCTTCGCAAACCGAAGCCAGGGCAACAGCCGTTACGCTAGCTGGGTTCTGACAGCTACAATCAACGATTTCAACATTCAATACCGTCGGGCTGCTGTAGCAGTTATTCTGCTTGGCAAACAGATAGTATTTTCCTGCGCCTACAGCCGTGAGGTTCGTAACTCTCGTTTCTGCCGACCGTTCGATACTGGTGTACCATTCGTACGTCAGGCCATTCGAGTGATTTTCAATCTGAATTTTTGTCAGATCAACCGTCGATTGTGGGCAAGTATTTTTCATTATACCCAGGCAAATCGGCGTTGGTACTGTTGTTACCTGTACCACTACTGGCTTACGAGGACTTACGCAACCATCAGCGGTAAAGGCTTCAGCATAGTATACCGTCGTTGTCGTTGGGTTCACGGTCAGCGATGCACCATTCGACGTCGTAGCAAACGCTACCCCATCGTACGGAGTCAGATACCACCGTATTTGAGCGGCTGTCACCGACGAAGTTGCACTTAACGACACCACATCACCGTTACAAATCGACATATCGTTCGAAGCGATCAGGCTGAAGTTGGTCGGACAGGTATAATAACCAGCATCCAGATTACCATTGAACTCTCCTGGAGCCAGGGTTACTGACCGAGTTTTACCTGTAATCAGGTCGGCATCACTGTCTTTGGCATCATTGCCGCCCTGTTGTGCCAGCGTAGCCGTATAACCCGACGGAGCGGTGAAGCCTACGGCATAGCTGGTGCTGCTACCCGGAGTCAGGCCCGTGAAGCTGTAGAAGCCCGAGGCATTGGTCACCGTCGTTGCCGACTCTGCACCGTTGGTATAGAGCGTAACCTTAACTCCCGCAATACCTGGCTCACCCTCATCCTGAATACCATTCTTATTGGTATCGTTCCAGACAAAGTCGCCCAAACCGGCGCTCGGGATGTAGAAACCTGCGTCCAGGGTGGGGTTGAACTCACCTGGTGCCAGCGTCACTGATTCGGTCTTGCCCGTGATCAGATCGGCGTTCGAATCCTTCGTCCGATCGGTGCCACTGTAGGGAACCGAGGCCGTATAGCCCGATGGAGCGGTGAAGCCCACGACATAGCTATTGCTGCTACCTGGGGTCAGGCCCGTAAAGCTGTAGAAGCCCGAGGCATTGGTCACCGTCGTTGCCGACTCTGCGCCATTAGTATAGAGCGTAACCTTGACACCCTGAATTCCTGGCTCACCATCGTCCTGAATACCGTTGTGATTGATGTCGTTCCAGACAAAGTCGCCAAGACTGGCACTCGGAACATAGAAACCAGCATCCAGATTACCATTGAACTCTCCTGGAGCCAGGGTTACTGACCGAGTTTTACCTGTAATTAGGTCGGCATCACTGTCTTTGGCATCATTGCCGCCCTGTTGTGCCAGCGTAGCCGTATAGCCTGATGGCGTTGTAAAGCCTACTGAGTAGCTCAGGCTATTACCTGGAGTTAAACCCGTGAAGCTGTAGAAGCCCGAGGCATTGGTCACCGTCGTTGCCGACTCTGCGCCATTGGTATAGAGCGTAACCTTAACTCCCGCAATACCTGGTTCGCCCTCGTCCTGAATACCATTCTTATTGGTATCGTTCCAGACAAAGTCGCCCAGACTTGCTTTAACAACTTCCTGAGCCGGTGGTATATAACCTGCGTCCAGGGTAGGGTTGAACTCACCCGGTGCCAGTGTCACCGACGCGGTTATTCCTGTAATCAGATCAGCATCACTATCGAGGGTTCTATCTGAACCACTGAGCGGAATCGTTGCGGTATAACCCGTTGGTGCAGAGAACCCAACAGAGTAGCTCAGGCTACTGCCTGGGGTCAATCCCGTGAAGCTATAGAAGCCCGATATATCCGTCACCGTCGTCCCTGTAAACACACCGTTCACATATAACGTAACGGTTACGCCCTGAAGGCCGGGTTCATTACCATCCTGAATACCATCTTTATTCAAATCAACCCAGACAAAGTCGCCCAGACCCGCGCTCGGGATGTAGAAGCCCGCGTCCAGAGTGGGGTTGAACTCACCTGGTGCCAGCGTCACCGATTCGGTCTTGCCCGTGATCAGGTCAGCGTTCGAATCCTTCGTCCGGTCGGTGCCGCTGTAAGGTAGCGTAGCCGTGAAGCCCGACGGAGCGGTGAAGCCCACGACATAGCTATTGATGCTGCCCGGAGTTAAGCCCGTGAAGCTATAGAAGCCCGAGGCATTGGTCACCGTCGTTGCCGACTCTGCACCGTTGGTATAGAGCGTAACCTTGACTCCTGCAATAGCTGGTTCGCCATCGTCCTGAATACCATTCTTATTGATGTCATTCCAGACAAAGTCGCCCAGACCCGCGCTCGGGATGTAGAAGCCCGCGTCCAGGGTGGGGTTGAACTCACCTGGTGCCAGCGTCACCGATTCGGTCTTGCCCGTGATCAGGTCAGCGTTCGAATCTTTCGTCCGGTCAGTGCCGCTGTAGGGTACCGAGGCCGTATAGCCTGTCGGCGCGGTGAAGCCCACGACATAACTATTGATGCTACCCGGAGTTAAGCCCGTGAAGCTATAGAAGCCCGAGGCATTGGTCACCGTCGTTGCCGACTCTGCGCCGTTGGTATAGAGCGTAACCTTAACTCCCGCAATACCTGGCTCACCCTCGTCCTGAATACCATTCTTATTGGTATCGTTCCAGACAAAGTCGCCCAGACCCGCGCTCGGGATGTAGAAGCCTGCGTCCAGAGTGGGGTTGAACTCACCTGGTGCCAGCGTCACTGATTCGGTTTTGCCCGTGATCAGATCGGCATTCGAATCCTTCGTCCGGTCGGTGCCGCTGTAAGGTAGCGTAGCCGTGAAGCCCGACGGAGCGGTGAAGCCCACGACATAACTATTGGTGCTGCCCGGAGTTAAGCCCGTGAAGCTATAGAAGCCCGAGGCATTGGTCACCGTCGTTGCCGACTCTGCGCCATTGGTATAGAGTGTAACTACAACTCCTGCAATAGCTGGTTCGCCATCGTCCTGAATACCATTCTTATTGATGTCATTCCAGACAAAGTCGCCCAGACCCGCGCTCGGGATGTAGAAGCCCGCGTCCAGGGTGGGGTTGAACTCACCTGGTGCCAGCGTCACTGATTCGGTTTTGCCCGTGATCAGGTCGGCATTCGAATCCTTCGTCCGGTCGGTGCCGCTGTAAGGTAGCGTAGCCGTGAAGCCCGACGGAGCGGTGAAGCCCACGACATAACTATTGCTGCTGCCCGGAGTCAGGCCCGTGAAGCTGTAGAGACCCGACGCATCCGTTACCGTCGTTGCCGACTCTGCCCCATTAGTATAGAGTGTAACTACAACTCCTGCAATAGCGGGTTCGCCATCGTCCTGAATACCATTCTTATTAATGTCATTCCAGACAAAGTCACCCAGACCCGCACTTGGGATGTAGAAGCCTGCATCTACTGTCGGATTATTCCGGGCAGTACTGGACTCTGGCTGACTGGTATCAATGGTGTAAATGCCCGTAAATCCGTTGACCCCAGCATCGCTGTCGAGATCATCAGGCACACCAGCCGCATTGACGGATGTAGATTGATAGCCCGTAGGGGTAATAAATCGGACGATATAACTTCCATCCGTAAGGCTATCAAACAGGTATTTACCACCACCGGAGGTAATGGTCGAATCCAGTTTTGTGGTACCAGTCTTGTCGTATAAATAAACCTTTACACCATTGATTCCGGTTTCGGAATTATCTTGTTTCCCATCCTGGTTTGTATCAAGCCATACATAGTCGCCCAGGCTACCATACGGTCCCTGAATAACCTGGATGTCGCAACAGTTCGACGAAGGGCAACCATTTCTATAGGTCACAAAGCGATACGTACCCGGGCTTTTGATAGTCAGGGACGAATCACTATTGACTTCAACCAGCGAAGTAGAAATGGCAGTAGAGCTGACAGGTACATTGTCTCGGTACCAAACGATCTGATCATAACCCGTTGGAATCGTTACCGTATATTCATCGCCAACGTACCATAATATAGGTACTGAAAAACAGACGGCATCATAATCATCTTCTGCCAGGCTTTGGTTGCCAGGAATCGAATTTAAGTCCGTTTGATCGGCTCCCGTAACTTCAGCTGTATTAAACCAGACACCCCGTTCCAGCACGGTAGCCTTCAACACCAAAACCGCCGAATCGCCGGAGGCAATTGACGGAATCGACCAGGTACCTGTTGTTGCGGTTAGCGATCCAGTTGGGGTAAACGTGCCAGAACCGTGGGTAACACTAGCCGACCCCGGTATAAATGAAACGCCACCAGCGGGCAGCTCATCTTTGACCGACACATTGGTTGCGGTAGTGAAGCCCGACGCATTGGTTACGACAACCGTATACGTAACGACATCGCCAATAGCGGGCGACTGGCTGTTTATTGATTTATGAAGACTTAGGTTAATCTTCTGACTCTGAGCCTGAGCGGGCAAAGCCGCCACGCCCAGTACTAAAAATGCCAGAATCGACAATGCGCGCAGCATGGCCGTGCTCGGATGGGCATAACCAACAAACGAAGAAAGCCGTTGTGCATAGCTATGCCATCGCGGAGGAATCTTTCTCATAGCGGCCGATGCTCTATCTAAACTAGGTAAAGGCATCGGTTTATGAGGTGATTTAGTAAGTAGAGGTTGCTCATTCATTGGTTGGCGAACAAGAAAATAAAAAGCATTTGAACTAGTGTGGATACCATAACCGGGTGGCCCAGAGTCGATGATGTTGGGCGGTTCACGGTCAAATCCACTAAATCCCTGCCTACTGTCTGCTTGCCTGAATGCGAAATTCACTGCAGCCGAACTACTCGTTTTTCCTTGCGAAAACAAGGTCATTTGGAAGACCTGCATGGCCTGGTCATACCATTGCCAGAGATAGGTGATTACAGTTCCAATCAAGCCTATCTTTCCGAGAGGGGCATTAACTGACTGGTATCGCTTCGGCAACCGCCCACAATGGACTGTAGGCGCAAAGCGATCGGTATGTTCTGTGTGTAGCGTAGACATTTCTTCCATTTGCAACTTAATTTGGAATGATCTCAGAGAGCCTGATCGTATTCAGATAGACCCGTGGAAAAAGCAACGGGTCATTAGCCGGAGAAATCAGACTCAATAGCTTCTTAAAAATTAACTAAAACTATGCCAAACCACCGTTTCGTTTTGGCCCATCCAATCAATAATCGCCAAAAACCCAACTTTTAGAGACTTTTTAAGAAATACCTATGCTTAAGTGGTTAGCATGAAAACCTTTTATTCTACGACTGTAGGATACGGTGGGGCCGAAAGGGCTTAGCGAAAACTATGCCAACTACATTGTATACTTCTGTACTTTCTTTATTTATTTGTAAGAAGCAAGTTGTTACCAACAATTACGATTTAGGCTATCAAAAAATATAGCAATAAGCCTAAACGAATACTTATGTTGCCGTTATACGCTATCCGTTACATATCAAACTATGTGCCTAAATACGGAATTGAACGCTATTTATTTATTAAACGCAACATATGCTATCCTTTCAAAACACAAAAAGCCACGCTAGCGTGGCTTTTTGTGTTTTGAAAGGATGACGGCTCAACCCTTAAAAGTCATAGCCGAGGGTGAGGTAGGCAATTGGTTTACCCACGGTCTTATCTTCCAGCCCCCAGGCATAATCAAATTTTACGAAGTAGCCAAAAATCATGGTTCTCACACCAGCGCCATACCCAATCAGGAATGGATTTTTAAAGTTGGTAACTATAGCTCTGAACGGGATGCTCCCTCCACCTACAATCTCGGTGTTCAGGCTATTCTGCTGGCTAAATGGCCCGCTCCCCGTCCAGGCTGTTCCAATATCCGTAAACGCAACTAACTGTAAATTGCGAAGGAAGTTGGAGGTTATATTACCCCGGTATAAATACCGAACCAACGGGAGACGAAGTTCAGCGTTGAACAGCATATAACTGTTCCCCGTCAGTTTACCCTGACGGAAACCCCGCAAGGGAGCCGCAAAATCTAAAAAGAACACATCCCGATAATCGGAAGGCACAACGTTACGTTCGGTATTCGGGATTAACAGCGGGTTCGACGAGACGGGCTCTTTCGGATTAGGACCAATCCAGTTTTCCATTCCCCCTAAGGTGGCTTTCTTCGGCGACGCTCCTCCTGATTGACTAAAGGCAAAACGAGCCGCCAGGATCAGATCGCGATGGATTTTCTGATAATGTCTTAAATCAAATGATAACCTTCGGAAGCCCTCCGACGACGACCGTAAGCCCGCATATTCTTCGTACCGCAGCTTCATCCGAGTGCCTTCGACCATATTCATACCATTCACCTTCGAGTTATCGAAGACAAACTCTCCGCGCAAACCGGCATAATCGGATACATGGTCTGGCTCGGCAAACGACGACAGGTCGATCAACCGGGTGATGGCATAGAAAGGCGATACAGTAAACCGACTATTGACTGAGATCGGATAAGACGCCGATACGGCAAAGCGATTATAGCGATACTTCTGCAACAAACCCGCTCCGTCAATAAACAGAGTTTGCCGGTCGATCCGCGCTCCATAGTCGATCCGATGGGTAAGATTGGTATACTCAGCAAACAACTCACTGTTGCGCAACGTGTTGGTCAGACTAATAAAACCACCTGCCCGAAGTACATGGTTTTCCAGCAAGTCGGTCAGGGTTACGTCCTGTGCATACCCAAACCCTTTGATGGGGTCAATCCGCCAGCTCGATGGCGCTTCGTTAATGCCGAATGTTCCTTTATAGTCAAACGGTCCGCGTATGGTGATATTCTCCCGACGACGGTTACGGGGCAAGGTCGTGGTTATAGTGGGCGACGCGCCAGTTATGGAACGACGCTGGCGGTACTCAGCCGCTTTCAGCACGTCAGGATCGAACTGGTAATTGTCGGTATCGACTTCACCCGGCTCTAAAGCCAGTTTCGACCCTGTATTCGTGGTAGCTTGCCCCTGGCTGATCTTAGCAGAATCCGTTACAACCGGCTTTGGCTGAGCTGTTGTATCCGTTTTAGGCTGCCCAAGCCGAGTGCCCATGGTTCGGGCGATAGCCGCACTCCGCTGGGTAGGCGTCGAAGCAACCGACTGATTCAGATTAAGTTGCGAACGAAAACCAATGAATTCACGGCCGTTTTTCAGGCTGCTGTACACAAACCCGCCGTTCGATGGAATCAGATCATACAGCCGGATGCTTTGCGGAAAAGCCGTTAAGGGCGACACCGAACCACCTTCCGTCTGTAACTTATACAGATTCCGAATGCCATTGACATCATTCAGGAAGTAGATCGTCGATTCGTTGGCGGGTATGGGTTGAGTAGCATGATAGAGCGAATCAGTAAGCCGGGATACCGATAGGTCGCGGGCACTGCCTTCGTGGGAGAATAGCACCATCTGATCACGAATGGTTTTATACGACCCTTTGTCGACCCCCAGTGTATCGTCCCGACGGTTGGAACTGAACACTACCTGCCGCGCTGTACGGCCAATAAATGCCGGATATAAGTCGTCGTATAGATCGTTGGTCAGTTGCTGATACGAGCCTCGGTTGATGCTATACAAAAACAGATCATTTTGCCCTTTTCGATCCGCACTCAAAATCAGGCTTCCGCCATCTTCCGAAGCATCCATCCAGACTACCTGCGACAAGCCGTTCACTTTCCGCTTAAACTGGCGTTTAGGACGCTTTTCAAAACCACTGTACTGGTATAGGTTTGTTTCACCTAATTCATCGGTAATGATTAGCAGGTTATTGTCCCGTTGCCAGGCAACCAGTGGCGTATTGGCACGAATCAACTCGCCATCGAGCCGATACCCGCCCGACAATACCGTTGTGTGTTTGCGGTTTGCCGTATTCACAACCTCTACATGAAACTTCCCATCCCGCAGCACCGAATAGGCAATAAACTGTTTATCAGGACTTAACTTCAGACTTACCAATGAGGTCTTGTCGTCGGTAGAACCCACATTAAACTCAAAGCCATCCGTTGTCAGCGTATTTGACTGAGCAAAAGCATTGGCCATACCCGCATAGTATTCACGCCATTCGCGCAGAAACCGGCTGTAAGGAATCCCCAGCGTGCTGGAAATACTGTTTTGTTCGTTACGAATAATACGGGTCAGGTTCAGAATATTTGACACATTATCCCGGCCGTATCGTTGTACAATGTAATTCCAGATCGAATGACCCACTCGCTCGGCATCGGCCCCAGCCAGCAACGAGGGTTTTCGGACCGGACGAGTCAGCGACACATCCCGCATATAATCATCCAGTTCCAGGCTGTTCCCTTCGGCAATGTACGAGGCAATCCCAGGCATGAACCAGTCGGGCAGGGTCAGTAGCAATGAACTTTGTAAGGCATCTTTCAGACTACCCCCATAAAGCATGTCGTACACGAACAACATGGCCACATCGTGTATGATCTGTTTCCGAAAGCTGATTTGATCGCCCGTAAATGCCAGTTCAATCCGGGATTTCGACAGGTTTTGCTCACGGCTGTTGAGACCGCTCTGCGCATTCAGGCCGATATTACTTTGAGTAAGCTCGGCGGGTGAATTGAAGAGGAATATCTTAACCCGATTGTAAGGTGTGTACCCCAGCAACTCGGTAATTCGATCGAACTCCGACTCGGCATATTGTGCTGTCAGATTGGCAATCTGCGTCCCATCCTGATAGTGATAAATCTCAAAATTGGAGGTACGGATAATTTTCCACTCGAAGTCTCGATATTGAATTCGGTTTTTCCCGAATCGTTCAAGCGATGGATAGTTTTGCGCCGTTGCTACGCTAAGTCCACCCAGCCACAGACCCAACAACAAAATGTACTGATTTCGCATACGTGTTTAGCAATCAGGAGTTGGAAGCGAAGCGCGAAGTGAGCATGCCGATGCCAATTTCTGGGGTACGTCAGCCTGCTCACTCCTCACGCTTCGCTCCTAACTACTAAGTTATTCACTTCTCGATAATAACGAAACACAACGGCTAATATTCGCTTCGGGCTCTAAATCTTCTCCATCTAATAAGTGCCGGGCAAATTGCTCAGCCAGATAAGGTGCGAGTGATACCCCTTTGGTTCCCATCCCACCAAAGATACCAACCGAAGGGTGCATGGGATGCAACCCGACAAACGGACGGCGATCTTTCGTTGACGGTCGAATACCTGCCTGTTGCGCTACTACTGTATAAGGTACTTTTAAAATCTGTTGAACTTTCGATTCTAAAAACTCGCGACCATCGGCGGTTGTTTGCCAATCCAGGTCATGCCAGGTATAGGTAGCCCCAATTTTAAGCAGCCCCTCCCGAACCGGCAAAATAAATACACCTTGATTGACTATATTCTTAATAGAGTAATTCTCCACAACCGCAGTCAGAACCTGTCCTTTCACGGGATTGTACGGAAGCCAGTCAAATAACGGATTCTCGCGGGCTTGAACACCATCACAAAATATAACTTTACCGATAGTCAGGCCCTGCCACTCAACTTTATCATCACTGATTGTCAGATCATCGGGCAAGATACGCCCTTCGAAGTATTGATTTTTTTTTATAAAATACCCTTTAACAATTCTGACAAACTCAGTTAAATCCAGCCACCCGCCCTGCGTCACTTCGATACCTCCAAACGGGTTATGTATGGCTGGGCTATATGCCTCATCGTCAACCAGTTTCTCTATATATGGCTGAATCTCAGGATCACTGACGTAGGCCAGATACGCTGTTTTTTCATCCAGAGATCGAAAAGGGCGATAGATATTTTTAGCCTGAAAAAATCTTACACCCAGGTCTTTTTCGATTTGGGTGTAAAATGTATGTAGGAACGGAAACAATTCATCGGCTTTCCAGGTGCGAACTAGCTTACGGCCCGTGAGTGGGTTTACGATCCCGGCCGCCACTGTCGATGCCATTGGTAAAGCCGGATCATCGGCCAGTACGACCGAACAGCCACGCTGGTCGAGTGTCCAGGCCAGAGCCGAGCCAGCCACCCCCTGGCCTACGATTAAAAAATCAACGTTCATAATTTTTCAGGCAGCAAGGAAAAGAAGAAAGGGAAGAAAATCATCGTTTCTCCCCTCTTTCTTCTTTTCTTCTTTGTAAGCTTATTTCACCAGTACCTTATTGGCCCGCTTGCGATGTAGTTCGGCCAGACGCCGATCGGCCAGTTCGATTACCCAGTCCACCTGCTCTTCGATCGTCATGTAGGAAGTATCCAGCAGCATGGCATCGGGGGCCTGAACGAGCGGGCTTTCGGCCCGTGTGGTATCGATGTGGTCTCGTTTCTCCAGGTTGCTGATGATATCGTCCAGATTTACAAGCTCACCTTTAGCCAGTAGCTCCTGCTGACGGCGTCTGGCCCGCGTGTAAGTATCGGCCGTCATAAATACTTTTACCTCTGCATCGGGAAAAACCTTGGTGCCAATATCACGACCATCCATGACCACACCACGTCGGCGTCCCATTTGCTGTTGCTGGGCTACCATGGCCCATCGTACCTCAGGGATCGCACTAACTTCGCTGACGATATTGGAGATGTACATCTTGCGAATTTCATCTTCCACATTCAATCCGTTCAGGCAGGTTTCGTTCTTACCCGTACGCGAGTTAAACTTGAAGGCGATGTGAATATTTTCCAGGGCCATCAGTATATCCCGATGGCTGGAAAGAGACACTTTCTCCTGAATAAAATAGAGGCTCACAGCGCGATACATGGCGCCGGTATCAATATATCCGTAGCCCATACGGGCCGCTACAGCTTTAGCGGTTGTGCTTTTCCCGCAGCTCGAATATCCGTCAATGGCAATAACGATCTTCGGCATGAATGGTTGTCCGCCGAAGCGGCAATAGTCCTACAAAATAACCACAAAAATGGCGTATAGTTAAGCAAGTTTTTAGCAATAGCTACTATAATCCAATCAAATATTGGTGTATTGCAAGTTACTTATTACCCTCTGTGGCATGTAACTGCTTGTGCTCAGATCGGAGGATCGCAAAAATGTGCTCGTCCAGGTATTGATTATTTTTAACGACTGCTTTCCGATGGATGGCCTCGTGTCGATACCCGGCATGTTCGAGCACCCGCATGGAACCAATATTTCCTTCCAGTACACAGGCGAAGATGCGGTTTACCTGAAAGTTCTGAAAGATGTAGTTGGTCATGATCGGTACGGCTTCCGACATCACTCCCCGCCCCCAGTAATCCTCGCTGATCCAGTAACCGATTTCGGCATTGTAGCGATAGATATCATCTTTTACCGTAAACCCGATGTTCCCAACGGCCTGTCCATTGATTTCGATGGCCATATTGCTGGGTTGCTGGTACGATTTGTTGGAGCGTATCCAGGAATGGGCATCGCGGGGGGTGTACGGGTACGGAAAAAAATCGCGTACATTGTTCCAGATGTGTCGATTGCTGGCGTGGTGAATCAATGAATCTTCATCGCCCTCACGCCAGGGACGCAACTGACCGATAGAAAGGGGGAAGCAAATCAAAGTAGTAGTTGACGGAGTCACAGGTGTAAAGGTAAATTACGTCACTAACTACGCATATTACCAAATGTTTATCGCCTAAAACTGGCTTTTAACAAAGTAAGTTTCCGATCTGGCTGGCTATCAGTACCCAACCAGTTCATCATGCCCCTACCCTATTTCACTCCACTCCTTCCGCGATTCGTCAGAAAATGAGCAAATACGGTTCTGTGAGGCAATAGCTTTGGTTTACTCAAACAGCCACCGAACCATTGAAACGTGATGAAACCCGTTTACTTCCTCGTCGGACTACTCCTCTCCTCGGCCGCAACGGCACAGATAAAACTGACGGGTCGTGTACTGGACCAGAAAGGACACGCTCTGCCCGGTGCCAACGTCTTTCTTAGAGGCACTTACGACGGTGGCAATACCGATAGTACGGGCACCTTCCAATTTACTACCCTGCGAAGCGATACGGCAACCCTGCTTGTATCATATATAGGCTATGAATCTTTTAGCCAGAAATTGACCCTTGATAAATCGACACCATTAATCATACGGCTTCAGGAAGCAGCAAACGAGCTCAACACGGTAGTCATTACAGCGGGCTCGTTTGAGGCCTCAGATGAGAAACGCATGACCATGTTGAAACCGATGGATATTGTCACAACAGCCGGAGCCAATGCCGACATAACAGCGGCCATGAACTTACTGCCCGGTACGCAGCGGGTAGGCGAACAAACGGGCCTGTTTGTTCGAGGTGGATCGGGGGAAGAGGCCAAAGTCGTTATCGATGGTATGATCGTGCAGAACCCCTATTTCAGTTCCATGCCCGACGTGCAGTCGCGGGGACGGTTTCAGCCGTTTATGTTCAAAGGCACTTCATTCAGTACGGGTGGTTATTCGGCCCAGTATGGGCAGGCTCTTTCGTCGGTCCTGCTCCTGAACACAACCGATAAAACGCAGAACGAAGGGCTTGGCCTCAGCGTAAATCTGGCGAATACCGGATTAAGCTACGATCATACAGACCGCGCGGATAAGTCATCCATTTCGGCTACGGCTTACTACGGCAACCTGAAACCCCTGTTTACGCTGGTCCGGCAAAATATCGACTGGACAAAGGTACCCGAATTTGCAGGTACGTCACTCACCCATCGGCTTCGCCCCAGCAAGACCGGCATGCTCAAATTCTACGGGATGTATTCGGCCAGCCAGCTCGGCATAAACTTCATTGACCCATCGAGCGATGCCGGAAAAACGGCTTTCAATCAGCAGAACACCAACTTTTTCACCACCAGCACCTATACCGATAGCTGGGCCGATGGCCGATGGTTACTCTACTCAGGGCTGTCGTACAGCTACGATACGGATGCCACCACTTTCGATGCCTATGATTTTGGCCGATCCAGCGAACGATTGCAGGGACGAGCCGTTCTGACGCGATTGCTGCCACGAAATAATTCATTTCTGTTCGGCACAGAAGCCAGCCGGGTTACGCTTCGGAATACGGTCATGGGTACACGCTATGCCCTTCACGACAACTACGCAGCACTGTTCGTAGAGTCGCAAACGTATCTGGGCCGCAACCTGGCTATTCAGCTTGGCCTTCGGGGAGAGTATTCCTCGGTCATTGATCGATTCAACCTGGCCCCTCGCCTGTCGATGGCCTATAAAACCGGACTCTACAGCCAGGTTTCATTAGCCTACGGGCAATTTTACCAAACACCCGACTATCGATACCTCTATCTGAACCGGACTCTGACCTACGAGCGGGCCGACCACCTAATCCTGAACTACCAGATTATCAGAAACAAACGTACCTTCCGAATTGAAACCTTCTATAAAAACTACGCCGAGTTGGTGCGGGAGTTCACGGGCCAGCCCTACGATGCCAACCCGTACCGTTTTCCCATTGGCCAAACCGACAATTCGGGCAATGGCTACGCACAGGGATTCGACATCTTCTGGCGGGATCAGAAAACCATAAACGGGCTGGACTACTGGGTTACCTACAGCTATGTCGACTCGAAGCGTCTGTTTCAGCAGTTTTCAGTAACCGCTACACCAACCTTTATTTCGACCCACAACATCAGCCTGATTGGCAAGCGGTATTTCGAGAAAATCAGTACGAACATCGGCCTGACCTATACCATCAGTAGCGGTCGCCCCTATTACAACCCCAACAGCGAAACCTTCCTGGCCGACCGAACGCCGATGGTCAATAACCTGAGTTTTTCGGCCAGCCACATCACCCGAATCCATAAAAACCTGGTCGTGCTGTATGCATCGGCCGATAATATCCTGAACACACATAATGTATATACCTATCGCTATACCCCCGACGGCAAAACGCGGTACGCTGTAGGCCCCCAATCGTATCGAAGCTTCTTTGTAGGCGGTATGATTATGCTATCCCGAAAAGCGAAAGTCAACGTCAAGGATTTGTAATGCATCGGTCAGCCCGCTCCTGCGGCTCGTTCCAGGCTGACCATTCACATAACTTCACAGATAGGGTCAACCTGGAACTTGGCTCTCCTAACGATAAACCCTATGAAAACCCTCGTCATTCTCCTGATCAGTACACTCGGCACAGTCGCTCCGGTATGGGCGCAGTCGGATCAATACAAACAGGCCATGAGCCAGGCAATCGGTAATCTGCAAACGCAAACCCTGCAAACGTCAGCGGCTGATTTACAGGCTATAGCCAACCAGTTTGAGCGAATTGCCAGTGTCGAAACCAAAGAGTGGCTCCCTCGCTATTACGCCGGTTTGGTATACGTTTATCTGGGCTTTACAGGAAAAGACGAAGCGGCCAAAGATAAGTACCTGGATCAGGCCGATGCACATCTGAAAGCAGCCGAAGCTCTCGCACCTGACAACGACGAGCTGGCCGTTCTGAAAGCCTATATTGCCCAGTCGCGGATGGTGGTCGACCCCATGAATCGCTGGCAACAGTACGGCCCTCTGGCCCAGGCCGGTATTGAAAAGGCCAAAAGCCTGAATGCCGCTAACCCCCGGCCTTATGTACTGGAAGGAACTTCGCTGATGTACACCCCCGAGCAGTTTGGAGGGGGCCCCACGACGGCCTGCCCCGTGTTGAAACAGGCCGCCGAAAAATTTACTACATTTAAGCCAGCCAGCGACCTATCGCCCAACTGGGGTCAAAAGCAAATCGAACCGCTATTAGCCAAGTGTAAATAAGTCTTCCGTTTATAGGTTTCCGCTTTTTGTTGGTCCTCCAACCAGCTACGAACGGGAATCTGAAGACCATAAACCGTAAACTAAGAAAATGACGCGCGAACAACTCATTGGTACGATTGGCAAAAATGGCCGACGGGTCAATATGATGGGTTCCGATCTGGAACATTTCGACTTTAGCGGGCTTGATCTGACCCAGGCCGACCTAAGTTTTTCAAACCTTGGCCGGGCTAATTTTCGGGGCGCTATTCTCCGCCAGGCTAATCTAAGTTTTTCAAACCTGGAAGGTGCCGACTTTACCGACGCTGATCTGTACGAAGCCAATCTGAATTTCAGCTCGCTAGAAGAAGTCAACCTGACCGGAGCCAATGTTGAAGGCGCTACATTCAACTTTTCGGGTCGGAGCAAATACCGTACAAAATCGGAGGTTCGCTCGGAGCCAATTACCCTTACTACCATTTTGCAAAAACCGGGCTGGGGTACGTTGATCGGGATGATGCTGGGGGCGTTGCTGATTTATGGATCGAACGCCATCATCTACTTCACCAATCTGATCCTGACCACGCAGGACCCGAATATGGTTGGCCTGTATCGGTTTCTGGTTGTTCAGAACCTGACGGATGGGGCAATCACCTATTTGCTCACCTGGGCACTTTCGGGCTGGCTCATCAGTCAGTTTTCGGCCATCTGGGTCCGGCACGTATTCATGAGTCTGGTTATCATTTGTAGTTTCATGGTCATCAATATGGGGCTCTATGAGCTTCTGGGCCGTCCGCATATTGAAATACTCCTGAAGCGCCCGGAGGGTATCGGGCAAACAGCCCCCTGGTACATCTATGTGATGGGCGATCTGCTGATTGCCAACCTATTTTTGTACGTGCTCCAACAGGGCCGACAACTAACGCGTAAGCTTTCGGAGCAGGAATTTCAGTTACTGAATCTGGAAAAACTGAAAACCCGTGCCGAATTAGATGCACTCCAGGCCAAAATCAATCCGCATTTTCTGTATAATGCCCTCAACAGCATTGCCAGTCTGGTCCACGAAGACCCCGACAAGGCCGAAGAAATGACCCTGCTGCTGTCTAAACTGTTCCGGTATTCGACCGGACGTAATGGTGAGTTGTACGCCACCCTGGCCGATGAACTGGAGATGGTTCGTACCTACCTCCAGGTAGAGCAGGTCCGGTTTGGTAATCGGCTCGCGTTCAGTGTCGAAGTGTCGGACCCTGCGCTGAACGACCTGAAATTACCGCAGTTCCTGTTGCAGCCTATTGTCGAAAATGCAATCAAACACGGCATTGCCAAACGAGCCGATTCGGGCCGGATCGACGTTCGAATCTATGAAAAAGCCCGTGAGTTGCACTTATGCGTACACGACAATGGCCCCTCGTTTCCCGACAACATGGACGGTGGTTATGGACTTCGCAGCATTCAGGATAAACTAAAACTACTGTATGGTAGCGAGGCCCGCGTGGAACTACAAAACTGGCCGCTTAAACAGGTATTGATCTCGATTAGTATGGACAAAATCCGCAGTACCGATACCGCCGTAACCTCCGACTTATAACCTCAACGATGTATGACATTTCCTTTAAAAACAATCCTAATCGACGACGAAGCACTGGCTATCAGTCGTTTACGTCGACTACTTGATAAACACCGCGACACGTTCGAGATTATTGGCGAAGCCTCCAACGGAGCCGAGGGGCTAACCCTGATTGAAGCCGAACAACCAGATATTATATTTCTGGACATCGAAATGCCCCTGTTAAATGGGTTCGAAATGCTCGCGAAGGTAACCACAGTACCGATGGTGGTATTTGCCACGGCCTTCAATCAATACGCCATTCGCGCTTTTGAAGAAAACTCCGTCGACTACCTCCTCAAGCCCATTGAAGCGGAGCGGCTCACCCGAACCGCCCAGAAAATCCGTAATCTGGTTGAGCGAAACGAGGCCAGCCAGCCTATAAGCAATCCCATGACCGATAGCGTTATGCGACTGCTGGCGCAGATGCAACCGAAGAAGGAGATTTACTCGATTTCAGTGAAAACAGGTGAAAAAATCATCCTGATCCCGCTTTCGGATATTGCCTACTTTGAAGCCGAAGACAAATACGTTTTCCTCGTCACCCTCGACAGCCAGAAATACCTGACTAGCTATACCCTTACCATCCTCAACGAAAAGCTACCCGATACATTCGTACGCATCAGCCGATCGGTCATGGTAAATCGGCATAAGATTGGGGAAATCCATCGGCATTTCGACGGCAAATTTGTACTAGCCATGAACGACCGAAAAGGAACGAAACTTACCAGTGGAAGTACCTATGGCGATGCCGTTCGGCAGTTAATGGAGTTATAAAATTCAACGTTTACAGCCTTTGTGATTTGATCGCAGACGGGCGTAGTTACGTATAAAGATGTAGCTTTGCTTTTAAACAGGCAATGCCCATGAGTAAGAAGAACAGGTCGGGAATTATTTATTCTACCAATCCAGATTTTCACTACGAATCCGACGAACCAGCGGAGGCCGAAACGCTACCTGCTGCACAGCAAAACCTGAAAATCTGGCTGGTCAAACTAGGTGGTAACAAAGTGGTAACAGCCATCCGGGGGTTCATTGGCAGTACGGCTGATTTAGCCGATTTGGGCAAACAGCTCAAGACCACCTGTGGTTCGGGAGGCTCTACTAAAGACGACGAAATTCTGATTCAGGGCGACCATCGCGACAAAGTACTGGCCTGGCTCACTGGCAAAGGCTACAAAGCGAAAAAAGCAGGTGGTTGATTAGCCACGCGGCCTACTGATCACCTTCTTCCACACAACCTCCTCCATGAAACACACTCTATTGACACTGCTGTTATTCGCCAGTTCGGGTATTCTCTGTGCACAATCCTGGCAAGGGCAAATCGGTACCAATCTGGCCGTCCTGCCAGGCCGATCGGTCGAGTTTACCACCGCCTGGAGCCCCAACCTGGACCGTTGGGCGTTGGTGGCCAGTGCCGGGTATACCTACCAGAATCACGCCAGTCGCTCCCCCTCTGGCTATCTCTGCGATTGTGGCTTCAGTACCCTTAATACGTCGGGAGCTTCGGCCAAAGTTGGTGCCCGAATCGATGCCATCCGAATGGGCAAACCCACCGCCCGGATTGGACTACCCGTTGGTCTGTTGCTGATTGGCTCTCAGTATGACCAGGAGGCTACCATTCGTTCATTTCCAAGCGGGCAGGCTATTTATTCCACCCAATCGGCAAAGGGATTTGTAACGGGACTGGGCGTAACGGCCGCTTTGAACATCCGGTTTTCACCACACTGGAATCTGGACCTCGGCCTCCAGAAATTCATTGGCTTAAGCAAACGGACGGATTACCTGCTCTTTGCCAATTTCATGACCTATCAACCCGGCATCGGCCTCACCAACTGGGACAAATTCTGGCCGGGTATGCAGGGAATCGGTACGCTAAATTATCGGTTTCTTTCACGATAAATCAGACCAGAGGGTTCAACAAATGCGCGCTCAATTGGCTTCAGGGAAATCTAGCCGCCTAAAAACCTTTCCACTCGCTTCGGGGTTATGGGCGAAACAGAAACCATTCCGTTCCAAGTCCTCATGGCAGATAATATCAAAACCGCGCTTATTACAGGTGGCTCAAAAGGCATTGGCTATGGCATTGCCGAAGTACTCGTTAAAGAAGGTATCCGGGTGGCCATTACCAGCCGCTCATCAGTAGCCGCCGAACTGGCCGCCAGCAAACTGAATGAAATCAACCCCGGTTCTGCATTGGGTCTCGGGGCCGACGTACGGGATTTAGCCTCGCAACAACGGGCCGTCGACAACATCTTACAAACCTGGGGGCGCCTGGATTATGTGATCGCCAATGCGGGTGTAGGCCACTTTGCATCCATTCAGGAACTTACCCCCGAACAGTGGCACGAAACCATCGACATCAACCTGACGGGCGTTTTTTATACCGCCAAAGCGACCCTCGACGCGCTGAAAAAGTCGGAAGGGTATTTCATCACAATTGCCAGTCTGGCCGGTACGAATTTCTTCGAAAAAGGGGCCGCTTACAACGCCAGTAAATTCGGGCTGGTTGGGTTTACGCAGGCGGTTATGCTCGATCTGCGAACCGAAGGTATCAAGGTATCGACCATCATGCCGGGTTCGGTGGCTACGTACTTCAACGACCACCAGCCCAGTGAAAAAGATGCCTGGAAAATTCAGCCGGAAGATATTGGTCAGATTGTTTCGGACCTGATCAAAATGCCCGCTCGTACACTGCCCAGCAAAATCGAAGTGCGCCCCACCCGGCCGGGTGGGAAATAGCTAATGGGTATTCGTTGTCATCAATAGGCATTGGTTGTCATTCATCGTGGTCAGTTCAATCCATCCATTTCACGATAAATGATAACTGAATAGCAACCAATGCCTATTCATGACTATTCCTTTATAACCACTGCAAAGCCTCTTCATTCCCCTTCTGAATCGCCAGGTCACGGGCCGTCAATCCCCGGCCATCCTGAATAGAGGCATCGGCACCATGTTCAAGTAAAAGCCTGGCCAGCTCATTACGTCCGAAGAGAACCGCAAACATCAGGGCAGTACTCCCGTTGACATTCTGTGCATTCAAATTGGCCCCACTCTCAATTAATGACCGGGCTACCTCAGGATAGCCTTTAAATGAAACGCCCATCAGGGCTGTGTTGCCGCTTACATCCTGCCCGTTCACGTCGGCATTGGCATCCAGCAAAACCCGAATGGCTTCTAAATGACCACTGTATGTAGCCAGAATTAATGGCGTAAAACCCTGATCGTTCCGAATGTTCACGTCAACACCATTATCAATGAGTTGATTCAGATAACGAGCATCGCCGTTGCGAGCGGCCTCAAATAGCAGATCTTCAGGCCGGGTAGCTTGGTTTGACATAGTGAATGAGCGTTTAGATGGAGATTGAACGTCTGCCCAATTTTGTTCATGAGATAAACACGGGATGACAATCGGTTTGTTCTGAAAACTAAGGCTAAACGCAGCAAATACCTGAATTCAGAAGCAGCCTGTGTAATCCGAACCAAAGCTTGTAAACCGACTGAAAGTTCTGAACTTTCGGCCAGTAGCCTTCTCCTCCACTTTATGGTTCGCTTTGGCATCGATCATTTTTTAGAACAGGCAGCCACTTTCCTGCCTAAACGGCTGGCCCTCGTTACCAATCAGGCAGCCACCACGGCAACCTATATTCCTTCCCGACAGGCCCTACTTTCTGCAGGTTTTCCAGTTTATAAACTATTCTCGCCCGAACATGGGCTGGATTCGATTGGTGAAGATGGCAGGCCCATGTCTAATGGAATCGACCCGCTGACAGGCCTTCCGATCGTCAGTTTATACGGTGCAAAGCTCCAGCCTTCGGCTGATGACCTGGCCGATGCTGACGCGGTTATCGTGGATTTGCCCGACATTGGTTGTCGGTTTTATACCTATCTGTGGACGCTTACACACGTTATGGAAGCCTGTTCGCTGCACAACAAGCCATTGATTTTGCTCGACCGCCCGAATCCGCTCTCTGGACGTATGGATCGGGCTGAAGGGCCTATGCTCGACGAAACGACCTGTTCATCTTTCATTGGCCGATGGGCCATTCCACTACGGCACTCCTGCACATTCGGTGAATTGGCCCGCTACTGGCAGCACCAGCGTTTGCCAGATTTACGGCTTACTATAGTGAAGGCCGAAGGTTGGCAACGGGTCCATTTTAGCCGCGACTGGCAACCTTCATTTGTACCGACCTCCCCAGCAATGGCCCATTCAGAAGCCGTTTTACTCTATCCGGGTCTGGGCTTACTGGAAGCTACCAATCTGAGTGAAGGCCGTGGAACGGCGACTCCATTTCAGATTGCTGGCTCTCCCTGGCTGGACGCATATACGCTAACGGATCGATTTAAGCAGTTGGCTATTCCGGGAGTCGTAGCACGTGCTCTGACGTTTACGCCCCAAAGCGGCAAATATGCGGGTGAATTATGCCAGGGCCTGATGTTTCACGTTACGGATGATGTGGCCTTTGAGGCCGTCGGGGCAGGTATGCTCTTTATCAAGCTCGTTTATGACCACCATCCCGGTGAGTTTAGCTGGGCACCCTACCCTACTTATGTGAACCCGACGGGAACGCTCCACCTGGACAAACTGCTAGGCCTGGCTGACTCGGAACGGCTATTTGAGCAACCCTTTGCTTCATTTCAGGAAACCTGTCGAACCGTAACAGCCTGTGATGGGTGGACCGAAACGATGAAGCCTTTTCTGTTGTATTAAGCCCTCGTTTAGTCACGGAATCAGTCGTTTGCCGATTAGTTATTTCACTAGCTTCTGTAATCGTTGGTGGTTTTTTTGGCGGTCCTTTTGGGTTTGGATGAACAGCTTTTTGTTTAGTTCAAGGCGGTAATCGCAGCCACGACTCAGGGCTTCTTTCAAGCGTTCATTTCGGCTCATCGATACCTTTACTTTCCGGCTTTCCAGCAAAACGATCATTTTCTTTAAATGATCGAGCAGATCGGCATAGTATTCATCCAGTTGCAAATACCAATCCCTGAGCCGTAACTCGCCCGATCTAGCTTGCATACAGGGCTTAGCCGATAGCAGTTGAGTCCATTCCTGCTGCAAAGTCTCAATATGAATCTGAATCGGTTGTCCGTCAAACGCTTCAGCAGGTAAATACATACAGTCGCCATTGTCGACCAGCAGGATCGTCGTCAGCGTCCACTGATTTGCCACCAGTTGAGTTAATCGTTCGAATGCAGATTCATAGCTCTGAACCCAATGAGTCACATTTTCATAGTGCCCTCCCTTATACATTCCGTCTATCAAGAGCATCATCGCTTTTCGAACTAACCGTCAAATCGTTAACAAATTAACGTAAAGTGACTGGCTCGCGAAAGGAATTTTCAGAAACGACCGGGGTATTTCCTTTGGCAAATACTCCAGTTTTACTGAACGGCTTTCACTTCCTGACCATCGCGGATTTCTTCGGAGGCTTTTTTAACAATGGTCATCCCTGGCTGAACGTCACCAAACACTTCGACCAGACTATCCAGCACGTTACCTTTCTGAACCGACACCCACTGTGCCCGATTGTCCTGAACCTTTATCAAAAACATCTTCTCACTGGAGCTAACGACCGAGGTTGTGGGCACAAACAGGGTTTTGGACGTACGCTCAATGGGCATCTGCACTTCGGCATACATACCCGCTTTGAGTTCGTGTGAAGCATTCGGCACATCGAACTCGGCCATCATCGACCGATTGGCTTCGACCAGACTCTGGGCCGAACGGGCCAATTTTGCATTGAACCGACGGTCGGGCATGGCGTTGACTGTGAATGAAACCGAGCTATTCCTGGGTAATTGATTCGCAAAGGTTTCAGGAATGGCGACAGTAAGGCGTAATGTACGGCTATCTTCCAGCACAAACAGTGGTTTGCCGCTATCGCCCGCACCAACCAATGCGCCGGGGCTGATATTCCGCTCGATAACGATGCCATCGAATGGGGCCGTAATGGTCAGGTATTGGCGCAGTTCGGTCTTGGCCTGGTAATTGGAACGGGATGCCTGCACCGTACCCCGCGCTACGGCTACCATAGCACTGTCGGCCTGCATACGGGCCTGCGCCTGATCGAGTTCATTGGCCGAAACTGCACCCTCCATTTTGGCCGTTTGCAAAAGCCGGGTGTAGGTCAGTTTGCTGGCGCGGGCACGGGTTGTCTGCTCAACCAGCGTAGCTTCCTGCGCCTGTAACTGCGCCTGCGCCTGACTGAGTTCGGAAATCACTTCAGGTGCATCCAGCCGCGCCAGTACCTGCCCTTTGCGAACGACAGTACCCCGATCGACCGAAACATCCCGGACAAACCCCTTTACTTTGGCGTACATGCTGACCCGATTCCAGGGCTTCAGCTCACCGGGGAGGGTAACCCGTTTGCTAGGCTGAAGCGCCTGCACGTTCGCCACCACTACCTGCTGAATTTCAGGCGCTTTGGCGGGACTTTTATTGTCGCTACTGGCCGTAGTGCAGGCGACCACGCCCGCAGCGATACACGCGCCAATGAGTGAAAGAGTGAAAGAGCGAACGAGCGAATTGCTCGACATTTGATTAATTTTAACTGGATTCATATCGATCTCCTTAAGCTATTAACGTCCAATTGCCAATGATGAGTTATGCTGTAGTACTTAGTTCGGGATGGTAGAATTTGCTATCGGGATCTTCGGGGTCGAGCGATACCGATTGGATGGCGGCTTTGGCCTGAAGCTGCGTAAACACACAGGGCAGAATCAGTAATGCGGCCAGCGTAGACGCAATCAACCCACCGATAACGGCCTGACCCAGTGGCGCAATCTGATCTCCCCCTTCACCCAGCCCGGAAGCCATCGGCACCATCCCGGCAATCATAGCAATACTGGTCATCAGAATCGGGCGAATCCGGCTGTTGGCAGCCAGCACAGCAGCCTTACGGGTTTCCCCAATCTCCAGTCGTAAATTCTCGGCATTCGTCACCATCAGAATGGCATTGGCGACCGATACCCCCACCGACATAATCAGCCCCATATAAGATTGTAGATTCAGCGTAGCACCACAGGCCAGCAACATCAGCAACGCCCCCGCCACTACCGCCGGAATAGCCGCCAGAATAACCAGCGATAACTTAAACGACTGGTAATTCGCTGCCAGCAAGAGGAAGATGATAATGATCGCCACCAGTAGCCCCGTTTGCAAACTACTTAAGGTATCAGCCAGAAGCCGGGTTTGGCCGCGCATCTCTACAATGACCCCACGCGGTGGATCGCCAGCGTCTTTGATAGCCTGCATAACCGCTTTCTGGGCCGTACCCAGGTCTTTTTTCTGAAGATTGGCCGTCACCGTTACCAGTCGATTTGGGCCAGCGCGGTCGTATTCGCCGGGGGCTGTTCCTTCCGAAAACGTAGCGACATCCGACAGGAGCGGACGCATTTCACCACTTTTCAACGGGATATTCCCAATGTCGTTGGTATTGGCCATCTGGTATTCGGGAATCTGTACCTGCACCTGATACGCCAGCCCCTTCGAATCGTCGAGCCAGAGATTTTTATCGGTAAAGCGACTCGACGAGGTAGCCGCCACCATCGACCGGGCCACCTGCGTAGAGGTAACCCCCAACTGCCCGGCCCGTTCGCGGTTCATGGTCACGTTCAGGATTGGGTACGCCAACGGCTGGGCAATCTGTACATCGCGCAGATAGGCAATCTGGCTCATCCGATCTTTGATCTTATTGGCAAACCGTCCCGCTTCGGCCAGGTCTTTGGCGGCTACGGTCACCTCAATGGGCGTAGCCGAACCCTGGCTCATGATTTTATCGACCAACTCAATCGGTTCGAACGAAATGCGGGCGTTGGGCAAGGCATTGGCAATTCGAGCGCGCAACTGCTCTTTCAGATCGTCCATCTTCACCGGGAAATCTTCGTGAAGCGACACCTGCAAAACGGCTTCGTGAGGGCCGCTATTGAACACAAAAATATTCGATGTACCATAGCTGGACGGCACCGTACCGACATAAGCCGATGAGATTTCGAGATGCTCAGGCCCCACCTCTTTTTTGATGATGTCGAGCACTTTCAGCGTAGCCAGTTCCGTCCGTTCTACACGGGTACCATCGGGAACGCGCAATCGAAGCTGAAACTGGTGGCTATTGGCGTGGGGGAGAATATCCGTCCCGATCACCAGAAAACAAACCACAATGATGGCCAGCGACCCGATCAGGTAGCCTCCCACAACCAGCCCCCGACGGTTTATAATCCGTTCGAGCTGAGCCGTATAGCGTTGCTTAAATTTCTCGAAACCCGTTGCATGTTTCACCGGATGTGCGGCTTCATCCAGAATCATGTGGCGTTCCTGAGCATCCAGTGCCAAGGTTGGTGCTTCGTGTTTTGGGTGGGCTTTCAGTAGCCAGTTGGCCATCACCGGCACCAGCGTCTGCGACAGAATGAACGAGGCAATCATGGCAAACCCGACCGAGAGCGACAGGGGCAGAAACATCGAACGAGGGATGCCACTCATCACAAAGGCCGGAGCAAACACGGCCAGAATAGCCAGCAGAATCAGGAATTCCGGGAAAATAATTTCCCTACAGGCATCCCAGATCGCTACCGCTTTCGGCTTCCCTTCTTCCAGATGCTGGTGAATATTTTCGATCGTCACCGTAGCCTGATCGACCAGAATCCCAATCGCCAGCGCCAGTCCCGACAGGGTCATGATGTTGATGGTTTGCCCGAACAGATTCAGCAGAATCACCGCCGAAAGCACCGAGATCGGGATGGTCAGTACAACAATGATCACACTTCGCCAGTCGCGCAGGAAAAGGAGTACCATCAAGCCCGTTAGAATGGCACCTAGCACCCCTTCGGTCACCAGACTTTTGAGTGCGTTGGTCACGTACACCGACTGGTCGAACTCGTACGAAATCTTCACATCTTCGGGTACGGCCGCCTGCAATTCGGGCATTGCCTTGCGGATGTTATTCACCACATCGAGCGTGGACGCATCCGATTTTTTGACCACCGGAATGTATACCGCCCGTCGACCGTTGACCAGGGCGTAGCTCACCGTTACGTCGGCCGCATCTTCTACCGTTCCAATATCCCGCACGAACACCGTTGGGCCGGTGCCAATCCGAATGGGAATATTCAGAAAATCTTCCGGGCGTTTTACCAGCGAGTTTACGGGCGTCATCAACGCTTTATCGCCAATCCGAATGTTTCCGGCGGGCGATGGCTGGTTGTTGCTCGTGATGGCTTTAATGACCTCTTCAGGCGTAAGCTGATAACTACGTACCAGTTGCGGATTCACCCGGATAACTACCGTCCGCTGGTTGCCGCCAAACGGTGGCGGACTCGATACACCCGGAATCCGGGAGAACATGGGCCGCACCCGTGACGACGCAAAATCCTGAATTTCGTTCAGAGATCGGCTCTGACTTTCAAAGACCAACTGCCCTACCGGCACCGAACTGGCATCGAATCGTACAACCTGGGGTGGCACCGTTCCTTCGGGCATATAGGCTTTTGCCCGTGAGACGTTGTTGGCAACTTCGGCCGCTGCCTGTGCCATATCGGTACCCGGATAGAATTGCAGCTTGATCAGCGACAGGCCCTGAATGGTCTTCACCTCAACATCCCGAATACCGGATACATACAGAAAGTGGTCCTGGTAGCGGGTAGCAATAAAGCCGTCCATCTGGTCGGGAGCCATGCCGCCATAGGGCTGCACCACGTAAATGGTGGGCAGGTCGAGGTTCGGAAAGATGTCGACCGGAATGGTAAACAGCGACATCACCGCGAAAAACAGAAGTCCCATAACCGCTACCACCACCGAAATCGGCTTCCGCAGCGCAGATCGAATGATTGAATTCATACTGTTTAATTTTTATGTGTAGAGACGCATCGTTGCGTCTCATGACCGGATGGTTATGGCTTACAAACTGCTGGCTTACAGGAGACGCAATGATGCATCTCTACCGTATCTGATTCATAAACAGGGACAAATCACCGTCGGCAGCGGCTTTCAGCAGCAGAAACCGCCAGACATTGCTAATGGCTACGTAACCGTCGACTTCCGCCCGATTGAGCGTAACTACACTTTGCAGAAGCGTCGGCAAATCGGTCAAACCACTGGTATAGCGGGCTTTCGCCTGATCATATGCCTGACGAGCCGCTCGTAGCTGAAGTGGCGCCTGACGGGCCTGTTCCAGTGCTACGTCATACTGCGTATCGGCTTCCTGATACTGTCGGTTGATGCGCAATCGCTGCTCATTGAACAATTGCCGGAACCGCTCCACCTGAAACTGGTCGGCCTGATAATCACGTCGACTACGCAGCAGATTCGTTACATTCCACCGAGCTACCACACCTACCAGATAATTACCCACCTGATAGCCCAGGCCATTGAGTTGATTGTTTAGAAACACATCACCCTGGTTAGCGAAGCCCGATCCACGGGCATTGCCCACCCCCACCAGCGAAATCATCGGCATACCCGACCGTTGCGTGGCTAAACTCCGGGCCGCCGATAGGTTGATCTGCGATTCAAACAGGCGGAGAGTTGGGTTTTTGGGCGAAATGGAATCCGACCGAAAAGCGTCGTTGGGCAGATCGGCATAAAAACGCATACTATCGACCCGAAGATTAGCCTGTAGCAAACCCGTCAGTTCGGAGAGTCGGAGCCGTTGTACCTGCTCGCACTGCTGACTTTCGAGCAGGAGCAAACGCGCCCGAACAGCCTCTGCGGTAGCCAGTGCACTATCGACACCCGCCCGCATCCCCGACCGAACGCCCGAGTCGACCACCCGTTTGAAGGTTTCGGCCCGGTCCAGATTGCTCCGTTGAATCTGCACCAGTTTCTGATTGATCAGCAACATCAGATACGCATCAATGGTGCGCACCTGATGTTGGAACACTTCATTATCATAATCGACCTGACTCCGTTGCAGATCGGCTTTGGCAACGCCAATATTCGCTTTGACCCGCCCAAACGTAATAGCCCGCCATTCGATGGAAGCGGTCGAAAAGCTACCGAAGCTAGCCTGCGAAATGGCCACAGGTCGTACTCCCCCCGAGGTGGATATATTAACACTTTCATTCGGAAAGAACGAACCATTCAGACTGTTGCTGGTGGCGTAGTTGTACTGATGCTGGAGTAGCATAATCGGCATCAACTCCGTTCGGCTAGCCTCTACCCGACGCTCGGCACTATTGATTTCGGCCTGCTTTGCTTTCAGGAAAGGATACTGTCGAACGCTCTGCTCTACCACCTGATTCAGTGTAAGAGACTGGCCCCAGGAAGATAACCCGAATAGGCTCAGTCCAATCAGCAGACACCCGGTTTGCCAGTACGTACTTCCCGGTGTTAAAAGCCGCTGTCGAACGTAAGCGAAAAAAAAGCTCGTCATGTTCATGCACCCGACGGTCCTTTAGCCGACGGTCAGGTATACGCAAAACACAGCATCAATTTTGGAAACATTTGGGAAACCAGACCTTTGAGCATACGTTTATGGCCCAACTCTTCGTAAAACACACGATTATATTACTATCGGAACCATTAACTTAGGCTAGGGTATAACTCAATAGCCATACGTATTATCCGCTTTGGCTTTTTTTATGGAAAACGAATAGTTAGTAAACCGATAGTCTATGCTTTTTGAACTCGAACCGCAATCCGTCGTTGGAAAAGTTATTTGTACTGGCGGTTTATTTTTCGCACAATTTCTGCAACCGATTGCATAGAGTCTACATCTAGCTAACACCCGTATGATGAAACGCCTGCTCCTTGTTTTTTTGTTGTGTACGTCAACAAAACCCCTGCAAGCTCAGCTTCGATTACCCCGATTAATCAGCGACGGGATGGTGTTGCAGCGTGATACCCCCCTGACCATTTGGGGGTGGGCGAAAGCAGGCGAAAAAATCACGGTGCGTTTTAACCGGAAAACCTATAAAACTGTAACCGATGCCACGGGGAAATGGCAGGTCAAACTAGCACCCACAGCAGCAGGGGGCCCGTATAGCATGGACATTGTGGGTAGTTCTCAAGTAACCGTAAACGATATTCTGATCGGGGATGTGTGGTTTTGTAGCGGTCAGAGCAATATGGTTCACCAGCTCAACATCCATGACGTCACCTACGCCAACGAAATAGCGAACGCCAACGATCCGCAGATTCGGCAATTCTGGATACCCACCCTTACGAATCTGCAAGGCCCTCAGAGCGATCTGCCCAATGGTCAGTGGAAAGCCGCCGTCGGAGACGATGTTCGTCCCTTCTCGGCCGTCGCGTATTTCTTTGCCAAAAAAATTCATGAAAAGTACGGGATACCCATCGGCATCATCAACGCCAGTGTCGGCGGTACACCCATTGAAGCCTGGATGAGCGAAGACGGCCTGACCGATTTCTCCGCCCTGAAAGCGACCCTTGAGAAGAACAAAGACACCACGTACATCAACAGCCTCAACCGACGACAGCCTTCCAGTCGGCCTGCTCCTCCCGTCGATTTAGGTCTGACCGGAGCTACCAAATGGTACGATCCAGCTTATGTGCCCAAAGGCTGGCGCCCTATCAACATTCCCGGTTATTGGGAAGATCAGGGAATAAAAGACCTGAATGGCGTAGTCTGGTATCGACGGGAAATTACCCTTCCGGCTTCAATGGCCGGAAAACCTGCCCGCGTATTTCTGGGTCGAATCGTCGATGCCGATGAACTCTATATCAACGGCAAATCGGTAGGCCGGACCACCTATCAGTACCCACAGCGTCGGTATGCCGTTCCGGCCGATTTGCTGAAAGCGGGTAAAAATGTGTTTGTCGTGCGGGTGACGAACATGGCGGGCAAAGGCGGTTTTGTACCCGACAAGCCCTATTGTGTGTTTGCGGGAGCCGATACCGTTGACCTGAAAGGGACCTGGCAGTATAAAGTCGGCACCGTTTACCGACCTGCTGGAGGTTCGTTTGGTGGTAGTATTGCCGCTCAGAATCAGCCAGCCGCTTTGTATAATGCGATGGTAGCCCCCGAAATCAAGTACGCCATCAAGGGATTTTGCTGGTACCAGGGCGAAAGCAACGCCGGACAACCTGAGCAGTACCGCACGCTGTTGCCAGCGTTGATCAAAAACTGGCGGACTCAGTGGCAACAGGGCGAGCTACCGTTTTTATTCATCCAGCTTCCAGGCTTTATGGACTACAACTACCTCCCTTCCGAAAGCGACTGGGCTATTCTGCGGGAAGGTCAACTCAAAGCCCTATCCATCCCGAATACCGCTATGGTTGTAGCCATTGACCTGGGCGAATGGAATGATATTCACCCTGACAACAAACGGTCGGTAGGCGAACGACTGGCCCTTGCCGCTCTGAAAACAGCTTATCACGAAAATCTGGTTTCTTCGGGCCCCTTATATCAATCGGCAAAGGTCGACGGCAATAGGATCACCATTAGTTTTTCTAATGTAGGGAGTGGGCTGATTACCAACGACGGGGAAGAACTGGGGGAGTTTGCTATTGCGGGCAGTGATAAAAAATTTGTCTGGGCAAAGGCAAAAATCGAAGGCGATAAAGTGGTTGTATGGAGCGACGAAGTGCCTTCTCCGCAATACGTGCGATACGCCTGGGCCGACAATCCCGTGAATCCAAATCTTTATAATACAGAAGGGTTACCTGCTTCGCCGTTCCGAACCGATAACTAAGCCTCTTAAACCGTTATGTATTTTCCAAACCATCTGACTTTAGCCCTGTTGATGAGCCTCCCCTGCTGGGCCATCGCCCAGCAAGCCCCCATCGACAGTAGTAAATACCCTCCGCTGAAAACTATGACGGCCCAGCAGGACCAGGCCAATATGATGCAGCAACTGGGGCTCAAAAAACTAAGGCCAGGCCCAAGTGGCAACGAATCGGACCCGAACCATGCTAATTACGATGAGTCGCAGGCCAACCCCTGCCCGCAACTACCCGATGTCCTGACCACCAGAAAAGGCAAGAATATAACCAAGCCCGAAGAATGGTGGCGTGTACGTCGGCCTGAACTTATCGAGGATTTTGAACGGGAAATGTATGGGCGTATCCCAGCCAACGTACCCAAAGTGACCTGGACAGCGAAAGTCACCGACAACGAATTTGTGGGCCGTATTCCCGTGATTGCCCGACACATGATTGGCCGGGTCGATAACAGCGACTACCCACTCATCAATGTAAACCTCAACATGGTGCTGGTGCTGCCCCAGAACGTAAAAGGTCCGGTCCCTGTCATGATCATGCTCGGGTTCCCTACCTTACCGGCCCCGGCTCAGCCTTCGCTTCCTGAGATGGAAAAGATCAATGCAGCCTTTAAGGAGCTGATGATCAAGAGTGATCCGGAGCTAAAAGCCATCTTCGATAAATACCCCGCTTACTCGCCCATCACCCGACTGCCCGGCCCCAATTTCTTTGCCCCCGCCCCTAATGGTGACTCCCCCCCGACCGAGCAACTGCTGGCGGCTGGCTGGGGCTATTGTACGCTGGAGCCAGGCAGCATTCAGGCCGACAACGGCGCTGGCCTTACCCGAGGCATTATTGGGTTGGTCAATAAGGGACAACCGCGCAAACCGGACAATTGGGGTGCCTTACGGGCCTGGGCCTGGGGAGCCTCGCGGGTGCTGGATTATCTGGAAACCGACCCACAGGTGAACGCCAAACAGGTGGCTATTGAAGGGGTTTCGCGCTATGGAAAAGCAGCCCTGGTCGCGATGGCCTTCGATCAGCGATTTGCGGTGGTGTTGATCGGTTCGTCGGGCAAAGGGGGGGCTACGCTGCAACGGCGCATTTTTGGCGAAGCGGTCGAAAGTCTGGCGGGTAGTGGCGAGTACCACTGGATGGCGGGCAATTACCTCAAATATGCCGCTTCGGAAGCCTCGTCTGGCCCTAAAACCGGCTGCGACCTTCCCGTCGATTCGCATGAATTACTGGCCCTTTGTGCACCAAGACCCACATTCGTCAGCTACGGAATTCCCGAAAAAGGGGATGCCAAATGGCTCGATCAGATGGGTAGTTACAAGGCCACGGTAGCGGCCGGGCCCGTTTTCCAGCTATTGGGAGCCAAAGACCTGAGTGCCAACAGTGCGTTCAATAAAGATGTGATGCCGCCCGTATTGACCGGCCTGATGAACGGCGAACTAGCCTGGCGCCAGCATAACGGCGGCCATACCGATGCCCCTAATTTTCAGTATTTTATTTCCTGGGCCAGTAAGCTGTTAAACTACGAACGGGTGGCGAAGTAATGGTTCTGAGCCATTGCTTGCCAAGCCGATTAAGTTTAGCCGCCTTACAACCAAACGACGATTTTGTCATGCTACGAAACGAAGCATCCAGACCCTAAACCACTTAGGTAGCCCTAACTGAAGATAATTCGTTCCGCAGTATGACAAAGCCGGGCCACTACGTATGCGACATAGGCTCGCATCGGTATCCCGTTATTTTTTAACCACTTCGCCTGAAACTAGTTATCCGTTTATATCTACTTTTCATACGGATGACTATCGAACTTTACAGCACCTCGCCCACCGATTCTTCAGTACCCGTTGAATCGCCCATCTCCAATACAATGGGTGAACTTCCCGCTCAGGAACCTACTCTGGACTTAGGTAATCTGCTCGGCAGTTTCGACTCACGGGAAGAAGCCCTGGCCTTTGTGCAGGCGCAGGCAGACACTCAGCAACAGCAGGTAACCGACAGCCGGATTGTCAAATTTGATGCGTATACCCACGTCGAATTGCTGACCGTAACGCTTCAACAGGCCGATCAGTCAACAGCTTATAAAAACTTCTACCTTGTTCTGGACGAAGGGTATTGAACAGTTAGGCGATGGATAACCACCGCAGGATGGCAGGTCCCCAGTAGTACAGGGTAAAGTAGTAAGTCCCTAACCCCAGCAAGCCCGTTGCCACCAGAAGCACCAGCGATGCGGATAATCGGAGAATGGGCGACGCTTTGTATCGATCGACCCGGATAAATGCTTCAACGACTAACAGGTTTGGCAGGTAAAAGAAGAAGTCCATAACGTGATCGAACCAACCACTAAACGAACGCGTATGCCCCAGACCGTCGGTCAGCAGCACCCAGAAGCCATAATCCATCCGATAGAGCCAGGAGCCAATCGCCAGTGCATACAATCGTAAGGCCCAGGCCCGATGGGTATCGACACGACCCGCCACAGCATGGCGATAGGTTTCAATAGCGGCCACAACCATCAGGATTCCGTAGAGTGCGAAACCGATATCCATGTAGATACCCCCAATTGTTCCTTTAACGCCAATAAAGATCAATCCACCCACAGCCGCCAGGAGCGAAGCCAGCACATAGATACGCCCAATCCAGCGATGCACTGCCGGAAATCGATTTCTGACAGCTTCGATCAACTGAATACTTCCCAACACGAGGATGATTCCCCCCATAGCAAAATGCAGCCCTATACCGGCTGTAGCAATCGCTGTGTCCCGCTCATATAACCGGGGTAGCATCTGATTCCAACGGCTCATGTCGCCGTTATACAAGGCAGCCGCATAGAAGGCCAGGATATACAGCCCAAATAAGGCGGCACTGGTCCATACCGTTATCACCAGCAATAGGCTCGTCCAGCGCAGGATGGTTACACTCGGTTTTGCCAGAAGAGACGGATGGGTTGGTTGAACAGGTGCTTCTGTAGAGAGGTTCGGCATGGATTTGGTGAGTCGTTCTGGTAAGTCGTCAGAGGAAGGTATATTGCCTAAATTTAGAATACATAGAACGAATCCCCATCGGTTTTGCAGAAAATAGTCAACCAGAATGGAACACACATAAAAGTAGTAAGGGCCAAGGCTCCCTTACTTCTGCGCTATCTGCGCCCGAATGCGGCTGAGCGACGGCCCTTTAATGCCCAGATAAGACGAAATATGCCCCAGCGATACCCGATTCATAATACCGGGCTGATTGGTCAATAAATCCATATATCGCTCCTCGGCCGACTGGGTCAGCAGGCTCTCCGAACGGGTCTGGTTGACCATAAAATACTGCTCGGCCAGCAACCGCCCAAAGCGTTCCCATCCATGCGACTGCGCGTAGAGCTGTTGTAGATGGTCGTAGTCGATCACCAGCAATTCGGCATCTTCCAGGGCTTCTATCAGATATGGACAGGTCGTTTTGGTCAATAGGCTTTTCAGGGATGTCAGAAAGGCATATTCAGGAATAAAATAGAGGTTGTGCTCCTGCTCCGTTCGGGGATCAATGTAATACACCCGAAAAATCCCTTTCAGAATAAACCCCACCTGCCGACATACGGAGTGCTGAAAATTAAAATACTCATGTTTGGCAATGCTTCTGACCGTCCAGAACGAATCACCTAACCTGAGATCCTCTTCGGAGAGTTGGGCAAACTGCTGCAAATGCTGATGTAGGGTCGTGTGTTTCGTAGTGGTCATAGCTATTCGTTACTTCCAATTGGACACGAATTCTTATGATTTGCCAAGATCTGCGTACATCACAAGATTCCTACAAATCCGTGTTCAATCGTTTATTCTCTTTTTAACATAGGTGAAAAATTGGCAAAAAGTGCCCGGCTACCTTTGAGGCATCAAAAACAAATCATAAAACAATTTAAAGTTTACGCTCATGAAAATCGTACGCAATGCCTCTGCTCACTGGACTGGAACCGGAAAAGATGGAAAAGGAGACCTGACCACCGCCAGCACCGTTCTGAACAAAACCCAATATTCGTTCAACACCCGGTTTGCCGATGGAGTCGGCACCAACCCCGAAGAGCTGGTAGCGGCCGCCCACGCAGGTTGCTTCGCTATGCAACTGGCTTTCAACATTCAACAGGCCGGTTTCGCAGCCGATTCACTGGACGTTAGTTGTGCCATCACCCTCGAAGATGGTGGAATTTCCAGCTCAAAATTGACACTTACAGCCGCAGTGCCTGGCCTGGATCAGGCTAAATTCGACGAACTGGTCGACCATGCTGAACATAACTGTCCTATCTCCAAGCTATTCAATACCACCATTAGCGTTGAGGCTACCCTGGCCTAAACAGCGTATAGAACCTAAACCGTGAGGACGCAAAGGCGCAGGCAGTGCAAATCAATACGTACTGCCCTGCGCCTTCGCGTCCTCACAACTTTTAAACACATCAGTAATTTACTGGCTATCAGCCCTTTTAGAACCAAATACTACGCTAATATAACCGATTGATCCATGACCTTATCTACCAACCTTCTCAAAGCGCTCGACTGGACAGTTGAAACGATCCAATTCTGCAAAAAGCACTTCGGATTTATTTTTAGCCTGGGCCTGATTGCCGCTATCGGGCGATGCATTCAGTTGAAGGCCTTCGGTCCCATAAGCCCCCTGTCGCACGTTCTGCTGGAAGTCGTTGTGGAGTCGGCCCGGATTCTGATTTTCCTGTATGCACTGGGCCTTACCAATATCCGAACAGGCATCGTTCGGCTGGTTCAGATCGTCACGGACAAACAGGGCAGAAAGCAGAACGGGCGGCTGGCAATCCAAAAACTCCGAACCAGGTGGGGAGCCTTAGTGGCCAATCTGATCGTGTTTTCAGTGATTGCCCTACTGTTCAATAAACTGATCGACCACATTGCCTACGAGACCTGTTTATACATTACTCTGAAAGCCCGCCAACTAATTTCCGATCAATCGTCGGAATGGGCAATCATCCTTTTTTTTAAAAACATTTCGGTCATCCCCTTTACCCTGATCTTCAACGCACTATTCTGCCTTTGGCTGGTCAATCGGCTACCCCGACCCGTTCTGGCCAACTAGCGTTTGATCTGTCAATACGACCCAAGCCGAACGCCCCCATCGTGATCGAACGTCTATGGCCTTGTGGCTCTCTACAGAGATTCGATCACGATGGGGGCGTTCGGCTTGGGGCGCTGCTGGCGAAATTAATGAGCTTGGTGCATCGCTGCAGATGCCTTATGCTGAACTTTGAGGCTACGCGCCATTAGGGAACCAATCATCAATGATGACAGAACCAGACTAAGTACTAAGCAGTGTTTGAATTTCATGGTAGTTGTTGCTTACTGTTGGAAGGGACGCTACAAAAATGACGGTTCAGCCTGGCTCCTCCTACGATAAATTGATTAACCGTCGAATTTCAGGGATAAAACCCCTGAAAACAGCGATAAATCCCAGACCCTTTCATTCATCGGCCACGGTCGATACGGTTGTAACAAGGTGCGGGAAGCTGCGGTATTGGGCAAAAATGGCGGAATGTTGCCGCGTTGCGATCAGGTGATATGATCATGAAAAAAAAGTGAAACTTTTCCTTGACTCTCCCCTTACGTCATAGCCTACATTTGCCAGGGCAATCCAAACAAGTGTCTATTATGCGGTATTATTCGGTCAATAAGCTGGCCAGACTGGCGGGTGTCAGTGTGCGTACACTCCATCATTACGACCGGATCGGCCTACTAAAACCATCTGTCCGGACCGAGGCTAAGTATCGACTGTATGGCGAAAAAGAGCTGATCCGCCTGCAGCAGATTCTGTTTTACAAAGAACTGGATTTCTCACTTGAGGAGATTCTGCATATCCTGGAAAACCCGGCGTTTAACACGCTGCAAGCCCTCGAAAGTCATAAACTAGCTCTTCAGGCTCGGCAATATCGGCTTTCAAAACTACTGACGACGATTGACAAAACCATTTCAACCCTAAAAGGCGAACAAATCATGTTGACCAACGACGAATTATACGAAGGCTTTCCAAAAGGTAAAGACTACCGGCTGGAAGCGATTGACAAGTAAGGTAGCCAAACCGTTGAGAACAGCGAAGCCAAGCTGAAGCAATTAGGAAAAGCTGGCTTTGAGCAACTCAAAGCCGATCAGCAGGCTATTGCACAGATGTTGCTAAGCCTGACTGATCAGGACCCAACCAGTCCGGCGGTACAACAACAGATTGCCCGGCATTATGCCAACATCCGAGGTTTTTGGGGCGAACAAGCTTGTCAGTCGAAGGATATGGCCAAAGCCTACAAAGGGCTGGCGCAACTGTACATCGACGATCCTCGGTTTACGGTCCGGAACGGCAAGGAAAACCCCGAATACGCGGCTTTCCTGCACAAAGCCATGGTCTACTTTGCCGACACACAGATTTTGTCCTAAACTATTCAAACTCCCACTTGCTTACCCACGGATCCTGGGTCTGCTTCTGAAACTGCTTTAGTTTGGCCTGCATCCGGGTAAGTACCTCCCGATACTTCGGATCGGTAGCCAGGTTGCGGACCTCATCGGGGTCGGCCAGAATATCGTAAAGTTCAAAACGCGGGCGGTGCAAATAAGCCGCTACTGTTCGTTTGCCGTATCGTATCTCCCCTTTCTTAAGGCCATTCTGCCAGGTAAAAGACTGATATAGATCGAGCGCCATTGGGTACGTCAATTCGTGGGCTATGTTGAAAATCAGCTTATAGCGCCGTTCGCGCAGAACCCGCATCGGGTAATACATCGTGACCTCATGCAGCGAATGCGAAGCATACACATCATCCCAGCCCGTTACGGATGCCTGCTCAACAATTGATCGGAACGAACGGCCATGGGTAGTAATCGTGTTCACGTCTACACCCGCAAAGTCCAGCAATGTAGGCATCAGGTCGACCCACGAGATCATAGCCTCCTGCACGAAACCGCGTTTGTGCTGGCCGGGCAGTTTCACGATGCAGGGCAACCGCATCCCCGGTTCATACAGATTCGTTTTGGCACCCGGAAAGGGAGCCCCGTTGTCTGACAGATAAACGATCAGGGTGTTATCATACTGGCCTGTCTCCTTCAGATATTCCACCAATCGACCAACACCCTGATCGAGCCGGCTAATGGCTTCATAATATTGCGCCAGTTCCATCCGACTGGCCCGATTATCGGGCAGGTAGGCCGGCACGCTGACTTCCCGAGGTTGGTAGAAATGATCGCCCACCTGCGGATACCCACCCGGTCGGTTACCAAACAAATTCGGTTTTGTACCATCAAAGATGGGCGAACCATCTGGTGCGATGGTATTGCTGCGGTGCGGGTCATCGGTCGCGAAATACAGAAAGAATGGTTTCGCTGGCTCCTCCGTCATAAACTCATAACACCCCCTCGCCATCTCAACAGGGCTACGGCCAATTGAAGCCGGATCATTGACTTTACCCGCACCGAGTACCCGCTGGAAACGATAGACCGATTCTGGTGCTACGTGCAGTTTGCCAATACGGGCCGTACGATAGCCAGCCTGTTCGAGCCGAACGGGCAGTGCGTGTACCGTATCGAAGGAGCGAAAATGATGAATCTGATGCTCCAGGCCATACATACCATTGGCATGATTATGGATACCTGTCAATACTACCGAGCGGCTGGGGCTACAACTGGCTGCGGTACAAAAAGCGTTCGAAAACCGCACGCCATCGGCTGCTAACTGATCGATATGAGGGGTACGTATGGCCGTATTGCCATAACACCCCACAGCTTCGCGGCCATGGTCATCGGCAACAATCAGAACGATGTTAGGCCGCTGGTCAACGGGTGATCTACTATCGTCCTGAAGCCTTTCGGGGCCTTTTGCCAACCCTTGCAACAAAATCAAACCTATTGATAAACAATCAATTAAACCCAGAATAAGCATAGTACTTATAATCAAAAACGAAATACCTCGTCAATAATACCTTTTTCCTCGCATCGCCTGTAAACTCCTCCTCTTAAATCACCCTAACTGCCTGAGCAATTGGCACAAATGCACTACCGATCCTAAAAACAATATTCCATTCATTCATCTTAGGCACACTATTTGTCACCGGATTTAATATCCTATCCATTTAATAGATCCTCTATGTACTCACCTTTACGGAAGCTAGTATTTTTAATACTGGCAATTTTGCCGTTTACTACCCTGTATGCCCAGCTCACGATTACGAGTCCGGTAACCAGGATGGTATTTCAGCGTAATTTAGCGAACCAGGCCTCAGTTACCATAACTGGCATGGCACCGACCAATGCCACCCTGGTTGAGGCCCGTTTTATACCGATCTCGGCTACGCAGGGAACCCTTACAAACTGGTCGTCACTCTCGTTTTTATCAGGAACCTCCTCCTTCCGGGGGCAGGTAGCCGTAAATGGCGGCTGGTATCGATTGGCGGTCAGAGCCAAAAACGGGTCGGTAATTATAGCAGAAACCCAGGTTGATCGGGTGGGCGTGGGCGAGGTATTTGTAGTAGCGGGTCAATCGAACGTATTTGGCGGCCTGCAGCGTGTCTCGAGTTCGGTCGAAGATCGCGTGAGTTGCGTCGATTTCCGGCAGGATAGCATCAGCGAACAGCTTTTGCCCTTACAATTCAGCAAAATCAGCTATGGCAGTTCTATAGGCCCCAGCCAGCCCCCACATTTATGGAGTACCCTGGGCGACAAGCTGGTGCAACGCTTAAATGTACCCGTTTTGTTTCTGGGAGCCGCTTTAGGAGGCAGTAGTAGTAGTGAGTGGCAGCAGGGAGCCGTTGGCAATATGGGCACTACCACCAACTCGTCGGTCTACAGGCGACTGGGCGAAGCGCTGCTGCATTATGTGTCCCGAACCGGCGCCCGGGCCGTATTGTGGCATCAGGGCGAAACCGACACCTACTACAACGTTAGTGGCCAAACGTATTATAACAATATCAGTGCCGTTATTGAGAAAAGCCGGCAGCAGGTGGGTTCGCAACCGTTAGCCTGGATGATTTCGCGCGTGAGTTACAATAACGGCCAGACCAACGCGAATATTATTGCAGCTCAGAATCAGCTCATTGCCAATGTAACCAATGCGTTTCCCGGTCCAGCCAGCGATAGTATAATAGGGACTGCAAACCGGCCAGACAATATTCACATGAAAGGACCAGGGTTGGTCCGATTTACCAATAGCTGGGATCAGGCCCTGACGACTTCCTTTTTTCAGAATGCGGTCCCTTTTATGCCGAACGATCCTGGTGCCCTGATTACCACCGGATACAGTTTACCCCTTCTGCGTCGGCAGGGCGATACACTGGCAGTAGCCTCACTTCGTAGCAACCCGTATCAGCCATCGGGTCAGTACGTGGCTCAAATCGTTCGGGCCAGCGATGGAACGGTTGTTTACGAGTCCTCTCCCACGACGGAAAATCCGATTTTAATAAAGATTCCATCCAACCTGCCCAACAGCCAATACCGGCTCCGAACCCGCTCAACCAACCCCGTCATTCTGGGCACCCTCAGCGAACCGTTTGCCATCCAGCAATCGGCTGCGCCTGCCCCCTTAACCCGTGTGTTACGCCAGCCTGTTCTGGGCGGCACGGTGCCCGATGCCATCCGGCGTGTTTCGTACAAATACGATTCCTATACACATGGTTTTTTTGCCATGGTAGAATCAACGGCTCCGGTTGAAATTAAACTTGAACGCATCGATGGAGGAACGTTCACCGACACAGGCTGGTATCTGGCCCCACCCATGTCGCAGGCACCCGATTATGAAGAGTTTGCCAATTTTACCTATGTCCGAAATTATCCTCCCCAGGCAGTCGGTGTTGGGGGGGTTACGCCTGGCAAATACCGATACTCGCTACGGCTACAGGGCAATACGAGTCAGGTGATGTGGTTCGACATTACGTTTATCGACGCCCGACAAATCCTTTACCAGAAAGAACCAACTACGTTTATTCAGCCTCTCCTGACAGTAAATAATACGCCTACCCCACCTGTTTGCATCACAAATCCGCTTACCCTATCCATCGATGTTATTGATGGACCTAAAGACGGGATTTATAGTGTGCGGCTATCGGACCCAGCCGGTTCGTTTACCAATGAAACAACGATCAGCAGTGTTACGGCTACTGGCCCCTTTACGGTTACACTCTCCCCGGCATTGGCCTCAGGTGACCAGTACCGCATTCGGGTAGTGACCAGCAACCCTAGTATTGCAACCTTACCCAGCCCACCCTTTTCGCTCTGTAACGAAGCCGACCTTTCCATTTCGATGGTCCTAAGTAGCCGTAGCCCTTCTGTAAATCAGCCAGTCACCCTGACATTAGTATTGGCGAACGATGGACCGGCCACTGTTGACAGTGTAACCCTGCGAAGCTTGCTTCCAGCAGGAATTGATTTTGTCAATACAACGGATGCCAATGTGAATGCCGACGCCAATACGGTTCGGATGAAATCGGGAAAGCTGGAAGCGGGCAGCACCCTGCCCTTTGCCTTTCAGATCAAGGCCAATCAGGCTGGCACATTCCTGACATCGGCTCAGATTATGACCAGCAGCCACCGGGATTGGGATAGCCAGCCGGGGTCGGGTACGGGCGACGGGCAGGACGATGAAGCTACAGTCGATTTACGCACACTGGAGCGCAGCGATTATGTGAGCGTTTCACCCAATCCCAACCAGGTACCGCTCCCTAATGTACAATCGAATCAGCCCCTTACTGACCCAACAAAAGCGGATCTGAGTCTGGCTATTGTTAGCGACCAGCTCGTTCTGACGCCCAATCAGGTAGCCAAGTTCACCTTTATTGTAACGAACAGCGGAGGGGCGATGGCCAACAATGTAACCCTGAAAACACTACTCCCTACAGGCTGGCAATTGGCCGTTACCAATGGCTTGACCATCAGCGGGCAGTCCGTAACCGCCAATATAGGCCCCATCTCGGCAGGTAATAAGGGGAGCATGTCGCTGTTTGTTCAGGTCCCCAGTTCAGGAACACTCCAGGGTCAGGTATGGAGTGTCACCCCATCGGACCCTGACTCCACGCCAGGCAACGGCTACACCAATGGGGAGGACGACGAAGCGATTGTTAGCGTACGGGTAAAGTAACGTTGATGTTAACGGATGGCACTAAAATTGTTTCATTTATCATCCATATCATCCATTAACGAATACGTATCCGTAACTTATTTTTCATGCTTCTATCTACGTTCCGACGACTGCTCATCTCTGCACTTCTGATTACTTCCCCCTTATTAACCTATTCACAAACCTTAACGCCAACTGACAACCGAGATACACTTCGTCGGATAGCCGAAGAAGAAGAACGCCGGTTAATGGACCCGCTCCTGAAACGGGTTCCTTATGAACGACTGGACGAAGCCCGCCAGCAAATTAACCGGAAAGCAGCCGGAGCACGAACGGCCATTCCGAACATTACCTGGCAGGAACGCGGCCCCAGTAATTTAGGTGGCCGGACCCGTACACTCCTGTTTGACCCAAATGACGTTACGCACAAAAAAGTATGGATCGGTAGTCCATTGGGTGGCCTTTGGTATACCAATGACATCACGGATTCAAACGCGGGCTGGACGCCAGCCAGTGACTCCTGGGAAAACATGGCAGTCACAGCCCTGGCCGCTGATCCATCGAACCCACAGGTGATGTATGCCGGTACGGGCGATGGATATGGGTATATAACAGGCGGTGGAATCTGGAAAACAACCAATGGCGGCACTACCTGGGCACGACTCAGCAGTACAATACCGGGTAGTACATACCCGTCACTAGCCTATGGTTTTGGGTATATCCAACGTATTGTGGTCAATGCCAACGGCTATGTATTTGCCGCTACCCGGCTGGGCATCTTTCGATCAATAGACGGTGGCACAAGCTGGCAGTATGTACTGGCTCCTAATCAGGGAATTGGCGCGAGCAATGTAACAGGCAACTACAACAACGATATGGCTACGGACCTTGAACTGGCCAGCGATGGCGTTTTATACGCCAGTTTCAATCCGAGTCGGGTGTTTAAATCGACGAATACTGCCGGTACTACTTGGACCGAAATTACCCCAACTGGGGCATCAGGTGGCGAGCGGACTGAGTTAGCGCTGGCCCCCACAACAAGCGGTAGCTCTCAGGTTGTTTATGGCGTATCCCGAGCGTATAATTCGAGCAGCTATGGGAAGGATATAAAGTGGTTCAAGAAAAGTACGGATGGCGGCACTACCTGGACCGATTTAACGATTCCTACCTTGGGCTGGGGTGATTATTTTACGTATGGCAATGGATATTATGCATTGAATTTACTAGTTCATCCAACAGATGCCAATACAATTTACGCAGGTAGTTATGATTGGTTTCGCTCAATAAATGGCGGAACCTCCTGGGGTAATCAACTGACCTATTTTTCCTCGTATCAACAAGGGCTTTTTTTTCAGCCTGGTACCGGAACAAGTGCCGCTTTGATAAACGACAATAGCGTTTACTGGTCAACCAATTGGGGAAATAACACCATAACTACTCCTGCAATCGATAGTAGGCACATTGGTTATCGTGGAAGTGATATAAGTTCCGTTTCGATGCGATCTTCACCAGGTGACACGTACTTGCTGGCAGGTGTTCGTCGGGTGGGTTTTGCCCAAATGGCCTCAGCGAGTATTGCAGCAGGTAATTTATTAGCATTTATTACCTATCCGGGCATGACTTTCATTGACGAAGAGGATGCTTCAGTTCAGATTTCTGAGACATTGGGTGCATTCTATCGCAATAACCCATCTGGTACTACCACACTACTTACCTCAATAAACTCCTATTATTCAACTTCGCCCATTCCCAGCGATTACGATAGTCCCTCTAACACCCTATACGCAGCCGATAATTCGAATAGTCAGACATTTATAAAGAAGGTTACTGGCGTTAATAGCACACCTCAAACCACTACATTGACGCTTACAGGTGTTACCAATCTGGCCAGTTATTTAAAGCTTAATGCCGACCGGACTAAACTGTTTATGGGTACGGGTTCAAGTCAGCTCTACCGGATCACGAACCTAAATCAAGCTACACCTACCGTCACAGCTATCGATAATGGAGCATTTCCACAGTACTCAACGATTTCATGCATTGATGTAGGCGCTACTGACGATGAACTACTCGTCACCTTGTCAAACTTTGGTATCCAGTCGGTCTGGTACACAACCAACGGAGGTATAAGCTGGACAGGAAAGGATCAGAGTAATTATGGCTTGCCTGATGTCCCTGTCCAATCAGCCTTATTTAATCCACAAAACCGCAAACAAGTCCTTCTTGGAACGGATGCGGGAATTTGGTCGACCGATGATATTACAACAGCTAACCCAGGCTGGGGATTTAGCGGCAGCGGTATGGGGGGAGGGTTCCGGATCAATCAATTACGCTACCGAGCATCAGATGGGCGCATCACGGCCGCCACCAGGGGCCGGGGAGTCTGGTCGACCGATGCATTTGTGATTCCAAACTCAAGCCCTACCATCTCTATTGCCAGTATTTCCAACACAACTCTCTGTGCCGGAAATACATTTACCGTATCATTCACTACGGCAGGCCCAGCTTTTGGAACAGGGAATGCATTTGAGGTATGGTTATCTGATGCGACTGGAAGCTTTATCAGTCCACGCAAAATTGGGGGCAGCACCACAAGTCCTGTCTCTATCACCTTGCCAAGTGGATATAGTGCGCTACCCTATGGAACCAACTATCAGCTAAAAATAATTGCAACTACTCCCAATATTGAGAGCAATCTAAGTAGTGCTTTAGCTATTGGAAATCTGGGGAGTACAAATCTTTATGACAGAAGTATTTTTGTGAATTGGTATGGTAATGGAGGCTCCGTTTGCACCGATGGGCAGATAACTCTTTATGCGTTTACCAGTACTACAAATTCAAATACGCTAACAGCGGAGGGTTATACGTGGTTCAGGAATGGAAGTGTTGTTAGTACTACAACATCTTCTACCTTCGTAGCCCAGCAGGCGGGTACTTACACCGTAGCTGCTAAACAGGCAGGATGTTTGGCTACAAGTAACAATTATACACTTTATGGACAAAGTAGCATCTATAGCTCTATTATTTCAAGTGCATTAGGGGAGCCCCAATGTGATGATCATCCATTAAAAATTCAAGCTAGTTATGCTGGCAATAATGCTACTTTTCAATGGACACGTGATGGGGTAGACATAGCAGGTGCTACTAGTTATTCGTATACTGCCACGCAAACGGGAACGTACGCCCACCGTGTAACCGATGGAAGTTGTTCTACCACTTCATCCTCATCTTATTTTCAGTTTGGCCGCTCACTCTATGCCAATGCTTATTTAGCATCACCTGGAGACTCACTCATCTGCACTGGATCGAATTTGTCTAGTCTGATCTATGCAGATGTTCATAGTATAAATGGTTCCACACTTCGAAATGATTTTACAATCCAATGGTATCGAAATGGTGTAGCTATACCTTATGAGACATACCAGTATATATGGGCTAATCAACCCGGTACCTACTCATTTCTACTTAAGCAAGGCACTTGCCAAACGTTTAGTAATGCTGTCAGTATTCGAGTGGCTAATCAACTCCAGCCTAGTATATCCTACAAATTTGCCAGCAAATCAGCTTGCCCTGGTGAAATACGTACCTTAAGCACAAATGTCTTCTACAGCGGTAATTTTCAGTGGCAAAAAGATGGAATAGATATAGCTGGAGCTACTGGCTCAAGTTATTCAGCAAATACATCAGGAAATTATACTTTAAAATTGACACGTGGGAATTGTGTGGCAATATCATTACCTGTATCGCTCACGTTCACTAATGCCATACAACCTTCACTAACTCTTAACTGGTCTGCAGCTGCTACTGGTGAGTCATGCACCGACGCTAATCCTTATGTCAATGAGACATTCACACTAAGTGGTTATCAATATCAATGGTACAGAAATGGAATACTCTTAGAGTGGGAGACATACAGTGGGATAGTGACGACTCAATCTGGCCTCTATTCTGTACGGGTAACTAATGGAAGTTGCACAGGCTTGTCAAAAGAAATCTATGTTAGCATCAAAAATGGCAATACCTCAAAATCCGTTGTTACAATTTCTCCCACTAGCGCTCAACTCTGCCAGAATAACAGTTTGCTGTTAACGGCGAGTTTATATATGGGTTACTTACAATGGAAGCGAAACGGTGTAGCTATTCCTGGAGCAACAAGCACTCAATTCTACGCTACCCAATCAGGAATTTACACAGTTGTTAACCAGAATGGTTCTTGCACGGCCGAATCTGACCCGGTTGAGGTAAAAATTGGTGAGCCAACCACGGCTAGTCTAAGTGGCAATGCACTCATTAGCAGTGGGCAGTCGGCACGGTTGCCCGTTTCATTTACGGGGCCTGCACCCTGGTCGTTTACGCTCTCTAATGGGCAATCGGTGACGGCTACGTACCAGAATCCGACGCTTGTTTCAGTTTCACCAACTAGCACGACTACCTATCAAATTGCCTCTTTAGTCAATGCCTGTGGATTAGGAACGGTGTCGGGACAGGCGAGTGTGTCGGTGGGAACAGGCAGTGCTGATGTTGCACTCAATATGGCCGTTAGCAACCGAACCCCTAATGTGGGCGATCTGATTACTTACACATTGACAGCTAATAATTCAGGCCCTGACAATGCACAGGGAGTTCAACTGAGCAGTTTACTCCCTTCAGGCTTATCGTTTGTCAGTACCAGCTCGCCGGGAGTCAGTTTTGCCAACGGTGTCGTTTCGGCCAACCTGGGAAGCATTCTGGCCAATAACCAAAGCATCGTCAGTTTCCAGGCCACCCCTACACAGCCTGGCGTTTTTCTTACGTCGGCCCAGGTTACAGCTACTCAAACGCCCGACCCCGATAGCCAACCCAACTCCGGTACGGGTGATGGCCAGGATGATGCCGTTACAGTCGACATTCGCACGCCTGTAGGCGGTGCACTCGTTGCCTCAACTAATCCAAATCAGGTACCCTTACCCACTGTACAGAGTAATCAGCCGAGTACAAGCCCCAATACAGCCGATTTGAGCCTATCGATGTGGGTGGACAAAGAAACCCCTACCGTTTCGGAGCTTGTCAGTGCCAGTTTAACCATAGCGAACCAAGGGGGATCGGCAGCTTCATCGATTGTAGTTCAGGTCGTTTTACCCAACGGTTCATTCAGCTCTCAGAGTCCTGTAGGCTGGATACCAGTCAATAGCCAGACCTATAAAATCTACATAAATACGCTGGCTGCGGGAAAGTCGGCTACGGTATTCTTCAAATGGCAGCCAGCCGCCGGTGGCGCCATTCAGGCCCAGATTCTCGACACGGATATAGCCGACCCCGACTCGACACCGGGCAACGGCTACACCAATGGGGAAGATGACACTGCAACGGTCAGCGTACGGGTAAGATAAGAACAACGGAAGGCTATAAAAATGGGAGGGAGAAAAGGAGTACACGCAACTGTTCCTTTTCTCCCTCCCATTTTTATGACTTTTTCACGTTCTACTCCTTCGCCAGAATCTCTTCTAAAAAGGCCCGGAACTTGTCGGCAAATTCGGGACGCTTCAGGGCAAATTCGACGGTTGTTTTCAGAAAATCGAGCTTATTGCCAATGTCGTGCCGCTTGCCTTCGATACAATGGGCGTACAGGTTCTCCCGCTTCAGAAGTAGCAGCATCGCATCGGTCAACTGAATTTCGTTATTCTTACCCGCCGGGGTTTGCTCCAGCATCGTAAAAATTTCGGGCGTCAGAATATACCGCCCTGCAATAGCCAGGTTGGAGGGAGCATCGCTGACCGATGGCTTTTCAACCAGCGTACTCAGTTCCAGGATGCGGTCGCTCAGCGATTTGCCCCCAACAATACCGTAACGGTTTACCTTATCATGCGGCACCTCTTCAACCGCAATCACCGAACCACCATATTGCGCGTACGTATCGATCAGTTGCTGGGTTACCGGAATCACCGAATCCATGATGGTGTCGCCCAGCAATACGGCAAATGGCTCGTTACCAACGTGGTGCTTCGCGTACCGAATCGCATCGCCCAGACCATTCAGTTCCCGTTGCCGTACGTAATGCAGGGTGGCCATGTCCGACAGGCGACGCATTTCATCGAGTAGCAACTGGTCTTCTTTCTCTTCCAGTCGGGCTTCCAGTTCGTGATTACGGTCGAAATGATCCTCAATGGCACGTTTGCCCTTTCCCGTAATAATCAGAATATCTTCAATACCCGAATCAACGGCTTCCTGCACCACGTACTGAATAGTAGGGCGGTCGATGATGGGTAGCATTTCTTTGGGCTGTGCCTTGGTAGCAGGCAAAAACCGGGTTCCAAATCCGGCAGCAGGGATAACGGCTTTCTTTATCATTTTAAAGAGCGAATTAAAGAGCGAAATAGTGAAAGAGTGAAAGAGCGTTTATCCGACAGGTTTCGCTCCTTCACTCTTTCACTATTTCGCCAATTTAAACTACGTATGGCTTTATCACGCGGGCGTTAATTTTCTTTAGGGATACAAACAGTCGATTCAGCATGGCATCGTCGCGGTAGAGGCCAATGATGGAGCCGCCTGAGCCGGTGAAGGAGGCCGATGCCCCACAGGAACGGGCCGTTTCGATCAGGCTGCGGTTTCGATCGCTGATGTTGTAAATCTGCGCCCGCAAATCAAAATTACGGTTTACCAGTGCATTCAGTGCTTCTGTATCGCGCTGGAGCATGGCTTCACGCCCCTGGCGGGCTACGTCGGCAATGGCACTCATGGTTTCGACCACGACGGGCTCTCCTTTGAGCCAGCGCGATTTGACATCATTATGCACCTGCCCCGACTGTTTACCCAGATCCGTATTGTAGGCAATGTATAATTTGGGCAGCAGCCGCGAATCCAGCGGTTCGTAGGCACCATGCCCCTGCTGGTCCATAATGGCTTTGTCGAAGTTCATATAGACACAGCCTTCGTAGCACTGAATGACCCGATCCTGCAAACCCGCTGTTATGCCCAGCTCATCGGTTTCGGTTGCCAGCACCAGATTGGGTAATACAGGCAAAGGGATGTCTACATTGTAGAACTGCATCAACGCCCGGAACGTCGCTACGATAATGGCACTGGAGCCAGATAAGCCCACTTGACGGGGAATGGATGTATTGTAACGAATCGAGAAGTTCTGATTGGGAAGCCGGATATTCTCTTTCTCGCAGTATTCGGCAAATTTCTTGATAGCCGCTTTCAGGAGTGGGACTCCCCCATGGTAGCCCAGCATACTAACCGAATCGCGCAGATGATGAAGGCTCCGAAAAACGTTCGTATCCTGTGGCTGCGGTTCAATATGAAGTTCGGGCGACGGATAAAGCGTTACTGACGCTCCGAAGTTTCGAACAGAAATGGCAATGGTTTTACCAAAAAATCCATCGGACGGGTTACCGAGCAATCCCGCCCGAGCGTATGCACGGGTTTCGATCAGCAAGACAGGAAGCGGCTACGGGCCGCCAGTTTAATCAAACAATTAGCCGACAAGTTTACGAAAGAATCCTAGTAAAAACCTTCCTGCATGTGCCGTAACCTAACAAAAAAAGTGACCAGTTTATTAACTGGCCACTCAGGCACTATCTGGTGTAGCGCATCGCTTAGGATTTGCTCACATCCGTTTTGTTTTTATCGTCGTACCCAACGTGGTGAGGATCATAGCCCTCATTTGGGTTGTCACCCTCTTCCAGATAGGTCGCATCGGCGCGGTGCAGGAGCGCATCGTCAGATGGATTTTCAGCCACCTCGCTCAGTTTGCTGGCGGCTTCATCGCTCATCATATGCCCTTTAGGTACTTCCGAAATAGCGTCGGCATCGACGTCCCACTCCTGCGTACCGCCAAGGCTCTGGTTGTGCGGTTCACCTGCCCGACCAACACCCAGGTTCGCTTCGCGGGTATCGTGCGTTATTTGCATATTTTCACTATCCATATCCATGCCTGAAGTCGAGTCTTTATAGGCATTTGTTCCCACACCTTCTGATTCACGGCCGAAATCAGACGTACCATGCTGGTTAGGATCTTTTGAATAAAAATCAGGATCTACTTTTTCGGGGTCGAATGGTGATGTAGTTGCCATAGCGTTAAGTGTTTTTTAGCTATAACACGGGATTGGAGGAGGATGTTTAGCAAAGGGCTTAGGGGGAAGGGCAAAGGGGGGGGGAATTATTATCCCTATGCCCTTTGCCCTTTGCCCTAAGCCCTTTGCCCTAAGCCCTTTGCCCTCTTAGCTCGGCCAGTAACTCATCATTTGTTTGCTGAAGCAGAGCTACGCGTTCGTTGAGCTGAAAAAGCAGGAACTCAACGTTACGAAGGCGCTCTTCGGTCGTGATGGCTGCCGACGGCGAACTCAGCGTCTTAAACATCAGCCCTTCGCCCCGCAGCAGCCAATCGCCATTTACCTGCGGAAAGGCAATCAGAATTTTTTCGAGTGTATCAAAACGGGGCTTTAATCGACCATGCAAGATATGGTATACTTTTTCGCCCCGATGCTCACCCAGTTTACGGGAAAATTCGAGTACGCTAATATCTAGTGAATCAATAAGTTGCTGCAAGCGTAGGTGAATGGTCATAAAAAATAAATGATTTATAAAAATAGTATTAGGAGCGAGGAGTGCGTACTAGGAGTTACGGACGCGAGCTTTTTCTCCCATTACTCACTCCTCGCTCCTAATACTACATATAACCCTGTAAAATAATCGCAAAAAGGCCAAAAAATACCTTTGTTAATTACACAAAACTATGTATATTTAAATCGTAAACAGTGCCCCTAGAAAAGGCAAAAGGGACCGCAACACGGGTCCCCTGCTTGAACAGTAAACAACAAATACTAATGAACACACAAAACAAAAACCAACTTTCGACAATTCAAAGCGGTACCCCCCTTAAACCGTATCAAAAAATTCACGAATTGACTGGTGAAGTGGTAAATAAGTACAAATATTTGGAAGGACACCCCCGTCAGTACCGGTTTGATGCCAAAGAAGGTGTGTTCAATATCAACGGGACCGAGAAGTTGGGCCGTACCCTTACCTTTCAACCAATTGCCTGGCGGATCTTCACCGACAACATTCTGAACATGGGGACCAAGAACTGGGCCGAACTCTTTTTTATCGACGAAAACAACTGCGTTTCGGCGGTCCTTTTTCATGGGTATTCTGTCGACAACATTTTCCGCCTGATCGAACCGCTTTATTACGACGACCTTACGCTGGCCGATGTGGTTGTTACGGCCGTTGCCGAGAAGAAAGAATACACTAAGTCGCAGCCAAAGGGTGTGTATTACATTGCCACGTTCTCATACAAGAATGGGGATCCCGAAAAAACGGCTGAACTCAAGCAGTTTGCTCAGGATGTCAAAGTTTTCCGCCAGGAAACGCTGACCGACATTGCCAATATCAAAACGGCGATGAACTATTACAACCCATTCCTAAACCCAACCGACGAGCACGAATTGCTGCCAATTGGTTAGGTTTCATTAAAAGGTGGTGTAGTGGAAAGAGCATCTCAGCCTATTGGCTGTTGCTCAATCCATTACACCACACTTTTGCTGGTCCACATACTCAACTTAGATCCATCAAGTATGCTTAGTCAATCTGTTGGCGCTGGTGATCATTATCGCTCGATCTTACGGGTGTCAAACTCCGACCTGACGCGCCTGAAAGAAGAACACCTGGGTTATTGGTCTACCCCATCGGCCCGGTTTATTTCCGAGAAAACAAAAGTGTTTGGCCGGGCTTTTCATCAGCACTTACTCGAACCCGAATCCGTCGGTACGGTGATGGCCCAACTGCTACCCGATTTAATCGATCCAGCCAGCCCACTACCTACCGACGAACTGGCTCCGGCACAGAGCAAACAGCTACAGACACTTATGAAGACCATCCGGCAAGATACGTTTTGCCGACGCTATCTACGGCTTTCGGAACGGGAGCGCATCATTTTATCGACCGACCCCGCAACGGGAGTAGCCTGCAAAGCCCGGCTCGATATGGTGTATACCAGTCCTAAACGAAGAAATGCGCTGATCATTGACCTTAAAACCACCTCTGCCCGTTCGCAGGCTCAGTTTCTGGAATCCTGCTATACCTACGACTACGATCGGCAGGCCGCTTTTTACATCGATAGCCTTCGCCATGCCGATAGCCGGGAATGGGACAATACGCGCCAGTTTCGGTTTGTGTTCGTTGGCATTATGAAACAACGCCCTCATCGGCTATTTGCCGTTGATGCAAGTTCCATACCCGGTTTTCTGGACTATGGTCGCAAAAAATACCGCTTCTGGCTACGTAAATGGCATGACGAACAGCAGGCCTTACCGCTCGTGACACCTGCCTGGAGCATGAGTGCTTAACCGCATAGAGTATGGGGCCAGGGGCGGAGGGTAAACCTTATTCTCGGCTCTTAGCCCCTAGCCCTCTGCCAAACCTACAAAACGTTATGAATGCTTCAATAATCAACCTCACTTCGACTCCCCTTCACTTCGACTGGGGTACCGATGGATTGGTGCTCTGGATTGAAGAGCTGGACGGCACCGACAGCCTGACCACTCAAATGGATGAGGTGATGGAACGGATTGGTTTCGCCATTGAATTACAAACCGGGTGGGACCATCGAACCGACAGCAATACCTTACATCCGCTGTATGGCTATCGGCTACTGCTACGGGATGCAACAGGCGGCTGGAATGCCGTAAAAACGGACGAAACAGGCCATTTTGCCGGACTGATCCCACTCCAGGAAATGGACTATGAAATCGCTTATGAAAAAGTAATGTGGATGGAATAATCCAATCGATCGCTCTAAAGCAAAAAGACCGGCCTGTGCATAAGACCGGTCTTTTTATTTTCTAAAGAACTGCGATTAAACTCATCTCAGGTACGGATAATAGTTCAATTTGGCCAGGCCAGCGTTTCGGTGTAGCTTCGTTATATGGAAATCATTTCGAAAAACTACGGCTGTTATTTCGACGAGTTCAGGCGCAATTATCCACCTGAATTTCACCCTCATGCAGGCTATTCCGAAAACCGTATCAAACTGGCCGACGAGGTTTCGGAGGGTGAGTTAAACGAGATTTGTTTCCAGGGTGTTCGCATCCACTATGGCGATTTCCAGACGCGGCAAAGCGATACCATTTCGACGACTGAAGATTTTGGATCGGTCGAAATGATCTTTCAGTTGCAGGGGCAAACCGAATATGAGTCAGCTACGCCCGTGCGGTTTGCCTCCGCCCAGCACAATCTGAGCTACCGACCTTATACCGATCTGCGCAGTCGTGTGGCGGTTGGCCGCCATCGGTATGTAGGCATCCAACTAACGGAAACTTTTGTAAGCCGCTTGGTCGATGAAAATTCGCCTACTTGCCATAAACTGTTTAACCACATCCGTCAACGAAAGGCCATCCTTCTGTCGGAACGGAATAGGAGTATACCACCCGCCTTACAGATTCAGTTGGCCGGGTTGATAGCTCACCACCCCCAAAAGCCGCTCAAACGACTGTACCTTGAGCTAACTGTGCTCGACGTATTTCGCCAGCAGATTGACCAGCTCGATACTATCCAGCAACACAAAGTCTCCTCATTACCTCCCCGCGACATAGAGAAGATCATGGCTGTAAAAACCTTGCTCGAAACCGACCCGCTAGGTTCCTACACGCTCCTGCAACTCTGCCGTTCGGTAGGCCTGAACGATTATAAACTCAAAAAAGGTTTTCGGGAGGTGTTGGGCACCACGGTCTTTGGGTATCTGAACGACCTTCGGATGACGTATGCCCGGCAACTACTTCGGGATACCAGCTGCACGGTTGGCGAAGTAGCCAGCCGACTCGGTTACAGCGAAACGCATCATTTTTCGTCGGCTTTCAAACGAAAATTCGGTTATTTACCGGGTCAACTCAGCGGCAAGCGATAAATCACACCCTTTTATGCGATCAGCCTTTTACCGACTAGTCCTTTATTCGTTTCTGGCCTTTACGCTTACCCTACCTACCTACAGCCGACCCCTTATTCCCGACGAGCCAGTAGGCGGCATTCGGTTCTTCAAAGGTTCCTGGCAGCAGGTACTGGCCGAAGCGAAGCGACAAAACAAGCCCGTATTTGTCGATGTATACACAACCTGGTGCCCCCCTTGCAAGCGCATGGCCAAAGAAGCGTTTCCGAACCCGAAAATAGGGGCGGCTTTCAATGTTCACTTCATTAACTACCAGGCAGATGCCGAAAAAGGCGAGGGGATCGATATTGCCAAACGCTATGCCGTGGGCAGTTATCCGACCGCGCTCTACATCGCACCCGATGGCGCTTTGATCCACCGGGCTGTAGGCTATGGCGGCATCATTGGCATGCTCGATCAGGTAAACCATGTTCTGCGTATTCCGCAGTTGAAAGCAACCCTGGCCAAAGGCGATAAGGAGTTTGTAAATGGCCGACGCGACCCCGAATTTCTAAAAAAGTACCTGGCGTTACGTCAGTCTCTCGCCCGGCCTACCAGCGACGTGCTCGATGTGTACCTGACTACCCTGCCCGACTCCAGTCGAACAGCTACGGAAACTCTGGCTTTTGTGGCCAATAACCTCCAGACATCGGATTCGCAGGCGTTCGATTTTTTGATCCGTCACCGACCACCGGCACTTTCATCCGATCCGGTCAAACGAAACCTGGCCACAACCCTATTCAAAGCGTTCTATCGCACGCTGGATAGTGACTTTAAGCAGGCCGTTTCGACCAACGACGAGACACTACTTGAAAAAGTAATTGTCAATAGCGAACGAAATACCACTTCGACCAATCCGTTCATGCTGCGAACGGAGCCGATGAAGGAGGAAGCAGCTACTACCTACCGATTAATGTTTTATAAGCAGACCAAAAACTTTAATCGCTACCAGGCAATGGCAGAATCTGTGGCTCAGCCCCTGATGAATCAGTCGGTTACGGAACTACACAAATCCGATTCTCTTGCTTCGGTTCGCCTAAAGAATATGCTGCCTTTTATGCCCGATTCGATAAAGAACCGATTATCCAGCATCCTGGCCGACAAGCCAATGCATGACCGGATCATGTCGAGGAAAGTGGCACTTTCGCTGTACGAACTGGCCGATACCTACCGCCAGCAAGGGACATCGACGAGCAACTGGCAGGCAGCCATCGGCTGGATCGAACGATCGCTGGTTCTTTACCGCTCGCCCGAATCGCTGCACACCTACGCCCAACTGCTTTATAAACTCAACCGGAAGCAGGAAGCCCTGACCAATCAGAAACAAGCCATCGACGAGGCCCAAAAAGCAGGCTGGTCTACCGACGAATACGAGAGCGAGTACCGAAAGATGACTCCGTAACGGGCAGTTTTTTTTAATCGGCCGACTAGGCAATCCAGCCTATTCCACGTTCTGTACAGAACGTGGGGAATAAATGACATCGAACTTACTTTACACGGTCCTCAATTGTCGTATCGTTTAAAAAGTCTTAACCTGTTGAGCTGTAATTTTAATCTCCCATAACACCGTGAATCCATGAATTAGCCGGAACTTCCCTGTTTTAATTCCCAACTCCTATGTTTACCAATCCAAATGCAGGGCCGTTCGAACGGTTTGCCTCAAAAGCCACACAAGTCACGGGTTCATCTACGGCATTTCTGTTAGCCTTCCTCACCATTCTTATCTGGATTATTACCGGGCCTATTTTCGGGTATTCCGACACCTGGCAACTGGTCATCAACACCGGCACCACGGTCATTACGTTTCTGATGGTTTTTCTGATTCAGAAATCCCAGAATAAAGATTCACTGGCTATGCAGGTCAAACTGAACGAACTGATTGCCGTAAATCGAAAAGCCAGCAACCGCCTGCTGAATGTAGAAGACCTGTCGGAAGACGAAATTCGGGCGCTGCACCGTTTTTTTGGCGAATTAGCCGAACGGGCTAAAACCGAAACCAGCCTCTCTATATCGCACTCAATCGAAGAAGCTGAAGAAATTCACCAGGAAAAAGTAGAAAACTTTCATCTGTTAAAATCAAATCGGCTTAGAGACCGTGATGCAACCGTTTCTGCGGCAGAACGTAAAAAAAGAAGCAGCCGAAAAACACCGCCTTCGTCTGACTCTCAATAGCTTTCGCAGCTCCATGCACTCAGTTTTTTTTGAATCAGATTGACCAAACGAACCAGGTCAAGTCTATTCAGGAGAAACCGCTCTGAACAGTCTGTGAGAAAGTTGGTTTATGAACCATAGCGTTCTGGACACACCCTATTATCAGTTTATTCAACGTATGAATCAGCCGACCGCTGCTCAATTTTCACCGCTATTGTCTGATGAAGAATCTTTATTGCGACGATCGTACGACCAGTTCCAGACGGCGTTGAGCATTGGCCTTATTGCCACCTGGTTTTGGGACATTGGCAATGATAAACTATATGGCGACCCTAACCTGCTGCGCATGTTCGATGTAGCTGATACGCAGACCTCAAGAGATGGGCTCCCCCTAAGCACCTTTACCAACAACATTCATCCCGACGACCGCGACCGGGTTTTACAACTGATCGAAGAGTCGATCCGGCTGGGCCGGACGTACGAGGCAGAATACCGCATCTTAACCCCAAACCAGGCCAGTAAATGGGTACTTGTCCGTGGGCAGGCAACGTACGATACGCAACACCAGCCTCTTACTTTTTCAGGTATACTAATCGACCTGACTGAGCGTAAGACAGCGGAGTTGCGTTCGCAATTGGCCGAAGATCGGCTTCGACTCGCCATTGATTCCGTCCAGCTAGGAACCTGGGATTTTAATCCCCTTACTCAAACCCTGATCTGGTCGGATCGTTGCAAAGAACTGTTTGGACTTTCGCCATCAGCGCATGTCGATTACGGAGTTTTCCTGCAGGGGCTACACCCCGATGATCGGGAGCGCACCGACCTGGCTGTACAGGAAGCCCTACGGCCAGGCAGTACGGGACGTTATGCTATCGAATACCGAACGGTGGGTATCGAAGATGGGCAGCTTCGCTGGATTAGGGCTAATGGACAGGCATTGTTCAACCAGGAAGGGGTCGCTCAGGAATTTATTGGTACCGTAATCGACATTAGCGACAGCAAGCGCAATGAAGCGATGCTACATCAACTGGTTGTTGAACAAACCCAGAATCTGGAACGGCAGACCCACCACCTACGAACCATACTGGATGCCTCTCTGAACAGTATTATCGCCATGACGGCCATCCGGGACAGCACGGGCAAGATCGTCGATTTTATGATGGATACGGCCAACCAGGCCGTTATACGCAGTAATTTTATGGAACCCGAACAGATCATAGGCCGTACACTGCTGACCGTCTTTCCGGGGAACAAGGAAAATGGCTTTTTTGACCTGTATGTCGGAGTCGTTGAAACGGGGCAGGCGGGGCAGAGTACCCAATACTATCGGGATGAGTTTGGGCTGGAAGGCTGGTTTGAAGTGTCGGCTGTCAAACAGGGTGAGGATGGCCTGGTCGTTACCTACAACAACATAACCGAGCGAAAAAAGACCGAACTGGCCGCCCAACAACAAGCTCTCGAACTCAAAACGGCAAATGCTGAACTCAAACGATCCAACGAAAGCCTTCAGCAGTTTGCTCACATTGCCTCACACGATTTACAGGAACCCCTCCGGCGCATTCAGTCGTTCAGCGATCTGCTCAAAACGCAGTTTGCCGATAACCTGTCGGATGGCGAATCGGACATGATTTACCGGATTCAGCGATCAGCACAACGCATGCAGTTACTCATCAAAGATTTACTGACGTACTCGAAGTTAAGTACTCAGCGTGATCCATTCGCCCCGGTTTCGCTTACCGATGTGCTGGACGACGTTGTCAACGATCTGGAAATGAGCATCACCGAAAAAAACGCAACCGTAACGATCGACGATTTACCCACCGTGCTGGGCAGTTCGTCCCGTTTGCGGCAACTTTTTCAGAACCTGATTGCCAATGCCCTGAAATTTGTCCCAACCGAACGACGGCCTGTTATTCAAGTATCGGCGCAGGCAGCAAACCCCGATGAGCTGCCGTCCCGATTACAGGATCAGCCAGCCAGCTCGTTCTGGCTCATTAAGATTACCGACAATGGAATCGGCTTCGACGAGCGGTACAAAGACCGCATTTTCACCCCTTTCCAGCGATTGCACGACACAGGCTCTTATACCGGAACAGGTATAGGATTGGCTATCTGTCAGCGGGTGGCCGAAAGCCACGGAGGAGCAATTGATGTGAGCAGCCAGCCCCACCAGGGGTCGATATTCAAGGTTTTTCTGCCGATGCTAGCTAGTTGATACCCATTCAGGCACGACAAGGGCTGGGCAAACAAAGACCCGACAGAGCCCGAAACATGGTCTGGTAGTCGGTAAAAGCCTGTTTGGCTCCTGCAACAACTTCATCGGGCTGGTTATCACCGACCGAAGTCAGGAATTCGCCAAATTGTTTCCAGTTGATTCCTGTAGCGGGGCCGTATCCCCGAAAAAAACGGGCCTGGTCGAGCAGGGGCAGAACCGCCGGGTTTTGCTGTAGCCATTTCCAGATCACCGTTCCCCCCAACATAGATCCCTCGCCTACATAAGCCGCTCCTAATAAGGAATACGGCGACCAATGGCGAAACGCATCCGGTTCGACGGGGGATATGGGCTCATTCAGCCGCGCAAGATCGGCCAGAAGCCAGTCTGCTTTTCGGCGTGTATCGGGATTATACTTCTGAAAAAAATCGGGATAAAGGTCAATAGCCTCTTCTAAACCCCGGTGGAAACGCAAATGTGTATGCAGCAGGTGCGTGTATTGGTCGGTAGAGAGCGAGCCGTTCTGTAAAGCCTCGGTATAAAATAAAGTCTCGGTTTGGAGATGCAGGGGTTGGGTTTCGTACCGCAGTCGTTCCAGCAACGTCATCATGTATAATCGATTCGGGTATTTTTATTCAGCCAGAAATCACACAATTGGTCGATAAGCGTCCGAGTGGCCTGATAACTTCCCGGCTTTATGACGTAAGCGTTTACCCCAGCCTCGTACGCGGATCGGATGTCTCTGGGGCTATCCGACGTGCTGAAGGCCACAATGGGCAGAAACCGGGTTCGGTCGATAGCACGGGCCTGTTCAATAATGTCGAAGCCACTGATACCATGCAGGTTCAGATCCATCAAAACCAGCTTGGGCAACTGGGGGCGAAAAGTCTGATAGGCCCCTTTTCCCATTAAGTAGTTGATAGCCTCGGTGCCACTGGACAAGACCATATAGGTAATGTGCCGATCCAGTTTCTGCATCAATCGGCCAAATATATCCGCATCGTTCGGATCGTCTTCTATGTACAATACATCTGCCATACCACAACTCAGACAAGGGCCATTGCAGGGAATGAAACAGAAAACGTAGCCCCTCGATCGGGTTCACTTCGGAACCAGATTTTTCCCTGATGGCGATTGATGATCCGCTTTACAATGGCCAACCCCACCCCTGATCCTTCGAAGTTGCGGGCGTTTTCCAGGCGTTTAAACAAATCGAACATCTTTCCGGCCTGTTTCATATCAAAACCTATACCGTTGTCTTCAATGGTATAAACTACTTCGTCGTCCGTTTGTTGCCCGTTTATCCGAATAACAGCGTCGGTTTTGTGCTCCGTATATTTCACCGCATTGCCAATCAGGTTGGTAAACAATTGAAGCGCCATGGTCGAATCGGCATTGACCGGCGGGGTATCCCCTATGTCGATCCGCAATGCGCGCCCTTTGGCCGTCACCAGCAGTTCTTCCCGAATACCTTCCAGCAACTGGCGCATATCGATCGACTGCGTATCCAGTTCCGTACGGCCCATGCGTGAGTAATACAGGATATGCCGAATCAGGCTCCGCATACGCTCCGTAGAGTCGATGATTTTCTGAAACAGGGCCCGAGCGTCTTCGTCAAACTCGTTCCCATGCTCTTCGAGCAGAATTTCCGAATAACACCGGATGGATGACAAAGGGGTTCGCAGATCGTGCGATACCGTATAGCTGAAAGCATCCAGTTCCTCGTAGGCTACCTGAAGTCGCTGATTCAACATGCGAATCGCGTTGGCCTGTTTCGTCAGCACCTGCAAAATATCTTCCCGCAGCTTCACCACCGTACCAATTTCTGTTTCGGTCCAGTGGTTCGACGTATTTCGTACGATTTCGGTCCAGGCTTCAAAACTCTTACGTGGGCTTAGCCGGAGTTGCCCATCTCCACCAACCGTAACGGGTTTATCTGGATTACCCGCCCAGGTCACCTCCCGAATCCGTTCGGGTTTGAACCAAAGCACATACTCTTTCATCTCCCGCGACAACGCAATGGCTAGCATCCCCGCCCCCACTTCCCGAAATTCTTCGGCTGGAGGGTATAAACTCGCCAGGTGGTTGGTTTCCAGAAACGTTTCGGTATTGGTCGTGGTCAGCCATTGCCCAAGATCCCAGAGCTGTGTTTCGCTGGGGGTTTGGCCAAGCTGGTAAATTTTATCGTTGAACAGCAGAGCTACCCCCGTCGCATTGGTCACATTGAGCGCCGTAACCGGAAACTTCGTCAGCGCCCGAGGTACGTCGTCGGTTAGCAGGAGTTGTTCATGAAGCCGCTGTGCGTTCTGGCTGTATTGCAGCAGGTTAGTTTTATCTTCCTCACTCCGCCGAAACTCCAGTGCCGACGACAATAACTGACTCACGAATTTTGCCGCCTGCCGGGCTGGATAGTCAACAAAACGCGGAGTGGTGTTGTGGCATGAAATGAGTCCCCACAATTCGCCCCGATAGAGAAGCGAGATGCTCATCGACGCCTGAACACCCATATTTTTGAGGTACTCGATATGAATGGGCGACACAGCCCGCAGTACCGAATGGGTCAGATCGAGCGGCTGATCAACGGGCCAGTCGGGCAATGACAGTATCCGGGACGGCGTACTACCTACGTCGGCAATGAGCCGCACCAGATTGATTTTATATAATTCCCGGGCCTGTCGGGGAATATCGGACGCCGGATAATGAAGCCCCAGATACGGTTCAAGATGATCATCTTTAGCCTCGGCCACCACATGCCCATGCCAATCGGGGCTAAACTGATACACCATCACCCGGTCGTATCCGATAATGGTTTTGATACGCTGAGCCGTATTCTGCAACAAGTCGGGCAATGTACGGCTAGCCTGCACTTCGGTCAGCGACTGCGCGATTAACTGCTGATTGATGGCGGTATTCCGCTCATCGCCCGCCGATTCCCACTCCAGAATAATCAACCCCTGGTACTCGTGGATAATCAGATTCCAGGGTTTGTCGTTCAGCGTTACCGGCTGCGGGTTGATAGTCTCCCAGGAATGGTTTCGCCGACCAATGTTGAGCAGCTCAACGACCGTACTGGCTGGCAGATCAGTTCCCGAAAATAGGGTATCAATGGATTTGCCCAGCAGATCGGTGGCAGGTATACCTAACAGATCGACGATGTTATCGCTGGCATGAACAACCGAATAGGAATCAGGCAGAATAGCCAGTAAGTAGCCATGCGACTGTACGTGTCCGAGGATATGGATTGGTTCGCGTTCGCAGTTCGTTAGGTCAACAGTAAATGCACTCATCAATCAACTAGTTGAGTAAAGTGGGTTAAAACGTACACTCTGCCCATATCTCGGACTTAGATTGTCCATACAGGCCAGAAGAACGTCAACAAAACGTTTGCCGCTACAGTGAAGTCGTAACGGTAAAGCGCAATATACGCATACAATATAGCAATACATTGAAACTCTATAAACCAACATGGCTTTTTAATACCGTAAATGGATACAAGTCAATGTATACGTTAAATTTTCAGGTTGAAAATTATAGCCGAAATAGCGTTGAACTTTCCAATTGGTGGTAAATGCGCCTTATACAAACCAAAGAGTTAACCAGATGTTCTATGAAAATTGACCGAATGTTCCGATGCTTACAAACAATTGCATTTATTTGACGGATAATTCAGGGCCAATGTATAAAAAATGGCTATGGCCCTTACGGTTAGTTCTTACCTAAATCCTTACCACATGCCCGGACAGATTTTAGTAGTTGGTAGTTCAAATACGGACATGGTCGTTCAAACGACCAAATTACCAGCCCCCGGCGAAACCGTATTAGGCGGTACTTTTTTCATGAACCCTGGAGGTAAAGGAGCCAATCAGGCCGTTGCCGCTGCCCGGCTGACGGGCAACGTAACTTTTGTAGCCAAGGTTGGGGCCGATATTTTTGGCGAACAGGCGGTTGCCGGATTTCGTCAGGAAGGTATCGATACGAGCTATATTCAGACCGACCCTGCGCATCCATCGGGTGTAGCGCTGATTAACGTCGATGCTGCGGGCGAGAACTGTATTACGGTGGCTCCCGGAGCCAACGCCCACCTCCGGCCCACCGAAGTCGACACGGCTCTTACTGCCGTAGGTGCAGACACGCTGGTACTGGTGCAACTCGAAATCCCACTGGACACGGTAACTCACGCCATAAGCGAAGCGGCTTCACGTGGTTTACGGGTTATTTTAAATCCGGCTCCGGCGCAACCCCTGCCCAATGAGTTATTTCCGCATTTGTTTGTAATCACCCCGAACGAGACCGAGGCTGAACTCCTTACCGGCATTCGGGTCGACGATCTGGAAAGCGCCGGACAGGCAGCTCAAAAACTGCACAACATGGGCGTTTCGAACGTCATCATTACCCTGGGTTCCAAAGGAGCCTATCTATCGACCGGAACCGAAAGCCAGCTTATCCCAACGGCACCTGTCAAGGCGGTCGATACTACAGCCGCCGGAGATTGTTTCAATGGTGCCCTGGCTGTTGCGCTGGCCGAAAAACGGCCTCTAGCCGACGCCATCGCATTCGCCTGCAAAGCCGCTTCCATTTCCGTTACGCGCATGGGCGCCCAGGCATCCATGCCCCGACGAACGGAGGTGGCTGACTAATGCCTTCGCCCCTGACTCTTCTGCTAAAACAAGAGCAGCCAGGGGCGAGGGAAACGGTTTACTTACCGTCGAAACTTTGGATCATGTTCCGGTAAAACGTTTTGGCTTTCCATTGCCCACCTGCAATGATGCGCCGGATGGTGTAGAGCGGCAGCTGTTCATCCCGCCCATCGGCCAGGGTAAATGCAGCCGCATAACCTCGCTTCTGAATTTCGGGAAGGGCCTGCTTATTCCACAGTCCAAACGGATAGGCAAAGTATTTCACAGGCTTACCCGTGATGCTCTCCAGCTTGGCTTTGGGTTCTTCGATCTGAACTTTCCAATCGTCGCCCTGGTATTTTTTCACATTATGGTGGTCCCAGGTATGCGCTCCGATGGTATGTCCCCGATCTGCCAGGTCCTTAATCTGGGCTTTATCCATATACGGCTGTTTTCCCCGCCGTCCAATCGCCACCGTCATAATAAAGAACGCGCCTTTAAAGCCGTGTTTGTCCAGAATGGGTACAGCGGTTTCGTACTGATCGAGGTCACCATCGTCAAACGTCAGCATAACGGGTTTGGAAGGTAACGGGGCACCCGTAGTCAGATACGCGTACAACTGATCGGGCAAAATGGTATGGTAGCCACTATCGGCCAGCATCTGCATCTGTTCTTTGAAGGCGGCCACCGGAATGATGTAGTCTTTTGCGGTCTGGGAGTCTCCACCCCGCCAGTCACGAATTTGATGATAGCAGAGAACAGGCACCTGGGGCCGGGCCAGAATAGCAGCCGCATTCGCAACTTTATCGGCCGGAATACTCGACGGATCGGGCGCTGGGGCCGTAGCCTCGGCTTTCGTTTCCGAAGGTTTGTCGGTGGCAGTTGCCGTGGTGGTATCAGCCGTAGTTTCGCTGGAACCCTTGCCCTTGGATTGGCATCCCGTTAAACTATGCGTAAATAAGACAGACAGGCAGATGGCCGCTGCAAGCGATACATTTTGACGAATAAACATAGTAAGTAAATATGCCCTAAAATAGGAAAAAGTATTCGGGAGATGGAATTAAACTTATGGACTAACCGAGTTTTCTTGATGGCTTACGCAAAATTCATACCTTAAACCAAGCGGTCATGCTATGAATCAGCCGGATACCTACAGAAGCCTGCCTGTATCGTTTCGCTCCGTGCCCAGCACGTTTAACCACCGAATATGGCTACGTTTGTATGCCTGGCCCGTACGTTTTCTACACACAGATTGGTCGTCGGCCTAAAACGGACCTAAAAGAGGTAAAACCCAGGGCGGCATGAAGTCGATTAATAACCAGCGTAGGTTCTGCAACTGACCTTAAAAGGCGCTTACAGACCAGCGATCCGTCCGATCATATAGGGGCGCTATTTACGAACATTAATTCTCTGACTTACCCGATCTAGCTGTCGATCCATTATGCGATTTTTACCTTATGTGCTTTCGTTAACCCTCATCTGGGGCTGTTCAACAAAGGAAAAAACCAGTCAGCCAACCATGACCGACCAGAGGCCGACGAAGACTGACCCCACCCCACCTCAACCACACACTACTTCCCCTATAGCTGCCCACCAGACAGACAGCCGCGTTGGCAACAGTACATGGCAGTATTCGAAACGGGTTGATAACGAAGGACGTACGGTGTATAAAGCCTCGATCACATCGCCCACACTACTCGAATTCGATTTTCCGTACAATGGCGGTTCCCTTGCCACGCTGACCATTCGAAAACGCGATACCGACACGCATGTATACATTCAGGTATCGAAGGGGCAGTTTAACCGGAGCTTTCAGGAAGGCAAGGCACGCGTTCGGTTCGATGGGCATGCGCCTTTCACCTATACGTTTTCGGCGGCCGAAAATGGCAGTGCCAATGTTATTTTCTTCGATTCCGAAAAGGCCTTGATCAAGCAACTAAAAACAGCTCGTACCATGCTCATTGACGTCGATTTTGCCGGACAGGGCACCCGACAGATCGAATTTCGAACAGCCGGGCTAAAGTGGTAGACCTACACCTTACCATTCTAACAACTGCTGGAATGACAAGCCGTTTCGAAACCACTGGTTGCCGATAGCGAAAGCCTATCCCGAGCATTGCCATGGAGGTTTAACTCACTTTTAATAACCCCCTGGACCAGTCGGTGAGTTATTGATAAGGATTTGTAAACAACCTGATTCAAAACTCAATGACGATGAAACGGTTCTTTTTTCTTGCTGCGTTTGCGCTGGTAGCCAGCCTGACGCAAGCCCAAACAGTTACTGTCGACAGCGAAATGCGGCCCAATACCGACTTCAGCCGCTATAAATCCTATGCCTGGGCCTCGCAGGTCGATAACAAGCTTGACCCCGGCCTATACTTCCTGAACGACCTTGTCCTGAAAAAACAGATTCGGGATGCTGTCGGCTTTGCGATGGATGGACGAGGCTACAAGTTTATGCGGCAAAACCCCGATCTGCTGGTAAATTTCCGGGTTTTCGACAAACCAACCACCATCAAGGGCTACACCAATCAGGGCTCGGACTATTTTTCGGCCAGTGAGGTGCAAAGCCTGGGCGATGAGCAGGATATTCAGGTTCAGCCCGGCACCATCCTTGTCAATCTGGTCGACAATAAAACCGATCAGGTCATCTGGACGGGGCTGGCTTCGGGCCTGATCACCAATAACGGTTTTGACCGCCAGCAGGGTAAAATTCGCGAAGCCGTCAACCTGATTTTCAACCGGTTCAACTACCGGGCCGATAGTTATTAGGCCAACAGCCTGCAAACCAGCGCGTCATTCGAAAGACTGACGCGCTTTTTGTTTACGGGCTTATTCAGGCCGTATTGATTACGGCCTTTGTTTCTTTCTGTCTATTTTTACTGTATGATTTACCTCGACAATAATGCGACAACCCGGCTCGACCCGTGTGTACTGGAAACGATGATGCCGTTCCTGACAGACAACTTCGCCAATGCCGCCAGTACGCACCCGTTTGGTCTTTCAGCACATGACGCGGTTAAAACGGCTCGCCAGCAAGTGGCTGATTTACTGGGCTGCGAAACGCATGAACTGGTTTTTACATCGGGCGCTACGGAAGCCATTAATCTGGCTATTAAAGGTGTGGCCAAAAACTACCAGAATCGAGAATCGGACCGGCGCACCGGGCATATCGTAACGGTAGAAACCGAACACAAAGCCGTGCTGGATGTATGCGCCCATCTGGAGAAACACGGCTTCGAGGTGACGTACTTGCCTGTTCAACCCGATGGTCTGTTGGATTTGGACGTAGTGAAAGCCGCGATTCGGGCCGATACAATACTGGTATCGGTGATGCTGGTCAACAACGAAACGGGCGTTATTCAGCCCATCAGGGAAATCGCCCAGCTAGCCCACGAAGCCGGTGCTTTATTCATGACCGATGCCACTCAGGCCGTAGGCAAATTACCGATTGACGTCGATGCAATTGGTATTGATCTGCTGGCTTTCTCCGCCCATAAGTTTTATGGGCCCAAAGGTGTTGGAGGCTTGTTTATCCGCCAGCGTCGTCCCAACAAAGTAAAGCTGGAAGCTCTTTTGCACGGTGGTGGACACGAACGCGGATTACGCAGTGGTACGCTGAATGTGCCGGGCATTGTAGGCATGGGCAAAGCGGCTGAACTGGCACGGCAGGCAATGGCTGACGCAAATGAGACGCAAAGGGTTGCGTCTCTACGAAATCGGCTCGAAACGGCTTTGCTGACGATTCCCGGAACACGGGTAAATGGCAATCGGGAACATCGGCTTTATAACGTCACCAATATCTATTTCGAGAATTGTGATTCTGACGCGCTGATTATAGGACTGGAAGGCATGGCCGTTTCGAACGGGTCGGCCTGTACGGCGGCTTCCATCGATCCGTCGCATGTGCTGCTGGCCATGGGTTTGAACGAAACGGAAGCCTTTTCCTGCCTGCGCTTTAGCCTGGGTCGATTCACGACCGACGACGATATAACGGCGGCTATTGATGGGGTAAAAGGCGTTGTGGAGGAGTTGCGAGCGTTGGTGGGATAAACACTTTTTATAGCTTTGGGGATGAATTTGCCACTTGTACGACCATTAGTATGCCGAAGCTTATTGAATATTTTGGCTTAATCTTTTATTTCTATAGTAATGAGCATTTGCCTGTTCATGTACATGTAAGTCACGCGGAATATGAAACTATTTTGAACTCTTTTTCGAGGACGGAAAGTTAATAGATGTACAGTTACGGAAAGCAGATGGTATTGAGATGCTGTCTCAAAAAGACCAGAAAGAAGCCATGAAAGTCGTTGAACTGTACGCCGATGAGATTGCGCAAAAATGGCTTGACTTTTTCGTACTAAAGAAGAAACCTAAAATTCGCAAGATCACGAAGAGACTATGAGAACGCTTGCTGTGACAGATGCCGAATACGTTGGCGATTACCGCTTGAAGGTGAGTTTTACTGATGGAAGCTCACAACTGGTAGACTTTGGGCCATTTTTACAAAACCATCCTCATCCCCAACACAATAAATACCGACAATTATCAAACTTCAAACGCTTCCGCATCGAACGAGGCAATGTAGTTTGGGGAAAAGATTGGGATTTAATTTTCCCCGTTTCGCAGTTGCATCAGGGATGCATAGCTCCAGCGGTTTATTGATAAGACTACTACGACTCAAAATCCAGATTATTAATACCATCAATCAGTTCATTGAGATCGTCAATGCCAGCAGGAACCGGCACAAGCTCGGCACGTGCCCGAATCGCTTCCATTCCCTGAAACTACTGCTGAAAGTCAAAACCTGCCGATGGCGGTTCACTCAGATGTACTGTTACGGGGCCTTTCTTGTCCGCAAAAAAGTCTAACATCCGTTCAAGCAGTTGAGCATTCATTTCGTTCGGATTCACGACAAACGTTGCTTCCATAGGCGTATTCAGTTAGCTATTGGCAAGATAACGAAATTTGCGGGTGTTTAGGTCATTTACAATGGATGCTGATATACGACTGGCTATCGAGTTTGTACTGAAAAAAGCCCTCAATTCGTAAAATCACGAAGAGATTATGAAACCCTACTAGAAGCAGAACGGCACCATTCGTTGATTGAGTTATCCATTTATTTTTTGAATCGCTGCTGCCTGTGCCACCGAAAGTGTTCAATCTTTGGATAATGAATTTCGCCAAAGGGGAGTGTTAAGGGCTTGCCATGGAACTGCTTGAGGTTATAAGGGCTCACTATATTATCAGCTAATAAAGGCGAAACCATCACCCGTAAACGTTCATCTATGCCAATCATGCCCCGATCAAAGGCGGTATGTAAATTTGGACATAGTGCTATCCCGTTTGTGACTTTATCATCGCCCGAAATACTGATAGGCACGATGTGGCAGGCTTCCACCAGCGATGACCCATCAACAGCAATTACCTTCATCCCGGAAATTGCACAGGTAAAATCATAGACTTTAGGAACAAGCTTCTTGAACAAGCCTCTCCGAACAAACCGTATTTCTTCATCCTCAGAGGGCCGTAGCTGTTCATAAGCAGCTTCTTTTTCATTGAGCAAATACGCTTCCAGGTCGTGCAGATAACTACGTCCGGTATTCTTTATGGCTAAAAACTCAGCTTTTGTATTACCGAAATAATGATCCAATACAATCATCTTCAGATAGGTACGCGCTTCAGTATTCGTCAGCAAGTCGAATAAATCGTTAGCAAAATAACCATAGTCGAGTTTGTCGTTTAACACATGAACGCTTCGAATGTAGTGGTCGATATAATAGCCAGCCTGTGCTTTCAGAAACCAGAATCCATCATTTTGGAGATAAAAAAACGGCTGTGTAAAATCATCCTTATGGGCTGTCTTTACCAACAAAGAAAAGTTCTCCTTGAACGTTGCAACTAATTCAGGGGTAATGGTTATTCGATTGTCGGAGATCAGTCCTTTATCGATCAGCTCAAGCAGACTAATCAGAAAAACTGGCTTATGAGGGGCTTTCCCATACTGCGTTCCGCCCTGTCTGAGTTTGGTAAATTTGCGTACATAAGTTCGTAGTAAGGCTTGATCAAAGGGTGTAGACATGAGAATACGAATTTGCCGGGCAAAGATAGCAACCTTCCAATAAGATTGCCCATGACACCTTTTTGCCGTATTTTTATCGGCTTACAACCTATTTCTCAAAATATAACCTCTTTAAAAGTCGTACCTATGAGAACACAATTTCTCACAATGGCTTTGCTGTTGCCGCTACTGGCTGTAGCCCAACCCAAAGCGAAGAAAACACCCACCGCAACTGTAGACGCCGATAAACAAACCATCTTAACCGACTTGGACAAACGCTTCCCGGAATACGCGGGTATCTCGAAGCAAATCTGGAATTTTGCCGAGCTGGGCTATATGGAAGAGAAAAGTTCTGCCCTGCTGGAAGAACAATTGCGTAAGGAAGGCTTCGACGTTAAAACGGGCGTGGCCGGTATTCCGACGGCTTTTGTCGCTACCTACGGTTCGGGTAAACCCGTTATTGGTATTCTGGGTGAATATGATGCCCTGCCTGGTCTGGCTACCGAAGCCAAACCCGAATTTACACCCATTGCCGGACAAAAAGGGGGGCACGGCTGCGGGCATAATCTGTTCGGAACAGCCTCAGTAGCAGCCGCCACCGAAATTAAAGACTGGCTCAAAAAATCGGGGCATTCGGGCACGATCAAAATTTATGGCTGCCCCGCCGAAGAAGGGGGCTCGGGTAAGGTGTATATGGTTCGCGAAGGGCTGTTCAACGATGTCGATGTAGTACTTCACTGGCACCCCGGCGCTAGCAATTCTGCCGATGCGGGTACGTCGCTGGCGAATAAAAATGCCAAATTCCGGTTCCGGGGCATTGCCGCCCACGCGGCTGCGGCTCCCGAACGCGGTCGGTCGGCGCTGGATGGTGTCGAAGCCATGGACTACATGGTCAATCTGATGCGGGAGCATATTCCATCCGATACCCGGATTCACTACGTGATCACGAAAGGGGGCGAAGCGCCAAACGTGGTGCCCGCCTTTGCCGAAGTGTATTACTACGCCCGGCATAAAGATCGTGATGTGTTGCAAAGCGTCTGGAAACGGATCGAAAATGCGGCCGAAGGGGCCGCCAAAGGCACCGGCACCAAAGTGGAATGGGAGATTCTGGGTGGCGTGTTCAACCTGTTGCCCAACGTGACCCTGGCCGAGGTGATGCACCAGAATCTGACAACCGTAGGGGGTGTCAAATACACACCGGAAGAAACGGAGTTTGCCAAAAAGATCAGCGAAACCTTCGACAAGAAAGTACCGATTGAAGAAGCTGCAACCATCAAAGACTTCCGCGATGCCTCCGACAATCCGGTGAGTGGTGGCTCGACCGATGTGGGCGATGTAAGCTGGACTGTACCGACCGTTGGCCTCTCGACCGCTACCTGGGTGCCGGGTTCATCGGCCCATAGCTGGCAATCGACAGCCGCCAGTGGCATGAGCATTGGCCAGAAAGGGATGCTGGTAGCCGCCAAAACCCTGGCCCTGACTGCCCTTGATCTTTACAAAACTCCGGCCCTCATTGAGAAAGCGCATGCCGAATGGAAGCAGAAACGCGGAGCCGATTTCAAATACGAAGCCCTCCTCGGCGACCGCAAACCGGCGCTCGACTATAGAAAGTAAAGAGCGAAAGAGCGAAAGAGTGAAAGAGTGACTGTCCAGTTGCCATAAAGTCCGTACTTTTGCGGCAGAATTCTAAAGAGTGAAAGAGTGAAAGAGCGAAAGAGTGAAATACTTTACAGCAGCTTTTCGCTCTTTCACTCTTTCACTCTTTCGCTCTTTAATCATGCTTCGAACGCACACGTGCGGAGAACTCCGCCTTACCGACACCAACAAAACCGCAACACTCAGTGGCTGGGTACAGACCATTCGTGATAAAGGGGGCGTGTTATGGATCGACCTCCGCGATCGCTATGGGATTACCCAACTCCTGCTGGAAGATGGCCAGACCTCGCCCGAACTCTTTGCTACTGCCCGCTCACTGGGTCGCGAGTTTGTTCTGAAGGCTACCGGAACCGTCATCGAACGGAAATCTAAAAATCCGAACCTACCAACCGGCGATATTGAAATCAAGGTAACGTCGCTGGAAGTACTGAATCCGGCTAAACTACCCCCTTTCCTGATCGAAGATGATACCGACGGTGGCGACGACCTCCGCATGAAATATCGGTACCTGGATTTACGCCGGAACCCGGTTCGCCGGAATCTGGAATTGCGGCATCGGATGGCGCAGCAAACCCGGTTGTATATGGATGGGCAAAACTTCATTGAGGTTGAAACCCCCGTTCTGATCAAATCAACGCCCGAAGGTGCCCGCGACTTTGTGGTGCCCAGCCGCATGAATCCGGGTGAATTTTACGCCCTGCCCCAGTCTCCACAAACCTTCAAACAGTTGCTGATGGTATCGGGTTTCGACCGCTACTACCAGATTGTGAAGTGTTTCCGCGACGAGGACCTGCGTGCCGATCGCCAGCCCGAATTCACCCAAATCGACTGCGAAATGTCGTTTGTGGAGCAGGAAGATATCCTGAATATGTTCGAGGGGCTGATCCGGCATCTGTTCAAAACCGTAAAAGGGATCGATCTTGCCGAAGTACCCCGGATGACCTATGCCGATGCGATGCGGTTCTACGGGTCCGACAAACCCGATACGCGTTTCGGCATGCAGTTCGTAGAGCTAAAAGGTACGTTCGATACGGTTGATATGACCTCGGGCAAAGGCTTTGGCGTATTCGATTCGGCCGAGCTGGTGGTTGGGATCAATGCACCGGGATGCGCCCACTACACCCGCAAGCAACTCGACGAACTCACCGAATGGGTAAAACGCCCACAGATTGGCGCCAAAGGCCTGATTTATGTTCGGTACAACGAAGATGGTACGCTTAAATCGTCGGTCGATAAGTTCTATTCAGAAGACGATCTAAAAGGCTGGGCGGCTCATTTCGGGGCGAAACCCGGCGATTTGATGCTGATTATTTCGGGCGATGCTGCCAAAGCACGCAAGCAGTTGAACGAACTTCGGCTGGAAATGGGCACCCGGCTTGGCCTCCGCGATCCGAACGTGTTCAGCAGCCTGTGGGTACTCGATTTTCCGCTGCTCGAATACGGGGAGGAAGAGCAACGCTGGTTTGCGATGCACCACCCCTTCACATCGCCCAAGCCGGAAGATATTCCGCTACTGGCAACCGATTTGGGGGCCGTTCGGGCCAATGCCTACGACATGGTCATCAACGGGACCGAAGTTGGTGGCGGCTCCATTCGGATTTTCAACCGGGATTTGCAGGCTCAGATGTTCAGCATTCTGGGTTTTTCAGACGAAGAAGCGAAAGCTCAGTTTGGTTTCCTGATGGATGCGTTTGAATACGGTGCACCACCCCACGGCGGTATCGCCTTCGGTTTCGACCGATTGTGTTCCATTTTTGGGGGCGAAAACACCATCCGCGATTTCATCGCGTTCCCCAAAAACAACTCGGGTCGCGATGTGATGATCGACTCCCCATCGACCATTTCAGATAAGCAACTGGACGAACTCAAAATCGCTACCGTAGCCAAATAAAAACAGCCTTAGCAATTAGACACCGAGGGCATAGGGATTCGCGTTCTCTACGTTCTCGGTGTCTTTGTATGCAAACAATTTTTCGAATCCAGAATTTTTCCAACATTGCCGCCTACTTTCGTAGAACCAACGAGTCGATAACGGGATGAAAGTACTGGTAATTGAAGATGAACAGGGGTTAGCCGAGAGCATTACCGAGTATATGGTAAAAGATGGCTATATCTGCGAAACCGTAACCACATTCCGGGAGGCTGAAGAGAAGATCCACCTGTATACGTACGACTGTATAATCGTGGACCTGACTCTACCCGATGGCAACGGGTTTCAACTGATTGAAATGTTGAAACGGCTTATGGCGACAACGGGGGTTATCATCATATCGGCCCGCAATACGCTCGAAGATAAGCTAAAAGGGCTCGACATCGGCTCCGACGATTACCTCACCAAACCCTTTCATCTGTCGGAACTCAACGCACGGGTAAAATCATTGATGCGCCGACGGCAGTTTGGCGGCTACACCGAAATTCGTTTTCAGGAACTGGTAGTCGTGCCACAAACACGCAACGTTTTTGCGAATGGGCAGCTCACCATGCTTTCCCGAAAGGAGTACGACTTACTGCTGTACTTTCTGTCAAACGTTGACGTGGCCCTGACCAAAGCCTCCATCGCCGAACACTTATGGGGCGACAACATCGACTCGGCCGATTCGTTCGATATGGTGTATTCGCACATCAAAAACCTGCGTCGGAAACTACTCGATAAAGGTGCTGCCGACTACATTCAGTCAATTTATGGGATTGGCTATAAATTCAGTCAGCCTTGAAACTACTCGCCAAAACCAACCGGATCTATTTAGCCTTTTCGCTGGTCATCTACCTGCTGACGGCCCTGGCCTTTTACCAGATTATCCGGTTGCTGATTTACGATGAGGTCGAGAGCCGGTTACGGGTCGAACGCAGGGATTTTGAAACGTACGTCCGCATACACAATACCTGGTCGAGCAGCCCTTATTTCGTTGAGAACAAAATCGAGGTAGTTCCAGTCAGCAAGCGGCAATCCGTCAGCGAATCCTTCACAGACACACTGATTCTCAATCGGTACGATAACGAACTGACTCCCTTTCGGCAGTTAACCTTTTATGAACCGATTCACGGGGTTATGCACCGGGTTTCGATCCGTAAATCACTGATCCAAACCTATCGGCTAATCGAAGTGATTACGGCCACCATGGTGGTTTTTCTGGGGCTGCTGCTGTTGGGCATGTTCTGGTTTCAGCGACGGTTATCGGGCCAGCTCTGGTATCCCTTTTATGACACACTTTCCCGGATCAAGCAATTCGACCTCAGCCACAATTCGCCCCTGGATCTGAGCCCAACGAATATTACCGAGTTCAATGAACTGAATGACGTTCTTCAGAAAATGGCGGCCAAAATGCAACAGGATTACCGAAGCCTAAAGGAGTTTACCGAAAATGCCTCACACGAAATACAAACTCCGCTGGCGCTGATCAATGCCAAAGTAGAACAGTTGATTCAAACGGAGTCGCTTTCCGAAACGCAAACGCACTGGATCGAAACCATTTACCAGGCATCGCGTCGTATTTCCCGGCTGACTCAGGGGCTGTTGCTGCTGGCTAAAATCGAAAATCGACAGTTCAGCGATAGCCAGCAAATTGACCTGGCGAATCTGCTAACCCAGAAACTAGCCGATATGGACGATGTGCTGTCGTTCAGGCACCTTTCGATTCAGATCGGCCCAACCGCTCCTTTCGACGTCCATTTGCCAACCGCTCTGGCCGACAGTCTGGTAACGAATCTGGTCAATAATGCCATCAAACACAACCAGCCGGAAGGCCGCATCGAGCTAACGTCTACCGCTGCACAGCTATGCCTTCGCAATACTGGAGGCCCACTGGTTACAGACCCCGAACGGCTTTTTGAACGGTTCAAGAAAGAAAGCGCCAGCTCTGATTCGGTCGGGTTAGGTCTAGCTATTGTCCGGCAAATCTGCGACAGTTACGGATTGCAGATTGCCTACCAGGCAGCAGGCGGTATTCATGAGTTTTGTATTACCCGTGCGTAGCCATCCGGGCAAAAGCAAGTATTAATCGGGCTGCGTAGGCAAGTTCTCGGCGTTGCTACGGCGTTTTAGTCGGTAGATTACCCCAATTACCAGGTTATTTTTACCCGCAGCCGTCTGAGGGCTAAACACACCACTTTCAAACGTGGCCGGGTTATAGTTCGTCTGGTTAACGGCCCCAACCTGTAAAATCCACTGCGCGTCGAACTGATAGCCCGCCCCGACATAGAACCGATTCCGTTCAAAAACCGGCCCAACCGGATTGAGGAAAATCTCGTCGTAAATTGACAGGAACACCGTTTTGTCCGTAATGGTATGCTTGTTTAGCGGAATAAACGTGTTGAATCGGTAGCGGATTCGGTTTCGAAAGGGTGTACTGCCATCCCGATAGGTAAACCAGCGCTGCTCAATCCGGTATCGGTGCTCAAATTTGAGCCTCGATAAATACTGATTTACAATCAACTGCTCCCACAAACGTTTCTCGGTGTTGAGTGGCCCCGCCGATAAATCCTGGTAGTCGTAGGTGGCATAACGACCACCAGCCACCATCAGCGAAAAGTTTTTATCCAGATCATAACTGACACCCCCTTTCAATTCATTGTAAAAGAACTGCTGGAAAATGCCGTTGCTTCGGGCCTGTATTTCAGCAAATCCACCCCATTTTTTTTCCCCTCCCGGCAACACCAGGGTACCAATCAGCCAGGTACCTGTCGGGGTAGATGGTGTAAGTGACGTTTGCGCCAGCGTACGTCCGATCAAGCCCCCAACCAGGACCGTCGTTAGTACAGTAATACGTTTTATGCGATTCACAACTTTAACCAGCTACGGGTCTTTTCTAAGTAGAATTACGCACAAAAGTAGACAACGTTAGGGTCATATTAAATTGGCAGCCTCAATGTTAACAATTGCTTAATATTGAGGCTGTTTAAACTTTTCCTAATCGAGTCGTAATGCGTGCTTTTTGTTATCCCGACGCAGGAGGGATCTTCGGTAAATAGCCAATTTCCCTGCTCATGCCGAAGATCCCTCCTGCGTCGGGATGACAAAAGCAATTGAAACAAAAGTTTAAACAGGTTCATTGAGTGGGATAACATCAGGCAGCAACCATTTTAATCAGCGTTCTATAAAACCTATAGCTATAGGCGCAGTCGGATTCAACTGATGAGGCTGTAAGACGAGTTGAAACCAGGCGACGCTATGCCAGGCCCCCAGTTTATAACCGATCTGTCGATAAACGCCGATCGGCTCAAAGCCCATGACCTGGTGAAACGCTTCGCTCTTCGGATTGGGTAAGGTTATACCCGCATAGGCATTGTAATAGCCTTGCTGACGCAGATAGGCAAACAACCTCGTATAAAGCTGGCGGGCAATCCCCTTTCGGTGTCCATCAGGATGTACATACACCGACGTCTCGACCGACCATTGATAAGCTGTCCGCTCCCTATGTTTCGAGGCATATGCATAGCCCAACACACGACCATCGACCTCAGCGACCAGATATGGCAATTGTTGCTGAATGGTTCGGATACGCTCCGCAAACGCATCGACGGATGGCACTTCGTATTCAAACGTGATGGTTGTATCAGTGATATAGGGCGCATAAATCGCCAGAATTGCAGGCGCGTCAGTTGGAGCGGCAAAACGAATCGTCATGAGCTGGAGCTTGAATTACTCGTCATGGCGATACAGATTGAAATTCCCCAGAATCTGTTCAATATGAATCACCTCGTCAGCATCGTCAAACGAAAAGCCATTGCCGTATTTATACCAATGTAACCGTTGTTCTGGGGTTAGTTTTTGGATACTAGGGAAACGGTCAAGGGGCATAACGATAGCACGGCCATCTTCCAGTTCAACCTGTAACTGGTTATTGTCCGGAAAACAGATCGATTGTACCTTGGGTACAACATCCCAATATCCTTCAACTGGAGGTTTCACGCTTACCATATCAATTGATTTTTATAATGTCCACTTTCTGCCCAGACAGGAATTGTTCCCATTGCTGAATCAATTCTTCCCTATATAACACAGTGATCTGCAAAACTTCCCGCTGTTCACTAAATGACAACTCGCCCGATTTTGCCATCTCCACATCAGGCTCCAACCATACTTTGCAAAGCTGTTCGGTCCCCTTTCGCCCTACATGAACATGTTTACGATTCTCAAAAATATCCGTTCCGAATATAGTAAATATCCAGACAGCCCGGTAGATCAATAGTTTAGGCACGCAGTTTACTTAAATTGTCGATAAGCCAATTTATAAAAAACTATCCAATAGTAGCCTTTTTCAAGAAAATTAACTACAAAAATCAAGGCAAATTCTCGTTATCAGGCACAAGGGTTTTGACTACTATGGAACAATTCAGAACGTTTTCTCTATCCTGATTAAACTAACGTTTCTATACCTCAGTCAGTAGCCCCTGAGCAATCAGGAAATAGACGCCTATACCGATGAGGTCGTTGGCTGTGGTGATAAAAGGCCCGGACGCCACCGCCGGATTAACCCCGATCCGATTGAGCACCAGAGGGGTAACGGTACCCATAAACGAGGCCAGTAAAACCACTGCCAGCAGGGAGATAGCTACCACAAAAAACAGCCGGGGTTCGCCAATGATAAATGTGTAGGTTCCGGCAATCAGGCCCACTACTAAGCCATTGATAATAGCCACCAGTAATGTGCGCAGGAGTCGTTTGGCCATTGTCATACTCAAACCCGTGGAGTCGGTGAGACTTTGCAGAATAAGCGACGACGTTTGAATACCGACATTGCCCCCCGTCGATCCGATAATGGGAATAAAGGCCGCCAGCGCGGCCACTTTTCCGAGTTCGCTCTGAAATCCGTTGATAACCGTAGCCGCCAACAAACTTCCCACCGCTCCGGCCACCAGCCAGGGCAGTTGGACTTTCGACCGTTGCCAGACGTTGTCGTCTTCCTCGACCTCGCCCGATAAACCCGAAATAACCTGAATGTCTTCTTCGGCCTGCTCGGTAATCACGTCGACGACGTCATCGATCGTAATACGGCCCAGTAATCGTTGCTGTACATTCACGACCGGCACCGCATCCAGGTCATATTTCTGCATCACCTCCGCCACTTCGTCAACGGGTCGGTAGGTCTCGACAAAGACCACATCGTCGTCGTAGATGTCGGCAATTTTCGCATTCTTACGGGCCAGAACAATCTTCTTGAGCGATACCAGCCCCAGCAGTTTGCCGACGTCATCGACCACATAAACAGCGTACACGTTTTCGACATCTTCGGCTTGCTTCCGAATTTCCTCAATGCAGGCATTTACGGTCAGATTGACGTTGATCTTGATCAGCTCTTTCTGCATCAGACTACCTGCCACGCCATCTTCGTAGTGCAGCAGGTCCAGAATGAAGCGAGCCTGTTCGCGGTCTTCCAGCAACCCCATGACTTCCTCACGCACCTGAATAGGCTGCTCATTGAGCAAGTCTACAGCATCGTCCGAATCCATCTGATTGATGAACGGGGCCAGTTCCTCTGAGGTAAAGAGTTTCAGCAGATTGGTTCGTTCGGCCGGGTCAAGATTAGCCAGAATTTCGGCCCCCACCGATTTGTCGAGCAAACTCAGCAGGTAATGTGCAGATTCCGATTCCAACTCATCCAGGATTCCCGAAATATCGGCCGGAAACAGTTCCTCCATCTCCGCCCGCAACAGGGTATCATCCCCGGCGTCGATGGCCGACTGAATTCGTTCGAGGTAGTCTTTGGTGAGTTCGAATGTCACGACTTAAAAAGCAAAAGAGTGAAAGAGCGAAAGAGTGATTGTACAAGGAAAGCCTATCGCTGGAACGCCAGCCCACTCTTTCACCGCCCGGCGGCCCGGTCTTCCGCTCTTTCGCTCATTAATACTGTCAGTTCCACAAACTGTGCCACGCTGAGTTGTTCGGCGCGTTTTTCGAGGTAAGGACTGGCCAGAACCGCTTCAGTCAACCCCAACGGCTTTAGGGCGTTTCGCAGGGTTTTCCGGCGTTGGTTGAACCCGTGTTTGACCACCTGCACAAATTTCTTTTCGTCACACCCCAATTCGGTTTTAGCATTCCGACGGAGCGAAATCACGCCCGAATACACTTTGGGAGGGGGGTTAAATACGTCGGGATCGACCGTAAATTCGTATTTAATGTCGTACCAGGCTTGCAGCAATACACTCAGAATCCCGTAATCCTTGTTGCCCGGTCCCGACGCTACGCGTTGTGCCACCTCCCGCTGAAACATACCCACCACTTCAGGCACCCGATCGCGCATGTCCAGTACTTTAAAGAGTATCTGAGTCGAAATATTGTACGGAAAGTTGCCAATCACGGCAAAGGGTTCCGTGTTGTCAGGTTGTTTGGTAGGTAGCAGGTCGGGGCGGATGGTCAGAAAATCGGACGGCAGAATTCGACCTTCCAGCGCCGGGAAATGCTGTTTCAGATAATCGACCGATTCCCGATCAATCTCGATCACATAGGTTTGAAATCGATTATCGTTCAGCAGAAACTGCGTCAATACACCCATGCCCGGCCCTATCTCCAGCACGCTCTGATAGTCGCCATGCCTGGTCAGTAGTTCGGCAATACGCTGCGCAATACTAAGGTCTTTCAGGAAATGCTGACCGAGTTCTTTTTTAGGCTTTACAGACATTATATGGGCAATTTTCGGGCGGTACAGGTTCTATGTATCCGCATGTGGACACAAAGGTACGGGGCATCGCGCAAATTATGGATTTTTGGTCGCCAGCGCATCCTATTAAATATGCGGGTATCCGAATACATTTACCCACAAAAGGACCGTTAACGACTTATAGCCAACCCTTTATGAACAACCCCTACACCATTTTTGTCTTTTTTATTCTGCTGGCAATCGGCTCACGAGCGCAGGCACAGTCACTGCCCATGCAGGCAGCCACTCATTTTAACCAATTTCAGGAGGCCGTAGGCCATAAGAAACTCGATTCAGCGAGCTATTATGCCAACCAACTTGCTCTTGAAAACACCGACCTTCTAAATTTTTTGCTCCACGATACCTTCGCCCATAGTTTCAATACAGCCGCTAACCTACTGGCCGATACAACTTTTGCGCGGCAATTGCTTCGAAAATTGTATACAGGCAATCAGGCCTTACAGCGTAGCATTTACCCGCTGTATCAATGGCAGGAAATACGCGCCAGCCTGAACGACAGCCTGAAACTGAATCGGCTAGTGGCCGGTTTTTTGGTGGCGCAGGAACGCACCGATGAAACAATCGGCAATCGGCTGGATCGGTATGCCCTACTGATTTATCGCACCTTAAAATCAAACCCCAAATCGGCTGTCCTGGCTGATACCTTGTTTGCCCATACGTATCGCAGGCTTGAGCACGCGGTGAATGGGTTTTATTATCCGCAAACGGACGATCGCAATCAGCGTTCTGGCCGGGCCTATTTCCGCTATCTGATGGCCTATGCGAATCTGGTAAAAGCCAATGAAAGGCTTAGTCAGCAAAATCCGACACAGGCCGAATCGTACCTGCAATTAGCATCGCAATTCAGTCCTGACGATACCGATCGGATGGCCCATGTGGCCTACTTTCATGAAGCTTCGTTTTTGCAGAATGGCCGGGAAGATTTTCATGAAGACTATGCCCGATTCCTGCTAGACAAAGGCGATACAACTCAGGCGGTAAACGTACTGACGGAGTTGACACTGGCCGATCCGGGCAATCTGCCCCTGCTCAAAACCTACTACCAGAAAATCCGCTTTTCATCCATGCCCTTTCAAACCTACTGGACGAAAAAGCTCAATGAAAAGCTGAAGCCTGCCGAACCGTTTCGACTGACCGACCTCACCAACCAGGTGTTCAACTACGAAACGCTCCGTGGGAAATGGATACTGATCGATTTCTGGGGAACCTGGTGCCAGCCCTGCGTAGAAGAACTCCCGCGCTTTCAGACGTTTTATTCCGATTTACAAAAGAACGGCCTCAGCAATGTTGTGGTCTTTACCGCAGCCTCGCATGACACCGAAGTGCGAGTCAGAGAGTTTATGAAAAAACACGGATACACATTTCCTGTTATCATGGCCGATGACGCCTTTATCAAACAATTTCGGGTGGGTGAATACCCAACCAAAGTTCTGATTACGCCCCAGGGCAACCGTATGAAAATTCCACCCGGAACAAACTGGGCCGAACGGGTCACGATCCTGTCACAGAATTAACCAACAAAAAAGAGCGAACCTCCATCTGGAAGTTCGCTCTTTTTCTGCTTGGTAAGTTGTTACCGCTTAATACCCTGGATTCTGGACCAGATTCTTGTTGGTATCTATTTCACGCTGAGGGATCGGCAACACCAGGTTATTGGCATTATAGGCCGTTGTACCCACCGAACCGGCTGTACGCTTAATGTCGGCCAACTGCTGCCCTTCAAAAGCCAGTTCCAGACGACGCTCCAGCAGAATAGCCGCCAGATCGACGGACGTGAGCGGAGTAGCTTTAGACCGGGCACGAACCAGATTGACATCGGCCAGGGGCGTAGCGCCAACAGCCGTATTCAGACGGAGGTTCGTTTCGGCGCGTATCAGGTACATTTCGGCCAGCCGAACGACGGGTACATCGCCATATTGATCGTTGTACTTGCTGGTAAAGGTGTTCTGCCCTGCGGTATTGAAGAATGTACCCCGTACGTCACCCGTACCATACAACTGCCGGAATTTGGTTTGTACCCGCACATCGCCACGGCCCTGGTTGAGTGCCGACGCATAGAACGTATTCATGTCATTGGCCCCATCCTGATCGGTCACAATAATCTTAAAGATCATCTCGGAGCCATTCGTAGCATCGCTGAATACATCGGCAAAGTTAGGAGCCAGACTATACTGACCTGACGTGATAACCCGGTTAGCGGCATCACGTGCTGCGGTGTAATTCTTCTGTTGCAGGTAAATACGAGCCAGCATGGCAGCCGCAGCCCCCTTCGTGGCAAACCCATTGCCCCCCAACTGTGTAGCTGGCAGATCGCTCTCGGCCTTGGTAAGATCGGCTATTGCCTGGGTGTATACTTCGGCAACGGTATTCCGGGCGCGATAATCCGCTTCTGTTACACTATTAGTTGCCGTCAGCACAAGTGGAACACCCGGATTGGATGCAGGCGTACCGTCGTTCCAGTCTTTGGCAAACGCTTTCACCAGTTCAAAATATAGCGCTCCCCGGATAAACAGCGCCTGCCCTTCGATATTAGCCCGGTTGGCCTGGCCTACTTTGTCCAGCGCCGACAGCACATTGTTGGCCCGGTTGATGGCATTGTATCCATCGAGCCAGAAATCACGGGTGTAGGTATTAGAGGTCGTGACCGCTTTGCGCCAGATTTCGTCGATGGCCGCGTACGTACCACCGAATACGACATCACGGTTGTCGCCCAGCAGGTCGCCCGTGTACTGGATTTCCCCGCCATACACGTTTACATCACTCAGGCCATCGTAGGCCCCTGTCAGCGTGATTTGTACGTCCTGTTCGGTATTCAACGCCTGACTTTGCTCAATACTCTGCGTGGGCACAACGTTCAGGCGGTTGCCGCAGGCCGTCAGCAGCATACCGACGGTTCCGGCGTATAACCAATGTTTTATGGATGAATTCATGGAAAAAATGCGTTTGGAGAAGCCGTTTGAACGGCACTGATTAGAAACCGATGTTGATACCACCCGTGATCGTACGCGCCTGGGGAGCCGTATAGAAATCGTATCCCTGTGCAATGTTCGATACAATGTAGTCGGCGTTTACCTCAGGGTCCCAGCCTGTGTATTTCGTAAACGTCAACAGGTTCTGACCCGTCACGAACAACCGAACGTTTGTCAGTTTCGCCCGGTTGATCAGCGCTTTCGGTAAGTTGTACGACAACGTAGCGGTACGCAGCCGAACAAATGAGCCATCGAGAATAAACCGGCTGGACGACTGCGCTCCGTTGTTGTAGTACAAACGCGCTTCCGGTACGTTGGTATTAGTATTCTGTGGGGTCCAGGCCGCTAACTGATCAACTGTTTGGTTATCTTCATAGCGACCGTTGGCCGACGAATACCGCCCCACACCGTAGAAATTAATCTTATTGCCAAACACGCCATTGAACAGTACATTCAGCGTAAACCCTTTGTAACTGAAGGTGTTGGTCATACCGGCTGTCCATTTAGGCAGTGGGCTTCCGACCACTACACGCTGGGCTTGGCCATACACATTGGTTGTTGACCGATCAATGGACCCGTCGGCATTCTTTGCGTTTTTATACCAGAGCGCATCGCCATTGGCAGGATCTACACCTGCATACTCCTGCGTGAAGAATACGCCAAGCGGCTGCCCTTCCACTGCCCGGCTCATGGCATTGATACCGCCTTCGATAATCTGGCCCTGCAGGTTGGTGATCTTGTTGGTGTTGGTGGCCGCGTTCAGGTTGGTGGTCCAGCGGAAAGCACCCGTCAGGTTCTCCGTGTTCAAAACAAACTCAAACCCTTTGTTTTCCAGGCTGCCTACGTTCCGAAACTGCGTAGCAAACCCAGTGGTGCCCGGCACGTTTACGCTCAGCAGCAGACCCGACGTTTGCTTGTTGTAGTAGTCGATCTCCCCATTGATGCGGTTGTTCAGGATACCAAAATCAACCCCCACGTCGAACTGATTGGTCGTTTCCCATTTCAGATCGGGGTTGGCTAACTGAGATGGACGCTGACCGGGTAACGTACCATAGCTGGCATCCCCCGTAAACAGACCCAACTGTGGAAAGTTCTGAATCTCAGCATTCCCCGTCTGACCGTAGCTGGCCCGCAGTTTCAGGAAGCTGATGGTATTGTTGTTCTTCAGGAAATCTTCTTCCGAAAGCACCCAGCCTCCCGATACGGCCGGAAAGAAGCCGTAGCGGCTATTTAGACCGAAGCGAGACGATCCATCGACCCGGGCACTCAAACCGACCAGATACCGATCCGCAAATTTGTAGTTGGCCCGCGCAAAGTACGACAGGAAGCGGTAATCGGTTTGTGTGGAAGAACCGTCCGTTTTCCGGGCCGCACTGATAATCTGCCGATACGCATCCGACGGAAAATCACGGCCTTCCGTAAAGTTTGTTTTTTGCTGCGATTGCTGATACGACATACCCGCCGTTAGGTCGAGTACGCTGCGGCCAAACGGCAGATTGTACGTAAAGAAGTTGTTGGTCGTATAGTTCTCTACCCGAACGTAACGGTTCTGACCGATACCTTGTGGCGCACCGAAGTTCCGCTGGGTTTTGCTGTTGTAATACAGTTCTTCCTGCTGGTTGAGCACGTCCAGGCCAAACTCCGTACGGAACGATAAACCTTTGGCAATCTGGAGTTGCCCGAACGCATTGGTCAGCGTACGGTAAACTGTTGTATTGAAATAAGCATTCCCAATGTTGATCATTGGGTTATAGTAGGTCGGAATGCTGATGTCGCCCGGAGGAGTTCCAACAGGCAGTCCTGTAGCCGGATCAATAGACGGAGTCATAGGGGGCAGAGCCACCATCTGCATCGGGTTATCGAACTGGTTATCGGCCGAAATCCGCTGGTTAAATGTACGGGTAAGGCCCATGTTAATACCTACCCGCAGCCGACTCGACACCTGATGATCCAGATTCAGACGGCCCGAATACCGCTTGAGAGCGTTACCAAGGAGAATGCCTTTCTGGTCCAGAATCTGCCCAGACATATAGAAAGTCGTTTTTTCGTTACCGCCGTTCAGATTAAGATCATACTGCTGATAGGGCGCATCCTGATAAGCCAGATCACCCCAATTGGTGCTTACCTGCTGGGGGGTGCCGTACGTCCCTAAGCCCTGGGTTTCGTAAAACCCTTTCATGTAGGAAGTATACGAATCAGGATCGGCTGGATCAAGGCCTTCAATCCGGTCCGAATTGGCAGCCGCTTTGTTATAGAAATTCACATACTGCTCCGTATTCAGGAACTGCAGCTTACGGGTTGGCTTGCTCGATCCGTATTGTGCACCAAACGTGATGTTGGTACGTCCGGCCTTCCCTTTTTTGGTCGTAATCAGCACCACACCATTAGCCGCACGGGCACCATAAATAGCTCCAGCCGATGCATCTTTCAGAATATCGACCGATTCGATGTCCTGGGGGTTGATGTCGGCCAGAGGGTTGGTAGCCGCACTGTTGAAGCTCAGGTTATCTGTCGTAACGGGGGTACCATCCACCACATACAACGGCTGGTTCGACGCCGATACAGACGACTGACCACGCACCCGGACCTGAATACCCTGACCCAGTTTACCTGACCCGGCATTGATCTGCACCCCAGCGGCTTTCCCCTGAAGCGCCTGATCGAAGGTGGTTACGGGCTGGTCCTGGATATCAGCAGCTTTCACCTTAGCGATATTGCCAGTCAGGTCGCGTTTGATTTGCTGACCATATCCCGTTACGACTACCTCATTCAGGCTCCGAACGTCGGTTTTAAGGATTACGTTGATCGTAGTTCGATTACTGACCGACTCTTCAGTCGTTGTAAAACCGATAAAACTGAAAACGAGTGTAGCATTATTGCCAACCGTAAGCCGATAGGTACCCGTCGCGTCGGTGAGCGTTCCCTGCGTCCCCCCTTTCACGCTGACCGATACCCCTGGCAAACCACTACCATCATCGGAGGATGTAACTCTACCCGAAACCACCTGATTTTGGGCATAAGCCCCCCAGGCTGTTATCAGCAACAGGAAGCTAATCTGTACGAGTTTTCTCATAAGTTGTTAATGAAACATGAGTGATAATAGTGCAAAAGTACAAAACGCATCAGTAAATTAAAAAAATGTTAAGCGCGACCAATTTGTACACTACAAATGTTAAAATAGAATAATTGATTAATAAATGAGTTATTAAAAGAATAAAATATCCATAAAATATCTATTAACCCAACTATTTAGACTTCAATAAGCATGATAAATTGTTCGAAAATTCATATTTAACTACTCAAAGTTTAGTTCACCCTGACTACAAAAAATGCAAAAAACTACCTAATAGATAAGTAAAATTAACATGATACAAATAAGTATATTTCATCATACGATCGACCATAAATCACTGATAACAAAGCAGAAAATGCATACAGACAGCCACAATGCATTGCTGCGTTTTTGATGAATGGCTGCAATGGAATTTGTTTGTCTATCGAACAATTGGTTAAACCATGAAACAGCTATTGCGATCTAATCGTTAGGAATATGTGCCCGTAAACGCAAACGATAATGAATAAGAAATTCCTGTCTACCTTATGCCTGATTCTGCTCGTAACAGGCTTACGCGCACAGGTACAATACACCACCGAAAACCCACGTGTAGAGGATGTAAACGACCGGGATGTGACCATCAAGCGGGTCGAACTGACTGCCCAGTATACCATCATTTACATGAAGTTTGAATCGCAGCGCGAGTCATTGACGCTTCCGAATCGTCCTTGGCCTTTTCCAATTCCATCGCCGAATGGCAGTGGACAATCAACTAGTAACATTGGTTTCCAGCCAACGGCCCGTTTATATGTAAATCAGGGGGAAAAGTCCTATAAATTCATTAGAGCCGAAAACATTCCGGCCGAAACCCGTCGACGTGTACAGCCAGGCGAACGGGTCGATTTTGTGGCTTACTTTGAGCGAATAGATCCGGGGTTTACAACCTTCGATCTGTATGAATGCAGAGACAGTCAGGGGTATATCTGCTTCAACTTCTGGGGAGTACACATCATCAATCCATTACGAAAAAATCAGTATTCGCAACGTACACCCAAAGCCCCAACCCCCGTTCCGGTACAACCCAAAACGCAGCAGCCTCGCTATACTCCTCGTACGAAACCCGGTGTAGGAACGGATGAGCCCGCTACACCGGCACAGCCTAAAGAAGCCCCGACGGAAGTGGCGATCAACGGAATTACCCGTGATGCTAAAACAAAAAATCCGATTGTGGCTACAGTTACCTATCGGCTGATTTCGGGGGCCGAAGCCACCGGAGATGATCCTGCCGATTCGGTGCGGAGTGATGACCCAACGGGAAAATATCAAATCCCAATCGGCCGTAAAGGTGTGTATGCCCTGACGGCTTCGGCTAAAGGCTATTTCAGCCAAAGTGATACACTGGCCACCAATCGGGTGGATGTAATGCGTGATTTCAATCTGGTTCCGATTGAAGCGGGTGCGAAAATTACCCTAAAAAACATCTATTTTAACGCATCGCGGTACGATCTTAAACCAGAATCCTATCCCGAACTGGATCGCCTGACCGAAGTGATGCGCGATAATCCAACCATGCAGATTAAGCTGGAAGGGCATACCGACATCGTAGGTGAATTTGATGCGAACGTGGAGCTGTCGCGGAATCGGGTCAATGAGGTAAAAAAATACCTGGTCAATAAAGGCATCAGCGCCAGCCGAATCGAAACGGTTGGGTATGGCCCCTCCCGCCCGATCAACTCTAACAAAAGCCTGAAAGAACGGCCCGAAAACCGCCGGGTCGAGATGGTGATTGTGAATGTATAAACTAAACAAGCTAATTCAGGTTTCATGATTCAAGTTGCTGTCCAGTCCACAGTATCCTGAATCATGAAACCTGATTTTAACTTATCGCTTGTTTTAGCCCGGATTGAAGACGCCATTCGGCCTTATCCTAAAGCCGCCATGTTCGATCTGGCCGAACGAGGCTATACTAGCTTATTTGAGCAACTGATCTCGTGCATTATCTCGATCCGTACGCTCGACGAGACAACCATACCCGTCTCGCTGCGATTATTTGAAAAAGCCCGTACGCCCGAACAGTTGCTGGTGCTGGATATTCCAACATTGACGGAACTCCTCGACGGCACTACGTATCCCGATCAGAAAGCCTATACCTTACGCGGTATTGCCGAACGGATCATTCATGAATTTGACGGCACATTACCAGCCGATTTCGATACCCTGATTTCGTTGAAAGGCGTAGGCCCGAAGTGTGCCAATCTGGCGTTGGGGGTAGCCACCGGGCAGGCGGCCATCAGTGTCGATATTCATGTGCATCGGGTCGTCAATCGTTGGGGGTATGTACACACCAGGCAACCCGAACAAACTCTGAAAGTACTGGAAACGCAGGTGCCTCAGGCGCAGTGGATCAATATCAATCGGTTACTCATGCCTTTTGGTAAGCACATTTGTACCGGCACTTTACCTCACTGCTCCACCTGCCCGGTGCTGGACTACTGCGAACAGGTTGGCGTAGATCGACATCGGTAAAATCCAGTCAGGCGTTTACTACAGGGCCAGCCGCTTGCTATACACTATAGGCATCATTTTTTCTCCGTCAACATAGCTTCGCGGAGGCTGGCGAGCGTTTCCCGACAAGCTTTATCGATTTCCTGATACAGTTCCGTTTGTTGCTGTACGGTTTGCTCAATTACTTTCCGGGTAGTGGTTTTTCCCGCGGCCGAATGTTCCATCTCCGAAACCGTCGTACTCGTGGCCCGAATGGGCGTGTTTAATCCATTACTTTCGGCAATCAGGTCGGTCAATGTAGCCCGGTAACGGCCATACTTGGCCTCAAGGGTCAGGGTGTAGCGAATACGCTGCTCATTCATTTTATACATCGACTTAACGAACAGAATGTTGTGCTCCTGATCGTATTGCTGTTCGGCCGTCGGGTCGGATGCATAATAGGCATCGGCCCACTCATGAAACTGTTCCATCAGTTGCCGGGCAGGGGTTTTAGGATTCGGCACTTTGATGATCTCCTGATACTGAACCTGACCTGCTTCGTTGTTTGGCAATCGGACCTGCGCAACTGCAACTGCCCGAATACAGACACATAATGTAAGGATAAGCAAATACTTCATACTGATAAGGTACTGGAGAAGCGCTACTGCAGCTCGGCCGGTAAAGGCCGTTGCTGACTCAGTTTTAAGTAGCTATCGTGGTATTTTTTATTTCGCTTGACACCCGCACTGGTCATGACCCCACTCAGCATGGTTTTGATCCAGTACCCAAAAATAAATACCTGCGGGTCACGGTCATAAAAAATACGCGAATCAGCCTCATTCTTTTTACGAATTACCTGCCCGACGATAAAATTCTTAAACCGGGTAAGGAGTGTTTTTTTGGTGGTATCGGCCGGACTAAGCAGGTGGATTTTTAAGTCTTTATAGTGCAATTGCATGGTACCGACCGATGCATACCGATTCCCTGCCACCCGGGCCATAATGGGCTTTGCATAGCCGTCTTCCAGATTGGCCGCAATCATAGGACTGGTGATCCGGGTGAGTTCGGGCAGATGTACACCCGATGTATTGAGCGACATTCGGAAACCCGCCAGCGAATCGCCGTAGGATTCCCGATACAGCAGCCGGTCGATGTGCAACCCCAGCAGTTTGGTACTGACGCTCAACACTAAGCTATCGGTTGCGCGTTTCGGCCGATTGGTAATATTTTTCAGCACGCCATTGATATTTCTCAACGGGACATTGCCCACCCGATTGGTTAATTTGGACGTCTCATGGTAAAGCACATGGCTGTTGATTACCGAAATCGAATCGATCCGAAATGGGAACCCGACCTGCCGGATCAAGCGGGTAGGCATCAGCTTTTCGGGAATAAAGTCAGGGTCTGGCAATCGTTTATCGCGCGACACATCCGTCGTTACATTGTTTAGCACCACATGATGAATGGCTATACTGGAGTCGCGATTCCACTGAGCGGTACTCAGGCCATTGAACTGAATCTCATCGCCTTTTACGGTTATGTAATCGGCCTGTACATGAGGTGGTGCCATGAACTCCTCTTTATCCATCGTTGGCTTTATCTGGAACCGACTTACCTGTAACCGGGCATTTTGTGGCTCCCAGGCCAGTTTATCGGCCTCAATAGCTGTTTTTTGCCCATTGAACGATACCTTGTTAGCCACCAGGCTGGTATGATCCAACCAGGTTCGCCAGGCTTGTTTTTTGCCTGCCATCCAACTGAAGCCCGGATAATCGACGTTGGCGGTAATATGGCCGATGATGAGCGGGTCGGATGTCGTATTTCTTTTCAGCGTCAATAGAGGACGCAGCTCACTGGCCGTCAGACTAGCCTCTAAATGCCCCATCAGCATGGGCCGACCCGATTGGCTACCCGATAAGCTCCCATTACTAAGCTGGATGGTCGATGAAGGCACCATCGTTTTGAGCCGTGGACTGCTGAATGTTGTACCGGAAGGAACAATGCGTAGGGAGGCAAAGGACAGGGCTTCGTGTCTGGCCCCAAAGAATCCCTGTCCGGCTATATCAACCACTGACTGAACCTGAATCGAACTGGAGTCTTTCTGGAGCGTATAAGCCACTTTTGCACCCCGAACATCAAGATCGTGTAACGTAAAGGTAAACGGGATAGGGAAGGCTTTGACTGGTCCTGAAAGGTCCGCAGGTTGCTGTTTGCCGGTTATCGTAACTTCAGGCTGGTCGATTTTCAGTGAGTGGAAGCGTACGGTCGAAAAATCGGTCGAATTTAACAGGCCTTTGAGCTGAATTTGAGGAACAAAAACCTGTGTAGACTGACCCGGCCGATTATCCGCATAACGCAGGTTGGTAAGTGTAGATACCTGCTGGCTGTTGAGGTCTATCTGCGCTACCGACAGGCGTTTATTACCCGGAAAGTTTACGTATGTATCCACCAGTTTACCACTAAACTGTTCCCAGCCAATGTCCCCAGTTTCGGTAGATAGTTTATCAATGCGAACATTTTTGCCCTGAAACCCTGCCTGCGTTTGTGGGGCTAAAGCCATGTTAAGCGTGATATGATCCGCCATCAGTTGATCGATATGCAGGAGGGGCAACGGCTTTTGGGGAGGATCGGCAGTTGAGCTTCGGGAAGACCGGACTGGCTTTTTATGCGTCAGGCGGGCGTCGATGGCTAAATCCTGCACACGCAGCAGCTCTACCTGTATATCTTTCGAATGCTGAAGCGCATCCCATCCCAGGGCATCCCAGTAAACTTTGCTGGCCGTCATAACTGTACCATTGGGCAGGTTCACCTGTAGTTTATCGACCTGATTGTAGCGCTGTTGTCCTTTCAGTGTGTAGTTTTTCAGCGCGACCGCCACTTTATTGGTAGTCAGATGCGCATCGGCTATGGTTAATGTCGGAATCGCATGTTTTATGTCGATCAGCGAATCACTGACCAGAAAATCGTTCAGCATCACATTGGCGTTCATGTTATGCATCGTTACCTCCATGGGCCCATCTCCTTCCAGATGGTAGTGAGCATTCGCGTTTATAATCTGAAAACGCTTTACCTGAAGCAGTTCGCCAAGGCCATGGAGGGTTTTGAACAGATCTACTTTTTTGCGAGAGGCAGTCGCCACCACAAAGGGTTTCGGGCGGTTATCGCCTTTTTTAGTAGCTATGATGTCGATACTGGGCTGGACCAGTTCGGCTGCCGATGCCACAATCCGTTTCTGCATCAGATCTTCAAGACTTACGTCGTGTAGTTGCAGAAGCGGAGCTTTAAAGGTAAGTCCTTTGCCCGTTATTTTTCGGGAGGCCGTCCCATACAGCACGTTTCGAAAAATGACATCATTTCGAACCATATGAAACGATTCGACACCAATTTTGAACAGGCTATCGGGCGAAAAAAAAGCAATATTCCGTAAACTGAGGTCGATGCTGTCGGTACTAACGGAGTGTTCGCTTTGGGGATTCAGGACCAGATTGTAAATACTCATATTGGCCTTCTGTGTCCCACCTCTCGACACCGGGTTGGTTCGGTTACCCAGCAGCAGTTCGCCGTCTTTAATTTGCGTGTACCCAACCGTTACGGTTTTAAACAGGGTTTTCAGGTTCGACTGAATCGTACTGACGGTGTCGATCACCTGTTCTTTTCGGCTTTCGATGGGTAAGGTCAGGATGGGACGAAGGCAGATAAGCGTATCGAGCCACAATTCACCTTTCTGATACACAGCGGGTAAATGGCTTGAGTTGAAGAAAAACTTCTCTGCCCGTAAGCTCAACTCGCCCTTTTTGTCGGTAGCGGGCTTATGAAAATGAACCGAATCGATCTCAAATAACTGGGTCGAGCTAATGAAATGCAATCCCCTGAAGCTAAGCGTATTCTTACCGTCCGACAGGACCCATTTCTGGCGCCCCAGAGCTAGTTCGATATGATCGGAGGCCAATACCCGCCGGTCGTTGGTGTCAATCTTCGAAAAATTACGGACCGTCAGATTAATATCCTTGATCAGGAACGGGTCTGCTGTAGCGTGTTTGTACAACGCGAACGTGCCACCTTGTACGTTGAACGACTTGGCATGCAGATGATCTAAGGTTTTTTGAAGGTTTTCGAGGATACTGGACGTATGAAAACGGGTCTGGCTGTGGCCCTGTGCGTTCGTCCGGTAGTCGTGAATAACGATTTCGGGTCTGCTCACCGAAAAGCTATCAATCAGTAACCGCTTGTGTATCAACAGCTCCTTCCAGGATTCGACCGACAAATAGGCCGCCGGAATTTTTACAGAATAATACGTAGAAACATTTGTGGTATCGTTTCGGCTGAACACCAGTTTGTCGATGGTAACCGTTTTGTGCAGGAGCGACAGACTGAGGCCGTGGGTCTGAAAGCCATACCCTCCCTGTGTTTCTTTATCGATGGCGTAGGTAATAATCTGATTCAAATTATGAATCAGCACATAATACACACACCCTACCGCCAGAAACGGAAGCATTACTACCAGAAGAACTAGCTTTACCCAGCTTTTTGACGTCACCTTCATGGTTTTCTTGGCGTGTAGGACAGGAAACGTGTGCGGACAGAACGTGGTTACTGTTCCTTAACTTAACAAGTGACTGAGTCAAGGGGTTTTATTTTACTGAGGGGCAGGACTAAAATTAGAAGATAATTACCTAAAAACCAACAGATTACCAAATACATATAAAAATCAGAAATAGCCCGGTTGGCGGCTATTTCTGATTTTCACGGATCCATATAATATAATCTGTCACAGGGGCATCGGCCAGCATAGGACGGATAAGCTGCACAACCTGGCCCCGGTGGTAAGCCGCATGGTGGCTCATATGGGTTAAAATTTCGACCAGTGGCGTTTGATGTGGATTACCTTTTGAATCTTTGTACACAATAGATTCCGTCAGTTGGCTTTCCGTAAGCCCACCCACATAGCTTTCCACCTGACGGTGCTGGCGTTCGGCGGTTTCGCCCATCCAGCTTACCGGAATATCTTCCCAGATGGAAACAAAAACCGACTGGTTCGTAATCCGCCCTATCCAGACTTGCTGTGCGGATAAGATATGGCCCATAACGGCTACGGCTCGCTGCGGTGGATTGCTGATTGTTTCGAGGGCCGCAATAACCCGGTGGTTGGCCCAAAGTTCATAGCTGAGTAATTCAATCAGATGCTCTTTCATTGGATACCCCGTTTAGTTGCCTGATACAATGCTTCCACAATATTCGTACGGGTATTCAGATTGCTCAGGGTATTGTTATTTCGGGTTGGATAAACGCGATTGCATAAAAACACATAGGTCAGATTGTAAGCCGGATCGGGATCGACCCATACGAACGTACCCGTAAATCCAGAGTGCCCAAAACTAGCCTTGGTTGCCGAACGGGGTGCATTGCCCGAATACGTAAAGGAGGGTTTGTCGAAGCCTAACCCACGGCGGTTACCCAGTTCTGGAAACTGATAGCGGGTAAATTCAGCCATGGTTTTCTGCGAAATAAGCTGCTGTCCACCATACGATCCCATCCGACGGTACATGTCATACACTTTCATCAGATCATTGGCCGATCCAAATAGCCCCGCATGGCCCGACAGGCCATTGAGCATAGCCGCGCCCTCGTCGTGTACGCGCCCCCAGATGAGCGTTTTACGAAACAACGAATCGTATTCCGTCGGCACAATCCGGTCGAGGGAGTAGAACCGACGCGGGTTAAACGTCAGCGTAGTCGCTCCCAGTGGCCGGAAGAAGGTACTTTTTACATACTCTTCAAAGTTGACTCCTGTAACACGCTTCACAACCAGTGGATACATGATAAACGAAAGATCGGAGTAAACGTACTCTTTCTTCTCGTTCAGAGGGGAGTCCCGAATTTGCTGGTAAATAACCTTGGGGTAGTTTTTGAATTCAAACAGGCTATCAGTCACTTCTATCGGGTACCGGCCCGAACGTTCGCTCTTAAAGGTTTTCGGCTTCCAGGTGCCATCCGGATTTTTAGTATCCATCCAGAATGGAATCCAGGCTTTCAGCCGTGCCTGGTGCGTCAGCACATCCCGCCATACCAGATCGGCCTTGTTCGATTTCTTGAGGAAAGGCAGATAGTCGGCCATTTTGCCATCCAGATTGAACTTGCCTTCATCCACAAGCCGCATCAGTGCCGGAGTCGATGTACTTACTTTGGTTACCGAAGCCATGTCATACAGATCATCCAACTGTACAGGTTTAGGCTCTGCTCCTAAGGATGCGTCGTAGGTATGATTGCCATAAGCTTTTCGGAAGATCACTTTGCCATCTTTGGCCATCTGAACCACACAGCCCGGAAACGCCTTTCGGCTTATGCCGACGTTCACCAGCGAGTCGACCTGCTGGGCCAGGTACCGGCTGTCGATGCCCACTTCTTCGGGAATGGTGTATTTCATCCGGCCGATGGGTTGAATCGTTATGCCATCGCCAAACCGGAAGCGCTGATTGACGGTCACTGGAAGCTTTCCCGATGCACCGATAGCGCCGAATATCAACTGAGCGGATAATTCTTCGGTATAATTGGTCAACTGATACGGCATCACGACCGCCCGCGCCTGTTCGATGTTCCGGGCCGTCTGCACGGTGTCCATCGGAAAGGTCAGTTTATCCAGTACGTACGGATTACCAAATACCGTAACGACTGCCTTACCCGTAGCTACTAACTCACTCACCAGAGCAGCCGTTTTGGTTTGCAGACCATACCGGGCAGCCGGGCGAATATTATTCAGGTGAACATCAACCAGAATCAGGTTGTAATTCTTCAGCGAATCGCGAACCTGCGCCAGCGTTGAGTCGGGTGTACGGGAAGTGATGTTAAAATGGTTGACCTGCGTGTAGTTGGCGGCCATCTGCTGAAAAGCGGTAATTTTATCACTTTCCACAGCCACCGATGCGATGCGTAGGGTATCCAGCCGTTGCAGGGGCAATAAATTCCGGTCATTTTTCAGAACGGTCAGACTGGCTTCGGTCAACTTCCGATTCAGCAGATCGTCCTGTACTGAGTTAAGATCGCTGACCAGATTGGTGAGGTCGATGGGTTTATACTGATCCAGTCCTGCCCAGACTTTGGCCCGAAGTACTTTCAGGCAGCGGGCATCCAGCGACGCCTGGCTGATACGCCCGGCAGCCACGGCCTGTTTGATCTTTGCCAGCGCTGCCGGAACATCTTCGGTAAATTCCAGCACATCCAGCCCTGCTTCGATACCCAGCTCATCGGCCTGCCCCGATGGAAAATACTTCGTAAGGGCTTTCATATTCATGGCATCCGAGAAGGTTAACCCCTGAAATCCCAGCTCATTTTTGAGCAGATTCGTGACAATGGCAGGTGATAAGGTCGATGGGCGATTGCGGGTTGTATCCAGGGCTGGAACACTCAAATGGGCGACCATCACGCCAGCCGCTCCGGCTTTGATCAGTTCGCGAAAGGGATATAACTCCAGCGAGTCGAGCTGCGGCCGGCTTTTGGCAATCAGTGGCAGATCGTAGTGCGAATCGGTGCCCGTGTCGCCATGCCCCGGAAAGTGCTTAATGCTGGTCAGCAGTTGGTTATCCTGCATACCCTTCACATAAGCGAGGGCTTTGCGGGCCACATCGTATTTGTTTTCGCCAAACGACCGGAAGTTAATGACCGGATTGTTGGGGTTGTTGTTGACATCGACCGTTGGCGCAAAGTTGATTTGCATGCCCAACCGTCGGGCCTGACGGGCCAGGTTAGCCCCCATCCGATAGATCAGGCTATCGTTCCCCTGCATGGCCCCCAACGTCATCTGGTAAGGGTAGCGAACGGTACTATCCAGCCGCATGGCAAGGCCCCACTCGGCATCCATAGCGATTAGCAACGGAACCTTCGAAACGGCCTGTAATCGGTTGGTTAGTTGAGCCTGCCGAACAGGCCCACCCTGAAACATGACGACCCCACCGAGTTTGGCCGTTTGGACCAGCCGAACCAGCGAATCTTCGTAGGAAGGCCTGCGGTTCGAATAGCCCGCCACCATGATTAGCTGCGCTATCCGGTCGTCGGCCGACATGTTGGTAAATACCGAATCGACCCAGCAGTTCTGACGATCGTTGAGGTTAAGAAAAGCGGGAGTAGTGGTTTGCGCCACTACCGGCATAGAGAATAAGATGCTGATGAAGAGAACAAAAATGGGCCGTCTGAAGGGCATAAGCGAACTGTATTACGAATTACGAGGTACGATTTACGATTTTTTTCCTGCGTGACCAATTAAAATATGAATCACACCATCTAAATCGTAAACCATACCTCGCGGTTCGTACCTGGTTCGGTCGCTTATTTTCTGTATCGGCTGCGGTATTCAGGCCCCACGCCAAATCCATAGCCCAAAGTAATGGAAACGGTTGAGTTTTGCAGCGAACTCCGTGGCCCCCAAACGTTCGTGAAGGCTTGTACATCAGTTAACCCAAGCGTGTAACGGGCGTCGATCAGGAAATGCTGCCGATTGCCAGTGCCCCAGTTCAACTGAATCCCCCCCGTTGCTCCCAGGTCCAGATTATTGAACGCGTCGCTGTTGTCGCCATTGAGTACCGGACCAGTACCTTGCAAATAATCGCCTTTGATCCGCTTCGCATTGAGTTTAATCCCTAGCGAAGGCCCGACAAACAGGTTGGGTCTGAAGTTCCCGTTCAAGGTCAGGAAATAGCGGGCCACCACCGGAATTTCGAGGTAATTGACACGCTGGATAAACTTCATGTTATTACCCTGATAGCTTGTGCCCCGTTGCGAGTACAAAACATCGCCCGAAATACCGAAATGATTCAGGGAGCTATACATCAGAAAGGCGCCTGCGGTTAGGCCGGGCGTAAAACTCATCCCATCGGCACTGCCCCAATAATTAGACAAATTTAAGCCAATGCGTGGTCCGGCCGTAAATCGTTGCTGAGCCGAACTTACTGATAAACAACCAATAACGAAGAGGGATGATAGAATAATAGAACGTAGTGAATTTGCGCGAAACATAAATAAATCAATGGGTTGTTATGCCCCGTTAACGCTTGAGATTCGGCAAATGTTTTAATTTTTCGGGAGAGTACAATCTTTTTCGTTCACAAAAAAGGACACGGTATCAATCAAGCACGGATTTTTATGAACCTTCTGACCAGTCAGGGTTTACCTAAGGCAAAGCCTTTTTTACCACACTGATTACCCCTGAAACCCTTCACTAAACCCATAAATAAACATCTGATTTACAGAAGCGTAATCCCCTACTCGATCACCATCACGATGTTGTTTCAGAACCGTTTTGGGAGTTGGTGCAGCCGGTCTGAATTTCGGGTAATGCTTGGGAGCGAAGAAAATAAAATAAATCGCCATCGCCAGCATAAACAGAATAGCGGCCGTTGTCGTCGCAATCCAGAGGGGCCAGAGCCGTTTTCGATTGGCCGATTCATGAATGCGCCGATGCAACGCACCCCGAAGATCAACCATTTGATCGGCCATAGGACCCTTAGCGACGTTCGTGGCCGTTTGCTGCATGGCTTCCAACCCAGCCAGCGCATCCGCATAAAACGGGTTTTCGAGCAGTAGCCGCTCAACACGATGCCGTGCCGGTCCGCTCAGTTGCCCAGATCGATACGCCTGTAAATCGTCGAATGTCAATTGGTCGTTCATTGTGGTGGCGCGGGTGCCAACCCGCTTTAACTACACGATGCAGATTCGTATCTGCTTTACTTACTGCCGACTCATACAAATTTTCAAATTTCGTCGGCCATTTTGCAAATAACTTTTCACTTGTTTCAGGTCGTAACCCGTCCGTTCGGCTACTTCTGTATACGTTTTTCGCTCCAGATAAAATAGCGTCAGGCATAGTTGCTGCTCTGAGGGCAGCGTCAGCAAACAGGCTTCCATCCTGGTCAGATCTTCTTCCAGCTCAGGCAAGTCGGTCTCATCGCTGACAAACCAATCGGGTGATTCATCGTTGGCATCCGATTCGGTTTTGTTCACCAGCGCAACGGTTGGATGGGACTGACTTTTTCGCAGTTGCATCAGGCAATAATTACGGGCGACACTGTGCAGCCAGGGACCAAATTGCTGAACGTCATGCCGCCGTAAATCGGTTATGAGTTGTTCGAACAGGTTCATTACTGCATCCTTTGCCTCCTCTTCGTCGCGCAGGTAGTTGAAGCAAACCGCGTAGATCAACTCCATGTGCTGCTCATAGAGTTCTCCCAGGATAGTCAGATCGCCCGTGGCCCGATAAGCCGCCAGAAGACCGGCAGCGTCGCTTCGGGACCGCTCAGATGAGGGTTTAGGCTTACGGAACAGTTTCAGAAACATAGGTGTAGGGCTACTTATAACTACTGATGCACAAGGAGCCAGAATTCCATAACCGAACGCTGTGCAGGATAGTTACAGTATAGACACAAACGCTTTACCCCTATGAAACGACTAATCGTTGTTGGTTGCATACTTGGTGTGCTAAGTAGCCTGAACTCAACCAAGCTGATAACCTCCGAACTTCGATCGGCTTCAGAATCCCGACAACAGCCCACGCCTAATCGCCCTGCCGCGAAACCCAACCGACGGGATACCACAAAACCATCCCCTGATTCGACCAAGCCCGGTAATCGACGCCAGCCTCGTCTCCGGCCCGACTCACTACGCCGTGGGGGAGCTACCAGAATCGATACCGTCCGGCGCTGATCGACGGGTCTTAAGCAACCGGCTTTCGTTCTTTCTTTTTGCGCTCACGTTCGGCTTTTCGTTCCCTGCGTTTTTCCTGTCGCTGGGCTTTGCGCTCGGCTTTAGCTTCTTTACGCTCGGCCTTTCGTTCTTCGCGCTTGGCTTTAAAATCGTCTTTAAAGCTTTTGACTGCGTCTTTTAGGGTGATGTTATTATCAAACTCGTGCCGAAACGCTTCTATATACGCATTGCGTAACAATCCGAAAATAGTAGGCCATACTGCCGTCTTGATGTCGTCGTACGTCCCGTTGAGTGGAATCCGGGTAGCTATCTGATCGTGCTTCTGGTTCTTCAGCACATCGGTACCAATCTGGGCCAGCAGTTCCGTAAAAAAGCGGCCTACCGAGCGATGTTCGTGCTCATTGAGCTTAAAAATCGCCATGCCCTTCGTCAGCGGTTTGATGTAGCCATTTAATTTTTTATCGAGCATAGCCATCTCACTATACACACTGACGGTGCCTCGCTCGAAATCAACATTGCCATAGGCTCTGGCAAGGTCATTGAGCTTGACCAATTGAAGGTTATCGAACATCAGGTTGTAATCGAAATCAGGTACTACCTTCAATAGATTCATGTTGGCCGAAAACTTCATGGTGCCCCCATAGCCCGGCACATCCCCGGATGCCACCACGGGGGAAGGGAGTTTTTGGTTCCGGTCATCCACATTTCGGATGTTTCGAACTTCACCCTGAAAGCGTTTGATCGACAGGTCGGCACGGGGCTGGGTAATCAGGCTGGTTAGGTTGACCTCTCCATCGATTACCGCAAATCGGTTGATTTTGATAGGAAGTAGTTTTTTCAGAAAGGCTGTCCAGTCTACTTCAGCCCCTGTCTGGCTGCTGGCTTCATCTTTACTGAATGCGAAGTTGATCTCAGGTTTATAGCATTCAACCTCACTCACCAGCCTACCCTTGAACAAGGCTTTCCATTCGACAGACAGGTCGGTTTTGGGAATGAACAGGAATGGTTCTTTTATCTTTCCGTTGATCTTCCGAATGCGAAGATCATCAATCTGATAAGCCCCTCGGATGAGCTGAATGTCAATATCTTCGACATGGCCCGTATAACCGCCCATGTCGGCAAGGGTTTTATTGACATAGCGTAATACAAAGTACGGTAACAGCAATCGGGCAATGATCAGCAGTACTGCGAGCGCTACAAGGATTTTAGTCGTGCGTTTCAAAACGTTGCGTGATTGGTGTAACGTTTTGATAAACAAAAAAATAAAGCACAGGTTTAGGAATTGATGCAGAAAGTAAACGGGGTGGAGCCGATGGCGTTGTGCCGATCAACGGCTTCTTCGGCATCGATCACACCCCGTTTACTTTCGCTTTCCCACTTTATCGATCAGCGTCCATACGGCAGGAAACGTCGGCCACCCAGAGTTGTGTATTTGAAATCGGTTGACCCATCGAAGCGGGTTTCATCGAAATTGCTGCCACTCGGCAAACGTGTGTATTTAAAGTCGGCATTGCCTGTAAAACGCGCCTGACTGAAGTTTGTACCTTCGTCAAATTTGGTGTATTTGAAGTCGGCAGACCGTTCAAAACGGGCTTTCTGGAAGGTGGAAGCCTCATCGAATTTGGTATATTTGAAATCGGCATACCCCTGGAAGGTAGAACTGCTGAAATCGGCATCATTCCGGAATTTGGTGTATTTGAATAAAGCGACCTTCTCGAATTTGTTAGTACTGAAAATGGCCCGCTGGCTGAATGTTGAGTATTTGAATGTCGCATCATCTTCAAAGGTGCAACCTTCGATCGTTACCGCTTCCGGGAAATCGGTATTGTAAACCGTGTTGCTGGTTCGGAAGATTTTACCATCCTGGTCTTCGGTGCGGTAGCCCAGAAACTTCCCTTTAAAGGTGCAGTTTTTGAACGTCATCGGCACATCGACCGTACTTAGGTACTGCCGCGAATCGCCCCAGTTGCCTTCCCGAACTTCTTTTCGATTAGCTAAACTGGTCAGGTCCAGATCGCCGTTGATAGTCGCATTTTGATAGGAAACCGCTTCTTTCCGATTGATTTTTGCCATAATGTCTTTCGCATCAACGGTTGTTTGCGCCACCACAGGCGACAAGGCAACGAGGGCAAGCAAGAGGGATGTAATCAGGATTTTCATGTCGTCGTTATGAGGTTATTTCCCAAAAGATGCAGATACTCAAACGAAGGTTGCACAGACCCGATTAAGCAGTTATTTCGTGTAGTCGATCTTGGGTTGAACGACCAGAGAAACCTCCGCTTTGTCGCGCATGGGTACAGCTGAGTTAAACGGAAATTTAGTCGTCGTGACATCGTTTTCGATATAAAATTCACGGGGGCCGACCGTTACGCCTTCTGATTTTTCGTAGAGCCAGGATACCGTAAATGGGATTTCGATGGGCCCTTCGGCAGGCGATGGAATCGAAACACCCGATGCATGGGTAGTTAATGGATCCGATTGAAGGGCTAACGTGACAAAAGCACTTCGCACCATATATCCATCTTTAGGCGGAAAGGCGGGTGGATTGATGCGAGTCATGGTAGCGCGTACATGGTAGGTCACCAGCCCCTTGGCTCCATTTGCCGGTGCTGATTTCGCTTTGGACAGAGGTAGTGTGAAACTCGGATTCTTTTGGGTAGCCTCGCCAATCTTATTACCATTGGTATCATAGAAAACCAGTTTCAGCAGAGCAAATTCGCAGGGATAGGGTCGGTCTTTACCATTGTATAGCTTACAAGGTAAATTAACCGTCGGAATTTTCTGATTTTTAGGAAAAGTGGCCGTGATATTTTTGGGGACGGTTACAGTCCCACTGGGTAGTTTTCCCTGACCATATACCATTACAACACTGTACGTACAGAGGAGGGCTAGAACGATCGATTTCATGCTGATTATGAGAACGGTTTGGACGTATTTCGATCAAATATAGAAAAGGTCCGAAGCAACAGCTACTCAAAAATCAATATCGGTCAGTTCGAAATTCTGCTTGACGCGGATGGTGCCGTTCTCTTCGGTACCGGGTGCATACACAATCCGTTCGGGCTGAATCGCTTTCTGAACATTACCGATGTCGCGCTTTCGGTTGCCATTGGCATCAATGATCAGACGGACACGGTACATGCCCGGTTTGAGCCGGCCAAAGCTGTATGTGGGTGTTCCATACACCGATCGGATTACCTTGTATTTATCGTCCAGTAGTTCGATAATAAACTTATTTCCAGTCGAGCCTACGGTGGCAGGGCTCACCCGACCGGCAATTAATCCATAACTATCTTCTTCGGCAATGATGTATTTGGCTGAGTACCGGGCCAATGTATCGCCCTGCACACTAATGAACGCGCCTTTTTGTAGCCGAAACAGCACACTATCGCGCAGGTTGGTTTTCCGGGCAATGACCAGCCTGGAGAAGTTATTACTCCAGACCAGATCGGCCGGTGTCAGCGTGAATGGTTTGGTACTGTCAGGACCAATGATAATCTGATTGGCGTTGTATCGAAGAATCGGTTTGTTGAATGTCAGCGTAAATTCCAGGTTATTGTCGATCGGTTCGCCAGAGGGCGGAGACACCTGTACGGTTAGTCCGGTCCGGTTTTTAGCTCTGGTTTTCAGCGGAGAAAAGTAAATCCGCTCCCGCAGTTCCGTCACATTACCCACCGAATCTTCAGCCATAATGGTTACATGGATGGTATCGTCGGCAGCACGGTTGGCCGGTCGAAACAAGCGAATCATTTTCGGATTTTCCAGAAACGATACCAGCGAATCGCCCGATGAAGAACCGGATATAGTAGACGATGCCGCCGTCGTCGATGTCGCGGATGCTGAATCCGCCGTTGTGGAGACGGCCGACGTGGATACGGCCGACGTGGACGAGGGGCGACCATAGCGCAGTTTATAGCTGGCAATTCCGCTGCTCAGTTCCAGTCCCAGAGTTTCGTCGGTGCGCTCGCGTCGGCTGATACGGGGTTTACCATAGCCCCGAAAAGCCACCAGATTTACATCGGTATAGTTGCGATTCAGATTCAGCACGCTATCACGGAAAGCGACCCGCTCACCCGGTGTGTTGTTAACCAGATTCAAATCCTTATCATCGAACCCATATACTTTATACTGCCCTGCCTTTACGTTTTCGATGCGGTAATTCCCATTGCTATCCGTCCGGGCAAAATACTGCGGCCGCTTTCGATTGATGGGCATCGTGTCGGTAGGCGCAAACAGCCCGACGACAAAACTTAACAGGGGGAGTCGGCTTTCATCATCGACCACATTGCCCGTCAGATAGAGCGAATCGATCACGGAGCCGGTACTGAACACCACCTTTGTATTTTTGGCAATGTTCCGTTCCGTAATGTCTTTGATCCCATCGGCAAAGTCGATGGTGTAGGTCGTATTTTTCTGAAACAGTTTATTGAAATTCAGCCGAATGCCCTTGGGCAGCGATTTCACCACATAGGTATTGCTATCCTGCGGGGTGATGGTAATTTTTTGCTGAAGGTTCTCGCTGTTAACGTACTCATCAAATTCCAGTTCGACAAACTTGCCATCGTAGTTCAACTGACGGGCTGACGGAATACTGCTCACCAGTTTTGGGGACAATGTATCTTTCTTACCCCCAGGCGGTTGGGCGACCTGTGCGCAATTCTGTAGAAAAAACGGAAGAGCCAGCAGGAAACTAAGTACAAAATAATGAAACGTTTTACGCCATGAAACCCGCTTACTGGATAGGTTTACACTAAAATACACAAACTGTTTTTCAACCTCCATTGCGGCACTCTTTTGTTCTTTCACTTCCATTGCGGCACTCTTTCGCTCTTTTATATCACAAAGGTAAACGTCCGTTCATCGTTTACCCGTACCGATTGACATAAAATGGGTAGTGTCTTCGTTAGGATGTATAGAATTTTAAGAAAATTTAAAGGAAGCCTGCTTAAAGAAAGAGAATGTGGGTGAAATTTGGGCGTGTAGCGGCTCCCCTATTCGTAGCTAACTATTAATCAACTGTTCATGATTGGCACCCGTTTTTGTGCATTGCTGTTTGCTGTTGCTTCGCTGGGAGGGTTGACTGGCTGCTCCAGTTCGGCCGACCAGCTCGACACCCAGATCAGCGATGCACTGGAAGACAACACCCTCGATGTCGAAGAAGCCGATGCCCTGCGGGTCTTCATCGGTCAGGAGAGCAAAGCATTGGGGAAAGACAAAAAAACCAGTATTCTCATCACGCCCGATGGAAAACTGGACGAGTCGGCGCTGGTAGCGTATATCAAGCGAAACCGTACCTACCGGAAGCTGGCAAAAGACGGGAAAACACCTACGCTCAATCTGTCGGGTGGTGTGGTAGCCGGAAAGCCCCTGCGGCTGAAGCTTTATCTCGAAGCCAGTGGCAGTATGTTTCCTTACGATGCACCGGGTGGCAACGGGCTATTTAAACGCACACTCAATGACGTGCTGACCGAGTTCGACGCGGTAAATCCTAATCAGGGAAAACTATTTGTGGTCAATACCGAAGTCAACGACCTGGGCCTGTCGCTGTCGCAATTCTTCAAGGAGAAAGACATTTTTACGGTGGCGAAAACGAAGGGAAAAACCACCAGCACCGACTTCGAGAAAATTTTCAGCGATATTCTTCAAAACACCTCGGGCGACGATCTGAGCATCCTGGTTTCTGACCTGATCTACTCCGACCCCAGCCTGACGGGTATGAGTGCCCAGAAAACCCTGGATGCCGCCAGTTCATTGCTCACTACGGTATTCAACCCCTACGCCAATACCCATTCGATGCTGGTGATCAAACTCAAAGCCGACTTCGATGGCACGTATTATAGCTGGAACAACGCCAAGAAAAAATACACGGGCGAACGGCCCTACTACCTCTGCCTGATCGGCCGGAATGAAGCCATGCAACGGCTTTATCAGGATCAAACCTACCAGACCATCCGCCAGTTCAACGACTTGCCTGGTTACCAGGACTCCTGGTTCTTTGGACGCGATGGCAAAGCGATTACGCCTTTCTACAGTGTGCTGGTCAATGATCCTGCCCGCAAAGGTCGTTTCAAACGATCGGACGAAGAGGTGCGTAACCATGACAAAGCCGTTCATGCGCTCACGGATGTTCAGCCGGATGTAGCCGATAAAAGTCTGGCCATCCCCATAGCCGTCGATTTGTCGGCATTGCGCCTACCCGCTTCCTTGCTGACCAATGCCAGCCAGTATGCAGTATCGGGAAAAGATAATTTTGAGGTCACATCGGTACAAACCTACGCGGGCGCTAACGGCACCACCCACAAATTGCTCCTAACAACCGATAAACCAGCGCGTGGCAAACGGACCGCTACAATTCGTCTGCGCCGTGAATTTCCACCCCGCTGGATTGAAAATACCAATACGACCAACGACGCTTCGCCCGACGGCAGCTCTACATTCGGCATCCAGAACCTTTTACAAGGTGTCGAACGCGCCTACAACCCGAATAACCAAACTGAATATTTTACGTTAACCATTAATTTAGAATGATAGAGTGATTGAATGATAGAATAAGTTTTGCGCCAGCCATTCAATCATTCAATCACTCTATCATTCAATCATTGAACACATGGAAGAATCCCTCTATAACTTTTACAATCTGTTTGTTAACAGCGCCTTGCTGGAAGATCTGTACCAGGAAGAACTGTTGTCGCCCCTCACCCTGACGGCCATTGGTATTGCCTTTGTGGTAGCGGTTGCGTTCTACATCTGGCCATTCAACAAAGTGAGTTTCAGCGGTATGGGCAACTGGCTATTGATGATGGGCGTCAGCTCACTACTGCTGTTCATCATTTCGCTGGTCACCTGCTATCAGAAAGAAGGGCAGGAAATTCCCCGCGACGAAGCCGACCCCAACCAGGGCAATCTCTTCGATCAGGGCATTAGCGTCTTCCTGAGTTATGCCTTCGAAATGGCTTTGCTGACGGCCGTTATTTTCTTCATTATTTCGATGGTGATGAAAAATTTCAGTAAAAATGCCAAACACCGGCCCATGTTGTGGCCTTCAAAATAACCCACATGTAGAGATGCCATACCTGGCGTCTCATGACCGAATGGTTTTGGGTTAGTCCTTTCAATGGCTGACGCACAGGAGACGCCAGGTATGGCATCTCTACGAAAAAATAAAAATATGGCTAAACTATTTGTCTTTGCTATTGGCGGAACGGGCTCGCGGGTGCTTAAGGCGCTCACATTTCTGCTGGCCTCTGGCGTGAAGCTGAACAATACAGACGAGGTGATCCCGATTGTTCTCGATCCCCATGCCACAAACGATGACCTCCTGCGAACCAAGGATTTACTTCGTGAATACGGAAACATCCGGGCAAATCTGCAAACCAAACCGACATCGGGTTTTTTCAGTACCGAAATCAAAACACTGAACCGCTCCATCGGGGGTAACGCGACCATTGCCGATACCTACGTCTTTGAACTTCAGGGGGTTCAACAGGAAAAATTCCGGGATTATATCAACTACGAGGGGCTCGATGCCCCTGCCAAAGCCTTTGCCAGTCTGCTGTTTTCAGAAGAAAACCTGGAAACCAAAATGGACATCGGTTTCGTCGGGAATCCAAACATCGGCAGTACGGTTCTGAATCAGTTTCGGTATTCCGATGTGTTCCAGGCATTTGCCGAAAACTTTGGCGCCAACGACCGCATTTTTATCGTTAGCTCCATCTTTGGCGGAACGGGCGCGGCTGGTTTCCCAATCCTGCTGAAGAACATCCGGGGAGCCCAGGCCATCGGGCAAATTCCGAATCCGGCTTTCCTCCGTGATGCCAAAATCGGAGCCGTTACGGTGATGCCGTATTTCAGCCTGACCACCAACGAGAACAAACTGATCGACCCGGCTTCGTTCATCGCCAAAACCAAAGCGGCTCTGAACTACTACCAGAAAGGGGTGAATCCGTCGGTCAACACGCTCTACTACATCGGCGACGACCAGACGAAAGCCTATACCTACGATCCGGGTGCGGGTGGGCAGAAAAACGAAGCCCATTTTGTCGAAATGGCGTCGGCGCTGGCCATTGTCGATTTCATGAACACCGACGACAGCAGTCTGGCCGTCAGCAACGGTCGCCCCGTAAATCCGGTATTCAAAGAATTTGGTATCGAGCAGGATGGCATCAGTATTCAGTTGGGTCACCTTGCCGCACCGACCAAGCAACAAATCAACCTACCGTTGTCGAAAATGGCGCTGTTCAGTACATACCTGAGTCAGCGGCTTCGGCAGGCAGCCGGTACAGTACAATGGTCAAAAGCGAACCCAACCATTTCGTCATCATTCCTGAACTCGTCGTTTTTCAACAGCGTCAAAAATTTCGACGCGGCTTTCCGGCAATGGCTTTCCGAAATGCGGGAGAATAAGCGGTCGTTTGAGCCGTTTTTGCTCGATGCAGCCAACCTCGGCCATACCGTGCGCGGTTTCGAACCCAAAAAACGGGGCATCTTTGGCGGAGAGTCTGACGTAAAACTGGACATTGTGGACGACTTTGATCAGACACTCAACAAAACCGCCGAAGGCAAAGCCTACGGCAGCGAAGCCGATAAATTTATACAACTATTTTCGGAAGCGACCGACCAGTTCGTCCGCGAAAAACTCCCGAAGGTAATGGACTATTAACGAGTTGGTCAAATTTTGTCAGGGTTTGTCAAGAGTAGTCAGGTATTGTTTTTTTCTGTATTCGACTACTCTTGACCAATCCTGACTCTACCTGACTACTTTCTGACTAGTAAAGATGCCAACCACATTCAGTTTACATAACCCCGTACCGGGTCTGCATTGGTACGTGAGCAAGCCCTTCGGTACCGACCAGATTGCGGCCATCCGTGACCCTCAGGGTGGGCAGACCGTAAAACAACCGACCTCTATTCCGAGTCCGTTTGCCCGAATGGATCTGGTGCGGTCGGCCTTTCTAAACCTGGCCCTTCGTCCCGACCTCATGGGTACGGTAAACGACCAGCGTATTGTGTCCGATGCCCTCGACGTGGGTGAGCTGTTTTTCAATTACGACAAGCTCAAAACCTATATTACCATTACCCCCTTCGACATTCGTACCGATCTGGAACGGCTGCGTCAATCCATCAACCAGGGACATAAGCGGCTGGGCGATGCGCTGAAACTGTTTCTGGATCAGGATGCTGCCGAATACAATTTCGGTGATATTCACCGCCTGTTTGTCCTCAACTATCGCGGGCGCGTTGTAGGAGGAACTTCGCCCAAAACGTTGTTTTTCAGTTCGGGAAATGACCTGAGTTGGGTGGATGTGTCGATGGGGAATGATCGACTGTTCGATGCGTCGGTTTGCCCACTGTATCAGCGGGATATTGAGTATCAGAAGTTCTGGTACGCCATCAAACAGTTCATGCCCAACTTCCGCGACCGTTTCCGCGAGGTCGACGATTACCTCAACCGGAGTCGGGCCCTGTTGCAGCAACACAATCCGGCTCTGTTCTATGAACACATCGAGTCACACAATGGGCAACCGTTGCTGACACGCGAAAAATTTGAGCAGGATTTTGACGAACTGACCACCGGGCCGGGCGATATTGTCGAAGTGCTGGGTTTCCCACTCCGCAAGAAAAAGTCCGATTCGAGAGCCATTAGCCAGGTCAGCGATTTCATCATCCGGTCGGATAAGTACGCACGGCTGAATCCGAACCTACCGCGACCGATGGCCCTACAGAACCGCTTTTTCCGGCAGTTTACGTACGTGCCGCAAACCCTGTGGAACTCGAATACGGTGGTGCCCTATTATGCACGTGAATCCTGGCGCGAGAATCAGCGGCCTTTACCCGGCCAGCCGGGCAACTACCCCTGGCTTACGGTCAGCGATTTTCTGGAACCCTACCTGATTCGGCTTCCCTTCCCGACCGACCGGGGCCGTTTCTTCGATGGAAATCTGCAAACACCGGCTACCGATAAGGGCTTTTTGCTGCCCCTGAAAAAAGATTTCTTCGATTTCTTTAATGTCGAAGACCTGCTGACGGGCCGCGTTCGGATCAAAATGACCCCACAGGGTAGCGGCATCAACGTCACGCTCGACATTCCGGTTACCGCCCCCAGCCAGCCTGGTAATCAGTTCATCACTTTTGAGCGACTGTACAATTCAACAGTCGGAGGAGCCAGCGCCCCCAACGAAGCCACGAATGAAGGCATCATTGTCGAAAACTCATTTACGGTCAACATTTATCCGTTCGTGCGTTCGGGTGCCGTCACCGTTCCGGCCGATTATCGGGTTCAGCTAATCGAATCAGGCTTCGACAGCCAAAACCAGTACGAGTTAACTTATTTCAGCGAACGGGCCAATGCTGAAGTGGCCATCGAGTCGAAACACCAGCGTACCGTTCGTCAGCAAAATACCGATGGGTCGAGCGTGTATTATGTGCTGCGCGAAGAGTTCGACTACCTGCAAGCGCATATCCGGGGGGATGGCCGGGAAATGAACGGTGTTCTGATTCCACGCTGGCAGCAATACAGCGGGGGCAGCAAGCAATTCGAATTTTCGGTCGATTTTGGAACCACCAACACGCACGTCGAGTACAAAGTGGATGGGGGCTCACCCCGACCGTTCGATGTGGCCGAACTGACCCCACAAGTCGCTACCCTCGTGAATCCGGCCCAATACAATCCAGCCCTGTTTGAGTTGTTTTTACTCTACGATCTGGAGTTTGTACCACCAACCATTGGTCCTGGCAAGCCGGATAATTTTCCGACACGTACCGCTATTGCCGAGCCGATGAACCTGAGCTACAACCAGCAAACCCAGGCATTAGCTGATTTCAATATTCCGTTTTATGTAGAACGCCAGCCAGCAGGTTCCAACCGCATCACGACCAACCTGAAATGGGCGAAAAACAGCGACCAGACCGAACGGCGCGTCGAAGCTTTTCTGGAAGAGTTGCTGATGCTCATTAAGAATAAAGTGCTGACCGAAGGCGGCAATCTGGCCCAGACCACGGTGTACTGGTTCTTCCCGGCCAGTATGACGCCCGGTCGGGTGAGCCAGCTTCGGGCCGACTGGCAAACCTTATACGACCGCTACATCGGTGGTGCTCCCGGCCGACTCCGCGAAGTATCGGAATCGGTAGCCCCGTTCTACTATTACAAACAAAATCCAACCCTGAGCGCATCGGCCCGGCCTGTGATCAACGTCGACATTGGTGGGGGCACATCGGATGTGGTGGTGTACGAACGCAATGAACCCCGGTTGCTAACCTCGTTCCGGTTTGCCGGGAACGCCATCTACGGCGATGCGTTCAGCGAATACGGAGCCGCCAGCCACAACGGGTTTATTCGCAAATATGCCGACCGGATTCAAACGCTGCTGGACAGCCAGAGCCTGGGTAACCTCAGCGACAACAACCGCCGGATTCTGGATACGAATCGGTCGGAGGACATTATGGCGTTCTGGTTCTCGATTGAGAAAAGCAACGACGTAAAAGCCAAAAGTATGCTGTCGTTCAACGGGATGCTGGCCAAAGATGAAGACCTGAAGGTTGTGTTCGTCCTGTTTTACACGGCACTGCTTTACCACATTGCCCGCTTGATGAAACACCGGGGTATCAATCTGCCGGGAGCCATCACCTTTAGCGGCACAGGCTCTAAACTACTGACCATCATCAGCTCCGACGATCAGATGCTGGGTAAACTGGCGCGGGTCATTTTCGAGAAAGTCTATGACCAGCCGTATGATGCCAGTGGCCTGACGCTCTTCTACGAACGTAAAGGTCCTAAAGAGGTTACCTGCAAAGGGGCTCTGATGCAACCTACCAACAACCGTCCGGTCGATACCGAAGCCATTAGCTATGTATACCCGGCCACGTTCGACGACCAATACCCAGAACTGACCTACGCGGATCTGCGCAAACCCGACGTGATCGACTCGTTGCTGAAGGAAACAAACGCATTTATTGATTTCTTCTTTGCGATTAATCAGCAATTCAGCTTCGTTCGGAATCTGAACGTTTCGGCCCGTTCGCTGGTGGTGGCTCAGCAGGAGTTGCGAACGCATCTGGATACCTCGCTCATGGATGGCATCCAGCGGAAAGAAGGCGACCTGATGGCCGAATACAGTGGCATGACCGACGCCCTGGGGGCTCCCATTGAAGAAACGCTGTTTTTCTACCCACTGATCGGGGCAATCAATAAACTGGCCAATGCGTTAGCGTAATGTTTGTAAGTTATTATACAACGATTCACAGAGATAAAGGAGGCTCACAGAGCCTGGAAATAGCGCTGTGAATCTCTTCTCTCTCCGTGAGTCTCTGTGTAATAGCCAAATCGATAAGCCACAACCTTTTATGCAAAAACTCTTTTTTTTCATACTGGGCTTAGTAAGCACCTCAGCCTTCGCTCAGACGACCAATCAGGCGGCTGTCGATACGCTGACAAAGGAAGTAGCCAAAGCAGTATTTGGCAAAATAAGTCAGGATCGAGGGCAGACCAAGGCGCAGGAGATTTACGACCAGCTTATCGACTGTGGCGACGGATGCGACCCCCAGACGGTTATCCGGTCTGTGGGCGGATGGGATGCCGTAGGGGTAAAAATGCAGGAACTGAGTGAGTTAAAAAACACGGCGAAATTCAACGCCATGTCGTCGGCCGAGGCCAATGATGCCATTCGGAAGCAGTTGATTCAGTTTTACACACGTTACAAAACCGACAACAACTACGGCAAACCATTAAGTCCCGCCGTCCAACTGGGGATTATCCAGAAAATTGATGCGCTACTGCCTCCCTCTACCGAATCGGCTGAACCAACGACTACAGCCAACCCAACACCCACCGACGGGCCAACTGACCAGGTCGTAGAAGGAGACAGCACTACTGTTGATCCGACGCTCTACCGAATGAGCCAGCTAGAGCGACAACTGAAAGAGAAAGAAGAAAAAGACCTTTGGATGATGATACTAACTGCATTGGGCGGCCTGGTGCTGGGTGGAGGAGCGGTTTACCTGTTGCTTTATCGGTCTGCCCAAGCCGAAATCGACGCTTTACAGGCCGAAAACAACCGATTACGCAATTCTCTGGAAAACGCCCAACGCGCCAGGTCAGGCAATGATGTCAACGCAATCCGATCGGCAGATCGTCAGAAAGCAGCTCAATATGACGCTCTTGTTGCCGAACTGGGTGGAGAAAACCCGCTGACCGCCATTCGGCAACTTAGGCAACAGCCGGTACGAAAAGCCGAAAATCGACCTACCCTGCGCACTGACGAACCGGCGGTTGACCCCATCGCTAGTCGCCCCATTGAGCCGGAACCCATGCAGGTACAAACCTCTCTGCCCCCATTAACTCCGCTTGAACCGCTGCCATCCCTGAACCGCTCGGAAGTTTTTTATTTCCCCCCACCCGACCCAGCCGGACAATTTGATCTGAGTCAGAAATCGCCTGTACTCTCACCCGAATCTGCTTATCGCTTCAGTGTGAACGCCGATAATCCGACTGTGGCCACGTTCCGATTTGAAGCCGATCCGGGTCGGGTAGCCCGGTTCATGACCTATCGGAATTACATGATCGAACCCGCCTGCGACAGTGAAAATAGCTACAGTGCCAGTCATACCCGAATCACAATGCGTCGGGATGGCGAAGCCACTCTCGAAAACGGTGTCTGGCGGGTAAAAACCAAAGCGTTGATTCGCTATGAGTAATTGTGCTTTATAAGCTAAGTTTTCTGTCATTCCGACCGGGACGCGTAGTCGAAGGAGGAATGACAGAAAAACTAAATAACTCAGTTTACGCTGTACTTATCCGATCTAGCTTACGCGTTATTTTACAATCTTCAGATCGTCCACCACATGCCCGTCTTTGTCATACGCCGTGTAGATCAGCGTTTTGCCGTTGATCGTCATGTGTTGATAAAACGGGCCTCTTTTATACCGGACCTGTGCATAATCGGCATCCGGCCAGACCTCATGCTCACTGGGTATCCCAATCGAAATGGTATAAATCGTACCCTTCGCTGATGAGGCTACCGGCTTTTCGGCAAACATGGGTTTCGTTCGCTGGTAGTAATGCACATGACCGCTCATGACCATATCGACGTGGTATTCATCAAATAGCCGACACCACTCCCGGCGAATATCCCTGTAATCTTCCTCAAAATTGTAGGGGGGAAAGTGAAAAAACGCGAATTTCCAGTCGGCTTTCGAGCGGGCAAGCTGCTCTCGTATCCAGGCCGTTTGAGCCTCAATGGGCGAGGTAGCATCAATCATCAAAAAGAGCGCATTCTGGTAGGTAAAGGCATACGTTTGCTCGGTGGGTACATCCGAACGGGTAGGCCCATTTTGGGGTAGGCTGAACATTTCCTGGTACATCCAGGCTCCCAACCCATCCTGGCTATCGTGGTTTCCGGGAATCGGCATCAGTGGTTTATAGCGAAAAATATCGCCCGAATGCTGCCAAAGCTCATCCCATTCGTCCCGATGCAATCCCGTACTGACCAGATCTCCGGCTATGGAATAAAACGCCACATCGGGATGCCGCTCCAGTGTTTTTCGGGCCATTGTTCCCCAGTCGGGCGACTTATGCGTATCGCCAAACCAGATAAACGAAAACCCATCGGTCGTGGCCGACTGTGTACGGAATGTGGCCGGAACCGACCAGCTGCCCGTTTTGGAGCCGACACGATACCCATACGCAGTACCTGCTTTCAGGCCGGAAAGTTGGGCCGTAAACCGATTGATGTACCGATCATTCTGCAGCAACCGATCTTCCATCCGAAAAGCCGTTGCCTGTTTCGACAGCGTATCCGTTGTTCCCGTTTTCCAGTATTGTACCCAGCCATCCTCGACTGAGGGAGCCGTTCGCCATTGAATAGCCTGCGTTGTCGCGGGGTCATCACTCCACGTCAGCAAAACCTGATCGGGGCGCTTCTGCGAAGGTGCGACGGTTTTCCGAAGTGCTCCAACCAGATGAGCCTCTCTGGCCCGGCCCCGAATGGTCTGAAACAACATCTGCCCGCGTAGCGATTCCGGCACTTCGGTAAGCGTCAGATCGCTCCAGTCGTGGTAGGTAAACGCACCGACCCGCAGCGTATCGAGTGTTTGACTGGCTGGATAAACGTTCGTGATGGTCAACTTGTCGCCTGGTTTTTGTGGGCCAACGCTGATAAAGTATACCGGACGGTGCTTATCGAACCCATTAATGCCAAGCTGTACCGTTCCGGGCTGAACGGCTTTTTGCCATACCTCGTAGGTATATTCTTCATTTTTTACGACCAGAGTCGTTTTCTGAAAACCACTCCCGTTCAGCCAGAAGGGTATCACTTTCTGGTTCTGATCGCGCATCAACGAAACCACGGCGGGTACGTCGACATCGAACGTCAGGTACTTGGTAGCCAATACTTCCTTCTCCGATTCGGTCAGAAACTGAAGGATATAAGCCTGGCTGATCGTGTCCAGTTGTTCTGGTTTGTGCGTCTCGTAAAGCCGGGTAACTGCCTTATCTACAACCTCCTTAACAGAGGTCGGAGCCGATTTCCGGCCCATTTTACAAGCAAAAAGCCCAACACTAATTAACCCAAACAGGCCAACGTAAAACCAACGACAGTTCATAAATGCGTACATAGCCATTCAGGGATGAATGCTATAACTGGGTGAGTGGCTATTGCTTATACTACTTCCCGACCTATAGGAAGTACTACTTTTCCGAGCTTAAATCAGGCTTTCGGTTTGCTAAGAGGCAAAGTAGTTAGGACTAACTATTTCATGACGGAATGTTTGCCTATAACATTGTGGCTCATTAAATGTCCACGAATAAACCAGAGAAACACGTTATGATTCGCTCGTCCCAAATCAATTTCCTCGTTATCTGTAGCATCTTCTCGATCATTTTTCTTAGTTGCAATAGCAATGATGGAATACCAGATAGTCCACCGTCGGAATTAAAAGGAACCTATAACGGCAATGCGACGAATAAAGCCAACAGCAGTGATCAAAAACCGTTGAGCATGACCATTACCAGCACCGACAATCCAATTGCGGGCACGTACAAGCTAAATGGAACTTCAGGCAAACTAACAGGTTCTGTTCTGGGCATGATTTTGAGTATGACCTTAAAACCGGATGCCAGTGGCACTACCTATAATTTTTCGGGAACGTCGGATAACAATGCCAGCATAAGCGGCACTATGACGGGCGTGGAGTCTACATCAAATGTGACCTATACCGTACTGGTGAAAAAATAGTGTATTCGCCCCTTCTGTTTTCCTACTCGCTGTTTTTCGGATGATTCCCCTGGACTTTTTTGCAGGGGATATTCCATTTATTCATAAGTAAATACGCGAAAAACAGCCGCACTCCCTACCCTGTAGGGCGTTTTTCAACGCCATCACTTTTCCAACCATTCAATTAATCTGACCATTATTGGCGTTTCTAGCGTTACAGTATCAGAGGTGTTTGACAAACTGTATCACGCCAGGGATGAACGCAGTAAAAAGCACAAACGACCTCATCCGGGTTCTGCGGACAATACGCACACCTGAACAACCGTTCTGGACAAATCCAGACCTTTAGTTTGGCACAACCGAATGAGAAAATCAACTGTTAATCAACTAGCTACTCAGCTTCTGGCGGGTAGCTTAGTGCTGTTTCTGGCCATCTATCTATCGGCCTGCTCCGGCTGCTCCCGATCGGGTAGCCACCAACCACGCCGGGCCCGGCATACTACAGCCGCCAGCCAGCCAGACAACACAACGGCACCAGCCTCCACTTCTGCTACCAAACCCGCTCTGACTCAGGTAGGTACAGGCCCCACCGAGGTTCCTATGGTCAAAGAAAAAGGGGTGTACAAGATTCAGGTACTGATCAATGGACATCCCATGAAATTTATTCTGGATACGGGTGCCAGCCTTATCTCTATCTCCTCAACCGAAGCCGAATTTATGGCTAAACAGGGCACTATTTCGGAGGACGATATTGTAGGCCATTCGCGTTTTGAAGATGCCAATGGCGATATTTCGCCGGGTGATATTATCCGCCTGAAATCAGTTCAGATTGGCGACCGGGTGCTCGAAAACGTCAATGCCAACGTAGTTCGTAGTACCAAGGCTCCTTTGCTGCTTGGGCAGTCGGCGTTGTCGAAGTTTGGAAAAATTTCTGTGGATTATCGACGAAATGTCGTGACGTTCGACTGATTTTTGTTGTTTTAAACTATAAATAGTCAGGAATTGTCAGATATAGTCAGAAGTCGTTCGCTAATTGCGAACTAGTTAACAACTTCTGGTTATGGCTGATAATTCCTGACTATTATTTGATCAACATCTGACCCTCCCTGACAAATTTTTATAGACAATGACAGAATCCGAACTGATTGACCGACTTCGAGAAGCCATTGTGCTCGACGGCCCTGATGTTTGGCGAACCAATGGCTATCTTCAGGATGCCCAACGGGCGGGCCTTTCGCTGGCTGATGCGCAAAAACGGGCAACCGACATCAGTCAGGATGTAGCGAACAACAGTCTGCTGTTTCAAAATATACAAGCACGTATTGCCCGGATGGCCCAACCCTCCCGGAGCCAATTCTATGATCAGGATTTGGCCCAGATCGTTAATGCCGCTACGTCACTGAAGCTATCCCCTGATTTCGTCAAGAATCGTTGGGTACCCACGGTATTGAAACGGCTCGCCCCACCCCCTGACCCTACTCCCAAACCAACCGAACAGCCGGTTCCATCGCCACCCGTTACCAGTGCCCCGCCTGTTGTACCGAACGAATTTGACCGACTGATCAATCGGGAGCCGGTCGTCATTGAGCCGAAGGTTATTGACCCTGAGCCCATCCGCTCTACCCTTTCAGCGCCGGTCGTCAACACGCCCGTTCCGCCAGCGCCCGTTGTTGTTGACCCTCCGGTCTATCAAGCGCCATCGGTACCCACCGAACCGGCCCCTATTGTTCGGGCATTTACCGCAACGCCCGCTCGCATCCGTCAGGGGCAAACCGTAACGCTGGAATGGGAGGTTGAGAATCTGCTGGCCGTTACAATCGATGATCTGGGCGAAGGGCTGTCTCCCAAAAATCGAGGTTGGGTAAAACCCTCAAAAAGTACGGATTATACCCTCTTCGATGCCAATGACAATCCGCTGAGCACCGTTCGGGTTGAGGTTATTCCCCGCGACCGCAGTGGTATTTATGGGGTTTTGTTCGCCTTGCTGCTGCTGGCACTCATCTACTGGTTTATCAAAAGCAGCAATTCCCGTCCCGACGAACCACGTCCAAAGTCAAAAACCGAACGGAGTACCTCTTCCATCCCCAACGACCGATCAACCGAAACGCGGTCTTATTCCGACGTTTCTGAGCCAGAAAAAGAAGCCACGTCGACCGAAGCCACAGCTCCCCCAACTGAGAGCCCCGAAGAGCAGACGGTAGCCGCTAATCAGGAAACAAAGGCCGATACCAGGCCTAAAGCTAAACCGACAGATGCAGATATGAATCCGCCGGAGCCCGAATCACAGCCCGCTACCCCCGCCGATGCCCGCCAGGGTAAATATGAAGAGTCTTTTGGCGATAAACCTTTCGACAAAGTAGAACTAGGCGCCGATGAACGAGGCTGGCGACGCGCCCGTAGCCACGGCCGATGGGGATACATCAACGCAGATGACGAATGGGTCATCAAACCCGAATACGAAGCGGTTACGCCTTTCCGGGGCAATACGGCCTCTGTATTCCTCAACGGTCAGCTCCTGACCATCAATCGAAACGGCGAGCAGATTAGAAACTAGGTCGATCTCGCTGGTCGTTACGTCCCAACCTTTCACTGACCATCAATGACTCACTTACATCCCCAGTGTAACGATGAGCTTCTGAAAGGAAGTCCAGTAGCCCGACGAGGTCAGGCCGATTCCGTTTCCGGGAAGCATTTTAAATAAATAGGGACTACTCCGAATCTCCTGCTCATTTATATAAAAATGAAGCTCGTCGCCCTTCCGTCGAACGATGAGTCGATTTCGGTTTTTATCGACAGCTACTCCCGGCATAAAAAAGTCGCCCGGCATATAATCACTGAAGGTTTGCCCATTGGCGATCCGCATAATGGACACTTCACCTTTCCCGTTTAAGGTAAAGGCCGAGTAATTCAGCGAATCTTTGACTCCAAAGAGTATACCGCCCGTTGGTACCTGCCCCGAATCCGCCAATACATCCACTTTAATCGTAAAGTAATCCGCTTTATTGAGGTTGATGTTGCCAGGCAGTTCAACTGCACTAAAGGCCGTTTTCTGTGTGCTGGCATTTCGCTTGCGAATGCTGTAGCGTCCTAAACCAATCTGGTAGTAGTAATCCCCCTGGTTGCCAGCCCGCCAGCCGTTACGATTCGTTGAAAAATCGCCCGTAAACGCAGGCCGAAAGTCAGACCCATCGGTTGTAGATGGTGGAACAGAGGCCGGGGCCACCCGCTCCTTCACCGATTGGGTAGGCAATGCCGACGAGTTGGCCGTGAGCCGGGTTGTTTGTTTGAGCGTCACTTTTTGCCACTCACTGGAGGCTGAATAGGTAGTCGACTTCGGCCGCCGTCCTGCCGACTGCGCCAGACTGGTAGTCGAAATAAGCGCTATAAGGCTCACTGTCAGAATCAAACGCATAAACTAAAGAGCGAAAAAGTGAATGAGCAAACGAGTGAACGCGTGAGTCGAAGCAACCCTAACGGATGCGTTTATTCACTCGTTTGCTCTTTAAAACTTGTATCGTAACACAACGGTCGGCTGTCCGGCCTGAAGCCCCGGCCGAATCCTGATACTCTGATACCGCTGCGCTTCTTTCTGGATCTGATTATTCCGAACTCCTTTTATGATTGTCAGAATTACATCGGCAACCGCAACGACGGCTGCTCCCCGGGTCGCCAGCCAATACCGATGGTAGTGTTCATTGGCCGTCTGGTAGTAGGGATCGCCTTCTTTTACATTCTTCTGCTGCTCATAAATCGCATACTCATCCCGCGATTTTTGCCGTTCGATCAGCCCATAGGCTACTAACCCATAGCAGCCAATGGCTAGTAGAGGCCGTAAGCCAATTTTAGGTTTAGGGGTTTGTACAAAAATATTTCCGACTCCGGGTGCTACTGCCGACAACAGCGCCCACGCAGGACCTGCATAACGCGTTTTGGGCCGATGGGTTGTATCCACTGCCGAAGCCCCTGAACTGGTGACCACAGTATTCGACGCCACTGTTGTCGGTTCAGCCTTGGTCAACTCAGGTTTGGCGGGTTCTACGTTTACGGGCTCAACTTTTGCAGGTTCAGATTTTACGGGTTCGACTCGGGCAGGCTCAACCTTCGCGGGTTCAGTCTTGACGGCTTCAACACGCTGAGTAACCACTACGGTTTGCGATGCGGGGGCTTGAGAAGCCGGGTTTGAGGTTATGGGCGTTGGCTCAGCCTGAACGCTGTCGGCCGCAAAAATAGAACGCTTAGGGGGGGCGACCCGTTTAGGCTTTCTGGACGCCACTGGGGTCGACGTTACCGACACGGGCGCTGTGGGTTCTGGTTTCGGCTCTGTAGTAGCAACCGGCTTAGTCGAGGCTGGTTTGGGCGAAACAGGCGTTGGCTTTGGGCTGGTGGCCGGGGTCGTTTGCGTTACAACGGACTGCGTCGGCTCAGCCTGTGCGGGCGTAGTCACTGCTCCTGTGTTGGTTCGAACGAATACTCTGGCCTGCACTTCTTCATTCAGCGAATAGCCATTGGCCAATGCATCCCAGATGATACGCCGATCGGACCCAGCCGGAACATTAGCCCCCCAGTCGCCCTGTACAAATTCGGGCAGGATACGCAACGATCCTCGTAACCGACTACGCATCTCAAAATAGACTGAATCGCCGGGTTTAGCATTAATCAGATCATACTGAATTTCGAGCTGCGACGAATCGACTACGCGTATCCGCACATGGCGAACACGCTCCTGCGCCCGGCCCGACAAAACCAGCAAACAGGTAAAGCAGAGGAGTAAAAATAGGCGCATCATAAGTTAATTGCTAACGGTAATTTGTCGGGTGGTTGAAAATTGATCGTCGCACGAATTAGCGAGCGTAAGCGTGACGGTATAGGTACCGGGTTTATCGTAGGTATAGGTTACCCGCGTTCCAACCCGGTTTTTCCCTTTGTTGTCGCCGGGGTCCCAGCCTACAGCCCCAATATTGCCTTGTGGGTTTTCCAGAAAAAAAGTCACATCCAGTGTACCAGCCGTGTACCCAATGGATGCCGACGGTTTGGCGCATACCGGGAAATTCTTTTTTTCCAGATCAAAGGGTTCGCAGGCTACGGTGACCAGACAAACCAGTAAACAGATAAAGCGATGTTGCATAGCTAGTCACTAAAACATGACAAAATAAACAGTAATTACGCAATGAAGACCATCCATTACTTTACATCAATAATCCGGCCATATGGCTCACTTTCGGCTAAAACACTTTTACCATCATCGACAATCTGTAAAGTAACGGAGTAAAGACCGGGTGGTATGGTGGTCGGGATCGTAACCGATTCGGCCGGGTCCCAGCCTCTTCGCTCATCATAGGGCGCAACTGGAGCGTAATATAGCTCTTTGCCGGAAACGGCCGTAAGCTTCAGCCTCGCCGTTTGATAGACCCCATTTATCACCTGCTGCTTCTGACTGGACGAAAAATTTATCCGCATCCCCCGCTGGACGGGAACTGGCGCGTTGAGGGAGCAGGGAGCCGAATCATCGCCAATCGTGCCTATGATGGGTCGTTCGGTATCGTCGCTTGTCACGTTTACCCGCAAACAATAGGTATAAGGCAATTTGACCGCATTCTGCCAAACCCGCATGCTGTACTGACCCGGCAGGAGACCCACCGGAACGGGAATCTGAACCTGACGGCCATACCGATCAAATCGAAGCCCCGACGGTTTGATAACATTGTTCTGATTATCGACCCACTCGATGGCAACGGACCCTTCAAACAAGTTATAACCATCCACCGTCAGAACGTGTCCTACAGCTACCCGATAGCCAAACTCTTTTTTTCTGTACGCCAGATACGGCTCCGACTCATACCTGAATGCCGCCGTGCCCTGTGTTACGACAACGGGCTGGGGCACCTTAAGTGTCGAATTGTCATCCAGCACCAGTTCGATATGATAGCTCCCCGGCAGCACGTTTGCATCATACAAATAAAGGGCTAGCTGGTTCGTATGGTCGCTGTAGTGAATCCGGTACGAATCAGGATAGAGCCACGACAAAGCCGAATCCCGTTTCACCACTACCGTTTCACCCGTTTTGTCGTGCGTCAGTCGGGCTTCTCTGGGCAGCCTGTTTCCGTACAAATTCAGCATCGGAATGGCTAAGTCCATACCGTTTTCATTCCGGATGTTGTAAGCTAGCGGGACAGTCAGCGCACCCACCTGCAAGGGAGCCGAGGGCTTGCGCCTGATCTGATAGGCATAAACGCTCTGGCTGGCCCTGGCGTTTTTTTCGGTCAGGTCAATACGCGAACAGGTATCGCAGCCAAATAAACCACTCCCTTTAATGCCCGACTGTTTGTTGACCCATTCGGCATTATCTGCCAACTCCATACGAATATCGATATAGTCGGGTAGTTGGGCAGGCATGGTTACCCAGATGGTCCGCGTCGATTGGTCGATGGCTATCTGGTCCGATGAAATTCCCGAAAAAGAAATGGATTTAATACGCGGAGAACCATCCAGAAAAGGAGCGGGTTCTACTTCCGAACGATGGCAGGTAACGAACAGCCATACACTGAGCAAATACCCAATCCATACGGTGATCTTTTTCATAGTCGTTGATAATTTTATCAGACCTTATGCCCACATCGACAAATTATAGGGATTAAAACGTTGCCGAAAATAGAATGACGAATCGGCCAGATACGGGTCTTATAGGCAACATCTATTTCTAACCGATTCGTTAGCACTAGTCAAAAAGCAGCTTTTTTTGTAAATTTAACAAGTCAGACGACATATCAACTTCCTTACCCTACATGCGCTGGTCTGCAAAAACAAAAGACGAGTTAGTGGCTGAAATCCAACGGCTCCATCATGAGCGCGACGGCCAACCCCTGACCGACGCCCAACCCCTATTCGATGTCAGACAGACGGTTGACCAACTCAATCTGGTAGGCCTGACCATCCAGCGAGATGGAACCCTTAGCTATGCCAATCCGTATACATACCGCGTTACTGCCTGGCAACCGGACGACATTATCGGACAAAATTTCTTCGATGTACTGATTCCTCCGGCCGACCGGGCCCGGCTTGAAATCGACTTTGAAGAGGCCCTGGTCAAAGATAGTTTTCCCGATCTTCGCGAAATTACGCTGCTGGCCCGGAGTGGCGCTCTCCGTAGCGTACAGATCAACTCGGTTATTACCAACAGTAAAGAAGGTGGCGTCTACTCATTTACCGTTATCGGCGAAGACGTTACCAACAAACGACGTGTAGCCTCGGCTTTATCGAATACCAACGCGCAGTTGCAGGACCTGGTCGATAACACCTCCGACCTGATTCAGCTTCTGACGCTCGATGGCAAGTTCATTTTTGTAAACCGGGCCTGGCGCGAAGTTCTGGGTTACAACTCCGAAGAGATTTCGGCCCTCAACCTACGCGACGTTCTTCATCCCGATTACGCAGAAAGTACGCTCGGCCTGCTCAAACGGATTCAGGAAGGCGACAAACTGCCTTATGTCGAAACCGTTTTTCGGAGTAAGTCCGGCAAAACGCTCTTCTTGTCAGGAAGCGTCAACTGCCGCTTCGATAACGGTCGCCCAACCACGTTCCGTTGTATTCTGCACGACACAACCGGCAAAATCCGCGCCGAAAAATCGCAGAAGCTTTATTACAGCATCGCCAACTGGACCATCAATACCCCGAATCTCAGTGAACTTTACCATAAGATTCATGAAGAACTAGGGAACATTATCGACGCCCGCAATTTTTTCATTGCGCTGTACGACGCGACCAAAACCTATCTGTCTTTCCCGTATTATGTCGATGAGTATTTCGGTAGTGCCATGCGATTCACCAAGCGGAAGCTGGGCAATGGCATTATTGAGTACACCATCCGGGCCAACAAACCACTGTTCCTGTACGAGCGCGACATCCGCCAGTTGGCCGATCAGCACAACATCGACCTGTATGGTCAGCAACAACCCCAGGTGATGCTGACGGCCCCGCTTCGGATCGGCGACGAAATTACAGGGATCATTGGGGTAAAATCGTACGATGATGCCCAGACCTACGGCCCCCGCGACCTGGAATTGCTGGAATTTATTTCGGGACAGGTAGCACTGGCCATTGCCCGGAAACAGTCGGAAGCCCGGCTCGATCAACAGAATGCCCGTTTGAACGCCATTTTCGACAGCAGTACCTACCTGATCTGGTCGGTCAACAAAGCGCTGCATCTGACTTCCTATAACAAAAACTATGCACGACTGATCGATTATCAAACGAATGGAACGCCCCCCATTCAGGCCAACATTACCAATCTGGGCTGGCGAATGATTGGCGACGAAAATCTGAAACGGTTGGAAGAGCGGTATCGACAGGCTTTTCATGGTCATCCGCAGAATTTCGAGCTGCATTTCATGACTCCCGGCGGGGAATCCTACTTTGAATTTCATCTTAACCCTATTTTACTGGCGGGTGGAGTTATCGAAGAAGTTTCGGGTATTGCCCGAAATATCACCAACCGCCGGCAGGCCGAAATCGCAACCCGCCAGAGTGAAGAGAAATTCCGGGGTATTTTCGAAAACCTCCAGGACATCTACGCCCGTGTAGACCGGAAAGGCTGCATCACCATGATCAGCCCGTCGGTATTCAAGCGCATGGGTTACACTCCCGACGAAGTGCTGGGGCATGAAATCAGTCAGTTCTTTATCGACAAGACGGCCATCCGTCGGGCTATGTTCAAGCTGGCCCGCAACCGAAGCCTTCGAAATTTTGAAGCCAGTATGCGCCGGAAAGACGGCAGCGAACGGCAATATATGTTCAACATGCTGATGCTGAACGACAACCCCAGTACAGGATCGGTGGTAGCCGTACTGGCCCGTGATATCACCGAATTGAAACGGCAGTCGGCCGAACTGGAAAAGGCTAAAGACGAAGCCGAGCGTTCGCTGAAGGTGAAAGAACAGTTTCTGGCCAATATGAGTCATGAAATCCGCACGCCCATGAACGGAATCATTGGCATGATCGACCTGCTCAACGACACCCAACTCGATGAAGAACAGCGCAGTTACGTAAAAACCGTCAAACGATCCTCGGAAACGCTGCTCAATATTCTGAACGACATTCTGGACCTGTCGAAAATCGAAGCGGGTAAAATGGTACTCCACGAAGCCCCGATTGCCTTTAAGGAGATTTTCGAGAAGTTAATTGCCCTCTTTGGGCAGCAGGCCAATTCGAAAAACAACGACCTAACTTATAAGCTGGCTCCCGACCTGCCCACGTTTGTGATTGCCGACCAGACACGGCTTCTGCAAATTTTATCGAACCTGACCTCCAACGCCATCAAATTCACTGAAAATGGCACCATCGAAGTCGAAGCATCGCTGGTTAGCAAACGGGGGAAATTCAACCGGATTCGAGTGGCGGTGAAAGACTCAGGCATTGGCATTTCGCCCCAAAATATCAATCTGCTTTTCAACTCATTTAGCCAGGTCGATACGTCATCCCGGAAATCGTTTGGCGGTACTGGCCTGGGGCTGGCCATTTCGAAAGAGCTGGCGCATCTGATGAAAGGAGAAGTGGGGGTTGAATCGACCGTTGGCATGGGTAGTACCTTCTGGTTCATCATCGAACTGAAAGAAACGGCCATCAGCCCAACACAGCAAACGACCGAAGTGGCCGAAATCGCGCTGGCTAATTTCTTCAGTACCTACCATCCGGATGTACTCCTGGTCGACGACAATGCCGTAAACCGCAAAGTGGCCAGCGAAATTCTGCGAAAAGCGGGCTGTATTGTTACCACGGCCGATAGCGGTCCGGCAGCTATTGACATGGTGAAAAGGAGAATGGAGGAAAGGGAAGAAAGTGAACTATCAGCAGCTTCACCTTCCTTCGATGTCATTTTTATGGACATTCAGATGCCCGATATGGATGGGGTAGAAACCACACGCCGACTCCGCGAACAGTTTGGGAAAGACCTACCTACCGTGGTGGCCATGACTGCCTACTCGATGAAAGAAGACCGGGAGCGCTTTATCAGCCAGGGTCTCGACGACTACATTGCCAAACCCATCCGTGCGCAGAGTCTGGTGGCGAAGGTGAAAGAGATTTCGGATGCCAACCGGGTAAAAGCCGCACCGACTCCCGAACCTGTCAAACCCGTTCTGGTTGCTTCTGAACCCGCGCTGCCCATTATCGACGCTGAAATCGTGGGCCAGCTTCGTGACATTGGCGGACATGATCTGGTAGATAGTATCATGGAGGAATTTGTGACCGAAGCCGCCGAACTGGTCGAGGGTTCTCTATCGGCCTATTCACTGGGCGATATACCAACGGTAAAAGGGCATCTGCACACCTTAAAAGGCAGTGCCGGAACCATCGGTGTAGCCCGTGTTGCTGATATTGCCCGAACTGCCGAAGGGAAACTCAAAGTGAATGATACCAGTGGTTTGTCGGATGCCTTACAAGCGCTGGAAAAAGCATTCCGTGAGTTTCTGGTTGAATTGAAAAAATAGACTACCAAATACCATTTACCAATTAGTCTTGTCATCGTATACATCACTGACGTAAACTGACAAGGCTAATTGGCAAATAGCCTGTTGTAGAGCTGCCGAGCGAAGCTATTGGCGAATCCACAAGGGCCCGTTTTTGGAAATTATTTTCCTGATCTGGCCCGTTTCTGATATGGTTTGCAGGTAGCCATCGACCTGCTTCCGATCCATTCCCGACAATTCGGCAAATTCACGGGACGTGTACGTAGCGTGTATAGCAAATAAATTTTGCCAGTCTGTTGCCATAGTCGATTTAGTGACCGAAGGGAGTTGTTTACGAACGGCGTTCTCAAAATCGGCATATGGTTTATACCCATATACTTTTTCCTGATTACCCTTTTGGTCCAGAAAAAATAGGGTTGGAAAGCCTCGAACCCCCAGCTGTCGGGCCAAAGTCAGGTCTTGCTGGAACAGTTCCTGAGCCTGTCCATGGTAGTCGGCCGAAAAGGCTTCCAGATTCAATCCCACTTTGCTGGCCGCAGCTTCTAAATTTTCCCACGTAGCAATATTCTTTTTCTGCAGGAAAACCATTTCCCGAATCTCCCGAAGGAATAACAATCCTTTCGTTTCGCCCTGCAACTGAGCGGCTTTAAAGGCAATCGAAGCTGGGTAAGACGATGGAAGAGGGTCTTCGAGCCAAACATCCCCATCAATGGGCATATCATAGTACAGGCTCACCTCGTCCCAATGGGGTGCCACATCGGATGGCTTACTTATGCCACCACTATTGTAACTCCAGTCGGGTAATAATCCCCCCATTCGGTATTCTATGTCCAGGCTAGGCCCATATTCCAGTTTGAGTTTTCGCAACTGCGGTTCGATTCCCCAGCACGTAGAGCAGATTGGGTCCGTAAAATAGATTATTCTAACGGAGTGGATAGCCAGCGAAGTCGCTTTATTCTGGAGTTCTGAATTAAAATCGGGCAGTTCACACATACCTGATTCAACATCGCATAAAAGTGGATTTGTGGGGTTATTATTCATATTGAGTAGGTTGTCTCGTTTCGCCATGCAGCTTTGCATGAGCAAGTCGGTTGCTGTTGAATTTTCTGATCCCGTTTGCGTTATCTCATCAAGATCGGCTTCGGCCAACGCGCCAAACCGATCTCGCCCAGCAACACCTTATTTGCCGTTTAACTGCAAACGTCTCCACAAAATTGGCTGAATAGCTCGCAAAGAGTCAATTAGTCAGAAAAAGTTGACTATGAAGTTGTTTAAGCTTCCTGCATCTATGGGCTATAAGACGCTTTTTTTTGTCATTGCGACGCAGGAGCAATCTTCGAATAGGCATAAAAAGTATCCTCTTCCGAAGATTGCTCCTGCGTCGCAATGACAAATACAGACGAAACAAAAGTTTAAACAGGTTTCATAAAAAAATGCAAAAAGCTGAAACGAGTTGCCCAGCCGAAGAGCTGTTGAAGCGGCTTTCCGGAAAGCTGAAACCACAAATTTTTCAATTGGCGATGAATGGCCCTTTGCGATTCAATACGTTGCTGCGCCAAATCGAAGGTGCGAATAAACAGTCTCTTTCGGTGGCCTTAAAAGAATTGGCCGACGAAGGCTACCTGAATAAAGTAGTGATCCAATTAAAGCCTCTTCATATCGAATATACCCTCTCTGAGCGAGGGAAAGCACTGATTCCGGTCTTCCAGCAATTAGAGCGGTTATAACCTGACCAACTCACGGTTCTTCCAAATCATCGATTGCGCATTTTCCAGTTACGCATTTAGCACAAACCAGAAAATAAAATCGAAATAATTTTTATACCTCGAAGTTCTATGTACATTTGTCATACATTGTACTTCGAGGTATGCTACAGCAGGAGAATTTAAACAAAGAACTCGTGGCGGCTGCTATGGTGCCCTTAGTGTTGTCGGTACTGGCGCAGCAGGAAAATTACGGCTACGAAATCATTCGACAGGTGCGTGAGCTTTCGGGCGGCAAACTTGACCTGGCCGAAGGAACGCTGTATCCGGTGTTGCGTAAACTTGAGCAGCGGGGGCTCGTCGAATCATTCTGGCAAACGGCTCCGAACGACCGCCAGCGTAAGTATTACCGACTGAAAGAGCAGGGCCGGAATGCGCTGGCTACTGAACGTACGAACTGGAACCTTGTAAACCAACTTCTCCAACATTTATGGATGCCCAACCCCAGTTTAACCTAACTGCAGCCCTGCAAACGTGGCTTAGTCCATTTAAGAAATCGGGTAGTTTTACCGACGATGAGCTAAACGAGTTAACGAGCCATCTACTGGATAGTATGGAGGCTTTACAGGCCAAAGAACTGAGTGAGCAGGAAGCCTTTCTGATTGCTACGCAGCGGCTGGGCCCGGTCGATCTTTTAGACCAGGAGTTTACTAAACTCAACCGTCCCGTACTCCCCCGGCAGGAGCCGGTTATCCTTTTACTCGGCGTTCTGTGCTTTATTGGCAGCAGGAATCTTTTCGAAACCATCACTGGATTTGTACCCGTTTGGCTGGCCAGCTATTGGGGCGACACACGCATCACGCTGCTGCTCGACGCTGGCCTATGCCTGGCTACATTGCTTGGGCTGCAACTTGGCGGCATGCGACTAATCAGGGAGGGGCATTGGCTAGGGCAGAATTTTTTCGGTCGGCTAAAACAACGGCCTGTCGAATTGACCCTGCTGCTAGGGCTACTGGTGGGGGTCTCTGCACTGGGCGCTTACTTTGCCCAGCATAGCTTTGCCGATTTCCTGACGATGACGGCACAGAAGCAGTGGGTCAATCAGCAATTTTATCATATTCACCACATTTGCTGGTTAGGCTTCTACCTGGTCTGGTTGCTGATGTTTTTGCAGGTAGTGCTTCCATACGCAACCAATCAGCGCTTGTTTGTCTGGCTGGAACAGGCTCCGGCAGGTTGGTTAGTGGTGGCAGGCTTGTGCGTCTTTACCTGTTGCCTAGGCCTAAGTATCATGGGAATGCGCATACTAGCACCCGAAAATGGTATTGCCCGCTTCTATATCAGTGCTGGGCTCGCCAGTCTGCTGAGTAGCGTTGTTCTGGCAGGCTCCCCCCGGTATACGGCTTTCAAGCGTCTGTTATTAAGTATAGCTCCTCTTTTTGTATGGTACACCATAGCGCTAAGTACCGCCCTAGTTTATGAAGAAAGGCCATCCTACCTGGTGCTAGACTGGTTTCCGGTTAAGTTTTTCATCTCGGCCCTTGTTGGCACGTTGGCAGGTATGTGGCTGGGCGTATTGAAACAGCGAAATCGGGTAGTCGCGTAAGAAATATCGGCATAAAAATAGCCATCCTGAGGTGTTCGGGATGGCTATTTTTATGTCCAGACTCTACTTACTGCAAATTGGCATCTTCGCGACTGTTGAAGGTATCACCCTGGTTTAAGTCACCCGTTTTAAGTCCTTTTTTGAACCAGTAAACCCGCTGGGCAGAGGTGCCATGGGTAAAGGCATCGGGAACAACACGACCCTGGGTTTCTTCCTGAATTTTGTCGTCGCCGATGGCATTAGCTGCTGTCAGAGCGGATTCCACGTCGTTTTCATCAATGGAAATACTCTGCCCCTGCGCATGATTGGCCCAGACGCCCGCAAAGAAATCGGCCTGTAGTTCCAGCCGAACCGAAACCCGATTATACTCCCGTTCACTTAGCTGCTGCCGCAACCGATCTACCTTATCCATGATCCCTAGTTGTTTCTGAATATGGTGACCAATTTCATGCGCGATCACGTACGACATGGCAAATTCGCCCGGTGCCTGAAACCGTTCAGCTAATTCGTCATAGAACGACAGATCAATGTAAACCTTCTGGTCGGCAGGACAGTAGAACGGTCCCATCGCTTCCTGAGCCGTGCCGCAGCCGGATGTAGTTGTTCCACGGTACATCACCAGCACAGGCTTCCGGTATTGCGCGCCCTGCTCGGCAAAGATTTTTGTCCAGACATCTTCCGTACTGGCCAGTACTTTCCGGGTAAATGAAGCGGCCTGATCATCGGCCTGTTGATTGACCGGAGCCGATGACTGGGACGACCGGTTTAAAATTTCGGATGGATCGCCCCCCAGTAAGGTCACAATGATGGCGATGACAACCGTGCCAATACCCCCGCCAACGAGCAGTCCACCGCCACCGCTTCCCCGGCGGTCTTCGACATTATCACTTTCACGTCCTCCTAACCAACGCATGATTTCTTTGAGTTAATAAATGGTGATGTTACAACTGGTTAATTACATTCTGCTGGCAAGATTACTGTTTCTGCGGATAAATTGTTTATACTCAACCGAATTTTCAGCGAGGTTTCGCGCGTTCGTACTGTACGGGCCAAGCGATGGTATCACTCAGTGTATGAGCCGCATGCAGCGGAAAATACGGATCCCGTAAAAATTCGCGGGCCAGCAGAATCAGATCGGCCTGGCCATTTGCCAAAATAGTCTCTGCCTGTTCGGCCGATGTTATCAAGCCCACAGCCGCCGTTTTGATGCCAGCCTCCTGTTTAATCTGTTCGGCAAACGAAACCTGATAGCCCGGCCCCACCGGAATTTTCGCTCTGGCTACGTTCCCCCCTGTTGAGCAGTCAATTACATCCACCCCTTTTTCAGTGAGAATCTTAGCCAACGCTACTGAATCATCAATTGTCCAGCCTCCTTCGGTCCAATCGGTTGCCGATATACGCACAAATAAGGGCAAATCCTCCGGCCACACGCTTTGGACGCGCTCGATCACTTCCAGTAACAATCGAATCCGATTGCCAAATAATCCGCCGTACTCATCTGTCCGGTGGTTGCTCAGGGGCGACATAAACTGGTGTAACAAATAGCCGTGGGCTGCATGAATTTCGAGTACCTGAAAACCAGCTTCGATAGCCCGTTGGGTTGCTTTTTCGAAATCAACCAGTACTTGTTCGATGCCTTCTGCCGTCAGGGCCAGGGGCGGATGCTGGCCTTCCTGAAACGGAATGGCACTAGGGGCTACAGTCTGCCAGCCCCGCTCTTCCGTTGGGGCAATGGATGCCCCTCCCTCCCATGGCCTACGGTGACTGGCTTTTCGGCCAGCATGTGCCAGTTGAATACCCGCTACCGATCCGTTTTGCTGAATAAACTGCGTAATGCGTTTTAATCCGGCAATATGCTCATCGCTCCAGATACCCAGATCGTCGGGTGAAATGCGACCTTCGGGCGATACAGCCGTTGCCTCCGTAAAAATCAGCCCGGCCCCACCAACGGCCCGGCTCCCCAGATGCACCAGATGCCAGTCGTTGGCAAACCCGTTGAGACTCGAATACTGGCACATCGGCGAAACGACAATGCGATTTTTAAGCTGGATACTTTGGAGAGCCAGTGGCGAAAAAAGTAGAGACATTGTATGCAGTTTATGTGATCATCTATTTAGTATCCAGTCAGAATCAACCCTGACAGTTGGATTACTTCTCTAAACATTCTACGAAACAGGATCGTTGACGAGTGGACAACAATTTTAAGGTCTGTGGTTCTTGTGTTTTTGGTTACTAACTGACCATTACCTGTTCCATAGCTATAAAACTTATTCTCAACGACTATGGCAAATGACTCAAAAATCAGTCGGCGCGACGATGTTCGGCCGACCGAAGGCGAACATAAATACGGAGACGTTGAATTCGCCGACCGAACCAACAAAAAATATCCGATCGATACGCCTGAGCACGTTCGGGCTGCCTGGAGCTACATCAACCACAAAGACAACGCGGCTAAATACGATGCCGACGAGGTTGACACCATTAAAGAGCGCATCAAAAAAGCGGCAAAAAAGCATGATGTAGTTATTGAGGAGGAGTAGAGTGAAAGAGCGAATGAGTGAAAGAGTGAATGAGCGAAAAATAGCTTTCACCAGCAATTCGCTCTTTCACTCTTTCACTCTTTCACTCTTTCACTCTTTCGTTATTTCGTTCGGCAGCCTGATCGGTCAGGGTGGTCAGAACCGATTCGGATAGGGGCGTTTCGCTCGTTTTCCCTTTTGCCCGCTGTTCTTCAATGCCGCCAGGATTGGGTAGTAGCCGGGCCACAACCCCCATCACTTCAGCCAGCAGATTCGGAGCCAGGCCCTGAATTGATGCCCCTAGTTTAGCGGGAAACCCAATGATTCGTTCTGCTTCGCCATAGCGACAAGCCTCTACGATTTCGCGGGCGCACTGGGCAGAGTCGATCGTAAAAAATGGAATTGACCCTGCAATTTTGAACGCGGCATATTCTTTTTCGTTCTGGCCTTTGAAATAGGCATTACGCGGGCTTCCCGTTCGGATCAGACCCGGACAAATGGTCGTTACATAAATGTTTTCTTTCTGTAACTCAGGACGAATCCCTTCTGAATACCCCACAAAAGTAAATTTACTGGCTGAGTAGGTCAGCAAATGCGGTACCGACACCTTACCGCCAAACGAGGTCACATTAACAATACGACCTGCTTTTCGAGGCCGCATATGCGGTAAAACAGCATTAATGGTATGAAAAGCCGACCAGAAATTCGTATCCATCGACTCTCGAAAATCAGCTTCGGTGGTATGCTCGAAGGGGGTAACCAGAATGATTCCCGCATTATTGATCAGCACATCGACAGGGCCAAGTTCCCGCCGAACGTCTTCGATAAAGTCTTCTATCTGGTCTTTATCGGTCAGATCACAGGTTTGGGTATATACCGATCCACCATAGGCCAGCAATTCACTTCGTGCGTCGTTGAGTTCGGCTGGATCGCGGGCACATATGGCCAGGTTAGCTCCTTCCTGCGCCAGAATACGGGCCATTTCGAGCCCAAGCCCACGCGACCCTCCCGTGATTACCACGGTTTTGCCCCGAAAATCCATTTTACGATGCCTGGCCAGCCCCGCCTTTACGGCTGCCCAGGCACCAATTCCTGCTAATCCCCACAAAAGGGCCTTTGTTTGCGTTGAGACAGTCATCCTGGTAGGTTCAACTTCTTGAACAGAGATAACTGCCGGTAGCCGGAAAGGTTATCGTTGCCAACGCAATGGTCCCTCTGTCTGTCTTAATCCGTTATCTCGATTCGGTAAAGGGTCTTGCATGTACTACTCAGGGAACTCCCCTTCAGAAAAGGCGTATCGAGCGTGACCTGTTTCTCCGAATTAATCATCAGCGAGAGTTCATTAAATGGATTTTGTGAACGCTGGAAATACGTCGCCGGAATCGTAAAGGCACCTTTACCCGATTCTATCTGCTTATTCAGATAATCGGCCACGTCTGTACTGTGGCCCTCGTAGTGTACATTGTTCCACTCATCGACGGTACGGTACTGTTTTGACACCGTCAACTCCGTTTTGGTGGTTTCGCCCTGCCACTTTTTCCAAAGGCGAAGCAGCCAGCTATCGGATTCTATAGCCTGCCAGTACAAGGTTAATGCCCGACGTCGGCTGTGTGTTTTAGGAGGCAGAAACAAAGCAGGCGTAAGCGCAGGCTGCACCTGTATGGTACCCAGGCTGTATTCTTTCCCATCGGTCAGTACAATCGAGACGGGATACGCTTTGGCCGCGTCGATATGCCAGGAGGTATCGGCTAGTGTATAATAGGCATAGGTACTGTAATAATTGGTTGACCCGGTCGTCAGCCGCAGTTTACGTCCATCCACTTTCAGGTGAATATCAGGGTTAGCTACTGAGCGATCGTTGGCATCTTTAACATAGGCCTCCACACGCTCCGTTCGTTCACCGTCTTCATCGACAGACTGGTAAAAGTTAACATTCACCCGAAGAAGCGATGGTTCGACCACGGCTCCTGTCGACAGCGATGAATTACTACATCTTATGAATAGCAGGCTTATCGGAAAAAATAAAACGCGCAGAACCGTACGAAGCAGGGGTGTCATGGGGTTCTAAACCTCAAACGGTAAGTCGTACTCTTTCGTGATCACTTTAGAAGAGCGCGTTTTTACGTCTACTCTGGCTTTCAGAGGAGAGCCCAACACCAGGTAGTTCTTTATAAATTGATCGGGATGTACCATCCACGACTGATCTTCCAGCAGGTATGCATCGACGCCGGCTTTTGAAGCCTGATACGCCCAGCGCTCTACAATCAGCGGTTCGTAGTTGACGATATAACCCAGATACCAGACCTGAATACCGGGTAAGGATTGATTACCCAATTCGGAACAGCTCATAACCGTAACTTTCAGTGATGAACCGTCTTCCAGGTCTTTCACTGCCCACTCGTCGATGATCGTTTTTTCGTTTGCCATTTTCCTGTTGTCGTGATTTTGTCAAGAAAGGGGATATGCTCTTGCCGCTACAAAACAATACGTCAGCAACTGGCCATCAATGAGGAAATGAATAACTGGTAGCTATGAGTGAATAAGTAGCCGATTTAGGCCATTTCTGGTTCGGCATTCCACCAGGCAGGCAGGTTTGACCCCGTTTTAACTAAGTGGTAACTTCATAATAAATTCACTGCCCTCGCCTTCCTGACTTGCCACGTCCAGAGTGCCACTATGGCCCTTCGTTACAATGTCATAGCTCAGACTCAGCCCCAACCCGGTGCCCTCCCCCGTTGGTTTAGTGGTAAAAAATGGCTGGAAAATCTTGGCTTTGACGGCCTCCGACATACCCGTTCCATTGTCTTTAACCCTGACCACAACTTGTCCCTGCTGCCGATCGGTGCTGACCCATATAGTTGGTGTATACCCTGTAGGTTCCTGATTCTGACGCTGGCGTACCGCATACAACGCATTCTGAAAAAGATTCAGTAAGACCCGGCCTATATCCTGTGGCACCAGGTTCAGTAGGGGAAGGTCGGGAGCAAAGTGGGTCTGAAGGGTACAGTTGAAGGTTTTGTCGTTGGCTCGCTGTCCCTGATACGCCAGCCGGAGGTATTCGTCGGCCAGGTCATTCAGTTGAGTACGTTGTCGTTCGCCCGTTCCCGAACGGCTGTGCGCCAGCATACCTCGCACAATTGTTCCGGCCCGATTACCATGAAAGATGACTTTTTTAAGATTTTGATCCAGATCATTGGCCAGGGTCAACACCTCATCGATGCGGCCAGCCTGCGCTTCCTCTTTCAGTTCCTCTAGGAGTTCGACATTCACCTCTGAAAAGTTATTGACGAAGTTGAGCGGATTCTGGATCTCGTGTGCGATGCCAGCGGTCAGCTCGCCCAGACTGGCGAGCTTCTCGGACTGAATCAATTGATTTTGAGCAATCTTCAGCGTATGAAGCGATTGGCGTAATTCGGCCCGAAGCTCATCCTGCTTCTGTAGAAAACTTTCGAGCAGAAAGAAAATGATCGCACAGACAATAATCAGATTAAAGGAAAAGAAAATGAGGATAATACCGCGAGGCAGTATCGTTTCGGTTCGGCCGAAAAAATACTCCCAGCCGGTGACGCCCACAATAGCGACCATGAACAAGTAAAAACTGAGACGGGCAATTCGGCGCGATGCATAAATAAGAGCCCCTGCAGGCGCCAGAAACGTCGACAGAATAACCGCACTGGCATCGACATAGCTGCCGATAGCAAGCTGGGCCGCTAAAGGGAATATAAAAATTAGCCCAAGCTGAATACTGCCAAAAACCTGATACTGATGCGAAAAACGCAGATACAGGATGTTGAGCAGGCATACGGGCACGTACGTATAAACCACAAAAGCGAGCGAAGAGAATCCTAGAAAGGAATAAATCAACGAGTAACACAAGCCCGCTACCACGGTAAAAATGGCCAGCAAAACGGCAGACGTTCGTTTTTTAAATTCTTCAGGCTCTAATCCGTCAAAACCAAATCCTTTCCAAAAATTATCTTTCCAGTGTAACCGTGTGCTCATAACAGTTAGGCACGAGTAGACTGCCTGGTAAAGAGAACAATATACACCCCATCAAGGATAGCCGTAACGACGCACATCGACAGCAGAAAAGGGTCGGTGAAATGCAGAAAACAAAATACGGATATCAGGAGTGTACCTATCCCTTTACACCAGGCGGTTGGATAGGAAAACAACGTCCAGTTATTAAGCCGTAAAGCCTGCGTGATGTATAAGGCCGAAATCAGTATGTTCAGCAAGTAGCCGGAGTAGGCTCCCATGTGGCTCAGGGGGGCATCGTAAACCGCAATGTAATAATACAGCAACGGCAGCCAGCACAGAATACCCAGCCCCGTTAAAAGACCAACGTGCTGGCGAAGTATCGGGATGCTAATTTGCTTTTTACCGTATCGTATGGCACCGTATACAATAAAACAATCCATAAAAAACCAGACACGATACCCCCACATAAACAGGCTCCCCATATCGGGCACAAAGACCCAGCTCCACAGAAATTCCCAGACAATATTTCCCCAGATCGTTACGATGGGAATTTCGACAAACTGATGCCGTTGGATGTTGCGTAGCGTGAAGAAGTAAACAACCACCCAAAGGAAGCAGCCAGTCCCAAACGTGATGAGTTCAAGATTTGTATAATCGTGTTGGTTTATCATCGATTTTTTTGGGTCCAGGTAGTAAGCGCAGTCCAGGCGGTATACAAAAGAAATCCAATCGCATAAAGTATACCCCAGATCACCATCAAAGCATCGAACCAGCCGGGCGTCTTTTTGTAAGGCAGCCCTCGTCCAAAACGCCAGTTATCATACCATTTGAAGGGGGCGAAAAAGACCGGCTCATGCAGATTCCAGACCGAGCAGAGCGGGGCATCTACCCCCGATACATCGATGATGCTGTTGACCGCCCGCCGGGCTGCTTCATTGGCACCTTCCATCGTAGCCAGGTCGGTGTTGGTGCGCACATAATCCGAAGCCAGAAACAGATTCGACAAGCCAGGGATATAGGCGCTGGGCCGTTTGAACCAACTGTTTACGGTATTGACCAGCAACGGCTCGTGGTTGATCAGCACCTCTCCTTTCTGACCTTTCTGACCCACTACCGAAGCCGTTGGATCGCGCTTACCGGGTGGGGCCTGTTCGTTCAGCGAGTGGTCCAGAAAGTAGCCCCGGTACACGAGATCATTTTCCCGAAAAACGCCTTCCCGCATCTCATCGCTGAGCACAATAGTACCATCCACATTCAGGCTACGTTTCAACTGCGCCCAAACCCGGTCGGCAATTTCATCGAAGCTTTGGCAATCTTTGGCTTTCTTGGGAGGTAGCCCTGGCAGGTCGGGGCTATCTGTAAGCCAGTCCGATATATCGACCGACAGAATGGCTTTAACCCGTTTGTTGCCACGCCTGCTGATGTCGTAATCATCCCAAAAGGGAAGTTGTGAGATCGAGGTTAGCGCCCATTCGCTATCGACATAGATACAATGCCCATGCACCACCTCGATAACCTGATTCAGGTAAAACTGAATCCCATTCATCCAGGCCACATCGGCAGCCAGATCGTCCAGGTATTGCAGGCTACCAATGCTTTGTTTGAGTTCATCGGGCAATACGGCTGCGGCTACTTCGACGGGCGTAGCCAGGATGTAATAATCCCCTTTGGCAGGTGGATCGTATGGGGCGTCTTTCTCCCAGTTCTGAATATCGACCGATTGAACCGTTCCATTCACGCAGTTTATCTGCTGCACCAGCGCACTTTTGAAAAAACGCACGCCTTTGGCGGTCAAATATTCCTCCCAGGGCTTCAGCCACTTTTCGTTTGTAGGCCCGTTCAGTACCCGGTCGGTATGCATGCCAGGATTGGCGATATTGAACAGGAGCTGAATAAAAATATCGCCCCCGGTTTTGGTACTGGCAAATTTGGCATTAGCCGCCACCAGCGTTCGCGTTAAGCCTTCTACCAGCAGGTGCCGATAAGCCTCGCTATGCTGATCGGCTTCCATGTACTGCCACCAGCCCGTTTTCTCATACTCCATATCCCGCCGACGCTGACAGGAGGTCATCAATTGCCAGACTTTCGTCGCAAAAAAGTGCGCTTCGTCAGGCAGCAATCCCGTATCATGGGTGTGTAATACTTCCAGAGCGGCTTTCAGATCGGCCAGCGATTTCGGAAAGCTAACAATGGTGATGATCGGCTTTTTCCCGTTTCTTAAAATCCCAACCCGGGTTACATCGACCAGGTTGTTATACACACCCTGGGCATTCTTCTTTCCATCTGGAGCAGTATAAGGGATTCGTTGCATGGTATCGGTAATGTGCCGATAGAATCCCGGAAAGAATCGGAAACCATGTTCGCCGGGCAATGACTGAACATCTGCGCCAGGCCCCGTTGAATGTTGTCCATTAGGGTCGTCGGGCGATGAGCCGGGTACGTTTACGCTACGAGCCTTACCACCCATGTAGTACGGTTTCTTCTCGTAGATATCGACAGAAAACCCACGTTCAATCAACTCGTGGGCCGCACTCATACCCGCCACCCCTCCACCCAATACGATGACTTTCATACAGTTAAAGCTCTGAAGAGGAATACCGAACAAGGTATAATTTTTTTTACAAATTAATATATACCTGCTACAATAAATTATAGTTAAGGCAATTCACGCAATATTATCCTGCTCATTAACTGATTCCCTCCGTTTTATCCTGTTTACTGCCGATAGCTGTTTCCGCTGGCATTATATACCCATTGTCTGCCTCCCCGATCAGTAGTAATTGTCCTTAACGGGTTTCTTACTGTAGGCATAGGCTTCGTTGTGCTGAAACGCTCTGTACTGCCAGCCAGTAGCTCGACTTATGAAAACACTTACCACACTTCTTTTAGGGATTACTGTAGCCATGCAACTGGCCATGGGGCAATCCATTGACTCGAAAGTATACGTCTGGGCAGACCTGCCTGTCGTCAAAAAAGGGGCATCGGCACAACGACCGATTCTAGAGGGGAACACGACCGACTTCAGCCACCTCGAAGTTCACGCCACAACGCTACCTCCCCATCAGGCTCCTCACCCTGCTCATAAACATGATGATGAAGAGTTGATTATCATTAAAGAAGGCAAACTGACCATTACTATTGAGGGACAGACCAAAACACTAGGAGCCGGGAGCATTGCCCTGATCATGCCGGGCGATGTACATGGCTTCGATAATACAGAAGAAGCGCCAGCTACCTACTACGTCATGCGGTATACGTCCAGGAAACCCGTCGACCTCAACCGAGGCCGGAAAGCCGGAGGCTCCTTTTGGATCGATTGGAACGAGGTCCCATTTCAGCCACACGATAAAGGAGGAATCCGGCGGATGTTCGACCGGGCTACGGCCATGACCAATCGATTTGAAATGCACATAACAACCCTTCGTGAAGGGCTATGGAGTCATGCTCCACACACGCACCGGGCAGCCGAAATCCTGCTGATGATCGATAATAAGGCTCAGGAAAGCATCAATGGCACACTCTACCCGTCGGCCAAAGGTGATCTGATTTTTCTGGAATCGAATGTCCCCCACGCCCTTCAGAACCTGAGCCAGGGCAACTGTATGTACTTTGCTTTTCAATTCGACTAGTCCATCCTATCCCTATGAAGCCTTTACCTATTTTTAGGCCCAATTTTTATACCTTTCAATAAAGAATGTGCGTGAATTTCTCTAGGAAACCTACCTTTACAAGGCCCATAAGTAAACTATATTTCAAACCAAAGATACTTATACTTTTTCTTTACGCCTGACAAAAATACGTTTACCTATAAACGCTTTTCGCTAGGAATACCCACTCTCAATCTACGTTAAGCGCTAACCATAGTACAAAATACCCTTTTAAAATACTTATCTATTCCACCCCATTAAACCAGCTATCCAGACACTTGCTCACGATTGCCTGGATACAGAGTACCAACGCATATGAAAACCATCATCGGCCTCACCATCTTTTTTCTGTGCCTCAATTTCTCCGCGCAAAGCCAGCAGCTGTATATCAACGAACTGATGGCCTCCAACCAGACCACCCTCGCTGATGGCTCGGGCAACTTCGAAGACTGGCTGGAAATCTATAACCCCAACTCCTTCTCGGTCAACATCGCTGGCTACTTCATCACCGACAACCTGGCCAACCCCACCAAATACCAGTTCGTCTCCGGTTCATCCAAAACCATCATCCCCGCCAACGGCTTTCTGCTGGTGTGGGCCAGCGGACAGACCAGCCGGGGTGCCGATCACATCGGCTTCAGCCTGTCGGCCAGTGGGGAGCAGTTGGGTCTTTACCGACCTGACGGTAGCACGCTGGTCGACACGCTGAGTTTTGGTCCGCAGCGGGCCGACATTTCCTGGGGCCGTCAGCCCAACGGCAGCGCCAACTGGCTGTATTTCAAAACGCCCAACAGCAGCCCCAAAGCCTCCAACAACGGAAAAACTGGCTACACAGAATGGCTGTCGGGCCCAACCTTTTCCCAAACAGGCGGATTTTATTCAACTGGTTTTAATCTGTCTCTAAGTGCATCCGACCCTACGGCCACGATTTATTACACGCTGGATGGCTCTGACCCCGATCCAACGAATCCCAATTCGGTTACGTTTTCCTACAAAAACAGCTATAAAGAACAACCGAGCCAACCTTCAGGCCCGTTACTGACAGGCTCCTATCAAACTTTCCCTTATTCCAATACGATCGCGATTACCGACCAAACGAGTTCACCGAATAAGTTGTCTGTCAAATCATCGACCTGGAATTATACTCCCACCTATTTCCCAACCAGTCCGGTTTTCAAGGGAACCGTGGTACGGGCTGTGGTGTATAAGCCCAATGCCATCCCTAGTGATATTGTTACACAAACCTACTTCGTTTCGCCTACCTTGCCACGGTATAATATACCCGTCGTTTCGGTATCGCTGAACGAAAAACACCTGTTCGATTACAATACGGGTATTTATACAGCCGGAAAAACCTTCGACACCTGGCGGGCCGCTAACCCCAGCGCAGGCAGTTCGTTTTGTACAACCGGAAATTTTTTCAATGAAGGCGATGCCTGGGAACGCCCCGGAAATGTTGAATTCTTCATCAACAACGCTTCAGTCATCAACCAGCCAATTGGGCTGCGTGTACACGGAGGCTGTTCCCGCTCAGTACCCCGCAAAAGCGTGCGTTTGTACGGTAGCCGTGATTTCGACTACCCTTTCTTCGACAATCGTCCAACCAGTGTTGTGTATGATCGGCTATTACTCAGGAATGGAGGTAACGATTGGGATTATACCACTCTGGTCGACGCCTTCGGCCAAACGATGGTTCGACACCTACCTTTCGATACCCAGTCGAACCGCCCAGTGGCTTTGTTTTTCAACGGCGAATATTGGGGTGTTTCCAATCTTTACGAACGTTACGATCGGTTCTACATCAACCAGAACTATGGCGTAGCTACCGACAGTGTGGATATGGTGGAAGTCTCCCAATATACCTACGAGCCTACCGAGGGGGATTTAACCAATTTTACCACTTTTAAGAACTACTTCACCAATACCAGTCCGGTCAACTACACCTACGTGCAAACCCTGATGGATGTAGAGAGTTTCGCCGATTATCAGATGTCGGAGATTTACGTTGCCAACACCGACTGGCCTCACAATAATCTCTCTATGTGGCGCAAACGGACCAGCCAATACCAGCCCAACGCTCCTCGTGGACACGATGGCCGCTGGCGATGGATGATTCGGGATCTCGACTGGGGAATAACCGGACAGAACTATGCGCAGAAAAATCTATTCCCGACAGCACTGGATACGGGTCAGGATGCGGAATTCACGGTTTATTTACGCCGGTTGCTGGACATTCCTGCGTTTAAAACCTACTTCATCAATCGCTTTGCCGATTTACTCAACACTACCTTTAACCCCACCCGAACAACAGCCTTGCTGACTTCCATGCAGCAGCAGTACCAGCCCAATATGGCTGAACATTTCAGTCGGTGGGTAACTGGCACAAGTTATAATACCTGGCTGGGAAATATTGGCAACATGATGAATTTCCTGCAAGTACGGCCCGACTCCGTCCGAAAGCATATACGGCAACAGTTCAGCCTAACTGCCAACCGGAGCCTGACCCTCAACGTCTCCGACACCACNCGNGGATTNGTCAAAGTCAACTCCATCGCCATCCAACCCGCCACCGTCGGCGTACCCCAGCAACCCTACCCCTGGACCGGCATCTACTTCCAGGGCAACCCCGTCACCATCACCGCCACGCCCAAACCCGGTTACAAGTTCACCCGATGGACCGAAGCCAACAACACC
>NZ_KB893206.1:0-66361 GCF_000374025.1 Spirosoma panaciterrae DSM 21099 | reverse complement strand
GTGACCCCCAACCCCCGTCAGTACCGCATCCGGCTGCGCTACCGGGTGGGCGATTCAGGCCCCTTCACCGATGTGCTGGATAGTCAGAACAACCCCGTCGAGTATGAGCGNAGTGCCACGGCGGGGCANAGCCAGGTGCTGGGTCCGGTAGCGCTGCCGGCAGCCGCCCTCAACAAGCCGTATGTTCAGTTGTTGTGGCAGTACTACTGGACGGGTGTGGGCAGCAATGCCCGGGACGAGTTGCGCATCGATGAGATTGTGGTGTCTCGGGGGAGTTGTCAGAGTCTGGCATCGGGTTTGTGGTCGTCGGTGGGCACCTGGAGTTGTGGGCGGGTGCCTACTCTGTGCGATGTAGTCAAAATTGCGGACGGGCACACCGTTACCGTTACCATTCCAAACGCGACGGCAAAAACCATTCAGTTTGGGGCAAACGCCCAGCTCACGTTCGATAATGCCACCGCATCGGTTCAAATCCAGAATTAGCTCAGTAGTCGAGTGGGAGCGTTAAAACAGTTGGTTTCTGGGCCGGGTAGTTCGGTACAGGCTTACCCGCTTCATCGAATGCGTCCCACTGGCTGTTGGCAATGTAATAAAACTGATGGCCAACAATCGTGCCCAATGTAGGCTCAGTAGCCAGCGGGTGGTCAATATCCAGCGTATCGACCTGTTCAATGGCCCGTGACGATTTGGCCAGTCGAATTCGGCAAACCCGGTACGGCTTGCGTCGGTTCTGAATAGCGATCAGGCTATTCTGGTAATAGTATAGTCCATCTATTCCACTCAGGTCCACGGATTGCGTGCAGGATAGGCAGGTAACCTGTCGGGTTTCCAGATCAACAGCCAACAGGCCGCGACGGTAATCGGCTACGAATAAGGTCTTCTCATTTTCTGATAAAGCCAACCCCTGAAGCGAACGAAATAATGTATCGGTCAGAAAAGGTGCTATATCGATTGCTCCCGCATCCAGTCGGTAAATCCAGGGCGTACGGCTATCAGTAGTATAAACGGTTCCATTGCTGGCCAGCACCAGATCCCCTAACAGATGGGCTTTCCCATCCTCCCGAATTGGATACTTTTGTTTTAGCCGATTGGTTCGGAGGTCATAAGCAACCAGAGCCGAACGCCCATCCGTAGTAGCCGTAATGCCTTTGGCCTGCGGCAAAGCAGAGGTGCACACCCATAACAACCGCCGTTCGGGGTCTACTTTCATCCCGAAAACACCCCAGAGACGATCATCTGGCCGAGAGAACGTAACTGGCTCCCGTTTTTCAACATATCGGATGATTTTTCGCTCATGTACACTGCCGATATAAAACGTACTGGTTTTGGGATCATATGCAATGCCTTCCGTAATCAACCCCGTTTCGGATAGTTGAAAAGCCATCTGGCTATGATGTATCGTCGCACTGGCGGATTTCGGCATCTGCCCCGAAGCGGAGAAGTGGATGTATCCGGTTAGAAACACATAGCTAATGAGCAGGATGGAATAGCGCATAAGTTGTTGGAAAAAGTAAACATCATGCCGGGTTACGTATCTGGAAATCGCCCTATCAAACGAAACGCCCCGCTCCCCTAACCTACACATTTTTATCCAGCCAGTCCAATGCATGACTGGTACTATTGCGCAGAACCAGGCAACGGAATCCTCTAACTATTGACAGTATAAGAACCTGACAACCAAGCCCACGAACCATACTCATCCAGCAAAAACCCAAATTCATCCGCTTTTTTCTGACACTCGTCGGCTTCTATTTTCGGTCCTGTAAACTAGAATGCAACTTTGTTCCATCAGATCGCCAGAGCGGTCTACAAACGATTCATTTTATACGCCATGAAAAAAGTACTTGTTCTGATGCTGGGCCTGGTAGCCAGTACCGCATCGTTTGCCCATTCTTCAACAGCACCCGCTTCGGCTTCAGTAACCCGTGTTGTTATGACCAACGATCACAAAATCAAACTCTATGTACAACCCCTTCAGGCTAAAGGGCAGCTTGCCATTCTGGATGCCAATGGTCGGGCAATGTACAGCAGCAACGTGTCGCTTCAGAAAGGTTTGCACCAGCAGTTCGATTTTGCGAACCTGGGTACTGGCACATACCATCTTACCCTAAAAACGGATCATCAGACCATCACCAAAACGTTCGTCGTACAGGCAAATCCGAATGAGAGTTTTGTGATGCAGGACGTATAATAACTTCTTATTGAGCATTTCGCCTACCTGACGCCGTCGCGGTAAATGCTAAGCCGGGATCAGGGGTAAAGCAACCACAAATTGTCCTGTTTCCTCTCGCACCGATGGCCGGGGCTGGCCCAGCACTTCATACTTAGCCAGAATGTTCGTCAGGCCAACCCCATTCGAGGCCACTCCCTGCTTCTTCTTCTGGATATTGTTCCGAATATACAGATTGGCAAGGCTGTCGGTTTGAATTTCAACCGTAAGCGGTTTGTTTTTCAGGACGATGTTATGCTTAACAGCATTTTCAACCAGCAATTGCAAGGTAAGTGGCGGTAGTTGATACGTCTGAAAGCGGGGATCGACCTGAATAAATACGTGAAAGCCAGCCCCATACCGCGTCTTTAGCAAATGGGTATACGAATGGATGAAATCCAGTTCCGTTGCCAGGTCGGTCAGATCCTGTTCATTGGCCCGCAACACGTATCGATAAACCGAACTCAGCTCTTCGGTAAATACTTCGGCCTGCCGGGGGTCTTCGCCAATGAGGGTAAGTAATGAATTCAAGCTATTGAACAGGAAATGCGGATTGACCTGCTGTTTGAGGACGTCCATCTGCTGCTGCATGTGCAACTGCTTGAGCCGATACTCGCGCTGTGTACTTTCCCGCAACTGGTTATAGGTGAATATCGACTCATGGCAGCCTGCCGATGTAACGTTGGTCACGAAGCCAATCATCAGAACCCACGGTATGGTTTCGGGTTTGTACGGATAGCCAAGCTGATCGAAAATCCAGTAGATAGCCAGAATGGTTGACATCATAACGCCCACATACATCAGCATGGAATAGAGCAGCCGCTGGCCAAACTGATCGGGGCCTCCATACAAAAATCGCATGTATTTCATCCAGAGGGTCAACGATACAAAAATGCCAATACCACATAGGTTGGTGATGAGTGTAGCGCCCAGAAAAAGTGACCGATCATGAAAATAGGCCGGACCGAAAACGACATAGTTGGCGATGAATACGGCGGGGTAATTCAGCAAGTAGATGAGAAAATCGTATCGGTCAAATAGGACCCACTGCTTCATAGGACAAACAAATCATTTGTCATCAAAAATACGGCTTATATCGGCTTCACCAACGGAACAGATCAGCTAACTGGACTCTTCATGACAGAACCTGCTCCTGTGGCCTACTACCACACCGTCAGGTAGCGACGCTGCAACTCCGCTGCAATTCCCTTTCGTACCGCCTGACGCCCCAGCCAGTGCAAAACAGGCTGTAACAAGGCCATCAAACCCGTCATATACGTACCGCCGATCATAACTGTATATCCTAGCGCATAGGGACTTTTCGGTATCCCGTGGGCATTGGATTGGCCATCCCGGGCTAAACCATACATAATCTGGAGCGTTTGCTCAAAACCAGGACAGCCCGGTGCAATCCGGCATCGGAATCGGCAAGGCTGTTGGCTTTGGTTGAAAAACCGATGTTTACTAAAAGCCGGAGCCGTAGCCGACTCACCCGGCTTCAGCCGAATGATTTGCTGCCCCAGTTGGATACTCAATTCGCCTTCCAGGCAGGTAAACTCTTCCGAAAAATCTTCATGGTAATGCAATGGGTTTCCACCGCCAGCGGCTAAGGTTACCTCGACCAGCGTCTGGGCGCCATTGCTTTCACGGCTGGTTTCCAGAAAAATAACCTCATCTTTCAGAACAGGATTTATAATGGTGCGCCCCTTCTTTAAGGCAGCAATCTTCGACGTTTGCATACAATGGCTATTTTGGCCTGATGCAGCAAAGTTGCTCCCGAACGAACCGACTGCCGAGTATCAATTGCCTGAAGCGGTACTTATGCCTACTGAAGCGTCAGAGGCACTCATGAAATGAATTCCAGCAAAATTCTAGAAATATCATTATAGGTAGTAACTTTATAAAAAATCCATTTCCTACATCGAAATAAAGGCGAATTGGCGGGCGATTTACATAGCGAATGGCAGTCGGACGAACAGCTCTGGAGCGCCCTGAAACGGGACGATCAGGCTGCTTTTGCCGAACTCTACCAGCGCTTTTATGCGATCTTATACAGCTACGGATATAAAGTAGCCGACCATACAACGCTGGTAGAAGATGCCATTCAGGATTTGTTTGTCGACGTCTGGCGAATGCGGCATTCGATCGCTTTGGCACAATCGGTTAAATTCTATCTGTTTCGATCGCTCAGACGAAAAATCCACCTTCTGGGCAAAAAAGAACATGGTTTCGAAACCGAACTACCCGAATCCGATCATACAATTTCCAGCGACTATTCAGCCGAGCAAATACTGATCAGTCAGGAGCAGCAGTCGGAACTGATTGACCGTTTAACCCAGGCGTTAACGAAACTACCCCAACGCCAGCAGGAAGTCATTACCCTGCGCTTTTATCAGAGCTTCAGGCATGAAGAAATAGCCCAAATTATGGGAATTACTGAAAAATCGGTTCGCAATACCCTTCACAAAGCATTGAGTCATTTACGCGAACAGGCTCCTTACCTGGCTCCCTTGCTAGGCTTCCTGCTCTGGTGTCTCTCCTGAGCCAAGCTGACCTGATACGAACGGAACTGAAAATATTTTTCAAAAAACAAGGGGACATTTTAGGTCGACCGTTCTCTTCTCTTTTAGAAGTGCCGTTGTACACTACTCCCCTACCCGATACCTATGCCGAATTACCGTGATTATACGGTTGAAGAACTGGCTCAGGATGATTTTTTTCAGCGGTCGGTCCGTCAGCCAACCGCCGAAACCGATTTATTCTGGTCCGATTTTCTGGAGCACTATCCCGAAAAGCAAGCCGTTGTGGCAACCGCCAGAGCTTTTCTGCAGGCTGTCGGGAACATCCAGCGCTTCCCTACGCAGGAACAGGGCAGGCAAATGTGGGCGGGGATTCAGCGTCAGCTTCAGGACATTGATACAATTGAGCCAGCATCGGAACCCATACAACGCCCTATCGGCTTCCGGTGGGGGTGGGCGGCTGCTGCGGCTGTTCTTTTGTTACTAGGCTTCGGTTGGTGGTTTATAGCCAATACCCTTTCCTCCGACCGATCCGTAGTACAACATGGCTGGTCGTTCGCGACCAACGAACCGCTGGTGGAACAGACCAATGAAACAGGCTCTCCTCTTTCGGTTCGTCTGATCGATGGAAGTCGGGTGGTATTACAGCCTCATAGTCGACTTCGTCACCCGAAAACTTTCGATTCGGCAAAACGGGAGGTGCACCTGGAGGGAGAAGGTTTTTTTGAGGTTACGCACAACACCCAGCAGCCCTTCCTTGTATATGCCGGCAAGGTAGTGACGCAGGTGGTCGGCACTAGTTTTACGATCAAGGCATTGCCGAAAAACCCGACGCTATCGGTAGCCGTTCGGACCGGGAAAGTGGCCGTCTTTACTTTAAAAGCCATGTTGGAAGCCGCAAAGAATCACGGCAAAATCGCGAATCGGTTACTGTTGACGTCCAATCAGCAGGCTATTTTCGATACCCGAAGCGAGCAACTGACCAAACGGCTGGTCGACAACCCAACGCTCATTCAGCAACCCAGCACGAATCAGTATTTTGTTTTTGAAAATGCACCAGTCAACCAGGTTTTCCATAAACTGGAGCAGGCTTACGGCGTCACCATTCAGTACGATACCACCACCTTCAGTCATTGTAATTTGACCGCACCGCTGGGCAACGAACCGCTTTTCAGAAAGTTAGATATAATCTGCCAGACTATTGGCGCTACCTATGAAGTCTGGGGCACCCGGATTATCGTTTCAGGTCCCGGTTGCCCGGCTCCTTAATCAAATTTGTAAACCCTAAACCCCATCCTGATGAAACAACCGTAACCTCACACACAAAAAAGGCCAGACAGCCGGCTAATCCTGTTGCAACCAGCATTAACCCGATGTCCAGCCTTCTATCACGTCGCTCCTCTGTTTTCCGGCCTTGCAACAACCCTGAAAAAGCGGGGACGGGGATGTTTTTGCCCTCTGCTTTCTAATTCAATCGAACAAAAACTGGTTAAAAGTATGAAAAAATTCCGGGATTCCTTTACCCTCTTTACCCTTATGAAAATCACCTGTTTACCGTTACTCATTACTCTGGTTTCGGTCAGCCTGACAGCCGCCCGGGACGGTATGGCGCAGGATTTATTGAACCGACCGATTTCCGTTCAATTCGAGAATAGGGATTTAAAAACCATACTCCGTCGGCTCGAAAAAGCAGCCAACGTCAAATTCACCTACGTTCCTCAGGTCGTTGAAACGCAACAGAAAGTGTCGATCCGGGCCACCAATGATCCGCTCGAAACGGTACTGGAGCGGCTGCTAAAACCGCTGAACATCAGTTATCAGGTTTCGGGCAATTACATCGTGCTGCGAAAAGAACCGACCGGATCGGCATTGCCAGCACCCCCTATAATGGCTATCGACCAGCTTATTACGGGTACCGTTTCTGACGAAAAAGGAGAACCTCTGCCGGGGGTCAGCGTATTACTGAAAGGCACGCAGCGCGGTACGACTACCAACAGCCAGGGTACATTTCAGCTTGCTGTTCCTGAAAAGGGCGCTGTGCTGGTATTCAGCTTTGTCGGTTATCAAACCCAGGAAATTACCATCGGGAATCAAACTGTTCTTTCTATCCGCTTAGCTACCGACGACAAGGCACTCAGCGAAGTCGTGGTGATTGGTTATGGCGCGGTCAAAAAACGAGACTTGACCGGCGCCGTTAGCTCCATTGGAACCAACGAGCTAAAAGCGCAACCGATTTCTTCCTTCAATCAGGCGCTTCAGGGCCGGGTCAGTGGGGTTCAGGTCACGAATGCGTCGAACGCTCCCGGTGGTGGTGTTACCATCCGTGTGCGGGGGGGCAATTCGATTTCGGCCAGTAACGACCCGCTGTATGTCATCGACGGATTCCCGGTAACGAATCCGGCATCGGCACAGGGAGCTAGTGGATCGAGCAATTTCCCGAACGTGCTGTCGACCATTAACCCTAATGATATTGAGAGCATTGAAGTCCTGAAAGATGCGTCGGCTACGGCTATTTACGGCTCCCGAGGGGCCAATGGGGTGGTGCTGGTAACGACCCGGCGGGGTAAAGAAGGCTCGTCAAACATTGATTTTGAAGCGTATTACGGTGTGTCCAACATCTCCAAAATGCTCAACCTGGCTACAGCCGAAGACCAAACCGCCCTCAAAAACGAACAGTTGCGCAATCTGGGTTTTGCAGAACGATACGGCTATACCGCTGCTTATCCGAAAAAGCCATCAGAATATGGCATTGGCACCAACTGGCAAAAAGAGATTTACCGAGCTGCCCCCATGCAGAACTACCAGCTTTCGGCATCGGGTGGAACGGACAAACTTCGGTATCTGGTTAGTGGCAGCTATTTCAATCAGGATGGAATTGTGATTGCCAATAATTTCAAACGGTATACCGGACGCATGAATCTGGATGCAAAACTCAGCAATCGGTTGAAGATCGGCACCAACTTTCTGGTCACCTACAGCATTAACAACGGCATCAACGAAGCTGGTACCAATGGGCCGGTTGGTGCAGCCCGGACTATTTCGCCAGCCAGCCCGGTCTATGACGCTACCGGAAACTGGCAATTGCTGAACGTAGGCCCAGGCTCAGGCATGGCCAGTATACCTAATCCGGTTGCCGTCCTGCGTACCTCGACCAACGTACTGTATACCAATCGGGTGCTGGGAAATATGTTTGCCGAATATCAGATCAGAGACGGACTAACTGCGCGGGTCAGTGTAGGAGCCGACCTGCTCACCAGCCGACGGAATGTCTTTTACACCCCCCAAACGCTGGTTGCCAATACGTTAAACGGCTATGGATCAACCGGTAATTCCAGCAACGTAAACCTGCTGAATGAAAATACGCTGACCTATTCGCGAACGCTGAATTCCAATCATGCATTCGATATTGTAGCCGGGCTTACGTTCCAGTCGAACCGCGAGGATCGCGCGTATCAGGAAGTCCAGAATTTCGCTAACTATACACTGGGTGCCAACAACCTGGGCCAGGGTTCGGTACTGCTAGCGCCAACCACAACGGTACAAAAATGGGGATTGAACTCGTATCTGGGCCGGGTCAATTACCGATTTAAGGATCGCTACCTGTTCACACTTACGGGTCGGATCGACGGTTCTTCCCGCTTTGGCACTAACAACAAATATGGCTTCTTTCCATCGGGAGCCTTTGCCTGGCGGGTATCCGACGAACCATTCCTGAAATCAAGTCCGCTGATCAGCGACCTAAAATTCCGGCTGAGCTACGGCTTTACGGGTAATGATGGCATTGGGTTGTACAATTCGTTGTCTTCCTACGTGACCTCTCGTACCGTCTTCGGCGATACCGAAGTACTTACTACCCAGGCGTCTACGATTGGCAACCCCGACCTGCGCTGGGAGAAAACCGGACAGTTCGACGGTGGTGTCGATCTGGGTTTACTCAATAACCGCTTTCAGCTTACGGCCGACTATTACATCAAAACGACCACCGATCTGCTTCTAGCGATTGACCTCCCCGCCACAACGGGCTTCACCACCGTAACCCGCAACATCGGCAGTCTTCAGAACTACGGCTTTGAACTGGGCATTTCGTCGGTCAATACGACTGGCAAAGTCAAGTGGACAACCTCCGGTAACCTATCCTTCAACCGCAATAAGGTGCTAAAACTGGCCGATGCCGATCAGTATCTGGTTACCGACCCGAATACGGGCATGCAAACGATTGTCAAAGTAGGTGAGCCGATTGGCTCGTTCTACGGCCGGGTTTTCGATGGTGTGTGGCAATCGACCGATGCCGTCAAAGCAGCCGGAACGCTGGCGCAAACGGGCGACCTGGGTGGAGCCCCTCGCTTTAAAGATGTAAACGGCGATGGAGTTTTCAACAATACAACCGACCGGACTATCATTGGCAATGGCTTACCCAAGTTTATTTATGGGCTAACCAATACCGTTTCGTTCAAGGGGATGGACCTGTCGGTATTTATTCAGGGGGTGCAGGGCAATCAGATTTTCAACTACACCCGTAGCGTAACCGAAACCGATCCCGGTGCTACGCCTTTGAAAAGCTTCATCGACGACCATTGGCAAACAGAAAAACCGTCGAATAGCCGTCCGTCGGCCCGGCAGTGGAACATTTCAAATAGCTCCTATCTGATCGAAAGCGGCTCGTTCCTGCGGCTAAAAAACGTATCGCTGGGCTATCGACTTCCGCTCAAAACCAAAGCCATTAAAGCCGCACGGGTATATGTCAGCGGGCAAAACCTGCTCACGTTCACGCAGTATTCGGGCTACGACCCGGAGGTGAACTCGAACTTCAACAGTAACACCACCTACGGGATCGACAATTTCGCTTACCCGATTTCCCGCACCTACACAATTGGTGGCACCCTCACTTTCTGATCTCCGATTAATTGTCAAACGACACGATATAAACTTTATGAATGTCATGAATCGAATCATCTCTATACTGATCCTCCTGAGCGGTCTGCTGACCGCGGGCGGCTGCCAAAGCAATCTGGAAGAAGTTCCGCTTAGTTTCCTGAGTGAATCTAATTCATTCAACAATGCGGCCGATGCCACAACGGCTGTCAATGCCGTTTACGACCGGGCTAAGGCCATTTATCAGATGCCCATGATCATTCTGGGCGATCTGAGTGGAGAAGACCTATGGGTCCGCAGCGATGGCGATCCAGTTGCCAATGAAATCGACCAGTTCAAATACACGGCTTCTACCAGCTATTTCGATAGTTTTTATACCAGTTCCTATGTCACCATCGACCGGGCCAATCGGGTGATCGAAAACGTACCTAAGATTGCGATGGACACCAAACTCCGGGATCAGATTGTGGGCGAAGCCAAGTTTCTTCGAGCCTTACATTACTTCAATCTGGTTCAGGCGTTTGGCGATGTACCACTGGTCGTGAAAACGACAACCGACGTTGTCAATGTCAAGATTCCCCGCGACCCAACCGACAAGGTTTACCAACAGATCATTCAGGATTTGCAGGATGCCGAAAAAGTGTTGCCAGTCAGTTATACAGCCGCTGGCGAAATTGGGCGGGCCACGGTTGGCGCTGCCAAATCGATCCTGGCCAAAGTATACCTGACCCGTAAAGACTGGGCCAATGCGGCTGCCAAAGCGAAAGAGGTGATCGACGCCAAAACATACAGTCTGGTGCCGGATTTCAAGGACGTATTCACCCCGGAAAAAGAAAACGGGCCCGAGCATATTTTCTCCATTCAGTTTAGCTGCATCCAGCCTAAGTATGGTAGCTCGATGGCCGCCAATTTCGCTATTTATTTCAGCTATCCTATTAACCTGACAGGCGGCTCCTTTCAGGTAACCGACGCCTATGCCAACTCGTTTGTAGTGGGCGACTATCGCAAGCAGGTGGCTGTGATCACCCAGAAAACTCTGGCCGACGGTACAGTTGTGCAGTCGCGTACAGGTCCACACCTCGACAAATACTGGGACTACAATGCCTGTGGGTCTTCATCGGCCCGCAACAACTTCCTGGTCATCCGGTATGCTGATGTGCTGCTAATGTATGCCGAAGCACTAAACGAACTAAATGGCCCAGGTACCGAAGCCTACAACGCCATTAACCTGGTTCGGGCACGGGCACGAAAAGGGGCAGCCAATACGGGTCCACAGGATCTGGTCGGACTGACACAAGCGCAGTTCCGTGACGCGGTATTGCAGGAACGAAGCTGGGAGCTGGCGGGCGAAGGGCACCGCCGGTGGGATCTGCTCCGCACAGGAAAATTGCTGGCAGCCGCTCAGAAACAAGGTTATACGATTTCGGAGAAATACCTACTTTTCCCGATTCCGACTTTCGAGCGAGATGCAAACCCGGCCTTAACTCAAAACCCTGGCTTCTAATTCGATAGGTTGGTTATTCAGCTAGCCGTCCGTTGATGGCTAGCTGATTTTTCTCGGTTCTATTTCATCATGCATTTAACGAAATCAGTTCGTATGAAATCTATTTTATCAGTCTGTCTGGCACTGGTTGGCTGGGCCTTTCAGGCATTTATTCCGCATCAGGCCACTTCCTATGATGTTGTCGTTTATGGAGGCACACCCAGTGGGGTCATTGCTGCCGTAGCAGCCGCCCGCGAAGGTACCCGTGTTCTATTGTTAGAACAAACCCGACACGTGGGTGGACTCAATACCAGTGGCATCGGTACAGCCGAGTCCGAACACATGATCGAAGAAACCATTTCGGGGCTACCACTGGAATTTTATCAGCGACTAGGCAAGTTCTACGGCATCAACGGTCCTACCTTTTATTTTGAATCCCACGTTGCTGAAAAAACGTTTCTGGATCTACTGAAGGAAGCTCATGTAACAGTCGTGTACGATGCGTTCGTGCAATCGGCCACCAAGCAAGGAACCACCGTCCAGTCCATCACCCTAACTAACGGCAATCGCTACACAGGTTCCGTATTTATCGACGCTACCTACGAAGGCGACCTGATGGCTAAAGTAGGGGTTTCACATACGCATGGGCGCGAAAATCGAGAGCAATACGGCGAGTCGCTGGCGGGGATACGTTTTATCGATACGCCTATTGATGCCTCACCCTATGATGACAAGGGGAAGTTGCTTCCCGGTTTTGTCGAACGATCTACCCTGACGGAAGGGCAGGCCAGTGATCGGGTTATGAATTACAATTTCCGGCTCATGATGTCGACTCATGCGGATCGCCGTCCGTTTCCCAAACCAGCCGCGTATAACCCTAAGCGTTATTTGCTGCTCACCCGGTTGCTGAAAAATCATCCCGAAACGAAACTACGCGACATCATCGATATGTATGCCTGGAATTATCCGAAGGGCAAGTTTGAAACCAACAACAAGCAGAAGGCGGTGATTTCGCTGGGGCACTTCGGCGGTAATGTCGATTACCCTGAGGCCAGTTATACCCGTCGGAAAGCCATTTACGACGACCATAAAGCCTGGACACTGGGGCTGATGTACTACCTCGCCAACGACCCGTCGGTCCCGGATGCTTTACGTCAGGAAACGGCTTCGTATGGATTTAGTGCCGACGAGTTTACCGACAATGAAAACTTCCCGTATTACCTGTACATTCGCGAAGCCCGGCGCATGGTGGGAGCGTACATCCAGACGCAGAAAGATATTCTGGACGAACGAACAAAACCCGACGCCATTTGCCTGGGCTCTCATTGGATCGATAGCCACCATGTTCAGCGGGTAGCCGTTTCGAAAACCCAATTTGTCAATGAAGGGCGAATCTGGGAATCGATTACCAAGCCATATGAAGTATCGTACCGGGCCATTACACCTAAGCCTACTGAATGCACCAACCTACTGGTTCCAGTATGCGTATCCGCTTCGCATGTAGGGTTCTGTTCCTTACGCGTCGAATCGACCTGGATGCAACTGGGTAATAGTGCCGGTATCGCAGCAGCAATGGCGGTTCATCAGAAAAAAGCCGTTCAGCAACTGTCCACGAGCGAATTACAAACCCATCTGCGTGAGAAAGGTGTTATCATCAGCATCGACCACCAGGTCTGGAACGGAACTAAAGACATAAAATGAAGCCCGATTTTTCGGGGTCGGTTTCTTAGAACCGACCCCGAAAAATCGTCTCTATGTCTCAACGCCCAGCCATTCGTTTTCGGATGCGACTTAATGAAGGTCCCTGAATACCCAGATAAGACGAAATATGGTACAGCGGAATGGTATTATAAATCTCAGGATGCTGGGTGATCAGATCGAGATAGCGTTGCTCGGGGGTTTGAAAGAGAAAATCTTCGGTACGGGTCATGGCAATGTTGAATGCCTTTTCGGCCACCAGCCGACCAAACCGCTCCCACTGGTGCGACTGTTGATATAACTGCGTCAGGTGGTTAATGTGAATGTACAGAATCGTCGAATCGACCATCGACTCTGTGTGATAGCTGCAGGGCGTCTGATTAACGAAGCTTTTATACGACACCACGACCTGATGTTTCGAAAAGAAAAATACGTTCTTCTCTTCGCCCGTTTCATCATGTACGCAATACGCCCGAAAAAAGCCATCCAGCACAAAACCAAGGTGCTTGCACACGTTTTTGTACTCGTTGTAGAATTCCCCTTTTCGGTAGTGCTTCTTTTCCCAGTAAGGCCGCGAGCGGTCAAATTCGGCATCATCAATCCCCGCAAATTCGTGTAACGCGTATTTCAGCAAGTCGATATCGCCCATAATCCGTTCGCTATGAACACCTTATTATAAATATAACGATAAACTGAACGTACTGGGCAAGCGCATTAGAAGAAATCTCAAATAGTTCAATTACAGCAAAAAGCAATCGACGTATGGTCTGGCACTAAAACAGCTAATTCCCGCATAACTATAGGTAGGCTTCTACTTTAACGTCGAGCGTTAACAAACGCCAATAGGTCGCGATAGATGACGTTGTTTTTCCAGAACAATTGTGTGACCATGCCAACATGTTTTTTGTTGGGCATCCTGGTAAATTCATGGGTAACGCCCAGTTCCTGAAGTCGCTGAAGAAATCGCCGGGTACTTTTGATAATGCTCGGATACGTTTGATCGCCTACATATACCAGCATAGGGGGCGTATGGGCTGTTAGTGAATACAGGGCCGATACACTCCGCCAAATGTCTGGTTTTTTTCCGAACGGAATCAGGTAGTGTTCGTCGTCGGGGTAGTCCATCCGGCTAAGGTAGTCGAACATATCCAGCCCAGCCGGATCATCCAGAATAACCCCTTTGATCGGATTGTGCGTCATACCCACCTTCGCCAGAATCTGATCGTCGGAAGCCAGCAGAGCCGCTAATCCGCCACCTGCCGAATGCCCCATCAGAAAGATCCGCGACGAATCGCCCCCGTATTCGGCAATATGCTCCATCACCCAATGAACAGCCTGTGCACAATCGGCCGCCATATCGGGTACCTCAACGGCCGGGGCCAGGCGGTAATTGATCAGTACAGCCACTACACCCTGTTTGGCCAAACGGCGCCCTATAAACGCGTAGATATTCTTGTTACCGCTGTTCCAGCTTCCACCATGAATAAAAACGACTACAGGCTTTGGGCCGGAAGGGTTGTCGGTAGGCGCATACACATCCAGGCTATTGCGCTCAGCATCAAAGCCCGGGGCATTGGCCGGGCGGTATGTAATGTCTTTCGTACGCCGGCTGGACCGGGCAATGGCGTATTCGTTCACCAGAATCAGTACGGCAACAAGCGCAATCAGTACAAGGGGAATTTGCCAGAGCAATCGCAAAAGAGACATAATAGACAACCTCATCCTGAAGAATCAGCCGCTATACGTCGTGGCAGCCTGATGGACGATACGCCAATATATACCCCAAAAGCCAGGTTCTGGATTAATATTTTTTAATTCCAGCCTCACTACTTCGAACAAAGCTGATTGTAGGAAGCGACCATTTCGCCAAATTCACGCCAGTTACGACGTGTAGCCGATGGATAATTTCGGATAAACGCCGGACAGTCGCCGAAGAGTCTGTCGTGGACGGCTTCCATATCACCTCGTTTAGCCACCCAACTCGCCTGTCCATGCTTCAGAACGATATAGCTGAAATCCTGATGGTCGGTTTCAATGGTGAAGTTACCAAAGGTATACTCGGTAGTTTTCTTCCAGCCGGCGGCATCGAAATACAGCGCCACGCTACCCCCCAAAGGGGTCAATCGTTCCAGCAGCATCGGTTTTCCGTTTCGACGTGGATTGGGGACCCGTTCAAAGATAACCAGCTCACGGCCACGAGGAATATATCCAGTTGAGTAGGCAAAATCGGGAATCCGCTGGGCCACCAGCCGAAGCTCGTCTCCTTTCAGTTTGATTTTATCCGTGTCGCTGGTACGAATCACAATGCTGGCGGGCGAGTCGTTGACCAATGCGCCTATCCGCACCTGACCACGCAGGGTATCGTTCTGATGCGTCACTACGTAGCCATCCGTCCACTGGGTAATGGCCCCCAGTGGGATATATTGACCCAAACAAGGGCTGCCGATCAACAGAAAGAGCAAAGAGACAAACGGTTTCATGGATTGATACTGATTAGCGGGTATACAAATCTAATGAGTGGCCTAGGCGCCTGAAACGCTCTTTTGGGTGAACTGTCGAATACGTGCGATGAACTGCATGAATAGGCCAACAGACTACCGTTCTTTTCACGCTACTTATTGGCTGCTGGCCACCTGTTACCAACTCCAACTGGCCTAACGGCTGCCCGGCAGACTACCTTTACATCGGTTTACAACCCTTCCTCTTTTTTAACCTCTCCGACAACCAGAGGGCCCCTGCTGAACAGTCAATCAACCGTTTTGAACAACAAATTGTATGAACTCGCGCTTTCTTACCTTTTTCGCAGCCGGACTATTGATCGTTGGATCAGTGCAGGCGCAGTGTCCACCCACCCTGACGAACGAAAAATTGCACGGTATACTACCCGTAACGAATCAGGCCGTTACCTATACTGATGTCGTGGACTGCGGTAGCGCATCCCAGGCCGATTTGTTTCGGCGGGCGCGTTTATGGCTCATACAATCGAGCCATTCCACAAACGATGTAGTTTCGCTCAGTGACAAGGAAACCGGCGACCTGGTCGGTCGAATGACACAAACCGTAACCCTGCCCCGTACCGAGCATTCGGCAGGCGGTTTGTATACGTTCCGGTATAGCTTTATTGTGGAATGTGCCAATCGAAAATACCGGGCCACCCTTACGCAAATCACACTTGAAGAACCCGGAAACGCCCGGTCGACACCGATTGAATGGTATTGCCTGAAAGGCGACAAAGACCTTCAGGCTATTTACGCAGAGCTTGATAAACAGCTTAAAAACACGCTCGCTCGCTTCCAGGAAAACGTCAAAAATTACAAAACGTTTTAAGATGAACCGTTTGCTTCCCTTTTTGCTAGGCCCCGAACTCGTTTGGGTCGGACTGCTGGCCCTTACCGGGTTATTTATTTCGTTCAGCCAGCCGCTTCCGCCCAACGATCATGACAAACTACTCAATGCAGGCTGGTTTTTACCGGGTTTAGGTGTCCTGCTTGCGTTCGCTACGCTGTATTGGGTGCCAGGGGGGCAATGGTGGTGGCTCCTTCGGGTTGGACTCGCCAGCCTGATCGGGATTTTTCTGGTAGTCAATTTTCTGTGCGAAGCCGCCATCTACAACGACAGCCGGGACTCAGGGATTGGTTCTGCCTATATGCTGTTCATCGGGCTGGGTATTAGCGTACTGATTATTATCGGTATTATTGCTGCCATTTGTTTCATGGTCAAATGGCCTTTTCTGAACATCTTCAAATGGATGCTGATCGTACTGGCTGTTCTGATTGGCTTAGGTAGTCTCATTGGCTGGCTGGCTTCACTCGGCGGCAACAAAACCTAGTTCATCGACTCAGGTGTATGCCATCCGTTCTTCATTTCCTCGTCAGCTCTTCCTCCCATCAGGCTTAGCTTTTCCTAGAAAACCCGTCTGTTTGCCAACAACCAGGCTGTATTCCGGTTATTTTGGTACATATCAAGATTATACCATTGGTCAGTATATGGCCAGAACCGATTTTACGAAACAGCAATCCTATGGCAACGAAACGGGTGAAAGGATTCTTCTCAGATGCCTGGATTGTACTCCGTGATTCGTTCAATGGTTTTCAGAACGACCGTTGTTTGAAACTGAGTGCAGCCCTGGCATACTATACTGTTTTTTCGCTGGCCCCTCTTCTGGTACTGATCATGTCGCTGACCAGTATTTTTCTGGGCGAAGAAGCCATTCGTGGGCAGATTTTCTCCCAGATCAACGGTCTGGTGGGCAATGAGGCCGCCAAGCAGATTCAGGACATGATCAAAAGTGTGGGCCTGTCGGGCAAAACCAACACGGCACTAGCTTTTGGCATTGTGACGCTGGTGATTGGGGCCACTAGTATCTTTATCGAAATTCAGGATTCGGTCAACCTGATCTGGCGGGTTAAGGCCAAACCGAAACGAGGCTGGTTAAAACTCATCAAAGACCGGCTACTATCGTCGTCGCTGGTGGTTAGCCTGGGTTTTCTGCTACTGGTCTCACTGGTTATTAACGGGCTGGTGCTGGCGTTGAGTAATCAGCTTACCCGCTTCCTGCCGGGTTTGGGCGTGTATATCGTTATGGCCTTTAATTTTCTGCTGAGCACAAGCATCATTACGATTTTGTTTGGTATCATTTTCAAGGTGCTACCCGATGCAAAGATCGCCTGGAAGGATGTTCGATTGGGGGCTGTTTTCACGGCTTTACTCTTTATGCTGGGGCGCTATCTGATCGGTCTCTACATCGAAACCACCAGCACCAGCTCGACCTACGGAGCGGCTGGCTCATTGATCGTGATTCTGACCTGGATTTACTACACAGCCGCCATTCTCTATTTTGGGGCAGAGTTCACCCAGGCGTATGCGAATCATTTCGGTGTCCGCATCGAACCGGCCGATTATGCCGTGTATGTTGAACAAACCGAACGGGAACGGGATGTATCCGAGATTCCAATTGAAAAAAAAGTGGAACAGGCGAAGCAGTAGTTCTTCGGTTGAGAGTAGTCTGTCTGGTTCCAGGCCCTACTAAATCTCAAACGAAAACCTGAAAATATGGTATTGGATTAGCCAATCTCTAAATGATTTTAACATAAAGTAGTCCTATTTAGAGAAATAATCTTTTTTTTACACGCTAATTCCCAAAACCAACTTATCGCGCTGTTACAATGAACCAGCTTAACCAGACAGATTACATAATTTTCTTCCTGTATTTTATTGGCGTTTCCTCCTACGGATACTGGATTTACAAACAAAAACAGAAAACTAAACTCGATACCAAAGACTTTTTTCTGGCCGAAGGGTCGCTGACCTGGTGGGCCATTGGGGCTTCGCTGATCGCTTCCAACATCTCGGCCGAACAGTTTATCGGTATGTCGGGCAACGGCTTTACGTTTGGGGTAGCTGTTGCGGCTTATGAATGGCTGGCGGCTGTGGCCCTGATCATTGTGGCGGTGTGGTTTATGCCTATTTACCTCAAAAACCACATTTATACCATGCCGCAGTTTCTGAAAACGCGGTATAACGAAACGGTCAGCCTGATCATGGCTATCTTCTGGCTGTTTCTGTATGTGTTCGTCAACCTGACCTCCATTTTGTTTCTGGGTGCGCTGGCCATCAGTAGTCTGGTAGGGCCAGCTTCGTTTCACCCCATCGTTATCGGTCTGAGTATCTTCGCGCTGATCATTACACTGGGCGGCATGAAAGTGATTGGGTATACAGACGTGTTTCAGGTCGTTGTGCTGGTGATCGGGGGTCTGGTAACCAGCTACATTGCCCTAACGCTGGTGAGCCAGAAGTTCGGTCTGGGCAACGATGTACTGGCAGGTTTCTCAGCCATGATGAAAGATGCCGACGACCATTTCCACCTGATCTTCGAAAAGCCGGGACCCAATACGCCACAGGTTGAAGTAAACAAATACCTGACCGTACCGGGGATTACGATGTACTTTGCCGGGCAGTGGATCGTAAACCTGAACTACTGGGGCTGTAATCAGTACATCACGCAGCGTGCGCTGGGTGCCGATCTGAAAACCGCGCGTACGGGTATCCTGTTTGCGGCTATGATTAAGCTGTTTATGCCACTGATCGTTATGCTGCCTGGTATTGCGGCCTATGTGCTGTATAAAAATGGGGGTCTTCAGAACGAAATGGCCCCCGGCGGAAAACTTCTGGCCGACAATGCCTACTCGGCTATCCTGTCGTTCCTGCCCAATGGCTTGAAAGGCTTGTCGATGGCGGCTCTTACAGCCGCTATTGTGGCATCGCTGGCAGGTAAAGCCAACTCGATTTCAACAATTTTCACGCTCGACATTTACCACAAATACATTAAGAAGGATGCCTCCGAAAAGCAGTTGGTCTGGGCCGGACGGGTGACGATCCTGATCGCTATGCTGCTGTCCATCGCGCTGACCTGGAAAGATGCGCTGGGCATTGGCCGCGAAGGTGGGTTTACGTTCATTCAGAAGTATACGGGCTACCTCAGTCCCGGTATTTTTGCGGTGTTCCTGCTGGGCTTCTTCTGGAAGCGCACCACGGGCGCGGCTGCGGTGGCGGGTATCCTGCTCGGCTTCGCCCTGACCACGCTCTTCAACAACTTTGCTCCTGAGTGGTTCGGTCCTGAAACGATCCTCTACACGGCCTTCAAAAATGCCGATGGGGTATACGAAATTCCGTTCCTGGTGGCTATGGGCTGGGCATTTTTCTTCACCGTTCTGGCGATGGTATTGATTAGCCTGACAGGCCCGGCTGTGAATCCGAAAGCGTTCAAGATCGATACCAGCATGTTCCGTCTGCCACCTACCGTTACGGCTATGATTACGGTTATCATGCTGATTCTAACGGTACTATACGTTCGCTTCTGGTAATTAACCCAACATAACAAACAAAAACCAGATGTCTTTTTTCAAGTAGAAAAGACATCTGGTTTTTGTTTTTGGCCTTTTTGACTTGATGCCATCACACACAAAGGCCAAACCGATTATCAATCAACAGCTTAAACTTCTTCCTACCTTTGCCTTAATCGCTGATTTCAGATAATTCCTCCGGCCCTCCCTCATGGAAAAACTAAAACGATATTTCACCAGCATCGGCTTTGAGGGTTCTGATCTGGAGAAAATTCTAGCTTCGTTTCAATGCAGGGTATTCAAAAAGAACGACTTTGTTGTCCAGTTTGGGAAGACAAGCCGACACATTGGCTTTGTTGAAAGTGGCCTGTTTCAGTACTATGTGCTTAAGGATGGCGAAGAAAAGACAACTTACATATCCATTGAAAACACCTTTCTGGCTTCGGTTTTAAGTTTTGTCAGCGAAACGCCAGCCCTCGAAAATATCAGGGCGTTGACCGACGGGAGCATCAGCCTCATCAGCAAACCCAACCTTCAGGCGTTGATCAACGAAATTCCGCAGTTCAAAGATTTTTATATTACCCTTCTGGAAAGCACCATCTGCGGTATCGACGCCAGTCGAATCGATCTGATTGTATTGACCGCCGAACAACGCTACGAGAAAATGCTCCGGGACGAGCCCTTTCTTTTGCAGCAAATCCCCCTCCAGTATCTGGCGTCCATTCTGGGGGTAACTCCTCGACACCTCAGCCGTATCCGCAGTGCCATTCGATAACAGCACTTTTGCACGCCTACACTCAACTTTTTCTAGCCTTAAGAAGCGGTAATTCCGATCAGGAAGTTACTGCGTTTTCGTTTTGGACATTTGTCTAGTAGCCTCATTTTTAAGCGACTGACCTTTGCATCGTCAATCAAAAACGAACATTCTTATGAAATTCAAGCTGGCAATCGTTGCTTTTCTGTCTCTTTTATCAACTACGGTTTTTTCACAAAGTCGCTTTCCTAAGCATGAAATTAGCCTTAATGGTTTTCGGAATCCTTCCATCGGACTGGAATATCGCCATCAGCAAGTATCGGTACATGCAGGTTATTATATCACCGCGCTGGAACCAGGCATTACCACAAAATTCATCAAAATCGGCCTAACAACCTGGTTTCTGCCCGTTGGCAAACAGGAAAATCCGTCTTCCTTTTATGCAGGTATTTCGTATGTACGAGGCACGAACCTTGACTACAACGAGCAAAATGCAATGGGACTTGAAGCTGGTTTTCGCTGGATGGTCTGGAAAGGATTAAACCTCCGAATTGGCGGTATGGCTCTGCTGGCAAAAGACCATGATGTGAAAATAAATCCGACACCTGGTATCAGCTATTCGTTTGTCATCCATTAACACTGTCGCTCCTGTTCTACAACATAACGGCTCGAATTGATGAACCGGGTGGGATACCTCACGGGCGGATGCTTACACAATCAGTTTATAACCAATTCCCCGAACATTTACGATTTGTACCCTTGGATCGTCGCGCAGATGACGACGGAGCCGCGTGATGAATACATCCAGACTCCGGCCATTGAAAAAGCTATCGTCGCCCCAGAGTTCGAGCAATACGACCGCTCGTTCCAGCACCTGATTGCGCTGTTCGTACAACCGCCGAAGCAACTCCGCTTCCCGATGCGACAAAAGTAACTCAGAGCCATCGAGCGACAGTTTTTGTTTAGGTGGGTCGAACTGATAACGGCCAATGCGCACTCCATCCGGCTCGGCACGCTCTGGCCTGGGGGTGCGATTGCGTCGGAGCAAGGCATTGATCCGAACAATGAGTTCATCTAAACTGAACGGTTTTTTGAGGTAATCATTACCCCCTAATTCGAAACCACGCACCACATCAGCCGTTTGCGAGCGGGCCGTCAGAAATAGAATCGGGACATCGGGGTCGGTCTGGCGAATCTGCTGCGTGAGTGAGAAACCGTCCATATGAGGCATCATGACATCGGCCACGATAATGTCGGGGGGCTCTTCCCGAAACAACGTTAACCCTTCGACACCATCAGCCGCATAACGAACCGTAAACCCACGAACTTCCAGACTGTCTTTAACAATCATTCCCAGGGCGGGTTCGTCTTCGATCAGCAAAACGGTAGGCATATACAATGTAAACTACAGGATAATTGAAAACTCGCTTCCCTTTCCGGGCTCACTCTGCACCTGAATCCGCCCCCCATGCCGCTCCACTACCTGCCGAACGTAGGCCAGCCCTAGCCCAAAACCCTTCACGGGATGCAGGTCGCCGGTGGGCACCCGGAAGAAACGATCAAAAATGACCGACTGATACGTCCTGGCAATTCCGATGCCATTGTCCGTCACCGATAGTTGCCAACCAGGTTCATTCGGCCTATAAGCCAACCGAATATGCACGCGCTCATGCGAGTATTTAATGGCATTATCGATCAGGTTATTAAGGGCATTCCCGAAGTGAATACGGTCTACAGTAATTACAGCATCAGCCGGAATGTCGACCTCAAATGTGACCGATTTAATCGCTTTTACCTGATGGCTAGCGATAAGTTCGGCAGTAAGCCCGTACAGGTTTATGGCTTCGGGGTGTAGTACCAGTTCACGCTTTTCTTCAACGGCCAGATTCAGCACTTTCTCGACCAGATCCGACAATCGGTGCAGGTTTGTCTCTGAAATGGAAAGGTACTTCTCTGTTTTATTCGGATCAGCCAACGCACCAAAATGCTGCATGGCTTCTACGGCAGCAGTAACCGTAGCAATAGGTGTTTTGAGTTCATGCGTCATGTTGTTGATGAAGTCATTTTTCACCTCCGCCAGCTTCTTTTGCCGCAGAATGGTACTCAGCATGAACAAAAAGCACCCCGTCGTCAGCAACAACAGAAATACCGAACTACCCAGCAACCAACCCATTCGACCCAGTAGATACGACGCGGGCGACGGGAACGAAGCCCGGGCAAAAAGATGCTTTGCAGGGTTAACTGGGGCAGGTAAAGTACGTATTCCACCGTATGCTTTTTCTTCATCATTTCGCGGAACAATCAAGATATCTTCTCCATCGGCACGAGGTCGGATGGTCAGGGTATCGAGCTGGAAAGGTGATGATATTCCACGACGCTCAAGCTCAGTACGGTAGGCCGTTTCCAGCCTGGTCAAATCCAGCATACCCCCCTTCGACCAATCCAGCAAAACCAGACTCGAAATCCGACGGGCGAGTGTATCGGCAGTGATCATCGATGGCTTATCACCAGCCTGGACATTGACGCGATAAGTCACGACCCGGCCAGAGGGCGTGTTTTCACCGTTTGCACGTAAAGCCCCAGAACCTGAGTTAATAATCACCTGCGTATGTTCCGCCCCTACACCTGCTTCACCCGATGAGTTGTATCGACGGACAACAACACGCGGCCCTTTTGGATCTTCTCCCAACGATTTCGTATTCAGCAAACGGCTGGCCTGAGCCACCTGCTGGCGTTCCAGAACCTGAAGCAATAGATCCTGCACCGTCTGACTAAACTGCTGTCGGTTAAGCTGATAGGTAGTCCAGAGCCAGTACCCCTGAAAGGCATTGATACCGATGACACAGCACGTCATCAGCCAGAAAATGGAACGAATACGCCAGTTCATACTCAAAGCTACATGGTCTGGCTGGTGTTTGTATAGCCCTTAACACTACTTAACATTATATAGCAGTACGTTACAAAACTCCGCCTGACCTTTGGCTCACCAAATCAACTGATTCTTTATGAAACCGCTTATTCGTCGTATTTTCAGTCTATTGACCGTATTGTATGTGGCTGGCCCACTACTCGCTCAGAACCCATCAGGTTCCGATTGGGCCGGGCAGATTTCGTATGAAGGTGTCCGTTCCATTGACCCCAGCAGCATGCGCATCAACATCAACGGTGAAGACATCAAACCAGGCGACCCACGCTTTCCGACTGGTATTCCCGATGCCCGGATGTTTGGCCTCAAAACGCAGATTGCCAACCACTATGCCAAAGAAATTCGGGATGAAAAAAATACCGTTATTCACATTCGGGGCGACAACGGCCCAGTCCAGACCCATACGGTACTCCGCCCGTTTACCGAACAGGTGTATGTGGACCTGAATGGTCTGAAAAAGGTTACTGTGCTTACCGTAGGGAAAGACGCAGAAGCTAAAACGTATCAGGCCGAAGCGCCCCTTCAACGAGCGAGCGGCTGGGAGTTCTCGAACCAGACCAAAAAAATTGCGGGCTATACCTGCCGAAAAGCAAAAATCCCTTACAAAAAAGAAACCTACACGGTCTGGATTACCAACGAGCTGCCATTTACCTACTCGCCCATCCACGAACTAACGCCCGACAGTGGCGTGGTGTTACTGATTGAAGGTAGCCGCGAACAGTTCAAAGCCACCAAAGTAGATGCCTCTGGACCCGATGCCAGTTCGGTAATGCCAACAGTCAAAGCGCAGACGGTTACCCCCGAACAATTGGCCGACCTTCGCCAGAAAGCCATGGCCGACTTCCAGCAAAAATTGATGATCAACGAGCGGAATTAGATCGAATAGGGCTTGGGGAAGAGAAAAGGACCGTTCAAAAACACCCACCCTCTTTTTCTCAGCCTGTACCTCTCCCCATGCTACAGTATGAAATTCGCTCTCCTTATTCTCCTCATCAGCCTTTCTACTCACTTGATGGCCCAAACAAGGGTCACTAGACGCGAAATTCGGGGTTTCGTCCTCGATTCGACGAGTGGCAAACCACTTCGGCAGGCTTCTGTTTCGCTGCTGACAACCCACGATTCGAGTTATGTCACGGGCACCCTTACGGACGGCGATGGGCAGTTCAGTCTGCGAAATACAGGTAAAGGGGCATACCGCATTTTGATTACGTTTCTGGGTTACCGAAATCTATCCCTGCCTGTTACTCTCTCTACCGAAAAACCAATTCTGAACCTGGGGCTATTGCGCATGACCGAACAGAGCAACCAGCTTCAGGAAGTAGTGGTTCGGCAGGAAAGCGCTCCCATTGCTGTAAAAGGTGATACGCTGGAGTTCAATGCAGGATCGTTTAAAACTCAGCCCAACGCGCAGGTGGAAGAATTGCTCCGTAAACTGCCCGGTGTAGAAGTAAGCCGCGATGGCACCATCAAAGCCCAGGGGCAGACCGTCAGTCGGGTACTAGTCGATGGCAAACCATTTTTTGGCAACGATCCCAAAATGGCTACCCGAAATCTGCCCGCCGATATTGTCGATAAAGTTCAGTTGTACGATCAATCGTCCGATCAGTCATTGTTTTCGGGCATCGACGATGGTAACCGTGAGCGCACCATCAACCTGAGTTTAAAGCGCGATAAACGCAATGGGTATTTCGGGCAAAATTCGCTCGGCCTGGGTACCGCCCGCGACGGGCAGGACAACCGCTATCAGGCCCGGTTAAATCTGAACCGCTTTAGCAGCCGCGACAACGGACCAGGTCGGCAACTTTCGCTGATTGGTCAGGCCAATAACCTTAACCAGCAAAACTTTACCCTGGCCGACCCATCGGCCTCGGCACCTGTGTTTGTTGGTGGGCTCGGTGGCGGGCCTTCGGACAATCCGCAAATGCCAACCAATGTCGTTGACATAAAGGGAGGTGGGCTTAACTACCGGGACAAATGGGGAAAACGGATCGAAATAGCGACCAGTTATTTTCTGAATCAGGCGATCACAACCACCGACCAGCAGAGCCAGCGAACGAGTGTGCTACCCGAAAATTCGCTCATCACCGCCCAAAACAGGTATTCGCAGAACCGCCAGTTGACCCACCGATTCAATGCCCGTCTGGACTGGCAGCTCGACTCCCTGACCAGCCTCCGGCTCACGAGCAACCTACCCTGGCAAACTAGCGACTATACTAGTCAGACCAACAGCCAGTCGACTCTACCCGGACGGCTTACTTCAGTAGCCAAACAGGTCAATACGGGCGAAACCCACTATAACTCCAGCGGCAACAGCCTGAATCTATACAACAATCTGTTGCTCATGCGAAAATTTCGGAGGGAAGGCCGCACCCTGTCGCTTAATCTCAACACGACGCTGGGCGATGGCACAACGCAGGCCATTAATCAGTCGAACAACACCTTTTACGATTCAACAGGTACGAACCCGATCACCAACCGGCTGAACCAGCAGAATCGCCAAATGAGTAATGGTTTACAAAATACATTAACCCTGTCTTATACCGAACCCCTATCGCTCATTCAAAAACTGGAGTTTAAGTATACCTATTCGCTCAGCCGTAACCGCGCCGACCGACGAGTTAATGACCTGGACGAATCGACGGGCCTTTACGACCGTACCAATCCGCTACTCTCCAATCAATTTAACCGTGTCTTCGCTACGCATCGGGCGGGGGCTACCTGGCAAACCCGGCGATTGCGGTACTCGTATTCGCTGGGTCTGGAGGTACAGCAATCCAGCCTACAGGTCGATAACCGTTCCGTGGACACCAGCCAGCGTCGGCCCTATCTGAACCTGCTCCCCAATGCGTTGTTTAGCTACACGTTTTCCGGAAATCGAAATCTGCGCATCCAATACCTGACTCGCCTGAATCCGCCCTCCGTTAGCCAGTTACAGCCGACGATCGACAACAGTAATCCGCTGAACATCACAACTGGCAACCCAGCGTTAGCCCCGGAATTTTACAACAACCTGACGCTGAGCTACAACGGATCCAGCAGCCAGGGCACGAAGAGTCTGTTTATATTCGGTAGCCTGAACCAGAGCAACAATCGAATCGCTACAGCTACGACCATCAATACTGCTGGCATACAAACCACGCAACCCGTTAATGTTGGCGGATTTTGGTCGGCCAATGGTGTGTTTTCCCTAAGTCGGACGCTGAACCCGTCGAAAATCGGGATTACCTTAACGACCAATGCCCGTTTTAGCCGTGGCCTCAGTTTGATCAATGACCAAACGAACCAGTCGAAGACCAGTAGTATCGGTCAGGGCGTTCGGCTACAATCCAATTTCAACAACAGTCTGGAATATGGGGTAAGTGGCAACATCACCTACCAAACGGCTTCGTATTCGTTACTGCCCAAACAAAACACCACTTTCTGGCTCCAGTATGCCACGGCCGATTTGTACTGGAAGCTACCCTTTCGGTTCGTCCTTAGCAGCGACCTGACCTACACGGCTACCACCGGACGGGCAACTGGATATAATCAGCAGTTTATGCTCTGGAATGTGGCCCTGGCCCGGCAGTTTTTCAAAGGCAATACGGGCGAATTACGGCTGCAAGTGTTCGATCTGCTGAATCAGAATCGGAGTCTGACCCGCAACACAACCGATACCTACCTTGAGGATGTTCAGAGCCGGATACTCCGTCGGTATTTACTGGTGAGCTTCGTCTACAACCTTCGGAAGTTTGGAATTTGACCCTCTTTAACCGCAAAGACGCGACGACGCAACGGGTAAGTTTATTCTTTGCGTCGTCGCATCTTTGCGGTTAATTCGTTCTAGTGTACATTCGGCCTTGTTATTCCTACCTCTTATGTCGCCTACCACTACCCTATCACCGTCGAATTCGTTACGTCCCCTCTTTACGTTACCCGTCATCGTAGCCGCTCTGGGTTACTTTGTCGATGTGTATGATTTGCTGCTGTTCAACATCGTACGCGTTCCCAGCCTGAAAGACATTGGCCTGTCGGAGGCCGACATATCCATCATTGGCGGAAAAATCCTTAATTATCAGCAGGCTGGTCTATTGATCGGGGGCATTGTCTGGGGGATTCTGGGCGATAAACGGGGGCGGCTCTCCGTCCTGTTTGGCAGTATCATTACCTATTCGCTGGCCAATATCGCCTGTGGCTTTGTGCACGACCCACAACTGTATGCCATCCTTCGGTTTGTGGCGGGCCTGGGGCTGGCAGGCGAACTGGGCGCAGGCATAACGCTCGTCAGTGAGATTCTACCACCGCATCTGCGTGGGTATGGCTCGTCGCTGGTAGCCAGTGTCGGGCTATTGGGGGCTGTTGTTGCCTATTTTACCGTTGCCTTGTTCAACTGGCGCACAACCTATTTTGTTGGCGGTGGACTGGGACTAGGGCTGCTGCTGATGCGGGTGAGCGTATTGGAGTCGGGCATGTTCAAACGGACGCAGCAGGCAGGTGTTTCGCGGGGAAATTTCTGGGCGTTGTTCCGAAATAAAACGTCCGTTCTCCGCTACCTTCGCTGTATGGGCATTGCCGTTCCAACCTACTTTGTGATTGGTATTCTGGCCACGTTCGGCAACGAGTTTGGAAAGGCACTGGGCATTACCGAAGCCATTCAACCGGGCCGTTGCCTGATGCTGATGTACGTGGGTACGGTAGCGGGCGATCTATTCAGTGGTTTCCTGAGCCAATGGTTACGGGCTCGCCGGAGTGCCATCGGGCTGATGATGGGGCTGGCCCTGATTCTGGTGAGCATTTACCTGTTCGGTGGACTGCAATCGACCAGCTTGTTTTACAACAGCTACTTACTAATGGGGTTCAGCATCGGCTACATTGCCATGTTCCTGACCATTACGGCAGAGAGTTTCGGCACCAACCTTCGGGCTACCGCTACGACCTCGGTGGCCAACAATGTCCGGGCTACTACCTTGTTAAGTATTCCAGCCTATCAGGCTATGAAACCCTCGCTGGGCGTTATCGAATCGGCTGCTATCGTTGCTCTGGTTTGTTTTGCACTCGGCTTCTGGTCGCTCTTTACGATGGAAGAAACATTCGGTAAAGAGCTGGATTATAGTGAGTAGCCAGCAAACCTGCTAGTAAATTTCTTCAGTTTAGTTAGCGTAGAAAACATCATAAAACCGTAACATAGGTTTTACTATATTACAAAATATACATTTTGTAGATTTACAACTACATAAATTCTCCTTTGCGTTCTCCTGGTATATGCCTATACGTGGAAGAACCCATAGACTAATTTTACACATATAAATTTTTACGCATGAAATTCACACTTTACCCATTAGTTAGCTGCCTAACTGTTGTTGCCATTGCTTTTTCCTGCACGGACCACCGCATACCCGAATTAATGCCCTCCTGCCCGATCGTTCAGGAATCAATTAAGAGAGGCTACACAAGTACCGAGACGCCCCCCAATAGTGAAACCCTTACAATTGAAGGTGCACTCTACGGATTGCCAGCAGGCAAACAAACATTTATTTTAGTGCCTACCGAAACGCACACCTATTCCTATAACGCACAGAAACTTCTCACTCAGGAGAGCAGACTCTATACCAATTCTAATAGTACTATCAACTATGAGTATACTTCATCCACGATTAAGCAATCGGAATTTACGGGAGGCAATCTTACTAAAGTAACCAGCTATTCATTGAATAGCCAAAGCCTGATTGGGTCGATTATCAATGGCAATACAACGTATAAATACGATGCCAATGGGTATCTCATCGAAACAACAGAAATGCTCAGCCCAACAGTCATCCAAAAAACGACCTATACTATTGACAATGGCAATGTGATCAAAATGGAAATGACCAATCCAAATTTCGTATTGACGATTGTGTACACATACGATCTTACCAAAGAAAATATACCGCCTAAAAAACTATTTGAAGGTCGTCCAAGCCGAAACCTATTGATTAAATCATCACAGGATTACCATCAGTTCGACATTAATCTTTACACAAACTTCACGGCCACGTATAGCTACACCTACGATAAGCAGGGAAAGGTGCAGCGCAAGCTGGAAGTACTCATTTACAAAAGTGGTGTAGGTGGTATCAATCCGAACGCTGCCGGCCCCCCTTCCATCAGCACGACAGATTACTCCTACGCTTGTCAGTAAACTGCACACTACACAAAAGCCCCTTGGCTCCCGGCTCGTCTGCGATACAATAGCGGACGAGCCGTTTCTTATAAACTTGGGCGTTTCATAAACCAGGGGCGTTCCTGCTCTAACTGGCTGGCCAGTCGGAATAAGGTGGCTTCGTCACCGAGTTTGGCGGCAAACATAACGCCGATTGGCAAACCATCAGCCGACCAGTGTAGCGGTACCGACATGGAGGGCTGCCCCGTCATGTTGGTAATGACCGTAAAGGAAATATAGCCCAGCGAGCGTTCGGCCAGATCATCGACCGTTTTGCTGCCTTTCAGGTATTTTAAACCGCCTAGTGAGTCAACCAGTTTGAGAAGCCGTTCTTCCGAGGATTTATTCTGAAACGTTCCGATCGCAATGGGGGGTCGGGGTAATGTCGGGGAAAGGAACAGGTCGTAAGTTTCGTGGAGCTTACCCATACTGCGGTTGAGTGTATTCCAGCGTCGTTTCTGATAGGCCAGATCAGCGGCAGAGAATCCTTCAGCTAGCCGGGCCTGCGCCCAGGTATTTAGCTCGACATCATCACGCCGAACCGGACGCCCCAGATACTCGCCCAGTTCGCGAAGGGTAGCGGCTGTTTCGCTCAATACATTCACGAAAAAAGCTTCTGTAACGATGGTTTTCTCGTAGGGCAACGGGATTTCGTCAACCGAATGCCCTAGCTTTTCCAGCAGTCTGGCCGTTTCCTGAACCGCCCGAATGCATTCTGGATCAACCATTTGGCCTGGCATCAGGGGCTGGGTAGAGAACGCAATCCGCAACTTATCGGGCTCACGACCCACTTCTTCCCGAAAAGGTCGCTCAGGGGCAGGTAGAAAATACGGATCACCCGGCATAGGCCCTGCAATAGCGTCGAGCAGAGCGGCACTATCCCGTACACTGCGCGTAACGGCAAGCCCGGTCACCGCTCCATTCCATAATTCGCCAAAACGGGGACCAAGCGTAACCCGCCCCTTCGATGGTTTCAGTCCGAACAAGCCACAGCACGACGCCGGAATCCGAATGGAACCACCCCCATCTGATGCCGTTGCCGCTGGAACGATACCAGCGGCAACGGCCACGGCCGACCCGCCACTCGAACCACCCGGCGAATGCGTTTGTTTCCAGGGGTTGCGGGCAGGGCCGTACAGCTTCGATTCGGTATACGGTGTCAGCCCAAATTCGGGTGTATTGGTTTTTCCGAAGAAAACTAATCCGGCGGCTTTCAATCGTTTAATCACTTCACTATCCGCCGTCGACACATAGTTCTGATAGCCCCGGCAACCTGATTTCATCGGTGTGCCAGCCCACTCTAGTTCCAGATCTTTCAGCAAAAAAGGTACACCCCGAAAGGGACCAGTCTCTGGTAATTCCTTTGTCATGGCCCGGCCTTTGTCGTACAGGGGCGTAACAATCGCATTCAGTTGTGGATTCACGGCCTCGGCACGGACAATAGCCGTTTCCAGCAACTCGGCCGGAGTTACCTCTCCCGTTCTGACAAGTTCGGCCAGGGCTGTGGCATCATGGATAACATACTCGTCGAACGGCAGGGATTTGGGTGATGGTGGCATGAAAATAAGGCGTAGGGGAATGGCGAAGTCTGCTGATAACGAAAATACAGAATACGGCTAAATTCTACCCACGCCCAACCAACCCATCCCAAAACTTCTTTCCCCATTCAATGACGCCCCCCTACAGCGTAAATCATTTTTTTATGACGTTGCGATCTATCATCCGTTTAATAGATCGAAAACTGAACGGGAGGCAACGTAACGGTTTCCCACCAATAGGCTCGTAATTCGTTGAAATAAGCAACCCAGTCTGTGTAATCAATCGGTTTGATCAAATACGACGAAACCCCTGCGTGGTAGGCCTCTTCAATATCCAGATGATCGTCGGATGAGCTAAACATAATTAACGGAATCCGACTGATGGAGGTAGACATACCCTTAATGTGAGTCAACAACTGCCACCCTGCTTCCCGCGTTGGGAGGTACAAATCCTGCAGAATCAGTTGAGGCAGTTCCCATTCCTGAGTATCCCACTCCTGAAGCAACTCAATTGTCTGCTGTACACTGCTTACATAAACAAGCGTAACGTCTGGAAGGCAGTGCTGCATGGCCTTTTTTATTAACATCCAATGATCCGAGCTATCATCGATCACCAGCACTTTGGCTCGTTTAAAGTTTTGCCGCATACGCTATTCCTGAGTTAATGTTGGCCTAAAGCTACTCTGTAAAATTAATCAAAACCTACCAACCAGCTAGTCTTTTAGCCAATTATTACATACAAATCATATTATGATTGGCGATTTATATATAGACAACCCCATCCCCCCAGTTTTACCCAAAAATAGTGAGGCAACGGGGCAGCATTCAGATCAATAAGCGAGCCTTGATTCCGCTCTTAATTTCTATTTCTGTAATGCCCCATTTCCTAACTATGAATAACCTGTTAGCCTGAATTGGTGTAAGTCCAGCAGTACTAACAATTATTTATTTACTCAATGAAAAACATGACCAATTCTACGCAAACTACGCCCGGAATGACTTCCGTCCAACGGCGATCGTTTTTGCGAACTGTCGGAGCCGCAGCGGTCACCGGAGGCATTCTAACCGCCTGCTCCACAGCAGATCTACACGTAAGTCCAAACGGGGCGCGGGCAGCAGCAGCGGGCGAGGCAATACTCCTACCCGGTGGTGATCTGGGTATTCTAAATTATGCCTTTGTTCTCGAACAGCTTGAAGCTCGTTTTTACGAAATGGTGCTTGCTAATCCCTATTCGGGCATGACAGCTATGGAAATGCAGTTGTTCCAGGATTTACGCAACCATGAGGTTACGCACCGGGCTTTCTACCGAACGGCCCTGGGGGGCGCTGGAATCCCTGACCTGACCTTCGATTTTAGCAGCATCAATTTCCGCCAGCGCACCGACGTACTGGAAGCTGCCCGGATGTTTGCCGAAGTAGGCACGGCAGCGTATACAGGCGGTGGTAAATACCTGACCGATCCCGAAAACCTGAAAGTAGCGGGTAAAATTGTTTCGCTCGAAGCCCGGCACGTAGCCATCATCCGTGAGATGGAGTACATGAATCAAACGGCCTTCTCGGGCGAAAACATCGTAATGGACGGGCTATTCATTAAAATGGAGCCTTCGGAAGTGCTGCCCAAAGCGCAGAAATATATCCTTGAAAAAATCGATGGTCGTAACCTCCCGACAGCCGTCGCCTAAACCCAGTTAAGCGCATGAACTTACAAAATTTATTCAACGAACTCGAACAGGTTGATGGTGACTTTATCGGACGGATGGAACACGTATCCCGTCGCGGACTGTTTAGCGCATTGACCAAAAAAACAGTGGCTGTTGCCGCACCAACGATCCTGGCCTCGGCACTCAATAAAGCCTACGGACAGGGTATGACCTTACCCGACAATGTGGTGGATGTGCTCAACTTTGCCCTTACGCTGGAGTATCTGGAGTACCGTTTTTACGACATTGGCAACAACCTGACCATGATCCCTTCGCAGTATAAACCTGCGTTTGAACTCATTCGCCAACACGAAGAACTTCACGTCAAACTCCTCAAAAAAGTGCTGGGTTCTAAAGCCATCCCTGAGCCGAAGTTTGACTTTACAGCCAAAGGGATGTTCCCGGATGTGTTTAGCAATTTCCAGACCTTCGCGGCTGTGTCGCAGGGGTTTGAAGATACGGGTGTACGAGCCTACAAAGGTCAGGCTCCTAACCTGATGAACGCCAAACCCATTCTGGAAACAGCACTGCAAATTCACTCAACCGAAGCGACGCATGCGGCCCGGGTTCGGTTCCTGCGTGGTCAGAAAGGATGGATTCCGCTGGCAAGTCCGTCGGGTTTACCACCAGCCGTTGGGGCTATGGTGTACAAAGGCGAAGACAATGTAGTCCAGAAAAACATCAATCTGGCGGGAATTCTGGGAAGCCTGGTACCCCTAGAAGGCATTACCGAGGCCTTCGACGAACCCCTTACGAAAGAAGAAGTGCTGGAGATTGTGAAGCCTTTCCTGGCCTGATGGTTTTGCTATAGCGCAACTCGGTTGAACCGCGAAGACGCGATAGACAAAAAGACTAAACGTTTAGGTATAGCTCTTTGCGTCTATCGCGTCTTCGCGGTTTATGAAAATATAGGTGTCAGTTCTTCTTACCCGGTTTAGGAAACACCTGATGCCTACGGGCCCACTGGTGCCATTCGAATGCTAGTTGGCGTACTTTATCGGGGTGATGAACGGCTACGTCCTGTGTTTCGGTTCGGTCAGTGGCCAGATTGAACAGATGCCAGGTGGTATCGCGACTGGCCGATACGAGTTTCCAATGGCCAGAACGAGCATAACGGGCACCAAAATGCTCATTGAACAGCGACACATGACCCGCTGACGCCTTCCCCTGAAACGAGGGCACCAGGCTAATGCCAGTTGTTGGAGTAATGGGGTGGCCTTTGTAGGTGGCTGGGTATTTGGCACCGGTCAATTCGACAAACGTGCGCATAAAATCCATCACATGCCCCACCTGTGCGCTGTAGCTGCCTTTGGGAGCCGTAATACCAGCGGGCCAGAAGGCCACCAATGGCGTATGGACGCCCCCTTCATACGACTCTGCTTTCCAGTATTGGTAAGGTGTATTGGCCACATTGGCCCAACGCTGCCCAATTGATGCATACGAAGTTTGAGGTCCGGGCAGGATCTGCTTTTTCAGGTCATACACGATCTTACGGCCATCCCGCGTTTCGCTTGGGCGGTCGAAACCGGGACCATAGGCAGCACAATTTTCAGGACTGGCCCCATTGTCCGACAAAAACAGGATCAAGGTGTTATCGAGTTGACCGTTCTTCCGCAATGCGCTGATCATCCGCCCAATTCCCTGGTCCATCCGATCGATCATAGCCGCATGAACGGCCATTGCCTGTGCATCCCATTCTTTATCAGGGTTAGCCTCCCAGGTTAAATCATCCTGAAAGCGTTTCGATAAGGGCGTTCGGGCCGGATCGATCAGACCCAATTGGCTCATTTTCTGATACCGGGCTTTTCGTATGGCCTCCCACCCAACTTTGTAGGTGTCTTTGTATTTGGCAATATCTTCCGGCAACGCCATCAGCGGCCAGTGAGGAGCCGTTTCGGCCACATAAATAAAAAACGGGGCTGAGGCTTTACTGAATTCGTTGATATAGGCCACCGTTGTGTCGTTGATAGCATCGGTATGATAGTAGTTTTTCGGCACCTGCCGAACGGGAGTCGTGCCACTGACCAGACTAAACGGGTCAAAAAATCGACAACGCCCCAGATGTTGCCAAAATATTTATCGAACCCACGACTGGTTGGATACTGGTCGAGGGGCGCAAAGTTCCCAAATTCTTTCTGGTGGTTCAGCCAGGCCAGTTGCTCTTTTGGGTCCTTCTGCACGGTGGTATTGGAAACGTGCCACTTACCCGTCATGGCGGTTTGATAGCCAGCCATCTTCAAGACTTCGGCCAGCGTAACCGTATTCTCAGTCAGATGCCCACGGTAGCCGGGCTCGTCTTCCAGATCGGTCATTTTTCCAATGCCTGCCTGCTGGTTGTATAACCCCGTCAGCAACGACGCCCGTGTCGGGCAGCAGCGCGACGTGTTGTAAAATTGCGTATAGCGAATGCCATTGCTGGCCAGGTAATCGAGATTGGGCGTCCGGATTTCTCCCCCATAACAACCCAGATCCGAAAATCCCATATCGTCGGCCATGATGACAATGATGTTTGGCTTACGGACAGCCCGTGATTTTTGCACAGAGTAGTTTATCTCGAATCCCCCCAGCAGGACAAGCATAGCCATCCCTGCTACTAAAACTGATACCAGAATCAGACCCTTTTTCATTCAGATTTTGGAATTACTTAATTACGCTAGTAGCCAACGACAGCCCATATTTCAGTTGGTCAATTGCAAACCGTTCGGCACAATAGCAATAATCTACAAAGCGCTGATGGCAATAACCTTACCCCAAACCATGTTTAACTAGGTTCCACTCTGCTTAATCGATTCATCCATTCGGTTATTTTCTTTTCTACAAATAGGGAGTTTTACCCATATCGGTTGCTTTAGTAGGTCATACATTACCTAAATCCTGGCAGCATGAAACCAAACGGGCCGCATCGTTTTTTTGGGAAAGACATATTCAGGCAGTCACCAATTAGCTATTCGATTGCCCTACTGCTGGCTATTAGCCCATTTTCGCTCTTTGCTCAGTCGAGCGTAAAAGCGGTGTCGCTGTTTGATGGAAAGACACTGAACGGCTGGAAAACCGTCGACCCGGCACAGGCTGGTTGGTGGTCGGTGAAAGACAGCGTGATTCATAGTGGCGACGGTGTCAACAAGATACCCGAAAATACCTATCTGCATACGTTGAAAGAGTATGGTGATTTCGAATTTCGCTGTTTGTTCCGGCTCTATGGCGACCCTAAAACGGGGATGATCAACAGCGGCATTCAGTATCGGTCCATTATTGAAGGCAAAAAGATTATCGGGTACCAGGCCGACATTGGCAATGGCTACTGGGGTGATCTGTACGACGAACATCGCCGGGAAAAGTTGGTTGGCGGTGATCTGCGAACGCTCAAACACCTGCTGAAAGAAGATGGCTGGAATAGCTATATCATCCGCTGCAAAGGCAACCACCATGAATTATACATCAACGGTGTCAAAACCTGCGACTATACAGAGCAGGACAGTAAAATTCCCAACAAGGGCGTGATTGCCGTCCAGATTCACAGCGGTGGCGTTGCCCAGGTTGAATTTAGAGACTTGACGATAAACGAGTTGTAAACCCGCCCCCCCTATTCTTATGCGTAATCTCCGTTTTCTAACGCTTTTACTGCCACTCCTGACCCTGCTGGCTGGTCCTGACTGTGCCGCCCAATCGTCCAAAACCAAATCTGCGGCTCCAGACACCGCCAAAGTCGACCGGGAGTATGCGCTTGAAGCCACAATGCTGGGCTTTTTTGCAAAAGACGGGGCTCGCAACCCTACCTTAAAAGCCAACAAAGGCGACCGGGTCCGCATCACGATCACTAATGGCGAGTTGATGACCCATGACATTGCCCTCGAAAAACTGGGTATTAAAAGCAAAACACTCCAGGAAAAAGGGACCAAAGCCAGTATCACCTTCAAAGCCGACAAAAGCGACACCTACTATTGTACCGTTCCGGGCCACCGGGCGGCTGGTATGGTCGGTAACTTTGAGGTAGTTGAAGGGTCTGTCACCGATGCCACCGTTGCCGGACAGACACCCATGAAAAACGGCCAGCCGCTCAACCTCAATTTCGAAACCGGTACGCTGAAAGACTGGAAAGCTACCGGCGATGCCTTCACCAATGCAGTTTTTGGGCAGGATGACCCGTCGCCCGTGCATGAAAAAGACATGCATATCGGTTTCGATGGCAAGTATTTTCTGAGTAGTGGCGGCACAGCCAACGCCAAACAAACGGGTACCTTAACCTCAGTACCGTTTACCGTTACGCAGCCCTACGCGGCCTTTAAAGTGTCGGGAGGAGCGTTGCAGGATACCCGCGTCGAGATCGTACAGGCCAGCACCGACAAGGTGATTTTCCACAGCACCGGACAGGGCCGCGCAACGCTTCAGCCCGTTGTAGTCGATCTGCAACCGTATCTGAATCAGGAGATTTACATCCGCATCATCGACAATGAAACGGGGATTTCGCAGATTCCGTACATCCCGCACGACAAATGGGCACACATCAATTTCGATGATTTTCAGTTTTACGCCACCCGTCCGACGTTCCCTAATGAACTGAAACAGAAAGACATTATCATTCTACCCCCGCTCGACCCGGTCCTGAATGCGGGGCTTTCGGGCACGAAAGCGGCTCAGGCCATGACCCTGCCCAACGGCTTCAAGATGACGCTGGCGGCTTCGGAACCTGACATTGTCAAGCCAATCTGTTTTACCGTCGACTGGCGGGGTCGGCTTTGGGTGGTCGAATCGCACACCTACCCAGTTCCGGCTCCCGAAGGCCAGGGCCGCGATAAGATTTTCATCTTTGAAGACACCAACGGCGACGGCACCCTCGACAGCAAGAAGGTATTTATCGAAGGCCTGAATCTGGTGAGTGGTATGGAAGTGGGTATGGGGGGCGTTTGGGTTGGAGCCGCTCCGTACCTACTGTTTATCCCGGCTGATTTCAAAACCGACAAACCGCTGGGACCACCCCAGAAAATGCTTGATGGCTGGGGCCTTGAAGACACCCACGAAACCCTCAACAGCCTACGCTTTGGGCCCGATGGCTGGTTGTATGGTACGCACGGGGTGTTTACTCACTCGAACGTGGGCAAGCCCGGCACCCCCGATTCGGAGCGGACCAAATTGAACGCAGGCGTCTGGCGGTATCACCCCACTACGCACCAATTTGAACTCTTCGCTGAAGGAACCAGCAACCCCTGGGGCCTCGATTTCAACGACTACGGCCATGCGTTCATTACGGCCTGCGTAATTCCGCATATGTACCACATGATTCAGGGCGGACGTTACCAGCGGCAGGCCGGAAAGCACTTCAACCCATACACTTACGACGACATAAAAACCCATGCCGACCATGTACACTGGGTAGGTGAGCGGGGACCTCACGCGGGCAATTTCCGGTCGGCCTCGGCGGGTGGTGGTCACGCCCATTCGGGAGCGATGATCTACCTCGGCAACAGTTGGCCACAGGAGTACCGCAACGATATTTTCATGAACAACATCAACGGGGCGCGGTTCAACCGAGATCATCCGGCCCGTTCGGGAACCGGCTATGCGGTATCGCACAAGCCCGATTTTATTGTCATGAACGATTCGTGGTCGCAGTGGCTCAACTTTAAATACGATGCCAGCGGCTCGGTCTGGGTAATCGACTGGTACGACAAAAACCAGTGCCATAGCCCTAACCCGGATGTACACGACAAAACGATGGGCCGGATTTTCAAACTGAGCCACGAAAACGACAAGTGGGTGCAGGTCGATTTGCGAAAGGCATCGGATATGGATCTGGTGAAGGCGCAACTGAACCCCAACGACTGGTATGTACGGCAGGCCCGGACCATTTTGCAGGAGCGCGGCCAAAACAAGAAAGTCCATAAGGCGCTGAAAGAGATTCTGGCGCAAAACCCCGATGCAACCCGTAAGCTGCGGGCACTCTGGGCCTTGCACGTGACGAAAGGCCTTACCGACAAAGACCTGAACGATCTGCTCTCGAACGAAAACGAATATGTCCGGAGCTGGGCGATTCAACTACTGGCCGAAGATAAAACCGTTTCGCCAGAGACGTTGAAGCAGTTTGCGACTATGGCGCAGAATGACAATTCGGCCCTGGTTCGACTGTACCTGACCTCGGCCATGGGCCGAATCGATCCGGGCCAGCGGTGGGACGTACTGGATGCGCTCGTCCAGAAAGAGCAGGACAAAGATGACCATAACCAGCCGCTTATGCTGTGGTATGCCACCGAGCCTCTGGCCGCTGTCGACATGAAACGGGCGCTGAATCTGGCGCAGAAGTCGAAAATGCCGAAGCATCTGAACTACATGATCCAGCGAATCGGGGCCATCAATACTGACGACTCGAAAAAGCTGCTGAAAGAGTTCAACGACCGCGTGGGCAAGCTCGAACACTCGCACGAGAACCACGAAATCCAGGCATTGATTGCTAAAGTATTGGGAGAATAGTTTCGAAAATAGAACGCAGATTATTCTAGAGTCTGTTTATATTTTCTTTAATCGATCAAGAATGAGTTCTTTTTTGTCATCCCGACGCAGGAGGGATCTCCGGGCGAGGAATATTTGATCACATTGCCCAGAGATCCCTCCTGCGTCGGGATGACAAAAAATTATTGAAACAAAAGTTTAAACAGGTTGATGATTTGGTATCAATCAACCATAAAAATCTGTTGGGGCCGCCCACTGCGGTTATATAATCGATGATTTTATGAAAACAAAAATCATACTGAGTGGAACGGTACTCGCCTGCTGGTTCACTGCTGCTTACAGCCAGGATAAGACCCTGATGAAGGTCCGGGAGCAACAGGCCGCAGCCGCCAGCACCGAACGAGCGACCAAGCCAGTTGTTCCCGAAGGCAATTTCAAAAAGACGACGCTTACCCGCGATTTTATCTCGGAAGGAGCCGCTGTAGCCGATCTGAACAAAGACGGCAAAATGGACATTGTGGCCGGATACTATTGGTTCGAAGCACCCAACTGGACCCGCCACGAAATGGCCCCCTCCCGTACATACGATCCGCGCAAAGAGTACAGCGATTCGTTTCTGAATATGGGCATGGATGTCAATCAGGATGGCTGGGACGATGTGGTCATTATCGACTTCCCTGGTAAACCCGGCTTCTGGTTCGAGAATCCGAAGAACAATGCGCCCGGCGTGGACTCGCCAAGAGAATGGAAAAAGCACATGCTGGCCAATTCGATGGGGATCGCTAACGAGTCGCCCGGTTTTATCGACATTGATGGCGACGGACGGCTCGATATTCTTTGTGGCGACAAAGACAAAAAACAGATCGTGTGGCTGAAAGCGCCATCGAAACCCGGTGAAACCGAATGGATACGTTACCCGCTCAGCAAAGAGAACGTACCGGGCACCGAAATTTTCTCGCACGGCATTGGCTTCGGCGACATTAATAAAGACGGGTTCAACGATGTGGTGATTCGAGAAGGCTGGTTTGAAGGAACGGCCGACAAAAAATCGGGTAACTGGGTGTTCCATCCGGCCAATCTGGGCGAACCCTGTTCACACATGCAGGTGCTGGACGTGAATGGTGACGGCAAGAACGACGTCGTAAGTGCATCGGCTCATGCGCTGGGCGTGTGGTGGCACGAACAGATCACCGACGAACAGGGCCAGATCAACTTCAAAACGCATCTGATGAGCAACACCACGGCCCAAACCCACTCGTCGATCATGGCCGATCTGAACGGCGATGGCCGCAAGGATTATATTACGGGCAAACGGTTTCTGGCGCACCACGGTCGCGACCCCGGCGACAGCGACCCGGCCATTCTGATGTGGTTTGAGTTTACGCCCGGTAAAGAGCCGTACTACAAAGAGCACATCATCGATACGGATTCGGGCTCGGGTCTGAACGTCATGGTTCACGATATGAACGGCGACCGGAAACCGGACATTATCGTAGCCAATAAAAACGGGGTTTTCCTGCTTGAGAATAAGATAAAGAAGTAATTTTTCGACCGGATGAACAAGATCTCAACCCTGTTCATCCGGTCGAAATGAATTTTAACAATTCAGTGCTTAAGCCGTCGAAGCACGAACTCTTCCAGCGTATTGATAGCCACATTCGTAGCCGTATGCTTAATTAACGACACATGCGTGTCGGCCAGCTTCGGCAGCAAAGCCGCATCAACCGCCTGCAAGTCAGCCGGAATCATAGTTTGAGGCATCACCGAAATGCCCATGCCCGCCCGAACAGCCGCCACCGCTCCGGCATAACTCGGACTCGAAAATACCAGCCGCCAGGCCCGACTCGATTGCTCAAGGGACTTTATCGCCGAAGCCCGATACACACACGGCTGGGGGGCCAGGACCAGCGGCACAGGCTTTCCGGGATCAATCAGATTCGCATCTCCCACCCACTTGAGCGGTTCCGACCATACATCCAGCCCATTCGGAAAATCTTCGGGGCGATTCATTTTTACCAGCACCAGATCGAACTCTTTCTGCTTGAACCGCTCGAATAAGTTCAGCGTCAGATCACACTCGATCTTTAGCAGGATGCGGGGATGAATCCGGGAGAAATCGGCCAGCACATCCGACAGATAGACCGTAGCAAAATTCTCTGGTAGCCCAAACCGAACTTCCCCTTCCAGTTCGGGTTCTTTGAAGCGATCCAGCGCTTCCCGGTGCAACGCAAAAATCTGGCGGGCATACCCCAGAAAAATCTCTCCTTCCGGGGTGAGCGTAAACGCTTTACCCCGAACCAGCAACAGTTTTCCCAGCAGACCTTCCAGCTTGGTCATTTGCTGGCTAATAGCCGATTGGGTACGACCTACCCGGTCGGCTGCTTTGGTAAAACTTCCCGTTTCTGCCACGGCAATAAAACACTGTAGGGCAATGGTATCAATATTCATAAGATTTTCTTATATAAAGTATTAGAATTTCGAGTTTTTCTAATATTAGAATAGCTAATACATTTGAGCGCTAAAACAAATATAACTTATAAATAGACATTCGAATGGTTCTTTTTGTCCTAGGCAGTCTCTTTCATCTTGACCGACTTTCCATCATTATGATGGCTCTGGTATCCTTTATTGGTCTATGCGTGGGTAGTTTTGCTTTTCGGTATATGAAAGGAGACGGCCAATACCGAGCGTTTTTTGTCCGGCTCATCCTACTGATCGGCTCAGTCATGATGCTGGTCAGTGCCGATCATCTGGCGCTACTGCTGGTAAGCTGGTGCATAAGTAACGGACTGCTGGTTCGGTTGATGGTCCACAAACCGGGCTGGAAAGCCGCCAGAGCATCGGGGTGGCTTGCTACCAAAAATTTTGCCTGGGGAGCTGCCTGCATCGCTGCCGCTTTCGGGCTGATTTATCTGACCACAGCCGAAACGAGTATCCAGGCTCTGCTTCGTCGGTCTTCCCTTTCACCGTCAATGGAACTGGCGCTGGGGCTACTGGCGCTGGGAGCCATTACCCAATCGGCTATCTGGCCCTTCCATCGCTGGTTAATCAGTTCCCTCAATTCACCGACGCCCGTTTCGGCCATCATGCACGCAGGTCTGATCAACGGAGGGGGCTTCTTATTGGTCCGCTTTGCGCCCCTTTATATGCAAAGTTCGTTCCTGCTTGCGTTGCTAACCGTACTGGGATTCCTGACGGCCTGGCTGGGTACCTTCTGGAAACTCATGCAACCCGATGTCAAACGGATGCTGGCCTGCTCAACCATGGGCCAGATGGGGTTTATGGTGGTGCAGTGCGGATTAGGCTTGTTTCCGGCTGCGGTAGCGCATCTGGTCGGTCATGGTCTGTTTAAAGCGTATCTGTTTCTTTCGAGTGGGAGTGCGGCCCAGGAAAAGCGCATCGATCAGGGCTATCCACCGGGGTTTCCTGCCTTTTCGGGGGCGCTGCTCTGTGGTTTAATCGGTAGTGCCGGTTTTGCCCTGGCCAGTGGCAAAGCCTGGCTACCGGGCGACACCACCCTTGTGCTGAACGTCGTGGCTTTGCTATCAGGTACTCAGTTGGCACTCCCCCTGCTTCAGGTCCGACCGCTTCGCGCCTTGCCGGGGGCCATCCTGTGCACAGCCCTGGCGGGTCTGGCCTACGGCGGCAGTGTACGGCTCATTACCGGATTCATGGCCCCTATGGGCTTGATGCATCCCCAGCCCCTGACTAGCCTTCCTATCGCTGGGATACTCATCCTCACCGTGTCCTGGTTGAGCATGCTCTTTTTCCGACAATCCGTAAAAACCTGGTCAATCCCGGTCTGGGCAATGAAAGGGTATGTACTAGCACTCAATGCCAGCCAGCCTGCTCCAACGACCATTACGACTCATCGCAACCATTACCACTATCACTAAATACAACCTATGGAAACTGTTCTGTTGCCCCCCTCTACCGATCAATGGATCGATGCTGCCGAAAGCCTGTCTACGATTCAGGTAGCTAATCTGGTAGCCAGTAGCTTCAAAAAAATAGCACCTTTCTGGCCGTTAAAAAACCTGATTGCCGTCAACCCGCTTCAGGGATTTGAAGAGTTGCCGATTGAAGACGCTCTCCCCCTGGGACGAGCTTATTTTCAGCAGCCTACTTTACCGAAACCTATGGAAGCCGTTAATCGGCAAACCCTGAAATGGCTATCGGCCTATGTTGACGATGGGCAGGCTACGTTACCCATGCCGCTACGCCATCTGGGATTATACGCAGCCTGGCGACAGCTTGCGATTCATGATGCTGATTTACACGGCCATGATCCACAAAAAAAGCGATTCTTAACCAACTTACCGGAACACCCAGCCCAGGCCCTGTGCGTGTGTCTGCCTGAGCTGGACATAGCCTCCGGCGAAGAGGAGCTATTTTTAACCCTGATGCTCACGACTTTACCGGGATGGGCGTCCTATATCCGATACCGTACCGATTGGGCTGGACTGGACACCCACCATCCGCATCCGATAACCCAGACGGAGTATATGGCCTTACGGGTAGTCATCACCCGTTTGCTGTGGCCAGAAGCCAGAACGTTGCTAAGCTGGCACCAGCAGGCGCTGGAAAAAGCGAAATCCAGTACCAATTACCTAACGCCGTTGCAACAGGCCGAACGCCAATTCCGCTTACCGTTACTAATGCAGTTGGCGGCTCAGTCCCTATCAGAAAAAGGCCTACCCGATGCGCAGCTTGTCTTCTGCATCGATGTTCGCTCCGAACCTTTTCGTCGGGCGCTGGAAGCGACGGGGAATTATCAGACACTGGGATTTGCCGGATTCTTTGGCCTGCCCATTCAAATTAACGATACAGTAACGGGTGAATCGTATGCATCCTGCCCGGTACTGCTCACTCCCAGCCATACGGTACACGAATCACCCTGTGGTACCCCTACCGAACAGAAACAGGCTCAGCGGGGGTATGCACGACTGACGGCACTAAAGCGGCTTTATCAATCCCTGAAATATACATTTACCACCCCCTTTGCCCTGGTCGAGGGGTTAGGGGTTGCCAGTGGTGCCTGGATGGGAGTCCGTAGTCTGGCCCCAGGGCTGGCTGCCCGGCTCCAGGGTCAGTTTGTCCGTTCCCTTCGAAAGCCCATGCCGATAAGCTCCTCCTGGGAAACTCTTCCCTGGGAGGACCAATGTCGGTATGCCGAAGGTGCCCTACGGACCATGGGCCTTACTGAGCAGTTTGCGCCCCTGGTCGTCTTCTGTGGACACGGTAGTTCGACCCAAAACAATGCGTATGCCACCGCGCTCGATTGCGGAGCTTGTGGTGGACGGCATGGTGGAGGTAACGCTCGCGTATTGGCGGGTATCCTGAACGATAAACAAGTCCGACAGGCGTTGCAGCAAAGAGGCATCAGCATTCCTGACACGACTCAGTTCATGGCAGCCGAGCATAATACGACGACCGATGACGTCACGCTCTTTGGCGACGACAATGCCGAACAGGTCCAGCAACTCCGCTCTGATCTGGCAAAAGCCCGACAGATCAACAGCCTTGAGCGGCTCCAACAGTTCTCCTCCCCGCTTCGCAAGTTAGATGAGGTGCAGCAAACCTGGTTGCGTTCAACGGATTGGGCTCAGGTTCGTCCCGAATGGGGGCTTGCCCGCAATGCCGCCTTTATCGTTGGTCCCCGTGCGCTGACGGCCTCACTGAATCTGGAAGGGCGCTGCTTTCTGCATTCGTACGAGCCTACCCAGGACCCGCAGGGCACAACGCTGACCACGATTCTGACCGCGCCGATGGTAGTAGCCCAATGGATCAATACCCAGTACCTGTTTTCTACCCTGGATAATGTAGCCTATGGGGGTGGCAGTAAACTAACCCAAACTGTTGTCGGCAAAATCGGCATCATGCAGGGAAATGGAAGCGATCTGATGACAGGGTTGCCGTTACAGTCGGTTTATGCCACCGACGAACAGGCCTACCATGAACCTCAGCGATTGATGACGGTCGTCTATGCCCCTCGTACCCGGCTAACAGCCATTGTTCAGGCTCAACCAGTCCTGCAAAAACTTTTCGGTAACGGCTGGGTACAACTGGCTTGCCTGGATCCTGAGGATGGGCAGACTTACCTCCTAACGCGTGACTTCCAATGGCAGAACGTACACTAAAACGCCTGTCGGCCTATTCCGGAAGCTGTATGATCCTGACCACCAAACACGCTAAATCCATTGCGATAGCACCACCGTTTTGGTCTAGGCTGGAAGCCAGTATCCTGGAATATGTTGCTGATACCGATCAATTAGGGACTTTTTCGGGGGAGGTAGAGCGGAGCGGCAGCGCCCTCGATTGCGCCCGGCGTAAATGTGAATGGGCGCTGGAGAAACTGGGCGACAAAGTGGACTACGCTTTGGCCAGTGAGGGTAGTTTTGGTCCCCACCCTTTTCTGCCTTACCTACCCTGCGACGAAGAAATCCTTTATTTTATCGACCGAAAACGGGGTTTTCATCTGCATCTTTCGCAGCTGAGTGAGCAAACCAATTACAACATGACCCAGGTGCAATCCTGGGAAGCGCTGCTGGCCTTTGCCAGGACTGCTCAGTTTCCCTCGCATGGGCTTATTGTACGTCCAAACGACCGGGCAACCCAAGAGCCTGTCTTTAAAGGGATTCAATCGAAGAATGAACTGGAAGCGGCTTACGAAGTGTCCAGACTGTATTCGGAGCAGGGCACAATCTGGGTAGAGACCGATATGCGGGCGAAATTCAACCCGACACGTATGCAGGTAATTGGCCAGCTAGCCGACCGACTTGCCGACCGGCTTTCCTGTTTGTGCCCCTCCTGCCATACACCCGGCTGGGGAAAGGTAGGTTCCGAAAAAGGGTTACCCTGCCGTCGGTGTGGGTATGAGACGGAACTAACCAAATACGAAATCGACGGCTGTGTGCTATGCACCTATCGAACGATACGAGGTCGTCCGGATGGACTTACGCAGGCTGATCCAGGCTATTGCCCGGTTTGTAATCCTTAAAAACAGCTTACCAACTAGAACGCAGATGATCATAATCATCTGCGTTCTATCTTTTAAAAAGTATCGCTAATTAGTTATTGTACGCCGTCGATACCGTATCACCGCCTTCGCCTGTCCAGTTCGTATGGAAGAACTGGCCGCGTGGTTTGTCGATCCGTTCGTAGGTGTGCGCCCCAAAGTAATCGCGTTGGGCTTGCAGCAGGTTAGCCGGTAGCCATTCGCTACGGAATCCATCCAGATAGCAAAGGGCTGATGTCAGTGCCGGAGCCGGAATACCATTGCTCAACGCAGCCGCACACACCCGGCGCCAGCCAGCCTGGGCCGCTTCGATCTTCTCCTTGAAGAAATCGTCGAGCAGCAGGTGTGGGAGTGCCGGATTTTTATCAAATGCTTTTTTGATGTCGCCCAGGAAAGCCGACCGGATGATGCACCCTCCGCGCCACATCAGGGCTATGTCACCGTAGTTCAATTGCCACTTGTATTGCTTTGCGGCAGCCATAAACAGGTTGTAGCCTTGGGCATAGGAGATGATTTTAGCACCGTACAAGGCCATTTTCAAATCATCCAGCAGTTGCGCCTTATCGCCCGTAAACTCAGGTTTGGGCCCGCTAATGACTTTCGAAGCCGCCACGCGCAGATCTTTCTGTGCCGACAGGAACCGGGCAAATACCGATTCGCCAATCAGCGTGAGCGGAATACCCTCGTCCAGCGCAGCCGTTCCGGTCCATTTACCCGTACCTTTCTGTCCGGCCGTATCCAGAATTTTATCGACCATGGGCGTACCGTCCTCATCTTTATAAGCCATAATGTCGGCCGTAATTTCGATCAGGTAGGAGTCCAGTTCTTCCGTATTCCACTTTTTGAACACTTCATGCATTTCATCGGCGCTCATGCCCAGCAGGTCTTTCATCACCTGATAGGCTTCACCGATAATCTGCATATCGCCATACTCGATGCCGTTGTGGACCATTTTGACGAAGTGGCCCGCCCCGTCACTACCGACCCAGTCGCAGCAGGGGGTGCCATCGTCCACTTTGGCGGCAATCGACTGAAAAATTTCTTTCACGAACGGCCAGGCTGCCACACTACCCCCAGGCATCATCGACGGGCCGGTCAACGCACCGATTTCACCGCCCGAAACACCCGTTCCGATGTACAAAAACCCTTTGCTTTCAACGTACTGGGTTCGGCGAATGGTGTCGGGGAAATAAGAGTTACCGCCATCAATGATAATATCGCCGGGTTCCAGATGCGGAATGATCTGTTCGATAAAATCATCCACCGGCTGCCCGGCTTTTACCAGCATCATCACCTTACGGGGGCGTTTCAGCGAAGCAACCAGTTCTTCAATAGAATGAGCACCGATAAAGTTTTTCCCGGCCCCTCGTCCATTGATAAAGTGGTCGACTTTCTCGACCGTCCGATTGAAAACGGCCACGGTATATCCTTTGCTCTCCATGTTGAGCACCAGATTTTCGCCCATTACGGCAAGACCAATCAGGCCAATATCTGCAGATTCTGACATTATGCTATTATTTGGTGAATGATACGATACTGCTACGTTTTGCTCTGGTAAGAACCTCAGACACGCGTTCCTACTTATTCTCTTTTCTTAAGCGCGGCAAGTTTACGCATAAACTGTTACTCCATCAGACTTCTGGACATTTTTCTGCTTTTTTAAATACGAGGCTATCTGCCACCAGCCCCTGCATCACACACCCTATGCCCTATACATTTCCGATCAGTTTATACAAAATATGGTAGAGCTGCCGGGCTTCTTCCGCCGACAACGGCAATTTATCGGCCAGATACTGAGGGATGTTTGCGGCTTCCTGCCGGAGTGTTTTTCCGTTGGTGGTCAGGGCGATGATTATGTTCCGCTCATCGGTTTCCGAACGCGTTCGGGTTATTAGTCCCAACTCCTGCATTCGTTTGAGCAAGGGCGTAAGCGTATTGGACTGAAGTTGTAAACGATCAGCAATAAAGCTCAGATTGACGGCATCGTTTTCCCACAGAACCAGAAGCACCAGATACTGAGGATACGTGATTCCCAGCGTATTCAGTATGGGTGCATAGCACTGCGTTACCAGCCGGGAGGCCGTATAAAGCGGAAAGCAGAGCTGATCCTGCAGCTTTAAGGATGTGCGTTCAGTTTCCATTTATAGCAACTTCTGAATATCTTTTTCGATTGCTTCGGGCTTGGCCACCGGGGCATAACGTTTATAGGGCCGCCCCTTTTTATCGATCAGAAATTTCGTGAAATTCCACTTAATTCGATTGCCCAGAAAACCGCCCAGCTCTTTTTTCAGGTACTGAAAAACGGGCTGGGTATGCGGGCCATTTACGTCGCATTTTTCGGTAAGCTGAAACGTAACCCCGTGATTCAGACGGCATGCCTGCTCCACGGTATCATTACTTTCGGGTTCCTGTCCGGCAAACTGATCGCAGGGGAATCCCAGCACCACCAGCCCTTTGTCTTTATACTGCTGATGTAGAGCCTCCAGCCCATCAAATTGGGGAGCCAGACCGCATTTGGTGGCGGTATTGACAATCAAAACAACCTTGTCTTTAAAATCGGCCATCGGGATAGGGGCTCCCTTGGGTGTTCGGGCCGATAACTGATAAAACGTACTTTCCATAACTCACTACTGGCTTTACTCGTCCGTTACGTCATTCGGTAACCGACGTTCAATGGATGACTTACACAAATTATCGCAAACGATTATATCGCTCACGATACAAATATAGTAAAAACTCTCGCATCGGCCTGTTGCTTGTGGCTAGCCACACAACAGGCCGATTATGCCAGCGGCAAGCCGGGTAATCATACCCGTCCTACCTTGACCTTATTTCCTCTCAGGAACGAGTTGATTGCTCGCCAAAACATGAAATACCGGATAACCCGTGTCACCACTGACCAGTCCACCGGGTCCGTGTGTCTGGAAATAGGTTACCGATTCAACGCCCGCTCTGGCTAAGGTATCCAGACTTTGGCGCGTCCAGTCGGCTCCGAAGTCGGTGATCTGGCGAGGATCGGCAGGGGCGTCCAGCCGCTCGGTAGCAGTGCCTTCCAGGGTTTTAAACCGTAATCGAAGGGTGATCGGCGAAATATGAATGGGTTTGCCACCACTGAGCTTCCGGGCCGACAGTACGGTTTCGGCTTGTCCGGCCAGGTTCTCGAACAGCGTAAGATCATCGAGCGCATGGACCAGCGGACTTACCGAATAGGTCACAAAATCGACCTGTTCGAAATTGAATGGATTTCGGTTCAGTTCCGCAAAATTATCGTCGGTTCCTCCGCCAATAGCAGCTTCCGGCCAGGCGTTCCGTACGGCGGGCACAACAGCGGCCAATAATTCATCCGACGTTCGTAGAGTAGACGCATCGAAAAGTAGGATTGTCTGTATAACCCCTGCCTGTGTTTCTATAAATTGTTGAATACTTTTCAGTTCACGAGTAGGCTCGGTGCCAAAAAACAAAGCGAGTTCGAGCGGAATGGCCAGACGTTTCGCATCGGCAAGGGCCTGCCCGAACAATTCCTGCCAGTTGGCAAGGCTAAAAAAGACATCGACACGCAGGTGCGACAAATTCAGTTTGCGCAATAAAATGACCTCCGCATCGGTCAGAGCAGGGCCACCCATATGGTATCCGACACCAACACGAGGCTGGCAGGGCTTCGTTTTGGCCGCAAACTGCGTCAATTCGCGGATTTTCTCCTCATCGGCTGGCGCCATCAGTTTTTCGTCAGCCAGGCTGAACACCACGCGCTGCCGAAATTCATCGCCTGCCGACACGGTAACGGGTTTAGGTCGAACCTGCGGGGTCGAATAGGTTTTAAACGATGCATCGGACCAGTTCCGCTGATCTTCGGTTTCGAACACATCCCCCTCGACATCAAGCTGCCAGGTAAGTCCCGAAGCCGGTTTCCAGCGCAGCGTCTGTATGTTCAGAAACGGCTGATGGGGCTTTATAAATGTTGGGAAATGGGCATCGGTCTGGGTTCCGTCGGGGGCCACAACCTGGGCAGGGTGCCCCAACACCCCATCGATCGGGTGCAGAATACAGAGACCGATGCGGTTTTTTCGGAACGAATTGAGTGCCTTCCCAGAAAAATCGACCGAGATCGTCCCCTTTTCATCACCCATCATCACCACGCTACCCGTCATCTGAATACCCAGGTCATCAATCTGCCAGTCGTAGTGAATTTGAAACGTTTCTGCATGTTGGGTTATCGATTCGTTCTGTATGGTAAAGGGGGCGGTTGTCCAGTTATGATCGCGAATGGCGAAATAGATCAGCCGAAGGATTTCGGTATTCGCATGGGTAAAGTAGCGCAGGAATCCCTGTTCGTAACGCACGTGCACAGGGCCGGCATGAAGCATTTGAGACATAATTAGAATGTATCGTTATCGGATTTAGTTGGTCAGCCACTACGGTAGGCTAACGGCTCCACTGTCTTTTCGAGTCAGTTTGTAATGGTTTCCTAGTCTAAACCCGTATTCATGAAAAAACTCATCATCTGGGCCGGATTTCTTCTTGGTCACCACCTGCTTCAGGCCCAGCAACCGTTCACGAATGGTCGGCTAAAGGTGTCGGATAATAAACGGTACCTGGTTCATCAGAACGGCACTCCTTTTTTCTGGCTGGGCGATACGGCCTGGGAGCTGTTTCATAGACTCAACCGCGAAGAGGCTGACCAATACCTGAAACACCGGGCCGAACAGGGGTTTACCGTCATACAAGCCGTGGCCCTGGCCGAATTTGATGGGCTAAAAGAACCGAATCCTTACGGCGACACTCCGCTTCTGGACAACGACCCAACCAAACCCAACGAAGCGTATTTTAAGCATATCGATTACATCGTTGACAAAGCGGCTCAGTATGGCCTCGTGATTGCGTTTCTGCCCACCTGGGGCGACAAGCTTTTCAAAAGTACCTGGGGGCAGGGGCCCGAAATTTTCAATCCAACCAATGCCCGCGTTTATGGTCGTTATGTAGGCAACCGGTATAAAAACCGTGAAAATATCGTGTGGGTGCTGGGGGGCGACCGGATGCCGCGCGATGGCTCGCAGGATGTGGCGGTCTGGCGGGCTATGGCCGAAGGCATCCAGGAAGGGGTTGGCGGTGCCGATAAAGCCCTGATGTCGTACCACCCACAGCCCAATGGCCTGGAAGGTGGGGCCTCAAAATGGTTTCAAAACGACGACTGGTTCGACTTCAACATGCACCAGAACGGGCACTGCCGATATACGCCTGTATACGATCAGATCAGCGTCTCCTACAACCGGCAGCCGACCAAACCGACGATGGATGCCGAACCTATTTATGAAGACCATCCGGTTTGTTTCAACGTCAAGGATCTGGGAACCTCCAATGCCTACGATGTGCGGGTGTATGCCTATCTGGATCTGTTTGCGGGTGCACACGGGCACACTTACGGCTGTCACGACATCTGGCAGATGTACAGTAGCCAGCGCCCCGCCGTAAATGGCCCGCATCTATTCTGGCAGCAGGCCCTCGATTTGCCCGGTGCGAATCAGATGGCATTTGTTCGGAAACTGATGACTGCCCGCCCCCTACTCGACCGCGTACCCGACCAGTCGATTATTGTGGAAAACAACCTCAGCCCGGCCGAGCGGATTCAGGCCACACGGGGCAAAGACTATGCCTTTGTGTATTCGGCCGTTGGCAAGCCGTTTACGGTCAATCCGGGGAAAATTTCCGGCAAAACCATCACGGCAACCTGGTTCGATCCGCGTACGGGCAAAACCCAATCGGCGGGCACCTTCGACAATCAGCAGGCTAAACAATTTTCTCCGCCCTCCAAAGGCTACGGCCACGACTGGGTACTGGTGCTGGACGATTCCGCTAAAAACTACGCAGGATTATAAATCTGCCCAGAACGAAATGACCCGATTTACAACAACAGACAGGCTTACTTTTCTCCAGACGCGGTTAGGGCCGGCCCTGCGATGACTCAAAAATTCTATCAGAATGGCATTTTCTTTCTGGGACTTACCCTACTGGTCGGTCTCCTGCAAAGCTGGCTTTTTGTAACAGTAGGCCCCAACCTGCCAACCCTTCCTTCATTTGCTAATTTCTTTCTGGTAGCGAACCTGATTTCGTTTCTTAGCACAGGTTTCCTGCTCCGCTATTTTTATGAGCAGCCCTACCGGGTGGTATTCTGGACAGGGATATTCGCTTTTTCTACTGCCCTGCTTCGGGCAGTAGTACTCTATTGCACACTGGTTCCGTTAACCCGTGCGTTCGAACCGTATTACCTACCCTTACTCTTTCTAGATATGGGTGCCAGCCTTCTTTATGGAGCTAGCCTGGCAGTTTCCCGGACCGGAAAAAATTACTGGTTAAAAAGCGCTGGTCTGGCCTACGTTGTCTTGTCGGCTAGTACGTTAGCCTTATTGATCTGGTCATTGAAGGCTCATATGGGGCCCAGTAGTTCCAACTTAATCCGTGCAGAGCAATGGCTTTCTTTTGCCGGGAGTATACCTCCCCTGCTCGTGATTGGGCTTTTTTGGCAGAAACACTCCCATATCCATGCGCAGCCTACTCAGTCGGAGACCCCTACCTGGCCCGAATTGCTGCTCGATGCTGCTCGTTTTGTGAGCGTAGCCGCGTTCCTGTTTCTGGGCGTAGCGCTGTCCAGCGAGGGCATTAGGGCTAATTATCCACCCAAAGAGGCTCTTCAACTGGCTCAGATTTTCGAAGCCCGAACCTTTACGAGCCCGCGTGGCGATACCCTGTCGTATCGATTACTCAAGCCATTAGACTACGATTCTACCCAAACCTATCCGCTGGTAATCAGTCTGCATGGAGGGGCAGGTTGTGGCTCAGACAATATCCGCCAACTGGCCAACTGGGAAGTCCAGCAACTAGCCGAGCCGGGTGCTCGAAATAAATACCCCGCCTTCGTGGTAGTACCTCAATGCCCGCTTGGCAGTAGCTGGGGCGGCTTACCGAATGTGGTAGCTCGGGATACGGTCTTTTTTGAATTAATGCATGCTCTGGAACACGAATTTGCTATCGATACCAATCGGCGTTATGTGGCCGGAGGGTCGTTGGGCGGGTATGGAACCTGGCATTTCATTGGTACTCATCCAGGCGTATTTGCGGCTGCGCTCCCCTTCTGTGGGGGAGGAGACCCTACTTTAGCCAAGAATATGGTGGATGTAGCCATCTGGGCCTTTCATGGAGAAAAAGACAGAAATGTGCCGGTAGAAAGCTCTCGAAACGTTGTCAGAGCGATACAAAAAGCGGGTGGGCATCCTCGATATACCGAATTTGAGGACATAGGGCACGATCTGCGGCCCGGTCTGGCAACTACACCTGGGTTGTTCGACTGGCTATTTGCCCAAAAACGGCAACGATCCCAGTAAAGCTATTCACATATCCTGCTAACCTTTCTCGCTCATCTGAACGCCTATGTGCTGGCCGGTTTCAGTATCCACGAAGAGCTCCAGGAATGGGTCAGTGCAGGAATCCCTGAATACGAAGCCTTAAAAGCCTGCACCGCCAATGCAGCCCTTTTCTTAAAAAGGCAGTCGGAGGTGGGCACCATTGAGGCTGGTAAGCAAGCTGATTTGGTCCTGCTGGAGGGCAACCCATTGCAAAACATAGCCAACACCCAAAAACGAAGTGGCGTTATGTTGAGAGGCCGCTGGTTTAGCGCTGCCGAATTAAATCAGATGCTGGCCGAAGTCAAAAAGGCCTATCCTCATTAGGGCTCCTAACAGGGCAAAGACGGTATCTGGTTGGCTACGTTTTGCGCTTCTTCTTCCGGGCCGATGGAAACAGGACATTATTGAGAATAAGCCGATACCCCGCCGAATGGGGGTGCAGGTTCAGATCGGTTGGGTTACGAAAACCGCCCCCCCGGGTGCCTTCGGGGTCATGCCCACCGTAAAATGTCCATTGGCCTTTGCCCATTTCGCCATAGAGATAGCGGTCCGACGTTTTGCCCTCACCCATTACCAGGCTACTGGGCTTCACCGCTCCCTTACGGAAGGCTGTCGTCTGGCCGAAAAACTCCTTGATAATATTTTCGTGATTCTGGGTGAGCATAGAAGGAATGGCATCCCATTTGGCCGAAAAATTGAACAGCTCAAAGAAACCACTAGGCTCGTCGAACCCCCGATTGGCGGCTGAATTGATATCCGAAAACGTCGAAAATCCGCGATACCCATTGTCGGATTCAAGCGTAAAGTTGCCAAACGCAAACGTTTTGCTGAAGTCGAGTTTCTCCTGTGCATTGGGGTCCATACCGTCGCCATCGTAGCTACTGCTGACAATATCGACACCCTCAGCCGCCAGCGCAATATCGAGCGTTTCGGCGGCCGAGCACATGGCAAACAGGTACCCCCCCCCCGCGCAGAACTGCTTGATTCCTTTGGCCACAGCCAGTTTCATCTGCGATACTTTCGAATAGCCATATTTACGGGCAATGTCTTCCTGGGCTTTGATGTCGGCCAGCGACTGCCGATGCATATTACGCCCATATTGCCCCGTAAAATCTTCATGGTGCAGGTGTAACCAGTCGTATTTAGGCAAATCACCTTTCAGCACCTCTTCGTCGTACACCAGTTCGTACGGAATTTCGGCATAGGTGAGTACCATCAACACGGCATCGGTATTTTCAAATTCGGCAGGGCCAACCTTAGCGGGTGAATACACGATGATCTTAGCCGCTTTCTGTAGCTTGACCACATCCATGTTCACATCAGGATTGGACAACTGCTGCCGAATCGACTCCGCCTGCGAATCGGAAATGGCTTCGAACGACACCCCCCGAACCCGGCATTCCGTTTCGACCGACTTGGTGTATTTCATCATAAAACTGCCACCCCGGTAGTTCAGCAGCCATTCTACATCCTGATCATCTTTCAGCACTTTGTAAGCGATCCCATACGCTTTCAGGTGATTGGTCTGCCGGTCATCCATCGGAATCAGGACATAATTAGCCCAGGCAGGAACTGCCCAACCGACAAGAGCCAGTAATAGCAGTAGAAAAGTTAAGCGCTGTTTCATAGCGTGCATTATTTTTGACCTAATTCATCGTCATGTATGGTCATTAGCTAGTCATTGTTTGTCATTCGTGGTCATTTTCTGTACAATAAATGACTACCTACTGACGATGAATAACCCTTTCTGACTACCAACAACTTCTATGATGCGTTACGGTATTACTGCACTTCTTCTACTCATTATGCTCGGGAGTCAACAATCTGCCCTCAGTCAATCGCCAACTGTCGAAACGGGTGTGTCGCAGATGCTGGCTAAAGCCCGAAAAAAAACCATCCGCGATGTGGCTTATGCTTTAAAGTTCGACATTCCTTCGCAAAAAAACCAGCCTATTCCAGCCACTGAATCAATATCGTTTTACTGGGCCAGAAACGCGGCTCCTCTCCAACTCGATTTTAAAGAGAAACGTACTCAGGTACAGACGATTTCTGTCAATGAAAAGGCCATCCCCATTGTCTTTGAGAGCGAACATTTGCTGATTTCTACTGCTTTTCTGAAGCCTGGAAAGAACATCATTTCGATTCAGTTTACGGCGGGTAATTTATCCCTCAACCGAAACGATGAGTATATATACACCCTGCTCGTTCCCGACCGCGCCCGAACGGTATTTCCCTGCTTCGATCAGCCCGACCTGAAGGCGAAATTTCAGCTATCGCTCACGATTCCAAGCCACTGGCAGGCCATGACCAACGCAGCCGTCAACGACTCAACTACGGCTGGTGATCGCAAAACCATCCATTTCCGTCAGTCGGAGGTAATCCCGACCTATCTGTTTTCGTTTGTGGCGGGGACGTTCACCCCCGTTAGCCGAACCCTCGCCGGGCGTTCGATGACCCTCCTGCACCGCGAAACCGATACCACCAAAATCCGGCTGAGCCTCGACCCGATCTTTTCGCTTCATGCCGATGCGCTCAGGTTTCTGGAAGACTACACGCAGATTCCGTATCCATTTCAAAAGTTCGATTTTGTGGCCGTACCCGATTTCCAGTATGGCGGCATGGAACACGTTGGGGCCATCGATTACCGACTATCCAGCCTGTTTCTCGACAACGGTGCCACCCGCGACCAGAAGCTCTCACGGGCTACGCTGATTTCGCACGAAACGGCACACATGTGGTTTGGCGATCTGGTGACCATGCGCTGGTTCAACGATGTGTGGCTGAAAGAGGTATTTGCCAACTTTATGGCCGATAAGATCACGGAAGTATCATCGCCGGAGGCTAATTACGACCTTCAGTTTGTGGTCGATCATTTTCCCGCTGCCTACGCCGTCGACCGAACCGAAGGCGCCAATCCGATTGGGCAGCCACTAACCAACCTACAGGAAGCCGGAACGCTTTACGGAGGCATTATTTACCACAAAGCACCGATCATGATGCGTCAGTTGGAACGGCTGATGGGCAAAACCGCCCTACGCGACGGGCTCCGCGAATACCTGAAAAAGTACTCGTTTGGTAATGCCACCTGGAACGACCTGATTTCGATTCTGGATACCCACACTCCTGCCGATCTGCAAGCCTGGAACAAGGTATGGGTGAATGAAACCGGGCGTCCAAAATTTTCGTACCAATGGGATGGCAAAGGAGGCACCATCAAACAGTTTGTGATTTCGCAGCAGGGTGAAGACGGCTCCAGCCGATTCTGGCCCCAGAGTTTTGAAATAACGTTTGTGTATAACGACCATCAGGAAGAGTTGACCGTACATATGGACAAGCCGCAGGTTGTACTGCACGAAGCCATTGGCAAACGGACGCCCCTATTTGTCACCTTCAATTCGTCGGGGCAGGGCTATGGCATCTTTCCAGTCGATACAGCCACCACCGTTTATCTGGATAACACCAAAAATCCAGTGACACGAGCCGCTACCTACATTAATTTGTACGAAAACATGGTATCGGGTCAGGGAATTTCCCCGGCTCAACTGGCCTTTGGCTACCAGAATAGGTTAAGCAGAGAGTCGGAAGAGCTGAATCTGCGCCTGATTACGAACCAGCTTTCGGATATTGTCTGGAACTTTACCCGACCCGAACAACGCCCCGCTCTGGCGGCTTCAGTCGAACAGGCCGCGTGGCAGGCTATGGAACAGGAAACTAGTTCCGGCAAAAAAAAGCTTCTGTTTCGCCTGTACCAGAACATTGCCCTGAGTACCGAAGCCCGTGACCGCCTGTATGCCATCTGGCGCGATCAGAAAGCACCAGCGGGCGTAACCCTCACTGAAGACGATTACACCAGTCTGGCGCTGGCGCTGGCTGTTCGCGACTACCCGGCCGAAGGAATTCTGACGAAGCAACTGGCTCGTATCAAAAACCCGGACCGGAAGAAACGGCTCGAATTCATGATGCCAGCCCTATCGTCGAACGTGGCTGAGCGGGATCAGTTTTTTGCCTCGCTGACCAGTGAAGCCAACCGCGAACACGAAGCCTGGGTAACGGCTGCGCTGGGGTATCTGCATCATCCGTTGCGGGCTGAGACCTCCGCTAAATATTTACCCAAGAGCCTGGAACTACTCGAAGAAATTCAGCGAACGGGCGACATTTTCTTCCCCGAATCGTGGCTCCGATCGACCTTGTCGAGTTATCAGACACCCGAAACCGTACAACTGGTCCGCAAATTTCTGGCCGACCGTCCGACCTACAACCCACGCTTGCGGGCCAAACTCTTACAGGCTGCCGATGGGCCGTTCCGGGCGAGTAAGTTGCTGTATCATCTATGACGCCCAGTGCTCTCTTTCCAGCTATTAGTCCGGCCATGGCCCGCGAGCTTTTTCTGATCAGGGATGCTTCGTGGGGCGACCGATTTAAGGAAAATTTCAACCAGTTCATCATTGCGCCCCTGGAATATAGCTGGCCGATTATCAAGCTGCCGCTGCCCCCCTCCCGCACCAGCAATCATGCACTGTTTATGGTTGAACGTGGGCAGGTCGACATTACCATTGGGCATCAGGCCTATACGCTCCGCCCGAACGATCTGGTGATTGTGCCTGCGCTCCAAATATTTACCTTACACAGCATCTGGCCCGATTCGGTAGGATTCATATCGTTTATCAGTCAGGAGCTATTGTTGGGCGCAGGTAACAATAGCGATTTCGATTTTCTGAAATTGACGGGCAATCCGTATATACCTTTATCGGATCGGCAAGTGCAGTTTGTCAATGCCCTTCTGAACCGACTCGCTGTTGAATACCAGGAAAACGGAGCAACAAAACCTGAATTGATCCGGCCGTATTTGCTGGCACTGTTTGCAGAGATCGACCGGGCGTATGTGGGCCCCATGGCGATTCATACAGATGTGGGCGAACGGCTGGTCCAACGCTTTATGGACTTACTGACGACGCGTATTCGAGAAACCCGACTCACCAGTCAGTATGCCGACTGGCTGGCCGTCAGTCCGAACCATCTAAACAAGGTCGTGAAAAATCGAACCGATAAATCGCCTTCTGTCTGGATTGATGAACGGGTGGTGCTGGAAGCGAAAGTCCTGCTTGTCCAGACAGAGTTGACTGTAGCGCAAATCGCGTATGAAATGGGCTTCCCCGATCAATCGAGCTTTGGAAAACTCTTTCGAAAATACACCGATCTAACGCCCACTCAGTTCAGAAGTCAGTTTGTATAGGCATCCAAAAGGATTGATTTTGACCAAGATTACCCGGTTCCGGTCTAAATGCGTTTCAGAAAGCTATAGGACCTTTGCCGTTGTATTCACGTTTCGTCAATGCCATGGTTTATCCTATTCTTCTGGCCGCTCACAATGCCCTGCGGTGGCTGGTGCTGGGGAGTTTACTGATCGCACTGGGCACGAGTTATTCAGGCTGGTTTCTAGCGCGACCGTATCGCTCTTTAGACCAGCTGCTACGCATAATCGCCACATCGATTGCCCATACGCAGTTGCTGGTCGGGTTTTATTTATATACCCAAAGTCCAATTGTAAGCTATTACTGGAAGTTTTCGCCCGATACCAGCCAATCATCCGAATTCCGATTTTTCAGCCTGATTCATATGGGATTGATGGTTACGGCAGTGGTGGTTATGACCATTGGTTCGAGCAAAGCAAAGCGCCAGCCCACGGCCCAGCAGACGTTCAGGACAACAGCTATTTATTTTACCATTACCCTGCTGCTAATCCTGATCGCGATTCCCTGGCCCTTTTCGCCATTAGCAACCCGGCCCTGGATTCGTAGTTTTTAATAGAATTTCACTTATTGACTTATAAAGTCACATAAGACAGCTCCTGACCATTCCTGACCATACTTGACTAGTACACCTATATGCACTTTTTCAATTCACTCAAAATCCGGCTTCGCGTAGTGAGCTTTGCCGAAGGGATTTCGTACTTGCTGCTTTTGTTCATTGCCGTGCCGTTAAAACGAATTGGTGGCCATCCTGAAGCGGTTCAGATACTGGGTCCGATTCATGGTCTGCTGTTTGTCTGGTACGTACTGGTGGTTATTCAGGCAAAGACCGAATATGGCTGGTCAGTTGGTAAAACGGGGCTGGCATTACTGGCATCGATCCTACCAGGCGGAACGTTCTATGCCGATCATAAGGTATTTCGGCTTTTACCAGCGGCAGAAGATGTCTAAATGATTCGGGCTTTGTTACTAGTGGTAACAAAGCCCGATCGACTCCTTGACAACTACATTCTTTACCGAAACAGCAAAGGAGCAATATCGGTCAGGTTTCTGCGCCAGACCATGAATGTGTGTCCACCCGGTGTATTCACCTCTTTGAATTTTACATTTTTTGACGTCAGATAGTCTTTAAAGTTCTTGTTATTCTGAAGTAGAAAGTCGTCAGCCCCGCAGGAAATCCATAATAGCTTTAGCTGTTTATTGGCGCTCTCGTCCAGCTTCGGGTAGCTTTTGGCAAAGCTTTCCATCATCGCTTTGGTCTGCTCCTCAGGAGAAGCCGTTGTTGCAGGGCGAGGTCCTCCACCAAAGCCTACTGCACTACTGAATCCACCTACATAAGCAAAATGATCGAGGTTGTTCAGACCCGTATAAAACGCTGTACCGCCCCCCATCGATAAGCCGACAATAGCTCGCTGGGTTCGGTCTTTGGCGGCATTGTATGTTTTCTCCAGTTGGGGTATGATTTCCTGAAGCACTTCGGCCGTGTATTTCTCATTGCCACCATAGCCCAGTGTATTGACCATAATCATGGGTTTGGCTTTGCCTTCGGCAATCAGGTTATCCAGAATGATATTGGCCTGCGCATTGACAATCCAGGAGAGAGCTGTACCCGTAGCACCGTGCAGCAGGAAAAACACCGGATAAGGCTCCTTGCGTTTGGGATCGTAATTCGGTGGTAGATAGACATAATAGTCCCGATCTTCGCCCATCACCGCCGACCGATAGACATGGTGGTTGATAAGGCCACGGGGTACGTCCTTGATCTCCCAACTCAGCGAAGCAGGTCCCGGCATGTGTGCCAGGCTCTGCCCGTTGCATTGGTAGCACGGCTTGGCGACCGGATTAGCCGGATCAGGAATGCGCAGTCCATCGACCACAAACGCGTAGTCGTATACATCCGGTTCAAGCTTTTTGGTAAAACTCCAGACGCCCTGTTCGTCTTTGGTCATCGTTTCCCGCGAAATACCTTCGATGTCGAGAATTACCTCTTTGGCATTGGGCGCCCGCAACCGGAAGATCAAGCCACCCTCAGTCACTTCCGGCGATTTAACGGGGGGCATTCGGGGAACCTGAGCCAGGAGCACTGCGGCCGGGAACAGTATACAATAAAAAAGCAGTAGCCAATTTCGTAGAGTCATAGATTTTGTAAGGCAAGGGTTCAACAAATCGCTACGAATCTACTGCACTTTTTCATCATTACGTACTTTTTACAATAAGACTTTTAACGGGGCTGCTTTACTCCTATCAAATGGATCAGAAACGCGAAAAGTCGGACATAGTGCCCGACTTTTCGAATGATCGTATTTTTTAATCTATTTAACCGCTTCGGCAGCCGCAGCAGCTTCAGCAGCAGCGATGGCCGCGCTATTTTTCTCGCCGTAATCGTCTCGTTTGCTTTCGAAATACGAAAAAATATCATTGATCGAGTCGACATTCTCGGCAATTTTCGAATGCATGTCGCTAAGATTTTTTTCCAGCGTCGAATCGTTCAGACCATTCATATTGTCCACTTCGATCTGACTGATTTTGGTAATGAGGGCCGTCTGGCTGTTTTGCAAATCTTCCAGTTCACGAACCACTTTGTTCATCAGTTCAAACTTCTGTGCCTTATCCATAATGTTTCTATTTTGTTGAGTATTGGTTATAGAACTCAGTAAACCGAAAATGGTTTGCTACAGTCCGTTTATTTTCCAACCTTTTGGTAAGCTCGGCCCGACCCGTATACTCAGACCGATTTGATTTCCAGCCCTTCATACGTCAGTTCGAGCGATTCAATCGCTATGTTGTTTCCCTTGGCGTTCAAATCAGGAACCTGTAGGTTGGTTACCAGTCCATTTTTTACCAGCCAGTTCATTTGGGTACGCCCCGTTTGATCCTGTAAATAGATCTCGACCCTATCGCGTGGGGCCGTATTCATCCTGACTTGGTTGTACCAGTCCCAGAATCTGGTATCGTTGCTACATACACCCTTTTTTAAAGTCAATGTGGCTTTGGGCTGACCCGGCATTTTGGTTAACAAACGTCCCTGGCTGTCGCCTGAGCGATAGGCCGTCGGAGTTGGGGTATCCATTCCCGTCAGTTCCTGAAAAGACCCTTCCAAACTCTGTCCAAACTTTACTTTATACGAATAAGTAGATGAAGGCCCTTCGGCGGCCTGATTGTCTCCAGCCATATCGGTATCGGTTAATAAGTAGAATGATCGGGTTTAGATTTTATTAATGGCAACGACAAATTCGCAACCCGTTGCGGCTTGCGCAGTACGAGTCGAAATATACCAGATTTTAAATCTATTCTCCTTCTGGTCAATGTATTAACTTTATGATGACCATCAAACCCACCCGGCCGTTCACCCTTACGTTTATAGCCATTACGCTGCTCGAAATGCTTGGCGATTCGTTTCATATCCGCGTATTGCATTACGGATGCAAACCGCTTATTATGGCTCTGTTAATGCTCTATGTCTGGCAATTTTGCCGCGCAATCGGCTTTGTTTCGTATACACGATGGCTTTTCATGGGCATGGCGTTTGCCCTGCTTGGCGACGTACTTCTGATGATCCGGGAGGTCGACTTATTTACACCTGGGTTGGGGGCCTTTCTGCTCATGCAGCTTTGCTACAGCGTTGCCTTTCTGAAATCGATCCAGACTGCTGGACAAAAAATTATGGGCCGCTGGTTCGCTAAAAGCGCTATTTTCTTTGGCTTGTATCTGGTCATTTTCCTCGTTTTACTTCGCCCCGCTTTCGCGGGCAAACCAACTTTAGAAATACTCTGGTGGCCGGTCGTCCTCTACGCCATCTGCCTGAACACGATGGGGATCTTAGCCACCCAGCGGCTGGGATTGCCGGGCTATAATCAGGTGGTACTGGGAGCGTTGTTATTTATCCTGTCCGACTCCGCCATTGCTGTCAATAAATTTCTCCATCCATTTGCCGGTTCGACCTGGGTGGTTATGACCACCTATGCAATGGCCCAATACCTGATTATGATCGGAATGATGCAGCAGGTAGCCAGTCAAGTACCTGAAACGTGATAAGCGGCCAGCTCGTCATTATAAATATTGTCGATACTATAATAAATTAAATCAATTTGATTGATAAGTAACTTCCTGTTAGTATTGCCTTGTAAAACAAATTGACAACAACGGACAGACCACGTTCACGCTTAAACCAAATCTTTAGCATAAGATGGATACTATGTCAGGTGATATCAGCAAGTGCCCATTTCATAACGGGACCATGCACACGGCTGAAAAAATCAGTGTAGCCGGTAACGGAACCCAAAACCGCGACTGGTGGCCCAACCAGTTACAGTTGACTATTCTTCGTCAGCATTCGTCCCTGTCAAATCCGATGGGTGATACGTTTAACTATGCCGAAGAGTTTAAGAGTCTGGATCTGGAGGCTGTGAAGCAGGACCTTCATGCTCTGATGACCGATTCACAGGATTGGTGGCCAGCCGATTTTGGGCATTACGGCCCACTGTTTATCCGTATGGCCTGGCACAGTGCAGGAACCTACCGGACGGGCGACGGACGGGGTGGTGCCGGCGCTGGTCAACAGCGGTTTGCTCCCCTGAACAGTTGGCCCGACAACGTAAGCCTTGACAAAGCCCGCCGATTGTTGTGGCCAATCAAACAGAAATATGGCCGCAAAATCTCCTGGGCCGATCTAATGGTTCTGACGGGCAACGTAGCTCTGGAATCGATGGGCTTTAAAACGTTCGGTTTTGCCGGTGGTCGTCCTGATGTCTGGGAACCTGAACAGGATGTGTACTGGGGTGCGGAAAAAACCTGGCTGGGTGGCGACATCCGGTATGCACATGGTTCCGATGGGGTAGTCGAAGATCATGGTGTACTGGTATCGGACGACGATGCTGATGGCGATATCCACTCGCGGAATCTGGAAAATCCGCTGGCGGCCGTGCAAATGGGCCTGATCTATGTAAACCCCGAAGGACCAGACGGGAATCCTGACCCCGTGAAAGCCGCCAAAGACATTCGGGATACCTTCGGCCGGATGGCCATGAACGATGAAGAAACCGTTGCCCTGATTGCGGGTGGACATACCTTTGGTAAAACCCACGGGGCCGCTCCGGCTTCGCATGTAGGACCTGAGCCCGAAGCCGCCGATATTGAGCAGCAGGGTTTTGGCTGGAGCAACAGCTTCGGTACGGGCAAAGGGGGCGATACCATCACCAGCGGCCTGGAAGTAACCTGGACCAGCACACCTACAAAATGGGGGAATGGCTTCTTCGAAAACCTGTTCGGATTCGATTGGGAACTGACCAAAAGCCCAGCCGGGGCGCATCAGTGGAAACCCAAAAATGGCGCTGGCGCTGGTACCATTCCCGACGCGCACGATCCGTCGAAAAGCCATGAACCACGGATGCTGACGACTGACCTAGCCCTTCGGTTCGATCCGGCTTACGAAAAAATTTCACGACGTTTCCTCGAAAATCCTGATGCCTTTGCCGATGCGTTCGCCCGTGCCTGGTTCAAACTGACGCACCGCGATATGGGTCCACGCGCCCGGTACTTAGGCCCCGACGTACCCGAAGAAGTCTTAATCTGGCAAGACCCGATCCCGGCCGTTGATCACGCTCTGATCGACGAATCCGACGTTGCTGCCCTGAAAGCAAATATACTCGCTTCGGGCCTGACCGTATCCGAACTGGTATCGACAGCCTGGGCTTCGGCGTCTACTTTCCGGGGTTCCGACAAACGAGGTGGTGCCAATGGAGCCCGCATCCGTCTGGCCCCTCAAAAAGACTGGGCAGTCAACAACCCAAGTCAACTGGCGAAAGTGCTCGGTATTCTGGAAAGCATCCAGGAAGAATTCAACAGTACACAGACGAACGGCAAAAAGGTGTCGCTGGCCGACCTGATTGTGCTGGCGGGTAGTGCTGCGGTCGAAAAAGCGGCCCAAGATGCGGGCCATTCTGTTACGGTTCCCTTTACGCCCGGCCGCATGGATGCTTCGCAGGAAGAAACCGATGTTGAATCGTTTGCGGTGCTGGAACCTATTGCTGATGGCTTCCGCAACTACCTCAAAGCTAAATTCACGATCTCAACGGAAGAGTTATTGATCGACAAAGCGCAGTTATTAACGCTTACAGCACCTGAATTAACCGTTCTGATCGGTGGCCTGCGCGTACTGAATACCAACTACGATGGGGCTAAACACGGTGTATTCACCACTCAGCCCGGCGTACTTACCAACGACTTCTTCGTCAACCTGCTCGACATGAGCACCGCCTGGAAAGCCGTTTCGGATCATAAAGAAGTATTTGAAGGGCGCGACCGCAAGTCGGGCGACCTGAAATGGAGCGCCACTCGGGCCGATCTTATTTTTGGTTCGAACTCCGAACTTCGCGCCCTGGCCGAAGTGTACGCAAGCTCGGATGCACAGGCAAAATTTGTGAAGGATTTTGTGGCTGCCTGGGCCAAAGTAATGAACCTCGATCGCTTTGAACTAGCTTAATCAACGTCAATTTCTAGCTTTCTCTAAATCAAACACGCCGGACAAGATCGTCCGGCGTTGTTTTTTTAGTTCTAGCCCAGAAATTCTCACGAACTGAATACACACGCTTTTTCATACTGATGCAGGAAGCGTGGCCAAAATGAGCATTTCAGCTTTGGCTTGCCGTATCAGGCGTATCCGGTTTTTTCCCGAGTACATCATTTATGGTGGCTTCAGCATCCGGGAAGTTGGCTTTCAGTACATCAGCCAATTGCGTTTTCAGTTTTTCAAAATATTCCGGTGCGTTATCGATGGCTCCTTCGGCCTCGGATTTGAGTTGCAGCCCTTTTTCTTTCAGATCGGCCATCAGTTTCTGACCGTCTTCGGTTTGTGCGTATTTATTGAGCGCCACCCCGGCGGCTGCTCCCAAAATAAACGTGGCTAAATGTTTGGCGTTAACTGGCATAGGTTCTATCTGGTTTAATGACCTGTGAAACCTACTCAAAAGTTGATAGGCGGCCCCATTAAATTACATCACAAGCGGCTTCCCCTCGTTGGAAGGTAAATTAGGCTTTCTGAACGGCAATCTCGTTTAGCCGACGAAACTGAACCCCAAGAATCAGCAGCCAGACCAGCCAAAGCGTACTACCCACTAAACCAGCGAGTTCCCAGGTTGGAAAACCCGGCATTACGGTGGCAAACAGATCGCCCTGAGCCAACAGATAAATAACTGAAGCTAACAAACCCAGGTAACTTACCCAGCGCGAAGTTATGTTTAGAGTATGTTGGGAAATCATCTTTGGCAATAAGTCTCGATTCGTTGTAACATGATCTGGCTATTGGCCAGATACAGCCAACTGACCGAAGAAGATGCTGTATGCTCATAGTCTTTGACGATTCTCCGAAAATAGTTCGTCCAGGCAATGCTTCGTTCCACTACCCATCGTTTGGCCACCGGTACAAAACCTTGGGCTGATTCAGGCCGCGACGCTTTCTCAAAATCGATACTCCAACGGTCAAGCTCTTGAGCAAACACGCCGTTGTAGGCTTGATCGCCGAACATCTTCTCCA
>NZ_KB893205.1 GCF_000374025.1 Spirosoma panaciterrae DSM 21099 | reverse complement strand
ACCGTACAGGGTTGTACGTAGATGATGGCCGGGTCCTCGTCGTCCTCGTCGGTGGCCGGGTTGGTATCGCCCGGTGTACCCGTGCCGTTCCCGTTGATGCTGTNATCNCTGCCTGAGTTAGGCGTGCCGCCCGCATCGTTGGTGGGGTTCTGGTCGGGTTTGCTGTCCACATCGGTGGGTGGGGTGTTGGTCGGATCGGTGTCGTTGTCGGCACTGCTGATCTCGGCCTTGTTGATAATCGGTCCGCTCACCCCGGCATTCACCGTGAAGGTGATGTTCATTTTAGTACTATCACCAGCCGCCAGCGATCCCGAAATGGGGGTTTTCAGCGTGGCCAGGCTGCCATTGGCCGTCCAGTTGGCATCGTTCAGCGTCAGTCCAGCCGGTATGTAATCGGTCAACTGAATGTTGTAGGCCGGCTGCGTTCCCTGGTTGTAGACCGTCACGGTGAAGGTCACCTGGCTACCCGGTTTGATAATCGATGCCTGACCGGTGGCTACTTTCTTGGTCAGGGCTAAGTCGAATATTGACCCTATAAAGCCGAAGTCGTAGGTATGGTTTACATCTCCATTTACGCCTGTTTTCAGCGTTATCGTTGGCAAATTGTTGACCAGGAACGCATCGTTATTGGCCAGAGTCTTGCCGGTGTTGGTTGCACCAGCAGTTTCACCCGGCGCGGGCGAAATCCCTGTCAGGGTCAAGCCTGTTGTCGATGGGTCGCTGCCTAAGGATGTTATAGTCAGTTTATAATCGGTAAGCTGCTTGATCGGTAAACCGTATTTTGCGCTGTTCGAACTTGCATACGGAGCGTTTGAGAAAATATAATTTCCATCTGCATCCGTCACGGCCGTGGCAATTACATTTCCACTGGCATCGGCCAGTTGCACGGTTACACCAGCCAGCGAAGGCTCGCCCGGATCCTGAATGCCATTTTTGTTGGTGTCTTTCCAGACCCGGTTACCGATCTCTAAATAAGGCGTAGCTTCACAAACACTGTTAGTACCCGTAATCCGGCTTAATTTTATCCCAACGAGGTCCAGACCATTGGTTATCAACCCAGTAGACATATCCATGTATACAACACCGTCCTGACCAGCCGATGTAGGATCTGTGCTACCCGCCATTAATACATTCGTATTCGGGTTAATGTATAATCCACCGTTAAAGGTGAAGGGGTGATACGCTTTGATAGGCCCTGATTGCTCAAAAAACCACCCACCACCGGGGCCATAGACATTTTGGGAACCTGACCGATAAACACTTTGTCCCACTTTCCCTCCTAATACACCCTGACTTTCAAGCGTATAACTTCCGTCGGGGTTTTGGGAAGCCCCTATGATGTAACCAACCTGGTTTGCCGATGTAGCGGCTCCATATACATACCGATCCGTTACCCCTAACACCATCGTCCCATTCTGATCGAAGGCCAGGTCTAGTAAAACAGGGCCACCACCCGTACTCCAGGGCGACATGGTACTTCCAATACCAAAATCTAAAGGAAAAGAAAACTCATTTTTCCAGGCGCCCGTAGCAGGATCATACGACAGCACAGCTGCAGTGAGATCACTGGCAGAATTACTGGTCTCGGCGCTACATACCCCACCTACATATATTTTCCCTCCATATTGTTTTACGGCAGCCGGCCGATAAATACCTCCAGTACATTGAGCTAACGAACTGGGGATGCTAATCTCTGCGGCTGATGTCGGCGCAGATGCCGGTAATTGATTATACGTAACCCCACTTAAATCTACCTTTACTAAGTTGCCATCAGACATATTGATGACGTATAATGTATTGCCGTCTTCCGATAAATCCAGCCCGCCAAGTCCCTGAACTCCAAATGGGTTGCCACCGACTGAAGTATACGTAGGGCCCACGTTTATGCCCAGGTCGCTCAGCCTCACTAAAAGTTTACTATCCTGGTAAGACTGCGTTCCGTTAGGGCCGTTGTAATTGGCGACATAAATTGCCGACGAGCCATCGGGTGCTTGTGGAAATACCCCTGCCAGATTCGTCGAGATCGGTGACATAAAAATCAGATTCGTTCCCCGTTGCGAACCAACCCCAATTGGCACCCCTACCTCAGCTCCTGATATATCGTATGTAATGTTGCTTGATCCAGTTATATCACCATAATCAAAAGATACGACTGACAAACCTGTTGTCAGGCCTTGCCCCGTAACCATGCGAGGATCAGGCAAACGGGAACATACTGTACTTGGCACATACAGGCCAAAATTATTATTCCCGGTCACTCCCTGGATAAATTGTACAGATGTGTGGCTATCATTCCCGTCAATGGTACTGACATATTGCGAGAGATTAGGCCACGAAAACTCCAGACGATACGGTTGGCCAGCGGTTAAACCCGAAAAATAATACGTACCCGTTGTGAGTACCCCATTTGAGGTCGACCCATCTACGGTTGTGGTTGTCGCCACCAGGTTGCCATTCTGATCATACGCCTTTACAGTTACTCCTGCGATGCCTGCTTCACCTGGGTCCAGTTGACCATTATTGTTCAAATCGTTAAACACAAATCCCGAAGTGACATTCGACGGCACACAAGTATAGTTTTTGTAGGTGACCGCATCCAGATAGTACCGCTGCCCTCCCGTCGCCAGATTGAATTTTATATACCGGGCATCCACTGGCAAGGTCAAACTCAACGTCTGAGCACCCGTTGAAGAGGGCAGAGTCGTAAACTCCGTGTACGGACCACCCACCGTGGCCGAGGCCCACACCGTCATCACATTGTCGCCTGTGCCACCTGTGAGGTAGGTCACATCCACACTCCGTCCAGCGGGCACCACACTCCCCAGATCCAACGTCAGCGAACTCGCCGATGTGAAGGTGGCAGAAGACCCGTCCAACTGACCCAACGCGCTGTTGGCACTGGTAACACCACTGTTGCCCGCAACCGCCGTGGCTCCCACCGGGTAACTCACCTGACGCTGACCTGCCGGACAACTCGGCAGGGCCGACACACAACTGTAACGGTCGTAAACAATCCCATCAACGAGCCATTTCCAGGCCCAGGGCTGCGACCGGGAGACCAGCCGCACATAACGCGCATTCTGGGGAAGTACCCAGGAGTCCGTTATCGGTGTATAAATAGTAGGATAATTGTAAGAACTAACTGTATGGTCCAGCACCTGAAACGGGCCCGACGCCGAGTTGCTCACCGCCACTTCTAACGGATAGTTATAGCCAGTGGTACTGCCCAGAAACCGAATCGGGGTCCCTGCTGCTACCGTCTGGCCCAGGTCCAGCACCATCGATGAATTCAAGTCCATGGTTGCATACACCCCATCGGCCAAGCCCACAGCATCCGATGTACCCGTGACCGAGCCCATCAGAGCCTGGGCAGAAACCGCCCCCTGCGAGTAGGCAATCACCTGCTGACCACTCGCACAGGACTGAATCGGCGAAGCCACACAACTGTAGGTCGGGTAGGTGATGGCATCAATCAGGGTCCGGTCCTTCACCAGTACCTGCACGTACTGGGCACTGATGGGCAAGGTAAACTGGCTGTCGGACGTATAAAAACCCAGCGACACATAAGGCCCTGAGGCCGAAGCCGCTACCCGTACTTCGTAGGTGCTACTCGGGTAGTTGGTGGTCAGCGTCAGGGGCGTGCCAGCCGCCAGCAGCGAGCCCATGTTATACACAACGGTGGTGCTGGCTGGCAGGTCGGCCACGAAGCCATCGAGGGTGCCCCCCAGTGCCTCGTTGGGCGTCGTTCCCCCCGAGGCCGATTGAACCGAGGTTGCCCCTGAAGTGACCTTCACACTAAGCTGACCGGCCGGGCAGGTAGGCACCGGATTGGGCACACAGTAGTAAACCGGATAGGTGACCGCATCAATGGAGAAGGCACTGCCACCGCTGGTAGTGAGTTGGACGTAGCGGGCATCCAGGGGCAAGGTCAGGTGCTTGGTTGAACTGGCGCTCAACGAAGGCAGCGTGCCAAGGGTAATAAACGGCCCCGATGCGCTGGTAGAGGTAGCCACATACACCACCTCTCCATTGTAAGTATTGCCTCCGGAGTAGGTCACATCAACGGCATTGCCAGCCGTCACCACGCTACCCAGGTCGATCACCAATGGTGAATACTGCTGAACACTGACCGCACTGCCGTCGCCTTGCAGGGCAACCTGGCTGGAGGCTACCCCATTGACCGCCGTGGCCCCCACCGGATAACTCACCAGCCGCTGGCCGCTGGCACAACTCGGTATCGCCGACGCTACGCATTTATAGGTGATATAAGCAACCGTCGAAACAGTTGCCGTCTCGGCTCCGGTCAATTTAATATACCGAGCAGTCGTGGGCAGAATGATATCCTGACTCACGGCGGCCGTTGATGTTGAGGGTAAACTACTAATGGCCGTGTAAGACCCACCCGACGTAGTGGAAGCCCACACCGTTAGTGGCCCTTTTGCGTAAACAAATCGAAGAGTCGTCCCTGCCGACAAAGATGTTCCCATGTCGATAGGGGTATCCAAGGCGACACTTTGATTGATTTGCCCAGTCAGGTAACCAGATAGCACCTGATTCGGCCCGCAGGAAGGTATTATCTGGGCGTACCCTCTACTGTTGTCTATCAGCAGAATACTTATTACCAGACTCATTATATGAAGCCAATAGCCCGAGAAGGCAGATGGCCTCTTACCTAAAAAAAACGGGGTACTCCTCCTGAAGGGCAGGGGCAATACCTTCCCTTTTTGCAGCGGACTATCGTACATCTTCTTCATATAATTAGATTTAGCGGCTTATCGTATTTGTAAAATGGTTAGAGGGACGCATGAACCGGCTTTGCAATTCGGCTCCTCAATCGTCAAAAACTGATCGGCAGTCACTCCCTGTAAAACAGTGCGTTGGCCTGATGGCCAGGCTACTTCCAGACGATCGATACGTGAATAGTTCCCAAGTCCCACATACTGTGTCAGACTATTCATTATCCCATAGCTCTCGCCCGACCGTACTTCCCGTATTTGTTTCTGGTTATCGGTGTAGATGGTTATTCGGGCACCAATCCCATTGAGATTACTTTGCACCCCTTTTAAGGTTATAGCCAGATAATGATTCCCGTTAGGTTGATTGAGCCATAACTCATCGGCCCCCACCCCTGCACTCGTGGCCTGGTAATCATGATAGGATACATACACATCCTGAAAGCCATCGTGATTTAGATCACCGACAGCAAACGATTTCAGGGTTTTCCCACCAAAAGCAGAGGTAACTTCTGAAAATGTCTTATTGCCATTACTGTGGTATAAATGGCTTTCGCTTCCTGAAACCAGTAGATCCACATAGCCATCGTTGTCAAAATCACGTAATAATGCCTGTAAGGGGTGCCCTAATGAACCGATGCCGGTTGTTGGCGTAATATCCGTAAAGTGGCCTGTCCCATCATTTTCCAGCAACATACTGTTGCTTTCGTGGTTGGTTACAAAGCAATCCATATCGCCATCGTTGTCGATGTCGGCAAAATCGGCTGTCCAGGATTGGCCATTGATGCGTAGACCACAGTCGGCAGCGTGTTCGCTAAAATGACCTTTCCCATCGTTGATAAACAGCATATTAATTCGACGAGGGTCCTGAGGATAGCCCATGGCAAAGATGCTGCACTTGGCAATGTACAGGTCCAGGTCCCCGTCGTTATCAATATCTGACCAGACCGAACCGTAATTACCGGAGTTGTTGGATGCAGGGACAGTTGCCAAATCAATCCAATCTGACACCGGCAACAAACTACCCTCTTTATTATTCCCCCATATTTGATTGATACCTAGATCATTGCAAGCAAAATAATCAACCCATCCATCCTTGTTAATATCAACCAGATTAGCGGCCTGCATCATAATTTTGGGGCCTGTCAAAGCGATGGCAGAAAACCCGGTGGCTGATTGCGACACTAGATGGACGCCATCATAATCTCCTCCTATAATGAGGTCATTGAATCCATTTCTATCCACATCAGCCACAGCCATACTTTGTGGTAAAGACCAATTTCTCTGCTGAATCGAATCCGTCCGAAAGCTTCCGTTATCTTGCTGGTAATCAATAAAGAGAGTTCCAGTAAGACGACTTAAAGGAGAATAAGTCCGGATGATGTCATCTTTTCCATCATTATTCATGTCTACTACCCCTTTTGACATAGCACCAATAAAATTCTGCCGGGAAAGCCGTACACTTTGATTCGATAAAGTGATTTGTCCATAACCCCAATTGGGCGGAAAGCAGGTAAACGCAACTACAAGCACAATCCACAGTCCTGCTGCATGCAAAAACCTGTAAACTACCGTACGTATAGCTCGCGTATGTATGATAACGAACTGGTTCATAAGAGGGAATCACAGCTTACTTTTTTATTGATAAGCCAGGTAAGTTTTATCTGACCAAAATCATTCATATAAAGGGGCTACGCCTACACAATACAAATCCTGCTCATCCGAACTAGAAGCACGAATGAGTTATCCTAAAACAAACAGGGTATCGATTAGTAGAACCTCGCTATCCATACCTGAACGAGTGCCCCCGGATATGAACCTGATCAGGCCAAATCCGGCGAACTGCCTGAGCAGCCTCTTGCGGCTGAACCATTCGCCAAAGGCCAGCGATGCAGGTAGTCATATGGGTAGAAAGCTTACCGCACGGCGTCGATAGCCAGCCAACGAACACAGCCAGTGTACTCGCCAGAACCCAGCAAAAATGCGCTAACAGTTTCATAATGAATGCATAAATGAATGTAACCCTAAACAAAATGAATGATAAGCAAGGCCGATCATGCATTCGCTCATACGGTCATTGACTCTATGGTTACCGAATGGCGGTAGCTTGAATCGGGACGCAATGAGTCAACGTACAGATTGGCTCGGTGAGCACCAGAAACTGGTCGGAAGCGGGGCTGTCTAATCGACTTCGCTGACCTGACGGCCACTGCACCTCAATCCGGCTGATGCTGGCCGTGGCCCCTAGCCCAATCAATTGGGTATAGCTGTTGGTGATCCCATAACTTTCTCCTCCGCGTACCTCCCGCACCAGTTGAACACCATCCGAGCGCTGCACCACAATCTTAGTTCCTACCCCATTGGCATTCGATTGAATCCCCTGCAGGGTGATGCCTACATAGTGGTTGCCATTGGGCTGATTCAGCCATAGGTCATCTTCGGCATCGGCCTTGGGGTAATGGCTGGCGTACACATCCAGAAACCCATCGTGGTTCAGATCACCCAGGGCAAAGGAAGTCGTCTTGATGGTTCCTAAAGCTCCGGTTTGTAGTGTAAATGTCTTGTTGCCGTTGTTGCGCCAGAGTTGGGCCGCCATATCGCCGGTTATCAGCACATCCACATACCCATCGTTGTCGAAATCCCGCATCAGCCCCTGCAACGGCTCCACCACACCGGTTATCCCACTCTGGGTCGTAATGTCGGTAAAGTGGCCGGTACCATCGTTTTCCAGCAGCATGGTTGGACTTTCGTGGTTGGTCACCAGTAGATCCTGATCGCCATCGTTATCGATGTCGGCAAAATCGGCCGTCCAGGATTGTCCGCTGATTTTCACGTTACTAGCTGCGGCCGCTTCGCTGAACCAGTTGGTAGGGTCCAGCGAAAAGTTGGCGGTATTTTTAACGATCTGGCCATTGATGCGATCGTAGGTATGGTTGATAAACAATTGGTTGATCCGGCGCGGATCGCCCGCATTTTGTGGCCCTACGGCATATCTGGAACACTTAGCCAGGTAAAGATCCAGGTCGCCATCGTTGTCGATGTCGGACCAGACCGAGCCGTAGTTGCCCGAATTGTCAGAAGCAGGTACTGTGCGCATGTCGATCCAGTTGGTCACCGGGCTGAAGCGGCCCGTTTTGTCGTTCTTCCAGATCTGGTTTAGGCCCACATCGTTGCAGCCAAAGACGTCGAGCCAGCCATCGTTATCCACATCGACCAGATTGGCTCCCTGCATCCAGATTTTAGGACTTTTGACGGTATCGGCCACAAAGCCACTGCCCTGATTGTAGCGTACGGTCACCCCATCGAAGAAACCCGCCGTCAGAATATCGTTGCGATGGTCCTTATCGACATCACCGACGAGGGTGGCAATGGGCTCGACGGTTAAGGTACTTAGGGTCGTGCTGGTGAATGTGTGAGCTGTAGTATGGGTAAGTAGCGAAAGCTTCTTGGTTCGGGAATGGGTCCGAACCAGGTCGTCCAGTCCATCGCCATTCAGATCGCCCACCGCCTTCGACAGAAAGCCGACGAAGGGTCGGTCGGGCAGCCGGTCGGTGGCATTGGTAAAGCTGATCTGCCCATACGAGAATTGGACGGAGCCAGCGGTCACCAGTATGAGGAACCCTATCACAAGACTACATTTCATAGCGGCTTTCTACTATTATTTTTTTGGTGATTAACCCCAGGGTACATGCATCTCTGTCAGGAAAAGTACCTTCCCGGCTTAAACGAATGTAGCCTGAGACTATTCACCACACCTTGAACGTTGGACAAGCGAAATACAACTAACGGTATAGCATAAACGTCATGTTTTAACTGAGTCCTTTAATGAACCCGTTAAAAATGGATATAGCCTAATTAATTGGCTGATTTTGGTTGGCAAACGCCTGGTATCGGGCGATCTGCCCGGTCTGGCTCTTGCCAATCGTTCAGAATAGGACAGCAAAGGTTTTGGTAAACCGGGCCGTTTCGGAATTGGATCGGTTAGCCCGACCATAGATCGGCTTTCTTTAGCAAGTGTAACTAGCCATCTGACCAGCGAAACCGAATCATATCGATTTGCCGACACATTTGGTAATGCATATTTACCCGTTAGCAGCAAACCTGGCAACCCTTGAATCAGTAGTAAGTAGAGTTCTTTTGACATAGTTGGCAAAGCTGTTTTGCTAGTGCAGTCAGGCCTGACGTACAAAGACCTGACATATCCTGAATAGCAAAAACTGAGGCACATTGGCTCATTGGACAGGCTCAATCCAGCTCCTTGCTGGTTATTGACATTTTCATACTGATTACTGCCCGTTGAAGTATAGCTAACTGCTCAATACGCCTTAATCTTAAAAGCTAAAATGCGGTTGCCTGTTTCGGCCAGGAAAGCATCGTAACAGAGTCCCCATTAAAGGCCGTTAATTACTCTTAAGTAGGCATCGAACGTATATTTATTGCGATTTTCGCCCTATGTATTCCACAACAGCGGACAAGTAAAAACGACACGTTGGCAAAAAATTTGATTGCTTCCCGTCCTCCACAATTACTGGTCAGCCATGTTCTACGCTATGTCTTTGGATGCCCCCTATATGGGCTTACGGCATTAAACTGGAAACGGTTGGCGTGTTCACGACTCCCCGTTTAATGCGGTCGACAATTGGGTCTTTTTTAAGCAGCAGGTTGAATTTTGACCACATAGCCAGGGTATTCTGGTTCAAAATGGCGTCGCTTACATCGGTCCATGAAAATGGACTATTATCCAGACGAATAAGTATTTTTCGGTTTCTCCCTTTTACAAGCTGTAGCTCCAGCCTATAGTGTTCGTATAAAATTTCTTTCAGATGATTTTCGGAGCTAGCCAGATGAACATCCAGTGCATCGAACAGAGCCTTCCGGGCATAGTGGAGATACTGCGAGAAGGTCTCTACAGGCTGATTGTTTGTCTGTAGTGACAGATAAATAGGTTTGGTTAACCAGATAGCAATCCTAAGAGCCATCATCTGATTGATTCCCCATTTCGCTTCATTATCAAATCGCTTGAGCAAAAATGGAACATCGTGTAACAGATGTAAATTCATACCAGACGGTGTAGGTGGGGCAAAGACCACACTCGCTATTGCTGTCTCTTTCCAACAATACAGGCAGTATCGAATAATGGAGTACCAATGGGTTTCTTTCATTCCAAGCGTTGGTGAAACCAGTATATCGAGGTGCTCCATGATATTATCCTGACCATTCCCAACCGTACATAACTCTTCGTAGATCTCCCTGTAGTTCATGCCTGTAAGATTCTGCCGAAAAAACACACGCATATGGTCAGTCTCTTTAGGATTCAATCCGGTTGTACGAATAATCATACTCCGTAACGACATGTACATAGCGTCTCCCCGATTCAACCGGGAGGATATATTTACTAGATTTGTCATCTTTAGTCGGGTAAAAAAGTAACACAGATAGACCCTCTTCCTACGCGTGGACAAGGGTTCTCCCTCTCCTCCTTTTCGGGGAGTTCATACAGTTCTCTAAAACCTTCTGTATAGGGGTTGCCACCATTCAATTAAAATGGCGACTGATCGCTTTTCGCATGAGCGTAGGCTATAGCTATAGCTACTGGCTGTAGAACGTACAGTCAGTAGCTATACTCGATACCAATAACCTGATTTGGCAGGCTGAAGCTAGTGAGGAAGAAATAGTAGAATACAGCTCTTTGCCACTAGTAGCAAGAGCCATGAAATAACTGATTCACTGACAGGTATTGTAGACTATTCATCAGCATATTTACTATCGGTAACCTCCAGCAGATTTAACAAGCCTTCCAACTTCTGTCGATAGGAAACCCCAATCGGTATTTTGGTTGTACCGATGCTCAAGGCCGACCGATCGAAACTGGTTATTTTGCTGATATTGATGATAAAGGACTTATGGACCCGCATAAAAAAGTGTGCGGGTAATAATTTAGCCAGTGAGGCCACACGCTCGTTTACGATTTGATAACCATCAGACATGTGGACTTTTGAATAAATCCCATACGATTCAATGTAATCAATAGCCTGGTAGTTGAACCGCTGGATTTTACGACCTGTTTTTAGAAAGATAGAGTCCAGGTTGGCAAAGCTATTCGACGCAAATTGCTGCCTGAACGTTCGGCTCATCGCTCTTAATAGTCGCTCAAACGTAAACGGCTTTAACAGAAAATCGGCAGGCGTACCAATGTTGTAACATTCCAGCGCATCTTCAGGTCGTTTGCTGGTTACGATGACCGAAGGCAGGTTGATACCGCATTTGAGCAACGTCAATCCGTCGTCGTCGCCCAGGTTCGCATCCAGAAAGATCAGGTCAATACTTTCCTTGGCTAAAACCTCAACAGCCTCTTCAAGGGTATGACAGACTCTGGTACATTCCAACAATGGAAACTTTTGCAGTTTGTCTTTTAGGTCAGCAATGTCTGTCTCTACGACATCAATGATAATGTACTTTCTTGCTTTCATGTTACGGAGATTTTATGAATGAGAAGTCCAGTTCATCACCAGTAAGGCAGCTACCTTATCATGTTTATAATGGTCTGGAATTGATTAAAATAAGGGTTACTTAATTCACTTAAATTGACAAAAAATCGTTAATAAACGCATCACTAGAAATAGTATGCCAAATAACCAACTTCCCCATTTAAAGCTACACTAAAAGGTGACAAACAGCATACTAAGTACACATTCAGCATTAATATTTTCATTATTACATATAAGGTCATTGGAAAGCCCAATATGGTTACTATTTCCGTGTACGCCCCTACTTAACCAGCAGATTCTGGACCGCCATTTGAATCCTTACTCAATCATCGCCTGATAACTTTGACTTTCATGGGTAAACAACGAACCGGCTTACAGGGCTGCGTATTGAATGGGGTGAATTCGACGGTCTGGGTACGTTGACATCCATTTGCCCCAGTTGCGGTAACCCTATAACTACCAGGTATTGTGACGAGAGGGCTAGCCTCCGTACTGGTAAATCCGCCAGGCCCAGTCCACTGTAAGGAAGCTCCTCCAGCTTCAGCGGCAAGCCGGGCCTGACAATTCACACAGGTCTGGGCAGCTCCCAGGGCTGTTAACCCGGGAGGGATCGTATCGGCCACCACCGTAATGGTCGTGGTCACATAGCTACGGAAACACGCTGCATCGTTACCCGTCAATGTATAGGCTCCGGCAACAGACACGATGGGGTTCTGGCTGGTACTGGTAAATCCATTAGGGCCAATCCAGGTGTACTCAATAGGTTGTGCCGAAACCCCATCTCCGTATATAGCTCCGCCCCGTAATTGTACACTCGTTTCCGTACAGGTTAGCCGAGAGGCCGACGCTGTAACCGATATGGATGGCGTTATTGAAATGACCGTTACATCCGACTGACGGCAGGCAGGGTTGTCGGGCATGGGATAGACAAGGGCATACACATAGAGCCAGGAAGTTGCAGAGCTTGTATTGATGGTAGGAATACCGGGATTATAGACAACAGCCCGCCCTGTCGATGGGTCTGGTTTAACCGTCCCTAAATCGATGCCCGCATTGGCATACATAGCCGTACCCGACTGCGGACTGCTGAACAAAACAAATCGTATGGAATCGGCCTGACTTAGATAAGCCCCGCTGCTGGCAATTGAATCAATAGCCACCCCCGAACAAAGCTCTATACTATCTAATTCATTGGTTAGTTCAGGGCAGGTATGAATGGACAAATCGTAGGTAAAGTCGTTTTGACCAGCATCTAAAGTGGTAAGCGTAATCGTAGCCGTGTTGCCATCGAGAGTAGCATCCGAATCCCGTATGTCCGAATCAGGATAGTTTGTCTGGTCCTTTGGGGAGAGAAAATATTGGCGCGGTAAGCGGGGGGCAGCCTGACGAGCCCCTCGGGCCGCCATCCGCCCACCAGCCGGTGCCCGTGGCCGACTACCATCCAGGGAAATATCCCAAAACGGTAGCTGAGTCATATCCATCCGAATCTGATAGGCATGGTTGAACAACACACCCCCCGAAACATTCTCATTCGTAAAGTAAAACTGCCCTCCATCATGGGTAGTCTGCGAAGCCACCTGCTCTCCGCCTTTTTCCATATCGTGCAACGTCAGCGCAATGCCATCGATACCGGGCTCGTAGGGGTCCTGAATACCATTCCGATTATCATCGAACCAAAGACGATTCCCGATCGATACCGGAGCCGGGTCGCAGAGCACTTTATTATCGCCCAGCCCCGACGCTTTCCCAAACGAACCAGGGCTAACCGTGTATAGAACAAACTCCCGGTTGGTAGTTCCGGTTCTGGTATTAAACACTTTCAAACCACCCGACAAATAAACATTTGCCATAGGATCATAGGCCGATGTAATGATTTCCCGGCGGCCGGGGACGAGCGACAGAGCCCCATTCGTTACTTCCGAATGGGCAATGTTGTTTATAAAAAACCAGTCGTCTTTCCCAAAAAATTCACCGCCCCCTGGGCCTTCCTGATTGCCAACGCCTGTTCCGGACAGGGAGCCCGCCCGGCCATTCTGCTCTAATTCAAACTGGCCATTCTGATTCGTAGCCTTCAGCAGGTCACCGCCTGTAAAGCCATTGTATTGCCCTTTTCCGGCCGGATCATGATTCGCCATGCCAGATAGTTGTCCGAAACGATCCGTGAACCCAATCAGCATACTCCCATCATCATCGAACTCAAGATCGCTTAGTATTGGTTGCGGATACATCACAAAATAAGGCTCATTGCCAACACCACAGGGCGTTGGCCAGGCGTCTGTCCAGGGCAACCAGTGATCGTACTGAATACAGGTTCCGGTCAGATCAGTCGAGCCGCGATGGAAATTGAGTGGAAACGATAACACCTCGTTGAATACGACATTGGTGGCTGTTGGATCAACCTGATAAATAGTCGCTTTTAAATCGTTGGTCTCCTGCGATGTTTCGGCCGAGCAAACTACCCCTACGTACAGTTTTCCATGGTACATTTTGAGCGCCCACGGCCGAAAATCTCCGAATGAGCAGCCAGGATCGGGAATATTCCAGGATTGCAGAGCGGTGGCCGAAGTGGGAACAGCAGCCGGAGAGCCAATCGCTACACTGTATAACTTACGATCTTTCAGGTTGATAAAATACAGTGTTTTATCATCTTCCGATACATCCATGCCCCCAAAGCTCATACGCCCAACGGCTGTCATAGCGGCCGGGTCTGTACTGGCCTGAGTTTTATCGCCAAACAGATTGGCCAATGGGTCGTTGTGCGGGTCTTCACCGACATCAACTCCTATTGATCCTACAGACATAAACGGGGTCGTCTTTCCTGAAGCTATATCGGTGATGTATAGGCCCCCTGGCCCTGCTGGGCCAAAACTCGTATGTCGTTTAACAACGGCAGCACTAAAAATCTTTTTTGTCCGACGCTGATAGGCCAATGCCCAAATAGCCCCCACATCGCCCGCATCGGCCAGATCGACGGGCGGAAAATTGGTAGGGCTGGCAATACCGGCTGCTTCATAGGGAAATTTGACCAAGGCAGGCGATTTCGCTGGTTGTTTATCGGCAGGTACAGGATTTCCGTCACTATCGGTGGTCGATTGCGTATTGCCATTCACATAACAGGGTGTAACGAGCTGAAGATCGGTACGCTGGCAATAGTCGGCGGGATAGTTTATACCTAAATTGGCCTGATCATAAGGAGCCGTTATAAATTGTACGCTGGTTTTACTGGCAACACCATACGGTCCGTTATAATCGCCCGTCAGGAGGTTAGTGAATTCGAGCCGGATTCGTTTTCCGGCTGGTATGCTTGTCTCGCTAAATGCAAAGGTTCCGTCAGCCGCCGTGGTTGTAGAAATGGGTAGCGTATTTTGCTCCACAAAAGCCAATACCCTCACACCTTCTACGCCTACTTCAACGGGTAAGGTATCCGACCGAATTCCATTGGAGTCAAAGTCCCGAAAAACGACACCTTTCACCTGCCCAATGGCAGTTTTTCCGCTGCATAACACTAAAAAGATAGCGATCAATACAGGGCAAACCAACCTGACTGTCAGTGCATAGATTTGTCTCACGAAGCAAAACGTTAATAGTAGCAAATGAATCCTAACCTCCTCTGCCGTCATCGACCTACAGCCTTATAGTATTGGAATAGAATCTATAGGAGAACAAGGCAAAAAGAATTGACAATACCATTCCACGAGTCATCAGACTCTGAGAGAACTGCAGGAGACAACAGGTCTGCTTTTGTAAATCACTTAAAAAGCAGAAGCGTCGATCTGCACTGCTGTGATGTCGCTCTGTTCACGAATAGCTCTAATCCTACTAACTGAGCGAGTAGGAAATTCAACGCTCTTCCCAGCCGGTGGTTTATAGCCTGGCTTAAACCTACCCTACTGATAATCTGTCCATTGAATACGATGACACTACAGATAAGCGCATAAAGGCTGGCCAAACCTCATCAGCTTACGAATGCAAAAGAGACAACAATAATGCCTTAGTCAACCAAAATATGAGTATAGGTGATGATCAGCTTTTTTTGTACACGAAATGCATATATCTCGCTTTTTTCAAAAAAAAGATCGCTATAAGTAGGCGCACTCCGGTAGCAGAGCTGTACGGCAACTTTATAAAAACAAGAAACTGGCAGAGGAAATGTATTCAAACGATCCTGTCATTTTCAATCGTAGCACCCTAACTAAGCGAAAGTCCTGAGTCCCCTACGAAACAAGTAAGGAACTCAGGACCTCAAATCAGATAGCCAGAAACGGCAGCGAGGAATGGGCCTGTTTTCAATAATTACCCCGCATGGCTTCAAATAATACTTTTCGGTATTTACGGCCAATGGGAATAGACTGGCGATTTATATAAACTTCGGCTTCCCCAATACGCTCTACATACTTAACATTTATGATATAGCTTTTATGAATCTGAATAAAAGAAACCGTTAAATCGTCACCGACTTTACGTAATGATCGTTTCAGCACGTATTTCTGGTCAATCGTATTGATTATTGAATAATTTCCTTCTGCCTTGACCCAATAAATTCCTTCCAGGGATACATCGATTCGATGTTTGTGCTTACCAATAACACTAATACTGTCGGAAGGCATGTCTGTACTGGCACGAACTTTAGACAGCAGTACTTCTATAGTTGCCTGTAAAGCAAATCGCTCAAACGGTTTCATTAAAAAGCCAATATTAGGCATTGCAAGCGCTTTTTTTAAGAACCCCTCCTGCGAATACCCTGTCTGGTAAATAACGGGTAACTGCCTATAGTTTTTCGTAAGGATAGTAAATACAATCCCGTCAGGCATAACGATATCGGCAATAACCAGATCAGGTAGCTGGGTACTCAATAGCTGTTGGGCTTCGGCCAGATTACTAGCCAGCATTATTGTCCCAATATTGAGTTGCTCCAGCATCATTTGGAGTTTAAGCTGCCAGATCAAATCATCCTCGATAACCAGAATTTTCAATTTATTCATGTACGTATGGGTAGTCATTGCATTCCTTAGACCAGAATAAAATAAAAAGTAATCATATACACTGTTGAAAATTTAACCTACTTATCAGATAAATACTTAAAATACAAGACATAGTACTATTTTACAGAATGGCAGCGTCCAGGGCTTGAGCAAAATGGCAGTTTGTGTACTTTTCATGCACTTTACGTACGTTGGTCAGTACGTCATACCGCTACATCTTCTAGTAATTGATATTCTTGTATTCTCTCGTCAATTTACACAGCCTCCTGGTTTTTTAGGTCCTATCTGGTATTCATTATGAAGAATGAGATCGTATTGCTTGATGTTACATGCCTCACACCCCAAAAACAATTAATTAAAGCTTTTTGCACCGATTCGAATTTTGAAACCTCTTTGGAAACGCTTTCTCAATTGGTCCGTATGGGCTGGACACTCATCAGCGTTGACTACTCCTGCATCGGCAGAGATTCTGCTTTACCATTGCCTATAGAGGCCATTGACGGGAGTTCGCTAAAAGAGCCCATGAAAAAACTGGAACAAGAGTGGATGCTGCTGCTAAAAAAGAAAAGGATATGGTAACACGAAACACTCTATCCAGTAAACGTCAGTTCAACCTCTGTGCCTTCGCCTGGTGTACTCCGAAGATCCACCGTAATGTGATTGCTCTTGCTAAATCGACCAACCAGCACCATTCCAAGACCTCGTGATAAAGCAGACGACGACAATCCGGTTAGTATATTCTTAAGGGCAGCGATTTTCTCAAAGCTCATCCCCCGTCCCGTATCTTTAACCACTACTTTGACAGGATCAGCCCCATTTCCTCCAAAAGCTTTAAGTATGATTTTGCCTCCTGTCTGCAGGCTTTTCAGGGCGTTGTCGACCAGATTTCTCAAAATTAACTCACAAGCATTCGCATCCATATATACCGTTAGATGCTCCGGACATTCGGTTAGTATTTGTACCTGCTGATGCTGGGCTACTGATTGATACAGCTCAGCGACACCACGAATTTTCTCACTTAGCTGCACATTTTCTGGATTATGGGGAATCTCCTCCCGCTGAGTCAAAGCCCAGCTCAATAGATTATCCAATAAGAGCAACGTATGCCTTCCCATATCGTCAATCGATTGAGAAATCTTCTGTAACTCAGCATATCGCTTTTTATTCAGATAATAACTGGCCAAAGCGGCTAATTCCTTAAAACTGGTAAACGGCCGTCGCAAGTCGTGGGCAATTACCCCGAAAAAATAATCTCTGGACTGATTGATCTGAGAAATTTCGGCTAAAGCCTCTTTAAGCTTTTTATTTGTCAGTCGTTGGCGATAGATCAAAAAGCCAGTAATAAAAAGCCCCAGCGTGGCCAACAAATCAAATCCAATATAGAGCCGGTTCTGCATTTCCGCCAGTTTCTTTTCCTGCATTAATAATTTGTTCTGGGCCTCTTTCTTTTCTAGCTCATAAGCCACTACCGTTTCCTGAAGCTTTGTTTTAACATTTTCGGCATCGAATGCTTCGCCATAGGTATAGATACTATCGGCCCATGTAGCTGCTTCCTTATAGTGTTTCAACCCTACCAGCGATGCATGGATGCCTGCGCTGGTTAGCCACCGATACCGCACCGATGGCCCGTCTGGCCGATACGTTGCTTCCCAGGCCACACGGTATGCATCTAACGCTTTATCGTAGTTCTGTTGCATTTCATAGTAGAAACCGAGGTTGTAGAGATGAGCGATAGGCACTTTTCGTCCATGTTGTTTGATAAGATGAATGATAGCCAGTGTAGATTTCTGTGCGTCTTTCAATCGCCCATTGCTCCAGTAAAGCAAGGTTAATATATTCAACAACTGCGTTTTATAATGAATATACTGCGGATATTGATCGATCAAGGCCAGTGCTTTCCGTAACTGAGGTACGATCTGCTTTCCGGACTTATTCAGCGATTTCAAACCCACAATGCGCCCCAGGGCATACGTATAGAGAATTTGCAGTTCTGGGTTGGAAGAATGTCGGCTTAAAGCCATGGCTTGTTCCAGATACTTGTGCCCAAAGTGGGGTTTATCGGAGGAATTTTGCTCGTCTCGCTCCAGTATGATGATCCCCATATTTGATAAAGCCGATACCATACCCGTAGAATCGTTGTGGGCTTTATAATAGGTGTAGGCGGCTTTAGCATAGGTAAAGGCCTGTCCTGAATTAGTCTTAAGTCGTTGTCGCCAAGAATTAAAATACCAGTAATGTCCCTGAGCCTCTGGGTATTTTGACAATACTTGTTTTATCTGGTCAAGGTAAGTCGTATCAATTCTCATCTCCCACGAAAGAAGGCTTTTTTCCAGACAAAGCAGCGTAGCAAGACGACCTTTGTCCCGTTGAGTGAATAACCGATTTTGCAGACTATCAATATTCGAACTAACCTGAATCTGCCCGAACGAAGGTACTTGGGCCATAAGAATAGCTCGGTTTAAAGCAAACACGATGAGCAAAATGTTCCATTTCATAAGTTACAGTTGGGTTAGCTGATAATCAGTATGCTTACTAGTTGATTGCTATGGATCAATTCGTATGTCTTGTCTGGGCGCTTACAGCTATGAGAACTTGGAATCGGACGCAGGAACAGTAGAGGCTTATAAAGCCATGTCCGAAGCTTACCGGATTTTCTGGGCTTCGCGGTGCTGGGTTATCCATTGTTTTTTACGATCCGGCTTATTCACAGGATAGGTATCAGCAAACCGTACTGGTTTAGCATGAAGGCTGCTCATCGACAGCATACAGTACAGGCAAAAAGTCAGCCTGCTGGTTTTTAAGAGGAAAGTTACGGTAAGGTTCATAATGCAAATGACCTGATTATTAAAGGCTTAATGCACCTACAATATACTTATCTTCCCAATAAGACCATGAAGTAAAACCCATCCATTTTCTCATTGGCACTGTTGATTAGAGCAATTTTTATAGAGACGGATATTGGGGCAGTAGGTCATTGCAACCGTACTAAAAAACATGAAAAAGTCCGTTCATGTACAAAAAAAGTCATTCGTGTACCAAAAAAATCACTAAACGTAAATATGTATCCTCGTGGCCTAATTTTGGATTAAAGATATTAACCTTTAGTACCTTATTGCTTACTAACCGATGGCGCTTAAGGGAAGAAGATAACTTGATGCCCTCTTTTTTACTAGTATAATCTTAATGATCAACAACTACTCTCCGAAGTAGGTAATATACTGAATGTAAGGACGCTATATACCCAACAGAGTAATGAGAAGTAAACGCATATCTCGGTTCCATTGCCCCAACTAGGACTATACCCATCCGATTCGGATAGCGGGATTTTAAGCCTCCCTTCCATCTTACCTAACTAACCATAAATAACTCCTTTTCACCCATACTTTACCCTTGAGTGACTGTCTGTTTACAATCTTTCCGTAACATAATGATGAAATCTAAGCAATTAGCCTCCCTTCTTGTTCGATCACAAGGCTCCGGTAACCCACTATTAGGTTCGTTTGATGACATCTACCTGCAGTACATAGAAAAGGTGTACCAGAAATGCCTGACTATGACCAACAATCCAATTACCGCTCAGGATTATACGCAGGACATCTTTATTAAAGTATTTTTAAAATTGGATAGCTTTAAGCGACGTTCAGATATATATACCTGGCTTTATTCCATTACCCATAATTACTGCGTAGACCAACTGCGTATCGAGAAACGAAAACGGCATCACCTGTTTTCACTCGACACAGCGATGGATTTTAGCGAAAATGAAAGCAATACACTGGATGAAAAGCTAACCATCTTAGACCAATTGATGAGTAATCTGCCTGAATCTGACCAACAGATGCTGCGCCTACATTACCAACAGGGTGTTCGGCTTGAGGCCATTGCCCGCCAAATGAACTTGAAGTTGAGTGCCGTAAAAATGCGTCTGTTGCGAAATCGCAGAAACATTTATAAGAAATACCAACAGATCATTTGTGATATGGATTGCACTGACTAATGCATTTCCCGTACCACCTAACCGTACTTAACTCCTATTAGGGAATACGATTAAAATAAACTGGGTACTACAAGTCGCCTGCTTCTAGCAAAGTCGACTTGTAGTACCCAGTTCAATGTACCAGGCCTTATTATTGAGCCAGCTTAAACTTTATCCTTAGCCCCCCTTTCTGTTCTACGTTACTTCGACCGTATATATAGTAAGGTGCCCCGTTTACTTCACCGACATTATCCGGACACTACCCAGCAAGCCTGATGGAAGTAACGGAGAGTTTGCCCGGTAAAAAGGCATCGTGGTAAACGTAATTTTGCTGGTCACGCCAGGTTGTGCATCGCCAATTAATCGATTCACCCACAGATTAGTAACCTTTATCTGGATGGTATTATTTCCCGGCTTTACGGCCTCAGTTATGTCTACCCGGAATGGCTTCTTCCAAACGATACCCGTATTTTTTCCGTTGATGATCACTTCGGCAATATTCTTCACATCGCCCAGGTCGATCATATAGCGCTCACCTTTCGATAATGCGGGTAGCTTAACGGTGTTCTCATATTCGGCAGTGCCCGAGAAATACTTAATCCCCGGATCGGCCTGCTCAGTCCAGGAAGTCAGACTGGCAAAGGTTGCCTGTTCGGGAGCCCCCCTACCGGCCTGAAAACGTACGGTCCATGGGTTGGTAAGCTGTGCCACGTCAGTGATCTTAACAGCAGGCTTGGTATAGGTCGTTGTTGTGGCTTTATCCCGGAATACGACGAAGTAGGCGCCCCAAGATTCGAACGTAAGCGGAATGGTCGTTCGGCCGTCTTTTATCTGGTACGAAACTTTCTCCGTTTTTCCCGTTTGTGGATACCAAAGTTCAGGAATTTTGCCCGTAACACGGAAACTGATGGTGGCCTCATTCGGAGCGTCGCTACGGCTATCGAGCCAGTATAGGTCTGTACTTCCAGTCTGGCGATGCACATACAGAATCGGTGATTTCGCTCCGGTAATGTCCACATCCTTTTGGATACCCAACCCATTCAGTACGTCATTCAACGGCTTGGTGGATACGTTCGGATGGTTCCAGATCTGATTGACCAGGCTCCCGAATTCCGTCGGATTATCACTAAGGCTTGGCGACCGCTCTGGCCTGGCTCCTACCACTTTCATACCCGCTTTGACCAGTTTACCTAACTTTTTCAGCACCGGCAAGGTCATAGTTCTGGCCGATGCATCGAGTGCCAGAATCCGGTACTGCTGCCCTCCCGTTGTGACCATGTTCCCTTCCTGAACCTGTAATGCTTCCTTTATAACGGTCGAATTGGCGAAGTCGAACGCATACCCCGACGGAATAGCGGGCAATTTATCGGCAAATGCCTGAGTGATATTGTAGTTCTCGCCATAATAATACAACACGTCGACAACGGGTTTTCCCTGTTGCAGCATATAACAGCTACGACTCAGATAATCAGTCCAGGCTTTGGCCTGCTCTGCCCAGGTTTCCTGGCGGGTAAAATACTGCCCGAAGGGACCAAGTGAAAAGCCTGGTTTTTTGTCGTCGAGTGGCTGGTGAACAGACGTATGAATCACAAACCGATTCAGGCCCGACGCCATTTCAAGATCCGCCGTGCGTTTCAATTTTTCCGGGTGCCAGCTAAAGGCATCTCTGGCCGATGTCATCGATTCGGCCGCTACAAACGGTTTCCCGTAAATATGCGCTACCGAAGCGGCTTCGCGAATATCGGCTTCGCTACGTACTTCCTCATCGTTTCCGCCAGCCAGACTTCCAGGGGTCCACATCGCCGACATAGGGATATCCGCCTTCCGTTTCACATCCATGCCATCGGCCAGGTAGATACGGCCGTTTTCGTGCGATTCGGTGTATCGTTTCATCCCCCGTTTGTTCAACTCTTCCCCAATAACCTCGTAATGACTCTCCACAATGAGTTCGCCAATGGTTTTGCGGAAATCCCACAGGAATTTTTCGCTGGCTTCAGCACTCTGCACCACCCTACCCGTCAATACAGGCAGCCAGGGTGTAAGGCTGTAACCTCGCCGTTTCTGAAACTCGGCGGGCATTTCTTTCGTCCAGGTCATATGCCCAGCCTCATAGCTGTCCAGCACCATATATTGTAGTCCCTGATTGCCCATTTGTCCACCCGTGGCATCCTTATACATATCCAGATACGTATTGATGTATTTTCTGACGGCTTCCTTATCCAGCTTATCGACTTCAAGGCCGGTAGCTTCGGGAGAGGCCGGATGATTTTCCCGACCGGTAAGGGAATAGCCCAATCGCATCACCACCCAGTCCGAATTGGACGCTGTTCCGGCTGGGGGTGTCCAGTTCAGAGTGCCATCGGCCGACATTTTGTCGCTGAGGTCGATCACATCTGAGGTTGGGATAGCATCGTCATCGTTTTTCACGAGCGAATGGGTACTTTCTTTCCAGGCCGCAAACCCAGCTTTTTGCTCAAACAGATCGACCCGGCTCGTATTGTGCAACACCAGTTCGGCTACGGGAACACCCTGAGGTTTACCCGTAGCCGAACTACCGCCAAACAGTTCGCCAAAGGGATTCCCTGGCGGCTTCTCCGTTTTGAATGTAAACCGGAAGACTTTAGCCGTAGTGGGCAAAATTCCCATCGTACTCTGGGGAACGGTGCTTCCCCGAATAATTACCACATCGCGGAAGTTAACCCCGTCGTCACTGACTTTCAGGCTCCGGCTGTCGGGCATTCCCCTGAACTCCGCCAGTTCACCAACTGCGGGTGCCCCCACAATGGTAAACGCTTTGAAAGTCTGCGGGGTATCAAATTCAAACTGGATCCACATATCCTCACCGACTTCCTTTGGCGGTAGTAACGTCGTTTTGGCTAAATCACCATCCGTAAGTTCGGCCAGGGTAAACGTCCCACCGCTCGAGGTAATTTTGGGGTTTAACGCGGCCAGTAATTTCTCCACGTTCGGTAACCGATAGGCAATCACTGCGGCATCGGCATAATAATGCGGTACGGCTTTCGGCGCTCCTCCCATCAGGCTGGACGACGCCAGCGGCACATTCTGAAATTTCCCCGCTATGTCGGATGGTTGTGGTAATTTACCCGAAAAAGCTTTTCCGCCTTCCAGCCGCGTTTCGGTCCAGACGTACTTTTTCATGCCATCTTTAGGTTCTACCCAGGGGCCTCCCGTTACGCTCCATCCAGGCGACCCGGCAATGGCCATTTCGAGTTGAAGTCGTTTGGCTGTTTCGGTGGTATGGCGGAATGCATCTTTCCACTCGGGCGTCATAAACACCAGTTTTTTGGGAACAACCACTGGTGTAAACAAACTGGCATCGAAGTTCTGAAACCCTCCGATACCTGATCGCTTCATCCATTCCAGATCTTTGGTGATGCCTTCTTTGGTGATGTTCCCATTCATCCAGTGCCACCAGACCCGGGGCTTTGCGGCATCCGGCGGGGTTTGAAAACCTTGTTGCAGAGGGGTTTGCCCCATGCTATATAGCACGGTCATGGAAAGTAATGAAGCCAGTTTGTATTTCATAAATCAGCGATAAAAGGGAAAGGAACCAAGCATTACACACTCTGAATCAGACGGTTAATAGCTTAAGCCGTGCCCAAATCGGAACCGGGCGTAGTCGCTGCCTTCCTGAAAACCCGGAACGTCAGACTTATTTTCGACAACAGCCTTTTCAGAAGCCGGAATCGTAAACGGCAATTTGCCCGTTGGCTTGTAAGCGCCCCGGACAATGTCCAGCAGCGCATCGGGTGTAGTTCCGAAGGTAGCCAGCATCGTTTTAGTGGCCGATGCATCCAGTTCGTCGAGGACCCACGGACTCGAAAAATTGATAGCCAGTATGGTCGGTTTGCTTTTCAATAACTCATTGACGTGGTTCACATCAACATGGTTTTTCGACAAACGTAGCTCAATGGGTTTTCCGGCCGCCGTAAACAAACTTCCGCCCGTAGGAATCAACCAGAGCAGCACCACATCGGCTTCATCTTTCGAGGACACAAATTCAAGGTTATGAGTTGCTGCGGTCGGCTTATGGATGTGAATTGCGTTGCCTCCCCGACCATTGTCATAGTAGGTTTCAAAATAGACCTTTGTTCTGGCCGATACGGGCAACTGCTTTGCGTCGTTTTGTAGCAGCACAATCGACTTACGATGCGCCAGATCTGCCTTTTTCTGCAGGGCTTCGCTACCAACCAGTTGAGCCGCTTTGTCGATCTCCACGTACGGGTTTTCAAACAATCCCAGCAAAAACTTTTCGCGTAATAATCGGCTGACCGATTCATTGATCCGCGCTTCGGAAACCAGGCCTTTTCTGACCGTTTCGAGTAGTTCGGTTGGATCGGCCGTTCCCGAAAAAATATCAACACCGGCATCCAGGGCTTTTTGGTATCGCTGCTGTAACGTCAAGCTTTCTACCCCCCAGGGCATCATATCAATGGGCCCGGTATCGGAATTGACGATGCCTTTGAAGCCCAGTTTCTTCCGCAGCAACTCCTGTATGATCGCCTTGTTGTACGAGAACCCTACCGCTTCGAACTCCTTCCCTTTAGGGGCTGAATAATAAGGCATTATGGCCGACGTACCAGCATCGATAGCGGCTTTGAACGGCTTTACATGGTACGCGAACATACCGCCGGGATAATGCGCAAACTTGCCCCAGTCGAAATGCGAATCCTGCCCATCTACCTGCGGTCCGCCACCCGGAAAATGCTTGGTTGTCATAGCTACCGACGAGGGATTCAGGGAGGTTCCCTGAAAGCCCAGCACGATTTCCCGGATCATGCTGGCGGCCAGATCAGCATCTTCACCAAATGTACCTTCGATGCGTTGCCAGCGAGGTTCCGTAGCCAGATCGGCCATGTACATATAGCCTTTTCGCAAACCGACCGATGCCCATTCCTGGGCAGCAATCTGGGCGAATTCGCGGGTAAGTTTCAGATCACGCATGGCGGCAAGACCAAGCTCGCCCGGCCACTTCGAGAAAGCGGTTGTTCCGACGCTCAACCCAATAGAGGCATCGATCGTTACGTGATTTCTGGGATTTGACGCCACAATAGCCGGGATACCCAGACGGGTTCCTTCGCACAGGGTCTGTAAGTTGTTCGCCCATTCGGCTATGGTACGGGCCGACGGATTGGCCCGAAGGATGAAATGGCGAAGGTGAAACTGGGTTACCCCTTTCGTGGTTCCAGCCGCCGACAACATGGGCACCGGCAAGGGCTTACGGGTAAACATATTGTTGGGCTGCACCAGATCTTCTTCATTGAAGCCACTGCTGATTTCGGCCTTTGGTGCATTCTGCTGAAAGGAGAGGTCGCCCGCCATACGCGTAGTACTGATGAGCATGAACCCAATTTTCTCTTCCAGCGTCATCTGCGACAGCAGATCATTGACCCGTTTCTCTACGGGCAATCGCCAATCTTCGTACGGATCAAGCTTCCCATTTTTATTGAGGTCTTTAAACTGCAACGCGTTCTTATTCAGCAATGCCACACTACGCTTCCCCAGCATAGGCTGTTTGGGTGTCTGGGCAAACGAACTGGCTGTAAGAAGGAGTCCGATACTAATACGGAGGGCTAAATATTTCATGGAGTTAGGGGTAATTTGGCAGCTAAAAATGAATCGTATAGGGTAGGTCTATTCAATGTCGTATTGCAGGCGTTTTCATAAATCCCTGAAAGTTGAGCCAATCGCCAAAACGTTCATACCACGTATCGACCGGGAGATTCTGCTTCCGCATGCCAAAGCCGTGACCACCTTTTTCGTAGATGTGTAACTCAGCAGGCTGCCCTGCCTCAACCCATTTTTTATAGATGCTGAGGCTCATAGGCATCATTTTCAACTGATCATCTCCAGCCACCACTATAAAAATGGGCGTTTTGGCGGTCGGGATTGTTGAGCCAATTACAGCCGGTTCGTAGGCATAAATAGGCGCAACAAAGTTGGGGCGATTCTGGTCGGTAGCGCTATACACGACCGACATCGTTAGTGTACCACCCGCCGAAAAGCCCATAAAACCGATCTTCTGCGGATCGATGTTCAGGCTTTTCGCATGCTCACGCACGTATTGTACAGCAGTAAGGCCATCGGCCATCGCCAGTGGTACTACGGGCGCGTTTTCTTCGTCCAGTTTTTTGAAATCCTGCATTTTGGGCATAAGCTCTCTGACAGGATCATCGGTCAAACTATGGACAACGCGGTATTTCAGCACAAAAGCCGCTATACCTTTACTGTTGAGCCACTTAGCCACATCAACCCCTTCGCTGTTGATGCTCAGCGTATGGAACGCTCCTCCCGGCGCCACGATTATGGCGGTCCCGTTGGCCGCTTCTTTGGGTGGCAAATACGCCGTTAGTGTAGGTTCCGACACGTTATACACCACCTCCGTTCTGAACTGGTTATTCGTGCTTGTCTGTTCATGCCACGTCCAGCTTTCAGAACCTTTCGGCTTACCTTCGTAAAGTTTAAAAACCTGCTGGGCCTTTATAGAGCCTATGCCCACCACCAGGCAGATACAAGCCAGAACAGCGTAACGGATCATAGTCGCTAAATGATTAACGGAAACAGGGCTTTGGCCACCGACCAAAGCCCCAATCAGGTATGCTCAGTAAAATTCTATCTACAGCACTCATCAAATACGTCGGTTTACGCAGATGAGATCACACAAAGCTAATAGAATGATAGCCGGAAAAATTAGCACAATACGAGGCAAACTATGCAAAATCCGGCAATTATGGATACCGATTATGCAGTAGCAGTTAAAACCAACGGGGCTAGAGGTCGTTTATATCGCTCCCTGACGACGGTATTCTTTAGGGGTTAAACCCGTTTTAGCCTTAAAAAAGCGGGCGAAGTCGCTGGGATTGGTTTCGGCAAATTTGAATGCTATTTCACTGACTGACAGAGCCGTTTGCTTCAACAGAACTTTCGCTTCCAGTATAATCCGATCCGACAGTAGTTCCTGGGCTGTTTTGCCCAGAGTCGATTTCACGCATTTATTTAGATGATCCGGCGTTATTGCCATCATGGAAGCGTATTCTGTGACTTTGTGATGACTATAGATAGAACGGGATAACAGGTCTTTGTACTTCTCCGTAAGGCGCAGGGCGGAGTGTTGCGAAGTTAGGACCGATGCGGTTTTTACAATGCTTAGTTCGGTGAAGAGCGTGACTAAATAAGCGCTCAAAATAGCCGGATTGGGCGACGGGTTCGACTCATATTCGCTAAGAAGCCGATTCAGAATGTTCAGAATCGGTTCACGCATGGCGTCATTTATCGTAACCAGTGGATGAGCCGAAAACTGCCAGAACGGAAAATTGTCATAAAAGGGCGTATTCGGAAAGAGGTTGTTGAGTATGTCGGCATTGAAGTGACAAAAAAAGCCCTTTGCATCTGCACTCATGTATTCGTGAGCTGAGATTTGTAGGGCAGGCAAAAAAAAGAACGTATTTCGACCAAACTCAAATCGATGTAGGTCTTTGCTGCGGGCCGTTGTTCCTTCAGCCAGAAAAATAAAATCATAGACCGTTTTACGATGTGGCGCCAGTGGAAACCGGATTTTCGCAAACACATCCTCAATGCGGTTAATATGAAATTGCCACTGAAAATCAGGCAAATCCAATACCCCTTCTGCTCCAAAATGATGCAAACTCAATTCTTTCGGAGAAAGGGGCAATAAATTCCGATAAGGATGTTCAGCCATAGTGCACACAGGTTAATGGCTTTTTCTGAACCTGACAATCCCTGAAGCCATTTCTTCTGGCGTACTGCTTTACTAACCTGCAGGCACCTAAAAAGGAAACCGAATGCCAGCAAACAGTACGTCAGAAAGATAAAGATTTCCCATCACACTTTTCTGGCCCAACTGGGAATAAGTCCCTGCCGATTCCCTTACCACGGACTTATTCCTGTATCGGGGGCGTTGTCGTCACTAAAAAACTGTCCAGTTAGCCCATCGGGTGGCAGTGTAGCGGCTTTTACCAGTCGGGCGGCTGCATCAGGAACGGTACCCGATCCCCTGTGGTGATTAAAATCGGTAGCGGTATAACCCGGATCAACGGCATTGACCTTGAACGGCGTATCGCGAAGTTCATAAGCCAATACAATCGTGTAGGCATTCAGAGCCGCTTTGGAAGCCGTGTAACAAGCCCCTTTTACGTGATAGTACTTCCAGGTAGGGTCATTATGCAGCGTCAGCGACCCCAGACCCGATGTGACGTTGACAATTCTCGGATCCGGAGATGCTTTCAGCAGATCGATAAAGGCCTGTGTAGTGCTGATAACGCCAAACACGTTGGTTTCATACACCTGCCTGAACACACGGATGTCGGTGTCGAGGGCAGATTGAGGAAAACCGCCACTAATACCAGCATTGTTAATGAGCACATCCAGGACACTAATTTTCTGCCCCAGTGCCTCACGGGCGCTCTTTATGGATGCAGGATTATCGACATCAATGGTGATGGGCTCGACACGATCAAACCCTTCCGACTTTAATTGATCGACTGCCCGCTGTCCTTTTTGAGGGTCGCGGCTGCCCAGGTAAACATAGTAGCCTTTTTGTAATAACTGCCGGGCTGTTTCGAAACCGATGCTTTTATTCGCTCCGGTAATCAATACTGTTTTCATTTTTCATCTGTTTGTGATGGGGCAAAACTACGCAACCCACCACAGGCAGTTGAAACACATTCTTCGGTATTATGGGTACATTTCACGGGTGATTGCCCGATGCTGGGCCGGAGTAACGTCCGTTTTCCGATTGGTGAAGCATCGGAATGGCAGAAAATAACAAATAGTGTCCTCAGCCCGGCAACCAAGCGATACTATTCCAGGTACCTGCTGGCGATGTACCAGAAAAGCGTGATCGAAAATACGACAGCCAGAATCCAGGGATCAAAACGAAATTTTCGTTTTGGCATTAAGCGTTTCATAAGACGTTGACGATTAAGAGCTTCGTGCAAACATATCAAATGAAACTAATACTTCAAATATCGACCACTAAAAGTTACCGAAAAATCAAATAAACAACCAATACATACGGATACGTTATGGTCTCAAAATAACTTTAGCAGAAACTTAATGAAAAAATAGAACAGGGCGAGCGAAATCAGTAGGACGAGCGTCCAGGGGCCAGGTACAGGGAGCCAATTTTTACGCTTCATGGTATGGAGAAACTATTCGTTATCAACTTACTAGCTGCTAAACTAAACAAAAATCAAGATAATCCATACAAACTTTGTCAACATTATACGTGCTGTTCAGCAATCAGAATGCGTACAGCCCGAATAAGAATTATCAAAAATAACAGGATAATTATGGGCAAATAAAGCCCAAATCGAACCCAGAATAGCACAAACAACAAAAATGCTTTCATAAAGTACAAGTTAACGGCTACAGGCCAAGGCCAGTATACGTTAGACGTGCCTTTATAAAAAAGTAACAAAATGTGTCATATGAACCAAGAACTGTTACATAAGATTTAGAAAAACCTCTTTGTGCCGATCATGATCTAACCGGGCCAGCCCATAATCAAACGGCCTCAATGAAATCGATTGTTCATTGAGGCCGCTGGAGATTTGGTTTGAAAATGCGTTTCAACTAGCTCAACGCATTCCGGCAGTAATCAACGCATTTTTTCACCTCTTTCACTGAGTTTGAACCTTCTGGAATTTTATATTCCAGTTCAACAGCCGCCGGGAAGGCATACTTCTGTTCACGCATCAACTGCAATACCTGGCGCAATGGGGTGTCGCCCTGACCCCAGGCCAGATTTCCTTTACCATGGTCGGCCGTTTGTCGGTCTTTGATGTGCATACTGGCAATCCGATCATGCTTTTGCTTCAGGAAAACCAAAGGATCAGGGTTACCAGCCGCTACGTAATGGCCCAGATCGAAGTTAATGGCGTTGGTGGGCGACTGGGCCAGTGCGGTATCCCAGAACGTGGGGGTTTGCTGCTCATGCCCGTGGTAGGCCACCTTTATACCATTCTTTTCGGCCATTTTCCCCAGTCGCAACGTATGCGCATCGTTGGAGGGGTGCTCAAGTGTGACCTGATTAGCGCCCAGTAACTTGGCCGCTTTCATGCCATAGTCGATCTCCGCATCCGAATTTTGTACCCCAAAGGCGTCGGGCTTGAAGCCATAAATTTTTACCCCGGCCTGGTTATACATTTTTCGCAACTGTTCAAATTTGTTCATGGGGGCCGAAAGCCGCCACTTAGCCAGTTCGGCCTGATACGCCTTCCGTTGCGCATCGAACTCCGCAAGCTTTTTCTGCTCGTCTTCGGTAAGCTCCTGTTTCTCGGCCCGCTTCCTCATCAATGGAAAAACAGCCCGCATATCGACCGTGCTCTTGGGGGCACCGGCAAACGATTCGGCAGGCCCACCCATCAACTCTATGGCGCTTATGCCAGAATCCAGCACATATTGAAGTGTGGCTTCGGCACTTTGATCGGGCATATCCCGAAACGAATACGTGATGGTCCCGATCTGGACACCATCGAACAGAGAATTGGGTTTATCGCCAAGGCTACGGATGAGGGCAGGAGCCCCAAACAGACGAGTACTACCAACAGTAGCTCCTGCAACAAGCATAGCTGCGGCTCCTAAAAACTGACGACGGGTTGTCTGATTTTTCATGCTTAACAATCGGTTAACGGACTTGGATGAAAGAGAAAACAGGGGCTTTATTTACTGTACCAGTCGCTCGACGGCCGAATTGAACCGAAATGTCCCCCCGACCGTATCGGGCAAGCTTTCCGACAGGCGACGGTTTCGATCTGATCGGCACACGGGTACATCTGTACAAACCGTATGCTGCTTACAGGCTTACCCAGCACTTGGCACCATTTCCTGGAAATATACCCCTAAAGCAATACTTTTTCAACTGATTGTACAAGCCATATAGACTAGCTGCTCCTGAACACCGATCAATGTGCCCTTTCAATCGACAAACAAAAATACCCGGACGTATATGAGCTGAGTCAACACGTCTGGGCATTAGTCAGTGGTTAGTTGGGTAATCAGGAATGTCAGTTCGTTAGGGATTCGATTTCCTGACCGGGCAGGCATCTCTGACAATAGGTGGGTTCAACACCCATTTGTTCGCTAAGGAGCCGGGCCGCTTCAACAGCCTGTTCGAATTGGGCATAGCTGCCTCGCCAGCGGCCAGTTCCGTTATGCGAGCGTCCCGTTTGCATGCCTTTCCCTTTGTTACAAAAGCCGCAATCGGCCCGATGAAGTGTGATTTTAGGATTACGGTAATACGTATAGAAATAGTAAGTCATAACCTGGATAGAACGTTGAATAGACGCCCTCGTCATCAGGGATACCCCAGCGAATCAGAGAACGAGACAAAATTCATACGTAGCTGGCCGGGCTCTAAAAAAAAGGTGACTAATGACGGGTTTCCAGGGACAGACGAGGGATTTTATGGGTTAAATCGATCTGGAAACGATCGTCAGGCGGCTCACTTTCCCATCCATTCCTTAAAACTGGTGACCCGATCAATACTCACAAATACTTCCTGGCGAGGCTGTGGAGCCAGTTCTACCTTAAGTTTACTACCTGAGTACGCATATACCGACTTGATGGCCGACGCACTGACCAGGTAGGATCGGTTGACGCGGAAAAACTGATCGGGATCAACCAGTTGCCCCAGTTTATCCAGGCTGTAATCGATCGATACCGGCACTCCCGAATGCGGCACAACATAGGTAGCTTTATCTTCAAAAAAGAAATAGGCGATCTCCTCAATACGAATACTTCGTAATCTGGGACCAACGCTCACCATAAACCGATCGCGATAGGTAGGAGGCTCCAGTCGTTTGATCAACTGATTGAGTACGGCTGTATGCATCGTCGCTGAAACCTGACGAACCATTTTAAACTTATCGATGGCAGCCGCTAGCTCTTCACTCTCAATGGGTTTTAACAGGTAGTCGATGCTGTTTGCCTTGAACGCTTGTAACGCGTACTCGTCAAAAGCCGTGGTAAAGATGATTGGGATCGTCAGATTTAATTCGTTGATAAGGTTGAAACCCAGATCATCTTCCAGGTGAATATCCAGAAAAATCAAATCAGGTTCAGGAGATAGTGGATCGTTGAACCACTGGACGGCTTTCGACACCGACGGCAGTTGAGCCAGTACCCGAATCTGAGGATCATAGTCAAGTAAAAGTATTTCCAGTCGTTGAGCCGTAAGAGGCTCATCTTCAACAATTAATACATTCATTCGAGCAATGGAATTTTAACCGTAAACACATTAGCCTGATCCTCAATCAGCACTGGTCGATTGGTCAGAAGCAGGTAGCGTTTGGTAATATTTTTCAGCCCCAGTCCCGTCGATGCTTCCGTTTTGGGCCGCAGTCGAATCGCATTCGTCACCCATAAATAATCCTGCTGAATGAACAGTGTAACAAGCAACGGTACTTCGGCCGACATCTGATTGTGCTTCACCGCATTCTCAATCAACAACTGAAGTGTAAGGGGAGCAATTCGAAACGAAGACACTTTTTCCTGAGGAATATCGGTTTCGACGCGAAACTTATCCCCAAACCGGATATGCAGCAGAAACGTGTAGGCTTTCAGGAACTCAAGCTCATCCGAAAGCTTTACGCATTGGGCCTCATATTGATCCAGCACATAGCGGTACGATTTGGCCAGTTGTCCCACAAACTGGATAGAAAGCTTTGGATTTACGGCAATAAGTGACGACAGTATGCTAAAACTATTGAACAGAAAATGGGGATTAACCTGATTTTTCAGGGCTACGAACTGCGCCTGAGCCGCTTCCTGTTTAAGCTGTTCGGCTTTCACCCGGATGTCTTCAAGCTGCTGATAGCCTCTTCGATTGGCCGCCAGATAAAAAGCCGCCAGCATAGCCATGATGGTTAGTCCGTTATAAAACTTATGTTCCTGAAAAGGGTCTCGAGGTCGGTTTGTTTTCTGAACATTGGCCATCGAATGCGTAGTCGTTGAAAGCCGAATCGGCTCAAACTGGGCCATTGCCTGCCATAAGCGAAAGAAGCCCATATTAAATAAAACGGCCAATCCACCCGCTACGAACAGTGTAACCAATTGCGCAGGCAGGTCGAACTCGATCAGAAAGCCCTTGTTAAAGAGTTTAAATATTCGTTGCTGGAACCAGTCGGTAACGGTGAGCCACAAACCAAAAAATAGAATCGTAACCGTAATTTCCATGATCCAGAATGGCCATATCCGCTCCAGAAGAGCCAGCGAAAAATGGCTGACCGCCACATAAAGCCGAATAGGCCAGTAGATAGCAAAAACGGTCGTGGCCAGTTGCCATCGTTGACGGTTGGTAAGGTAGTTGCCAGCAGCGTTGGCCATACGTGCGTACTCATTTATAGGTATTCATAACGTAGCTACGACATCATAGCCGATCCATTCCGTCTGAATAACCCTTCGAACGGATTCCCGAGTTCTGATTTTTCTTCGGAAAGGCGCATAAGTTTATACGGTTTTCGGATGGCCGAAAAAAAAAGATGACTAATGACGGGTTGCGCAGGTTGAAAGCGTGATTTCAGTCGCTAAATCCGATCATGACCGAAACGGCACAACTACCTTTCTCCGCTGATGGCTTTGTGGAGCTATAGCCCGATTTGTGTACCTGCGGCCAACAAAAACGCCCAATCCTGACTGGACTGGGCGTTTCTACATTACCTAACATTACTTACTCAATGGAGTAATCGCTAAATAAACGATGCCTGCGTTTCATTCGTTCATCCACTCGGCTTCGTCTGCACCGGGGCATCCACTAAATCCTTTCGACACAACTGGCTGGGTCAACCTACAACGTTTGGCATTGGTTTTGTTCCGCAAAGGAAGAGCACACATGTTCATCTTAACAACGGTATCGGATTCAATCCGTGACTCAGCTTATGATCTGCAAAGCCCATAAATTTCAGCATTATCAAACCGATTCGTACTACTTCTCGTCGGGTCGGCATAGCCAGACGTTTGTTGAAACCGTCAAGCTGTTTTGCGAACGATGTGGCGATCTGAAAGAAACCACCCGAACCGCTTTCTGTGGCTATACAGACTATCATAAGCTACCTGATTGGGCCAAGTCAATTACCACCCGCGCCTGGCATCTGGATGCCTAGTGTTTCGACCAACCAAACGCGAACTTCTGAGATCGATTCGGCTGACGGAGACCTGTCTGAAGCACAGGAATTGCAGGCTATTGTTTTGGCAACCAGACCTTATACGGATAAACACCCCGATTGCCGAATGTATAGAATGGAATTGCCGTAAAGGTCACGGCTTTCGACGACTTATCCGTTGCCTTTCCTGTAATTACATTAACCCCATTCAGCAGGCCAGGCTTATACGTCAGTTGAAGCGATGTATCGACAGGCAACGCATACGTGGTCAATTCGGGGTTATCGACCCCTTCAAACCCATAAACAATTGGTCCTGCTGCCAGCGCAACCTTCCCTTTAATGGTCTGAATCGAATCGTTTGGGGTAATAACCCTGGGTTGAATAGGCAGACTTAGTTCGATCCGGTCACCTTTTTTCCAGGTTCTGTGAAGAGACGCGTACCCATTCTGGATGTGAACAGCAATCGCCTTACCGTTCACTTTAAGCGAAACGGGTTCGCTCACTTGTGAGCGATACAAACCAAACGGATTTTCCAGGCTATGTGCCCAGCCCGGAATCCGTACTTTAACCGTGAACGCTTTACTCGCTGAAGGGTCAACTTCAATAATCGACTCCCCTTTCCAGGGATACTGGGTCATTTGTCGGATGTGCACTTTGCTGTCTTTCCGGTCAATTGTCGCTTCGCTGCCGATAAACAGATTTACATAAACCGCATCTTTGTCGTAGGCATAAATAAAACCCGGCATGGCCGATACCATTTTCAGGAGCATCGGCGGGCAACAGGGACAGCTATGCCATGCCCAGCGTTTATGATCGGTAGCTACCAGCGGATTTTCGTAGAAATAATGGCTTCCATCGAGCGACACGCTGGACAGCAGGTTGTTGTACAACACCCGTTCGAGTTCGTCGATGTATTTTCCATCGGCCTCCAGTTCATTCATCCGCTGGCTGAAAAATGCCGCTCCAATGGCCGCACAGGATTCCAGATAGGCTGACTCGGGCAGGAAATGGTTGGCCCCAAACCGCTCACCATCGGCAATAGCCCCTTCGCCACCCGTAATAAACATCCGTTTGCCGATCATATTGTCCCAATAATTATTGGCCGTTTCGACATAGCGCTCGTCTTTGTTTTCTAAAGCCGTTGCCGCTACCCCTGTAGCCAGTAAAGTAGCCCGAACGGCATGGCCCTCGATGGTCTTCTGCTTAAAAACCGACATGTGGTCCTGGTTATACGATTCATCGCTCTTGCGGGCATGGCTCCCGTCTTTCTCCCCATAATTACCCCGATTTTCGATCCAGAACCGAGCCATGGTATAATAGTGGTTTTCATTGACCGGCACGCTCATTTTTGCCTTCAGCGCGGGTTCATCCCGAAACAGCCAGTAGAGCTTCAGAATAGCCTCTTCGGGTCCGCCATGGCCCGGAATTACATTTGCCTTCGGAGCCGGGCCAATTTGCTGGTAGATGTAATTACTGAATGTAGTGGCTACATCCAGCAGCTTTGTTTTGCCGGTTGCTTTATAGTAGTGAACAGCCGCTTCGATGAGCATACCCGCATTGTAGATATCGTGCTGCCACTTATCGTCGCCCCCGTTAGTGCCCCACCGCTGATTGGGTTTTACCAGCGTTGTATAGGTGTTAATGTAGCCATCGGGATCAGCCGCCTGGGCAGCCGCTATACGATCAATATACCCATCGATTTTCTGCTCCAGTTTGGGGTCAGGGTATTCGACCAGCAAATCGGCCGCTCCCCGAATCGTTTCGTAAACCAGGCCATCGTACCAGGGCGGCCCATCATGCTCGCCTGTATTTTTCTTTCCCTGAGCTACCCAATCGAAATTCAAAAACGCATTTCGGGTCCGGCCTAGCTTCGCCTTTTCGTCGATCAGGTCTTTTCGGTCAGGTTCATACTTCCCTTCGAGCTTGTCAAAAACATCGTACACCGTTTTCGAATCCCAGACTTTCAATTTGGGGCTCCAGAACTGGTCATTGACTCGGACCTGCTCCAGGCTTAGGGGCTGAATACGATGAAGGGTAGGGCTTGCCGATTGAGCAAACATCAGATTCGACGACAGCATCAGTACTGAAGCTGCAACATCCCGAATCAACCTAGTTGTAAGGATACGTTTCATAGGTCAGGAGCTTAGGCTATAAGCCATTACGTTGCTATCTGTAAAATGGCATGATGCCCGATTTCTAATGCCCCAGGTGCTGATAAATATCCTCCTCGCCGATCCGATAAATAAGTAGAACAATACACCCTAACGATGGGTTTAAGTCGTTACTCATCTGAGCCTTCGTGCAAATCCAGCAAAAGGGCTCATACCGACTCTCAAACGATCCCATTCTGATGGACGAACACGAATCACCCGAACTGACGGAGGACGAAAAGCGACTGTTTGCCAATCTGATGCCCGAAGACCTGAGCGAAATTCTGGATACCGGCGTCAATCGTCGTCATTTCCTTAAACTGATGACACTGGCTGGCGGAGGTATACTGGCCGCTCAGTCGGCAGTGGCCGAGCAGCTTTTAACGCGTCCATTAACTCCGGCTCCAGCCATCGAACCCGCTTCAGTAAGCCTCGACAATGCCGTTAACGTGTCGTTCAAGGTCAACGGTACAGTCCGGAAATTAACCGTCGATTCGCGCATGACCTTACTGGATGCCTTACGCGAACGGCTGGACCTGACGGGTTCAAAGAAAGGCTGCGACCACGGTCAATGCGGAGCCTGTACGGTGATGGTAAATGGCCATCGGGTGTTGTCGTGCCTGACGCTGACGGCTTCCTGCGAAGGCAAAGCGGTACAGACCATTGAAGGACTGGCTAAAAACGATACGCTACACCCCATGCAGGATGCCTTTCTCAAACACGATGGATTTCAGTGTGGCTTCTGTACGCCCGGTCAGATCTGTTCGGCCGTAGCGATGCTGGATGAAGCGAAAAAAGGGCAGGCCAGCTACGTTACCCAAAACGTGCGCCAAACAACAGGCCCGGCAAGGCTGTCAAACGAAGAAATTCGGGAGCGGATGTCGGGGAATATCTGCCGGTGCGGAGCCTATCCGAATATAGTGGCTGCTATTCAGGAGGTGTATAGTGGTAAGCCGGTCGAACAGGTTTTCCGTTCGGTTTAAGCCTTTACCTCACTCTCAACAACTTTACGCCATGCGACCTTTCACCTATACCCGGGCCAACGATGCCACATCAGCCATTAAGCTGCTGACCGAGAACCCAAACGCCAGATTCCTCGCCGGTGGCACCAACCTGCTAGACCTGATGAAGGAAGATGTGGAACGGCCCAACACCCTGATCGACATTTCGGACCTCGGCCTGGCCGAGGTTAAGTCCATTGCCAATGGGGTCAACAAGGGAGGGGTTTCGATGGGTGGACTCGGCAAAAACACCGATGCCGCCAACCATCCACTCATTCGCCAGCATTACCCGCTGCTGACCCAGGCCATTCTGGCAGGCGCATCGGGGCAACTACGAAACATGGCGACCAACGGGGGCAACCTGCTTCAGCGGACCCGTTGCCCGTACTTCTACGAGGTATCTATGCCCTGCAACAAGCGCGCCCCCGGAACAGGCTGTGGGGCTCGGGAAGGCATTAACCGGATGCACGCCATCTTCGGCTGGTCGGATCAATGCGTGGCTGTTTATCCGTCCGATATGGCTGTTGCGCTGGCGGCTCTGGATGCAGTGGTCCATGTTCGAAATGCGGCTGGTCAGGAACGGCAGATTCCCATCGCGGATTTTCACCGACTTCCCGGCAACCAGCCTGAAAAAGATACGAACCTGGTGCATGGCGAATTGATCACTGCCATCGAACTCCCTCCGAACCGACTGGCCGATAAATCGTACTACCTCAAAGTTCGTGATCGGGCATCCTATGCGTTTGCTCTGGTATCGGTTGCAGCCGCTTTGGAAACCGAAGGAGCTATGATCAAACAGGCCCGTATTGCAATGGGGGGCGTAGCGCATAAGCCCTGGCGAGCCCTGAAAGCCGAACAACTCCTTGTGGGCAAAGAGGCTACCGAAGCCAATTTCAATCAGGCAGCCGAGGCCGTCATGGCCGACGCAAAACCACTGGCTCACAATGCATTTAAAGTTGAGCTTGGCAAGCGAAGCATTGTTCTGGCGCTGCAAACAGCCATGAACGGCGGCAAACTGTAATGCGGTGACGCAAACAACAATCTCATGAAAGACACGAATAAAGCCGTTGGCTCCCCTATCAACCGCATCGACGGCATCGCTAAAGTAACGGGCAAAGCGCCGTATTCAATGGATCACACAGTGACCAATCCGGCCTATGCCCTTCTGGTCAAAAGTACCATTGCTGCCGGTACGATTCAGGATATTGACAGTGCTGCGGCCGAAAAAGCGCCCGGTGTGCTGGCGATTATTACCCATAAAAATGCACCGAAACTGAATGTCAAAGGGGGGTTGCGTGGGGGAGCGTTGCTGCAAAGTCCGGAGATTGAGTTTTTTGGGCAAAACATCGGCATCGTAGTAGCCGAAACATTCGAACAGGCGCGTTACGCATCCCGACTGATCAACGTTACCTATGAGAAGAAGGAGCCTAAAGTCGACTTCGATCTGGTTGCCGATCAGGCTCGTATGCCCAAAGATAAAGACAAGGCCGACGCTAAACGGGGCGATGTACAGGCTGCGCTCAGGCAGGCTACCCACAAAGTGGAAGAGGTATACGAAACGCCCATCGAGCACCATCACCCTATGGAGCCCCATGCCGCTATTGCCGAATGGAACGGGGATAAGGTTACCTTATACAGCAGTGCCCAGATCGTCAATGGTGCCCAGAGTGCCGCAGCCGCTACCCTGAATCTGAAACCCGAACAGGTACGCATCGTGTCACCTTACATTGGTGGTGGGTTTGGGTCAAAAGGCGGTCAATGGGCCAATCTGGCTCTGGCAGCCGTTGCGGCCAGACAGGTCAATCGTCCTGTGAAGCTGGCACTCACCCGTCAGCAAATGGTCAACTCCGTGGGACTTCGGCAGCACAATCGCCAGAAAGTGAGCCTGGCCGCTACCGCCGATGGTAAACTGACGGCGCTGGCCCATGAGATCACCACCCACTGCGCTATCAACGATGAATTTGTGGAGCCTTGTGGCGACTGTTCGAAAATCATGTACGACAGCCCGAACTCGCTCATCACGTACCGGGTAGTGCCTATGAATCTGATTGTGCCGACCTACACCCGTGGCCCAGGCAAATCGACGGGGAGTTTTGCCCTCGAATCGGCGATGGACGAACTGGCATATACATTAAAAATGGACCCGATCGAGTTTCGGATCAAAAACGAACCCGCACGCGACCCATCGAACGGAAAACCCTGGTCGTCGCGGACAACGGTGCAATGCCTGCGTGAAGGAGCGAAAGCCTTTGGTTGGGAAAAACGGAAACCCGAACCTCGTCAGAATGCGCAGGGCAATTACTGGATTGGTTATGGGGTTTCGGCGGGAACCTATCCGGCGCATCAACGACCAACTTCCGCTTTGGTAAAGCTAAACCGTACAGGCAATGAGGTAAAGGCTACCATTGAACTGGCCGCTGCAGACCTGGGCACAGGCACGTATACCATTCTGACCCAAACGGCTGCCGATGCCCTGGGTTTAGCGGTTCAGAACGTGCACGTAAAAATTGGCGACTCCGATCTGCCTCCTGCTGCAGGTGCGGTGGGTTCAGTGGGTGCTGCCAGCTACGCCAATGCGGTGAATGATGCCTGTGAGAAGATCACACAGGAGTTGCTGACCAAATCGGGCAAACAGTTTTTTGTTCGCCCCACAGCCGCTCAGTTGATGTTGTCAGAAAAGTTGACCGACTACCAGACACGAGTGGATAGCAAGCCCCCCGAACAGGCGGAGGAATACTCAGCTCATAGCTTCAACGCCAATTTTGCTGAAGTGGCCGTCAACAAATCGACAGGCATGGTCCGAGTAAATCGATTTCTGGCCGTAACAGGTGCGGGAAAAATTCTGAATCCCAAAACGGCCCGTTCACAGATCATCGGTGGCAACGTCTGGGGTATTGGTATGGCCCTTACCGAAGAATCGGTTGTCGATCCACGCTGGGGCAATTTCGTAACCCGTTCCTTAGGAGATTACCATGTTCCGGCCAACCTCGACATTGGTCATCTGGATGCTATTTTCATCAATGAGCACGATGAACATGTCAATACGCTGGGGATAAAAGGCATTGGCGAAGTGGGCATTGTAGGTGTAGCAGCCGCTATAGCCAATGCCGTCTTTAACGCTACCGGAAAACGGGTCCGTGAATTACCCATCACGCCCGACAAGGTACTGTAAAGGTTCGTATTAACGAGATCGAAATGGACGGACGCGCCATCACATACCTGGCTTTTTGGCAACGCCTACCAGCGTAACATCGACCAGTTCGAGCGACTTCACCATGTCCTTTACGGTATCCTTATATTTCTTAAAATGGGGGGTTGTAATATGGGCTTTGTAGGCGACTGTATCAGCGTATATTTTCTGTCATTCTATGTTTGTAGCAGTCCTTTTGAGTGCCTCCGTCGGTAGACTATCTTTTGTCAAGGGTCACCAAGACCGCTCGGAATGCGAGTCGCCGACGGAGGTTTTCAACCGCCAGCTTGAACAGTTCGTGGGGCATAAAGCCCGAATAAAGAATCGATAAGCATCAGCGGTAAACGCCTTAATCAACTACGCCTATGAACACCATCTATGTCGGTATTGACATCGCCAAGACCAGTTTCACCCTGGCTATACCCCAACCCAATGGGCGATTCCTGGATTATACCCTGGC
>NZ_KB893204.1 GCF_000374025.1 Spirosoma panaciterrae DSM 21099 | reverse complement strand
GGCTCGCTAAATGGCAGTGTCTACAAAGCATGGCGGAAGCTGATAATCCCTATCAAAACGCGCATGCTGAGTCTTTTTGGGGACGCTTAAAAGCCGAGTTGCTGGAGGATGGCTGTTTTATGAGTCTAGATGATGCCCGTGCTGAGTTGTTTAACTATATTGAAGGGTATTATAACGTGCGTCGGCTGCACTCGTCGTTAGGCTACCGTTCACCGATTGACTTTGAAAACCAATTTTATCAAACTGTTTTGTCAAACTCTCATAAGTAAAGTGTCCGGCTAAACGGGACCACCCCAAGTGTCATATACGAACTTGATAATAACTATGGTTATAACAAGAAAAATGAATATGAGAAGGCTCATAGTTCTGTGGAGATTTGGTTAAGATGTTGTATGGTAGCAAGAACTAATTTCCCAAAAATTACCAAAAAATTTTTACGCAAACACCACCTTCAATCGACCCCCCGCTCAAATCTGCAAAGTCGACATACCCCCGGCATCATTTCCTGTCGAGTGGGTACATAATCTCAATTTTTTACGATTAATGGCGCCAGTTCAAGGGGGAATGAACTGCACTTCCATCCTTAGCGCTTGTTAGTGCTCAATTTTCTACCACCCTGATCTCCTCGGGCAATAGGTGATCTTCGGCTTCCATCAATACCCTCACCAGTCTCTGGTGCATTTAGCCATCCGGTTACATAACCGGTCGATTCACCATCATATCCACCGCAAGGTAGCCTATTGCTATCCCGGTACACGAGTAAAACCTAAAAAGCCAATGTGTACAAATCCATCACAACCAAGTCAGTATTCGTTTCAAGGCGATTTATTCAGCAGCCGTTTGCTTGAGCCAGATCGCCAGGTAAAAACTAAGATTGATCGGCAAGCAAAACGTTTGCGGAGACGAAATGAATACGCTTTATAATTTACTTAGTTGTAGAAAAGTTAATAGGTACACAGTCCTTCGTAATATGTAGATTGGACTGTGTACTTCCTGTCAATTATAACCTTTGAACGTAATCTGTCAGCAGGGTTTTTGTCTATAATATCCTTGATGCTTGTAATTCTAAACGGTTAAGCGTAATTGGCGCTCTTTTTTTTATTATCCGTTTGTATCCTTGTCAATGTAATTTCACTTTCTCTAAATAGTACGGAAAAATGTTAATAAGCAATTTCACCAGCTTAGGTGAACCGCAGGTCTTAACTTTATATAAGATCGTCGTCATCATCGTTATCATCGATTTGCCCTTCTGAATTTCTTAACAAATCCATTAATGTTTGTTGATCACTTACAGGTGGGGCAGGTAATACATCAATTACCTCGATAACTTCATGAACAGCTGATACTACCTCGTTATCAAACCCATATCGAACGCTTGTATGGACCGAAGCACGAATAGAATCTCCAGGGCGTATATCAACCTTCCTATTTTGAAAGTTAGTTAACCATTTAATATCCAATATTTTAGCCTCGATAGAACGTTTTCCATGCTTAAAAACCCACATGGACGTCCCTAAATAATCAGGTTTTTTGACCTTTAGAATCATCGTTATCGTAGATTCAATTATCTCTCTTACTAGCAAGTCTTCTATTTTATCAGGAGAGTAATTAAACTCAATATTAAATGGTACGCCTTCCTCATCTGATTTGGTAAAGTACCTTACTCTGTCTTGCTTATTAAGTTGATTTAAAGGCGTTGTTAATAACCCAACACCTTTAATTATTTTTTGAGTATTGGGCGGAAGATAATAAGTTGATTCACTAATTCCTGCTTCTTTTGCTATAGTTATTAAGCCTTGTTGAAGCTCCTTTATCTCCTCTTTATTAGTTATTTCATCTCTACCATTGAGGTATTCAAGCATAAAGTACTTAGCCTTGACTAAATATTGCCCGATAAGTGGCTTCCAATCCAACGTTCTAAGCCCGTCATCTGGTACTTCACGAAGCAGAGTAGTTAACCATGCTCTTAAAGACCCTTCCTTTACGTCTTCAAGCAATAAGACAGGTTTAAGATTTGAGTCTATGGATTGAAGGAGCAATTGGTCTAATTCTTGAATATTGTCTATAAGCATAGACATACACTTAAAAACCCTAGATGGATTTTCAGATTCTTTAACATAGTCAATCTCTATGCAGAATAGGTTTTCAGGTGCTACCATTAATTACTAAGCTTTCAGTACCAATAAAAAGCCTTTAATATATTACTTCTTATTTAATCGCCTAAAACCAAAAGTCCTTCAGCGAAACTTTGCAAGTGCTTCACGAAAATACGGTGTTATACGCCTAAAACTAGCTAATCCGAATTAGGTAGTTTTTCAATTAACGAAACTCATCTTATAGGTGATAAATGAGGCTGCAAATAATTTGAAAAGGCAGAACAGGCTACTAACATAAACTTAGCCTCATCAAATGTGACAGGATTCATGCTATCCAACATTGCATGGCGTATCCCGCCCTTATCAGACGTATAACCATATAGCTTATCAAATCCAGCCTTAAGCGATGGGTGAATCTGGTTATTATTTTCTAATACCTTTAGAGCCTGACCAAGTGTAGTCTTATCGTCCCCCGTGATAATCTTACAAGCCGATTCTATAGCAGAAATAGATTCTTTCACTGAGTTACGGTAATCCGGGTTTTGGCGGTTTGAAAATAAAGCTAAAGCCGTACGCAGATGCTGAGTAACAGGGTTCCAGCGGTCGGAAGAATTTTGAGTTGCAGTTTCTATCGCTTCAATCTCTACTTCGGAAGTTATACGGGTTAGTAGACCGTCGATAAAGCGATATGCAGACATTTCACGCTCAAGAATACGATTACATTCATTTTCGTACGCATTCGTTATTTCTGCCAATTCAAGTTTAAATTTTAATATATAATGACAGAACTCAATAAAATTGTAAACTTCAAACCAATCAGCTTCGTTTGAGTACCATTCTTGTATATCGTCTTCGAAATCATATTTGTCGAATGTGGTAATCGATTTTTTGAGAAACTCAGTCCATATGAATTCATCAACTGAACTTGAATCCATTTTCTCATTGACTGGATTTACATAAAATAAATAATATGCATTCCATAGTCCATTCTTTAGAGCTTCATCCATGCTATTAATTTGCAAGGATTGACGAATAGGTGTAAAGCCGTAGCGTTGCGAAAAGGGTATCATAAGCAAGTAATCAAAATCCTATGCGACTCTGGACAGAATCAGACTTTTCCCATTTGATCATTTCATCTAGAAATCTTTCTACCTGGGCAAGGATAAAGTTCTCTGTGATCTGATTTGGGCTTACAAAAGCAATAGTTTCTGGTTCTTTTTCAGCGATCCATTCTTCAATAAATGGATAAGTAACAACTACCAATATTTCGCCATTGACAGTTTGAGCAAACATTAAACTTGCTCCCTCTTTACTATAGTGTCTGTGACTATGATTTATATTGTCATCTTTTCTGATTCCGGAAGGCTGACTTAGAAATTGAATATTAACATTTTCTAAATTTTTGATGGCAGTAACGGTCTGGATAATCCAACCGATCTTGACTTCTTCTGCCACTGAGGATAAGGTTTTTATCAAAAGCGGCTTAGCCACTTCCTGCCATTCTTTCCGGTATAATTCTATCCGTGCCTTTAATTCAACGAGTTCAGTAGCCTTCGTTTTTATTGAATTTAATTCCATTAAATCAGTAGATAGTGTGAAGTACAGTAAAGTATCAGATAGAACATCCCTACTTAACGTATATGTTATTTTTACTGAAAGAATCGTTGTAAATCAGCCGTTTAAGCACTATCTTTGTAATGCGCGCATTACCAGTGAATACCCCTTCGAGTCTACAGTCCTCATTAGCACTAATACCTAATTCATAGCCTGATTTCAGGCACCCCCTATTGGTTAGCTGGCTGGTTCTGCGCGCAAACAGACTCATGGCGGCTCCGGTAGGGGTTTTTGTTTGTGGTACGGCACCTCGAAAATCCGCTATGCATCTGTCCATACCCTTGACATAAGCAATCGGATGCCCCAACACGATAATACTCTCCCTCAACCCATCGAGATACCGTCCACCTTCTTTTCCAGGTCACCTTCGATTAAGTATTTCAAGCTTGAGCAAAGTCACTTCGAGGATGACTTATGGAAGCCGGATGGTGAATCTAAAGTAACGATTAACAACCTTAAACTCTCCCCAGATAAATACTTAGCAAGTCAGCCTGAGTTATCAGGTTTGGACCTAGACACACGGGATACCACCGTCCTCAATTTTCAGGTTGGCAAAGGCAAGACTCGGCTACTCCACGAGTATATGATAAGGTATTTGGCTAAGAATGATAAATACATCATTTTCTATGTGGCTCCCTTCAAGCGCCTTTTGGAGCAAAATAAAACAGGGATTGAGCTGTTGGCTGAGGAGCAGGGTCATAGCCTACCCAAAATATACAACTGTACAAAGGCAAAGGAACCGCTTTCAGATTATGACATAACAGACGATGCACTATCTGCTAACATTTACCTAATGACCCCTGAATTTTTATTAGGTAGTGGTGGTAGCAATTATCAGTTACAATCAAACCGTCGAGCAGACTTCAAGGAGAAGTTATTAGGGCGTCTTAAGCATCTTGATAAGAAAATCGTCCTATTTCTGGATGAAACCCATGAAAAGCCCAATATATACAGCACCTTGAGGCTATCTAATCTTTATAAAATCGGACCTGAACTGACTCAAAAAATATTCATTGCCAGTGCCACCTTTACCCGTGAGTCAGTTGAGGTAGTCAAAGCAGTTTCCTTCCTTACCAAGCGAAAGATTGTTGTCTATCAGGCAGACCGACATAAAAATTCTAAACAAGCCGAACTGCATTTACATATCTGTACTGACAACTATAAAGATGATAGTTTAGATGTTCTCGAAAATGGATTACAACGTATAATTCGAGAGAGTAAGCAGAAAAATCATCGAATCCATATCTTGACTGCTCATAAAAAGCTAGCGAAGCCTATTAAAGACTCGAAAAAACTAGCGAAGTTATTTAGTGAATTGAAGCCAGCCCTACTGACAGGTGAGACTACCGACAAATTCGTTGAAGATAAACACTCTATCGGCACCACTTTCACTACGGGCATTAATATGAACAACGCCCAGACAACTCTGATCGTAATATTGCCCGGTTCAATTCCAGATAGTAACGGTAAAGGCGATTATAAAAATGCATATGGTATTTTCGCCAGTGGCTTTATCGCCATCGTACAGTCTTTAGCACGGTTACGAAACGGGGGGGAGATTCATGTATTTACTCCACCCTTCGAAAATATTATTGATTCGGCAGATGCTGAGGTTGATAATGAAGCAAAGTCTTGGCTAAAACGTGTACAACAAAACCTCTTTTGTAGCCCTTATCAACAGGAACATGAACTTTTTAATGAGTTTCGTGAAGTGTATGCTAATTATGAAACATCTTATTCAGAGTTTATTAACAGTGTAATAAAGCAGGATAAACGTAACTCAACAAGCCTATCTAAAGATCATACAGAGTACTTCGGGTTTACAAGTTTGTACGACTTTATTCTGTCAGAGTACAGTAGCTACAAGATGGGGAAATACTACTCCGAAGGCAGGCAGCTTTATCCACTATTGCTTTGGCTGGCTATCAATAATCAGTTTACTAACTGTACGCTTAAAGCTGTATGGATAGAAGAAGCTGAAATAATTTCTTTGAAGGGTCGGAAACATCTACCTAGCCAATTAATGGAGCTGACGCCTAATAGCAAGTCTTCTGCTGCATCAACTATCTTTGATGCAATCGGTAACATATTATACGAATTAGGTCCGTCAAAGAAAGACCCCTCAATCAGACAGAAATATAGATTTGCCAAAGCTAATGGGAAAATTGAAGGTGAAATTGATAGACTGTATGAGGAGTCGGCATCAATTAATCAGGCTATATACCAACTTGCTGAAAGCTATGCAAGGCAAACTGCCAAGTCGATAAAGCCTTTGGGCAAGTTGGAAATTCTTTTTGCAGAGAGTAAGCAATCATCATCGCTTTTGGCAAGACCATTCCTACAGCTGAGCGAATCCATAAATGCCTGCCGACAGGAGGTTATTAGTAATGCTATTCAAACAGAAGACGGTAAATATATACCTGCAAAGTTGGAGCCAACTTTATCTACCGAATGCTGGGATAAGCTGCTCGATGCTATTCGATCAATTCTGAATACTGCGCTAGTCAAGCATGAAAGTATTCTGCTGCCTGGAAAACCTAAGAGTAATGCTCTTGACCAAAAAGTTAAGTCAGTGGCAGAGAAGCTAATCATTGACGGAATTGCTGGAGAGCCAAAGGTAATGAGAGGATATAAATTTGTAAAAGATCAAAAGTATAGGAAGTTAAAGCAGGCAGCCCTATCATAGTCTGTGCATTTTTTTGCATTTTTATTTATAATAATAAAAAGTGAAATTGTTCGCGTGTCAATCCGTACAGTCTCCGCATCACCTTTGCAACTCTTTCCAGTGGCAGACAATCTACGTCAAATTATATAAAGCGAAGTGGCGACTCTTGTCATACTCAACTTTTATATCATATGTATTTAGGCTATGATAATCTATAGCCAGTGGGCATCAATGTAGTATACCTACGCTGCTTGTCCCTGCAAAAGCCTTAATTGCAGAGGTAGCAACCTAATGCTTGAAAAGCGTATGATTACAAGAGAGCGAGTTGAGCTTCTAAGTGAGCGGGCAGCAGTAGTTGATCAGAGAATATACGTGCTGGTTGAGTATTGCTCATACCTATACCGCCTGATGGTGCGGAGTGCTTATCACCAATAATTAGCGAGGTGTTACTACTGAGCGGCTCAGTTGTACCTCGGCTATCAGTCTGAGGGATGTCATAGGGTGCATGTTGAATAACCTCGCCACCCTCGGCTTTGTAAAGTGGATGAGGGAGATAACCACCCTTACCCATCTTGCTTTTCGTGTATTTTACCCGTAAGTCATGCACGCGCCGAACGTAATCACTATAAAGCTCCCCATTATTCTGAGGAGGTGATACGAACTTATTGGAAGCGTCAGTTGATTCGGGTGGTTCGGCAACCTGTACTGGCAGTGGCACAATCCTGTCCAGCAGATTCGGTGAAGCGATTTTACGATCAAGTATGATCGGTTCCGCAACGTAGTTGATATGCCGCCTAACCTTATCAAACAGAACGGGCTGCGTTGGCTTTTTGTAAACCGGAGCTTCCCAGCCGACGGTGTAGGTTCCGTTGGGCTGGTCGACGCCTGGAAGCCCCTGATAACTCACTGGTTTGATTCTGGACTTGCGGATTAAATCAGATGCTTCCTGCCGTAAGGCAAAGCTGAAATCAGCAGCTTCCCGATTGGTATTAAAAACCGGCTCGTTGTAGAAGCGTGCTTTGAAGGCTCTACCTTTCTCGTACAAAGCTAAACTATCCCTGTATGCTCTTAAGCGTGGGTCGTTGGGATCATTGACAACAATAGGATTACGCTTACCACGGACGTTTACCTCCGCTAATGTTCTACCCTTTACTGGTCCACCTTCGCCCATCAGAAACGGGCTACTGACCATACCCGAAACCGGGTAGTTGGAAAGGGTTGTACGTGCCAATGCAAGTTTGTTGGTATAGTCGGCTTCTTTCTGCTGGCGTAGTCTCTCTGCTCGTTGATCAGCTTCAGCTTTGCCTTTCGCCTGACCAGAGAAAAAGCCGATGAGTCCTCCGGCAATAGCGCCGACAGGTCCCAGAGCAGCTCCGGACATGGCACCTTCTACAGCCGATGAAAGACCGCTACTTGCTTCATCCAGGTAGGGCGTTACGCCCCCATCGTCAAACCGAGTCGGGCGTTTATAGGGATAACTAACGTAATTTTTCATGTCAGAAAGGTGGGGATAGGCGCTGTAGGATACGCCATGCAAAGAAGCCTATGGGAGTGTAAACGGGTATCGAAAGGACTTTCGATTAGCAGCCGTTACGTACTGTAAAGTTACGATTTTTAAGCCGGAACTCCTTGCCAAGATGTCATATCGAACACCAAGTTTAGTGTCCAGGTAAACGGGGTAAATCATCAACGCTGCTTGTTTCAGCGAATCCCAAACTCCGTAAGTACTTTATGGTCACGTCTGGCGTTTGATGCCCCATAAGCCCTTGTAGAAGCCTTAAGTTCTGTTTGTTGGTGAAGCAGTACACTGCTGCTGAATGGCGAAAGCTATAGAGGGTTTGAGTGGGTAGAATAATCTTCTCTCGAAGCATGATGTTCTTTTGACGCGTCCAGGCAGTGAGGAAATAGTCTGCATTAACTGGGGTAGTTGTACCCGTAACAATATAGGCTTCTGGGGCTATTGACTCAATGCCCCGGCTAATTAAGCAGGCTTTTATATAGTCGGGTACTGGTACTTTACGAATGCGACCGGATTTAGTGGCTTTTCCTGAGAGGGTGATAAAGTCAAAAGTAGCGTCGAAATCCTTACGTTGTAGGAGACGAATTTCCCGGTGTGGACGAAGCAGGGTGCCGTATGTGAGGAGGGCGCAAAGGTAAAGATTGGGGTGGCTGGCTTTCAGATGGTTTAGAACAGGCATAAGCTGCTCGGGAGTAAATGCTTCATTCAGGATTTCTTTCGTTTTCATTGGCAGTGTACGAGCCACCGGATTGGCGGGTAAGTCTTCAGCATGCATCAAAAGGCGAAATAAAGCTGAGAGATTACGCCGTTTATTCATGTAGTAGCGACCGGATGAGCGGAAATTATTTAGGAACTCCGAAAGTACTTTAGGCGTAATGTCTTCGAGCGTAGTCTTTGCTAATCCTGACTTGACTAGGTGTTCCAATAACTCGGATGTTACACGGTTCATATCACGCAGGTACGGTTTCGACCAAAGTTGACTGTCGAATTGCAGCGCCTGGTGTTGGATACACTCCATGGCAGTCGGTTTTGCCGTTGTTTTCTTTGATTTTCCCATCTTGTTTTTGATTAAGGTTAGTTGTTTAATGATTACCGAATAACTTGTCCAAAGCCATATCGGTAATTTCGGTATCGAAATCGTTCAGATACTTTTCGGTAATGTTGATTTTGGAGTGCCTCAGAAGCTTCGAGATCGCGTATACATCCTTTATTTTCCTGCGTCCCAGATCGGCAAAGGTGTGCCGTGCGGAATGAAAGGATACCGCTTTATTAATACCTGCCAAACCACAGATTAGCTTGAGGTATTTATTGATGAGGGCGTTCTTCCGCGAAATCTCTTTCAGCATGTCGACATCGGACAAGTAGTTCCGATTCGGGTTAAGGATAGGGAAGATCAGTGCTTCCGGTCGGCGCTCAGAGCTATCGTAATGTTGAAGGATCGCTTCTGCCTGCTTGGGAAGCTGGATGCTATGTTGCTGCTGAATAATATGCTTGGTTTTTCGCATCACATACGACAACCTGCCATCATTAATATTACACCACCGCAGACAAGCCACATCGCTAAAGCGGATACCTGCCGCATAGTAAGCGAACATCCAGTAGTTTCGTGTATGCCACAGCAGCGAACCGACGGGAAGCTCGATCTCGCTGAACACCTGTAATTCTCGTTCGGTTAATCGGACTCGTTCCAGCCTAGCTTCTTTCATCTTAAAGCCCAGGAAGGGGTTATCCTGGCGTTTAAGCAGTCCAGCTTCTATGGCTTTACTGAGGACCGTTCGCAGCTTGGTAAGGGCTGTATTTGCTGTGTTAAGGCTGTTTCCTTTGACGTTGATTAGCCAGTCGTGATAGGTGTACAGAAGCGGCGTAGAGATGTCAGCAAAGGCAAGATTCTCGTTCTTGACGTACTGCCGGAATTTGTTTACCTCAGAGCGAACGTTACGCCCTGTATTATATGCCTGCGTTGGTGTCAGCGCATCGGCAAAGGCAAAGAAGGAGGTTGAAGACTTTCCCTTCATTTGGTCGAACACTACTGAAGCCGTTGCCCCTCTTACCTCTGCTTTGATGGTGATCGCCTGCGCTTTCAGTTCCTCAATTCGGCTGTTTACCTCTCGATGCAGAGGATAGCTCCGACGGACTTCTTTCTTTTTGGGATTCCAATCTTTCTTGGGGATGTCAAAACCTGTATAAATCCGCCTGATCTTTCGATCTTCCGTTATTCTTAGGAAAAGGGCGTGATTACCGTTTGCCTTGGGCTTATGATTAATCTCTGCTGTGAATGTAAACGCATTGATGAGGTTGCGACCAGTAGGTGAATAAGTTGCCATAAACCGAGCTACTACCAAAATTTACCGAAACATTACCGAAACAAATCTTACTAAGCTTCGCAGATTAGCGCTTTTGGCTACTAATGTGCTTTGTTAATAAGCTGCTGTTTCACAGATGTTTAAGGTAATGTCTCGTCTAGCCGCCCGTGCGGGTTCGATTCCCGCTCCTGGTACGTAATAAAATGGGTTATGCTGAAGTAGCATAACCCATTTTTATTGGAAAGACCCAAATTTGAAACGTTGATTTTGGTCGTTGCTATAGGAGAAAGCCGTATTCTTCTAAGGCATTAATCGATGGAACATTGTACTCAATTCTATATGGTGGTCAACTGGCTGGGCGCGTAACAACGATATAGTCCTGATAAAAAGAGGTGCCCGATTTGCCTTGTATCCGTATTCGATTGCTCCCTGCATTCAATGAAATAGCCATTGTATAGGTGCGCTTTCCCCCGTCGGTTCCTTCTAGCGGGAAATCGATTGTCGTAGTTGAATTGACAATGACCGTAGCTGTACCCGGTGTCTGAGAGTTGGTTTGGTAACGGATAGCTAACGTATAGTTAGAGGCTGTGATTGGCGCATCGGTAATGGCATAGAGCAGGTAATCACTGCTTGAACTATAAGGGCCTTTCAGGGTATTGTCGCCAGACTGGCCGATATAAGTGCCTGTACCTGTTGCATCTTCGGCCTGTATTTTTTGTGAGAAAGCCGCCCCAGGTCCCGTACCCGGTTTGATAAGCGGGGGGCGAGTTCCCGCTGGTATTATAGCGCCGTTATCTACTGTAAGGGTAAAACTTCCCGCACTTGCCGCTGCCTCAAACGCTGCCTGCCCCGCACTGGTGAGCGGATAGACGTCGGTGTCACGCGTCGTCGTTGCCTGATAAATCTCCTGCCCATCGCTGGTGCGACGGATTCTGACAAGTTGTGTGCCGATTGCCATACTAGTTTATGTTCTGGTTGTAGTCATTTTCTATGATGTACTATTCATTTAATAAGGGATTTGGTGGGTCAAAAAAGGAATTGAACGGTGTTGAATAAAGCCAGCTTGCTGCCCTGCAGATTCACCTCAATCATCACATTGGGGACCGGGTTGAGAATCACCGTCTCGTAGTTGTGCTTACCCCGGCTGGGATCGAAGACCCACACGTCGACTGCGTTCTCCTTGATGCGATACATCGCATCGGGACGCCCCCGACGAGCATTGGGCGTGTTGACATACGGCCCGTCGAAGGCCGAAGCATGTTCCAGAATGGTGGTGCCGTCGGTCTTGGGTTCGACCCACACCCCACTATCCTTGAACTGATAGCGGCAGTACTGCCAGGGGGTGCCTTCGGTGCGGGCACACTGGGCATAGTAGTAGGCGGCTTCGAAGCCCGCATCGTGCCAGCGGCAGGGNTCGGTTGGGTAGCCNGCCGAGGTGATNGGGGCCGGGGTGTTGGCCACTTTGGGCTGCCAGGTCCAGTTGCCAGGGCCCGCATTCGGGTCACCTGCTTTCACCTCATTGGGGTTAGTACCGAACTGGTCGTACTGACTTCGGACGTCGAAGACCATGTAGCCGATGGTGCGGCAGAAGCCAATGCAGAAGATGTTGCCTACCTGCCAGTCGTAGTCTACCTGCGGATGTCGATCCGTATTAATTGCGCCCAGATTGCCTACCTGCCGGATATAATGATATCCATTGTGTAAGGCTACATTATCTGAACCAAGTCCTTCTACTTTTCCCCAGTCGAGGTAGATGAGCTTGGAGGGGGCAATACCGGGTCGGGTCTCATCCATACCCTTGACCATCACTTCGGCCGCAAACGCTTTGTTGTAATACCGGCTGGCGTAGTCGGGCGTATCGGCATAGTGCTTGATGATGGCCCCCACCCCTTTGTCTTTCAGAATGGCAAAATAGTTGCAGGTTTGCCGGGCACCATCTACCGACAGAATCTTGCTCTTAAAGAGGTTATCTGTGGGCATGGTGTTGCCTCCTCCAGGCACCTGGTAGTTCCAGGGATCGCCATTGTAGTTGGCCGTACCGCCATAAGTACCAAAATCCCGGTAGGGAATGCCCAGCGAGTTGAGGGTAGGGTCGGCATATTTTCGTCTGCGGGCTTCGTACCAGGCCGAGTACTGGGGCGAGGTGTCTGGCATGCCATAGGCGCCTTCCTGAATCTCGTTGGCCTCGAAGAGGGCGCAGGGGATGGTGTTGCTGGCCCGGTTGATGTCGTCGGTGCTGAGGCTTTTTCCGGGATAGGCTCCGGCTTCGGTTCCGGTATAGGGTCCGGGGGCTCCGGGGATGGCCAGGTTGATGCTGTGTGTCCAGTTTACCCGCTGGCCATTGCTCAGGGAACTATCCATAATAGCCAATACTCCGCCCTTTCTGGCAGAAACGATACTCTCAGAAGTAATATCCGTACGCTTCTGTACAATAGTAAACACCCGGTTGTCGGGCAGCGTCATGGTGGGGGCTTCTTTCATACCCCTTGGTATCCAGATGTCGGTTGGGGCCAGCCAGGGCGGACGGGTCACTCTGTAAGGAAGCACCGCTGGGTCTGTTGGCAATGGATCTGTGCCTAAAAAGATTTGGGTATAGGCTTTTCGTGTCCAGTTATAAGGCGCACTGGGTAAATTGGCAATACCCATGATGATCGAGATACTATCACCGGGACGAAAATCGTAGGTTGTTGGTAAGCTTGTAACAGCAGGCATTCCACCGATATAGTAAAATATATATTCACCACCACCCAAATCGGGCTGTTTTGTGTTTACAATGCGTGCTTTGTTATTACTCCACTGAACCGCCGGTGTGAATAGATCAGGATTGGCGACAATCATCTGGACATTTACCGTTGTGTTGGGCGTAAAGTCCGTGTTGGCAGCTGTCGAGTAAGTAGCATAGGTAATCGTATCAGGGGTGAAGTCTGAGTTAGTGGCTGTTATGTATGTATCGAAGGCCATATCAGGATGTTACGATTACTTTGTTTATTATTTATTGTATAGATAAGGCAAAAGTTACCATTTAATAGATAATGTAAAATATAGATTAATGTCTATTAAAAGGAGTATTAGACTAATATACAGCTAAAACCGCGCCAAAAATCTTGAAAATTGTAATTTATTAAAGTAGACTACTTATTTGTCATGAGTAACTTCAAATAGATGAAATAATAAAATCGGCTTCTATTACTTACTAAATCGCTAGCTGGGCAAGGATACATCGTTAATTTACGAAAATACGAAATCTGAATACAGGTTTGGCGAGATGTTTGCTTGTAGTTACACTAACAGGGAGTAGTTCCCCTGTTAAGTAGTTTTCATAATCTATGTATACTAATACCTATTTCAGTATGCGTATAATTCTACCAGCTTTTCTTCTCTTTCTCTCAACGAAAACGTTACTGGCGCAGAATAGCTATGTCGCTAACTCGGCCAATGCCTCTTTACCTGGTTCTTACAATACCCTGGCTGGGCCTTCGGCAGGTAATGGATCAATGCAGGGGAGCAACAACTCTTTTTTAGGATTTCAGGCAGGTCAGACGAATACACAAGGAAACGAAAATACGTTTATAGGCAGTGCTGCCGGTAAGTTCAATACACTTGGTGTCGATAATTCCTTCATTGGTAACCGAGCGGGAACCTCGAATACGACAGGCAGCTATAATACGTTTTTCGGGTCTTTTTCCGGTCAGGCTCTGACCAGTGGGAATCGTAATACCTTCGTGGGATATGAGGCAGGCTTCTCTACGCTTACTGCCAGCTTCAACGTGTTTGTAGGAAATGGCGCTGGACGAACCAATACAATTGGTTTTAACAACGCATTTGTTGGGAATAACGCAGGTTATTCAAATGACACTGGTTTCTCAAACACATTTATGGGAGCCAACGCCGGGTATGCCAATACAAGTGGGTCGGGTAATTCGTATTTTGGGTATCAGGCCGGGAATAGCAACACAACCGGCTCCAACAACACCTTTTTTGGAAGCTCGGCTGGGCAGGCCAATACCACGGGTGCCAATAATACCTTTCTGGGTGGAGGAGCGGGAAGCCTCAATACTACAGGTTATCAGAATGCCTTCGTAGGGTTTGGAGCGGGAAGTAATGTGACAACAGGCTACCAGAATTCATTTCTTGGTTATAATGCCGGGCTAAACACAACAACAGGTACTGGCAATACCTTCATTGGTAATGCGGCCGGTCAGGCCAATACTACCGGCGGAGGAAGCACCTTTTTAGGGAGCAATGCCGGTTTATCCAACACCGTCGGCCTGAATAACACCATGATTGGTATCAATGCCGGCTATAGCACGGTTTCGGGTAACTTCAATGCGTTTATCGGTGCCTATGCCGGTCTGAACAATACGACGGGGTCTCAAAATGTATTTATCGGTAATAACTCTGGCTATACAAACACGACGGGTTTCGGTAACCTATTTATTGGGAACTCGGCCGGATATAACAATACCACCGGAGATAGTAATGCCTTTATGGGCAGTAATACGGGGTCATTCAATACAACAGGCGTAGGTAATACCTTTTTAGGTATCGCGAATGGACTGAGCAATACGACCGGCTCCAACAATGTGTCGGTCGGTTTGAGAGCCGCCAACAAGAATCAGGCTGGGAATAAAAATGTAATGGTCGGCGACAGTGCTGGTTTTAACAATACAGTAGATGGTAATGTCATGCTAGGCTCCAAAGCTGGTTTTACAAATCAGACAGGAAAGCGGAGCACGTTTATTGGCTATCAGGCTGGATACAGCGCCATCGCCGATTCAAATACGTTTGTTGGCTATCAGGCTGGTTTCCAGACTACCTCGGGTAAAGGAAATACCTTTTTCGGCGTTAACGCGGGGCGCAGTATCACCACTGGTTCAAACAATACCATTATTGGCAATAAAGCCGGACCGTCTTCGATCAATTCTGACGATAATGTATACGTTGGCTACAATACGGGAAAGGACGATAAAGGCTCCCGGAATACCTTTTTAGGTACACAGGCTGGGGTATTGGCCGATAATGGTGAGCCTCTGATCAATGCGACCGCTATTGGAGCGGATGCGCTGGTGGCCGTAAGCAACGCGGTCGTTTTAGGGAATAAGGCTAATGTCGGTATCGGCACATCGGCACCCATGGCCCGGCTGGAGGTGGTCAGCGAAACGTCTGATGCCAGTGGCCTCCGACTCACGCATTTAACTGACAAAAGCCCATCGGCTCGTTCAACGAATCAATTCTTAACCGTCAACGAACAGGGCGATGTGGTAAAAGCAGGCTATCGGCTTCAGGTAAATCAACCGAACGATTGGGCCGATATTGTTTTTACGCATACTTATCCACTACGGTCACTGACATCGGTGGAAACATTCATCCGCCAGAATCACCATCTCCCCGAAATTCCTTCGGCTGAAGAAATGGCCGAACAAGGGATTGAACTGGCCAAGATGAACGCTTTGTTGCTGAAGAAAATAGAAGAGTTAACCCTATACAGCATCCAGTTGGAAAAGAATAACCGCCACCTGGAAGAAAGCGACAAAAAACAACAGGTCGTTAATCAGCAACTTAAAGCTGAAGTGAATGAGCTGCGGAAACTGGTGATGAAACAATTGGCTAAGCGAAGATAAGGTGCTATGCACCCTTTCTATGGAAAGACTCTGATATTCAGGGTCTTTTTTGTTTATGCTGGCCGCTATAAAGTACTACTCTTCAAGAACGAATGGAAAATAGGAAGGTGTACTAGCTCGGTTTACCTGAAATTTAACGCCGACTCACTTACGCGATAAGCTTTCGGGTAGAAGATATTCATCGGCCTGTATTCTGGTTTTCAGGGGCCGATTTTACCGGATAATAACTTTAGCGCCATGGTCTATTGCGTTTCCTCTTTTTGTCAGGCACCTTATTGTCCGTTTTGTTTTGATTTGTATATTTGAAATCGTTGTCAACTATGTTATAAGTGCAAATCGCTCATATTGAGTACTTTTTGACCTTTTTTGCTGGTTGCTCAACGATTGATCCACCCGAGTTTTCAATCAACGTGTTCACCTTTTGCTGTCATTCCGGCCTTTCCAAATGGGTTTGGTCAGAATGGTATAGTCTGCATGAAAGTTTCACCTTTACAACCGTTTCAAATCGTGTATTCATTATTGGATCACGAATTTTTAGGCTACCTGATCGAGGCCTTTGTGGTCCAGCGGAATAGTCGGGGTGAACTTACGCTTCAAAATCAAACCTTATCAACGCAAAACGTCAGTGAATTTGCCAAGGGGTTAGATGAGCGGGATTTTGAACTGGTCAAACTCATCGATAGTATCCAGCAGGATACCATCGTCAAAAAATTCAATACCCGGAAGTTGCCCGCCGTCGATTTCTTCCTGAAAATATACGACTCCCAGAAAGGCGACAAACAGCTTCAGGAAACCATTGGAAATTATCTTGAAGTGATAAAAGCGCAGATTATGGCGCTGATGCCGGGCAGACCGTTTTACATTATGGGCAATGATGGAAACCCCGCCTGGCAACCGATCGTATGGATGCCCGACCCGGCCCGCGTTCACTTTCATTTTGTCCGAAATGCTGACTCAACGCATTACTTTCCGATTATCCGATACCCTCGTCAGAATGCCGCCGGGGAGATGGAGACGGAGCGGGTCGACTTTCAGTTTAAGGATGCTCTCATGATCTGCGACGAGCCTGCCTACATGATGGTGGGTAATCGGCTCTATCACTTTAGCAAAAATGTGGATGGGAAAAAACTGCGGCCATTTTTCACAAAAAACCACATCGTCATCCCCCGTAATATCGAGCAGCAGTATTACGAACGCTTTGTAACGCAGTTGATTGCTTCGTACGACGTATATGCCAAAGGGTTCGAAATTCGGTCTGAAGTGCTGGAGCCCACCCCTGTGCTTACCGTATCGGAAATGGTGCAGTCGAGCCGTTCGGTCTCGGTATCGCTGTTTCAGAATGGAGGCAGTGGGGTCGAAACACTGGAACAGGATGAAGAAGCTGACCCGCGCATTGTATTTGATCTGGCATTCCAGTATGGAAACTTCACGTTTCGATTCGATAATTTTGGCCCATCAGCCAATGTCAGTTTAGAGAAAAAAGGCGACGATTATCTATTTCACAAGATTCGCCGGGATCAGCGGCTGGAAAAACAAAAGCTGACATTGCTGCGCGATTCGGGACTGGACCTGCGTCATGGGCGCGTAACGCTAAACAAGGCTGAAGCTTTTGCCTGGCTGTCCGATCATAATGAGCAACTTCGGGAAGCTGGTTTTCAGGTTCGGCAGGACGCTCAGAATACCAAGCGTTATTTTCTGGGTTATTCGAGCATTGATGTGTCGATTCAGGAGGGTCGCGACTGGTTTGATATTTATGCCAATGTTCGATTCGGCGAGTATGAAATCCCATTCCTGAAGCTTCGGAAGCTCATTCTGGCCAAGAAACGTGAATTTACTCTGCCCAACGGTGAGGTGGCTGTGATTCCAAGCGCCTGGTTTACGAAGTATTCGGAGTTGTTTGGCTTCATCGAGCACCTGGACGGTATCGACTCGATCGACGGGCGGTTGGTGCTGCAAAAGCATCACCTGGCGCTGGTGGAGGAACTGGAGCGTGACAACCTCGCCACCACGGTAATCAGCCGTAAGCTGGAGCGATTACGCAACTTTGAAGAAATCGAACATTTCCCGCTACCTGTACAATTCAATGGGACGCTACGGCCCTATCAGCAGGCTGGGTACGATTGGATGAATTTTTTGCGCCAGTACCGATTTGGTGGATGCCTGGCCGATGACATGGGGCTCGGCAAAACCGTGATGACGCTCGCTATGCTGCAAAACCAGAAAGAAGCAGGGGCTACCGAGCCGAGCTTGCTGGTGATGCCGACTTCGTTGCTTTACAACTGGGAGCTTGAAGCGCGTAAGTTTACGCCCGACCTCCGTATTATGGTGTATACGGGCACCTATCGGGATAAAAATACAGCCCAGTTTGATGGATATGACCTTATTCTGACTTCGTACGGGATTGTCCGAATCGATATTGATAGCCTAAGCGATTATCGGTTCAATTACGTCATTCTGGATGAGTCGCAGGCGATCAAAAACCCATCGTCGCACATTACCCGAGCGGTTATGCAGCTTAACACCGCGAATCGGCTCATCCTGACCGGAACTCCGCTCGAAAACAGTACCATGGATTTATGGTCGCAGATGTCGTTCATTAATCCGGGTTTACTGGGCAGTCAGTCGTTCTTTCGAAACGAATTTCAGATACCAATCGAGAAGCGGCACGACGAAACCAAAACCAGTCGGTTGTACAGTCTGATCAAACCGTTTATGCTCCGCCGAAATAAGGCTCAGGTGGCTACCGACCTGCCCGAAAAAGTAGAGAGCGTACTGTATTGTGAAATGACGCCCGATCAGGAAGCACAATATGAAGAAGCCAAATCGTACTATCGGAACCTGATTCTGGAGCATATCGAAGAGGAAGGTATGGCCAAATCGCAGATGGTTGTGTTGCAGGGGTTGACTAAACTTCGGCAGATTGCCAACCATCCGCGCATGGTCGATGCCGAATACGAAGGGGACTCAGGGAAGTTGGATGATGTAATTATGCGGCTGGAAAGCGCGATGACGGAGAATCACAAAGTATTGGTGTTCAGTCAGTTCATCAAGCACCTAAATGTGGTTCAGCACTACCTGAAAGAGAAGCGGATCAAGTATGCCTACCTGGATGGGTCGACTACCGACCGACAAAGTCAGGTTGAGCTTTTCCAGACCGACGACTCTGTAAAGTTATTTCTGATTTCGCTGAAAGCAGGTGGGTTGGGACATAACCTGACGGCTGCCGATTATGTGTTTATTCTGGACCCCTGGTGGAATCCGGCTATCGAAGCGCAGGCCGTAGACCGGGCACACCGGATTGGGCAACAAAAAACGGTGTTCACCTACAAATTCATCGCCAAAAATACAGTAGAGGAGAAAATTCTTTCCTTACAACGCGCTAAGCAGCAACTGGCCGGTAGTCTGATTACGACCGAAGAAAACTTCGTAAAATCACTGACCAAAGAGGATATCATGGTGCTGCTGGAATAAAAACTTCAATAAAAATCAGGCATTTGCGGGAAGATATTGGCTGGCGATAGTTATCCATCAAAAATACTATCGTTCACTGATAATAACTCAACGTATGAATGTCAAAAGCGTATTCGGTATCATTCTGACCCTGATCGGATTGATCGGTCTGATCTACGGAGGCATGGACTTTACGAAAGGCGGAGTAGCACAGGCTTCGTTTGTGTACCTGATTCTTGGCGGTGTTTTCTTCTTTGCAGGCATTAGCCTGATTCGCGGGACGAAAGCATAGAAAAAAAGGGAGAAAGGGGAGGAGAGGGAAGAGAGGGACAAAAGGAGAAAAGGCTTTGCCAATTAACCCCCTTTCGTCCCTCTCTTCCCCTTCCTCCTTTCTCCTATTATCGTAAATACACACCCATTCGCTCGGTGTCGCTTAGTACAACATCGACATGTTCAGTTAAGGTTGTGCTCAACTCGTAGCCTTTGTAGTCGGCAGCAACCGGATAGCGGGGATGATTCCGGTCAATGAGAACGGCCACCTGTAATTTACGGATCGGAATGCTTAAAAAAGGTTGCAGGCTAAAGGCTAATGTTCGGCCCGTATAAAGCACATCATCGACCACCACCACGACTTTATCCGTAAACTCGGTGGCCGACCCTTCGTAATGAACCGTAGGCTGGGCGGTCGCTGATTTATCCAGATCAAGCCGAATCAGGTCGATTGAAAGGGGGGTAATGGTTCGCAATTCGCGTGCCAATGCCTGAGCTAGTGTGTACCCTTCGCCCGCAATACCGGCTAGTAGTAATGCCGTTTCGTCAAAATTGGTCTCGTAGATCTGAAACGCTATCCGTCTGATTTTCTGATGGATCTGTGCAGAATTAAGGATGAGCGTGGGCTGAGCTGTGTTCATGCAGGAATCGACAATCGAAATTTGGATGTAAAGATGATAAAAAAGCGGTTAGGGAACGAAATAACCGCTCAGGTCGGTGAGTTGGCATAGTTTTCGCCACTAGTCCTGGTAGATGCAAGCTGATTTAACCGACCATGCACACGATTGTCAGTCTTATAGTAAGCCTTTACCTCTGGGTACTGCCCGCACCTTCCGTAACTGAAACCGACATCACCCAAACCGTAGGCGTATCGTTACGAAGTGGAGATGCCAGTCGGTTATCGGCTCGTTTTGCCAAAACCATTGAGTTGGTCATCGATGCCGAGAACGTCGAATTCTCGGCCGTACAGGCTACCCATGCTGAGTTGATTTTACGCTCGTTCTTCCGAAAATATCCGCCCCAAAGTTTCCAGTTTGTGTATCGGGGAGCTTCGGATCATCTGCGCTACAGTACAGGAACATACCGAGCAGATGGGCAAACCTTTTCGGTTTATGTGCTCATGCGCCAGACCAGCAATCATACCTATGTGATCAATGCACTCCATTTTCGCAAAGAATCGTCGGTCGTTAGCCGTTAGCGGGCCGTACATACCGCAATTCATCTGTTACTGAACACGATTGACAAACGACGGACGATTTTTACCTGTATCTTTGCACTTTCATGTAGAGGTACTATGATTGTTAAGACCAAAAAATACGCGCTAGACCAAAAAACGTACGTAAATATTGCCCTGCGTCAGTGGGTGAAAGAGAATTGGAAATGGGCATTTGTACCCCTTGCGCTCATTCTGCTGAATGTGGTTCTGAACCTGACAGACGTTTATCCAAACTACTGGATTTACATTGTCATTGTCCTGCTGACCATTTTGTATGTCTTATTCTGGGCCGTCCAGATCACGGGTATTTCTCAAATGGAGCAAAGCAAAGCGCTGTTCGATAAATACGTGTACGAGATCGACAGCCGTCAGATTCTGATGCGCATCAACGCCAAAGAAGGGGGGATTCTGAAATGGAGCCAGATCGACAGTGTGATCAAAGATAAAGAAGCCTACATTCTGTTTTTGAACAATGCCGACGCCATGGCGAATGTAAAAGCGAGCTGGTTTGCCAAAACCGTGACTAAAGGCCTCTCTAAAGCTCAATTCCTCTATTTGCCATTCACTATTTTCACCAGCGAAAACGACCTGCGGTTTACCGAAGCGCTTCTGAAGCGTAAAGGATTGTTGCCCGGTGGAAATGTTCCAGCCGAAACGGTGAAATAGCCTCGTTAGAGTGTATTGCCAATACGGAGCCGCAAAGAACACAAAAATCACTCCAGATGTGGGGTACACTGTGTTCTCTGTGGCTTTGTGTTTAGTTGTTCAGACAAACCAAAACGCATGAGAAATCTGCTCGTTTCTACCTATCTCTTTTTTCTAGCGATAACGGCTTATGGTCAGAGCCTAAAACCCGTGACCCTCGATGACGTCTGGGGGCGTAATGCCGGTGTGTTCAATCAACGGACGGTCGATGCGGTCAACTGGATGAAAGCCGGGGGCTTTTATACGACACTCGATGGAAACAAGGTGGTCAAATTTGCCATTACGACCGGGCTGCCTGTCGCGACGTTGCTGGATGGACAAACGACAACGGCAGCAGGTAAACCGATCACGATCAGCGATTACCAGTTATCGGCTGACGAACGTAAACTGCTTCTGACGACTGATGAAGAACCTATCTACCGTCGATCCAGCAAGGCAGCATTTTATGTTTATGATTTGGGGACAACCGTTTTGAAGCCCCTTAGCAAAGGGGGTAAACAGCAATACGCAACCTTTTCGCCCGATGGAAAACGGGTCGCTTTTGTGCGGGACAACAACCTGTTTGTGGTTGAGCTGGCAACTGGTAAGGAAACCCAACTGACCACCGACGGAAAGCGAAACGCGATTATCAATGGGGGCGCCGATTGGGTGTATGAAGAAGAATTCAGTATGGCGCGGGCATTCGAATGGTCGCCCGATAGCCGTCGGCTGGCCTGGATTCGGTTCGATGAAAGCCGGGTACCCGAATACGATATGCAGCTTTGGGGAGGGCTTTACCCGGTTGAGTATCGTTTCAAATACCCAAAAGCCGGGGAAGCCAACTCGAAAGTATCCGTCTGGATAGCCGATGTGGTGTCGGGCAAAAAGGTGATGGCGCAGACAGAAGCCGATTTGGCGGACAAGGATTTGTATCTGCCGCGAATTCAATGGACCAAACAGGCCAGCCTGCTCTCCATCCGGCGGATGAATCGCCTTCAGAACCGGCTCGATTTACTCCATGTAAATGCCACAACGGGTCAATCGGCTGTGGTGCTGACCGAAACAAGCCCAACCTACGTTGATCTGGAGTTTACCGACGATCTGACCTACCTCAGCGACGGCAAGTCGTTTCTATGGACCAGCGAACGAAGTGGCTATAAACACTTATACCTGTATGACCTGACGGGTAAACTCATTCGCCCGATCACCAGCGGGAATTTTGAAGTCATTACCGTTGCGGGCCTTGATGAAAAGACCGGAACGATTTACTACATAAGTACCGAGCAATCGCCATTGGAACGGCAGTTGTATCGGGTCGGGATCGATGGTCAGCACAAGCAGCAGCTAACCACGCTGGCGGGTACCTACAAGGCTACGTTCAGCCCCGACTTTTCCTATTATCTATTGTATCACACAGCGGCCGATTCGCCGGTACGGGTTAGCCTGCGTGATACAAAATCGACCAATGATCTTCGCACACTGGAAGCCAACGAGGACCTGAAAAACAGGCTGGCGACTTTTGCTATCGCTCCCAAACAGTTTTTCCAAACTAAAGCCGCCGACGGCACTCCGCTCAATGGCTGGATGATTCGCCCTGCTACCTTCGACAGCACAAGTACTAAAAAATATCCGGTACTGATGTTCGTATACGGTGGACCTGGTTCGCAGACGGTAAAAAACGATTGGGAGAGTCGTGATTTCTTCTGGTATCAGACCTTGGCGCAGAAAGGCTACATCGTTGTATCGGTCGATGGTCGGGGTACAGGGGCTCGCGGAACCGCGTTCCGTACGGCCACTTATGCGCAATTGGGTAAACTCGAAACCGAAGATCAGATCGCTGTGGCTCGCCAGTTGAAAACCCTGCCCTACGTCGATTCGGGCCGCGTTGGAATTTGGGGGTGGAGCTATGGGGGCTACATGACGGCCCTTTGCATGACGTTAGGAGCCGATGTATTTAAAGCCGGAATCTCGGTAGCCCCCGTTACGAACTGGCGATTCTACGACACAATCTATACCGAACGCTACCTCAAACGGCCACAGGAAAACGCATCGGGCTACGACGACAATTCGCCGGTAACCCATGCCAGCCAATTGCGTGGCCCTTATCTGCTCATTCATGGTACGGGCGACGATAACGTTCATTTTCAGAACTCTGTGGCTTTCGAAAACGCCCTGATCGCGGCCGGAAAACAATTCCAATCGTTTTACTATCCGAATCGGAATCACGGTATTTACGGAGGCAATACGCGCTTCCATCTCTATCAGATGATGACGAACTTTGTCGAGAAGAATTTATAATGGAGGAAAGGGAGTAAGGGGAAGAGAGGGAGAAAGGAAGTTGAACTGGAAATCCCTTTCTCCCTCTCTTCCCCTTACTCCCTTTCCTCCTCCCGCTTTATGCCCTTCAAAAACATACGAGTTGGTGTAGTGCAGGCAACACCTGCGTTGTTCGATCTGGAAAAAAGTGTTGACCGGGTCATTGACTGGATTGAGAAAGCTGCAGAAGCAGGCTGTCAGTTTGTGCTGTTTCCGGAATCATTCATACCCTGTTATCCACGAGGCTTAACCTTTGATGCGATTGTTGGCCGCCGAACCGACAAAGGGCGTGCGGTGTGGCTGGATTATTGGGAAAATAGCCTGGAAGTTGAGTCGGCTCAAACCCAGCGAATCAGCGAAGCCATACAGAAAGCAAACCTGTATGTCGCTTTGGGGGTAACCGAGAAAGAGCCGGTAGGGGGCACCCTATATTGCACATTGCTGTATTTTGGGAATGACGGCCGTTTGCTGGGAAAACACCGCAAGCTGAAACCCACTGGCCTGGAACGATACATCTGGGGCGAAAGTGATGGCAGTACATTGGTCAGTTTCGCCAGCGAGATCGGTAAATTTGGTGGTTTGATCTGCTGGGAAAACTACATGCCCCTGGCCCGGACAGCCTTATATCAGCAGGGAATCGAACTCTATCTGGCCCCGACAGCCGATGCCCGCGATTCGTGGCAGGCGACCATGCTGCACATTGCGCTGGAAGGTCGTTGCTTTGTACTGGCCAGCAACCAGTTTGTGCAGAAGACGGACTATCCCGAACGGTATCTTGCCGACCTGGCCGATGAACCCGATACGATGTGTAGTGGGGGGAGTGTCATTATCTCGCCCATGGGCGAAATGCTTGCCGGACCCCTCTGGAATCAGGAGGGGCTACTCACGGCTGATCTGGATTTTTCGATCCTGGCCAAAAGCAAATTAGATTTCGACTGTGTGGGCCACTACTCGCGAAACGATGTTTTTACGCTCAAAGTGGCGAATCAGCCGCCTATTCAGAAAATCTGAAACGGATTAAGGATTGAGAGGATGATCCTGCGGTTTTAACTCCTCGGCCAGCATGAGCCGCGTTTGGGGAAGGCTCTGCGGATATTCGTCGCGGATAAACGCCACCAGCTTTTCACGCATATGACAGCGCAGGTCAAAGGCCGATGGGGCATCCTGAGCCGATACCAGCACCCGAACCTGAATACAGGTCGGGGTTGTATCCGTAACCTGCACCGCAAAGCTGTCGCCCGTCCAGAGCGGGTCATTTTCGGCTAGTTCACGGGCTTTTTTTCGTACCGCTTCAACGGGCACCGTGTAATCCAGATAGAGAAAAATAGCGCCAACGATCGAAGCATCCGAACGGGTCCAGTTCTCGAACGGAGTCTCTACAAAGTACGTAATGGGCAGAATCAGGCGTCGACGGTCCCAAAGCCGGACAATTACGCTGGTCAGATTGATCTCTTCGATACGCCCCCACTCTTTTTCGACCACAACGGCATCATCCAGTCGAATCTGCTGATTAAGGGCAATCTGAATACCGGCTAGCAGGTTCGCTAACGTCTTTTGGGCAGCAAACCCAAGTACTACCGATACGACCCCGGCCGACGTCAGTACACTAAGCCCTACTTTTCGGCTTCCCTGAAACGTGATCAGTAACAGCGATGCGCCGAGCACAATGACCAGAATAACGATAAGCCGACGGAAAAAACGCACCTGCGTAACGAATTTCCGGTGGGCCAGGTTGGTATCGTTTGTGGTGTCATACTCATAGATCAGGCGTTTTTCACCAACTTTTAAGAGTTGGACAATAAACCAGGTCGTCGTAATCAGAAAGAGGATTTCAGCGGTTTTGTCGGCTACAGGGTGCCGACGCAAAAAACGCTCCGACTGCAGGTTTGTAGCCAGCAGAAAAAACAACGAGGGAACAAACAGCCAGAAGGCCCAGCGGGCGTATACTTTCAGAAGGGATAGGGTTCGGAACGATCGTCTGCGTACAACAAACCGGATCGTCTGTGTAATGATAACATCGACGGCCAGCCCCAACACAACGGCAATGATGAGCAATATCCAGCCCGACAGATCCCGATTCGGTACATAGCCAAACCAACGGACAATAGCCCGTATCCATAAGTCAAGTTGCTGTTGCATGCGGTAGATGACGTGTCTGCCTGAGTAACCAGATAACAGGCAAATAGGGTTTCGGTTAATGCCAGGTCCAGATGGGCTGAAAATCCAGATCAGGCAAATCGCCAATCAGGACGGTTCCGTTTTTCTCGACCCAGGCATGCGCTTCAAATGTATGGCTTTTGCGGACGCCAACGATCAGATCAATGTGTTTATCTTTTCGAAGGAAATAGGTTAAGGCCAATGCCTGCGGCAAACAAAAAGCGGACAAGGGGCCACTTACTTTCTGAATAGCCCGGATGTTCCGGTCAATCAACAGGCGGGGCGTTTCTTTAGATTTATCCGCTTGGGTAAGTTTACTATAGAGCTGCCTGAACGTTTGAAACGATAGCAGTTTGAGACCCAGTTGGATGGCAGAAATAACAAAAAACGCACGGATCAGAAGGAGTTGATCCGAGGAAGATAACTGTACGAATTGCTTAAACCGTTTCCACCAGTTTTTCATGTACTAAATCGTTCAGCAGTTGCTGCAAATCGTCGGTACAGGTTGACTCATCGACCTCAAAGTTTGTCATGACCTGTTCTTTGAGCTCTTCAAAAGACATGGGCGACTGCTTAAGAAGCTCCCATACAAACGTACCCACTTCATTCAGGCCATAATACATACCGGCTGCATGATTGAGGATAACCGTTTCGCCAGCCAATTCAGATGATATCTGATTCTGAGTTAATCGATACATACACGTTACTGATAAATGATCAAAGATAAAGGAATTTATCGGCAATGGTGGTCATCGAAGCAGATGACGGTCATATCGGGGTAGAAAAGGTTCCTGGGGAATGGGTTGATACAGAATGGTCTGCCTGAGGTTTTTTTAGATTGTTTTTAGATGGAGTTGATAGATGTTACTACTTGTTCCATTCTTTCGAAACTATCCTCTTAAACGCGTATCAGGTAAATAGGAAGTTACCTAAATGTCGAAAATGTTATATTTTTTAATGCATTTTATGAATTTAAATAGGTTGTTTTATATTAAAAAAGGAACATAAATAAATAATATTAACCGGGATGCCATTGTCGAAAATGAAGGTTTATTTTAGATGGTTAAACCATTTCTGAATAACATAAAACTTCATTTGATTGATCTTTTTACCAATTCATTTCATCATGCAAAGACGTATACTCTTCGTTTTAACTTTTCTGTTAGTGGCCCATGGGTTGTGGGCTCAGGTGAGCCTGACAGGGGCCACTTCATACACTCAGAATTTTAACTCACTGGCTAGCTCTGGCGCAGGAACATGGACCGACAACAGCACGATTCAAGGCTGGTATGCGGCCATTACGAATGGATCTAATGTCACAAGTGCCGCTACAACGTATACGGTCGATCCGGGGAGTAGTACTACAGGTGGGCTGCATAGTTATGGGGCAACCTCTGCTCCCGACCGTGCTTTAGGGTCTGTCGGTTCCGGTTCTGCTAAAGCGATCTATTATGGTGTTTTATTCATCAACAATACAGGAAGCCCTATTACAGCTTTATCGGTTAGTTATAAAGGAGAGCAATGGCGTAGCAGTACATCCGTTCAGAATACACTTTCTTTCGCTTATAAAGTTGGGGCCAGCTCGGTGAGTGAGTCGGGCTATACCACCAATTCTTTACTGGATTTTGTAGGACAGCCTTCGGTGGCCTCAAATGGGGCTTTGGATGGCAATGCCAACGCAAAAAGTATCACCAGCACATTTAATGTGAACATTCCGGTTGGTGAGAAAATTATGATTCGCTGGATGGATGTTGACGATGCCGGAAGCGATGCGGGCCTTAGCATCGACGATTTAATCGTGAGTGTTGTCACAACCCCTTTTCTGGTTGTTAACCCTGCATCCGTTGGGAATTTGGTCAATACCGCTAATAACAGCAGCCCTTCTGCACCATCTACGTTTACGGTTATTGGTGGACTGCTGAACCCGGCAACCCCTGTTTCGGTAAGTTCTCCGGCTAATTTTGAAATTTCGACCGACAATGTGAGTTATACGACAAGTGCGGTCACGTTTTCGCCTTCGGGTGATGGTACCCTGAATCAAACCATTTATGCTCGGTTGGCAGGTGGCCTTTCAGTTGGCCCCTATTCGGGACTCGCTACCGTAAGCAGCACAGAAGTACCAACCTCCCAAACAGCATCAATCAGTGGAACCGTTTATACGGCTGGTGCCAGCGGTGCCTGTGGTACTTCCTATAAGATAAGTGATGTACGTAGTGCTGCCGATGGCATAACATTCACCGTAACCGGGCGGGTAACCTCAACGCTTGGTACGAACATCTATATTCAGGATGCTACAGGTGGTATTTTGTTGTACACGGGTACGGGCACCTCGGTCGAATTGCCGGAGCTAAGTATTGGCGACGAAGTTCAGGTGACGGGGGTATTGACAACGTACAATGGAGATCGGGAGTTGAAAAATTTTACTAGCTGTTTTGTAAAAACCAGCTCCCCGAACTCGATTCCTACACCTGTTACGGTCACAGCCGCTACACTCTGTGATCACAAAGGCGAATTGGTGACGCTTACCGGAGTGACGGGTATTACACCATCGGGTGGGACGTTTACAGGCAATACGAACTATACCTTGACAACAGGTGGTGGTACCGTAATTATGCGGGTGCAACTCGGGACCGATCTGGTGGCGGCCACCAAACCTACGGGTACGCTCGATATTACGGGTATCGTGAGCGTATTCAATGGTACTTGCCAGTTCTTACCCCGCTCAACGGCTGATGTTCCCGGAGCTACGCCCAATACCGTGTCCTGCCCTGGTGTTGGTACAGGTGGGGCCGGCATATCGACCGATAATACGCTCGATATTACCTGGTGGAATGTGGAGTGGCTGGGCAATACAGGTTTTGGTCCCACAAATGAGGCACAGCAGCAGGATAATGTGCGCCAGCAACTGCAAAATATGAATCAGGACATTTACTGTCTGGAGGAAGTTACTGACCTGACAAAGCTAGATGCCATTGTGGCAACCCTGAATGCAAATACAGGTAAGTCGTACACCTATACCTGTGGTGCTGATCCAACCCGTACGCCACCTATTTACTACTCACACTGGTTTGATAGCCCTGAAGTCTCAGGTGATGCTAATACATATGCCCAAAAGGTATGTTTTGTGTACAATACGGCAGTTGTTAAGAATGTAACGGCCGACCAGATTGTAGCCGATGCTACGCAACTGAGTTCAAGTTCGTGGGCATCTAACCGGTTTCCGTTGTTGATGAGTTGCGATGTCACGATCAACGGGTCTACAAAGAATTTCAAATTGGTTGGGGTGCATGCCAAATCGGGGTCGGATGCGTCATCATACAATCGTCGGATTAACGACTTTGCGTCTCTGAAAAGTTATCTTGACACGAACTATCCTACCAGTAATGTCATGATCATGGGCGATTTCAACGATGATGCCGACCAATCAATTTATATTGATGCAACAACGAGCACAACCAACGTATCGTCCTTTAACAATTTCATTACGTCGGCCGATTACACCGCGATCACGAAACAGCTCAGTACCTGCAATATCTCGAGTACGGCATCTTACCCTGATATTATCGACCATTTGATAATTTCGAATGAAATCAGCACGGATGGCTCATTCCCGGCTAGTGGAATTGCTTACATTCCGAACTCGGTTACAGCAGTACGCCCAATTGTTGGCGGGACCACAACATCAGACCACTTCCCGGTTTCGGCTCGTTTCCAGTTTGCCTCTGCCCTTTCGACGACGTTAGTAGCCAGCACCTCGGCTGTCTGTTCGGGGCAATCGGTTAATCTGGCGATTACAGTGAGTGGTCTGGGAAGCGATACATACAGCTATACGGTGACCAATGGCACAAATAGCACGACTACAGCCGGTGTGTCGACGTCAACCACGCAGGTTAGCCTTACGCCAACCGTAGCCGGTTCGTTCACGCTGACTGTAGCGACCTCTACTGCTACTGCCACAGCTATAAGCGGAAATGTTGCTATTGATGGGCCAATCTCCGTACTGGCAGGGGCTTCGTCGGCTACTACCACGATTGGCGGAACGGTTAGCCTGACGGCAACCGGGGCGAGTACATACCAGTGGAGTGCCCCAGCTCAGGCTACGATTAGCCCGTCGGCCGGATCACCTGTTTCGGCTACGTTAACCGCTGCTGGAGTGCACACCTTCACCTTGCTGGCTGGTCAGGGGAGTTGTACGCAGACGTCATTGGTCAGTGTTACGGCAACCAATGGGCCTGACATTTCACCTACGCTGCTTTTACCACAATCGCAATTCGCAGCATCGGCACCAAACAACGTAAGAAACTTTGTTGTGAATTTGTATGAAGTAGGTTATCACGCCACCACATCCGGGCAGTTGACAATCACGATCAGTGCGCCTGCAGGGTACACACTTACCTTCGATGGAACACAGTCCACTATCAGTATAGTTGATGGATCGAATGTGAGCAAAAATATGGCGGTCGATAATCAAAACTGGGAGGTGACCAGCAGTGATCCAGGTGGGCAGCAGTTTACGTTAAAGCTGAAAGCTGACCAGTTTATGGATGCCAATACCCAGCGTGATGTAGGCTTTAGCCTAACCCGTACAACAGCTAACACAGGAAGCGTTTCCAACATTACGGTCAATGTTAAAAATGACAACGGATCTGGGTATGATGTGAACGCTGCCAATAATATATACGCCCGTATCATTTCGGGATTTTAAGCACGGTAGCTGACAAGGGATAACGTATTTCACTTTGTCAGGATAGTCGTTTCGGAAAACTAGTAGAGGCTCACTGTACACAGTGAGCCTCTTTTTTATGGGCTTGTAGGCATCTGCTTGGTCTCGATCAAAATCTATTTTCCTGACCAGCGATCAAAAAATTCTTTCTGATTTGTCAGTGAGCCGTGCGCTTTATCGAGTCAAAGTAGTAATATTACTTTTTGTAAGTATTAGTATATTAATTTTTGTATTAAAATATATATTTAGTTTATGATAAGATCTTTATGGTTCCTTTTATGTTGGTTGCCACTCGTAAATTTTGCACAAGTAGCAACGTATAACTTTAGTGGTGCTACAGGAAGTCAGACCTCGCAACCGGTAACGTCGAAAGATCCCAATAGTACGGCTTCAGATATAACGCGGGGTTCCGGTGTTACAGCAACGTCAGGCTCAGGAAGCATAAATGCTACAGGGTGGACGAGTTCCGCTCAGGATGCTAATGATTATTATGAATTTACCTTGACGCCGGCGACTGGATATCAGCTCAACATAACGGGTATCTCTTTTTCGGCTCGTCGTTCTGCGGCTGGCCCTCCAAATTACCTCCTGACGTATGCCATAGCAGGAAATGAGACGACAATTACAACCGGTACACTCTCCACAACGACTTCAACATCGATAAGCCCTGCGTTTGTATTAAGTACCCCTCAAACCGTCCGGTTCAGAATCTATGCATGGGGAGCCAGTAATTCGGTAGGGACGTTCCGGCTGGACAATACGCTTACTGTGAGTGCTTCGGTTCCTCTCCCCGTCAGACTGGTTTCGTTTGAAGGGCAAGTCCTGGACCATAGTATACGGCTAAAATGGGCTACATCCTGGGAAGATAGAAACGAGGGCTTCGATATTCTTAGAGGAAAAACGCCTGACGGGATTGAGAAAGTTGGCTTTGTAGAAGGCCATTCTACCATGCAGGATGTATCCGAATATTCCTTTACCGATCGTGAAGTAGAATCCGGGCAGGTATATTATTACCGGCTTCGCCAGCGCGATACAGGCGGAGCAACGGACTTGTCGAAAATGATTGCTGTTCGAGCAGATTTCATGACCGACGGGCTAGCCGCATCCCTATATCCCAACCCCAATCAAGGTAATTTCACGGTGTCCGCCAGCGGCCTGGAACAGACTACCATCACCTTATCTAATTCGTTAGGTGCTGAAATCCCCGTCACGATCCATAAAAAAGAGAATTCAGAGTCAGTATTCGTAAATACCGCTGGTACTGTAGCGCCAGGTATGTATATCCTTCGCCTTCAAGCCAATGATGGACTAAAAAAGCAAACTATACAAATGATTGTTAACTAATACACTGTATAACTTAAAATCCCCCGTTTACTTGCATGAAACGCGCCCACTCATTTAGAAAACTTCAGTCCGTAAAAAAGTCGTATAAAAAGCCTGACCTTGTGAAATATGGCCGAATCGCTAAAATTACTCTGAAAGGAGGAAGTATGACCGATGGAATTACTAGCTACCAGCCTTAGTGAGCTTATGGGTCGATGTATATATAATGAAAAGTTCCTGCTTTGGCCGCTGTGAACTCCTGTTCGGTTTACGTAAAAGATTGGCTTTACACTTCGCTGGCGGTATGGTTCGATTGTCTCGACGCTGTGTAACCGTAGGTACATTCTGGAGCTTTCTGGTTTTGCAGGCCTGCCAGACAATAGATAGTATACCGAAAGATGACAGCCTGTATGCGCCAGTTGAGGCTGGGCGTTACTGGGTGTATGAAGTGCAGGACGAAACCTACTCGCTGAGTACTCCCCCTGTTTTAAATTCCTATTTTCTGAAAGAAACAGTTGGCGAGTTGGTAGCAAATCAAGCCGATAAAACGCACAAGCTGATTCGGTACAAACGCAGCCGACCGACCGACGTCTGGAAGACCGATTCAATTTGGACCGTGCAGCAGTGGCCTAATAGGCTGATGCGTATCGAAAATTCGATTGCTTTTATCAAGCTTTTATTTCCCGTTGTTGCCAGCACTTCCTGGAATCAGAACGAATATAACAGGCTATCGACGGCTACTTATCAATACGTCCAAATCGGCAAAGACTATGCGATAAATGGTAGAAACTTCGCCAATACTGTTCAGGTGATCAACAAACAGAACGATTCGACAGCTATCTCGCTAAATCGGCAGGTGGATGTATACGCGTATCAGATTGGCTTGATCTTTAAAGAAAATACGGTACTCGCTTATTGCCAAAGTAGTCCAGATTGCCTTGGGAAAGGTCAGATTGCTTATGGATACCGTCGAAAGCAGTGGCTGGTTGAAACGGGCCTTGAGTAAACAGGCTATTTGGTTTCAGGTCAGGGTTTGATAATTTTTCCTTGTAAGGTTTCTGTTCGACCATCGCCCCAATCGATATAGAGCGTTGCCTGGTAAAACCCTGCCGGAAAGTGACGGAAGTTTTCCAGATAAAGTATGTTTTCTCCTACAAATGGAACTAGCATACAAGTATCCATCGGCTCTCCAAGACTGTTGACAACCGCTAATTGGGCTGATTTCGGAGCCGATTTGCCAATTAGTGTAAAGCTAATCTGGATGATATCGCTGCCGGGGTTGGGGTAAATTTTCCAGACGGTAGGTGGGCTTGCGTCCGCTACCTGAAAGGCAATCGAATAGGGAGTACCCGCTCCATTACCAGCTGCGTCACGGCCCGTTATCAGTAAATCATAGGTACCTGCAACCAGATTGGTCAATTGATAGGTGGCTTGCAGTGATACCGTCGATAGAGCTGAGCCTGACCGGGGGCTCAATAGAATGGATGGGCAACCTGCGCATGATTTCAGAAAAGCCTGGATGTTCGTCAGTTTATCAAGTGGCAACGGGGCATCGTCGGTTAGATTGACCTGAATTATCGGGTTGGCTGACACATAATCCCCGTTTTTGAGCGCCCGGTTATCGACCGTTACGGATAAAATCGGATTCAATTGGTCGGGGAGGGCATTGATGGGAAACAGGCTAGTCTGCTGAATCGCCGACCAGTCTGTGAGTGCCAGACTAAGTTGATTATTGGTTTCCACCAGTTCGTCGATTTGATTGTCACTGTCTACACCGACGGTAAGTTGGGAAAGAGAAACCTCTTTTTTTATGGGAATAGCGATGGTATCTCGAACCGTTGTCATGTCGATTAGGAGCCGCTGGCTACTGCTGCTTCCGTTTGCATAGGTTTTCGTCAACTGAAGGGACACCGTTTGTTTGGCGTAAAATTTACCGGCATTGGCAAGAATCAGATTGACCGTCAGGGAGTCATTGCTGGCTATAATGGTGCCCGGTTTTCGAGCCTGAATAAATAGACTCCGGGCTGCGTAGTCGGGTTTTGCCAGTGGAAAAACATGCAACGCTGGGTCTCCCTGCAAGATGATTTGTTGTAGATCGGTGCGAAGTGTCAGATCGCTACTGTACTGATGGAGGCTCAAATTGACCTGCTGTTGTATTTGACCCAACGTAAGTGTCAGGCTGGTGCTATCGGAAAAGAGTTTTTGGTAAAGCCTGGTAGCATAGGTTTGTGTGCTGGTTGGATAACTCCAGAACGAACCCGCCAGCACGGCTATAGCGCCTTTATCGGGGGTAATGAGCCAGTCGGTGCTTAGCGGATCATACTTATAAAAAAGGTTATTGATGCTGCATCCATTAAAAAACAGGATCGGATATTTACCCTTGTTGTTGATCGTACTGCCTGGGGCCGAGCAATAACCAATATTGAAATCAAGGGTGTTGGATGACCCATGTCCCGTATACCCAACCATGCCGATCCCCTCGTTGATCGGCTTCGAAATATCGACGGATTCAACTTCTTCAAAGGTTTTTTTCGATAACGACGTCACCTGTGCCCCCATATACGGGCTTTCGGCTATTGGCCGTAGCTGCTCCATCAGGCTTTTCAGATACAGAATTTCGTTCTGATCGTGGCCGCCATTTAAGTGAAGCATCCGTTTTTGCCAATCGGCAGGAGAAGTCTGTTCAAATTCTTTGACTTTGGCCAGATAATTCAAAACCTGCTGATTGGTCGTTACATTAAGTCGGCCAGTTGGAATTGCCTGCACAAACTCTGGAAAACCTGCCAGCCCCATGGTCAGTAAAGCGTCGGAGCCCGGATAACCGAATGTAGGGACCAGGTCGTCGGCTTCGGAAGTTTTCAATACGTCGGGGAAACTAATACCCCGGCCCAGCAGCAATAAATGCCTGGTCTTTCCACCCGACAGCATGAAATCGGCAAACCGACGAATTGCCACTGGGCTACGTTCGCCATAGTTGAATTGTTCGTAGATCGACTTCGTTTCGATAACCAATGGGGTATAGTTCCCGCCTGCAACCGACGCCCGATAAATGGCATATTGAGTTGCCGATTCAATCAACGAACGGTGGGTAATAATCAGATAGTCGTGGTTGGTAGGTTTCAGTATCGGAAAGACGACTACTGAAATGGCTGGCGATTTTTTGACTTCATTGCTAACAAACAACGTTTGCCCATCAGCGGAGTTGGGCGCGATGAACTGCCCTGCCCGATGGGCTATTTTAGCAGTTGCGTACCGACCTGCAAGCGCATAAATCAGGTAATCAGTACGTAGGTCAGGTACCTGTATGACCGATTGATTAATGGAATTTGGACGCAAATAAAAGTATTTACCAGACTGCCCATTTATCAGAAAGCGTTGCGGGTACACAACGTTCAGGTAGGTCATTGAATACCAGTCGTAGGCACTGGCTTTGAGCGATTGGACTTTTAAACGAACGGCTTCGCTTTGAATCACATTTTCAGACAACGTCAGTTGTACGTTTTTGGGGCTAAATGGGCCTATCGAGAGGGTATCCATTGGCCTTCCGTCGTTCAGAGCGTACCAAAGCTGGTGATTATTGGGCGAACGACCGTTGAGCCGAAAAGCAAATACCGGCGGCTGGTCAGGGTCAACAACCCGATCCCGGAATCGTATGGTGAATTGGGCTACTGAATCGGGGCTTATGTAATTTCCGGTCCAGCCTTCGCCCTCTTCAAAATAGCTTTGCTGAACGGGAGGCACTGAGCCGATGGAATTGTTGAACGAGTATTGACTGGCAAAGACCGTAACCTGTGGCTCAAGGTGGTACGGTTCGGGCAATTGATCGGTAGGTTTGCCAGCGAAAGAGGCAAGCCGAAGTCCCGGTTTTGACCCTGCTGTCAGAAAATAAAAAGTTTCGTCTGAGAATAAGCTATGGTATGGATTCGCACGTTGGGTGTGGTAATAGACCAGACTGTCCAGTTCGCCGTTGTTTTTTTCGGCGTAGAACTGAATAAAATCGGTGGGGTCGAATCGTCCATCTTCGCCACCACTGACTTCGATAGCCAGTTCACGGCCGAGGTGATAAAGCTGTAATTTTTTGGGATCTATCGTATCCAGAACAAAGCCCGCAGCCGCCAATTCGGCATAACTGATCTGATAAATACCATTCTCTCGGATACTGATTTTGGCATACGATTGCTTTGGTACAATCCACTCATTTCCATACCGGAATTGAGCCTGTCCTGCGTAAGCGAGTAGAAGAAAAACAGAGAAAAGCAGTTTCAATCGTACAAGTAGCTTATTTTTTCAGCTAAGATACTTGTAAGGTTTGATTATGCCAGTAATGGTTTAATAACGTTGCCATGAACATCGGTTAAACGATACCGACGACCCTGGCTTTTGAAGGTTAATTTTTCATGGTCGATACCCAGTAAATGCAATACCGTAGCCTGAAAATCGTGGACATGAACCGGCTCTTTGATAACGTTATAGCCAAAATCATCCGTTTCGCCATAGACGAGCCCTTTTTTTACCCCTGCTCCGGCCATCCAGATGGTAAACGCTCTGGGGTGATGGTCGCGCCCGTAGTTGTCGCGGGTAAGTTTGCCCTGCGAATAGGCCCCTCGACCAAACTCGCCACCCCAGATCACCAGGGTATCGTCGAGCAACCCCCGCTGTTTCAGATCCATAACCAATGCTGCCGATGGCTGGTCAACACTTTTGGTTTGAATTTTAATATCGTTCGGAAGGTTGCCGTGTTGGTCCCAGCCCTGGTGGTAGAGCTGAACGAACTTCACATCTTTTTCAATGAGCTTTCGGGCCAACAGGCAATTGGCGGCAAATGTGCCCGGCTTTCGGCTTTCAGGGCCGTACATATCGAAAATGTAATCAGGTTCTTTCGAGATGTCGAGGGTTTCGGGCACCGAGGTTTGCATACGATACGCCATTTCGTACTGGGCCATCCGGTTATTGATTTCTGGGTCCAGCACATGCCTGAACTGTTCCTGATGTAGCTTGCCCAGATAGTCGAGCATACGCCGACGGCTGGTCTTGTCAATGCCGGGCGGATTGTTCAAGTAATACACCGGATCAGGGCCTGACCGGAATACAACCCCCTGATGCACCGACGGAAGGAATCCATTGCTCCAGAGCTTGGCATACAGCGGTTGGTCACCATCCCGGCCTTTCGATAAAAGGACAACAAAGGCGGGTAAATTCTGATTGTCGGAGCCCAGGCCGTAGCTCACCCAAGACCCAAAACTTGGCCGACCTGCCTGTTGACTACCCGTTTGGAAAAACGTGACAGCAGGGTCGTGGTTGATGGCTTCGGTATGGAGCGACCGAACGAAGGTAAGATCTCCGGCTAGTCGGGAAATGTTGGGGAGTAATTCACTAATCCACATCTGGCCGGGGCCATATTGGGCAAATTTATATTTGGAAGCTGCCAATGGAAAACGGCTTTGTCCGGCTGTCATTCCTGTCAGGCGTTGGCCTTTCCGAACCGATTCGGGCAAATCTTGCCCCCACATGGTTTCGAGCTTCGGCTTATAATCGTAGAGTTCCAACTGCGAAGGCGCACCACTTTGAAACAGATAGATGATTCGCTTTACTTTGGGCGGGAAATGGGGCTTGCCAACGGCCGGGTTTTCGCCGGGAGAACCACCGAACAGATTTGTCGGATTGAGCAGCGATGCCAGCGCAATGGTACCCAATCCTGCACTGGTTTGGCCCAGGAAGGTCCGGCGGCTCAGTTGGTCATGAAGTTGATCCTGAATATCCATAGGTTGTAGAGCATGGGGCGGAGGGTATGGGGCAGAGAGTAACATGTTCGTTCTTTGCGCTTAACCCAGTGCCCTTAGCGTTTAATAATCGCTTCATCAAAATTCATTACCGTACTGGTCACGACAGTCCAGGCGGCTAGCTCTGCCGGATTCTGGTTTGCATCGACGGGATACTCGCCTACCGATAATAACTCAGCCGCCCGTTTCGGGTTTTTGGTAAAATCAGCCAGTTCTTCGGCATACAGTTGTTGCATCAGCAAAATTTCTTCCGTCCGCGCGGGTCGGCTGATCACGGCTTTGAACAGGTCATTAATTACCCCCTTTTCATCCTTTCTGCTTTCTTCTTTTCCGCCTACCCGTTGCGCCAGCACCCTTGCCGCTTCGACAAACTGCGGATCGTTCAGGGTGACGAGTGCCTGGAGAGGGGTATTGGTTTTCTGGCGTTTAACGATGCAGGTATGCCGTTCGGCCGCATCGAAATTCAGCATCATGGGAGGGGGCGACGAGCGTTTCCAGATGGTGTACATCGACCGACGATATAGGCTATCCTTATGGTTTTGTACGTATTTTACCGCATTTCGGGTGGCTAGTGCTTCCCAGATACCTGCGGGTTGATACGGGTGAACGCTGGGGCCTCCAATTCGTTGGGTAAGTAATCCGCTTACCGCCAGAGCATTATCCCGTACCTGTTCTGCCGACATACGATAACTGGCTCCCCGCGTCAGGTATACGTCGTCCGGGTCGGCTTCGCGAGCTTTTTCGGATGCTGTCGACGATTGCCGATACGTGGCCGACATAACAATTTCTTTGTGTAACGCCTTTAAGTTCCAGCCGGATTCTCTAAACCGTACCGCCAGATAATCCAGTAGCTCAGGATGACTTGGTAACGCGCCCTGATTCCCAAAATCATCGCTGGTTTTTGCCAGTCCCTGTCCGAAATACTGTTGCCATACCCGATTCACAATGACCCGGCTGAATAAGGGGTTTTTTTCTGACAACAACCATTGGGCCAGTCCGAGCCGGTTTTTGGGCAGGTCGTCGTCGAGTGGATTCAGGCTGTGTAAGACGGCTGGAGTTACTACCTCGCCCGGTGCATCGTAAGCACCACGCTTCAGTAAATGCGTTTCACGGGGCGTTTTTCGCTCCTCCATAACCATTACCTGATCGGAGTTGGTGTAGAGCATGATCTGTTCTCCGCGTAATTTCATCGCCTGAGTAAACGTATTGCGATAAACGGGGTCCTGGGTAGCCACATAATAGCTATACAGGCCAGACCGCTGTTCGGGTGTTCGGCTGGGGATATGCAGGGCATTCGCCAGGGCGTCGGCTTGTCCGGCTAGTCGCGGCATTTCCAGCGGGGTCAGGCAACGGTTATAAATGCGGAGTTCATCGACAGCAAAATCTTTGTAGAAGTTGTCATGCATCCGGCCCACATAGAATGCGTGTTGCGCCCAGTGGGTGCGGTCTTTGCCCCATACCATACTGTGAATCAGATGGTCAGCAACAATTTTTGTGCGCATGGGTTTGCCGTTCAGGTAGATGCTGAGCCCTTTGGCCTGCCCCATGCCGTCGTAGGTAAAAGCCACCTGAAACCACTGATGAACGGGTACTTTGTCAATCGTTTCAACATCAATGGCATTGGCGGGCCAGACATGGCTGAGCGTCAGCTTCAACCGACCATCGGCCAGCAGGTCAAGCTGATAGCCGCGTTGCCCATCCATTGGCCCGGTCGTTCGTCCCAAGAAAGTAAGGGCCATGTTCGGTTTCGCCAGGTTGAACCAGCTACTGATCGAAAACGGCTCGTTTTGTTCGAAAGCGCCAAATTTTGACGGTAATTCGATGTAGCTATCACCAGGAAGGTAACGGGCTTTGCCAAACCGGCCGGGTACGGCATAAGGCACTTTATCGGGGTCGCCACTTAAACGGGCTGGGATAGTATCGTTGACCGAGTTTTCGAAGGCATTGCGAGGGTCTTTCCAAAGCTCTTCCTTCGATTTGCGCTTGGGCGGTTCTTTCTTTTCCGGCTGCTTTTCAACTGGCTTTTTCGACTTGGCTCGCGCTTCTTCTTCCTTTTTACGCTTCTCGTCCTCTAGCTTACGTTTTTCCCGATCAGCTTTAACGAAAGCACTAATGTCGGTTCGGTCGGCTTCATCAAAGGTATAATGGGCGATAAGTCCGGAGTCGAGGGAGGAAAGGGAGCGTTTTGTGGCCTGACTCACCCACTGGCCAAACCGTTTCTGGTAGTCAGTGCGGTTGGGGTTAAGCTGCTGCTCAAGCGGAGTAAGCTGCTCGCGAATGAATTTGAGTTTGGCGTCGGTTTCGGGTTTGGTCAGGGTAATGGTAGGAGCCGCTTCGCCATTGTACGGAATCTGGCCCCGGTCGTTGTTGCTGTTGAAAAAAGCATACAGCGAGTAATAATCTTTCTGACTGATCGGATCGTATTTATGATCGTGGCATCGTGCGCATTCGACCGTAAGGCCGAGCATAGCCTTCCCGAAGGTGTTGGTTCGGTCGGCAACGTACTCAACCCGATATTCCTCATCAACAATACCACCTTCCTGGCTCTGCTGATGATTGCGGTTGAAAGCGGTAGCAATCAGTTGGTCCCGGTTCGGATTGGGCAGCAGGTCGCCCGCCAGTTGCCAGGTAATGAATCGATCAAATGAGAGGTTTCGGTTGTAGGCCCTGATAACCCAATCCCGATAGGGCCACATTGTCCGAAGCCCATCGTCCTGATAGCCGTGTGTATCAGCATAGTGGGCTACATCGAGCCACTCAACGGCCTGTCGTTCGCCGTAGTGCGGATTATTGAGCAACCGATTAACGACCTTCTCGTAGGCGTTGGGAGATTTGTCGGCCAGAAAAGCGTCGATTTCTGCCGGAGTGGGGGGCAGGCCGATCAGGTCGAGACTTACGCGTCGAAGTAAGGTTGTTTTATCCGCTTCGGGGGCATGGGTCAGATTTTTTTGTTCCTGTTTGGCAAGAATAAATCGGTCGATGTCGTTTTTGGCCCATTGCTGGTCTTTCACCTGCGGAATTTCCGGCATTGTGGGTGCAATCAGCGACCAGTGTTCTTTGTATTCGGCCCCCTGTTCAATCCAGCGTAGCAGCAAAGCCTTTTCTTCGGTAGTCAGACTTAGGTTCGACTTAGGCGTTGGCATCATCTCCTCCGGGTCGCTAGTGAGAATGCGATGGGCTAGCTCGCTTTTAGCCAGATTGCCGGGCACAATAGCGGTATGGCCTGTTTTTTCCAAGGCTTCGTAGGCGCCTTCGGGAGTATCCAGCCGCAATCCGGCCTGCTGTTTGGCTTTATCGGGACCATGACAGGCAAAGCAGCGATCCGACAGGATAGGCTTAACGTGCAGGTTATAATCGATTTTTTCGGGAAGGGTAGCTTCGGCCGCAACGAGTTCTGCCGGTTTATCAATCGAGGTTCGGCAAGACGTTAACCAGATCGAAGCCCCAAACAGGCTAATCGTTGCGCTACACAGAACATATCGGAATCGTATGTCAGACCAGACGAGCATACAGATAGGACAAAGCGTTGAGGTACTATTACAAAAATAACAAAGATAAATCCAAAAATGTGCCTTGTATTCAATAAGTATGCTTTTGTAGATAAATAATCTATGAAAAGCGTTTGGTCATTTGATGTCCTTCCAACGTGGGCTTGATCTTCGGGTAATAGAGAAAAAATTACCCGAAGATCAAGCCCACGTTGGAAGGAGAAAATTTACTCAAGATGTAGGGGGCTTAAAAGTAGAGTTCCTACTCGTTTGGGGTGGTCCCGTTTAGCCGGACACTTTACTTATGAGAGTTTGACAAAACAGTTTGATAAAATTGGTTTTCAAAGTCAATCGGTGAACGGTAGCCTAACGACGAGTGCAGCCGACGCACGTTATAATACCCTTCAATATAGTTAAACAACTCAGCACGGGCATCATCTAGACTCATAAAACAGCCATCCTCCAGCAACTCGGCTTTTAAGCGTCCCCAAAAAGACTCAGCATGCGCGTTTTGATAGGGATTATCAGCTTCCGCCATGCT
>NZ_KB893203.1 GCF_000374025.1 Spirosoma panaciterrae DSM 21099 | reverse complement strand
AACGTACGGGTCTGGTGGGATGTGGATTAATGGTTACCCCAACTGTCATACGCATTTTCATGAAAAAGATACTTTTAAACCTGTTGTTGCTGGCCCTGGTGGCTGGTGGCAGCTTCTCCTGCAAAGACGATCTGGTCTACAGCGATCTGGTGCGGGACAATCGGCCGGCCATTCCGGTCACTTTCCCTGGTACGACCACCTATGGGTTCAACCCCTTCATCGTTAGTTCTTTGGCAGCGGGTGGTCCTATTCAGTTCACCCTGTCGATTCCGGCCAGCAGTGGTCGCACCATCAAGGAGATCACCAAGGTGTTGGGTGGAGGAACGGGCATCACGGTAGGGAACCTGAACTCAGGGACCTATACCACGACCCTGCTGAACACAGCCCCGATAGCAGGCAGTGGCACCACGGCAGTGTTTACCTCGACGATTGCCGATTTTAAGAAGAAGTACCCCAGTGTAGCGACGGCACCGATTGCGTTGCCCAACTATACGGAGATTCAGTTTTTGTTTCTGGTGACGCTGGATGATGGCACCCAGATTGTTCCTGAGCCCGTGCGCGTTCGGATCGTAAACTAATCTAACCAGTTAATAAGCATGAAAAAGCCCTCCGATTACATCGGAGGGCTTTTTCATGTTGTACGAATAACCTAGAACTGCCGGAAATTTCGTATTTTGAAGAACCTATTCATCAACCTGTTATGCATCTGCGAAACGTTGCCTTGTTGCTTCTTCCTGGATTAATCGTTTTGACCCTGAATGCCCAGGCACAATTACCGCTTCGAGGCTCTGTCTGGTCAGGTACTGTCCGAATGCCCAGGGAAGTACATGCTCAACTGGCTTTTCGGCTCGATACATTGGTGGTAACCACCGAATCTAATTCGGCACCTGTCGAAACCCTGCTGTATGAACTTACCGGCGATACCCTGCGACTACAAAAACTGAACGGTCAAAGCTCTTGCGGAATCACCGAAACAGCTCTTTATCAGCTTATTTACAGAAATAACGGCGAACTTTTTTCCCTGGCACCGATTCGGGATAATTGCAGCGAACGCCGACGTATCTTGGAGCAAGTAGCCCAGTTTACCCGGAAGCGAACCAACCCAAATCAGCCTCCCCGCAACTGGCCATACCTCGATCCGCAACGGGATTCGATCGCCGGGATTAGCCTTTACCAGGCCTATGACTTGCTGAAAGGTCGTCCGTCTGTTCCGGTCATCGTTGGCATTATGGACTCGGGGGTTGACCTCACCCACGAAGACCTGCGCGATGTAGCCTGGGTAAATCCCCGGGAAATTGCGGATAACGATACGGACGATGACAAAAATGGGTATACCGATGATGTAAATGGCTGGAATTTTATGGGTGCCAAAGACGGCACTACCTATCAGACCGACCAACCTGAAGCGACTCAGGTCTACATTCTCTTTCGGGATACCTTCGAAAAAGCCGATCCTGAAAAGCTCAGACCTGTCGAAAAACGGCAGTACAACACCTACCAACTAGCTAAAAAGCAATTTTTACAACGCTATCGAGCTGTTCTTCCCCGGCAACTCGCCTTTGCCGATACCGCGCAGTTCTGGAAAGTAGCGTATCAAATCCGTTCCCAATTACCAGACTCCGTGACAACACCGACGGCCATCCGCCGTATCAATTTTGGAACAGATTCCGTGGCCAATGCCGTCCGGACGATTCTGGCCGATGCGTATATCCCTCAATATGGAAGCTTCCGAACTTACCTGAGCCTCGTGCGCCAGAACTGGCCTCGCTTTCGGCAAATCATGGGTAGCGAAGCCGATATAGCCTATAATCTTTCCTATAACCCGAGAGCAGCAGTGGGTGATGACCCAACCAATCCGAACGAACGTTACTATGGCAGTCCACGCATGCTGATCGGCCAATCGCAGGAACTGGCCCTGCATGGCAGTCATGTGGCAGGGATTATCGGGGCCACACGCAACAATGGACGGGGTATTGACGGCGTGGCCGACCATGTTCGCATCATGCCGGTTTCGGTAGTGCCGTCGGGGGGCGACGAACGGGACAAGGATGTAGCCAACGGCATCCGGTATGCGGTTGAAAACGGAGCCAAAGTCATCAATATGAGTTTCGGCAAACGATTGTCTCCCTTTAAAGAACAGGTGGATGCTGCCATTCGATTTGCAGAAGAACATGATGTGCTGATCGTTCATGCAGCGGGGAACAACGGCGAAAATTATGACTCGATCCCGGCTTACCCCTCCGCCCGGTACGAAAATGGCCAGGTTGCCCAAAATGTTCTGGTTGTTGGCAACAGCACCTGGCGGCTCAGCGAAGATTTACCCAGTCGCTCATCCAATTACGGTCGGCAAACAGTCGATCTGTTTGCGCCGGGAACAGCTATTTTATCGACACTGCCGCGTAATCAGTATGCCAGCTTATCAGGCACCAGCATGGCCTCACCCATGACAGCGGGCGTAGCTGCCCTGCTTCGCTCCTATTTTCCGAAGCTCACGGCTGTGCAGGTGAAAGAAATCCTGATGAAAAGTAGCTACCAACCCGCCCTCACCGTCCGTAAACCTGGCCGTTCGGCCCAAAAAGTCCCTTTCAGTGAACTTAGCCGCTCAGGTGGCCTACTCAATGCCCGCGATGCGGTTAAAATGGCCATGGACTTGGTGAAATAGTGGAAGTCCACTCGTTCACCAGTCTACTTCCTGTTTATCGTGCCAGAATTTTCCGGTTTCCGATTGAGGAGCTTCGGTGGCCAGCCAAACGATGGTTTCAGCTCCTTTTTCGACCGGACGACTGGCACTCGGCCCACCCATATCGGTACGCACCCAACCCGGATCAACGCAATTTACAGCGATTCGATCTCCTTTGAGGGCACCCGCAAACTGCTTCGTAACGGCATTCAGGGCCGCTTTTGAAATGCTGTAGGCTGGGGCATACGTCGACATATCCTTGATGATCCCCGCTCCACTCGATACATTGATAATTCGGCCGCCGTCGGGGCTTTTTCGCAAATGCTCCAGAAAATCCTGGATAACCAGAATAGGTCCGGTCACGTTGGCTTTAAACGTCCGATCGAGCATTTCGGCATTCAGTTTTAAAATCGTTTCGCCATGATCTTCCAGTATGCCAGCATTATTGACCAGTACATCCAGATGGTCGGCTTTCTGGGAAAAGGTGCCACAAGCTGTTCGGACGCTAACCGGATCGGTCACATCGATCTGAATAAATGTGGACTCATACCCTGCCTGGCAAAGCTCTTCCGATGCTTCGCGCCCTTTGGCGATATCGCGGGACCCAATAAATACAGCAAAACCCTGCTGAGCCAACTGCAAGGCAATTTCCTTCCCAATACCCCGGTTCGCTCCGGTAATAAATGCTGTGCGATGATGGTGAGTTTTCATACGTCTTCGTGGCTTTAGTAAAGGAGTGGGTACCCACTCCTTTACTAAAGCCACGAAGCTCAAAAATGTTTGTGAAAAAACAACCGTATGCTCAACCAACTGACCGTTTCCTCAGTGCTATGCAGGAATTTAGTAGCTTAGCGCCTAATCTTACATATTGGCTTCGCTAATCCTGTACCCTATGAAACCGTTGATTTTCCTTTTCTCGATCATCGCGCTGACCAGTCAGTTATCTTTTGCACAATCGGGTACGGCCAATCGAGCCACTACCCAACCGACGTCGCGAACAGCCGCGACCAATCGTCAGCAGGAATTATACGATCAATATCACGGTATTAGCAAAAAACCAGCCTCATCGGCCCCAACCACCACAACCCCATCAGCGGCCAGTCGTTCTGAGACCACGCCCGCCCCAGTCACCACACAAGCTCCCGTGGCCGACGCCCCCATGAAGGCTATGACCCGGGAAACCATGAAGCGCCCGGAACGAATTGCGTTGGATGGTACCTCATCGGGCTTTCGGATAGGGGCTCGTGGCGGAGTTACGTATCCGTTCTATACCGAAACCATCCCTGGCATCGAAGCCCGGGTAGGGTTTACGGGTGGCATTGTGCTCAACTTTGGGAAAGGAGCGATTTCGTTTCAACCCGAGGTAAATTATACACGGTATACCCAACAGATAACTGACCTTTTTGCGCAGTCAGCAACCATCGCAACCGATTTCATTGAAGTGCCGCTGTTTCTGAAATTTTCAACTGGAACCTATGCCGGAAGCCGGTTCTTTGTCAACCTTGGCCCCTACGGGTCTTACTTATCCAGCGCCAGCGTTGACGGAAAAAAAGGGGATATCAGCAATCGATCTGACCGATTTGGCTTCGGCGGAGCCCTGGGCATTGGGGCTGCTCTGAAAGCAGGGCCTGGTCATGTCACCGTTGAAGTGCGCGGTCTTTATCCATTAGGAGATACCAACGGAGGCTTCAATACGGACTCTAAAACAGTATTGGGTCAGGGAGCCTTAGGATACATTTTTCCGCTGTAACGAAAAAATTTCTCATAGAGTGGGTTTTTGGAATGGCGGCAATCCCCTGGGTGCCGCCATTTTTGTAATGATTGACTGAGTGAATGGTTGACTGATTGAATACCATCCGGCATAGTATGCTGCGTCAGCTATTCAATCAGTCAACCATTCACTCAGTCAATCATTTAAAAGAGTAGCTTCCAGCCGTTGAAGAACAAATCCTTACCCGGCTGACCCGACCACTGTCTGTTATCATCGGCCGTCATAAGCTCATCATCCGCTTCGAACGCTCGTCCTTCCTTTTGCACGACAATGGCTGAAATGCCCTGTTCGGCCAACGACTGGCATATGGCTCTCGTGGTCTTTGTAGGCTTCCCCGCTACTAATCCTATGGTTGCATCGTTGGTTTTCATGGCTATGGAGTTATTGTATGTGCAAACAAATTTTTCTAAACAAATTTTAAATACCATCTCCCAAGGCCTTCGACGCCTTAAAGATCTGTTGGGTAAGCTGGCAAACATCGGTTTCGCCTAATACCTGCGAATAACGCTCACTCACCCGATCCCAGGCGGCAGCAATCTCAGGCTGGATAGACTCCCCTTCTTCGGTTGGGTAAATCAGGGTCTTCTTTCCTTCAGATTCTCGACGCACCAACCGTTTTTGCTCCAGTTTCTCGACCAGACGCGTAATGGTAGAGGGCGTCAGGCAGAGCGTTTCGCTCAATTCCGAAGGGGTAATACCCGGCTGGTCAACCACTTCGCAGAGCATATAAGCGTGCGAATAACATATGCCAAAACGGCCAAACTCTTCGTCGCCAATAGCCGTAATGGCCCTTGCCAGAGCATTTGCTGAGAACAATAGACAAGCGCTGTACCTTGACGTCGATGGTGTTTCCACAGCAACAGCGATCGTTTTTTCCTCTTTCATCGTCTTTCGTAATGAATAACTGTACAAAAGTAGCAATGATATTTGTATGTGCAAACAATATTCAAAAAAAGAATTTAGGAGTGAGTAGTTCGAACTACTCACTCCTACCTATTTCCTTGGAAGATGGACTTCTGCCATCATACAACGGGCTGAACCTCCGCCGTTGCTTTCGATGGTAGACAGATTAAAGTGGAACAGGGAGGCATAATCGTCCAACTGATCGATCTGGCGCGGGGTGAGCGATTCGAAGGCCCGCGTCGACATGACCAATATCTTCTGGCCTTTCTTGGTAAGCACCATGAGCATATTACCGGCAAAACTGGCCATCTGCTCCAGTGATATTTCAATAATACGTTTACCTAGTTTTTCCAGTTCATGGCGCACCATCAATCGTTCGTCGGGATCTGTGATAGCGGCCAGACAAATTACGGCGAATGTATCAGCGATACACATGACCACATTGGTATGATACACCGCTTTCCCGCTACGATCAGCCGCTCTGAACGATACGACCCGGTAGCCGGTCTGACGGCTGAACTCGTCCAGAACATCAGAATGCGTTCGGGGCGATAAACTGGCAAAAGCCACCTTGTTCATTCGGTCGAGTACCAGACTGCCTGTACCTTCCAGAAATTTCCCTTCCTGCTCGAAAGGAGTCAGATCAACCACACGGGCGACATGAAATTGACTGGCCAGGTTATCAATAATATCCTGCCGACGTTCGAGCCGACGGTTTTCAGCCTGCATGGGATACAGAACAACCGTACCGCTGGCATGAAACGACACCCAGTTGTTAGGGAAAATCGAATCGGGCGTATACGGATCGGCGGTATCCTCATAGACAAGAACATCAACGCCGGTTGCCTGCAACTGACGAACCATCTCATCAAACTCCTGCAACGCATTTTCCTGGGCTATGTCTTTTGCCTGCGTTGCCAGTTTACTATCCTGAAACGCGTTGGATTCAGCGGTTTGCTCATTAAATCCAAAGCGAACCGGGCGAATCATCAATATACGGGAGGTGGCCTGTGATTGCATGCACGTAGTCGATCAGTTGGAAAGCCATTACGGCCAAATCGGGTAGCAAATTACTATTGATGTCGCAATTGTTCAACAATTCCCTTAAAGAGTCCTGTAAGGTCTGCCAAACAGGCTGGAAAAGAACGGCTTATAGTTCCTCACGCCATAGCGGCAGGCTCATGCAGTGAGAGCCCCCCCTGGCCCGGCTCAACTCGGCCGAAGGCAGCATAATAAATGTATTTTCAATGGTTTCGGGCGAAGACACCCCAGCCTCAAAACGTTCCAGCAATGTTTTGGCACCAACTACATCAAACCCCGCCATTCGAAAAGCCTCAGCGGTTTTTTCATTTCGATCATACCCAACGACCACCCCATCTTTAAGCGCCAGCAGATTACATGAGTCGGTCCATTGCTCACGCGCCCCAAAAGGAAACTCGTTATTGCCCGAATAAATGAACTGTACAGGTTCAGTAGCCCCCAGGTCATTTTTGCTAATATCGGTCAGGAGGTCTTCCAGGTTTTCAATTTCTATGGGTTTGTGCTCGAGTCCCTTGATAAACTGCAGGATTTTTAAATCTTCCGACACATCTTTTGGGGCGAAAAAATGAATCACATCCCGTTTTTTGGCTTCGTCGCCCGTACGGGCCAATGACCCCAGCAAGACCCATATGTTTCGCTTTACCTGCGTAAAAATGGTATCGATATGCATATAATCCCGCTTTTTAGGAATCTGCAGGATCGTTACCGTATCGACCAGGTTTTTGCTGAAAACGATACGCATTACCTGCTGAGCGGCATACAGCGTTGTTCGTTCACTCACCCCAATCAGCAGGTGCCGTTTGGCAATCATCATCACATCGCCCCCTTCCAGTGTTGAGCGGGTTACATCGCGGTTCGTATCAGCATCGGACAATAAAAAGGCATACTCATTATCGGGAATCTCAATGATTTTATCCTGATAGTCAGCAAATAATGGATGATAAAAGAAAATATACTGAGTGAGCAACGCTTCACGGGTTCGGGCCAGCTTGGCCGGTTTATTGAGCAGAATATGATCGTTGATGACAATGCCAATGTCGCGGGTAAAGATAAAATTGGGCAAAGGCGCAAACAGCATTGTCCGGTCGGGCAACGAGCCGGAGATCATGATTTTGGCGAGTTCGGAAGGCGCAAACTGACTCAATAGTTGCTGCGTTCGGAAAGCTGCCCGCTCGATGCCACAGATCGTGGCAATCAGCCGGGTACGAATACCTTCATCCTGCAGAATATCCGCCAGAAGTAACTGAATATCAATAACCTTATCCGACTTAAAATAAGCTTCATGATCGGGCTTGAAAAATGCCCGATCAGAATCGGGGCCAAGCGAAGCTATTTTACCACGAATCGCATCAGGGTCCAGAAAATACAACAGAAGTTTTACATAATAGTCGTACTCATCCCGACGCATCATATCCAGGTGCACAATGTCTTCAAAGAGCCAGTCCTGAGCTTTGGACGGTATCACTTTGCCTAAACCCCGATCAGGGCTATGAATCAGCAACCGTCGGAGTGTACCAACTTCGGACGCAACATGAATTCGAAAGGGCTCTGTTTCAGGCATAGCCTCTCTCTTATCCAGACTATACACAGTTGTTTCAGACTCGTTTTTCATAATTCTTCACCCCGCTAGTGAGATTGAGTGAATTGCAAGGTACGAGTTTGGACACGGAAAAGAAAAACAAGCGCCACGTTCAATATATTAACTAAATCACTATTTTATATATAATAATTTTAATATAACATCATAATAAACAAACAGATAGAAAATTAATTAACTGTCGATTAATGCATTTACTGAGTAATTAATGAATTTTTAGAACAATGGCATACTATTTGAGAAAAAGCCAAAATCTATTTTCTAAATCAATATTGATGTATCAAAAATCAAATTCGCCTACATAGTTGTAAGTAATTATTAATTCTTTAGCAACAAAAAGGCTTTAAGGCATACTTTTTGACTAATGCGAATACGTGTTGTATTGATCTACTCGCAACTATTAGAATATATGCCTACGTCTACTACAAAATCAACAAGTTGGCTGTTACTATGCTTTATAATCAGTATAGCAACAGCTATACCTGGTTTAAGCCAAACCATCACGGGTACCGTTTTTAGGGACTTTAATAGTGATGGTGTCTATCTCAGCGCTCCGTCATCTGGAACTTATTCATATGGGGAACCGGGCGTAGGAGGAGTAATTATCAAAGCGTATAATTCCAGTGGGGTTGTTTCGGCTTCAGCTATCAGTAGTACACTGACGGCTTCACTGGGCAGTTACACATTAACGGTCAATAATACCAACGCATACCGGGTAGAGTTTAGCAATTTATCCACTGGCGACTATGATGGATTTCGTGGGAGCAACAGTGCAACGTCTATTCAGTTTGTTAATGGAGGTTCCACAAACGTAAATTTTGGGGTAAACTATCCATCCGACTATTGCCAGAGCAATCCGCAGATTGTTGTCCCCTGCTATATAAATGGTAACTCGACCGGAACTGGTTCCGGTACTACGGTTGCGGCCAACAGGGATGTACTGGTTCAATTGCCTTACAATAGTACGGGTGATTCTCCGACCGAAAGTTCACTTGCGCTCAACAGTCAAATCGGTACCGTTTACGGCGTTGCATATCAGCGGCAGGGCAAGCATTTATTCACGTCGGCCTTTCTGAAACGACACTCGGGTCTTGGTCCTGGTGGACCAGGAGCGATTTATCTTTCCGATTTAGCCGGTAATCATTCGGTATTTACTACCCTTCCCACAGCAGCAACAGCCGTAACCGCAGCAGGCAGCACAACTGTCTTATCAAATTCAGACCGGAATCTGCCAAACGCAGCCAGTTCGGCAAACTATGACCCATCCATATTCGATCAGGTGGGTAAAGCAGGGTTGGGCGATCTGGAAGTATCTGACGATGGTACTGAATTGTACGTCGTCAATTTGGGCGATCGGAAACTATACAGAATCCCAATCAATAACCCGACAAGTCTTACCCCAACGGCTGGCACGCCTACTACCTACACGATCCCGACCCCTAGTCAGACAAGCGGTAGCCAATTCCGCCCATTTGGACTGAAATATTATCGGGACCGCGTGTACGTTGGTGGTGTCACGACCAATGAAGCCGTATCGACCACAATTTCCTTCGGAACAGGCTCAACAGGTAATGTGGCGCTACGCACTCGTGATACTACAGGTATGAAAGCCGTTGTTTACGAGTTCAATCCGGCAAATGGCAGTTTCACAACCGTACTGACGTTTCCGCTTACTTACAAAAAAGGGGCATCTGATAATGACCAGACAGGCTCCAGCCGTGCAGAGTATTGGTTCCCCTGGGTCAGCACCCAAGCGCCTAACTCATTTTTGAGCCGTTATGCCCGAAATGATCTCGCCAATGCCAGCCATCCCCAACCGATGCTGACAGACATTGAAATCGATGTGGATGGCTCGATGATTATTGCTCTTCGTGACCGCTTTGGCGAACAATATGGTAACCAAAACTACGGAACGGATAATACCAGTACCCAACTGTATAGAGCCATTGCACCTGGCGATATTTTAAGGGCGGGCAAATGTAATCCAGCGGTCAATCAATGGACCATTGAGAATAACGCCAGAATTTGTGGAGGTACGGCTACCAGCGGTGCAGGCACAAACCAGGGCCCAGGCGGTGGCGAGTTTTATTACGCGGATGCTATTTCCCAACCGAATACAACGAACCCTTACCATGTAGAGATGGTATTAGGCGGATTGGCGCTGTTACCCGGCCATGGTGAAGTTTTGTCCACCGCAATGGACCCTACTGTCAATACCGATGCGGGAGGTATCCGTCGCTTTAAAAATGATGGATCTGGCTCTCCTTCGACTAGTGCCCAGATTTATTTTAGTGGAAACAATGTGGCAACGTACGGCAAAGGAAATGGGCTTGGCGATGTTGAGGCAGTCTGTAATCCGGCCCCTATCCAGATTGGGAACCGGGTATGGCTGGATACCAATGACAACGGCATCCAGGACCCAGGCGAAACGCCCCTGGCCGGCGTTCGCGTCACCCTCAGCGGACCCGGGCTGGCAGCGCCCGTTAGCGTGACCACCAACGCAGCCGGTGAATATTACTTCTCCAATGCAGCGGGCACCAACGCCACCGGATTTGTCTATAGCCTGACCACACTCTCGGGCGGTAGCTCCTACACCCTGACGTTCCCCACCAGTGTCAGTACCGCCAGTCTGAGTTCTAAACCCAACTCGGCTACCGGCACCAACCCCGACTACATCGACTCCGACCCCAATGCCAGCGGCATAGTGACCTTCACCCTGGGACAGGCTGGACAAAACAACTTCTCCTACGATGCCGGGTTTGTGCCCTGCTCCCTGACAGCCACCGCAGCTGTCAATGGCAATCTAACTACGACAACCGTCTGTCAGGCCAGTTCAGTGACCCTAACGGCTCAGGTCACCCCAGCCGGCAGCTATACCTATGCCTGGAGCGCACCGGCGGGCATCACCCTCACCAATGGAACCACGGCAACAGCCACCTCTTCGGGTCTGCCAACGGGGACCCATACCTTTACGCTCACGGTAAGCAGCAGCCCAGTCTGTGCCACCACCGCGACCATTTCAGTGGTGGTCAGCCCTGCGCCCACGCCCACCCTGACCTCGGCCACCATTTGTGCCGGGCAATCCACCGCCCTGACCGCCACAGGTGGCACCAGCTATACACTCACCAATGGCCTCACCAGCACCACCAGTGCCACGGGCGCCTTTACGGTGAGCCCTGCCAGTTCGACCACCTATACGGTGACGGTGGCCAACGCGTCGGGCTGTAAGAGTACCACGACCGCCACCGTCAATGTCAACCCGCTGCCCGTAGCCACCCTGACCTCGGCCACCATTTGTGTGGGGGCATCGGCAACGCTCACGGCCACAGGCGGCACCAGCTATACACTCACCAATGGCCTCACCAGCACCACCAGTGCCACGGGCGCCTTTACGGTGAGCCCCGCCAGTTCGACCACCTATACCGTGACAGTGGCCAACGCATCGGGCTGTAGCAGTACCACCTCCGCCATCGTCAATGTTAATCCGTTACCTAGCCCAACGTTGACTTCCGCTACCATTTGTGCCGGCCAGTCGGTGACGCTCACGGCCACAGGCGGCACTAGTTATACCTTCTCCAACGGAACGACCAATAACACCGGCCTGATGACGGCTACCCCGCTCAGCACCACCGCCTACTCGGTCACCGTCGCCAACGCGTCGGGCTGTAAAAGCACCACCACCGCTACCGTCAATGTCAANCNGCTCCCCGTAGCCNCCCTGACCTNGGCCACCNTNTGTNNGGGCCAGCCCGTAACGCTCACCGCCACAGGTGGTAGCAGCTATAGCTTCTCCAACGGAACGACCAATAACACCGGCCTGATGACGGCTACCCCGCTCAGCACCACCGCCTACTCGGTCACCGTCGCCAACGCGTCGGGCTGTAAAAGCACCACCACCGCTACCGTCAGTGTAAATCCATTACCCACGGTAGCCTTAAGTTCTGCTACCATCTGTGTCGGTGCGTCGGCAACACTGACCGCTACTGGCGGAACCAGTTATGCCTTCAGTGACGGAACAACCAATGCTACCGGACTGATGACCGTAACACCCGTTAGCACCACGGCATACTCCGTCACCGTGACTGATGCAGCCGGTTGTCAGGCTATTGCCACCGGGGGCGTAACCGTCAACAACAATCCGGTAGCCGCTCTCTCATCAGCCACCCTCTGCGCGGGGCAGTCAGTTACTCTGACGGCTTCAGGAGGTAGTACCTTTGTCTTCTCTAACGGTACTACCAACACTACAGGACTGCTGATTGTAGCACCCACCAGCACCACCGCCTTCAGTGTTACTGCCAGCAGTGGAGCCAACTGTTCGGCCTCTGCTTCGGCCACGGTCACGGTCAACCAGGTACCAACGCCAGCCCTAACTTCAGCTACCATTTGTGCTGGCCAGTCGGTTACCCTGACCGCCACAGGCGGCACCAGCTATACCTTTAGCAACGGCACTACGAATACCACTGGCCTCATGATGGCAAGCCCCGCCAGCACCACCGCCTTCAGTGTTACTGTCGCCAATGCATCTGGTTGTATCAGCACCACCACCGCCACTGTCACAGTCAATCAATTGCCTACTCTGCTAACCAGTGTATCCTGCAATGGAGTGGCTACCTATCAGGTCAGCTTTACGGCTACTCCAGGGGCATCAGTTACGGCTTCCATAGGCACACTGACGGGATCAACCATCACCGACATCCCTTCTGGACAAACCGTGCTCATCACCGTGACCCTCAATGGCTGCGCCATCACCCAGCAACTGGCCCAGAACTGCTCGTCCAATGCCGCTGGCCTGGGTGACTTCGTCTGGATCGATGCCAACAAAAACGGGATCCAGGATCTGGGCGAAGAGCCGATTCCGGGGGTAACGGTTAGCCTCTACATCAACGGGGCGGTCTCGGCCACCACCACCACCGATGCCTCCGGGCTCTACTCCTTCACCGGGCTCACACCGGGCAACAGCACAACCTATGCCGTAGGCTTTACCACGCCAACGGGCTATACGGCCACTGCCCCCTACAGTGGTACCGACCGAACCGTAGACTCCAATGCGGATCTGAGCACGGGAAAAACCGAGTCGGTCACCCTGGCCAACGGCGAGTTTAACTCAACCCTGGATGCCGGATTCTATCTGATCCCCGCCGGATTGGGCGACTTTGTCTGGATCGACCTCAATAAGAACGGCCTCCAGGACAACGGAGAACCCGGGATCGAAGGGGTAAAAGTAACCCTGTATGTCAACGGGTCCACCTCTACCACGACGCTCACCGATGCCTCCGGGCTCTACTCCTTCACCGGCCTGACACCGGGCAACAGTTTGAGCTATTCCGTAGGCTTCACGACCCCCACGGGCTATACAGCGACGACTCCGCTCAGTGGGACCGACAAGGCCCTCGACAGTGATGCCGACCTGGTGACCGGACTCACCCAGTCGATCACTCTGACACCCGGCGAGTTCAACCCAACCCTGGATGCGGGGTATCTGGTCCCCGCTCAACCGGCGGCCACCGCCAGCCTGGGCGACTTCGTCTGGCATGACCTCAACCGGGATGGCATCCAGGACAACGGTGAGCCCCCCATCGCCGGGGTCCTGGTCACCCTCTACACCAATGGGGTGTTCTCGGCCACCACCACCACCAATGCCTCCGGTCTCTACTCCTTCACCGGCCTGACACCCGGCAACAGTTTGAGCTATTCGGTGGGCTTTACCGCCCCGTCGGGCTACTCGGCCTCGCCCGCCCAGCAGGGCGGCAATGATGCCAAGGACAGCGATGCCAACCCCGTTAGCGGGCTCACCCGCTCGGTGACCCTGAGCGCTGGCGAGGTCAACCTCAACCTGGATGCGGGCTTCTTCCTGCCGCCAGCCCGGTTGACCCTGGAGAAGCTGGTCGATAAGTCGAAGGCTCAGGTTGGGGAGGTGCTCACCTACACCATCGTGCTGACCAACACCGGCTCCGCTACCGCCACCAATGTCACCGTCCGCGACTCGACCACCTCGGGCCTGACCTACGTGGCCAACTCGGCTTCCGCGCCTGTCGGTACTACCTTCACCCAGGGGTACCCCATCAGCACCTGGACTGTCCCCGTTATCAGCCCCAGCCAGAGCCTGACGCTCACCTTCCAGGCCAAGGCCGATAGCACCGGCATCCTCTACAACACGGCCACCATCCCCGGCGATACGGCCAAGGTCTGTACCTCGGTCCCCGTCCACATGTGTGCCGGCGACGACTATGCCTTCGAACTCTCCGCCCCCACCGGGCGAACCAGTTACCAGTGGTTCCGCGATGGGGTAATCATCCCCGGCGCTACCACCAACGTGCTGAGTGTGACGGCCGCAGGCACCTACTCGCTGGTGGTTGATGGCAGCAGTGGCCAGTGTCCTGACTTTAGCTGCTGCCCCTTCATCATCGAGGAGGACACCCTACCCTCGTTTGAGGCTGTAGCCCTGCCGGTGAGCTGTGTGGGCAATACCCCCCAGGCCAACGGCAAGCTGGTGATCAGTGGCTTCGGTTCGGGGCTGAGCTACCAGTACTCGCTGGGATCTAGCTTCAATGCGTCGGCCTCGCTGTCGGGGGCTCCCCAGGCCCTTCCGGGCAATGGGGTGCTGGTGAGCAATCTGGTCAATCCGGCTTCGGCCCAGGCTTATACGATTCGGGTGTATGCTCGTTCGGGCTGTTACCGGGACGTGACGGTGTTGCTGTTGCCGACGGTGTGCGGTTGTCCGGCCGATGTGTGTGTGCCGTATGTGATCACCCAGACCAAGCGGCCGCAGCGTATCGGAGACCCCAGATAACCCAAATCTGGAGCGGACTACCCCCAATATTAATCTGCCAAGCAAGGCTGGTTAACTACAATATAGAAAGCGGTATCGAGGCTTCTCGATACCGCTTTCTGTTTACTAACCTATCTGAAGAGGTCGTTAAAGCCGAAGATCATCCAGAATATATCTAGTTAACACAAACAACTTTATTCAAAATTAAAAGTCCATTATGTTACCAAATAAAAATATTTTCCAAATAAAGTAACATATTTTAATAATTGGTATGCAAAATTAGATTATTAAGAGACGAATGCGTAAGAGTACATACCTGAATATGGAGGGCTATAAGTACACTTTACGATCGATTAAGAAGTCAAAAAAACTATCAATTCACGTTTTCCATATATAAATCCGCTTTATTCTGGGCCGATCTACGGAATTCCCATTTACTGGCACGGCATTTGTGAAGTCCACTTAATGACGAATGTAACCGTTGCCAATGAGTCAAAAATTAAAGGCATCATTGGGCGTTTGAGTCAACCACTACATCTATTTCAAAAACAACTGGTGAATCAAGTTTACCGATTGGCAACTTGATCGTTTTCTCAAAAAGCATACACCAGAAACGGATAGTAGATCAGTGGCTGACTCAACAAAACAGAGACGTTTGTTGAAGCCGACAGGCATTACTCAGCTATATCCAACAAAGACAGCCAGGAAACACGAAACCACCCTCAGGTGGATTGATGTGCTATTACTTCAACGTTCCGCGTAATCCATTTTAATTTTTTTATTCTATGCCTACCTGTACTATGGCGTCGACCACGCAAGTAATTCAGAAACGGCCTCTTACCCTTGGTAAACTGGCAAAAGCCGTCAGTATTACCCTGTCTTTGTTCATGTTAACACAGATATTCTCTGTGGGACTAGCCCAATGCATATCCAATTCGACACTAACCATTCCTGTTAATTTAAGTGGCGATGATGCTACCGAGGTCACTTCCGGCAACGTTTCAACGATCAACACATCCAGTGCTGATCTGGCTTTTTTTAATCGGTATATAGGTATCCGTTTCGCGTCGGTATACATTCCTAAATCGGCAACGATTACAAACGCCTACATCCAGTTCACAGGAAACAGCGCCACCTCGACTTCTGCCGGTATATCGAACGTAGGCATCCGCGGGCACAACGTTGCCAATTCCAATTCATTTACGGCAGCCACCGGATCGACCGATATTTCAGCCCGTTATAATACAGCCCCTACGTCGGCTTCGGTCAACTGGTCAAACTCAGCTACCTGGACGAATGGCGCTCAGGGCGTGAATCAACGTACGCCCGATTTAAAGGCTATTGTGCAGGAGATTGTTAATCGTTCCGACTGGAAACCCAACAATCCTATCACCTTATTACTCAACGCAACAGCCAGTTCCGGGCCTTCGGCCAATGCCTACGATGAACCCAGCATCGGCGATCCTAAGCTGGTTATCACCTATCAGGCCACTACGACCTTAAGTGTTATTCCGACTGTTTCGGGCTGTTATAATACAACGGCTGGAAGTCGGGCGACCGTAAGCGTTGAAGTTCGCTGGACGGATGCTCCGGCAAACGACAACCTGATCGTTAAGTTGGGAAATCAGACCCGGCAAATCACACCAGGTATCAATATCATTAGCTTCTTCGATCCCGATCCTTACGAAACGCAGGTACCCGTAGAATTTGCTTCCCCTCAGGTCTTTACCTTCGAAATTCCAGCCGACGGAGCGGGGGGTACGGTCACAGCTTCTTTTGCCAGCAACACGGTCTGTACGAGTACAGCTTCCTTTACCGCCCCCGCAGCCTGTCAGCCCATAACCTGTACGCCTGGCACCGACCTGAGCGGCACCGCCTTTAATGACTTTAATGGCGACGGGATAAAAAACTCAGGTGAAACCACAGGCGTACCGGGTATCCTTGTCAAAGCGTACGATTGTGCCGGTACAGTTTATACCGCCACTACCGACGCCAATGGCCAGTATAAACTAACTATACCGCTTGCCAATTATCCGGTCCGGGTAGAATTCACGAACCTTCCAGCGGCCTATTCAGCGCAGGGGACCTTAAATGGAGTGGACGGACGGACAACTGTTCAATTCGTTACGGCTCCCGATTGCGGAGTTGATCTGGGCATGTCGGACCCCACGGATTTCTGTCAGAACAACCCTAAAATCTTTGTTCCCTGCTATGTAAATGGGAATCCGCTAGGTGGCGGAACGGCAGGTACCCAGGATGCTTTCGTATCGATAAATTACACTGATTTTTCGACGGCTACGGGTTCCGGAAACTATACCAACTCTGCCAATCCAGCTCACATAGCCAGTGCCGCACAGGTTGGAGCGCTTTGGGGAACGGTTTACAACAAACAAACCAAAACCATATTTACCTCCTCGGTATTGCGTCGGCATGCTGGGCTGGGGCAACTAGGGCTGGGTGGTATTTATGCCATCAACCCAGCAACCAATGCGGTCAGTAATTTTCTGGACGTAACCACCCTCGGTATCAATGTTGGCTCAGCCAGTGTGGGCAGTAACGTCAGTCGTGGTTTGTCGGCCAGCGCTACGGCGTTCAGTCATGATTCGGCCGCCTTTGCCCAGATCGGTAAAGTTGGGATTGGTGGCTTAACCATTTCGTCGGACGGGAACCAGCTTTATTTCGTCAATCTGTTCGATAAGAAAGTGTACCGCCTAGACATTTCGACTTATAATGCGGGCGGTGCTTCACCAACTACATCCACTTCGTTTGCCATTCCTAACGGCTGTTCCAACGGCAATAACGCCCGGCCCTGGGGTATTAAATACCACAAGGGAAAGGTCTACGTAGGTGTTATCTGCGATGGATCGGTAACGGACAATCGGTCTGACATGCGGGCTTTTGTGTATGCCCTGGACCCTGTGGCCAATACCTGGAGCACCATTTTCGACTTCCCTCTGACCTACCCGAAAGGCCCTGCTCTGCTGAACGATGACATACAGGCGGGAGCCGCTTCGAACAACTGGCGCACCTGGACCGATAATTTTGATCAACTGGTGTTTGTCGATGGGCATTACCTCCTGCGGAGTCAGCCTATTCTGTCGGGCATTGAGTTCGATATCGACAACTCGATGGTGCTGGCCTTCGCTGACCGCACCGGTTTACAGGGCGCAGCCGATAATTATGGTACACGGGCAACCGATACCAAACTTTACTATGCGATCAGTGGGGGCGATATTCTCCGGGCGGCCAATATCAATGGGGTGTATGTCCTGGAAAATAATGCAAAAGTTGCGGGGATCACAGGCGCTTTGCCGAACAACAGCCAGGGTCCAGGCTCCGGTGAATTCTACAATGATGATTTTGTTCAGGTTGGCATTTTAGTCCATACCGAGAATGCACTGGGAGGTCTGGCTATCCGTCCGGGTTCAGGAAACGTACTGGCCTCGGCAATGGACCCGCTAAACGAAGTCCCTTATGCCAACGGATTCCGGCAGTTTTCGAACGCTAACGGGTCAATTCAGTCATCGTATGTGGTTTTCCAGAACGGCTATTTCCAGAAATCAGTTGGTTTAGGCGATTTCGAACTGGGTTGCTCTACCCCTACTTTCATCGAAATAGGCAACCGCGTCTGGTTCGACACCAACAAAGACGGCATTCAGGACCCCTGCGAACAAAGTCTGGCCGGTGTCAATGTCTCACTGTATAAATCAGGAGCAGTTATCGCCACTACGACGACGAATGCGAACGGGGAATATTATTTCTCCTCAAAAAGCAAACTCACCAACGGAACCTGGAGTGGTACCGGAGCCGATACCACGCTCCTGCCCAACACCCCCTATCAGGTGGCCTTCGGAACTGGCGGGCAGTTTGCCAATGGTGCGCTTACCATCGCATCGAACCGTTATCAGATTACCCAGGCTTTAAGTACGGCTCCAACGGCCAGCACCCTGAACGATTCCAACGTCCAACTGACCACGATCGGTGCGAACAGCTTCCCGGCTATCAATGTCACTACGGGTGGGGCTGGTACGGTCAATCATACTCTTGATGCTGGTTTTGCCTGTGCATCGGCTACCATAGCCAGTGTAGTAGCTACACCTGCTGTTTGCGTTGGTCAGACCGTGACTGCTAACAGTGCCCGCATCGACCTGACAGGTGTTCAGAATGCCGACAAAGCCTTCCTGTACACAGCCGGACCTGCTCCATCGTACACAGCCGTAGGCGGCCAACCCGTGTCCTTTTCTGCGATTGCGTTCACCGGATTAGCCGACCCTGCTACATCGGCCGGACAGAGCTACTCAATTATTGTCTATAGCGGACCTGTTTGTTCAACTGTGGTCTCTGTAACGCTTGCCAAAGCCGTTTGTGGCACCTGTGCAATTGCGTTGACAGCAACACCAGGTGCCTGCCAGGCCGCTACCAACAGCTATACGGTAACAGGCACGATCAGCCTCACCAGCGCCACTGCCGGTGTCGTTACGGTAACGGATGGGGGTAGTACAACCTCGTTCAGCGTTTCTGTAGGGCAGATTTCGGCTACCTATTCATTAACTGGATTACTCTCGAATGCAAGCTCGCATACGGTAACGGCTACCCTGCCAGGATGCAGCACGGCTACCACAACCTATACAGCCCCTGCCTCCTGCTCAGCCGCTCCATCGTGTGGTCTGTCGCTGGCGGTTACCCCTGGGCTATGCACATCGGCCACCAATACGTATGCGTTATCGGGTACGATTGTCTCAACCAACGTACCTGTCAATGGTACCTTGACCATAAGCTCCGATGCCTTTACGCCCCGAAGTCTTACGTTACCGGCGGGCAACGCATCGGGCACCTTCAGCTATTCAGGTTTAGTCAGTAATGGGCAAACCTATACCATCACGGCCAGCTATTCCAACTCGGCCTGCGCTGCTGTCAGTCAGACCTTTACAGCACCTGCTTCGTGTTCAGTAGCCCCCGCCTGCTCCGTCAGTGCCCTTGCTACCGTTGGCCAATGCAGCACAGCGACCAACACGTATTCGGCTACCGTAGTCGTTGCACTAACCAACGCAACAGCTACTACCCTCACCGCAAGTATACCCGGTATTAGTCCGATCAGTCAAACCATTGCAGCTAATACTCCCTCATTTACGGCGGTCTTTACCGGGTTAGTGTCGGATGGGCTCAGCCACACGGCCACCATCAGCCTGCCCGGTTGCGGCACCACCACCGCCACCTTCACCGCACCAGCATCCTGCTCCATAGCGCCCGTATGCTCCATCAGTGCGGTAGCCTCCGCTGGCCAGTGCGCCACGGCCACCAACACCTACTCGGCTTCGGTAGTGGTGACGGTGCTCAACCCCCTGGCCGCCACCCTGACGGTCAATCTGGCCGGTGCCTCCCAGACCTTCTCCACCACCGCCAATGCCCAGAATACATTNCTGCCGGGTTGTGGCAGCACCACCGCTACCTATACGGCTCCGGCCAGTTGTTCGGTGGCTCCGGTTTGTTCCATCAGTGCGGTAGCCACCGCTGGTCAGTGTGCCACGGCCACCAATACCTATTCGTCGACTGTAGTCGTGACGGTCAACAATCCGGTGTCGGGTACACTGCTGATCACCGACGGAACACAGACCCAGCCTGTTACCACCACCGCTGGTGCCGCCAATACATTTACCATTATTTTCCCTGGATTAACCTCCAATGGCAGTATGCACTCCGTTGTGGCTACGTTACCGGGTTGCTCGACGACAACAACCACGTATACGGCTCCGGCCAGTTGCTCCGTGGCGCCAAATTGTAATCTGAGTGTAACGGCCAGTGGTTCCAACTGCAATCCGGTTACGAACCAGTATGTCTTGAGCGGCACGATAAACCTTACCAATAGCCCTACCAGCCAGACACTGACCCTAACGGATGGCAGCTACGTTCGCTCACTAACCGCTAATGCCGGTACAACCTCAATTGCGTTCAGTTATACAAGCCTGCAAAGTGATGGAGCCGTGCATACCGTTACGGTTACCAGCAGCGCAACGGCCTGTGCAACCGCCAGCACCACCTATACAGCGCCAGCCAGTTGTTCGGTAGCTCCTGTATGTTCGGTTAGCGCCGTTGCCACCCCTGGCTTATGCAGCACCGCAACCAACACCTTCTCCAATACGGTAACCGTTACGATGACGAATCCGACGGCGGGTATACTGACGGTTACGGACGGGGTCAATAGTGTAACCTTCACCGTTCCGGCTTCGATAGGTACCACTACCGCTGTAGCAACCTTCAACGGTATAATGTCTGACGGAGCTTCACGTACGGTAACCGCTTCGTTACCCGGTTGTGCCACGACGACCATAACCTACACGGCTCCGGGTTCGTGTACGCAGCCCGTTGGTACTCAACTGGCCTTATCCAAATACGTCAGTAAACCCAAAGCAAAACGTGGGGATGTATTGACGTATACCGTTGTATTGACCAACACAGGCAGTACTACGGCCACGAATGTTGCCGTTCGCGATTCGATGACAACCGGGCTGCGCTATGTATCCGGCTCTACTACCGTTCCGGCAGGTACAACCTTTACTCAGGGAACACCACTCAGTATCTGGACGGTGGGAAGCCTTACTCCTTCTCAGAGCTTTAGTTTGACCTATCAGGCGATTGCCGATAGTTCAGGTATCCTGTACAACAAAGCAACGATACCGGGCGATACCGCCAAAGTATGCACGACCATTCCGGTACAGGTTTGCACAGGCGATGTCTATCTGTTCCGGCTGAACGCTCCGGCTGGCCGAACGAGTTATAAGTGGTACAAAAACGGTGTATTGATAGCAGGTCAAACCACGCATATTCTCGACATTACCACCCCTGGAAGCTACAGTCTGGCGGCCGACAGCCTATCCGGCCTATGCCCTAGTTTCAGTTGCTGCCCCTTCATTATTGAGGAAGATACCCTGCCGACATTCCAGGCCGCTGCCATAGCCGCCACCTGTGCCGGTGGTGTAGTACAGGCCAACGGACAAATCGTTTTAAGCAATTTCAGAACGGGCTACACCTACCAATACTCCGCTGGCGCTGATTTTAATGTATCGGCTCCGCTTTCAGGGACGGCACAAGCGATTCCGGTCAATGGTATTATTGTGAACAATTTAGCCAGTCCGGGTGCTTCGCAAGCCTATACAGTAAGGGTTTACAACAATAGCGGCTGTTATACGGATGTTACCGTCAACTTAGCGCCGACGGCCTGTGTCTGCTCCTTGTCAGCCGTAGCGACGGCCGGCCAGTGCGCTACGGCCACCAACACCTACTCGGCTTTGGTGGTAGTCAGCCTGACCAACCCTGTCAATGGCACCGTTACCGTCAGCATTCCCGGTGCATCGCCGGTGAGCCAGACCGTAGCCGCCAATACATCGGTGGTAACCGTCTCAGTTCCGGGTCTGCCCTCCGACGGAGCGATTCATACCGCGACAGTAAGCTTGCCGGGTTGTTCGACCACCACGGCCGTTTACTCTGCTCCGGCATCCTGCTCCATAGCCCTACCCTGCTCGATCAGTGCCGTAGCGACAGCTGGTCAATGCGCCACAGCAACGAACACCTATTCAGCATCGGTTGTCGTCAGTCTGGCCAACAGTTCGGCGGGTACCCTCACGGTCAGTTTGCCGGGTAGTACACCAGTAAGTCAGACTCTCTCAGCCAATACCAACTCATTTACGGCCGTCTTCACGGGGTTAGTGTCGGATGGGCTCAGCCATACGGCTACCGTCAGCCTGCCCGGTTGCGGCACCACCACCGCTACCTATACAGCTCCTACGAGCTGCTCGGTAGCCATTCCGGTTCTGGCCTTAACAGTTACACCCGGTACCTGTCAGAGTGCCACCAACCAGTACACTATCTCCGGAACGCTCTCGCTGACGAATGCTCAGGCCGGTACAGTTATCTTCTCGGATGGCCTTGTGGCTACTACCGTATCGGTAAGCGCGGGGGCTACATCCACGGCCTATACGCTGGCTGGCTTAACCAGCGGTACAGGTTCGCACACCGTAACGGCCAGTTATCTGGGGCAATCGGTCAGTGCCACCTACACCGCTCCCGCTAGCTGCTCAGTGGCACCCGTCTGTTCAATGACCGCCATTGCCACTCCAGGCCAATGCATCCCAGCGACCAACACTTATTCGGCCCTGGTTGCGGTCAGCTTAAGTAATCCGGTGAACGGCACAATCACGGTTAGTATTCCCGGTGCGTCACCCGTCAGCCAGACTGTAGCTGCTAATACATCCGTTGCTACTGTGGTCGTTCCAGGCTTGCTCTCCGACGGCGGTATCCATACAGCTACCGTGACCCTACCAGGCTGCTCAACGACTACATCGGTCTATTCGGCTCCGGCATCCTGCTCAGTGGCTCCGCCCTGCTCGATCAGTGCTGTAGCAACGGCTGGTCAATGCGCCACGGCTACCAACACCTATTCAGCATCGGTTGTCGTCAGTCTGGCCAATAGCCCGGCCGGTACCCTTACAGTCAGTCTGCCAGGCAGCACAGCCGTCAGCCAGGCGATTACGGCCAATACCAACTCGTTTACAGCCGTCTTCAACGACTTAGTGTCGGATGGGCTCAGCCACACGGCCACCATCAGCCTGCCCGGTTGCGGCACCACCACCGCCACCTTCACCGCACCAGCATCCTGCTCCACAGCACCCGTATGCTCCATCAGTGCGGTAGCCACCGCTGGGCAGTGTGCCACGGCCACCAACGCCTACTCGGCTTCGGTAGTAGTGACGGTGCTCAACCCCCTGGCCGCCACCCTGACGGTCAATCTGGCCGGTGCCTCCCAGACCTTCTCCACCACCGCCAATGCCCAGAATACATTCACAGCGGTCTTCACGGGGTTAGTGTCGGATGGGCTCAGCCACACGGCTACCGTCAGCCTGCCGGGTTGTGGCAGCACCACCGCTACCTATACGGCTCCGGCCAGTTGTTCGGTGGCTCCGGTTTGTTCCATCAGTGCGGTAGCCACCGCTGGGCAGTGTGCCACGGCCACCAACACCTACTCGGCTTTGGTGGTAGTCAGCCTGGCTAACCCTGTCAATGGTACCGTTACCGTCAGCATTCCCGGTGCATCGCCGGTGAGCCAGACTGTAGCCGCCAACACATCGGTAGTAACCCTCTCGGTTCCGGGTCTGCCCTCCGACGGAGCGATTCATACCGCAACGGTAAGCTTGCCGGGCTGTTCGACCACCACGGCCGTTTACTCCGCTCCCGCATCCTGCTCCATAGCCCTACCCTGCTCGATCAGTGCCGTAGTTACAGCAGGGGTATGCTCTACCGTGACGAACACCTATTCGGCTTCGGTGACGGTGACGCTATTGAATCCTCTAACCGGAACGCTTGGTGTGAGTCTGGCCGGAACGACGCAAACCGTATCAACGACTGCCAATGGCCAGTCTACCTTCACAGTTGTCTTTCCTAACCTCGCTTCAGATGGACTCAGCCATACGGCGACCGTTAGCTTGCCAGGATGTGGCACCGCAGCAGCCAGTTATACAGCACCGTCCTGCGCGGTATCTCCCATTACCATCTGCTCATTGACCGCTGTCGCTACAGCAAGTCAGTGCGCTACGGCCACCAACACCTACTCGGCTTTGGTGGTAGTTAGCCTGGCTAACCCTGTCAATGGTACCGTTACCGTCAGCATTCCCGGTGCATCGCCGGTGAGCCAGACCGTAGCCGCCAATACATCGGTAGTAACCCTCTCGGTTCCGGGTCTGCCCTCCGACGGAGCGATTCATACCGCAACAGTAAGCTTGCCGGGCTGCTCAACCACCACGGCCGTTTACTCTGCTCCGGCATCCTGCTCCATAGCCTCAACCTGCTCCATGAGTTCTGTCGTTACGGCAGGTGTGTGCCAGTCTGCAACCAACACCTTTACGACCAAAGCAGTTATTACGCTGGTCAATCCCGTCACGGGAGTACTTACCGTTACGGATGGCCCCACGAGTATGACCTTTGCGACTGTGGCTGGTACCAGTGCATCCTTCACGGCTACGTTTGCCAATCTGGTGTCGAATGGTTCCAGCCATACGGTAGTCGCTTCGCTGCCGGGTTGCTCAACGACGGTAAGCACCTATACTGCTCCGGCTAGCTGTAGTGTTGGCATGACGATCTCGGTAACAGATCCAGGTGTATGTCAGCCCAGTACGAATACCTATACAACAACGGGCGTTGTTGCCCTGACCAATGCGCCTGCCGGTACCCTAACGATTTCCGATGGCATTCTCAGTCTGACCGTAGCGGTTACAGCCGGAACCACCTCTGTGCCTTATTCCATGACGGGCCTTCTGAGCGGATCGGGTCTGCATACGGTGACGGTGAGCTTTGCCGGACAAACGGCCCAGACAACCTACATGGCACCTGTTCCTTGCTGCGTTTCATCCGTCTGCGTGCCTGTACGAATCAAACGAGTACGATAACGGTCTCCTAAATCTACAAGAAAGCCCTCTAATCCGTTGATTAGAGGGCTTTCTTGTAGATTTCGGTGCAAACTGCCCGTCGGTTTCGCAAACGATTGACCAGATGCTTTCGGTGTAAGCTGTCCAGCGTCTGTCGAATATTTCGGCTTTATAGCCAGGGAAAGCAAGGGTGCAACCAGTAATGCATCTGGATCATGAGGCTGGCGACAAATTATTTGTCGATTTCGCCGGTGTTAAGCTGACCTGTTGGATCAGACAACGGGGGAAGAAAACCGATTATCGCATTCATAGCTATTCTGAGAGGCCGGTCAACTGACCAAATAACCGGGGAATTTCGTATTAGCCGTCCGTACGTCAACTTTTAAGTAGCTGATTTTGTTACCCGAACAGAGAGATACTGATTCATCTGTTATCTTTGCGGCTCATTTGCCAACGAGGGCATTACAACCTATTATGTTATCCATCAGTAATTTACAAGCCTCTATCGGCGACAAAGAAATATTACGAGGTCTCAATCTGGAAGTCAACCCCGGTGAGGTTCACGCGATTATGGGTCCTAATGGTGCTGGAAAAAGCACCCTGGCATCTGTATTGGCAGGTCGGGAAGATTACGACGTAACGGGCGGCAGCGTTACCTTCGACGGGAAAGACTTACTCGACATGGCTCCTGAAGAACGGGCGGCCGAAGGTATTTTTCTGGCTTTTCAGTACCCCGTTGAAATACCGGGCGTGAGCACGACCAACTTCCTCAAAACAGCGATGAACGAAATCCGAAAATATCGGGGTCAGGATCCGCTCGATGCTGTGCAGTTTCTGAAGTTGATGAAAGAAAAGATGAAACTTGTCAACATCGACCAATCGCTGCTGAGCCGATCATTGAACGAAGGATTTTCGGGTGGAGAAAAGAAACGGAATGAAATTTTTCAGATGGCCATGCTGGAACCCAAACTAGCCATTCTGGACGAAACGGATTCTGGTCTGGACATCGATGCCCTGCGGATTGTGGCCGATGGCGTCAATCAACTCCGATCGCCGGAGCGGGCTACCATTGTGGTTACCCACTACCAGCGGCTGCTTGATTATATAGTCCCTGATTTTGTTCATGTTCTGTACAAAGGCCGTATCGTGAAATCGGGACCGAAAGAGCTGGCACTTGAACTGGAAGAAAAAGGCTACGACTGGATTAAAGCCGAAGCAATCTGATATATGATATAGGATATAGACTGTATGATGCGCCTACTGGCAATTGATTCATCATCCATCCTGGATCCTACACCTTACATCATACATCATACATCAAAGAAATGACTCCTTCTTACGCATCTTATAACGAATTTAAAGAGCAACTGCTGGCCGCTTTTCGGGACAATGAAGAGCGGATGAACGGCGAGCGTAAAAGCCCGCTGCATCAGATCCGGCGTACTGCTCTGAAGCAATTCGACCAGCTTGGCTTTCCAACCATTCGGCATGAAGAATGGAAATACTCCAGTGTAAATGGACTATTGAAGCAATCATTCGACCTGGACGAAACCACTACCCTGACGATGGAGGATCTGGCTCCGCTGGAAATTCCAAATCTTGATGGAAACATCATCTATTTCGTCAATGGGCGCTATCATGCTGAGCTATCCCGTTTAATCAGCCCTGCCGATCAGGTTCAGATTCTTAGTTTCGCTGAAGCTATCAAATCAGACCCCGAACTGATCGACACGCATTTTGCCCGGTACGCCAATTATCAGGAAAATGCCTTTACGGCCCTAAACACGGCACTGGCCAGCGATGGTATTGTGATTCGGGTACCTGCCAATACAACGGTAGAACAGCCGATCATTCTTCGGTTTATTACCGACACCCGCACTAAAAACATCACCTCACAACCCCGAAACCTGGTACTAGTGGGCAAAAACGCCGAAGTGATGATGGCCGAGTCGTACCGAACCCTGGGCGAAGGGGCCAGCTTTGTAAACGTCGTTACCGAAATTGTGCTCGAGCGCGATGCCCGGATGCAGTACTACAAGGTGCAGAACGAAACCGAAAAGGCGTACCATATTGGAACCACTCAGGTAAACCAGGCTGATAACAGCCACTTTTATTCAGCTACGGTTACGCTCAACGGCAACTTTGTACGCAACAACCTGAATATCGTTCTGAATGGACAGCAGGCTGAAGCGTTTATGTATGGCCTCTACATGCCAAACGGCCGTCAGCATGTCGATAACCATACGCTGGTCGATCATGCCATGCCTAATTCGTACAGCAATGAACTGTATAAAGGCATTCTGGACGACAACAGCACAGGGGTTTTCAATGGCAAGATTTTCGTACGACCCGACGCGCAAAAAACCAACGCGTATCAGTCCTGTAAAAATGTCGTTCTTTCTTCTGGCGCTACGATGAACACCAAGCCTCAGTTGGAAATTTTCGCCGACGATGTAAAGTGTTCACACGGAACCACCACCGGCCAGCTCAACGACGAAGCCCTGTTTTATATGCGTTCACGAGGGATTCCGAAAGACGAAGCCCGGACCCTGTTGCTATACGCCTTCTCGCAGGATGTGTTGAGTCAGATCAAAATTCAGCCCATTCGGGAATACCTGGAGAAGGTAGTGACGCAAAAACTGACGAAATAAATTCAATCGAATAAAGCCTGACTCATGGTCGAATAGCTCCTTACCGGGAGCTATTCGCTTTTCGTGGCACTATACTTCGCCATCAACACTCGTCTGGATATACTGGGTCAATTGAGGCAATACAGCTTTTACTTCCCGAATGTACTGCTCTACCAACGGCTGGATGTCCTCAATTCCTTTCTTTTCCCTGATTAGCGCTTCCGTTTCCAGAATCAATCGGGTGGCTTCGTGCATACCCAGCATCTTCGTGTGAACCTGCTGGGTATGAATGAGTCGCTTTATTGCCTCCACATCCCGCTGATGTAGGGCCTGTTGTAACGCATCCATACCCTGTGGGGTTTCATCCAGGTAGATATCTATCAACTCAGTGGCCAATTCTATATTGTTCCCGACAGCGTTGAGTAAAGGTTCAATCGAAAACTGAGCCGATGAAGGGGTTGTTATTAGCGCATCTGAAGAGGTGGCCCGAACCAGCCGGTTGGCCGATATATACTTGCGCATAAGCAACTGGAGTTCTTCCAGTTGGAACGGTTTGGGCAGAAAATCATTCATTCCTGCTTTCAGGCACTCTTCCTGCTCACTCGGCAGTGCATGCGCCGTCATGGCAATAATAGGCACCGTACTTTTTAAAGCTGTCCGGATCTGGCGAGTGGTTTCATAGCCATCCATAACCGGCATCTGAAGATCCATCAGGATTATATCAAAAGCCGCTTCGGCCAGCATGGCAAGTGCTTTCTGACCGTTGTCGGCTACCTGAACATGATACCCCAACCGCTTCAGGACCTGAACGGCCAGTTTCTGATTCATCAGATTATCTTCTACAACCAACACCCATACATCGCCTTCGATGGGCGCCATGGCCGACAGAATCGGCTGAGTCAAGCTAAAATGTTGTTCAGCTACCGGATAGGGAATTTCAATCGTAAATCGGGACCCCTGCCCCACCGTACTGCTCACCTGAACCGAACCACCCTGAAGTTCCGTCAACGCTTTGACAATGTTTAACCCCAGCCCCGTTCCTCCATAATACCGGGTCGTGAAATCGTCGGCCTGCTGGAAACGTTCAAAAATAGCGGGCAACACATCCTCGGCAATGCCTATGCCGGTATCTTCGATGATGAAGCGCACCATCACCCGTTCGGCTGTTGAGGGTTCTCCTTTCTCCACGAACAGGCTAACGCTGCCCTGCTTGGTGAACTTGATGGCATTATTCAGCAGATTCAGTAATATCTGAGTCAGGCGGGTTGGATCGCCCAAGAAAAAATCGGGCAAATCGGGGGCTATTTTAACCGTCAACTGTAAGCCTTTATCGGCTACAGCGGCCTGACACATAGCCCGAAGCGACGCCGTAAGCATCTGAATACTAAACGGAATCGACTCCAGTTTAATCATCCCGGCTTCCAGCTTCGAAATATCCAGAATGTCATTCACAATGGTTAACAGGTTCTTGCCAGCCGTCCGAATCAGGCCAAGATACTCCCGTTGGTCTTTGTCCAAGGCCGTGGTTTCCATCAATTCGGAAAAACCAAGCATCGCATTCAGGGGCGTCCGAATTTCATGGCTCATGTTGGCTAAAAAATCTTCCTTGATCTTGGCCGCTTTTTCCGCAATTTTCTTAGCCTCCTGAAGTCGGGTCTGCGATTGGACCCGGTCACTGAGGTCGATACTCGATGTAATGACGTATTGTAAGTCCCCCTGGGCATCATAGACGGGGGTGGCCGAACTGAGCAAGTGTATCACTTTATCGTTTACGCGTAACTCAAGATCATCTACCTGCACCGATTCGCCCTGTAAGGCCCGGTAAGTTGGCCGCTCCTCAGGTGGATAGGGAACCCCGTCCGGGAAACGGAAAAGATGATCCCTATTGACTGTTCGGTTATATTGGTCAAACACCAGCAGATTATCGAATAATTGGTAGGCAGCCTGATTAGCGTAGTAGAATTTACCTTCCCGATCAACTATGACAATAGGAACGGGCACAGCTTCGAGTAATTTCTTGGTTTGCTGGTCGCTTTCGGTGAGCTTTTGGTTAAGCTGATTGCTCTTTTGCAACGAGCGATACAGCACATAAATAGCCCAAAGGATCATGAGCAAAGCGGCAATAGCGCCGATCAGGTTGCTAAGGGTGGCGTATGAAACGGAGCGCTTGCTTTGGGCCTCACGGGTTTCAAGCAACACATTCTCATAGCTTTCCGTCGCTTTAAGTACCTGATAAAAGTTGCTGCTGATGTTTAAAAAACGCTCGATCGAATCGAGCCTTGCTTTCCCTGGCGCAATCCCGTTGGTCTGAAATAACGTACGGCTTCGATCCAGCTTTACCTGAAAGAGCGTATCCAGCAACTGTAACCGTTTGAACTGGACGGGGTTGTTGGCGGATAGCGTTTTGAGGTTTTTCAGTTGCTGGCTCATTTCACGGCTGGTACGTTCAAAATCAGCTTTGAAATAAAGATTTTCACTCAGCAGATAACTGCGTAAATCGTTATCCATATTGGTCAGCAAGGCTAACAATCGCTGCGTTTTATTGAGCACGCGGTGGGTGTGCACCACCCAATTATTCAATTCAATCAGTCGATCGGTTGTCTGCCAGGCGTTGATTCCAATAAGTATAGTAATCAGTAAACCCAAAGCGATCATGAAGGAGATGCGTCGGTTTCTGTTCATGCTAATTCGGTTATGTAATCAGAGATTTTAGGCCTACCAGAGCTTATCCAGTACTAATTTCGATGGTATATTCAGTAGCGTTACAGGAAAATACAAAAGTAAACACAATTTAATAAACGAAACAAAATAGTTACTAATAATAAATACTTGTTAACAAAACAATCTTAACATAATCAGATTCATAGGCCGCTAAAAAAACTATTCATAAGCGATACCCCTCGCATAACTTGCTGTATCTGCTTTCTACAGCCATAAACGGGTTCATCTCATCACCAAATTTTTTAACTTGCCAGTATACCGTACAAGTGCCTGACTACTCTACCTCTCATGAAACAGCTTCACCTGATTCTCATTTTCTCCTTAGCCCTAAACTCTGCTTTTACTCAATCCACAATTCCTCTGGCGTCGTCGGTCAAAACCGTCTATGGAAGTAATGCCAAAGTGGGCCACTATGCTTCTATTCGGGGTTTCAGAATGTATTACGAAATCTACGGTGCCGGAAAGCCGTTGCTGCTGATTCATGGCAATGGCGGTTCGATCGACAATTTCAGGAATCAGATCCCCTACTTCGCCAAAAGTTACAAAGTGATCGCGGTCGACAGCCGGGCGCAGGGGAAATCTGCTGATCCCAGCGACTCGCTCACCTACGAAATGATGGCCGATGACCTCAACGCGCTACTTAATACGCTCCATCTGGATTCGTGTTACGTAATCGGCTGGAGCGACGGCGGTATCGATGGGCTATTGCTTGCTATGCGGCATCCCGAAAAAGTAAAGAAACTAGCGATTACAGGCGCTAACCTATGGCCCGATACGACAGCCATTGAGCCGGATCTTTTTCACTGGATTGTCTCGGCCAACGACAGTCTGGCCAGGGTAACCCAGACCCCAGCTGTTAAGGCTCAGAAAAAGCTCCTTAACCTGATGGTGCTCCATCCGCATATTTCAACCACCGATCTGAAACAGGTAAAATGTCCTACGCTGGTGATTGGTGGCGATAACGATGTAATTCTGCCTACCCATACCCTTGTAATTGCCCGAGCTATTCCCAAGGCGTATCTGTGGATTTTGCCCAATTCCGGCCATTCAACCCTCATTCGGTACAAAGACCTGTTTAACCGGACGGTGGGCGATTTTTTCAAAATGCCTTATCGGCCCATAAACGGCATGGCCAGGCTTGAATAACGCGCTTCAATACAACCAAACAATACAACCATGAAACGAACGTACCTACCTTCACTAATTGGCCTGTGCCTCCTTACATCGCCCGTTGCATTTAGCCAGACGGCCCCGGCAACCCTCAAAATAAACCCGCAGCGTATTGAAAGCCGAATTGCTGAACTTGCCAAATTTGGACGAGACTCGCTGGGCAGGGGCTATCGGGTTGCGTATACCAAAGGCGATGTGGAAGGTCGAAACTGGTTTATCGGTCTGATGAAGCAAGCCGGACTTAATCCTACCATCGACGCGGCTGGCAATATCATTGGCAAGCGAGCGGGGAAAAACGCTGCCCTGAAACCCATCGCATTCGGTTCGCATATCGATATGGTGCCCGATGGAGGCAATTACGATGGTTGCCTGGGTTCTATTGGTGCGCTGGAAGTGATCGACATACTGAATGAGCATAAACTGGTAACAGAGCACCCGCTGGAAGTGATCATTTTTGCCAATGAAGAGGGCGGCACCATCGGCAGTATGGCTATGGCCGGTCATTTAACCGCGAAAGGGTTACAGGCTGTGACCCAAAGCGGTCTTACCGTAGGAAATGGCATCAAAGCCATTGGCGGTAATCCCGACAAGCTGCAACAGGTTGTCCGTAAAAAAGGAGATCTGAGCGCCTTTCTGGAACTCCACATCGAACAGGGGGGGATTTTAGAAAAAGAGAACCTCCAGATCGGTGTCGTCGAGGGAATTGTGGGGATTGAACACTGGGAAGTTACGGTAGAAGGCTTTGCCAATCACGCAGGCACTACTCCTATGAACATGCGCAAAGATGCTCTACTGGCAGCCTCTCGGTTTATTGTGGCCGTAAACGAAGTGGTTACCAGTTACGAAGGTCGGCAAGTAGGGACGGTCGGAAAAATTGCGGCCCAGCCTGGTGCCTACAACGTGATTCCGGGCAAGGTGGTTTTGGGCCTGGAACTACGCGATCTGGACTACGATAAAATCTGGAAACTGTTTAAGGATATTGAGAAAAAAGCCTCGGACATTGCAACAGCGACAGGCACAAAAATTTCATTTACTCATCAACCCAACCCCGCCAAACCTGCCTTAACCGAAAAAGCCATTCAGGATAAGATTGTGGCTTCGGCCAAATCGCTGGGCCTTACGTACAAGTATTTACCTAGTGGAGCCGGGCACGACTCTCAGGAGATCGCCTTGATTGCTCCTGTCGGGATGATTTTTGTACCGAGTGTGAATGGTATCAGCCACTCACCCAAAGAATTTACCAAGGCAGTCGATATGACCAATGGCGTCAACGTACTTTTACAAACCATACTGGCCATCGACAAAGCTAAATAAACCATACTGAATGAAATTTCTTCTTGTACTTGTAGGCTGTCTGACCCTCGTATCGGCTACAGGCCAACAGATACAGTTCGTTTTCAGTGATTCAACCACCATTCCGCATACCATCGATAGCCTGCGGGGTATCTCGGGGCTGGCTATTGATCCGGCAACGGGCGAGTGGCATCTGGTGAGCGACCGAGGCAGGCATTTTGTGTTCACAAACATCCGCAGTATCCGCGACCTGGGCGACCCATCCCGGCTATCGGTTTCTGAGCCTACCCCCTACTGGTTCGAAAGTATCCGCTACGATAGCCAAAGCCATGCCTATTTCTGGACCGACGAGCATGAGTTTATTACCTCGCTGTTATATGGGCAATCGGTTCGGGACAGTACGCGTCAAATCCTGCTGAAAATCCCTTTACCCAGCCCGAACAAGGGGCTGGAAGGAATTGCCCTAACCTCAACGGGTGCCTTATGGGTAGCTCCCGAAGCGGGCTGGGAAGGTCAAACTCGCCTAGATCAGGACACGATCACGTTTTTACGATATGCGAATCCGACACTTGCTGACCCACCTGTCGAACGCTTTTTGTACCCAATCAATCGCTGTGCCTTTGCCCAGGGCGACGAACGCGTGGGCGGAATTTCTGAAATCGTAGCGGTCGATGACCAGCGATTACTGGTGCTGGAGCGATGCTATGACAGTGTACAAAAACGGGTAACGGCTAATTTGTATCTGGCCACCATCAACGAACAAACGCATACCCTTACGAAAGAACTGGCCTTCGATTTCAACCGTCAGTTTCCGGGCAACGTTTGTAACCTCGAAGCGATGGCCTGGGCCGATGCCGGGCACCAAACCATTGTCGTAATCGCCGACGATAATTTCCGGCAAAACCAAACCCTGCGCAATCAGGTGATCGTGTTGAAACGGCAATAGAACACAGATTTTTAGGATGATTATGATTTACATAGATCTTAATCATCCTAAAAATCTGTGTTCTATCATTGATGAGCATAAATCGTATTCCATTCGTCCTGAAAAATGCGGTGATAAACCCCGATCGTTGCCGGAGCGTTTATCGGAATCTCGTAACTTGCATTCAGGCGGTGATCGCTGATGATGTACTCCACCTGTTCCTGTTCAGCCAGTTGAAAAAAGTCGTTCAGCGTAAAGCTTTTTCGTTTCTTCGCCAGGAAAAGATAGTACGTCAGCCCCCAGATCTGATAGGCTTCCATCTGTCCAAAGAAAAACTCCAGTGGCGCAATGACCCTCGTATGCTTGTGAGGCATATGAGCCGCCAGCAACGCATTATGACGTTCGGTATCGGGCACCGTTCTATTCTCAACAATAACTTCCCGAAATTGAATGGCACTCACCACCAGATATCCAACCAGCAGAATCTGCATCAGTCGCTTTTGCCAGACGGGTTGATGGGGCAGACAAGTTATCAGCCAGCGTGCAGCCAGAAGCGATAGCCAGGGCAGAAACAACAGAAAATAAATGTCGGTACTACTTTTAGTCAATACCCAGAAAGAACCGATCAGGAGCAGCGTGTACACCAACAGCGACTCTTTCCGGCCTATTTGCTTCCAGAACAGAACAGCGCAGAGCAATACGAGTATGCTCAGGGCCGCTTCATTCTGACTATGAAAAAAAATCTGATGGTAATCGGCCATTACCGTCAATTTTGCGATCAGGCCAAAATTTTCCTGCGTTGCCGGATCGTTCCGAAACTGGTCGATCAAGGTTCCAGACTGGCCATCCAGGAGCGCATCCAATCCGTACAGACTCAGTGTCAGCGCCCCTGCCACACTGAACACCAGCATAGGCCGCCAGCCTGATCGTAGCCAAAGCAGGATTACGCCCGCTATGAGGTATATAATCCCATTCAAATGGGTAAGCGCCGACAATCCGGCCAGTACTCCCGCCCAAATCGGTTTTGATCGCCATCCTTTCGGCGGATCGATAGCCAGATACGATACGAAGCCAATGGCCATACACATGGTTTCGGGTCGATTGACCGATATAAACCGAATGAGTGTACCGCAGCCAGCATACAGCAATACTGATAACCACTGCTGCTCCCGCGAGGCCGACCGACCGTATAACCAAACCAAATACCCACCAAGCAAGCCAAAAAGAATACTAACCAGTTTATTGGTAGCTATCGAAACCCCCGTTACCGACATGATCAGCGCACCTGCATAAATAAACAGCTTATGGAATACGTAAATACCTTTGTCCCAGCCATTGTAGGTACGAAACAGTTCCGACTTGACCTGCCCGGTATGGATCAACCAATAGGACTGTTCAGCAAACCAGGCTTCATCATAATACTCGGCGCGGTGAATAAACGTGATGAACAGCCCAACAAGCACCAACAGCAACAGGACCAGATACGTACGTATCGGAAACAGGACAAATGGCATAGCATGGAAGCGATTTCGCACAAAAGGTATCAATCTATAGCATTTCGTTTACCGATAAAAACATATGATATTTTCTGATTTACAAATACCCTGGGCCATTGACGCAGTATTCAGGCAAACGACGGTTCTTTACCTGATGCTCCGAACCTAATCCGAGCCGTTTTGCGTTTCTCTATCAATAGACATTCTTTTGTGTACAAATTTCACATTATTGTATAGCCTATAAATACCAATATACTGAAAATCAACAATAGTATATCAAAGATACCTCGAATGAATAGGGCAAACGCATCAAAGTTGTTGAATGACTTGTAAAAGATAGTTCTCATCACGGGCTGCTTTTTTTCGTTTTCGATTCATGCTCATCGGTGTAGGTTCCCGCCGTAAGGCCGATAAGGCCATTTTCCGTAATAACGCCAGATTTTGAGCGGCTAAGGGATGTCGGACCTGCGAGTCATCTTCACCAAAGACTACATCCAGCCGCCAATGTAGTTGATTTTCAATACTCCAGTGCTCACGGATATAACCCCCTACTTGGTGTGCGGTAGCAGTAGCTAAATTGCTGATGTAAAACCGATTCGTAACGCTACACTGTTGCCCAATCCAGCGGTGGGTGCGGGTCATGATCAGCGTATTGAGACCGGCCCAAGGCTGAGTAGTCTCCAGCAAATCCAAGTCAGGGCTTAACCAGAGTTCCCGCAACTCGGCTCGACCGTGATCCAGGCTACGTTGGGTGTAGTGAGCTGGTGTAGATTCGTAGCGTAGCATCCAGTCCCGAACTTGTTCAAAAAGTGTATCTTGATTAGCCTTTAAGCCAATCAGATAACTAGCCCCTTGTTCGACCAATTGAGCCACAATACCAGGCTGACAAGCGATAGCATCAATCGTTACCAAACTGTCGGTCAATTCCAGACTGCTGAGTAAGGGCTTAATCAAACTAATTTCGTTGGTCTTGCTTTCGACCCGTAATTGGCCTAGGCTTTGTTGATGCTCCACGGCCCAGGCACTCAACAAGTGAACCAATGCGTGTTTGCGACCAGCGGGGATGGTCCCCCGAAGCTCTTTTCCATCAAGGCAAACGTGGCGGTGAGCCAGTGTTTGCAGCAAGCGGGCGGCTTGCTGGCGCAAGACGGCATCCAGCTCATCAACTCGGACTAAGCTTAACACCCGTCGAAAGGTATCATGAGAGGGTATGCCGTTAGGCAACTCCAGAAATTGCCTTAAAAAGGCTTGCTTATCCTGACCGTAGTCCGCCATGTCCTCAAAGGTATCACCATCGCTGATGGTTGAGCAAAGAGCAATCATCAAAATGTCATTGAGCTTATGGTCGGTGCGCCCTACTACACGCGGGTCGCTAACACCAGGAAAGTAATCTTGCCAGTTCATGGAGCAAGATTACAACAACAGACTATCCAAGCCTATATTTGATGCGTTCGCCCTACTCGAATGAAGGCGAGGCAAAGCCCTCTTAAACGTTTCACTTACTATTGAATCCCAATCTAAGAATATATCGTAAACGTATACGTGTCAGACCCGTCTAAAGTAAAACCCTATTCAATTGATGACAAACTTCGAAGCCGAGAAAATAATTGCAGTATCCTATTACCTGTTAAACTATCTTTATTATAAGTAGCTACCGTTTGATGAGGATCAGGAATATTACCCATATATATCTTATTAACATACCCTCTATGAACCAACAGAACGGTTGGCAGAGTACGGGTAATTGAGCGTAAAGATTCCTTATTCATGGAAACGATGCGAAAAACAGGTGCCGATTTCTTTTTATATTCAGGAAGTGATTCTGACGACACTGAGTTAGAATACACCCCTACTATTTCATCAACCGTTTCTGTTTCTGCATAAGAATTAATCTTTGGAGTTACGCGTTGGCAATGCGTGCAGGAAGGACTAAAGATAAAAATCAGTTGGTCTTTATTAGGATCAATCAAAGGTCTAAGAAAGGTTTTACTCAAATTTGAACCTTCATGCACACTTATCTCTATATACGTCTTTTTCATTTCAAAGCCAGTTGTAGCGAACGTAACGGTACCCATAACAACTGCAAATGTTGTCTTCAGAACTGTTAAGCTAACTTGCTTTTCTGGTTGCTTCCAGATATAGTAAGACATGGCAATCATGAATGTATTCCGAAGCAACGAGATGGCTGGTGGCATACTCAATACCTCCCCAAAACAGCCACAATCACTTATGCCCAGAAAAATATAACCGAAAGTAAAGATCAGTGTGAATAGAATGAGTAACCTTAACGACAGCAGACCAGTACGTTGGCGGTACACCTCAAATAAGAGTCCAAATCCCAGTGTAATTTCCAGGCCAATAACCAATGGGGCAAACATTCTTAACGGCGGAATACCATAGTTAACAATCACATCAGCAAAGGCGTTAATATCCATCGCCTTGCTAATACCCGAAGCAAGATATAACAAGCCCAGTATAACCGTAGCTACTCGAGTTAATGGAAAAGAATTCATAAGTGAAGTGATTTTTATATGAGTCCCAATCAAGGAATACTAACCGACAGTTACCAGTATGGACTTCTTATTGCGCATCAAATTTCATATTTCCCATCACGCCTTGTTGCTCAAAAGCTTTAATAGTGCTTTCTTCTAAAGGAGTTCGTCGAACTACCGGATTATTTTGCCAAAAATCAGGGTTATATTTCGCGTTTTGAATAAGTTTTAAATCTTCACGATGAATATTTATGGGTTTGTACTTACCTCTAGTCGGTGTGTTGCTAAATTCGTTAATTAATAAAAACGCACTTACTTTATCTTTTCGTTTTTCGCCAGTTGACTTAATAAGCTGATCAAACTCTACTGCTATCCGAATACTGCTAAATACTGTAGTGTTTGCTTGATTGGCGTAATCAATATCAACTGTATAAACATAATTTTCAGTTAATGTTTTGGCATTATTTATTGATGCGCCTAAACTATTCGAAATCACCCCATGGACCTTGACTAGTTTATAATTAGTCATATTAATATAAACTTTACCCGAAAAGGCTGGATTTATATAGTCTTCTCGAATATGGCAATCTAATTCGGCTATTTTATCACCATTAGATTGTGACAACACATTAGTAACTCGAATAGTATAATAATCAGCTACGTCTGACCGGACTGGGAACAAGACTGTATTTTCTGTTGGTTTTGATTGGCCAATTGCTCTTTGAGCTAATACCAAATAAGAAAAATTACTGAATGTAAAATACATTTTCTTGTCATCAGAAGGTAATTTTGCATAGCGGGCATTATCAATCTGCACACCTTCTATTTTGCTACTTGACAATTTAATATCGTATACAACTTCTTGAATTTCCGTTGATTGTTTACCATTTATGGTCAATTGACGATAAAAAGCTTTCCCATAAACTAAATTTTTATTGATGTTTACTAAGTCAAAAGCTTGTTGAATTAATTTATAACCAGCATTGCTTACTGTCACCGGATCTAGTTCATGAACAGCAGGTTTCAGATGAACGGTGTAATGATCTGATGGCGTGTTAATCGTAATTGTATCGGATTGATAACTGATATGTGATACAACAAACTGAACAGGGAAAGATTGACTATGAAATTCGTACTCCCCATTTTCATTGCTTAATGTTCCTGTTTTTACTATTGGGCAGTAGATGTTAGCAAAAGGAATTTTTTGATTTGTAACTACATCTACTACAAAACCATTTACAGATTGACTATAACTATAAGTAGTTACAAATAAATTAATAATCAACAACCATTTCCTTATTTCATTCATAATTACAAAAAAGATTAACAGAAACGCATTTAACCAAGTAGAGTGCATTATTGATAGCACTCCACTTGGTTAAAACATCAACTTATTGTTATTAAAATGAGCATGACACCTTAGCTTCGCAATAAGGTCCATTGCTGTTAGTTCCCGCCGAAGCACTTGCTTCCCATTTGTTTTCAAGTCGTTCTTCGAGCTCTTCTAACTGAAACATAGTTACCAAATCGCTTTCTGGCTGTGTGCTAAATTTGTCAACAGTTTGCATAAAAATGAATTTAATAAAGTTGGAGGGCTTTTTAGATTAACCGGCAGCTACTGCCCTATTAAGTAGCAGACGGATGACTTTGGCAATATTGTGCTACTTGACTATTTTTGGGGGAATTACTCAACAACTACTGTAACCTCCATAAGGGTATCTTCTTGAGGGCCATTATTAACTACTCCCCACTTATTTTCTAACCGTTCTTCTAGCTCTTCCACATGAAATTGAGATACTAGCTCGTTATCTTGTTGCAATGAGTTATTGATAATTTTCATAGTCATTAGCAATTGGTTATTGATGATTATTAATTGGGGATTGAGCACCTTTTGTATTGCAATCGTCGCAACCTTCTATCTCCCATCTATTTTCAAGTCGCTCTTCGAGTTCTTCCAGTTGAAATAAGGATATAAGCTTACTCTCTGGATTGCTTATCAATTGTTTTTGCATAAACATCAACAGTTAAAAGTGAATGAATAGAATAAAACGATCTTCGCTATCTGCCTTCTATCGCTAATAAATTTTTCACATAAGTTTTGCTAAGACTGTTTAAAAAGCAGATGCTTATTACTTTGCCACTGGCTACTAATAAATCGTAGAAAAAGCGCGTAGAATAGCAACACAGTTATATATTGACGGCTCAAATCCTGCCATTCCAGTTGATTATTCACTAATTTTCTGATCAGTTGCCAAACGATAAATGGGAATTGAACTACTGTTTCCCAGTATACCACCAAGGTATAAATCATTATGATACTCCATAGTAATTTATTGATGAAGCCATAAGTAAACAAAGCTATTTTTTGCACTGATACACTACGTCTCTTTTCTATCGGTCGCTCCCAAAAGGAAAACAGAGTTCTCCTCTGAATACTCGTTTTAAACACTTCATTTGCCTTTTGTAACAGATTAGGTGTATTGGTTAAATCGGAAAGTACCCAATATCCATCAAAACGCACAAAAGGATTAAACTCCCAGATTACCATCGTAAATACAGTAAGTGCTACTGCCAAGCAGGTATCATTACTAGTTATCAAATACACGATCGCTAGAGCACCTGCATAAAGTATTTCGTTGAAAATACCTGCTAAGTTTGCAATAACCCTATGCGATCTGTCAACTAACCACACCTCTGTTATGTCGGCATACATAACAGGCATAATGAAATAAAACCCAAACCCCACCCCGCCATGCTTTAAACCATATTTAGCGCAGGCACCAATGTGACCCAATTCGTGAATCAGCATTGTTGCATATAACAGGATTAAATATAAAATAAAGTCTGTTTGAGCAATTACCTGATTTGTATCACTCACAAAATATACCATCGGTACAACGGACGAGCATAACAGGAAAGCGATCCAAAACACACCGGGCGCATAAACCCACTGAAGAGGTTTCGACAGAATGCCAACTACACAGGCGGGTAAAAGCTCCACCTTCATCTTTAGATATTTATTTTTCAGACTAGGCTTAATCGGTGTCATGTCTTCCCGCAACACGTTGTAGCCTCCTAACGTTTGGGTGACCAGTGCATAGAACTCCTGCTGATTTAGTGATAATCCGAATTGCTGATTAAACCGTACGTTAGCCTCTAACTGGTCTGACGACTCACCTAATATTTGATACAGTTGGTAGGTTGCATGATTTATCAAAAAATTACGCCCTTCGGCTGAGTGAATTACCCATCTATTGTTATCGAAGAGATGAACACTGGTTCCTTTTGTAATAAGCATCAGATTAACTCAGGGACACGCGTAAAAGAGCTCAATACATTAAAGACAGTGCTAGTAGTAAAAATCCGATTGTGGTCATCGACCAGTGTATTCACTCCAAACGAACTTATGCGCCAGCGCTGTATTGTCTCGGGTTGCAATACATCTGTGGCAGGAATTCGTAAAATAGGCCCAGTCTGCCAGCTTCCGTCGGTGGTCTGATTCATAAGCAACCACTGAATTCCACATTGAATAGCCGACTGGTAGGTTAGCCTATCAGTAGCCATTAACGCTTTTAGGGCAATAGCGGTATAAAAAGCGTTGGGTTTGTCCATAGCTGGATTTACCCAGTAGCCATCCGCATGTTGCAGTTGAGCAATCCGATAACCTATCTGACGCCCATAAGGCAAATAAAATGGTCGTTTGGCAAAGGCTAATGCACTGAATGACAAAGCATATAGGTCACTCGTCCACCAGTATGATCGCAAGTTTGCGTTAATAAGCTGTCTGGTCAAATAGCGGCACGTAGACTCATATACGTCTTCAAGGAAAGGTATGTCGGAAAGTATATAGGCGGCAGCGGCACTTACACAATCATGCTCAGAAAGCCAGCCAACGACACTAGTTTGGCTAGCTAATCTTAATCGACTTCGTAGTCCCTCTTCGTCGTGATAGGTAATCCACCCCCCTTTTTCTTTTTTGAACGATAACCAAGATTCCTGAAGAGAATCAGGTATTGTCTGAGTAAGCTTCCAATAAAGTCCTGTCAGAAAATTAGTTGAATCTCCGTCCTGTAATACACTATCATTAAATGAGCCATTTATTGGAAGTTTTTCTAGTACAGTTTGTAGTAGTTGATTATCAACATTACTTTCTGCCAGTAGATATCCTACATACGCCGAAATCCAGGTATCGCCAGAACCAGCACTAGTAATAAAGTCTGACCAAATACCCCTATCAATTGCTGACTTTAGGTACACAAACGCACTATCTATTGCTTCATTGACGCTTTTCTTGGGCAATATAATCGTGCTTTTAGAGGATTTAATTCGCGTTTTTAGAATAAGAAGATTGACTTCATTATTGAAATTCTTTGCTAATTCAACCTGAGCAAGGAGGTATTCATGTAATTCTGTCAGGTTAAGTTCATCCGAAATCGCTATGGCTTCCTCAAAATGTTTAATAGCTTTATTAATTAATCTATCAGCTACTTTTGAAATATACAAATATTTGTGTAACAGTTTTATATCAGCCAATTGCACGCTTTTACCCACTAAATAATCCTGAACCAGTTGATGGGCAAAGGTCCGCTGGCCATTGACAAAGTCTTTCTCAAAATCATCCAAATCATCAATATATTGAAACGCAATATGTATGTGGCGTAGGCAACGCTCAAGTTGATCATCAAAAGGCGTTGACCCATTTAACGTTACAAGCCCCTGTATCGCTGCATAACAAACTGCCGATTTACTTGCAGCAAGTTGCTCAAAGGTAACTTCTGAATATAATTGTCCAGATTTAGCAAAATACTTTTCTGCTATGATTGCTTTTCTATATTCATTTTTATAGGTATTAAATTTAATCCAAAATGGTGAATCAGTTGGAAAAAGAAAGGCTAATTCTCTAATAGCGGCTTCGTGTATTTCTATTGCATAGCTCAGCCTCTGGGCTTGATCTATTTTATTTTGTTCAACCTCATTATCTACAAAGGCGTCAAACTCTAATAAAAAGCGAAAGTATAAATATCCAGCAAATGATATTTGTTGCTTTTGTGACTCTAAAATTTTATCAAAAATAGGTGCTATATAATTAATCAGGTTAAGGTAAAAAATATGCTTCTGTTGCGTACTTTCCTGCATCAATCGAGTCATCATTGAATCATCTATTGGCAGTTTACTAATTCTATCACTGAAACTACTCCTCATAATTTTTAGAATTATTACCGAGAAAATACGATTGAATGCCTTCCATAAATTAAGGTGTCAGGAAAATTTCTTGGCAACAAATTTAACGCAACTACGCACTCTTTGTCTAGGGAGTAAACTCCTCAAAAATTGAGGAGTTTACTCCCTAGACTCTTTAAGAATCTGGACTGGAAAGCTTTTTTGGGGCTTTGTGGCGCTTAGCAATTAACAACTCATATAATTGACGTAATTCATGCTGATGTTTTCTAGCAAACTGAGCCAGTTTCCGAGAGCCTTGCAAATTGAGTTTGCAACCAATGCGATTTCTGTAGTTGACAACGCTCTTAGGGCTCAAACAAAGTAGTTCAGCAATTTCAGCATTTGTCAAGTCATCAATAATAGATAGCAATACCTGCCACTCGCGGGGCGTAAGGTCGATAAGCCCCCAGTTTACTACCTTCATTTCGGAAAGTATATTAGCAAGGCTAGTAGAAAGATGTGGTAGTTTCATTTTCGCTTGAGTTTAGTAGTAGAGTAGGGCACAAAGGTATGTGTCTATTTTTTATATTTATAGACACAAAAAAGCATAGTCTTATCTTAATCGGCAAGCTTCCGAGAGCTAAACCGTATGAAATCACCATTTTTGTGTATGAAATCACTCAAAAACACCTAGAATATAATCAAACATAAATATATTCATAATACACATTCAAAATAACCTATTAAATATATTTATAAACAAAAAGATACTACTTAACGATTGGACTATTAATAAATAAAAATTAAAAGATAAGATATTTACTAGGGCGTGTTGACAATTATGCTAATAAAATCAAAGCTGAGGCTAAATAGATAAACCCGGCAAAACTCAGAGTCGTCTTCTCATAGCGAGTAGCAACCCGTCTGTATTGCTTGAGCTTGTTGAAATAGCGTTCCACTTTGTTGCGGTCCTTATACAAATTCTCATCAATCAGTCGCTCAACCAACCGATTCCTTTTCGCAGGAATGACTACCTCCGTAGTAGACTGTTCCAGCCAGTCAATTAATTCATTGGCATCATAGCCCCCATCAGCCAACACCGCATCGGTCTCATAACCAGTTAATAAGTCCACCGCCTGTGTAATGTCGGCTCGCTGGCCCACACTCAAAATGATTCGTAACGGGTTGCCTAAGGCGTCAACCACCGTATGAATCTTGGTGGTCCAACCGCCCACCGATTGGTCGCACCGGCGCCCCGGCTAAACATTCGCGGGTGGGATCGCTTTTTTTTGACCCGCTGCATGTTGGTGAGCCCGAACCATTGTGGAATCAATCATCAGCCAATCTAAGTCTGGCTCCTGTAGTTGCTCAAAAACGGTTTTCCAGACGTCTGTTTTGGCCCAGCGCCGAAAGCGTTGATAAACTGACCGGGACGCCGGAGCGTTTCCACGGTCCAAAGCGCTCAGGCAAATCCCGCCACGGAGCTCCACTGCGGGCGATCCACAGGACGGCATTGATAAAGAGCCGATTATCGGCGGCTGAACGACCCACATGACCGATTTTACCGGGCAGTAAAGGAGCGATCCGTTCCCACTGGTGATCGGTGATTTCATAACGACGCATCAACAAAGTTGCAAACTGGATTTGTATTTACCCAATTGTCAACACGCCCTATACTGAAGAACTTTTACTTCAAAAAGTATTAATAATTAACACTGTGAGCAGTTTTAGGGCTTGATTTGGCCAAAAGCAAAAAGGGTCGTAAGCTTGAAATCCCCATTTCATTCCCTACGACCCATGAGCATCGAAGCGATTCTCAAGCCAATATTGGCTAAACTTTTCAACGTGAACAAGCATCAGCGCACTTTTCTAACTGAACTCTTCTCTGTCTTATTAGGCAGACAGGGACGGGCTACGTTTGAAAATCTGGCTCGCTACTCCCGATTTACTGAACTTACTTTTCGCCGACACTTTGCCACTTGCTTC